>NZ_JAEKEU010000012.1:0-86232 GCF_016650935.1 Bacillus sp. TH25 | reverse complement strand
CTAAGCTTTTCTTTTTTATAATGATTTTATTCCATTATAGCCCTTTTTAAAGAACAACATTTTTTATCCACTCTGATTTACTCAATAGATAATGATTATATAGTTGATTTTCTATCGTCTGTTGGCTCATATAAGTAAATCCGCATTTTTCAATAATTTTATTTGATGGTACGTTGTTAATTAAAGCAATTGCATTTAAGACATCTAAAGTGGTGTTTTTAAACAAATAGTCAATCAATCCTCTAGTCGCTTTCGTAGCGTAGCCATTATTTTGATGCTCCCTTGAAATAGCATACATAATTTCTCTGTTCGGTGAAGGGAGTTCTTCTTTAATGCCCGTACAGCACCATCCAATAAATTCATTTGTATCTTTATTAAATATTCCTAGCTTTAATATATGATCATCTATGTTACATGTATTTTTCACTGCATTAAGAAATGCTTTATTTGCTGGTATTTCATCATTAATAACCCAGTCAATCCTTTGTTCTTTCGTTGATTTCCAGTCTGGTAAAAACTGTTCTATTTCCGGTTGATTCGATATTTTATAAATACTCTCCCCATCTTTGATAGTAAACTCTTGCAAGTATATATCTCCACAGTCTATTCTAAATAAATTAGTCGAACTCTCTTCTCCCATGTTAATCCCCCTTAATTACATTAAAGCGCCTTAATCTGCTTCGTAAGTTCTATAAATCGTTCATCAAGTTCTTTATATTCTTTATCGTTAGAAGTTAAAAAGCTTAATTTACCTAATACTTCTTGTCGCTCTGTTTCTAATGTTAAACGTAGCTCTTCAATATCATCTCTTGTTTTTGTAGGTTCTTTTAGCTGCTTTTGTATCGTATTATTTGAAAACACAAGTTTCGTGTTAGTTGTTTTCTCTAGAAAATATTGATCGTGAGAAACGATAACTAGTGTTCCATTATACTCCGCTAATGTATTTTCAAGCTGTTCACGTGAAGGAAGATCAAGGTGATTTGTCGGTTCATCTAAAATAAGTACATCTTTTTCATCTAAAATATAAGCCATTAACTTACATTTCACTCGTTCTCCCATGCTCATATATTCAATCGGCTCTTTCCATTGAGAAGCTTGGAACCCTAAATGTTTCATTAAATTTTGGACTTTCCCTCTTTCTTCAAATGAATCTTTTAAAAATAAATCTTCTGGCGTTTTATCAAGTGGTAAATCAAATACTTCTTGTGTTAAATAACCGATGTTTGCAGATGGTGAAATCCATATTTCTCCTTGCACAGTTTCCGTTCCCATAATCATCTTCAGTAATGTTGTTTTCCCGCTACCGTTTGGTCCAACAATCGCAATCTTCTCACCGTGCTGAATTGTAAAATTAACGTTTTCAAATAATATTTTTCCATGAAAGTCTTTTTTAAATTGCTTTACTTCTAAAAAGCGTTTTCCCACTTTTTTATTCGCTTGAATAGAGAACTCAACTGAGTACTCCTCTTTCACACGTTCTACTTTCGTTTTCTCTAGCTCTTTTTCAAGACGTTTTCGTTTTGACTTAACTTGTGCATCCGTTCGCTTCGCTTTTACACGATAAAACTCTTTAAAACCTTCTTGTTTTGTAGACTGTGCATGCGCTTTTTGTGACCATGAACTTAATTCTTTTATTTGTGATTCTACAAGTTCAATACGTTTTTGTTGTTTTTCATATTCACGCTGCTGCGTCAATCTTTTTTGCTCACGTGCTTTCATATAACTCGTATAATTACCGCTATGCTCAATTAATTTCTTATCCTCAATTGACCATATTTTTGTTGCGACAACATCTAAAAAATATCGATCATGCGATACGACGATAACTGTATCTTTCATATTTTTTATTTGTTTAATGAGAAATTCCGTACTCATCTCATCTAAATGATTTGTCGGTTCGTCTAATATTAGGACGTTAGGATTTTCGGCAAATCCTTTTGCAAGTCGAACTTTAAGCTTTTCACCACCACTTAACGTAAGAAAATCGTTCGTTGGCACGCCCCATTTCGCAAGAAGTTCTGCTTCTTTTGCAATTACATCATTACTAATAAACGTTTCTGTTTCTTGTTCAACATATGCCGTTGTCATATTCATTTGCTGCCATTCAACAGTACCTTTTGATGGCTCAATCTTCCCATTTATTAATTGAAGCAACGTTGATTTACCAGCACCATTTTTACCAATTAATCCGATAACATCTCCTTGTTTTACTGTAACATTCATTTTCTCTAACAAAGTATTTTCCATTATTTCAACATAAACATCATTTAATTTTAAAAGTTCTTTCATATTACCGATCCCTTTCATAAAGGGAGAAAAAAATCCTCCCAAAGTAATTTTGGCAGGATTAGTCATTACATTATTTATACCCAAATAAGCTATTACGCAAATCAAATAGCAATACCGTTGAATGGAATTGGGCAGACTAATCCTATTTTTTACAAATTGAAATTTATTTAATTTCAACATTTAAAAATAAGATTAGTTAATCATCGTCCACCCATCATTCCTTTCCGTCGTTAGTAACCATATTGTACCATAGTGGTATTGCATGCGTAAATATTATTATATGTACTGCAAAAAAGTTTATTTTCCCTCTTTGCACTTCATATCAATAAAACACAAACTACATTTTCATGTTCTTCTTGCTTTAGATTTCCCTATCTATAAACTTCTATATACTCCTCCTTATATAATTTTTATATAAATTTATCATGAATTATATATTATACATATTAAATTTCAGTTCTTATAATAAAGATATCATTTTTAAGGGGGATTCTACAATGGAATTTAGCAAACTAGGAAACAGTGGATTAACAGTAAGTAAGATTGCATATGGGAACTGGATAAACCATGGTGGAAAAGTAAACGAAGATACTGCAAATGATTGTGTGAAAGCCGCACTAGATGTCGGAATTACAACGTTCGATACTGCTGATGTTTATTCGGACACTATCGCTGAGGAAGTACTTGGCCGATCTTTAAAAGGTATACGCCGAGAAAGTATAGAACTATGTACAAAAGTATGTCATCCGACTGGACCTGGAAAAAATGATCGTGGATTATCGCGAAAACATATTATAGAAAATTGTAATGTATCATTAAAACGGTTGCAGACAGACTACATTGATGTCTATTATGCACATAGATTTGATACAACAACTCCCCTTGAAGAAACGATGTTAGCTTTTGCTGATCTTGTAAGACAAGGTAAAGTCCTTTACTTAGGCGTAAGTGAGTGGACATCAGAACAAATTACCCGCGGTGCAGCACTTGCACGAGAATTGAACATTCCACTCATCGCTAGCCAACCTCAATATTCGATGTTGTGGCGAGTTATTGAAACTGATGTAATACCAACATGTCAACGTGAGGGACTTGGTCAAGTTGTTTGGTCTCCCCTTGCACAAGGTATTCTCACAGGAAAATATCAACCTGGTAAACCCTTGCCGAATCAATCACGTGCTAACTCTGATGCTGGTAAACCATTTTTTCAAAAACTCGTGCAACGTTGGATGAGTGATGATGTACTCACTGCAATTCAGAAACTTAATCCCATCGCGCAAGAAACTAATCTTACCTTATCTCAACTCGCTGTTGCTTGGGTACTACAAAATCCAGCTGTTTCCTCTGCAATTATTGGCGCATCAAATCCGGAGCAAATAAGAGAAAACGTAATTGCTTCTAGTGTTAAATTACAACCTGAAATTATGGATCAAATTGATGGTGTACTAAAAGGTTTCATTGAGTACGATCCGAGTAAAACAGGTTGAATCATCAGTGACTTTAAAATAAAAATAGAAGTTTCCCTTTCCAAATTCCCACTGCCCATCCTATCAAGATGGGCTTTTACTTTTCAAATTCAAATTGTGAAGTCGCATAAACCTCTCTAACAACAGTTAAGAAGTTCTCTAACACGACAGACTTTTCATCTTGTCTCCATCCAACATATAAATTTATTTTCGGTGTATTTTCTTGAATGTCTTTATACATGACACCCGATTTTTTATAACTTTCCACCGATGATGGAACGACAGAAATCCCCATTCCTGCTGCAACTAAATTCACAATCGTTGGCATTTGGATTGCCTCTTGAACAATATTTAAACTTACTCCATGTTCCCAAAAGTAACTAATAATTAAATCATAAAAGTTAGTACCGAAATGACGAGGAAATAAAATAAATGGTTCATCAACTAATGATTTCATTGAAATGTTAGGTAACGAAACTAAAGGATGATCTTGATGCAAAACTAATTTTAAACATTCTTCAGAACAAACTTCGGAAGCTAATATTTCATTATTCTGCTTGGAACGAATAAATCCAATATGAATTTGTTTTTCATATAGCGCTTTTATTTGCTGGTCTGTTGTCATCTCACGTAATATGAGCTGAATTTTAGGATACCGTTCTCGAAATGTTTTTAATATGTCTATAACTGTTTCTGTAGAATCAACAAAACCAATGATTAAATGTCCAGTTTTCCCTTCATTCGCAAGCTGTGTTTCTTTAATGGTTCTATCTACCTGCAGTAACGTTTGCCGCGCACCTTCTAAAAATATTTTCCCCGCGTCAGTAAGTTCAACCATTCTTTTTGTTCGATGAAAAAGTTGAACTCCTAATTCTTCTTCTAATTTACGAATTTCTTGACTTAAAGGTGGTTGTGCCATCATTAGACGTTCTGCCGCACGACTAAAGTTTAATTCTTCTGCTACCGTTATGAAATATCTCATTTTTCGAATATCCATTTCAAGCCCCCTATCATTCGCAACTTATAAAGGATTCTATTTTATTATTAAAAAGCGTTTATGTATGTAGTATTTCATTTATTCTTATCGGATTCGTTTTGCTTCTCTTACGTATATAATATTTCATTCTCCAATTTTATCAATGGTACAAAACAAGGCTAAAAAACTTATCTCGAAAGTTCTTTAGCCTGAATCACTTTTTACACATTACAAAATATAATTCGTACAACGGTACCTTTACCAACTTCTGAGTGGATCTCTACACTATGTCCTAATTGTTTTGTAATTTCATAGACAAGATATAACCCCATTCCTGTTGATTCTTTAAAATCTCTACCGTTTTCTCCTGTAAAGAAAGGTTTAAATACTCTTGGTAAATCTTGCTTCGGTATCCCTACGCCACTATCAATAATTTCAAGTACGACTGTATTACCTTCCTTACATGCTTTCACTTTAATCTTTTCTCTACTACCTGATGAATATTTAATCGCATTTGATATAATTTGTCCAATTAAAAATTGTAACCATTTCGCATCACTTTCTACAGTAATACCCTTGTCAATTTCAAGCTCTGGATATACAAAATTCCGGATAAAGAAGCGTTTATGTTCATGCACGGAATCATTCACTATTTTATATAATTGTACTCTTTCTACATAAAAATCTTGTGTAAATGCTTCTAAACGCGCGACATATAATGCCATCTCTAATCCCTTTTTCAACCGATCTGTTTCCTCATTAATACTTTCAAAACGTGAATCCACTTCATCCTGTGTAATTAATTCTATTACAGATAAAGGTGTTTTCATTTGATGAATCCACTGATTCATAAAGGTTAAATGATCATTATTTTTTCTCTCTTGTAATTGCAGCTGATTTTGATAATGACGATATTGTGCATCAAGCAGATCTTGGAGAGCGGTAGATACAGCTGAAAAATCAGATTTTTGAACAGATTCATCCAAAGATTGCATCGGATTTGCTAAGCGTTCATAGAAAGAACGATGTGTAAAGTAACGAAAAACTAAATAACTTATCATAAAAAAAGCACCTAAAAACATTGCATATAATGCCGTTGTAATGTGGTTATGCCCATCAAACCAATATACGAGGAATATAGCTAGTAGTTGGATTGCTGTAAAACAAATGAGTGGTATATGATCACGTATAAACAGCTTTATCATTTTTCCATACCAGTATCCCAAGTAATATGCAACCTATATCCAACACTACGAATCGTTTCAATTGCTCCTTCAATTTGTAACGTTTTTAACTTTTTACGCACACGTGTGGTATTTACACTTAATGTATTGTCATCAACATAGGATTCACTATCCCATAATTTATTTAATAATACTTCTCTACTCACAACACGTGGATAATTTTTCATTAGCGTCTCTAATAAAATAGCTTCGTTTCTTGTTATATCAATCTCTTGATTCCTAAGTTTTAATACAAGTCTTTCGGGATATAAACTAAGACCTTGTTGCTCAACCATTCGTTCTTCTAGTTTCGGTGCATAGTCTCCATAAGCACGTCTTAAATGACTACGAATTTTCGCCATTACAACTTCATAATGAAAAGGCTTCGGAATAAAATCATCGCCACCATTTTCTAACGCCATAACTTGATCCATCGTACCTTCGCGAGCCGAAATAAATAAAATTGGACATGTGGAAACCGCACGAATTTGACGACACCAATAGTAACCGTCAAAGCTTGGTAAATTAATATCTAATAAAACTAGCTCTGGTTGTTCTTCTAAAAATATGTCTAACACATTTTGAAAATCCGATATAACAATTCCTTGGTAACCGTATTTCGCAACATAAGTTGATAATAGCTCCGCAATTTTCATATCATCTTCTACAATCATAATTTTGACCATTTCTGAACTCCTTTTTGATCCACAATATCAAATATACTTATATAAATACTACCTCTTTTCACAAAATCCGTAAAATAGAAAAAGGATACTCCTATACAAAAGTATCCTTTTTCTATTTTTTCTTATCTAATATGAAATTCACTTAGAGAAAATCCTAACTTCTCCACATATTCCCTTCCTAGTTCCATCCGCGCCGTTTTTAGTGGATCCACAACTTGGCAAATTTTCAAATTACCTGCTGCTGATAATAAAAGAGTTGCATCAGCTTTAGACATTTCTAATTCTTCATGTAAAAATGTCACCATATTACGTACAGCGCGACTAGCTGCATCATCTAACAATTTCTCTGAAGCAATTGTCATTATTTTTTCTTTTTGTATAGCCATTGGTAGTGGCCATTTCTTTTCTTTTATAATTTGAACAGTTACAGTTACCTCACCAGCAACCTCTACTCCACTAACACCAATTTCACCATCACCCATCGCAGCGTGTAAATCACCTAATGCTAAAAGAGCACCAGGAACATTTACAGGTAATAATAACGTTGTTCCTTCTTTTATCTCTTTACAATCCATATTCCCGCCATGATCATGCGGTGTGCCACATGAAATACTCTCTTCTTTCGGTGCAGTACCAATCACACCAATCATCGGATTAATTGGTATTTGTAGTTCATCCGAAAATATTACATGTTCATTTTGGATTGGAACAATTTTCACTGTATTTTCATTTAGCTCATTACCCATTACACCAAGGTTCGCACCTGTAGTTAAAACACCCTGCTCTGAAATTTCAATCTTTTCAATCATTACGACTAATATATCACCAGGTTCTGCTCCTTTAATATATACAGGGCCAGTCGCTGGATTAATTCGATTCCAATCTAGTTCTTGAAATAAGACATTTTCCGAATCAATTTGATTTTCAAAGCAGTCGTACGTCTCAAATACAATCCGACTCCCAGTGTCTACTTCTATACATGGCTCATTATTTGGTGACATTGCATATATGATATGTTCTTTATGAATACGATGCATAATACCTCTCCTTTTTCGTTTTGATCTTATATATAATAATTAGCTTTTATCCCAATTAGCTCCTTTATAAAATTAGTAGTTATTTTCAAGAAAAAAAGCACTTAGCTCATTTTGAAACATACACTCTTTACTATAACAGGTAAAGAAAGGTGGTATCACTATGCCCCTTATTCCATACAACGAAAGTGATGTTGAATTACTAGCACGTTTAATACGTGCTGAAGCTGAAGGCGAAGGTCGACAAGGCGAACAACTTGTTGGATGCGTTGTAGTAAACCGTGTATTTTGTGATTGCTTAGATTTTAAACAACTCCGTACCGTACGCGATGCTGTGTATCAAAGCCCTGGTGGATTTGAAGCGGTTCAATACGGATACTTTTATCAACGTGCTCGTGAATCGGAAAAAGAAATCGCAAGACGAGTTTTACAAGGTGAATGGCGCTGGCCAGCAAGATGGGCTCTTTGGTATTTCCGTCCAGTCGGGGCTTGTCCGCCCCAGTGGTATAATCAGCCATTTGCAGGGCAATTTAAAAGTCATTGTTTTTACGAACCAAGTGGCGATGAATGTCCAAAGATGTATTCGCGATAGTAAAGAAATATGTAACGCAAGCACTTATTTTATAAGTACTTGCGTAGTTTTTGTATCTAACTCTAGAAATCTAATAATGAGGCAAATTTTTCAACCCCGACAACATGTATAAGTAGAGGTATACGTGGACCACTTGATTGATTCATAATGAGCCTATATATAATGGTAAATAATTGTTTTTGATTTTCTTTCATTATTTTTTTATTTTCATGATGACAAATCGTATACAATTGCTCCATTAGTTTAGAATGATCGTTATTAGAACGAATTATTTTACAAACTTCTACTAGCCATTTTTTCTGCCTTTCATCTAATGTGTTATAAAATCCCGTATTTTTCTCTTGATTTACCGCAATTAATTTTCAGATTGAAAGTTTCTTATCCAATGCTCTGCACGATTACTTATCGCTACCATTTCAGGTAATCCATAGCTCCTATCTATTTTCTCTAATATATCTTGTAAAATAGATGAATCAAAATTTAATAACGGTAAAGTTCCTGCTACTTGATTAAATTTTGGATACTCTTTAAATCGGCTATCAAGTCTAGAAAGTTTAATTGCATCAAATAAATCTTCATTTTTGAGCGTTTTATTTTCATAACTGTCCTTCAGTCGTTCATACTCTGTATAATTTCGAATCACATCTTCATCAAGGCCGATATGAAAAGCTGCGCCCGGCTTATATTTTGCAAACATAAAAAGAATTACTTCTGGTAAATATACTTTTAATAAGTCGCTAGGTGTAATACTATTCCCTAAAGAACTGGACATTTTTTCATGATGCCCTTTAACTCCAATGAAATCATATGCAATGTAATGAGGAGCTTCATAATTGAATATTTTCCTTGCAATTTCTTTTGATACATTATAACTACCCGTTTCCGATGAATGATCTCTTCCGCCCGGTTCGAAAATAACATCTTCTATCATCCATCGCATCGGCCAATCGATTTTCCAATTCAGTTTCATTTTATTTGTATTTAATACCGATAATTCATTTTGATTTCCACAGTCATACCGAACTGTTTTTAATGTTTCATCAAAATGTGTAATAATTGTTGCATCTTTCCCGCACCTCTCACAATATAACGTAACTGGATAAAAGTTTTCTCTATCTTCTTCTCGGTGTACTCCTGTTTTAAAATCCATTAAAATATCATATATTTCTTTCCTTTTATACAAAGCCTCTAATATGTTTCCGTTATACCTTCCGTTTCTATATTCAGCATGTTGATAAATGAATTCTACTTCAATTCCAAATGCTTGGAGCGATTTTTCAAACTCTTTTTCAAAATGCTCTGCATACGAGTCATGACATCCATACGGATCTGGAATATCAGAGTATGGCATACCAAGATACCTTGCAAAAGATGGATCAATATTTTGGGGAACTTTTCTAAACCTGTCATAATCATCCCATGAAAAGATAAAACGAGTCTTCTTCCCTAAATTTTGAAGTGCCTTTACAACGAAATAAGTCGTTACTATTTCACGGAAGTTTCCAATATGAACAGAACCAGATGGACTAATTCCAGATGCACAGACAAAAGTTTCTTTATTTGGATGTTTTCTAATTAATTCATGTGCTACTTCATACGCCCAATGCATATGCCACTCACCTCAATTGTATTTTTTGTTTTCACATTTTCAGTTTTTATAAAACAAAAAAACTCCCCCCCCCAAGATTTTTCATCTTGAGGACGAGAGTTATTAGCTTCGCGGTACCACCTCAGTTTGTTAATACGTCACCATATTAACCTTTTCAGGTACGGCAAAATATGCTTATACCCTATCTCTATAACGGGAGAATCCGTCGCACCATCCCTAAATAAATTAGTTCCTTGCGCAGCTCCAAGTCTTTTTTCATTAAGATGTATACCGCTCTTTCTCAGCTACCAGAGCTCTCTGTACGTATTCTTTCTTAACTACTCTTCTCTTCAACGCCAAATTATATATTAGTTTTTTACATATAATAATTTATAACGTATATATTGTCAAATTTTTCTGAACCCATGTTAATCAAACATTTTTTTTACTATCTAAAAAAATATTTGATTGCTTCTAATTGTATCTTGTGACTGCACTCATCACAACAATATTTCCCCTCCGGATTTCTCTTGAATTCCCTATATTTCCCTCCCCATGGCTATACGCTATTTTCGAATTACTTGATAAGGCCCTCTTTTCTTACACTGGAAATTTTAATTTCATTTCAGTGAAAGGTTTACCTCTCTTCTTATCGAACTTTATATATAGCTTTAATGAATAGAGGTGAAACATATTGCTCAGAAATATAGAATTAGTCGTTGATGCTAAGGCGAATTTAGGGGAAGGTCCTTGCTGGGATGAGAAGAAACAATTATTATACTGGGTTGATATTATCGAGAAAAAATTATGGCTTTATAATCCTGTTAAAAAAACAAACCGAGCGATCACTCTCGACCAACAAATCGGTTGTGTTGTTCCATATACGAACGATGAAGTTTTAGTAGCAATGGAACAAGGCTTTTATTCTCTTAATCTTGACACAAAAATACTTTCACATATTTATGACCCTGAACCAGATTTATTAGAAAACCGCTTTAATGATGGAAAATGCGATCCAGCTGGCCGTTTTTGGGCTGGCACTACAGACTTATACGGCATTAATGCAGCTGGTTCCTTGTATTGCTTACATAATAATTTCACCGTAGAGAAAAAAGTTTCACATGTAAATACATCTAACGGCATCGCTTGGTCCCCTGATCATACATTTCTTTATTTCATTGATACACCTACTAAGAAAGTTGTTCGTTTTGATTATGACATACATACTGGAGAAATTCGTAATCCAAGTGATGTAATCATTTTTTCTGAAAATGACGGTCTACCTGATGGTATGACAATTGATGAAGAAGGTTGTTTATGGATTGCACATTGGGGAGGTTCAAAAGTAACTAGATGGAATCCCTCTACTGGAGAACAAGTATTAAGTATTCCAATTCCAGCGTTATATGTAACATCATGTACATTTGGAGGACCTAATTTAACAGATTTGTATGTTACAACAGCCAGAACAAGAATGACTGATGACGGATTAAAAGAGTATCCACATGCTGGTGGTATTTTTCGAATTCAAACAAATGTTAAAGGTTGTCCAGCCTACTCATTTCGCCATGAAACTATTGGAGCTGAAACACTATGAACAGAATCGATTACATAAGACAAGAAGAAAAGAAATATCACGATCTTTGCTATGAACAATATAAATTATTCAAAGCGGGATCTTGGCTATATAAACCTGTTAAAACAGTTATGGGCATGCTGAACTATTTTGAAGGACAGAAAGACCTACAAATACTTGACCTTGGCTCTGGTGTCGGTAGAAACAGTATTCCGATTGCACAAAAAATCATGAATAGTGGCGGCACTGTTACTTGTGTTGATCTACTTGATTCGGCTTTAATGAAGTTACAAGTTTATAGTAAAGAATATGGTGTATTTGAATACATAAAAACGGAACAATCAGCAATTGAAGACTACTATATTGCTCCTAATACTTATGACTACATCGTTGCAGTATCAAGTTTAGAACATGTTAGATCAATAGACGATTTTAAAAAAGTGCTTCAGACTATGAAAAATGGGACAAAGAGTGGCGGTATCAATTGTTTAATAGTTAACTCTAACATTCAAGAAATAGATTTAGAAACAGGAGAAGAATTAGATGCTTTAATTGAAATTAACCTTTCTACGGAAGAAATGATACGTACACTAAAAAGCGTTTATAACGAATGGCAAGAAGTAAAAGTTGAAATAAAAAATTTATCGTATGATATTGTACGTAACGGAAAACCCATTAAATTAAAAACGAATGTGATTACTTATGTCGTTCAAAAAATGTAGTATATGCGAGTGGGGGGCAATCTTTATTTTATCCAGTCACCACTCGCATATTTATGTAAAGTTTATTCCATTTTAATTACAATTTTCCCTCTAGTATGCTGACTTTCACTCAAAATATGAGCTTCTCTAACTCCTTTTTCATTAAACGGCACAACCTTACTAATGATTGGTTTGATTTTTTCAGCTTGGATCAAACTAGTTAATTCGTCTAATTGATTTCCACTTGGTTTTAACCATAAAAACCCTGATTTTATGCCCTTTACTTCATGAAGTGGTTCATGAACGATAGAAACTAGAACACCACCAGATTTAATAATTTGAAAACTTTTTTCTTGTACTTCTCCGCCGATTGTATCTAACACAATATCATAATCTGATAGTAACTCTTCAAATTTATCTTTTTTATAGTCAATAACGAGATCAGCCCCTAAGGACTTTAAAAACTCTTCATTTTTACTACTTGCAGTTGTTGCGACAAAAGCCCCAAATGATTTCGCGATTTGAATTGCAAAACTTCCTACTCCGCCCGCTCCAGCATGAATGAATACTCGGTCATTTTCTTTTATTTGCGCATAATCAACTAGACTTTGCCAAGCTGTAAGTCCTGCAAGAGGTATAGATGCTGCTTCTTCAAAACTAAGATTATTTGGCATGTGAGCTACTAAATCCGATTTCACTGTGATGTACTCAGCATAAGAGCCTTTTCCTATATTTTCAGGTTTCGTAAATACTTTATCCCCTATTTTGAAAGAATCCACATCTTCTCCAATTTCTTCAATTACGCCAGCGACATCTAAACCTAAAGTGATCGGAAATGAAAATCGTAACTTTTCTTGTAAGTCTCCTTTTCTAATTTTCCAATCAACAGGATTTACAGAAGTTGCATGAATATGTATTAATACCTCATTACACTTAACAACCGGTTTTGGAACTTGTCTTTCTTGTAATTCTTCAATACTGCCATATTGATCAATAACAATTGCTTTCATTTCCTCTCCTCCTTGTTGTTTATTTTAATAACAAACAATTATTTTTCAAAATCTTCCGCCTTGAATGACCATAAATATGTTTGGAGGTGATATTTATCTCTACTAATTAAGTATCATGAGTGCAAAAAGCATGTACTTAAATTTAATACAATCTAATTTAAGGCTACTAAACACCCAAAGTTATATTTTTTAAAATTATTAATGAACTTTAAATGAAACGGAGAGTGTACTATGAGTGAACAAGTTTTCAAAGTAAACGGCATTGATATATGCACAGAAAGCTTTGGCAATCCTAATAACCCAGCAATATTATTAATTATGGGAGCTACGTGTTCAATGGTTTATTGGGATGAAGAATTTTGTGAAATGTTGGCTAGTACAGGAAGATTTGTCATTCGCTATGATAACCGTGATGTTGGGCGCTCTGTTACATATGAGCCTGGGACTTCCAACTACACTGTAGCGGACATGGCTGAAGATGCAATCGGGGTACTCGATGCATATCATATTGACAAGGCACACCTTCTGGGCATGTCATTAGGAGGTATGATTGCTCAAATTGCTGCAGTCAAACACCCAGAAAAAATTTTGTCCTTAACATTACTAGCAACAAGCGTTATTGGATCTGATAACAATACTCGGGATTTGCCTCCAATGGATGAAAGAATTTTGACACATCATGCTATTGGTGCGAATTTAGATTGGACAAATAAAGGTGTTATAGCGAAATATTTAGTTACAGGATCACGTCTACTCTGTGGACCAAAGCGTATATTTGATGAAGCAAGAACTTTGAAACAAGTAAAACAAGAAATAGAACGTGCTAACAATTTATTAAGCATGTTTAATCACGCCCTCCTTACAGGTGATGATTCTTATGAAGGTATACTTAAATCATTACTAGTACCTACTTTAGTAATTCATGGTACGGACGATACAGCTCTTCCACTTGAACATGGACTCGCACTTATTGATGAAATTCCGAACTCAAAGCTATTCCCCCTTGAAGGTACAGGACACGAGAATCATCCCGATGACTGGGATGAAATTATTAAAGCAGTTTCAGAACATATATCCCATATAAGATAAGAACAACTATTAGAAGGGGCACAAATTATTTTGTCCCTTCTATTTATCCCGCTATTTGTGGGCAGTAAAACTTCCACCTCAAAATTCAGCTGAAGCAAAGAAATTAGGTGGGAGATAAACTACCCGTAAACGCCCGATTGGTTCAACTAATAATCAGTGGGGGATGAACAAAACCCCCACTGATTATAGTTTCACTTTATAAAGATTACGATACAATAACAAAAACCCATCACTGCATTCGTATGTATAGTGATGGGCTCTACCTATATTTTTCTATGCTTAAAAAAATGGACAATCTAACTGGTCAACAGATTCCCACGATTTTTTTTTTACATTTTCGGTGGATTTACTATTTTCTAGTGGTACGTGTTTAAATGGATTCATTTCAACTTTTAATAGAGATGATGGTTCTATATATAAAGAAAAAACATGGCTACTTGGCAAGGTTTTTGATACATCAATATCTCCTACTTGTTTAAATAATTGCTGGGCCGCAAAGAAAAAGAAATTAGTTGGATTAGATTGTTTATTAAGCCAAGCAATCATTTCAGGCGATACTGATTTATTAATATTAATTTTCACTCGATCACCACGTTTATATCGCCTAGATCGCATACTTCCACCAACTAACTTATCGTTAAGTTTGTAAACCCTAACTCTTTTTGCTTATGCTCTCTATATTTTGGCGAACATGTATATACTAATAACCCGCGAGCATTGGTGAATAACGGGTTATCTACAAAGATCACATTTTTCAAGCGTCCTTTTTGTTTCAAAATCATTTTTAAGCTATTTTTAATAATAACTGCGCCCCCACCATAAATAAATACATATGGATCGTCTTTCATATCATCAATTTTGTTAATAATATCCGTTGCGACACGTGCTGCTAAACCTAAAAATGCTGGCTGCGATTCCTCAACTAACAATGCATTTCTTGGGTGCTTTTCATTTAAATAAATTTGGTTAAATTCTGTAATGCTATCAATTGTTTTCGTAGGATATTTCCGATTCCATCTCGTAATAATTTGTAGTAACGTTTCTTTTACACCGTACGATAATCCTTTACTTAATTGCGGACGGAAATTTACCCCTAATGAAACAACTTCTTCCGTTGTCCCCGCGCCAATATCAAAAGACAATAAAGTTTTATCTACAAAATCAATTTCTGAAACTTGATTTTGTTCACATTCTATTTTATGTTTCACAACATTTCCTTCCTCATCATATACAATCCCCCACGTCCCAGAAGCGCCTTCAGGTAGACATTTACAAAACTCAATAGAAACATTAATCGTAACATCGCGTCCATTTGGATAATGGAATATGACCTTGTGATTACCCATATACCGTTTCGCATTTTCAGCAGCAATTTCCTGTGTAATAAGTTGCATTGGAAGAGCAACAGATAAATCATAACGAATATTAATATGACTTGAAGTTGGACTTTGACGCATAGCACTTATCGCTAAACCTGAAAGGATTGTAATAACCATCAACTCATCAGTAGATTTATTTGATTTTTTCTCCACTTCAGTACCTTTTAATTGATCTTGAATCACTTTTTCTCCAACGATGTATCGTACATTATTTAACATTAGCGATGGAGAACTAATGGTCACATCAATGTGATTCTCTAATTCTGACGATGAAACATCAACCTCATCTAACAACCCCGTAGGCTCACCTATATATAAAGAATAAATACTCGGAATAAAAATGGGTTCCTGCCCTTTCACCATTAACTTCAAACCATTATTTCCTGCATCTGCACCCGCTTTTAAAAGAATAGACATAACTACCCCCTAAATTAATCTGACATCCCTTCCAAATATATGCGAGCCCATTCTTTTACATTCAAATGTAATGTAATTTTTTCTTCATCCTTTAAACAAAATATCATAAACATTCACTTCATATGTAAAAAACATTTGACATAAAACTTTTCCAATTTTATACTATGGATGTAAAGAGTTTTTTACAAAAGTGGAGGTGCAATTATATATTGAATACTAAAAAAATTATTTTTGTAATCATAACTTTATCTTTAATCGCTATACTTGTACATGGCACATACAAATACATAACTGAAGGTTCAATTTTGGGCGGGACTATTTTCGCTGCCTCTTTAATACTTAGTAATTTAATAAATCATATTACATGGGGGGATCCAAACGGAGTATCGGAAGAAAGTCAAGATGAGATGGGACAACAAATTACCTATAAAAGCTTTAAAATTTCTTATTTTGTACTTATGTGTGTGATGTTTCTTATTTTAATATTTTCTGAAGGATTTTCATCCCTATTACTCGATGAAATAAAGAACCTACCTCTGTTTATCGCACTTTGTTCTTCATTCTTTATTTATCCTATCGTTGAACTCATTGTCGCCAAACAATATAAATAAAAAAAGTGGTTTTCTATTTACAGAAAACCACTTTTTTATGTTTAAATACCTTCTGCTATTGCTTTCAGCTTATTCACAGTCCGCCAGTTCCTTACTGTAGCTGGCGTATGTAATTTTTGAAACCGGTTCATTAGTTTAGAATTCCGAATGCTACTTTTGAATAACAAATATACAACTTTCTCATAAATATAGCATTCTTCAAGTTCACTATTGTACATAAGTAACCCCTTACTGGCTTCTTCAGAAAGTGGATTAGCTAAAAAGGCCACATGTACACTTTCTCCTTCTAATAACGAATGAGTCTCGTAAGGACACTTTTTAATAATATTAATAAATTCATCATTTGTTCTTAACATGACTGGAACATCGAAATCAAAAACATTCTTAATTTCACATTCAATTCGTTCCTTTAAAAAACTTATCTCTTCTTCTGACTCAAACACTACATTTCCACTTTGAATATATGTTTTCACTTTTTTTAAACCTATTGATTCAAAGACTTTTTTCAAATCCGCCATTTTGATTACTTTATGCCCACCTACATTAATTCCCCGTAGTAGTGCAATATAAATTGTCATATAATACTCCTCACGTATTTAAGTGCTCAACAATCGATTTGTTTTGCACCTTCATATTTCTCGGATACTGGCTTTAATTCTTCTAACATATCATGCATGGACAATATCTCAAATAAAAAAGCTTACTTCATGATTTTTCAAGAGTAAGCTTTTTAAATTATTTGGTTATCGATAAATGTAATATTAATTGTTGTCCAATCGGTCCCATTCTTCTATACCCTTTATCTTGAAACCCAACTTTTTCATATAACTTTTGTGCCGGAATATTTTTTTCATTTACAGCAAGAATTACTTCATTTTTTATTGGATAATAATATTTTACAAAGTCTTGTAATAACGCCAAGGATTTTTTAGCATATCCTTTCCCTTGTTTATTATAATTAACAGAAAAAGAAGTTAAAAGTATGGCATCCTTATTTTCTGTAAACTCCTGTACTCTATCACCTGTTTGTAATATAAATACACCGACAGGTACTCCGTTATAGTCTAAAATAACAACTACATTTTTCGTTCGATCATTTTTCGCTTTCTCCAGTAATTCACCTGGATTCGCCGTAAATTGAACTTGTTCACTTGGTAAAGTAAATGATTGTAGTATCTCTTTATACTGCTCCTTATACGGAACTAATTGTATTTCCCCTGTATGTATGTTCATGCTTAACTCTCCCATTCCTTCAAGTCATTAACTTAAACCTTGCTGTGTTTTAGAATGCACTTTTCCATCCAAAAATGTTATTTTAGCAAATGATTTTGGATCGTTTCCTTTCCAAGCAAAAATTTGCTTAATTCGTGTAGAATGTTCTTCCCCTTCTTCTATGAGTAAATCCCCTTCAAAACCGATTAAATCTTTCACTTCTAAATAAGTCATTCCTTCATTAATATTTGAGAAATGATTTATATTAATGGTCTCTTGCTTTTTATTTTCCGTTATAGTAGAAGACATAGCTGTTTTCTTCTTCACTTCTTTCTTCTGGTCACACCCTGTCATACTAAAACCTATGCATAAACTACCTAATATGAGTGCGCTTTTTTCATCATAACGGCTGTCCCTCCCCTCATTATTAAACCATATATTCCCTTGAAAATAAACTGAATATTTAATCTTGTAGAAAAACCCCGTACAATTTAGTACGGGGTTTTCACTATTTTTTCAAATGGTTATTTGACTGATCTTCTTGTTCTTTTCGTAGTTCTTGTTCTTCATCTTTTGGTAATTGTTTATCATTATCTTTAATCGGATTCGTTTCTCTATTTTCAATCATATCATTTGGAACTTGCGGCATTACTCGGCCAACAATTGCTGCTAATTCATCAAGTATGCCTTCACCAGTTTTACCTTTTTTAATTTGCTTGCCTATTTGTTTTAGTCTTTCATACGTATCAACATCTGCTACAACGACTGCATTTGCACCGTTCGGGTCATTCTTTAAACTTTCTGCAACAGAATACTTAATTGACTCAACGCGAGTTCGATCAAGTTTCGCTTTCACATCAATACCTACAACAGCATACTTCCCAACTACTACTGCTGTCGCATCGTTTACACCAGGTATACTTGCAGCTAAAGATGCCAGATGATCAGCTGCTTTTTCATTTGGCTTATTTGATTTATTTGTATACGTAACATTTTTCATCGAGACATTTTTTTGTTCTGGCTTTTCATTAGAATTGTCTTTTTTTCCAATGCTACATCCAGTAATAACGAAACAAAGCATTAACATATATATAATGATTTTCATTATTTTCACCACTTTATCATTGATGTTTAATCATAAATTTTTTCAACAGCTTGCATCTTCTTCACTTTTTCTTCTGCTCCGCTATTTGCGTTAATGAAAATTTGGTACGTATCTTTCCCTAAAGTACCAACAAACTCATAGCAAAGTACTTCATTATGCAAGTCATTTACTACTACAGCTTTACGTTCTTCCATAACTTTTACATCGGGGTTAATTTTCTTTCTCGCTTCAGCAGCGGTTAGCTTCGCACTCGGAATCGTTCGTTTTTGATGTGATGCTAAATATTCCTTTGCGGAAAAACCAACAATCGACCCATCATCTAAAGCAATTTTCATTTGGATTGCTTCTGGATAAATACGCACTCCATTTTCACTTACAACGTACGTAAACACACCGATATTATCATATTGAGAACTATCAAACAGCTCCATATTTGTAAACTTGTGATCCTTTAAAAATGTTAATCCTTTACTTCCTGCATCATTTAAACTGATTTTTTGCTCTTTAATTTCTCGGTTGTTCATTACCCAAATTGGATATCCACCTTTTCCGGTAATATCCATATAATACTCATTGTTCGTTGCTGGATCTTGAATTTTCACACTGTAGAATGATTCTTTTGCACCTTTTCCACTTTTCTCAACTTCTACTTTTTCATTCCCTTTTAAGTTTAAAAATGATTTCGCGATTTTTTCCGCTTCCTCTTTCGAAATCGCCTTTCCTTTTGCCTCAAATCCGCCTTTTTTATTCTTTTGTGCACTTGTAAAAGTCGGTCCAAAGTTTGTGGACGAGTATGATGTTACATTCTTTTCTACCGTCTTTAATCCATCGATAATTGTGTTATCTGCTGGGTCTTGGTTTGACGCAAGAGCCATTTCTACATCCATCCAGCGAAGATTATTTTTCAATACAAGATGCTGCACTTTTCTCAGTTCATCTTGTATATTTCCTGCATTTGAATATAAACCTTGTAACGTTTTATATTCTTGATCATTTAACGGATCTTTTTCTAAATCACGAACCGCTGCACGATAACTAAAATCACCGATATTCGCAAGGAACTCTTCCGTTTTATTAAATGGCATTAATGTTAAAGGTAATTGTCCTACATCAGAACGAGCCTCTGATGTTAAACGCCATACATCTACTAAAGCTGGCGATAATGAGGAACGTGAATTCATCGCCAGTGTTGTTCCAATTTTATCGTGTAATAAATCAACTTCATATGCTAAATCATGAAACGCACGCTGATAACTATTTTCCGCTCGAATTAATACTGCATTTTTCTCTTGATGCTCTTTATAGCCCCAATACCCTGTTCCGACTACACCTACTGTTAACAATACGATGATAATACCTCGTAACATGTTTCCACCTCCGCTCTATTTACAGAAAATATGCTTACCAATTTTTTTAATTTGTGGACGAGTCCAAATCCATTTACTTGTCGCAGTATCTGGGTTGAAATAATATAATGCATTCCCAGTTGGGTCCCATCCATTGATCGCATCTAATACGGCTTTTTTCGCATTTTCATTTGGCGTTAAATATATTTGTCCATCTGCTACTGCTGTAAATGCTCTCGGCTCAAAGATTACTCCTGAAACAGTATTTGGAAATGATGCACTTGTGACACGGTTTAAAATAACCGCAGCTACTGCAACTTGTCCTAAATACGGCTCACCACGGGATTCTCCGTATACAGCGTTTGCCATTAACTGAATGTCATTTTGAGAATAACCGTTTGGAACATTTGTCCCTGTACTTTTTGGCGGCTTATTTTCCTGTGTACCTCCACCACTGTTCCCTTTATTAGTTGTAGTATCTTTATTAGCGGTCGACTTATCATACTTCGTTGCCTTTACAAGCATTTGCTTCGTTTTAGCACCCGCTAAACCATCAACTGGCAATCCGAATTTTTGCTGAAAGTTTCGAAGCGCCCAATATGTACCCCATCCGAAAACACCATCAACTTTCCCCGTATAAAATCCGTTATATTTCAAACGAGTTTGCAGTTCAATGACATCTTCTCCAGATGCCCCTCTTTGAATCACTTGATTAGAAAAGGCTTCTACATTTTTGGTTTGTATACTACTTACCATTAACGATAGCCCGATAAAGACAAGCAAGATCGCTATCTTAAAAACAGCTTTTTGACGCATGTATTTCCCTCCTTAATTACGGAAATGATTTCATGGTTATGTTTTGTAAAACCCTCGCTTTTATGTAAAGAAGACAAAAAAATCCAAACTTATATGCTTGAAGAAATATGTAAACAATATACAAAAAGAATAAAAGGAGCTTATTATGAAGCGATTCTTCGTACGTACAGCATTTATATTTTTTTTAATAACAACATGTTCAAATATACATACCGACCCATCTATTGTTCACGCACAGCCACCATATGCAAAATGGGGTAAACTAGCCGTTGAAAAAACGAAAGAACAATATCCGAAAGCTGAGATTATCGATTACCTTCATATAGGTAGACAACCAAAAACTGTTCAAATAACAGTTGAAAAGTTTAAATTATGGCTACGTGAGGGTGGAAAAGAGTATGGTGTTTTTGTGGATGTAGAGTTTGATACGAAAACAGAGGAATTTTTAAAAATGTCCTTTCAGAAGACAAGTCGGTAAAACAAAAAAACCTCCGTCTTTACATACAGACAGAGGTTTCTTTATGTACTTCTTCCTTAATAAGGAGGATTATTTTTTATATGCAAAGATCGATTCCCTAACATTTTTACTAATCCGCAAATAGCTCCAATAACAACGGATATCCCTATACTATATAAAAATACTCTCCCATATCCACCTATTCTCGGATCTAAAAACGGATATGGGTACCAATTCACGAATGGCCCGCGTATTAAGCTATAGACAACATATAAAAGCGGGAAAACAAGCCAACTCGCAGCCTGTTTCCATGTAATGGTCTTCGTAGGTGGATTTATAACCCAGTCTAAAATCATCGCTAACGGCATGATGTAATGAAGCACAGTATTTACCCACGGTATCGGTGTTTGAAGTGACTCTTCTAATCCCCTTAATAACAAAAAATAAATAAGTCCTGTTGTCAGTATGTATACTGTAGCTGCGCCGCGAAGAACTCCAAACTGCTCGGAACGTCCAAATAGGGCTGTCCCCAAGCTACTAAATAGTAGAATTACCGCCACTAAAATATTACTTTCAATTGTGAAGAAACTAAAAAAGTTAACTGGATTGAACGGTTTCACTTGTGCCCTTGTAACAAATTGAGTAATAAGTGCACTAAACGCTAGAAGACTTAATAACAGTCTATAAATCGCTATCATCTTTGCACTCCTCATAAAACACCTCATTTCTCTTCTTACTTATGATCGGAATTCTCTTTTATATGCTCTATAAATAACTTTAATGGTACGAGGCCACGTTTTGGCATGTGGCTACTAATTACAGCTACGAGCTCTAACTGCGGAATGATAATAATGTATTGCCCTCCGTATCCCATAGCAAAATACATACAATACGGTATGTGAAATCTTTCGTTATTTAATACCCACCAGTGATATCCATATGCTCCGACATGTTCATACGTTTCGAATAGAGCTGTATTTGATTCTTCTAACCATTTCGATGATACAATATCATTTCCCTTCCAATATCCATTGTTCAAACATACTTTTCCTAACTTTAATAAATCTATAGATTTCATTTTCATACCGAATCCGCCAACATATATACCTTGCGGGTCTTGTTGCCACTCATACTCCGTAATGTTTAACGGCTCAAATAAATACTTTTTCGCGAACTGCTCCGTCGACATTCCAGTTGCTTCTTGAATGATGTAACTAAGTAAATGAGAAGAGCCTGAATTATAATTCATTTTCGTACCCATTTCTTCAATGAGCGGCTTTTCTAAAATGTATTGCACCCAATTGTCCGATTCCACAAAATCATTCGGGAAAACAACCCCATTTCCGAACTCTTTCCAATCTTCTCCTGTTGTCATCGTTAATAAATGATACAGCGTTAGTTCCCTCTTTTCCTCCGGCACATTGGGAATCCATGTTGTGATTTGTGCATGTATATTATTTATAAATCCTTTATCAATTGCGATACCAATTAATATTGATACGATACTTTTTGTAATCGAATTAATTTTAAATAAGTCATTTGCACAGTCTATCGTTTTATAGTACTCAGTCGTTAATTCCCCCTTTTGATAAACAAGAAATGTATTAACCTTTTTCTTTTCAAATTTATTTTGTAATTGCTCGAAATTCAAGAAATCTTCCTCCATCTAAATGGTTATGTAATATTTGTAGTTCATCTCGTTCTCTCTATTAAATCATATTTGTTATTAAAACAAAAAAATAAACTTGCCAGCATTTAATAGCTGACAAGTTTATTTTTATAATTTCGTTCGAACGTTCCAAAGCTCTGGGAAGAAGCATTGATCAAGCACTCGCTTTAAATAAGATACGCCAGAAGAGCCACCTGTTCCCATTTTATGACCAATAATTCGTTCTACCGTTTTCATATGACGGAAACGCCATTGTTGTAGCCAGTCTTCAATATCGATTAATTTCTCTGCAAGCTGATATAAATCCCAATATTTCTGCACGTCCGCATATACTTCTATCCAAGCCGCTTCTACAGTTGCATCCTCTTCGTAAGGCTGCGTAATATCACGATTTAACACATCTTTATGAATTGGGAATCCTTCTTTAACAAGCGCTTGTATCGCCACATCATACAAACTTGGTGCATGAAGTGCTTTATGAAGACGAGCATGTAATTCTGGGTCCTTTTCATAAATCTTTAATGCATGTGGTGTTTTATAACCAAGTGCATATTCAATCATTCGATATTGATACGATTGAAAACCTGAAGCCTGACCAAGTGAATCACGAAACTCAATATATTCTGATGGCGTTAATGTCGCAAGAATATCCCAAGATTGAATAATTTGCGACTGAATTTTTGATACACGTGCTAACATTTTAAAAGCTGGTGGTAATTTATCTTGTTTAATAGATTCAATTGCAGCATTCAATTCATGTAAAATTAGTTTCATCCAAAGCTCACTCGCTTGGTGGATAACGATAAATAACATTTCATCATGATGATTTGATAATCTTTGTTGACTAGATAATAAGCTATCTAGCTGTAAATACTCTCCGTACGTCATATTCTCCTTAAAATCCGTATGAATCCCTTTTTCCATAATTACCTTTTCATTTTCTTTCATATTAGCCAAACGCCCCTTTGTGTTCATTTCTACTTATATTGGTCTAATAACAGCTCGAACTGGACTCCCATCCGCATCTGTTAATGCAAGTGGTAATGCAATAAGTTCGTAATCGCCGTCTACTACGTGATCGAGTACGACATTTTCTAAAATATGAATTCCATGTTTAAATAATTGATGATGTGCTGCTAGTTCTTTATCATCTAAAGGATCAACAGATGGTACGTCCACCCCGATTAAACGAATTCCCTTTTCAGAAAGAAAGGCTGCAATATCTGCGCGTAAATGCGGGATTACATCTGGGAATTCATTTGCTTTACCATGTGAAGATGTACGTAATAACAATCGTTCTACACCTTCTAAATGAAAGTTTTCTAATTCCTTTTTCCCGATGCTTTCAAGATTAGAAACGTCAATGATTCGCGCTGGGCCAACATAAACTTGAATATCTAAATCCAACACCTTCTTACCGTCATTATCAAAATGAAAAGGTGCATCAATATGAGTACCTGTATGGATACTCATCGTTAACTTTCCGACATTTACTGAACCACTGTTTTCTTTTGACCATGAAACTTCATATGAAAAAGGTGTATCCCCTGGCCACGTCGCGATATCATTATTTAACGGTTGCGAAATATCAATCCACTGCGATGTTTTCATGCTTACGCCACAACCTCTCGCTTATTTTCAAACTTTTTATATTCTTCATTTTTCATAATTTTCTTTAAGATTTGTACAGAGTTCCATACTTCCTCATACGTATTGTATAAAGCAACAGGCGCAAGTCTAACTCCATTTGGAGCTCTAAAGTCTGGAATAACCCCATTTGCTTTTAACGCTTTACAAATACGCGCCGCCTCAGCATGTTCTAAATAAATATGCCCGCCTCGTTTTTCATCCTCTAATGGATTTCCAATTGTAAATTCAAAGCCTTTTAATTCATGTTCAATTAAATCAAGCATATATCTCGTAATATGTAATGATTTTTCACGTAACTTTTCAATACCAGCTTCTTTAAAAATTTCAAGAGAACCGATTAATGGTGCAGTACTTAATACGTGAGGTGTCCCTATTTGATAAGCTCCAGCATGGTCAGCCGCAGTTAATGAATGCTCCATATCAAATTGCTTATCTTTTCTAGAACTAAACCAACCAGATAATCCTGGGAGTCTATTAAAGTGTTTATTATTTACATAAAGGCCTGCAACACCACCAGGACCTGCATTTAAATATTTATAATTACACCATACAGCGAAATCTACATCCCACTCTTTAAAATGATGCGGAATGGAGCCGATTGAATGACATAAATCAAAACCTATATGAATACCACGTTTATGAGCTTCAGCTGTTAATCGCTTCATATCAAGAATTTGTCCACTTCTATATAGTACAGAAGGCAATAATATTAAAGCGATATCATCGGTCATCGCATGAATAATATCATCTTCAGAAAGTGTTCTTCCATCTCGGCTTTTCACTCGTACTAAATGTTCATCTGGATCTAAGCCTTTTAAACGAATTTGACTCTGAAGTGCATAAATATCTGACGGAAAAGTTAATTCATCCGCAAGAATTTTTGTTCGTATTCCTTTTGGCTCATAAAACGTCGCAATAACTTGATGTATATTCGCAGTCGTGGAACCGGTTACAATCGTTTCTTCCGGTAAAGATCCAATAAGAGGTGCTGTCAATTCACCCAATTTCTCCGAAAGGAAAAACCATGGGTGCTCACCTTCAGTCCATCCATCAATCCCAAACTCTTTCCATGAATCTAGCAAGGTAAGTAACGATTTCTCTGCTCTTTTTGAAAGCAACCCTAAAGAGTTACCATCTAAATATATTGTTCCTTCTTTTTTATAAAATTCAGATTGAAAATCTTTCAGTTCATCATGTTTATCACATTCAAGCGCATACTCATAAGTTGGTTGAAATGGTTCTTTATACATGGTGTCACCTTCTTTTAATTTTCTTTTTATTCTAACTAATTGAAATATATCACTTAAATTGATATAACGTCAATGATATTATGTCAGTTGACTTTATATACGAACTTCTTTTACAATACAATTATATTTTCAGACATTTCAGTATAAAGAGGTGATTCCTTGAAAAATTCTACTCTTTCAACAAGAAAACACCGCTCCTTAGAAACAAAAAAGAAACTATTACATTCCGGTTATACTATGTTTATAAAAAACGGATTTCAGAAAACTACAATCACGCAGATTATTAAACATGCAGAAACTGGTTATGGAACAGCATATGTATATTTTAAAAACAAAGATGCTCTCCTCGTCGTTTTGATGGAAGATGTTATGAATCGCTTTTATGATATTGCTGATCGCTCTTTCTCCCCTCAAACAAAGGCCGAAGCACGAGATATGATTCAGAATCAAGTGCGCGCTTTTTTACAGTTAGCACAAGAAGAAAGAGCTATATTACAAGTTGTTGAAGAAGCAATAAGAACCTCAAAAGAAATACGTCAAAAATGGGATGTGATTCGCGAACGCTTTGTAACACGGATTATACAAGACATTACTCATTCCCAGGAAAATGAATTAGTACGAACTGAGTTAAATAAAGAGATTGTCGCATGCGGCTGGTTCTCTATGAATGAAACGTTTCTTTGGACAATCGTGCAAAATGATAAAGAACTAGAATTAGAAGAAATTGTACACACTTTAACGGTAATGTATACGACGGGGTTATATAAATAGCACATTATAACCTCAAAAAACCGTTACTCAATATGCTTAGTAACGGTTTATTTAAAATATTTTATTAACGATACAATGATACAAAATAGCGATGTAAGTAAAAGCAACAACCCCATATTCTTATTCTCTTTTTCATCCTTCTTAACGTTTTGTATCCCCATACCGGCAAGCATAAAACCTAAAAGTAATTGTAAAAGGAGCATACTTTGCTTCGAATCATCATTCCAACTGTAAATAGAATAGCCCATTATAATAAAAGCGAGTATGAATGTGATAATTCTAATCATAAAAACACCCCCTGTTTGATTCTATTGTTTTAACCTACTCACCATTCCAACAATAAACTTATACTCAGCTCTACTTTTTCTTACTTTCTTAAAGCCCTCTTTCGTATCAAAAATAAAACATGTTTTCCGAAACCAAATCCGTACATATAAAGACTCAAAATAAATTGGTTAAATAATTCCTCGTTCCTCGAATTCAGTTCCATCTTTATTTTCGGTTTCCGTTCGAATGAACCACCTATTCCCAATTCCAATTTCAATATACTTCACATGCTAACCCCCTTCAGGAAATCTTCTTTCTAATTATTCTATTATTTCCCTGGCAAGCGCACATTCCGACAGAACGTGAGCCCATAAAGAAAAAGTAGATTACAAAAATCTACTTTTATAGCCTAAATTTTTGCATACGTTTATAAAATGTACTGCGTGGCACATCTAATAGTTTTGCAGCTAATGAAACATTTCCGTTCGTCTTTTGCAACGCTTCAATCATGCTATCACGCTGTATTTTTTCACGGAAATTTAATGTATGCTCCGTTTTATTTTCTGCTTGCAATTCAAGTTGATGTTGATTTCCCATCATTGTTTGTAATAAAAAAAAGATTTGTTTTTCGCATATTTCCCGTCCTTGCGACAAAATGTATATGCGTTCTAATACATTTAATAATTCTCGAATATTTCCGGGCCATGTATGCTGTGAAAATTGATTACAAATACTCTTTGGAAATACAACATTCCAATCCTTTCGTTCACAAAAATGTTGTATGAAGTACGGAATATCCTCTTTTCTTTCTATTAACGACGGAACATATAGCGGATAAACATGTAAACGATAATATAAATCTTGACGGAATTTCCCTTCTTCTACTAATCGTAGTAAATCTTTATGTGTCGCAGTAATAATACGAATATTTACTGGTACCTCTTTTGAACTACCAATTGGGGTTACTGTTCGTTCTTGCAAAACACGCAATAATGCCACTTGCATCTCTGGCGGTACTTCACCAATTTCATCTAAAAATATTGTTCCTCCATCTGCTTGTTCGAATTTCCCTTTATATCCTTGGCGCGCACCTGTAAACGCACCTTCAGCATAACCGAATAATTCACTTTCCATTAATTCTTTCGGTAATGAACCGCAGTTAACAGCTATAAAAGGACCATTTTTTCTTGGACTATTTTCATGAATCGCTCTCGCTACATTTTCTTTCCCTACACCTGTTTCACCACATACATATACACTAGCGTCAGTTGGTGAAACAAGCTTAATTTCTTCTAAAGTATGTTGAAATACGCTGCTTGTCCCAATAACTCCAGGGAAAGTAATTCCGTTTATAAACGGGTAAGTAGAAAATAAATTTTCTTGTTTATTTTCCTTTAAGTAAATACATTTCCCAAGCATTCTATCATTACTATATACCGGTACCTCTAATTTAGGTTTCAATCCATTGTGCATTAAATCTTCTAGTTTCATTCGTGACCAATTACATACTCGTTCACGAACCCTCTTGCTCGCAGAAACGATAACATCACGATGGTTACAAATAACAACTTGTTCATCACTGTCAATTACATCTAAAAAACGATGGATTAAATGCAGTTCATTTTGATGTACTCGAATACTACATTCACGTTCAATCGCATGCGCGATCGAAGTTACCATTCCAAGCATATATGGATGTGAAAACTCAATTGGACAGGAGAAATCTAGAACACCAATTAATTTCCCATCATCATTATGAATCGGAGAGGCCGCACAGCTCCAGCTATGAGATGCGACAGAATAATGATCTGTACCACTTATCATAATAGCTTCTTCAATCTGTAACGCTGTTCCTATCGCATTTGTACCAACAGCTGCTTCCGTCCATTTCACACCTTCAATAAAATTAATATGTTTCGCTCGTTTCAACGTTTGCTGATTCCCACTTAATGATAGAACATAACCATCTGGATCAATTAATAATGCCATCATTTGCAGTTCATCAATGGTTTTTCTCATATTTTGTATTTGAGGTATTGCTATATCAAGGTAGATTTCACTCTTTTTCTTTTGATCCTGAAAAATATCAGAAGACAAAATTTTCTGACCTTTATTCATATGAGGATTCACATTTGCTTGTTTACATCGATGCCATGACTCTGAAATTCTTTCGTTTATACGGTTCGAATCAAGGACTCCTTCATCAACAAACTTTTTCCATGTATGTAAGTAAAACGGTGAAGCTAACATTGTATCATCTCCCCTATTAATTGTTTTGGAGATTTATAAAACATACTTTTATTATAAAACTGAATAAAAGCGTTTTCAATACAACTAGAAAGATGACACAAATATGTTAATAATTTGAATATCTTAATGAACTTCTTTATTCTTTTTTAGTAGAACTATATTTTGTATAATGGACGCAAAGAAAATACATAACCAAAACCACTTTTGTGGATTGCCGTTTATAAAGAAAACTATCACCGCTATTGCAAATAAAATGGTGGATGCTAAACTAAAATATAATTTTGTTTTAATTCCCATTATTCCTCACCCCTCTATCACTTTACAGTACATACTAACTCTTCATTTTTTAACTCTAATATGTACTCCTGTAAAACATATTCTTTCCCGCCATGTTTTTCATACCAATCATGTATTCTTTTAACATGTATCTTGTCGCTTCTAATTTTTGATTCAATTTCTTTATACTGCTCATAACTATCATATTCCCATATTGCAAATACTTCAGTCGTACCATCATTATTATCTTTCATCCAGCGTCCTATTAAACGAGAACCATATTTTATTTGATTAGGTAAATTAGTATCATTGAAATGATCATTAAATATTTCTATGAATTCATTTTTTACTACATAGTATTTCCTTCTGTAAAACATACTTCTTCACCTCTTTTATGAAAAGTATCAGTAAACCTTCCCATTACTACCGTATTATAATACTTACCATCCGACAGTTTTTTATCATTTTTTAGAATACCTTCTACCTCCAAACCTAATTTTTTATAAAGTTGGATGGCTTTTTCATTTGTCTCTAACACTTGCAATGATATCTTTTTCACTTCATTTTCATCAGCCCACTGAATAGATTGTTGCAATAGACTCTTACCCATTCCATATCCCCAAAACTCTCTTAAAATACAAACACCAAACTCTACTTTATGGGATAATCTCTTCAAATTTGATCCTTCACATCTCGAAAATCCTACGATTCGGTTGTGCACTTCTACAACTAAAAAAAGATTCTTCATCTCTTCACTATCTGTTTTTATTATTTTTTGAAACCCTATCTTATCAATAAACCCCTCTCTAGCTTCTCTATCCATATTTTCAGTTTCGCCATCGATCTGAACTCTAATTTCTGATAACTGCTCAGCATCCGTTTGAACTGCAGAACGAACTGTATAAGTTAATCCATTTATATGAAACTCTTGTCCTTTTATAATCATTTCAAACTCCTTTTAAATGAGGTCTATTGACGCTATTACAATTTCTTTACCTTGTTTCTCAAATTGTTGAATCGTTTCTTTACTAGCCCCTTCATCTGTTATTATAAGGTCAATTTCTATCAGTGACTCTCCTTTTATAAAGCAGTCTATTCCAAGTTTAGTATGAGGAGCTAAACAAATATTTCTTCTAGCAATTTTACTTACTGTTTTTCCAAAATAAGCAACTTCCGGTGTCGCAGTACTTATACCATTCAATGAAATACCGCCACCTGTAGAGAAATAAAGATCAATAGAGAATCTACTTATCAATTCAGAGGCCAGTGTATCTGTCATATTTCCTGATGGTTTCACTTTTCCACCAATTAAGTACGTATCAATGTTCTTATATTCCCGTAACTTACTAGCAATTTCTAAAGCATTCGTAATAACTGTAAATGATGTTTCAGGTAAATACTTTAACATGGCATAATGAATGGAAGCCCCGCCAATAAAAACGGAATCTCCTTCTTGTATGTAGGATACAGCAACTTTCGCAATCGCATCTTCATCTATTGAACTATCACGATAACGTTTCGATGGTTCGGCAGCTAAGTTTCTCACTCGCGTAAGTTCAACTGCACCTCCGTGCGTTCTTTTTAATAAACCATCCTTCTCCATAATAGACAAATCTCTTCTTATAGAATCAATAGACATATCAAAACTTTCCGCAAGATCCTTTGCGATTACTCTTCCATCTCTCTTAAGTAACTCTAAAATTTTCTCTCTACGCTCTTCAGTGAACATGTTATCACCACCATTATTGAAGATTCAGAAATTTAATCTTTATTTTAATTATATGCATGCTTTTTCTGTATTACAATATTTTCAATTCTTATTTATTCAGCTTTATACAGTTTTTCTCCCTATTTCTATCCCATTAACTTGAAAACGAAATAAATGTATATTTGCATATTCCACAAACATACTTCCATTTACCTTCCTATTGATGTAAAATTATTCCTATGTTTTACTTTTTAATACAGAAAGGGATTACTATGAAATCTATAATTAAAGTAACTTGTACAGCATTATTATTTACAGGAATAATGGCAGGATGTAGTGGAAATACTGCACCAAAACAAGAAAAGAGTGCTTTTGAAAAGAATGCAATGCACTATGGGGAAATATTTAAAAACGAATACTATAGAGCAACTGTTGAAAATGCAAAATTCGATAAAATAGACAAAGAGTGGCGTCTCACAGCTCGCGTTACTATAAATAATGCTCGTGCTGACGGACAAACGATAGATCTTTCAGAAATAAAATATTTCATAAAAGATGAAAAAACGGGTAAAAAATACGAAGGTGAATTTATACAAAATGAAAATGCTAAAAAGGTTCCATCTGAGTTTTCTTTAACTACCGACATTGTATTTAATATGAAAACTTCTCCAAAAGATTTAAATAATATGTATTTATACATAGATAGCAAAGCTGCGCCGTTAACAGATACATATTGGAAACTTGATAATTTAGCATCTAAATAAAAAACAGTCATATAAGACTGTTTTTTGTTTGTAAAGTTATAAAGTTTACTAGTTACTTTTCTCAAGCAATACATCTTTTGCACAAATCGTCACTTCTTCAAATGGGCAATCAAATAAAACACCCAATTCGAAACCTTCATTAGTAAGATCTATTTCATGACATAACCACCAAGCACCTTCAAAATTTTCCGGAATAGAACATTTCGTTACGCCTGTAAAAGTTACTTCCAGTTTGTCAAATTCACTGAAAGTACCACTGCAATCTAAAGTAATAATTAGCGTGTCTTTTGATCTTCTCTCTACTGATTTGACTACACTGTCATGTAGTGAGTATTCATGTAGTTGAACGACATTCTGCGCGAGCTTTTCTTTTATAGCATTATAATTATCTATATAAGCTTGTTCTAAATCATTCATTCTTTTCTCATAATCTTCTGTCCAATCAAGCATAAGTTTCTTTAACTTTTCTGATGGGTATTCTGACTTAATTGTATTGTCATACATGTATGGATGTAGTGACTTAGGTAGAAACTTTAATAAATCTTCTTTCTTTTCTTCCACGTCTTCTCTCAAACTTTTCTTATAATCCATTCCTACCTTTTTGCTCTCTCGCAAAATCTCTTCCCATTCTTCTAATGTTTCTGAGAAAATTAAAAATCCAGATACTTGCATTTCTTTATACCAATCTTTATTGAAATACTTCAATGGCTTTCCTCCTAAAACATTTTAACATCCAACAAAAGCAATATATCTATTTATTATATCATTCCAATAGCTATTTTTTCTAAAGAATAAATGCAAAACTGTAAATATTCCGCCTATTATTTCTAAAACTTCAGAATATTTACAAAAATGCGAAATTGGAATACATTTTACATGTACAAGTTTTACCTGTACAAAAATCTAAACAAAAAGGGATGGTTATATGTTGAAGAAATTAGTAGCAGGGACATTAGTAGCAGGTTTTGCATTAACTGGAGGATTAGGAGTAGTAAGTGCTGCAGAAAAAGATAATACAATTAAATCATTTGACTATTTAAAAGTTGATGAAAAGAATGTTAATTCATTCACAAAATTAAGCGATCAATCAAAAAAAGACATCCAAATTACTATGGTACTACCTAAGCAAAATGAAAATGGAGATTGGTTAGCTTATGGCTTTACTAGCAGAGAAACATTGAATGCTTTTATTGAAAAGGATAAAAAGGTACTTAAAAATCAAATTAACCCTTTAGGTAGTGGTGCTGGTAGTACCGATTTTTATGAGCATCAAAATAAAGGTGGACAGTATATTTATTGGAGCAGTGGCTTTAAAAACCTACCTTCTAGCTGGAACGACAGAATTTCTTCTGTAAGTACAGCTTCACCTTCTGCAAGTTATTCAACAACGCTATGGGAACATTCTTCAACTCAAGGATATGGAAAAGGTGTCTCCTTTAGACACTCTGATTGGTATGGTCAAACTGCTAATTTAGCAGCGGATTGGAACGACATAACTTCAGCAATTGAAATCAAATAGTAACAGCGCATTTCAATTAAATAAGCGAAGAAATTTCAAAATCACTATACTCTCATCGATTAAAAAAACATGAGAGTATAGTGATTTTTCTAGTATCTTTTTATACATATTGCTATTTAAATATTATTTACTAAAAAGACCAGTCATATTAGACTGGTCTTTTTACCTTCAAGCATGCACAGCATGTCCTACTGCCTGCAATAACGCCTCATGAATCGCTTCAGATAAAGTTGGATGCGCTGCAATATAATCTCGCATTATATCAGCTGTAACTTCTGTATGAATCAGTACAGTTCCTTGTCCGATTAGTTCGGTTGCACGAGGACCGATAATAGAAATCCCTACAATTTCTTGATATTTAGGTTCCACAATAACTTTTACTTTCCCCGTTTGTTCTCCAATAATAAGCGCTTTTCCGTTCGCTGTAAATGCGAATTCTCCGATGAGGATGTCACCGTATTGCTCTCTTGCTCCTTTTTCTGTTAAACCGACACTAGCAATTTCTGGAGCTGTATAAATACAGCGAGGTACAGCATGATAGTTTACTTTCACATCTTCTCCGCTCGCGTGTAATGCCGCTGTCGTTCCTTCATGGAAGGCAACGTGAGCAAGCTGTATTCCACCAATCACATCACCCGCTGCGTAAATATGTGATCTGTTTGTTTGCATATGTTCATTCACAGAAATTCCTTTATTTGAAAATTGAATGCCTGCTTTTTCTAAAGCTAATTCTTGTACACGTGGTTTTCGACCTACAGAAACGAGAATGAATTCCGGGTTGGCTTCTTGGATACTTCCTTCATATTCAAATGAAGCCTGCTTCTTATAATTATTTAATCCTTTTAAAGCTGCTCCTGTAAATATTTTTACGCCATCATTTTCTAGTTTCTCCCTTAAAATTTGTGCGATATCTTCATCTTCACCGGGTAATAATTGCGATGCCATTTCAACAATCGTAACTTTTGTTCCAAGACGACTATAAATGCTTGCAAACTCGCAACCTATTACACCACCGCCAACGATTAATAATGATTTTGGTATATTTTCTAGGGACATTGCATGACTACTATTTAAAATCCACTTCCCATCAAATGGAGCAAAAGGTAATTCAGTTGGTTCTGATCCTGCCGCTATAATGAACTGTTCTCCATCTACTACCTCTTCTTTATCACCGTGTGTAACTCGCACACGGTGATCCGTTTCAAATTTCGCTTTACCTTGTATAACTTTTATTTTATTTTTCTTCATTAAATATTGGATTCCTTGGACGAGCTGCGTTACGATTTGTGATTTCCTCGCCTGTATTTGCTTCCAATCAATTGATATACTTCCCTCGTTAAGGGTAACTCCATAATTATTCGCTTTTCTCACAATGTCATGTACTTCCGCACTTTCTAACAATGATTTCGTAGGCATACAACCGACATTTAAACAAGTCCCGCCAAGATCAGCTTCATCAATAAGAGTGACATCTTTTCCATTTTGAGCCGCGGTAATTGCCGCTACATAACCAGCAGGTCCGCCCCCAATAACAACTAAATTACTCATTTTCTCACCTTCTCTTTATAAAAGAATTGTTACAGGCTCTTCTAAATACTCTTTAATTGTGCGTAAAAATGCAGCTGCTGGTGCACCGTCTAGTACACGATGATCGAATGTTAAACTTAAAGGTAACATACTTCCTTTTCTTAATTTTTTCCCTTTATATACAGGAACATGTTCAATTGCACCTACACCTAAAATACCAGTTTCAGGTGTATTTAATACTGGCGTAAAATATTCAATACCGAAACTACCTAAATTACTAATTGTAAATGTTGTCCCTTGCATATCATCACTACTTAAACTGCCTGCTCGTGCCTTTTGTGCCACATTTTTAATCTCTTTAGATAACTCTACTAAAGATAGATTATTAGCAAAGCCAATAGCTGGAACGACTAATCCATTTTCTAACGCTACTGCCATTCCTAAATGCACATGCTCAAATTGATGAATTGTATCATTTATATAAGCACTATTCATTTCTTTATGCTCCTGAAGTGCTAATACAACAGCACGAGAAACAAAATCTGTAATTGTTAATTTATTTTCATAGCGTTTTTGCACAACTTCAGCCATATTTTTATGTAAAGTAACTAAATCTGTAACATCTACTTTCATCGTTAATGTTAATTGCGCACTATTTTGTAAGCTTGCATGCATACGGTTCGCAATTGCTTTTCGCATACCAGTAATAGGAATGACTTTACTTTCTTCTTGTTCAAGTACTTCTGGAATTGCTACTCTTTCTTCAAGCGCCTTTAATACATCTACCTTTGTAATTCTTCCGCCAGGTCCTGTACCAATTAATGATCTAATATCGAGATTTTCAGTTTTTGCAATTTTCTTTGCTACTGGAGATATTTTAACTCTTTGCTTCGTCACATCTATCGCATATGGTTCTGGATGTTGTACCTTTTTAGGTTCTGGATTAGATGTTTTTTCTTCTACAACATGTATGTTTTCATGAACTTCTACTTTTTCGTCCGGTTTACCGATGTAGCAAATTACAGTACCCGGCGGCACTCCCTCATCTTCACTTACAGCTATATCAAGAACAGTTCCATCAGCTGGTGCTTCTATTTCAGTTTCGATTTTTTCCGAGTTAATACTAGCAATTAGTTCACCTTTTTCTACATTATCACCTGCTTTAATATTCCAGCTCGTAATAATACCTTCTTTCATCGCCATACCTAACTTCGGCATTACAACTTCTACAGCCATGTTTCTCTCTCCCTTCTCATCGTTTTATTACACATGTAATAAAGATTGGTCTCCGATCATTTCTGATACAGTTTCAATTACTTTCTCCGGCGTTGGTAAATATAACTTTTCAAGTGGTGGCGAAAACGGAACTGGTGTATGTGGTGCTGTAATTCGTTTAATAGGTGCATCTAACAAATCGAATCCTTTATCCGCTACAATTGCCGCAATATCTGTTGCGATACTACATCTTGGATTTGCTTCGTCAATAACAATCAGGCGATTCGTCTTTTCAATAGATGCTAAAATCGTATCTTCATCCAGCGGTGATAAAGAACGTGGATCGATTACTTCTACTTCGAGTCCTTTTTCCGATAATTGCTTTGCAGCTGCAAGTGCTGTATGAACTTGTTTTCCAATTGCAACGATTGTTACATCAGAACCTTCACGTTTAATATCTGCTTTTCCTAAAGGAATTGTATAGTACTCTTCTGGTACTTCGCCTTTCATATTGTAAAGTGTTTTATCTTCAAAGAAGATTACTGGGTCGTCATCTTCAATTGCCGCTAATAATAAGCCTTTTGCGTCATAAGGAGTGGAAGGAACGACAACTTTTATACCTGGAATGCTCGTAAATAACGCATATAAACTTTGTGAATGCTGTGCCGCTGCGCTAAATCCAGCACCGTGCATCGTACGTACTGTAACTGGCACTTTCGCTTTACCACCGAACATATAGCGGAACTTTGCACCTTGATTTAATACTTGATCAAGACAACTTCCGATAAAATCATTAAACATTAATTCAGCTATCGGACGTAAACCTGTTGCCGCAGCTGCCATCGCCGCTCCCATATAACCCGCTTCTGAAATTGGAGTATCTAAAATACGATTTCGGCCAAATTCTTGTACAAGTCCTTTCGTAACACCGAGTACACCGCCCCATGCTTCATCATCTTGCAAGTGATCCACTTGTGCACCGCCTGCAACATCTTCTCCGATTAAAATTACATTTTCATCACGACGCATTGATATTTTCATCGCTTCATTAATTGCCGTTGACATACTTACTGTTCTAGTCATTATTTTTCACCCTCCTCTTATTTGTAAGAAACGTATACATCTTTTAATAATTCTTCATCTTCCGGATATGGACTATTTTCACTAAATTCAATTGATTGTTGCACTGCTTCATCTACTGCCTTTTCCATATCCACAAGTTCAGATTCTGTTAATAAAGCTTCATGAATTAAATGCTTACGGAAATTCACAATCGCATCTTTTTCATTTAAATGTTCTTCTTTTTCTTCTGAAGTTTTATACGTTTGCGCTTCACCTTCGAAATGACCGTAATTACGATATGTCATACATTCAATTATTGTTGGACCACCGCCATTACGCGCACGTTCTACTGCTTCTTCCGCCGCTTTATACACTGCAAGTAAATCTTTTCCATCTACTTGAACACCTGGAATATTGTAAGCTTTCGCTCGATCTGCAATGGAATCACAACTTGACGCATATTCAAATGTTGTTGCTTCACCGTAACCGTTATTTTCTGCGATAAAAATAACTGGTAACTTCCAAATCGCTGCTAAATTAACCCCTTCATGGAATGTTCCTTCATTATTTGCTCCGTCACCGAAGAAGCAAACACTTACATCTTTCGTTCCTTTATATTTAGCTGTTAATGCTGAACCGCAAGCAAGTGGAAAACCTCCGCCTACAATCCCATTTGCACCAAGCATTCCTTTATCTAAATCGGCAATATGCATTGAACCGCCTTTTCCTTTGCATAACCCTGTCACTTTCCCAAAAAGTTCAGCCATCATACCGTTTAAATCACAGCCTTTTGCGATACAATGCCCATGTCCTCTATGCGTACTTGTAATACTGTCACTATCCGTTAAGTGGGCACATACACCAACTGCTACCGCTTCTTCACCAGCGTATAAATGAACGAAACCTGGCAGAACGCCTTGCGCGAACAATTCATGCACCTTGTCTTCAAACTTACGAATCTCTAACATTTTTTCATACATCCAACGAGCTTGTTCTTTCGTAATTTCATTCCCTTTACTTTCAGTTGTTTTTAACATGTCCAGCCCTCCTATTTTCTTGTTCATCTTTTATATTGCAAGTACTGTGCCAAATTCTAATCCCTGATTTAATAGGGTTTCTCTTTTCTTTCATAATAAAAAAGTGGACAAAATGAGACATCTGTCTCGTTTTGTCCACTTTTGTTCACCTAATTTGAGAATTATTATCTTATTCATTATCAAAACTCTTCTGTAATTTTCGAATGTAAATAATTTGACCAATGTGATATGCATTATGAGTCGTTACATTAGCTAATACTTCCCACCACTTCGCAGATACAGGAAATCCAATTACATCACTTTCAACCTTATCTTCATTTATGAGACTTTGCCATTGTAACAATTTCTCTAGTAGTTTTTCTCTTAACTCTTCAAATGTTTGATTATCTGAAAGCATAAAACTTTTGTTATTATCACCAATAGCGGGCACAGCATTAACATTTGATTCTTTGTACCTAGTTTGCCACGTCGTATTCCAATACAGTAAATGTTGTACAATTTCAGCTATACTATTACACTCTTCATTCGGTTTCCAGAAAGCTTCTCTCTCAGATAAATCCTTAACTGCATCTGAAAATGGAATATACCAACTGGGATCATTCGCATTTGCTAATAACTGATCTGCTAATACGTCTTTAACATGGAACACTTTGCTTCCCCCCATTAAAAAGATTCATTTCAAGACAATACTCACTTCTCTATATACGCTGAGTTTGCCAGATCCCCTCTTTTTAGCCTTAATCCCAAACATATGCACATAAAGAAACCGAAAGCACCTAATCCATAAGCTGTTGTATATCCACTTTCCCCGATAATCCATCCTGCAAGTCCTGGTCCAATCATTTGACCAACTGCATAGAAAACGGATATAAAACTAATTGCCATTGAGACATATTTCGGAGATACTTGCTTTGAAGCAGCAACTTGAATTAATAAAAGGATACCTCCGAGGCTGGAACCCCAAATAATTGCCGACATGATAAAGCCAATGATATGTCCAAATATAATTGGAATCATATCACCTATTACAGCTAATAAAAGTGCAATACATAACGTCTTCTTTATACCAATCCGATCCGAAATCAATCCCCAGACAGGAGCTCCTACGATTGAAAACATTCCTGCAATCGCATAAACAGTTCCCGAAATTGATGCCGAAATACCATTATTAATCATAAAACTAGTTTGATATAAATTTGGAATTAAATAAACAACACCCACAATAAAATACATCCATGCAATGATGTATAACTCTTTCGTTTTCCATAAAAACGACTTATTATTCCTTTCCCCCTCATCTTCAGTAACTTCTGGATTTTTCAAAACAATTGGGGCAACGAATACAACAATACATGTAATAACGCCAAACAAAAGCCATGAACCACGCCAACTATACTCTGGAAATGTACGTACTATAAAAGGAACAATTATTCCACTAAATAGCATGCCTATGCCGGCACCGCTTAATAACAGCCCCATTGCAGTTCCTCTTTTTTCTGGAAAACATCCTACTGTTATTGACATGAGTGGTGTATATACAAGAGCACTTCCAGCTCCAGAACATAGCATAAAAATAGCAGCTATCCAAACTGAAGGAACAAATGATAATCCTATTAAACTTATAACGACGAGCCAACTCCCTATTAATAAAACTGATTTTGCTCCAAAACGGATAGTAAGTATTCCAGATGTTCCGACTGTTAATAAATACCCTAAAAAGAGTATAGTTCCTAACATACCTGCTTGAGCTGTAGATAAATGGAGTCCTTCTTGCATAAACGGTAATATAATTCCATATGCCATACGTGCAAAACCCGTCGTTGTTATAATAAGAAACATTCCTGTTAATACAAATATCCAAAAATGACTTTCATTCCGTTCTTTCATTTAAATTCCTCCATAAAAAGTTATTTCCAATTGGATGTTGTTTGTAATTATAATGACCATTTTAATTAACAACTACCAAATGACGGAGGAGTTTACGGTATAGCGGATTATTCCTGTTTTACGTTAATAAATACGTAAAAGTTCTGATGGATTCATTCCATACTTTTTACGAAATAACTCCGAAAAATGACTGACATTATTGTATCCAACTGCAAATGCCGTTTCGGTCACATTACTATTTCCCGAACGCAGTAAATCTATCGCATGTTCCATACGTTTTTCTCGTAAATATGCAAATGTGGACATCCCAAATAATTCTTTAAACCCAATTTTTAATTTATAATCATTTAACTCTACTATTTTAGCTAATTCTAATAATGATGGGGGTGATTCCATTCGTTGAAGTAAAATTTCTTCAGCCTGTTTTATTTTATTCAAATCCTGTTTTGATAATTGACTCCTTTTATTTGCGTCACAATCATTAAGCAACACTCTCCCCAAATGTATAGAAAGCAATTCGAGCGCTTTACTTTCTAATTCTAGTTGACTAATACGATCCTTTTGGGGATGCTCTATCATTCTCTTAATAAGATTAGATGTTATAGAATCAATTGGATTTTGAAATTTTTTAAAAGATTGATTTCCTAATATAGAATGAAAATCAAGACTTTTTTCAATAGCATTATTCATCATGAAATGATTAAACAATTGTACAGGAATCCCAATCGCTAATGAATATAGAGGCGTTTCTTTTTCATATTCAAATACTACATCAAAATCATTCATAAAATATAAATAGCTATTTCCAGTCATTAATTCATACGAAGAATGACCAACTTGCACTCCTCCGAACCCTTGTAAACAAAAATTAAGCTCCACCATTGCTGCATCAGATGCAAACTGGATGCGATGGTTATTATGAAATTGATAATTTGATAACACAATTTCCATACCTGAAAATGAAGTCCATCTTCGTATTTCACCCATACCTATTGTTTTGGGCATATTCATATGTTTTTCCTCTACAACTTGTAAACCATGAAAGTATTTATGAAAAATATCATGAAAACCGTTAGTCTTCATGAAATCCACACTCCTTTTATATAAAACTAAAATTTAATTGATAATTATTTTCAATTATAACAAATATCTTTATACAATAAATAGATTTTATTCCCATAACTCGTTATGATAAAAGGAAAAGAAAGCGAGCGAACAATGAATAAAAAAATCGCGATTATTACAGGGGCATCAAGTGGATTCGGACTTTTAACGACACTTGAACTTGCGAAAAAAGACTATTTTGTCATTGCTACAATGCGAAATCTTGAAAAACAAGTAGACTTAATATCTCAAGCTACTAAACTCGACTTACAACAAAATATAAAAGTTCAACAATTAGATGTAACAGACCAAAGTTCTATACATAGCTTCCAATTATTTTTAAAAGAAATAAACAGAATAGACATTCTCATAAATAATGCAGGATATGCAAATGGGGGCTTTATCGAAGAAATCCCAGTGGAGGACTACCGTAAACAATTTGAAACAAATCTTTTTGGAGCTATATCCATCACGCAACTTGTCTTACCATATATGAGAAAGCAGAAAAGCGGAAAAATCATTAATATAAGCAGTATTAGCGGGAAAGTAGGATTCCCTGGTCTATCTCCTTACGTTTCTTCAAAATATGCATTAGAAGGCTGGAGTGAATCCCTTCGCTTAGAAGTAAAGCCTTTCGGAATAGACGTTGCCTTACTTGAACCTGGTTCTTATAACACGAACATATGGGAAGTTGGTAAACAATTAGCTGAAAACCAATCTGATACAACCTCTCCTTACAAAGAATATATGGATAAAATACAAAAGCACATAAACAATGGCAACGATACACTTGGTAATCCGATGGATGTTGCAAATAAAATCGTAGAAATTGCTGAAGCAAGGCGTACTACATTACGATACCCAATTGGGAAAGGTGTAAAATTTATGATCTTTGCGAAGAAGGTTCTTCCTTGGAGATTGTGGGAGTTTCTTGTATTGAGGAGTTTTAAGAAGATGTAAGTAACTTTATTGAAAAAATATGTAAGGGGGTGCTAATTAAATGCTAGGTTTACCCTATGGTAAAGTGTTTTTAGTTCCGTGGTCCGAAGAGTGGGAATTTGAGTTTTCAAAAGAAAAACAATTAATTGAGGAACACATTGGAAAATATATTTTAGCGATACACCATATTGGAAGTACTTCCATCCCGCATTTAAGCGCAAAACCTATTATTGATATTGCGATGGAATTAAGAGATTCCAAAAGTGGTCTAAAATGTATTACGAACCTAGAACAATTAAATTATAAATATAGAAAAGATGTATTACCCGAAAGGTATTATTTCAATAAAGGTGAGCCAAGAACTCATCAAATTCATATGTATGAACAAGGGAATCCATATTTAATAGAACAATTAAAATTCAGAGATTACTTAATAGACAATAAAACTTCTCGTATGCAGTATGAACAGTTAAAGCTTCAACTTTCAACAGCTAACCCTAATGATAAGCATAAATATGCAGAGGATAAAACAAATTTCATTAAATCCATATTGGCTAAAATAAATGATTAAATTGCGAAGACCGAACTTCGTACACATAATAAGAAACCATTCATGTATAGATGAATGGTTTCTTATTAATTAGTTATCTCATTATTTGTACCATCAATAATCATTTTATTATGCAGCAGGTGGAACGAAGTAAAATAGCATCGAAGTCATAAAAATAAATGCAAATAATCCAATTATCGAAAAAATATATTCTTTCGATTCTCTATCATACTTCCATTCCATCCATGTTCTTAGGATCCACGTAACCCCTAAATAAGTGAAAATGATAAACCAAATATTAGTGCTTTCGAATTTAAAGATGTAAATAAAACTAATTATTAAATAAACAAAAAGCAGTCCTATTTCCAATTTTTTATGTAAGCTATTTACATATTTATTATATCCCCAAAACCCGCTCTTTGGCATATTCAATTTTTTTCTTAAAAATCGATCCAAAAAGTAGCCCGCTATACAAAAAACAAAAATTATAATCCAAAATGTATAGGTTCTCAATATCATTCCTCCTATTACTTCATTGAATTGTTTAAAATAAAGTGGACTATATTAACGGTTATTGAACGAGTATTCTTGAATGATCTTCATTAAAAATGATCGATTCTGCACGTAAGAAAGGGTTTTTCATTTCTTCTCTCCCTCTTCCTTTAAATTTATACTATATTAAAGGAAGAAATATAGTATGAACCCTGTTATTATTAATGCTACAACTCCTAATAATGATATCAAAAACTCACGCGATTCCTTATCATATTTCCACTCCATATATGATTGAAATCCATATAACGTAATAAAAAATAAAAGAGGTACATAGCCCATATATATACGATTTGGAAGAAAAGTGCTTATAGCAATAACAACTATATAAGAGGAAATGATAATTCTATTTCCCCACTTATGTGTATCATTCACATATTGGTTATTCCATCCTTTTTGTTTCGGTATATTTAACTGTCTTCTCGCTATTCTTTCAAAAACCAATAAAGATAGCACCCATAAAATTAATAAGGATATTTTTGTAACGGACAGAAAACCCTCTCCTTTTTATTTTTTTACTTTAATTTTCTCCGGCTGATCACTCGGATACGTAGCATTTGTTTTGTTTTCTAGGTCCCAACTAATAATGGTCGCACTATCTCGTCCTAATTGATGATGAACGTGTTCTAAAACATTGTGAACATGTTCTTTAAGCTCTACATTATTTCCATTCATATCATTATAAAGATTTAATGGAGTTTCATAACGGCGTTCCCCACATTCCAATACCCCATCTGTCACCATTACAATTCGATTCTTTCCAGTACGTAGTTCACGAATCCCTGAAGAATAGCAAGGTACAGGTAATTCAAATGTATTTACATTACCAATCCATTCGTAAAAGTGGCGTTGATTCAATGCATATTGTCCTAATTTATGTAACTCTTCATGAAATACATAAACTAGGCAATCGCCAATAGATAGCCACCATATGTAATTTTCTTTTCTTACGCATATTAAGCAAGCAGTTTCACCTTTTACCCTTTCGCACTTTTCTTTAAATGAGAGGGATTGAAAAATCGTAAGTATATAATTTTCAACAGATCGAAATATGGTTTCAATTGATTCTTTCATAATCGCTTTTATATTTTCATATTCTTTTTGGATTGTATTTACTACTAAATCAACGCTTTCTGCACTATTATGCCCGTCTAATATAACGGCGAATTCCCAATCACCATTCGACCAAACTAATGCACCGTCTTCATTCTTTTTTGCTCCGGCACTTATATTTCCGCCGTATTTACCAAGTACAATATCACCATATTGCTTGACTGAAACTTCGTCTAAACACATTTCTCTACTTCCAACCCATGAATATTGTGTATTATTTGTTGTATGCATACTCATTCACCATATACTTTCGTATTCTTTCGCATAGTTTTTTTATTTTCTCTGAATCTCCATAGGGTGCACCAGTCCAATTTGCTATTTCAGTCGGTGACCAAAACTCTTTTGGTGTATTTGGATAACGCGGAATAATGTGCATATGCAAATGTGGTACACCATTGCCTGAAACGAAAGTGTAAATATGTTCTGCTCCTTCGCTTTCTTTAAGCGCTTTACTTACTCTACTAGTTATAAGTCCGAATGCTTTTGCCTCATTTTCAGTTAATTCAGCGAGACCAGGTACATGTCTTTTTATATCAATCATTACATAACCAAGATATGTTTCTTCTGCATCCCAATGGACATGTCCAACGTAAATGAGTTCATCTTCGTAAATAGCTCCACCTGGAACTGTAATGTTTCCTCTATGTTTTTCGCAAATAAAGCAATTTTGTTCTACTTGATTGTTAGTTGACATATCCATCACCATCCTTTTTATTTATAATATCATAAAAAAAGGAAAAACAGGATTTGTATTCCGAAAATTCTTTCTTTTAATACGGTAATTTTTTAAATAAATTTACACCTCATTCTTTCTTCAAAAATGCAATCCCAATTATGATCCCAATCACAATTCCGATTACTAAATTATTTGTAAAATACCCCTGAAATACACCGATTACAATCCCTATACCGACACCTATTGCCAAAGCATCATTTCTTTTTTTATTTTTAGCCAAAATTGCATCTCCTTTCATCATTTCTCCCTAAATTACATACATTCACTATCTCATTTGAATATTTCCAAAAAATGCCCTTTAACTTTACATATAACATTTTCCATTTTCTGTACATACTCCTTTTATAATGAAAAAATTTCAAGTAACCATTAATTATACATAGGCATTTACTATAAGAAAGATCAGTAATTTATTGAAGGAGGAACGATTCAAATGTATCCTCATTGGAATCCAAATATAAATCAACAATATGCTTACTCCCCCCATCCAGTAAGGAATACACTGCATTATGATTCGCAATACATGATGCAGCGCATCGCAAGCCTTGAAAGCCAATTAGCTAAATTAATCTCATTAATCGAAGAAAATAATCAATTAATAAAATCAATGGAACAACAGCAAAACCAAGTTTGTGCACCAGCTGGAGGTTCTGTTATTGTTCGGATGTAATTCGAATTCAAAAAACACACTTTGTAGTATAAAGTGTGTTTTTTGAATTATTTTCTTTTTGTATAAAACCCTTGCGTAATTCGGTCTAATATAATCGCAATCACGACGATAGCTAGTCCAGCTTCAAATCCCATTCCGATATTTACTTGTGTTACAGAGCGATATACATCGACGCCAAGTCCTGGCGCTCCTACAAGTGAAGCTGTTACAACCATTGATAACGAAAGCATAATACTTTGATTCACGCCAGCCATGATCGTTCCGGTTGCGAGCGGTAATTGTACTTTAAATAATTTTTGTGATGCGGTAGAGCCAAATGCATTCGCAGCTTCAATTAAATCTTCTGGAACTTGTCTAATTCCTAAGTCTGTAAATCTGATTGTCGGTGGCATAGCAAAAATAACGGAAGCAATAATGCCTGGTACGACGCCTACTCCAAAAAATGTTATCGTGGGAATGAGATAGACGAATGCCGGCATTGTTTGCATAAAATCTAATGTCGGCTTTAAAAATTTTGAGAAACGTTCATTTTGAGATGCTAAAATACCAATGGGAATTCCGATAATAATTGAAATAATAACGGACGTAAGTACGAGAGCTAATGTTTGCATCGTTTGTGCCCAGTAGTTAATATTTAAAATAAATAATAATCCGATGAGCGTAAAAATGACTAAAGATAATTTCCTCGTTGTGTACCAAATGAGGAAACATAAGATGATAATCATCACTATGGCTGGTATTATTGTTAAAAAATTAGTGAGTAAATCAACAAATCCACCGATAATATAGGAGAATCCTCGGAACAAGCCTTCAAAGTGCTCATATAAACTTGCAACAAATGAATCAACCCATTCGCCTAATGGAATGCGCGGAATATTATTCATCGTCTTTCACCTCTTCCTCAATGTTACCTGCAAGAGCTTGAATGACACTTTCACGTTTAATAATTCCTCTTAACCTTTTCTTCTCATCAATTACGGGTAACGGATATTTCATCTCCGCCATTTTTGCATACGTTTCTTCAAGTAAAGTATCTAAATACACGTGCGGAATATCGTTAAGTAATAAATCAGCAATCGGCCACTGTTTTTGTACTGCTTTACTTGCATCATCCGCAGTTAATATACCTAGAAATTCATACTTTTTGTTTACAACATATACCGTAGAAACACCTGCATTCCTCATAATTTGAAGTGCTACACGTGGTCCACGATCAATTAATAAAGTCTCCGGTCGTTTCAATATAGATTCCGCCGTAATTACTTTTCCTAAATTCACGTCCGCCACGAATTTCTCTACAAATTCATTGGCAGGACTCATCATAATTTCTTCCGGTGTTCCAATTTGGACAATTTCTCCATCTTTCATTAATGCGATACGATCACCAATTCGAAGAGCTTCATCTAAATCATGTGTAATAAATATAATTGTTTTTTCCATTTTATCTTGTAACTCTAACAATTCATCTTGCATTTCTTTTCGAATTAGTGGATCTAATGCACTAAATGACTCGTCCATTAGTAATACATCTGGATTATTCGTTAGTGCCCTTGCGATTCCAACACGCTGCTGCATACCACCACTAAGTTGGCTTGGGTAATTATCTTTATGATGATCTAGCCCTACTAACTGTAGCGATTCTAACGCCTTATTTTCTCTTTCCTCTACTGGAACTCCTTGAATTTCTAACCCGTACGCAACGTTTTGTATCACTGTACGGTGCGGAAATAAAGCGAACTTTTGAAACACCATGCTCATCTTCGTTCTTCTTACTCTTCGCAACTCTTCTTTTCCCATCGTCGCGATATCTTCACCATCTATGTATATATGCCCCGCTGTCGGTTTAATTAATTGATTTAGCATTCGAACCAATGTAGATTTCCCACTACCAGACAAACCCATAATAACGAAAATTTCTCCAGTGTATACTTCAAACGTTGCCTTTTTCACACCAACGTTCATTCCTGTCTCCTTTAAAATTTCGGATTTGCTTTTTCCTTCTTTTAATAAGGTAAGCGCTCGTTGCGGATGTTTCCCAAAAACTTTTGTTACATTTTCAACACGTACCTTTGTATTATCCATGTCACTACTCCTTTTCTACCCATCTATTTACATAGTGTTGCGATTTTACAGAGAAATATTACATAAAAATGACATATATAAGATTTCTTTAAAAATTCTTGTTTCCGTTCATAATAAGAAGGTTCACTTATAGATTAATTTATAAAAAGCAAAAGCTTCACAGGAGGTTTTGAATGCGAAAAAAATATGGATTATAAGTCTGTTACTATTTATTAGTATGATTTTCACTTCTTGTAATGCAACAAATGCAAATTCGAAAGGAAAAATTAAACTTGGTGTAACAAGTTGGAAAGAAAATATCGCAACCGCAAATATGTGGAAAGTTTTATTAGAAGAAAAAGGCTATAAAGTTGAACTCATGTATTTAGAAAAAGCTGCGATATGGACTGGCGTCGCACGTGGTGATGTTGATGCGAATCTAGAAGTATGGCTTCCTGTTACGGATAAACCATTAAATGCCCGTTACAAAGATGACTTCGTCTTAAAATCAAAATGGTATGAAGGTACCGGGCTTGGTTTAGTCGTCCCTTCTTATGTAAAAAACGTTAACAGTATTGAAGATTTAAATGCACATAAAGATGAGCTAGATAATAAAATTGTTGGGATTGAACCTGGTAGTAGCCTAATGAATTTAACGAATAAAGCAATGAAGGCATATGATATAAAATTAAAACTTGTCCAATCTTCAGAAGCTGCGATGATGAGCGAACTCAAGAAGGCATATACGAAAAAGAAACCAATCGCTGTTACGCTTTGGAATCCGCACTGGGGCTTTTCAGAATTTGACTTAAAATATTTAAAAGACCCTAAGAAAGTATATGGTGAAAAAGATGACATTTATTACTCCGTTCGCAAAGGTTTCGAAAAAGATCATCCGGATATTGTGAAATACTTTGATCAATGGAAAATGAACGATGAACAACTAGGTACTTTAATGGTCATGCTAAATAAAACGAAAGATCCGGAAGAAGCCGCACGAAAATGGATAAAAAAAAATCAAGCTTTAGTTGATGAATGGGTAAAAGAATGACAAAAACAGACTAGGGAATTCATCATATTCTCTAGCCTGTTTCATGTTATTTTTTCTCAATAACTGCATCAACAATTCCATATTCCTTCGCTTCTACTGCCGTCATAAAATAATCTCTTTCTGTATCATGAGCTACCTTTTCTACTGGTTGCCCTGTTCGATCAGATATGATTTTGTTAATATCATGTTTTAACTTTAATATTCTTTTTGCTGTAATTTCAATCTCTGTTGCTTGCCCTTTTACACCGCCGAGCGGCTGATGAATCATGATTTCACTGTTAGGGAGCGCAAATCTTTTTCCCTTTGCGCCAGCTAATAGTAAAAGCGCACCAAATGATGCCGCAAAGCCCATACAAAGTGTTTGCACATCTGGTTTAATAAGGTTCATCGTATCTAATATTGCAAATCCCGCTGTCGTTGAACCGCCCGGACTATTGATATACAGGAATATATCTTTTTCTGCATCTTCCGCTTCTAAAAATAATAATTGTGCTACTACACTGCTTGCAACTTGATCGTTAATTTCTGAACCAATCATAATAATTCGGTCTTTTAATAATCTTGAATATATATCATAGGAGCGTTCTCCTAATTTCGTTTGTTCTACTACGTAAGGAATTGCATTCATATTAAATCCCTCCATCTATTTTATGCCGCACTAAGCATACAACTGTAAGAAGAAGGTTTTTTCATACTGAATAATAACACCGGTTGTATTGATGGTAACTTAGTGAAGTCTATTGTTGGGAGAAGTTTCGTCAACAATTCAGGTTTTTCTTCACGAATAGAGGTTACAACGATTTCAACATCATCCGTGTACTCCACTATTTCAATGCCTTCTTCACTTACAGTTTTCAGCCTATTTCTACTCCTAAATAACGATGCTTTCACTGCACCTTCTGATACCGAACATACTTTAGCAATATCCGCGATACTATACTGAAAAACATCCTTCAATAATAAAATTACAGATTGTTGCACATTTAACGAAGACCATACTTTCCCTACCATTTCATGCAAATCTGCAATTTTTTCATGTGGTTCTTCAAATGTAATTTGCTGTTCTAACTTTTCTTGAACGGATTTTGATTTCATTTGATCTAACCATTGATTTCGAGCAATTTTATACAGAAGCGTTATACAAATTTTCTTCTCACTATACTTTTGAAGAACTTTGCAAATTGCTTCTTGGGCAAGGTCTTCCCCATCCCATTTATTCTTCGTCAAAAACGTACAGTATCTTTTTAACTCTGCATAATGTTCAATTAATAAATTTATATTTGAATTATTCATATCGATATGATTCTTTAAAACCTGAGTTACTTTTGTGCACAAAATAACCACTCCTTTTCAGCGCTTATTTATTAAACGATTGAACAAATAAAAAAGTTACGGGGCTTATAATAAATTTTATGTTTATGTTCATGAATACGGGTCATAAATATGTTATATAGAATTTTACATGAGGAGGAATCAATTTGCCAAAATTAACAGTTGAAGGTACCGGAACTTTCGATATTAAAGAAGGAACGAAATTAGTATTAGCACTTGAAGATAACGGTGTACACATTCTTCATCGTTGCGGTGGCAAAGCAAGATGTACAACTTGTAGAGTTGAAGTCATTGCAGGTGATTTTTGTGAGGCGACAAATGATGAAAAACAAGCTATTACGGAAAAAGGAATTGAAGACCACTTACGATTATCGTGCCAAATGCGTGTACATAAAGATATTACCGTTCGCCCTATACTTACAGTTGAAAATTCCGGTTTAGATGCTGGATCACGCCCGGCGGAGTAAAATGATGAATTTAAAACAGCTTGCAGGCGAATATGCTGCTGGCTTTGTAAGAGATGGTATGACGATTGGACTTGGTACGGGTTCAACCGTATATTGGACGATACAAAAGTTAGGTCACCGTGTACAAGAAGGGTTATCTATTCAAGCTGTACCGACATCAAAAGAAACTGAAGTATTAGCAAAACAATTATCTATTCCGCTAATCTCTTTAAATGAAATTGATATACTTGATCTCACAATTGATGGAGCAGATGAAATCAATAATGATTTACAATTAATAAAAGGTGGCGGTGGTGCATTACTTCGCGAAAAGATTGTTGCCACCTCCTCTAAAGAACTTATTATTATTGCAGATGAATCCAAACTCGTTTCACATTTAGGTACCTTTCCACTTCCTATTGAAATCATCCCCTTCTCTTGGAAGCAAACTGAAAAGAGAATTCAATCTTTAGGATGCGAAACACGTTTACGTATGAAAGATGGCGGACCATTTATAACTGATAACGGCAATTTAATTATTGATTGTATTTTTCCAAACAAAATATTGAATCCAAATGATACACATACAGAGTTAAAGATGATTACCGGTGTAGTTGAAACAGGATTATTTATCAATATGACGAGCAAAGCGATCATCGGAACAAAAAACGGTATAAAAGAATATTAAGCATTTTAAAGGCTGACTTTTGCAAGTCAGTTTTTTCTTTTATAGCATTACAGTATGATATACTATGAAAACACATTCATATCACACTAGAAAGGGCTGAACAATTTGCAATCCAAACTTATAACAGAACTTACTGATTTAGAAACTGCCTTTTACATTCGAAAAGAAGTATTCGTAAAAGAACAAGGTGTACCTCTTGAGGGTGAATTCGATACATATGACCAAATTGACGAGGCATGCAAACATATATTAGTTTATTATAATGAACTTCCTGTAGGAACTGGCCGTATACGATTCGTTGACGGAATGGGTAAACTAGAAAGAATTTGTATTTTAAAAGACTATCGCAAATACGGATTAGGCAAAGTAATCATTCAAAAGTTAGAAGAGATTGCTCGTAACAAAGAAGCAAACAAAGTTAAACTACACGGTCAAACACAAGCTGAAGGGTTTTATGAAAAATTAGGCTATCAAACTTCTTCCGACGTATTTATGGAAGATGGAATTCCACATATTCTTATGACGAAAGTGTTATCATAATAGAAAGGTTACTATATGATTCTACATTATGTATTCGTATAGTAACCTTTCTGTAGCTTATTCGTTTGAAAGTCTCTTTGATGAATATTCTAGATTAATACAAAAAGACGACGCTGAATACGTCGTCTTTTTTATAAGCAGAAAAGTTAACTCTCAAACTTCCTTTTTTTGCATCAAAGCCCATCAACTTTCATTTCATTTTGAGGTAAAGCTTACACTGTTTTCCATAAGGATAAAGCAAAAATCCAGTTTGGATCCCCATGTCCTTCATAATTCTGGACTGCTTCATACACTTTTCCCTCGTGTAAAACTCTATCTTCCTTTTTATATGCTTTCTTTGCATCCCACGCTTCATATGAAGCGCTTTCAGTTTTTGTAGTAATTGTGAACGTATCACTTTGTACGGATTCATTTCCAACTACATCCACTGCTTTCACTGCATATTTATAAGTAGTATTAGCGAGTAAATTTTTATCCATATAAGAAGTCGTATTGGATGTTGCAATTTTTTTCATTGTTCCTTCTATTTCTCTATAAATATCGTAATAGTCTACTCCAACGTTATCATCCGATGGGCTCCACATTAGATCCACACTTGACGCTGTTGTTCCCATGCTATGTAATCCTTTTGGTTGTGTTGGTGCTTCTGTATCAGGAGCTTCAACTGTTGTTTTCACTGTAAGCGCTGTACTTTCTTTCGATACATTGCCAGCTGCGTCAATTGCTTTTACAGTATAAGTGTATTCTGTGCTTGGTTGTAATTTCTTATCAATAAAATAAGTGCCTGGTACTGTGTCAATCATCTCTCCGTTACGGAAGATTTGGTACCCTTTTACTCCTACATTATCCGTAGAAACGTTCCATGTTAGTTCTATACTATTCGCTGTTACTTTTTGCGCCTGAATTCCATTTGGAATACTTGGCGCTTCTGTGTCTGGTTTCACATTATTGATGAGATTCACATCAATTACATTATAGAACGCATTTGCTGTATCAGCTACATCCCATACAGCTAAAATCACATGATATCCACTACGGTCAGTAGGTACATTGATTTTATGAGTTAAATTATTTGAAGCTGCAGAACCATCATGTTGTACAGTGCCAATTGGCTCAAAGTCTGCTCTTGTTAGTGCTTTATTTGGATTCCATCCTTTTTTTGTAATATAGTAGTGCCATTTGCTTGTTAAGTGAGGTGCTGTATACTTCCAAGTAAATGTATTTTCCCCACCAGTGATTGTATTTTTAAACCAACGATTTGCTGTTTGTTGATCTAAAATACCGCCAAATTTTCCACCTGCAGAAGCGATTTGCCCATCAACTGGGCCACCTTGTGGGAATCCTTTTGGAGCTTCTAAACTTTGTGGTTCATACATAACACTTCCGCAGTTTACATTTAGAGCACCATAAGTTGCACTACATAAAGCGGAACGGCTACCAGGCTTTTCAACAAAGCCGTGCGCGTATGCATTTTGAGGAATAAGTGTCGTGCTGATAATTCCAGCTGTTAATGCAACAGCTCCCATACTTTTTTTGTTCATTTTCAAGTTTTGTAGTTGTTTTAAAAATCGATTATTCATGTTCCTGTCCCCTTCTTGTTATACTTCGTAGTGTAATGTGGGCTTTGATGTAAAAGAATAACAAGAGTCAATCTTATTTCGTGTATGCGTAAATATGCATACACCGTCGTAAAGAAACATTTCATTTCTTGTGATATATTTCACTTACTGAATATATCATGACATAGAAATCACCTAAACGTGTGCAGAAGTTGTGCAGAAACAGTGAAATTACTACTAACACGTAAAACTACATCCTAAATTTATAAAGTAAAAGTGAGCAATAGAAATTGTAGTACTTGTAATGAAAAATTTTAGGTATATATATGGATGAATTGCACCAAGTCGTCTTGAAACCCTTCATCGTTAACTTAAAACGCATGGCAATGTGAGATCACATTATTTTAAAACAACGTGCCATCTCCATTTTCCATATATCTTTCTATCAATACTTTGAAATTACTTATCACTTGTAAACATTTCCGAATCCGTCAATATAGTTTCATAAAACTTATCATATTCTTCACAGTATTGGATTTTTAATTTTTCTATTAAACTTGTATCTGGTGAAATAATGTCAATAACGTCTGTACTTATATACAATAAATAAGTATCGTTATAAAAAGAAATATACGCTTGCTGACCACCATTAACGACATACTTGCAATACTTATATACTTCATCTTCATGTACACCTTTAATCGTAGTAAATATGATTGTACTTTCAAGATCATCAACGTCTACTTTCGTTTCTGCCCAATTCTTAATCTTCATGAACCTTCCAATTTTTGTTTTCTCATTTATTCTCTTACTTTTACCATATGTTATGTAACCGGAAATAAATGAAACATCAATTGTATCAGGACTTTTAAAAAGTTCAGTCAAAATCCCTCTTAATCCTCTCAAATTATCCTCAAATAATTCTATATCGAATCTAATTCTATTTTTCGCCTCCACTTGAAAAAATGGTGTAGCTGTCATGTCAGCAAAATTTACATCTAGTGTTTTCATTCTTTCCATTTCATCAATTCCTCGCTTCATATAACATAAAAGTGTCTATATCATTTAATATAGACACCCTTTCACATGTATAGTTTTAATAACAGCCTGTAAATTTAAAAATTTCATCAACTGCTTGCTTATACCCACCTGATTTTCGGAGAGACTCCTTCAAATTCAAAGTAGCTTCTTTACATGACGGATTATTTAATACTATTTCTACACTTTCACTTAGTTGATCCGCAGTTAATCCTTGCATTTGTAATGTAACCCCTGCTCCGAGATTCTCAACTTGCTTTGCGATTACTGGCTGATCTGCACTTTGCGGAATTACAATGAGCGGAACACCGTTATATAGTCCTTCATGTGTACTATTCATTCCACCGTGTGTAATAAATAATTTTGTATATTTGAGAAGTTCAGTTTGTGGTACATAGTTTTTCACAATGAAGTTTTTAGGGATATTACCTAAATCACTTATTTCCGTTTTGTTTCCAATAGACATAACAATTGTATGCTTACTATTCTCGAACGCCTTCATACAAAGTTTATAAAAATCAAGCGCTTCATTAAAAACAGTACCTAATGAAATGTAAATCAGGCTTTTTTCTTCAATTGAAGTGCAATCAAAACCTTCATTTTTCACTTGTGTAGAGATAGATGGACCCACAAATTTGAATGTTTCATTAAATGTATCCCCAAAAGGTTGGAACTCCTTAATTGTATACACAATAGTAAGTGAAGCTGGATTACAGAAAACTTCATACGGTGAGTTTATATCAACACCATATTTTTCTGTAATTCCATTAGTTAAGTTTTCAAAATCATTATGTATTCTATCTTGAACTTCCAGTGGGATATTTTTAGAAAGATGGTCTAACATTTGTTTAAATGATTTTTCATCTTGTGCAAAAGATGTGCATGAATTTATGGCTGGAAGATTAAGAATTTGGGCAATTAAGCGGCCACAGCCAAACATCGAATCATGAATAATATAATCAAAATGTTCACCTTCAATTTGTTCTAGAACACTAGGTATTACAATATCAGCTGTATGTAGAAGGCCGTTTATTCTTTCCTGTAAATAATTTCGACCACCGGAAAGAAATGCTTTTATAAATTTTTCATCATCAATCGTTCGTACAGTAGCACCTGTCTTCTCAATATGCTCCCTGAAAGCTTCTATTGAAAAATAAACGACCTCTTCACCGCGAGAAATCAGTTCTTCTACAACATGTAATGTTGGATTTATATGTCCTTCTGATCCAGCGTTAATGAATAAAACACGTGCCATTCAAAACACTCCTTAAATTTTTAAATTTCTATGTTGTAAAGAGTATGGATACTTTCCATACTCTTTACGGTGTTATATGTATCATTTTCCTGCTAAATTGACCTAGCAAGCCTAAAACCGAGATCATCTATATGAAATGTAGGATGACTACGACGGCGACAAGTGGCACCGCAACCTCTAGCTGCTTCAGCCCAACTACCACCACGAAAAATGCGGTATGACCCGTAGACTGTTTCATCATACAAATCATAGCACCATTCCCAAACGTTCCCTAACATATCATAAAGTCCCCATGCATTCGGCTCTTTTTTACCGACGTCATGAATTTGCCCACTTGAATTTTCATTATACCACGCTATTTTCTCAAGTGCTCCATATGTATATCCCGTCGTATTTGCTTTACATGCATATTGCCACTCTGCCTCAGACGGTAATCGATAGCCATTTGAATGTAAGTTACAACTAACCTTTTTCCCATCATCTTGTATAGAATAATACTCTGTAAACCCTGCTATTTTAGACAGTAAATTACAAAAAGCAATTGCATCATGCCATGAAATATTTACAACAGGTTTATTACCATTTTCATTACCATTTATTGCACGATTCGTAATTGCGTAATATAATTCCGCTGTTACAACATACTTTGCAAGAAGAAATGGTTTTATTTGAACTTGCCATTCTTTTTTTATTCGATCATCTCTTAATTCTACTTTTCCTGTTGGAATTTTCACCATATTAGAGTCAACCGGGCCAATGAATCTATTCAATCCTATCCCCCCATGTTACTTCTTTTTATAATCTAACTATTTATGGTATCGTGCTTCTCTAAAAATAGTCTTACTTCATTTGAAGATTTTAAAATAATAACATCTTTATCCTTACTCAATTGATTTAGCCTCTTTAAAATTGAAGGTCGTTTCGTTTTAGGATATTCCCATATCCATTTGAAAAATTGCAAGTCAAATCTTTCTTCACATCCAGCCCCCATATCCGGTCTTGTTTTATTCCGATATTGCACAATTCTTTTAAAAGCACGATAAACACAAATTGTTCTATGAATATCAAGAAAGATAATTGTATCAGCTGCGTTAATTCTTATGTCCATTGTCCCGCCATAATTCCCATCAATAATCCACTTTTCCCCTTTAACTAATTCATTTTGAACCGTTCTTTGCTCCTCTTTCGGTACACCCTCCCAATTTGGTTTCCAAAATAGTGCATCAAGGTGATGCACCTTAATATTTAATTTATTCCCTAACTGTTTTGCTAATGTAGATTTTCCTGAACCACCAGAACCTATTAATATTATTTTTTTCATAAATACCCCATGCCCATCAACTTAAGAATTTAGAACTCCCCCCAAAAATTATGAGTTTTTTGTTACAAGTTATCACAAAATTTCGTTTTTGGGGTAGTTTTATTTTCTTAGCTTGATTGCGATGAGCGGTACCCCATAAAGGCCCCTGATACATAATTGATGTTCTGCCATTTGTAGAAAACAATCCACTTATACCATTTTAACAAGAAGAAATATCTCGTCCATGTTGTAATATTGGCTTACGTTAAGCTTGTGAAAAAATCATATTCATGTATAATACAATTGATGTATGATACATTAGTTGTAGGAGGGTGACCTTTTTGAAAAGAGAAGATGCCTTAAAACTAAGAACAGATATTAAGAAAATGATTATAATAACTGGGGTTTTTGAATCTCAAAATTTGCCCAATGGACCATTTGAAAAACCTTTACCAACTTCTCAAATGATGGCGTTAGAGGAACTAGAGGTGGAAAAATTAACTGTTTGGCAACTATCCAATAAACTTAGATTAGAGACTTCAACTGTAAGTAGATTGGTAGATAAGTTAGTAAAAAAGGGGCTTATTTATCGTGAAGTAAATGAAAAAAATAGAAGAGAACTTTTTCTGCACCTCACAGAAAAAGGTCACATAACTGTTAATTGCTTAAGAGAGCAATCCATTACATTTTATCAAAGTATTCTCAATAATTTATCAGAATCAGAACAAAAAATAGTTGTGGATGGTTTTGAATTATTTATTGATTCTATTTCTAAGCCTTTTGATTAGAGTGAGGTAAATCATAACATTTGGAGGATAAAATGAGTTTGGATTTTGAACGTCCTATTATTGAATTAAAAGAGAAATTTGATGAATTAAAGAAAATTATGAAAGAAAATAATGTAGATTTATCGTCAGAAATTCATGTATTAGAAAAACGTTTAAATAAAATGCAAGATAAAATTTATTCTAATATTACACCTTTTCAACGAGTTCAAATTGCAAGGCTACGTAACCGGCCCACGACATTGGACTATATACCTTTATTGTTTACAAACTTTCTCGAACTTCATGGTGATCGATTATATGGTGATGATAAAGCAATGATAGGTGGTATTGCAAAATTTAAAGGGATGCCCGTTACGGTTATTGGTCATCAAAGAGGTAGAAATACAAAGGAAAGTATAGAAAGAAATTTTGGAATGGCACATCCAGAAGGTTATAGAAAAGCGCTAAGACTTATGAAACAAGCTGATAAATTTAATCGCCCTATTATTACATTTATTGATACAATAGGCGCCTATCCAGGGAAAGGGTCTGAAGAACGTGGAATTTCTGAAGCGATAGCTCGAAATCTATTTGAAATGGCTACACTTAAAGTGCCAATTGTTTGTATTGTAATTGGAGAGGCATCAAGTGGTGGAGCTCTTGGCATTAGTGTCGGTAACCATATCCATATGTTAGAGTATTCATGGTACTCGGTAATTTCGCCAGAAGGAGCAGCATCTATCCTATGGAAGGACGCTAAGTATGCTCCAGAAGCTGCTGAACATATGAAAATTTCAGCAAAAGATTTAAAACATTTAGGAATTATTGATGAAATCATTCCTGAAATTAAAGGTGGAGCACAAAATGATATAAAATCACAGGCAAAAATGATTGAATCTGTAATCGAATCATCTCTAAAAAAATTGATACTATTATCCTCGGAAGAGCTTATACAACAGCGATATGAAAAGTATAGACAAATAGAGAATTATAAATGAAAATATTTAAAGTCCGTATTACATTTCGGAGGATTCTCGCAAAAAAATTCTAAATATTTTGTAAGTAACCTCTTAAACTGGGATATGCTGATACTATTACTCTACAAAAGATGTGTGATCGGTATGGAAAAGGAAAATTTGTTCAAATGGAAGCATTATCAGCAAGATATTATTTTGTTAACTGTACGTTGGTACGGTACAACTTAATTTTTCGTGATTTAGTAGAAATGATGAGGAACCAGGATTATCCTACCATTATGCTAGAAATATATATGTTATATTTTCTTTTCCACTACCTTTGCACCAGAACCAAAAAATACGCTATTCTTTCTGTAGAATCATAGGAAAGGATGGCGTTTTTGTATGTATCTATCAATTTTTGACGAATTACAATTATTTGCTGAAGAATTATATGAACATCTTACCCCTTCATTTTTGGAAAATCTCGCTAGAGAGCTAGGTTTTGTAAAACGAAAACGTAAATTTTCAGGGTATGATTTAGCTACTATATGTGTCTGGATTAGTCAACGAGTAGCGAGTGATTCATTAGTCCGATTGTGTAGTCAGCTACATGCATCAACAGGAACTCTTATGAGTCCTGAAGGACTAAATAAGCGCTTTAATAAAAAGGCAGTGTTCTTTTTGAAACATATTTTCTCCACATTATTAAAAAATAAAGTTTGTGGAAAGTCAGCAATTCCAAGTGCTTCACTTACCTATTTTCAGCGAATTCGTATTTTAGATGCAACCATTTTTCACGTACCAAAACACTTGGCCAATGTATATCCTGGATCAGGTGGTTGTGCACAAACAGCGGGTATAAAAATCCAGTTAGAATATGATTTACATAGTGGTCAGTTTTTAAATTTCCAAGTGGAACCAGGGAAAAATAATGATAAAACCTTTGGAACAGAGTGTTTATCAACATTACGCCCTGGTGACCTATGTATTCGGGATTTAGGCTATTATTCACTGGATGATTTAGATCAAATGGATCAACGTGGTGTGTACTATATATCGCGACTCAAATTAAACAATAGGGTATATGTCAAAAATGAATTTCCTGAATACTTTCGAAACGGAACAATAAAAAGACAATCTCAGTACATCAAAGTTGATTTAGAGCACATCATGGATACCTTAAAACCAGGACAGTCCTATGAAATAAAAGAAGCTTATATTGGAAAGGATAAAAAACTATTTACTCGGGTGATTATGTATCGATTAAAAGAAAAACAACTTCGTGAGCGTATGAAAAAACAAGTGTACACAGAAAGTAAAAAAGGGATTACATATTCGGAAAAAAGCAAACGATTAGCTGGCATGAACCTATATGTTACCAATACACCTTGGGCGATTGCTCCGATGGAACAAATCCATAATTTTTACTCTCTCCGCTGGCAAATTGAAATCATTTTTAAAACTTGGAAATCCTTATTTCAAATTCATCATTGGCAACATATTAAACAAGAGCGATTAGAATGCCATGTTTATGGAAAACTCATTGCCATTTTTTTATGTTCTTCTACTATGTTTAAGATGCGACAATTAATTTTACAAAAGAAGAAACAAGAATTAAGTGAATATAAAGCAATTGGAATGATTCAAGATCACTTATCGAGTTTGTATCAAGCCATACAACAAAACATCCAAGAAATAACAAAGATCCTAATCAGCCTGTTCCACCTCCTACAGAAGAACGGAAGAAAATCTCATCGATATGAGAAGAAGACTGTTTTTGATATTATGGGTGTTGTTTATGAGTATAATGGGTTGAAAAAACAAAAGAAAGTTGCATAATTTAAAAAATGAAACCCGTTAGGGTTTATTTGGTATGCGTATGATTAAAAGTTTGCTTATATTTTAGGAATGCTTTGCCCCCACAAAATGAAAGTACATTTTGTTTCCATTCTTAAGTTGATGGGCATGGGGTACTATAAAATTTTAGCTTGATGGCAATGGGGTACAGTCGCATGCCCATCAACTTAAGAATTTTATAACACCCCAAATCAATAAGTCATGAGCTAACGAGCCCATGACTTTTTATATGCTATATCACAAATAATCTGGGAACACTTTACAGCCCTTTTCTTGCTCCATATCATGTCCAAAGAAAATAATCGGATTTTCTTTCCTAACAACATCTTTTAAACGTTTTATTGAAGATAAAGCTAAATCCGAATCAAATCCAGCAAACGGTACTTCATCTTCAAAGTTTTCTTTCGTATATGATGCATCAATAGTTAGCAACACTGGACCTGATTTTTCCGTCTCAATTAATAATGACTGATGCCCTGGCGTATGTCCCGGTGTATATATTAATTGCACACCTGGCACTACTTCATAATCCCCTTCAATGATTTTATAGTTTAAATTCGGCAATATACATTCTTTCAAATATTCCTCTCTGTGGAGTGCTACCTCATATTCAGCACGCTGTACAATAATTGGTGTATTTGTAAAAACGCCATTTCCTCCTGCATGATCAAAATGCAAGTGAGAACTAATGATATAAAGAAGATCTTCTGGCTCATATCCGGCACGCTTTAAAATATTTGCGATCCTATCGTTCTCATTCATTTTAGGTAAAACTTGTCCTTCAACAATTGTACCTTTAAAAAGATTCTCATTATTAAGAGCACTTTCTGGCATACCTGTATCTACTAAAATAAGTCCCTCTTCTGTCTCCAAAAGATAACACCAAACAGGTAAGTTTAGTAGTTTACCCGGTGTAAGTGTACTATTAACTGAAGAATGATCCAACATACAACGACCTGCTGGGAGGAAATAAAGCTTCTTTACTGTCATTATGTATCCACCTTTACAAATAATTTAGGGTAAAACAATACACTATAATATTTCGCTTATTAGAAATAAACTCCTTCTCACCTTTCATTATTTCAACCATTATTTTTTCAATTGTTCACAACTTTTCATTACAAATTCAGTGATATTGGAAAGCCTATGCAGGAATTCAGTCCGCCTTTAGGCATAGGATAAAAGTGTCAACTTTCCGTAGAAAAGTTAACGTCAAGTAACTCCAAAATATACAATAAAGGTTGATTTTAGAGTTACTTTTCCACATTGGAATATCTTGTCTTATTCCCCTTTTTCGGTGGATGGGCAAAAACACCCTAATTCTAGAAATTCATCAGTTTCCATAAAACCAAACTTCTTATACACTGGTCTACCCATTTTTGAAGCCCCAAGCCATATTTGTGAGATACCTAAAATCTTAACTTCATCAACTAATTTAGTTAACAGCTTTGTTGCGATTCCTTGCCCACGATAATTTTCATTAGTATACATATTTGTGATATAAGCCTTTTTTCCAGTCTTATTGGTGTAACAAGGTGGAAATTCATAAAAAATTACTGCACCACAAGCTATAGTTTCTTCATTATCTTCCACTAGCCATTGAATTAAAGTACCTTCACTTAGTTTATTTTTAAAGAAAGCATATAGTTCTCTACCAATATCTATATTAGGTTCTATCCCCTCATCAACTAATTGCTTTTTTCTTAACTCGACCAATTTATCAATATCATCGATATTTGCTTTGCGATATTTCAACTTTTCACAACTCCTTTATAAAATTACAACTGACCAGCCCCATAGCATAATTAATTCTCATCATTTTACCATTGATTCTTATTAAACTAAACTGCCATTAAGTTATTTGGGGTATTTGCTCTTCTTTGCTTGATAGCCATATGTGTACTACCACGAATAGAACGATACCTTTTATATATTTTGTTTCGTAATATTAACCCCATATTCTCTATAAAAATCTAAAATTACAGATGCATTCATACCCAAATCTAATAAATTTTCTGGAAAGTAAATTTTAGGATCCGGAACCACAATATCAGATGTTTGTAAAATGTTCTCTGCTTGGACAGCTGCTCCTAAAGCAGTAAGATGTGTCTGTCCTAACGGATCTGATATATTCACACATCGTCTATGCAATACACCAGTAGCATCATAACCTTTAAGGTGAATAACTATGTTATGTGCACTTCCCCTTCCGGGTTTATAGAGAATATTTTTCCGTAAATCGGTAAATTTTTCTCCGCTAATCATTTTCCAAATCCCTGTATTCACCAGAGAAACCAGTCCATATGTAGATATTTTACTATCAAAAGCAATACGAAAGTTAGCCGAAACAGCATGAATTGATTCTGGCAGGGTTACGTGATCAGGAGTATCCAAACGATAACATTTGGTTATATAACCGTTGGGAAAGCGGACTTTGATTGGATCAGTCATTGGATAAGCCTGTCGCATTCCCTCTCGAGCTTTGACTTCAAATGGAATCGTTAACCGGTCCATATATGCTGTTGAATTTGGTCCTGCTTTGTCTTGAAGAGAATATAGTGCGTTGATATCAACCGTAACCTCTTGAAGATCTTTTGAATACATTTTAGCAAAAAGGGCTGCTGTCCCTCCCATCCACCCTGAAGCTAATACAACAGGGGATTGGACCTCAACATTTTTTAATCGATCAATAGAACTCTTAAAACGTTCAGTCCAACGAGTAATGTCAACCAATGGAATTTTTTTTCGAACTGCAGATAGAAGTAGTCTATCTTGCGGGTCATTAACCGCATTAACAACTAATGTGAAATTATCATCCAAATTTCTTAAAGGATCATCTGTTGTGTTGTCTACAGTGACTATTTTTACTCTCTCTGATTCAAAAGGTAACGCTTTCCCTAAGGTTCTTCCTCCTAATCTAATTTCCAAATCAGGATGTCGATCATGTAAAATTTGAGCAATTTGACTACCAACAACACCATACCCACCAACAATTAATACTGTTTTCTTATTCATCTGAAACCTCCATTTTAATTAGTATGAGATTATAAGTTTAAATGATTAAAAACTTAAACCTTTTAACGTAATGCCGCTAAAAAAAGGGACAAAAGGTGTCCCTAAACTATAAATGAGTACCTAATTCTTACATTCATCTTCAACTAAAGAAACAAGTTCTTTTAAAAGATTTATTGTTTCATTAAATTCAAGACAATAATACATTTCAGTGCCTTTTTTCTGAACTCGAAGTAACCCTGATTGTTTCAATATTTTCAAATGATGAGATACAGTAGGTCTTGACATGGGAATATGCTCCGCAATTTGCGTCACATTCAAGCTATCTTTATCAATTAAAAGCGATACAATTTGCTGACGAGTTGGATCTCCCAACCCTTGAAAACATGGTCTTAAATTTTCTAAAATATGCATTACTTTATCATTACAGTTCATTTCGCTAACATTACCTTCCGTTTAAGAATTTAATCATTTAAACGTATTATAAATTACATTACTATCTAATGCAATAAAGAAGTAGCACCAATTTTAAGTATAAATATAGAAAGTTTCATAAACAGCCATTTTCGATTTTCCAGATTTGTAAGAATGGCGGGTCTTTTTTCTGTAACAATTTCCAAATCCATTCCAGCTACAACCAGGACAAACCCACGAAATTCACGAAGCCTCTATCGGATTGTATCAAAAGCTTCCAACTCAAGTGATCCTGCTTTTCTTGTTTATCCTCCTACAGAAAAACGGGCGAAAATCTCATCGATATGAGAAGAAAACAGTCTTTGATATATTAGGTGTCGTTTACAATTGTGCCATGTCTGATAATCAAGCTGCTTAATTCAAAAAAATGAAACCCGTTAGGGTTTATTTCGTATGCAAATCTTTAAATTCCCTACACGTAGCCTTTAGAAAAAAGAAACAACCTCTACTATAATTGACGTTGTATAATCTTAGCTTGATAGCGATGTGGCGGTACCCCATGGCCATCAAGCTAAGTTTGTTTGAGGAGATGTACGAGACAGGTGTGAATTTAGGGGAATCCAATATTTTCTATTCAAATATGATAGAATAGAAGTATATCCAAAACGGAGGAACAACACATGAACTCAAACACAAAACAGTTTATTTATGATATCCAGCAAAGAAAAAACAATTATATGGAAAATGTATTAAAGGCAATACAACACCCTAAAAAAGAGCAATCTGAACAGGTCATTCAAAATATAGTAGAGAAGATGGATATGATGATCAGTTTAGTTACTACTTACATGGCTATTGAATCAGAATCTATGAAAGAATTAAAAGAGCTTCAGGAAGAAATTATTCATGCACAAGCATATATTCAAAAACGAAAATTTGAAGAAACACAGAGATAAAACCCTGTGTTTTTATTTGGTCGTCTATGACGCCAATCTATTATAAATCAAATTAAGGGATTAGGTACACTTACCATATTTTGTTCACTAAAGTCATTTCCCTCCAAACAACTCATTCTATAAGACTCCTTTCTAACTTACATTCTTTCTCTCACTATATGATATAAATCCTATAAATATGCTAGAAGGATAATTCATTATATGAACGAAAATAACATTTTAAGCACTACTCTTTCTGCTTCTTCTTTTCTTTTACTATAGTGAACTACGACTAACGCACCAGCTTGAGCCAAATGTAAGGCAATGCTTCGCCCTATTCCCCTACTAGCCCCTGTTACTAATGCAACTTTCCCCTTCAATTTATTCATCTCATCATCCCCTTGTTTAAAATTCTACTTAGTTATATCACAAGATACCCTTTGAAATGTTGCTCTCTAATTTGATATCCATAAAACAAAAAGGCCGACTCATAAGTATAAGAGCCGGCCTTTTCACTTCACATATACAGTAGCTTTACATACAGGTTCCCTAACTGTTATGTACCTTGTATCAAGTATAATGGTGTATTACCCAAATAATTAGCAATTCTTTCTTCCAGCCACGTAAGTCGATTACTGTCAATATGAGAAAGCACGACATGTTTAAATTCAAAAATGCTTGAATTTAATTTAGAAGATCATTTTTCTGGTGATAAAATAAAATGAGATAAGAAAACTTAACCTACAGGTAAAGCCTAAATAAACTAAAGTTAATTCATATATTTTGCTTAGAATTCCATCATTACCTACCTTTGAACATTTCGTTGAGGCTTCTATGACTCCATTCAATGATATTCCAGCAGTACCTGTATTTTTCACCTTTAATTTTTGGTTTCTCAGCCATGATTGTACTTAGAAAAACTCTAAAAACTAGTTGAAAATCTTTTAGAATCTAACTTTCTTATAATTCTATTTGCTATTTCTTCAATATTTTCATTTAGAAAGAAATGATTACCTTTAAAAGAGTGAAAAGTACACGTTTTACTTGTGTATTGCTCCCATTTTATTACTTGATTATATGTAGTAAACTCATCATTTTCCCCATTAAATATAAGAAAATCAATATCACATGCTTGCATATTATTGTCATGAATATATGTCTCAACAATTTTAAAATCTGCTCTTAGAATTGGGAGGAAAATTCCCATTAATTCTTCTGATTGAAGTACCCCGGACGGTGTACCTCCCATTGCAATAACTTCTCTTTTAAATTGTTCGTTAGAAAGATTATGTCGGATATTTTTCATTTTACTATTTGGGTGGTTTCTACCGGACAAAACAAGAAATTCAGGCAATACGTTTTTAGAATCTTGTATTTTTCTGGCTACTTCATAGGCAATCAAACTTCCCATGCTATGCCCATATAGAATATAGGGCGAATGCTCTATCTGCTTAACTATACTAGTGTAGACATCATTTACGGCCTCTTCCATACTTTGGTACAAGCTTTCTTCAATTCTATATCCTCTACCAGCTAACTCTATTGGGACTACTTCAATATATGGATTAAAGTAATTTTTCCATTTTGCGTAACTAAACGCAGATCCCCCAGCATGTGGAAAGCAAAAAAGTTTAGTCTTCTGCATTGATTTTCTCCTTACTTTAAAATTTGTTTATATTTTGGCAAATTGTATAAATATCTTTAATTATTATATCCTGCGGAAATTCTTCCCTTGTTGCACAAGCAGATATCTTATAATTCGGCTCAATGCTATATTGTCTAAAGTAAAAGTCTTTAGGTATATTCTTATATGAGATTAAAATTCGTGACTCTTTTTTTATAGAAAATGAATTTAACGGGATATAAAGCCCTTTTCCAATCGTTTTTATATAGCTTTCTTTTAATGTCCATATATCATAAAAATAATTAATTTGTTCATCAGAATTCATACTAGATATATCATAAAATTCTTCATCTGAAAAAAACTCATTTGCTAATTTAAGAGCCTCTATTTCTGAAACTTTCTCTATATCAATCCCTACATTAGAATTAGCAGTGCCACAAACCACCCATTCTCCTGAATGTGAAATATTAAAATGAAAGTCAGAAAAGTTTTCAACAAAAGGTTTTCCATACTCATTATATATAAATCTAATTTCTTCATTACTAATTTTATACTTTTGGCAGACTAGAGATCGGATTAACAAATCTCCTATTAAAGTCCTATTAATATCACATAAATTTAATAACCGCTTCATTCGTTCTCTCTTCTCATTTGAAATCAAGTTACTAAATTGATTAAACAAATGATTTCCAATATTCTTTGGTATTTTCACAGCATGAATTTGTATGATAAATCACTTCCTTTTTAAAAGGATGGCTTCCTATGTATACGTTATAGAAATTCAATTTCATTTTCTAACTTGCATCTATTCAAGTGCAAATATAATAGAAAAGGTGCATATTAACATATCAATGAAAATATACACCTTTCCTCAGCAATATCATCAAAGCATTCGCTTCTGGTACAAAAGCTTCAGATAATTTACAGCATACTATGAACAAATCATATATGTTTCTATGTCCCTATCAAGCAATTTTTCATTAGCCCCTTAAAAAGTAATGCTCTTGATATATACATAATCTCCTACACTTGATGTGCAGTTATTGGACTGCTCTCTTTATTTACACTACTACTCACAAATAACGACTTTAATAATAACAATGTTCGTTTATAAAGTTGCCTATTTTGTGCTCTCTACTTTTCCGTTAGTGAAAGGGATGTCTCTTTTATTCCTTCTAATTCATTTAGTAGATACTTAGCTAACTTTTCAACTGCGGGGGAAGCTACTATTTCTTCGTGTGATCCAGGGACCGAATACATATTCACTCTTCCTTTTAATAAAGGCTTCCAATCCGTAAACAATTCTTTACCTTCCTCAGCACTAAAGTAAATAACTTCCCCAAAATATGGTGTTAAATCATGCTCTGCCATTAAATTCAGACATTTCCTGTGAGCATTGATAATTTGCTTCAAATTCGTAAGATTTGCATCAGGCGGGAGCACTCCTTCCACAATTAATTGCTCAACAAGCATGTCCTGTTGATGAACAAGCTCTTCTTCCTGATCCACTAACTCTATATTGATGAAATGCTCCAATATATAAGATAGCATTTCATCTTCTGTCTTGTAATCCCGTTCTGAAGGCACCTTGGTATCCAATAGTACCAACACCTCAACTTCTTCTCCCTGGTTCCGTAGCATAGTTGCGATTTCATAGGCGATGGCACCGCCCAGAGACCATCCTCCCAGACGATACGGCCCCTCTGGCTGAGCCCGCTTCATTTCCTCGATGTAGAGTTGAACTACTTCCGATAAAATTAACCCGCTCATTCCTTCTTTCTCTACGAGAGGATTCTGTAGACCATAAAATGAGCAGTGATCCTTGAGTAACCTTGCTAGCTGAATGTAACAGAGTACATTACCCATAAACGGGTGAACACAGAAAAAAGGTCTTTTCTCTGATTCTTGTAATGGAACCAGAACTGATAATGATTCTTCCATACGATGATTCTCACGGATGAGACAAGCGATTCCTTCCACTGTCGGATTCTTAATTAGTGCGGGCACCTTAATCTCTTTTCCAAATTTCTCTCTGACCTTTGAAATCAATTTGATTACAAGGAGAGAGTGACCTCCTATATTAAAGAAATCATCGTTTACATGGATATCTTCTAACTGTAGCAAATCCTGCCAGATTGTAATCAGCTGATACTCGATTTCATCCCGTGGGATGATTGGTGTAGAAAAGGTACTTTCTCTTTGAATCGTTAAGCTGTTCAGTGCCTTTCGATCAACCTTCCCATTTGTTGTAAGCGGAATCGCATCCACCTCAATAAAGTGTGCAGGAATCATATAATTCGGTACTTGCCTCTTGAGATGCTCACGCCATTCATGCATACTTCCTTCACCCACCACATAGGCAACCAATCTCTGATCTCCTGGTTGGTCCTCTCTTATCAAGACTACCGCCTCTTTCACCGATGGATGACTTTCTAAATTCGCTTCAATCTCTCCAAGCTCAATCCGGAACCCTCGAATTTTCACTTGATTATCGATTCTTCCCAGATAATCCAAATGGCCATCCGCTAAATAGCGGACTAGATCTCCCGTCCGGTATAACCGTTCCCCTTCATTAAATGGATGAGGAATAAAACGTTCTAACGTTAACTCTGGACGATTCAAGTATCCTCTCGCTAGGCCTGCTCCACCGATATAAAGTTCACCCGTAACACCAACTGGAACAGGTAACAACTTCTCATCCAATACATAGGCTTGAACATTTGGCAACGGACGCCCAATGGTTACTCTCTTACTATCTTTTTTGATACGATAGCATGTCGCATCAACCGTACATTCCGTAGGACCATATACATTATAAAAATGGATATGGTCATTCTCTACTAGTTGTTCCCACAGTGATGGCATAATCGCTTCTCCACCGACCAGTACCTTGCTTGGAACATGAACACTATCGTTTGTTTCTAACAACCCCTCATCTATGAGTAATTGGAGTAGTGAAGGTGTTATATCGAACATTTCCAACTTATTCTCCCGAATATAAGATACAAACTGTTGAGGATCACTGCGAACTTCTGTTGAAATAATATATAAACTAGAACCATACAAAAGCATTTGTAATTGTTTAACGGATGAATCAAAGGCGATTGAGGCATTTAGACCAACGCGCATGTTATCATGTGCCCGATGTGAAAAAACCTCTTTCTGTAAACCATAGGATAGATTTAATACCGAATGATGCTGCACCATAACCCCTTTTGGATTCCCGGTCGAACCTGAAGTGTAGATAACATACGCCAAGTTTTCTCCTGTTACTTTACATATTGGTGAAAGGGTGTTTTCTTTCGAAATCATTGCTTGATCTCGGTCCAAACAAACTGTTTCAACTTCTTCAGGTATCCAACCTTGTGATACTTCGTTCGTAACCAACATTTGGATTCCTGTGTCCTCCAGAATATATCGTAGGTGACTTTCTGGATACGCTGGATCCAGCGGAACATAGGCTGATCCAGCTTTCAAGATTCCCATGAGACCGACAATCATCTCAACTGAACGTTGGAAACAAAGCCCGACCAATGACTCCGTCCCAATCCCACATTTCTGAAGATAATGGGCCAATTGGTTTGCTTTCTCATTCAGCTCTCGATACGTCAACCGCTGATTTTCATCCACCACTGCCACCGCATCAGGTGTACGATCCACTTGATCTTCAAAAAGTTTGTGGATCACACTTTCACGTGGATACGCTGCTGCATTATCATTCCATTCTTCCAGTAGTTGTTTCTGTTCTATTTCCGTAACATACACCAGCTCCGACAGAGTTTGATCAACGTTCTCGATCATTTGCTTTAACACCTGGCTTAAATGACCCAGTATCCGTTCAATGGTGAGGCCATTAAACTTGCTACGATCATACTTCAACTTTAACAACAACTGGCTTTCTGGGACAACTGTCAATCCTAATGGATAATGAGTTTGCTCTACTCCTTCCAACCCACCAATTTCTAGATTTCCTGAGGACTCCTCTTTCACTGGATAGTTTTCAAACACATACAAGCTATGGAACAGCGGGGTTCCTCTAGGAACTTCACTCCATCCTTGAATCTCTGTCAAAGAAGCATATTCATATTGTCTTCTTTCTATCTCTTCCTCTTGTATCTTCTGCAACCAATCCATTATTTTTATATTATCTATCAACTGAATTCGCGTCGGTGATGTGGTAATAAAAGGACCTACAATGTTTTCAACATCAATAATCTCCGTAGGGCGTCCTGAGCTAGTTACACCATAGACAATTTCATCTTCTCCACTATACCGACTCATGAGATACGCCCACGCACCTTGAATTACTGTATTCAAAGTGAGCCTATTGCGCTTCGCCCAGTTTTGTAACGCTTGGGTTTGCTCTTCTGATAAATAAGTTACCTTCTCTGTGTAACCTTTTTCTTGCTCTTTACTTTCTAAGCCCAGCAGGGTTGGAGCTGTAAAACCTTTAAGTTTCTCTCTCCAGAATTGCTCCGCCTGCTCCTGATTCTGTTCTCTTAGCCATTGAATATATTTCTTGTATGGCGATGAATTAGGTAAATGCACGGCTTCTCCATTCATTCTCTTCTGGTACACTGTAAGCAATTCGTTAAAGACCAGTGGTAGGCTCCATCCATCCAACAGAATATGGTGATGTGTCCAAACAATTCGATATTCTTCCTCACCTTCTTGAATGACAGTCACCCGCATCAATGGCGCTTTATCAAAAAGAAAGGCTTGTTTTCGATCCAATGCCAAAAAGGCTTTTCTTTTCTCTTCTTTTTCTTCTGCAGTCAGCGTACGCCAATCTTCTACATTCACCTTAAATGGAACACTCTCATACACCACTTGTAAAGGCTCCTCAACTTCATTCCAAAGAAAAGCTGAGCGGAAAATTTCATGCCGCTGAATTATCGATTTCCACGCCTGTTCGAAAGTAGCAATATCCAATTCTCCTCTAATCATGAAACTTAATTGCACTATATACGGCGCTACATGTTCCTCCCCCTGGTCATGCAATGTATGGAAAATCATTCCTTCTTGCAAAGGCGATAGTGGATATAAATCGGTAATCGGATAATTATTTCCACGATTCATCTTGGTTAATACTTTTGTCAAACTGGCTTGGTCAAGATTAGCCATCACAAAATCTGAAACGGTCAGTGCAGATTCTCCATCCGCAGATTGAATCAATTTACTTAGTTGATGGAGCATATTCTCTGCAATACTTTGAATCGTTGATTTCGCATATTGTCCTACATTGTATACCCAAGTGAACTGAAGTTTCCCATCCGTTACCATTCCAATTACATCAATTAAATGCAATCGCTTGGAACCAGAAGCATGATCTAAGCGCTTAAATCCGTTCTCTGGAATAAGTATTGCATCGTCAGAAAACATTTGGTCAAATTGTCCAAGATAGTTAAAACTAATAGACGGTGTATGTTGAGACCCCCATTGCTCACACATTGTTGTGTTCAGATACCGCAAAATTCCATGGTCAACACCCTTATTAGGAATTTTACGCACTTGTTCTTTAACTGCTTTTAATGCTGCAATTGGCGTGTCGGCACCGGTAATATTTAGGTGAACAGGATAAATACTTGTAAACCACCCCACGGTTCTAGATAGGTCAACGTCTTCGATAATCTCTTCCCGACCATGCCCCTCCAAATCCACGGTCAGCGTCGGATGGCCTGTCCATGCTGCCATAGCCTGTACCAATGCTGTCAATAGTACTTCATTGATTTGGACACGATGAGTGCTTGAAATCTCTTTCAATAACGTACGGGTCTCTTTCTCATCCAGCACCACGGTAATCTCCTCGTTTCCTGTGTTTGCTGGAACTTCGAGGGTGGTATCCACTGGTAGCATAACCACTTCTTGTTCGGATTGCTGCTCCCAGTAATCACGCACTTCTTGCACAATCCCAGCTTCAGCGTAATGATGCAATTTCTCCGACCACGCTTTAAAGGATGTACTCTTTGTAGGTAATTGGATCATCTGATCCTTGCTCGCTTGATTATACGCCGTTTGCAGATCCTCCAGTAAAATCCGCCAAGAAACACCATCCACTGCTAAGTGGTGAATCACCCAGAATAATCGGCCGGCTCTTTTCTCACCTTCATCAAAATACACCATTCTCATTAGCGGTCCTGCGTGTAAGTGCAAGCTTGCTTGTGCAGTGTCAATCTCCGTTTGAATCACTTGATGCCATTCTGCTTGTGGCACTTCGTCTAATGAAATAACGGTCAGCGTCGATTGTTCTTCGATCCCTTCGTTCCGCTGTTTCCAAGCTCCATTCGGTAACCGTTCATATCTTAAACGCAAAGCATCATGATGGATTAGAAGGGTACTCACAGCTTTCTCCAGTAATACTATATCCAGTCGCTCTTTTGTTCTAAAAAACATGGATTGATTCCAATGGTGTGGGTTTGGATGATCTTGTGCAAAAAACCATTGCTGGATTGGTGTAAGGATCAGTTCTCCAGTTACAACTCCCTGCTCTGCTTGTACACCCCGTTCTTCATTGACTACTTGCGCCAACTCGGCAATTGTTTGGTGTTCAAACATTTGCTTTGGCGTCAATTGCAAACCTGCTTGCTTCGCACGAGAGACAATCTGAATGCTGAGAATTGAGTCTCCACCAATTTCAAAGAAGTTATCATGGATTCCCACCTTTTTAATCCCTAATACTTGCTTCCAAATGGTGGCCAGTGTTTCTTCGTTACCATTCCGCGTGGCAACACATTCACTTTCGATTTTCCTCTCCTCTGGTACAGGTAAGGCCTCACGATCAACTTTTCCGTTAGCAGTTAGTGGAATGGCTTCCATCATCACAAATCCTGAAGGAACCATATGGCTTGGTAGTTCCGCCTTGAGATAATCTCTCCACTCACCTACATTCCCGTCACCCACGACATATGCCACCAACCGTTTATCACCCGGCTGATCTTCTCGAACAATTACAACAGCCTCTTTTATGGAGACATGTGCGTTTAAAGCAGATTCAATTTCTCCGAGCTCAATTCGGAAACCACGGATTTTCACCTGTTGATCAATCCGCCCAAGATAATCCAGATTTCCATCAGGTAAGTATCTCGCTAAGTCTCCTGTCCGATATAATCGCGCTCCTGGGTCACTACTGAATGGATGAGGAATGAAACGCTCTGCAGTCAATTCGGGTCTGTTTAAATATCCACGTGCAAGTCCTGCTCCACCAATATATAGTTCGCCAGCTACGCCAATAGGCACAGGTTGTTGACAAGCGTCTAGTACATACACTTCTAAATCTGGAATCTGTTTTCCTATATTACTTCTTGAAGCATGCTGCACATCATCTTGAGTAATTGGATAATACGTAACATGAACGGTAGTTTCTGTAATTCCATACATATTAATTAACTGTGGTTCCTGCTCTCCATACCTTTGAAACCATGGTACCAAGCTGGTAGGATCGAGTGCTTCCCCACCAAATATGACATAGCGCAGATGCAAGTCTTTCTTCTCATCTTCTTGTTCACACACTTGTATCAATTGTCGAAATGCGGATGGTGTCTGATTAAGAACCGTAACCTTTTCCTTTACTAACAGTTGATAGAAATCCTTGGGCGATCGACTAATCCAGTAAGGAACAACAATCAATCTTCCGCCATGGAGTAATGCCCCCCAAATCTCCCATACCGAGAAGTCAAACGCATAAGAATGGAAAAGCGTCCAAGTATCTTTTTCATCAAACTGATACCAACATTCCGTCGATTTAAATAAACGAATCACATTTTGATGCTCTACCATAACTCCCTTCGGATTCCCTGTTGATCCCGAAGTATAGATTACATACGCCAAGTTTTCTCCTGTCACTTCACATATTGGTGAAAGGGTGCTTTCTCGCGAAATCATCGCTTTATCCCGATCCAAACAAACTGTTTTGATTTCTTCAGTTATCCAACCTTCTAATGCTTCGTTCGTGACCAATACTTGAATCCCTGTGTCCTCCAGAATATATCGTAGGCGACTTTCTGGATACGATGGATCCAATGGAACATAGGCTGCCCCAGCTTTCAAGATCCCCATGAGACCGACAATCATCTCAACTGAACGCTGGAAGCAGAGACCAACCAATGACTCGCTCCCAATTCCACATTTCTGGAGATAATGTGCCAATTGGTTTGCTTTTTCATTCAGCTCTCGATAGGTTAACTGCTGTTTTTCATCTACCACTGCCACCGCGTCAGGTGTACGATTTACTTGCTCTTCATACAGCTGATGAATCCCAAATTCCTGTGGATATGCTACAGCATTATTATTCCACTCTTCTAACTGCTTTTGCTGTAATCCTGACAGTATCGGCAACATAGCTAATGATTTATCAGGATGTTCCACGATTAAATTCAACCAGTTTCCAAAATTTTCGGCTATGGATTCAATAGTTAAACTGTCAAATAAATCAGTCCTATAAACAAAAGTAAGCAATAAGCCCTCTTCCACTTCTGCGGCAGTTAAACTTAAATCAAATTTGGCGATTGTAGCGTGGCTGTCCATTACTTCTATACTTCGTCCATGTAGTTGTGATAGCTCTTGTCCCGTATTTTGCAAAGTAAACATGGTTTGGAAAATCGGAGAATAACTTGTACTTCGTTCAGGCTGGATAACCTCCACAATTTTCTCAAACGGAACATCTTGGTACTCATATGCCTTCAATGCTTTTATCCGCACTTGAGACAACAACTCTTGAAATGCCGGTGCGCCACTTAAATCAGCTCGATAAACCAACGTGTTGACAAAGAAACCAATCAACCCTTCAATTTCTCGATAATTTCGATTCGCAATTGGGCTTCCAACAAGAATATCTGATTGTCCTGTATAACGGGCAAGGAAACTTTGATACGATGCCAATAAGGTCATGAAAAGCGTGGCCCCTTCTTGACGACTAAGTTCGTTTAATTTATCCAGTAATGAGCGTGACAACAACACATTATGAGTTAATCCATGGTGGGTTTGCACCGGAGGACGGGGACGATCCATCGGCAACATTAAGACTGGTAACTCACCAGACAGTTCTTCCTTCCAATATGCAAGCTGTTGGTTTAGTACTTCATCTATCAACCATTCTCTTTGCCACTGAGCAAAATCGGCATATTGAACTGGTAGTGGTGCAAGGTCTGCTGGTTTTTCACCAATCGCCTCCTCATAAAATGCCATCCATTCTTGGAGCAAGATTTCCATCGACCATCCATCCGAGATAATATGATGCATATTACACAGAAGAACCCATTCTTCTTCTGAAATTTTCACGATTTGTCCACGGAACAATGGCCCTTGCTCTAAGTCAAATGGGGATTCGACTTCAGTTTGAATCCATTGCTCCACTTCTCTTTCTCTCTCTTCTGGAGAAATCTTAGTTAAGTCAATTTGTGGAAGGGAACGGAAAGTATACGGTTGAATCTTCTGCACAGGATGACCGTCCACTTCATGAAATACTGTCCGCAATGATTCATGACGCTCTATCAACTGATTCCATCCCAACTCCAATGCTTCTAGTAACCAATTTCCTGTAAGACGGCATACCATCGGCATATTATAAAGTGCACTATTAGGTGTAAATTGATCGATAAACCATAAGCGCTGTTGAGCATAAGAAAGTGGAATGGCATTTCCTCGTTCCATCGGCATCAATGGTGGAATTTCTCGTTTTTTGCCTCCCTTACGTAATTGATCTAATCGCTTCGCCAGTGCCTCGACCGTTGAATATTCGAACAGTTCACGTACCGGTAATTTGATTTGAAAGACTTCTTGCAAGCGTGAGACCACTTGTGTAGCAAGTAGAGAATGACCACCAAGTTCAAAGAAAGAATCCTGAACACCTATATTTTCTATTCCTAGCACTTGACTCCACACTGAAGCGATAAGTTCTTCTAGCGGAGTTCGTGCGTGAACGGTATTTTCCGTAGATAATTTGCTAGGTATTGGCAATGCCTTTAAATCAAGTTTTCCATTCGGTGTAAGTGGTAAAAATTCCATCTCAATAAAGTTTGTTGGGACCATATAATTTGGTAAATGTGTTTGTAGATGCTCTCGCCATTCTTGGACACTTCCTTCACCAACTACATAAGCTACTAATCTCTTGTCGCCTGGATCATCCTCTCGTACCAATACAACCGCTTCTTTCACAGAAGAATGTGCCTGCAAGACTGCTTCTATTTCTCCCAATTCAATCCGGAAACCACGAATTTTCACTTGGTCATCTATACGACCATGGAACTGGAGAGCACCATCAGAAAGATAACTTGCTTTGTCTCCGGTGTAATAGAGACGTTCTCCTGACTTGAATGGATGCGAAATAAATTTTTCCTTTGTAAGGTCCGGACGATTAGCATATCCACGAGCAAGACTCTTCCCTCCAATATAGAGATCTCCAATCACACCACTTGGTACTAGCTGAAGATGAGAATCTAACACATAAACTTCTGTATTCGCAATCGGTCGACCAATCGATGGCGTACCTGTTGTCACTCCTACAGGTACATAACAATCCGTGGTAACAACGGTATTTTCCGATGGACCATACTGATTGATTACCGCAAAAGGAATATCGTTAGATGGATACTGCGTTAATTGATCCCCGCCGGTAATGATAAAACGAAGATCCGTTTTACCTGGCCAAGATAATTTCAAGAGTCTTTCCAGAATAGGCGTAGGTGCAAAACTAGCTGTTATTCGCGAATCAATGAGCCAGTCTCTTAGTGCTTCTGGATTAATTCTCAGTTCCTCTGTTGACAAGTAGAGTGCTGCACCAGCAGTTAGATACGGCCAAATCTCCTGAACAGCCGAATCAAAAGCAATCCCTGCAATCTGAGTCGCACGATCCTCTGCTGTAATACGATAAACTTCTTGATGCCAAGAAACCATATTCATTAATGAGCGATATTCAATCATGACACCCTTTGGCTTTCCTGTAGAACCAGAGGTATAGACAATGTAAGCTAAGTTCTCTGGATTTATCTGCCGTGTAGGTGCGATTACGCTTTCCACTGTTAACTCTTCTAACCTCACCATTTCGACCTGTTCGAAAAGGCCTTCTTGTCCTTCCGCCGTCACTACAAATTGAATTCCTGCATCTTCTATCATGTATTCTAACCTTGATTTTGGATACAACGGATCTAAAACGACATAAGCTCCACCAGCTTTTAATATGCCTAGTAAACTTACCATGAGCTCAGCCGACCTCGGAAGATAAACTCCCACGACTGACTCTGGAGCAACTCCTTTTCGCTGTAAAACATTTGCCAACTGATTTGCTTGTGCATCCAGTTCACCGTAAGTCCAATCTTTTGTTTGATCAACTACCGCAATCGCTTCAGGACGCTTTGCTACTTGTTCCTCAAATCTGTCGCAAATAAGACCCTGTGGGGGCATTTCCATTACAGTGTCATTCCATGTTTCTAATAACAAAGTACGCTCAGGTTCCGATAGCATGCTCAGACTATGCAACGGATTTTGCGGGTAATGGGAAACTTCGTGTAGCCATTTCTCAAAGTGCCCTGCCATCCGTTCAATAGTTGTGGCATTGAATAAATCCTTATTGTATTCAAAAGTAAAAAGTAATCCCTCTTCCGTCTCAGCTACCATTACGCTTAAATCAAACTTTGCGATTGGACTATGGCTTTCTAACATTTCAATACTTCTACCAGATAACACCGGGAACTCTTGTTTCATATTTTGCAAGATGAACATAGTCTGGAAGATTGGCGAATGACTTGTACTCCGCTCTGGTTGTACAACTTCCACAATTTTTTCAAAAGGGATATCTTGATACTCATACGCCTTCAATGCTTTTTGACGAACCTGAGACAGAACATCCTGAAATGTCGGTCTACCACTTAGATTAGCCCGATATACCAAGGTGTTGACGAAGAAACCAATAAGTCCTTCAATTTCTCTATAATTTCGATTAGCAATTGGACTTCCGACCAGAATATCTTCTTGTCCCGTATAGCGGGATAGAAAACTTTGATATGCAGCTAACAGGGTCATGAAGAGTGTAGCCCCTTCTTGACGACTAAATTCATTTAATTTGTCATGTAGCGTGCTTGGCAGAACCAGGGTGTATGTCGACCCGTGATGAGTTTGTATTGCGGGACGCGGGCGATCCATAGGAAGTTGGAGTACAGGAAGCTCCCCAGACAATTCTTCCCTCCAATATTGGAGTTGTTGATCAAGCACTTCCGCCTTCAGCCATCCTTTTTGCCACTGAGCGAAGTCGGCATATTGAACCGGTAATGGTTCAAGTTCTGCTATCTTTCCATCCGTAGCTTTCTCATAGAATGCCATCCATTCTTCAAGTAGGACTCCCATTGACCATCCATCTGAAATGATATGATGTAAAGTACAAAGGAGAATCCATTCTTCCTCTCCCACTTGCAAAATACTTGTCCTGATTAGTGGGCCCTCTGTTAAATCAAATGGCACTTCTGTTTCTTGTTGAATCAAACGTTTAACTTCTTCTTCTCGGTCTTCTGGAGAAAGCATAGTTAAATCCGTTTTCGGAATTGATCGAAAAGCATACGGTTCAATTTGCTGCACGGGCTGACCGTTCACTTCATGAAAGACCGTCCGCAATGATTCATGACGCTCTATGAGCTGATTCCATCCCTTTTCCAATGCCTCAGGTAGCCAACTCCCTGTAAGGCGGCATACCATTGGCATATTGTAAAGGGCGCTATTAGGTGTAAATTGATCGATAAACCATAAGCGCTGTTGGGCATAAGAGAGCGGAATAGTTTCCCCTCTTTCCATCGGCATTAGTGGCGGAATCTCTCGTTTTCTATCTCCTTTACGTAACTGATCTAATCGCTTTGCCAGTGACTCCACCGTTGCATACTCAAATAGTTCACGTACCGGTAATTCGATTTGAAAGATTTCTTGTAAGCGTGAAACTACTTGAGTAGCTAGCAGCGAGTGACCACCAATCTCAAAAAAAGAATCCTGAACACTTATATTTTTTATACCTAACACTTGGCCCCATACGGAAACAATGAGCTCCTCTACTGGTGTTCGTGATGAAGTAGTAATATCTTCACTTATGAACTGTGCCTCCAATTCCAATAAAGCTTTCCGATTCACCTTACCATTTGGAGTGAGTGGCATCCCTTCAACTTGGAAGAAGTATGCCGGAACCATATAATGTGGCAATTGCTTCTTAAGATATTCACGCCACTCTCCAGTATCCCCTTCACCCACTACATAAGCTACTAACTGCTTATCTCCTGGTCGATCTTCCTTCACCAACACGACAGCCTCTTTTACAGATGAGTGATCATGTAAAGCTGCTTCGATTTCTCCCAGTTCAATTCGGAATCCTCTGATTTTGACTTGGTTATCTATTCTTCCAATATACTCCAAGTTACGATCATTCATATATCTCACCAGGTCACCCGTTCGATATAATCGTTCCCCTTCCTTAAAGGGATGCGGAATAAAACGCTCAGTAGTTAACTCTGGTCGATTGAAGTAGCCACGTGCCAATCCTACTCCTCCAAGGTAAAGTTCCCCCGCCACACCAATCGGTACCACCTGTTGATGTTGATCTAACACATACAACTCTGTATTATCAATTGGACGACCAATTGGAATAAGCATAGGTTCTTTTTCTAAATCACAATTATAATAAGTCACATCCACAGTCGCTTCGGTAGGACCATACAAGTTAATTAACTTTGTTTGCTGAACATCGTAAAATACCCCCTTAAACCGGCGAGCCTGTTCAGTGTTTAGTGCTTCCCCACTAGTAAAAACCTGACTTAAAGATGAAACATTCCATTTCGAGTTAAATTGTTCCATGTAATCCAAGAAAGTGGATAACATCGACGGAACAAAGTGCATGGTGGTCACACGATATCGTTCGATATACTCCTCAATCATCCCAGGATCTTTCTCACCTCCGGGTGGAAGTAAACAAACTCGTGCTCCTACAAATGACCACCAAAATAATTCCCAGACAGAAACATCAAACGAAAACGGTGTCTTTTGTAGGATTGTATCCTCCTCAGATAAGGGATATTTTTTCTGCATCCACTGTAGGCGGTTGATGACCGAATGATGTTCAATCATTACTCCCTTCGGGTTTCCCGTCGAACCCGAAGTGTATATGATATACGCTAAGTTATTTGCTGTTACTCCACTCACTGGAGTTAAATTACTCTCTTTAGAAATCATTGCTTGATCCCGGTCTAAACAAATTGCTTCAATATCTTTAGGTAACCAGTCCTGTAGTGCCTCTTTTGTTAACAGCACTTGAATTTGTGAATTCTCTAAAATGTATCTCAGACGGTTTTCGGGATAACTTGGGTCCAGTGGGACATAAGCCCCACCTGCTTTCAAAATCCCAAAGAGACCAATAATCATATCAGGAGAACGTTCAACACATATACCGACCAATGATTCAGGTCCTATACCTCGTTTTTGTAGATAATGTGCCAATTGGTTCGATTTTTCATTGATTTCTTGATACGTTAGTTTTCCGCCTTCATAAACTACCGCCACTGCATCAGGTGTACGTGCAACTTGCTGCTCAAATAGCTCATGAATCATACACTCACGACCATAGACCACGTCAGTATCATTCCATTCTTCTAGGAGTTGTTTCTGTTCTGTGTCCGATAACATTGACAGCTTTGTATATGATTCATCTGGATGATACGCGATTTCATTTAACCAGTTCTCAAAATGTCCTGCCATACGTACAACGGTACTACTATGAAATAAATCCGTGTTGTATTCAAAAGAGACAAATAGACCTTCTTCCACTTCGTAGGCAGTTAAACTCAGATCAAATTTTGCAATAGACATATTACTTTCTACCATTTTGATACTTCTACCAGGCAGATCTAGTCGTTCTTGTTTTATATTCTGTAGTGTAAACATGGTCTGAAAGATAGGAGAATGACTCATGCTTCGTTCAGGTTGCACAGCTTCTACCACTTTTTCAAATGGTATATCTTGGTATTCGTAAGCTTTTAACGCCTTTTTCTTTGTTTGATTCAAAATCTCTCGAAAAGTAGGAGTGCCACTCAAATCTGATCGGTAAACCAACGTATTAACAAAGAAACCGATTAATCCTTCTACTCCCTTATGATTCCGATTTGCAATCGGACTTCCGACTAGAATATCTTTTTGCCCCGTATAACGAGCAAGAAAGCTCTGGTATGCAGCTATTAAAGTCATAAATAAGGTAGATCCTTCTTGTCGACTTATATCCTTTAATTGATTGAGTAATCTATTAGGAAAAATCACGTGATGCGTATCCCCAGCGTAAGTTTGCGTAACCGGTCGAGGCCGGTCCACTGGCAGTTGTAATATAGGAAGGTCCCCAGACAATTCTTCCTGCCAATACGTAAGTTGACGATTTAACACATCACCTTGCAACCACTCCTTTTGCCACTTCGCAAAGTCTGCATATTGAATGGATAGTGAACTTAATTTAGCAGGACTCCCGCCCGTTTCTTCTTCATAGAAAGCTAGTAATTCATTCATGAATATACCGATAGACCAAGCATCAGAAATAATATGATGCATCGTACACAGTAATAACCATTCATCCTTTTCTAATTGAACAAGCTGATTACGAATTAAAGGACCATTTATTAAATCAAATGGTTCTTGCGCTTCTCTGGCAATTAAACTATCTACCTCTTTTTCTTTTACTTCTAGAGGAAATTGAGAGTAATCTCTTACAGGTAATGCTCTAGGAAGGAAATCGTCAATTTGTTGTACAGGTTGTTCTCCTACTTCTTTAAAAACAGTCCGTAATGATTCATGACGTTCAATGAGTCGATTGAATCCCTTTTCTAATGCTTCAGGTATCCAATTTCCTTTTAGATTCCATACCGTTGGAATATTATATAAAGAACTGTTTGGGTTAAATCTGTCCATAAACCACAAACGTTGTTGCGCATAAGACAACGGGAGTGCTTCTTTATTCTCCTTTTTTTGCATTTGCTTCTGAAGCCATGCTCTCTTCTCAGGAGAAAGTGAACTCAGCTTTGCAAGTAAATCACTTCTCATTTTTTTACCCCTTCCTCAATCAAATTGCTCTTGAATATCTCTTGTGCTTCTTCCTCTGATAGCTCTTCTAATTGCTTAAGCAGTTCAAGTAATTCTTCATCATTACTCACTTCTGCTTCTTTTTGAATATAGTCTTGAAGACTTATATTATCCTTACTATCATTCTGCATTTCTTGATTTCTGTTATAGAGCAATTGATCAATCTGTTCTGCCAATTGCTGCACCGTATGAAACATAAATAAATCATGCAATGGTATCTCGATTCCAAAAGCCTCTTTAAGATTGGAAACAGCTTGCGTAGCAAGTAATGAATGCCCACCTATTTCAAAAAACGAATCCTGCACTCCAATATTTTCTACACCTAAAACTTGATGCCATATCGAAACGATTGTTTTTTCCGTAGGTGTACGAGGAGCAATATACCCACTCGCTACCTCTTGTCTCTCTGGTGCTGGTAAGGCCTTTCTATCAATTTTTCCATTTGGAGTAAGTGGAAATGCGTCCAAGCTGACAAAATAGGCTGGAATCATGAAATTTGGTAGCTGGGCCAGGAGATAATCACGCCACGTATGAGCATCCCCATCTCCCACAACATAGGCAACCAAACGTGGATCACCAGGATAATCTTCCCGCACCATCACAATGACTTCATTAACTAATGTATGCTTTTGTAATGTCGCTTCAATTTCTCCTAGTTCAATCCGGAACCCACGAATTTTCACCTGATGATCGATTCGGCCAAGATACTCCAAATTTCCATCCGGCAGATACCTTACTAAATCTCCAGTCCGGTATACTCGCTCTCCTTCTTTAAACGGATGCGGTATAAAACGATCTTGCGTTAAGTCAGGGCAGTTTAAGTATCCACGTGCTAATCCTGATCCACCAATGTAAAGCTCACCAACTACACCAATTGGAACCATTTTTTGTTCAGCACTCAGTACATATACTTCTGTATTGAAGACTGGTTTACCAATTGGTGGTACCCTATGCATGACACCCTTTTCTAATTCCATATATGTGGAATACGTAGTATCTTCGGACGGTCCATATAGGTTGTACACCTTCTCAATCGTACTTCTCTCGTATAAATCTTGAACAAGTGAATATGGCAATGGTTCTCCAGCCAAATTCATCACCTTTACCGAAGAAGGGATTGTTTTTGCTCGAACCAGTTCCTTCGCTGCCGATGGCACAGTATTGACCAAAGTCACACCCTTGGTAGACAACTTGTCTAGATGTAAAGCATTTTCAGCGACAATTACCTTACCACCCATCGTTAAGGGAACAAACACTTCAAAAACGGATAGATCAAAGGATAGCGAAGTTGAAGCCAACACTCCCGCTAAATCCCTTCGGGAATATGTCTGATGCGCCCAATGAATCATTGTTACTGTATTCCTGTGCTCAATCATTACTCCCTTTGGATTTCCAGTGGAACCTGAAGTATAGATAATATAGGCTAAGTTATCTCCCGTCGCTTCACTCGTACACACCGTAGTTGCTTCTTGTTCTATTTCTGCTCGATCACGATCAATACAAATCACGTCAACGGATTTAGGTATAACCATTTTTTGTTGTAACTTTTCCTGTGTCACCAGTACCTTTATTTGAGCATCCTCTAAAATGTATTGCAGTCGACTTTCCGGATACGCTGGATCAATTGGGACATATGCCCCTCCTGCCTTCATAATTCCTAAGAGGCCGACAATCATCTCGGATGAACGTGTAACGCAAATCCCAACCAATGATTCGCATACTACACCATTTTTCTGTAAGTAATGTGCCAGCTGATTCGAGCGCTCGTCCAACTCTCGATATGTTAGTTCTTCATCTTCGTACACTACTGCAATTGCTTCTGGTGTTTTTTTCACTTGTTCTTCAAACAATGTATGAATCGTTCTTTCTTGTATATCTACAACACCTGTTTCATTCCATTCCTCTAGTAGTTGCTTATATTCTACTTTCGATAACATATTCATTTCCGATAATAAATCTTTTGGATGAGATACAATTTGATATAACCAATGTTCAAAATGACTTGCCATACGCTCAATGGTGGTATCATTAAACAAATCAGTATTATATTCAAATGTTAGCGATAATCCTTCTTCCGTCTCAGAAGCAAATAAACTCAAATCAAATTTCGCAACAGTAGTATGACTTTCCATGAGTTCCATGTGTCTTTCAGATAGCTGAGGAAACTCTTGTTTCGTATTCTGTAAAGTAAACATAGTTTGAAATATTGGTGAATGACTTGTATTCCGTTCCGGTTTCACGGATTCTACCACTTTCTCAAATGGAATGTCCTGATACTCGTATGCTTTTAGTGCTTTTTTTCGTACCTGCGACAAAAGTTCTTGGAACGTCGGATTTCCACTTAAATCAGCTCGATAAACCAACGTATTTGCAAAGAAACCTATTAATCCTTCAATCTCTTTCACATTTCGATTTGCAATTGGGCTTCCAACCAAGATGTCGTCTTGTCCTGTATAACGAGAAAGGAAGCTTTGATAGGCTGCCATCAAGGTCATAAATAAAGTGCATCCTTCTTGCAGACTTAAATTTTTGAGCTTTTCCTGAAGGGAATCCTCCAACATTTGGGACTGGCTTGCACCACGATGGGTTTGAACCGCAGGTCGAGGACGATCCATCGGTAATTGTAAAACTGGTAGCTCCCCAGACAATTCTTCCTCCCAATATTGAAGATGTTGATTCAAATTCTCTTCTTTTCGCCATTCTTTTTGCCACATTACAAAGTCTGCATATTGAACAGATAACTCCTTCAGTTCCACTGGTTTTCCGCTTAGTACTCCTTCATAAAAAGCCATCCATTCTTCAAGTAAGATTCCCATTGACCATCCATCCGAAATAATATGATGCATCGTACAAAGGAGAACCCATTCTTCCTCGCCCACTTTCAATATTCGCGTTCGAATCAGAGGACCTTGTCCAAAATGAAATGGTTCCTCCGCTTCATTTTGAATGAGCCGTTTCATTTCTCTTTCCCTATCTTCCAAAGAGAGATTTGTTAAATCCGTTTGAAAGATAGGTCTGAAAGTATAAGAATGAACCTGTTGAAAAGGTTCACCCTCTTGTTCTAGAATTATCGTCCGTAATGATTCATGACGTTCCAACAAGTAATTCCATCCGGATTCCAATGCTTCAATTGACCATTTTCCTGTTAAGCGACACGCTGCATGAATATTGTACATCGCACTATTTGGCATTAATTGATTAATAAACCATAGGCGTTTCTGT
>NZ_JAEKEU010000011.1:0-40669 GCF_016650935.1 Bacillus sp. TH25 | reverse complement strand
GATATAGTTAAGAAAATTATACTCTTCATTTTCATACCAGTCGTTTATATGTTTTACTGGTTCAATACTTTCAAAATTTTTAGATACACGATGTAATTTACCAATTTGTTGACCAAGCTTTTTAAATACATTAGAATTCCATTCGTTTCTTGGTAAATGTATACCAGGAGCAGCTTTATATAATACAGCAAAAACTTCTTTGTCTAATGTTATTTTCTCTACTAAATTCCCCTTTAAAGAAGGTATTATGGGAGGGACTCCTAAGCCCTTTTGATATAAAAAGTTCGTATATGTAACTTCTTCAATTGCTCTTCATATGTTTTATAGTTTGTAATTCTAACGAAGTAAGTACCTTGTGCTGTGAGACATTGATACATTTCATTTGTTATTGGTTTCATTTCAATAAAATCCAATGGATATAGTTTATTAATTAGTTTAAGTATCTCTTTTTCTATATTATTCATTTTAACTTCCTTTCCAAACATAAATTTTCCACTCACAAAACTACTAGTTCCTTAACTTACAAATTTCGTGTTTTATTTGGTAGAATCCTTTAAAAAAGATTTATCCCGTAAAAGTCCGATTAGTATGGGATAATAATCAGTGGGGAGGAACAAACTCCCCACTGATTAAAGTTTCACTTTATTGGAAAGTTAAGTAAATGTATGACAAAATAAGATAGCTGAAAAAATATGAAATGAGTAATTACATATGATATTTAAAGGTTCTAGAGGGTGGTTAATGTTATAAACCACAAGAAATATCAAAAGAAAGAAGTGGATACTTCTTATAATATTTAGTGAGGAGGGAGATAAATGAATGAACATATACAGCTAATGATTGAATGGATTGAGGGCAATTTAAAAAAGGAGTTTTCATTAGATGAATTATCTGATTATATGGGGTATTCTCCTTACTTCTGTTCGTTTAAATTTCATCAAGTAACAGGGATAAGTATTAGACGATATATTCTTCTTAGAAGATTGTATTTATCAACGGAAGATTTGACGAATGATAGAAAGATAATTGATATCGCATTTGATTACGATTACTCTTCGCAAGAGGCTTATAGTAGAGCATTTAAAACTGTTTTTGGTATAACCCCAGGAAAATTCCAACTTAACAAAATACCGGTTCAATCATTTATTAAACTCTCAATCAATGATGGCAAGGAGTGGGATAGAATGAATTTTTCTAGAAAAGTTGAAGTTAATCAGTTACGAAATGCGAAGAGTGAGCTGTTTGATAAAGATGTACTAAACATATTAAATGGTCAATTTATGTATGAAGAATTTAAAAGTGAAAGACTAATGGGAGAGTCTGATTACGCTCCATTTAATGAAGCTATGTGTGTAAATGCGACTACTGCACAGATTTTTGATGATGAGTTTATTAAAACAAGGGCAGAAGGACATCAAGGTACTGTAGAAAATTATATGAAAAAGGTTATTCATCCTTTAGAGAATCTTTTTAAGAAAGAGTATAAATGTATCGTTTTATGGTTTGGTGAGGATATGTTTTGCCAAATGAATCTACTTACCGTACTTTCTTACCTTGAACAGTCTGATTATAAGGGAAAAGTATACTTAAATAGCTTCAGAGAGGATGAATTTAAAGTAAGTCAAATTGAACTTGAATTAGGGAACTATTTTTCTGTTTACAATGAAGTTCTAGTAAATCATAAAAAGCCATCTCATGAGATACTACCTGTAATGTATCAGGCGATAGATTTATATTTAGAGATGCTAAAAGAAAATAATGTAGTAGTAAAGTATATCTCCAAAAATAGAGATTTACCAACACAAGAGTTACTAAAAAGGTTGTTTAATCTTTTCCCAACAATAGGATATGGGGACCTACAATATATAGAGCTTATTAATAAAGCGAGATAAAGATTCAATTTGTATTGAATAAAAAAACAATAAAAAATGCACCTATAAGGACAGATGCATTTTTTATTTATATTTGTTTAAGTAATTCCAATTCCTCTTCTACAAATGCCATTAATTCTTTTATTGTCTCATTAGAAAAATCAAAACGAATTCCAGCTGCTTCATATACCTCTGGTAAGGATTCAGAGCTACCTAGAGATAATGCTTTTTTGTAATTTTGTAGTGCTTGTTTAGGATTCTTTTTATATTGTTTATACATTTGCAATGCACCAAGTTGCGCGATTGCATATTCGATATAATAGAATGGTATTTCGAATATGTGTAGTACAGGTAACCAGCCAATTGCTATCCAGTTTTCATAACCTTCAATATTTACCACATTCGATTGGTAAGTGTTATGTAATTCTAAATATTTTTCATTTCTTTCTTTAGCAGTATGATTTGGATTTTCATACATCCAATGTTGGAATTGATCAACGATAAGCATTTGTGGTAAATACTTAACAATATCTTTAAAGAAATCTAATTTTGCTTTTATAAATTCTTCTGTATTCTCATAAAATGTATCCCAATACTCCATCGAAAACAATTCCATTGTCATGCTGGCTAGCTCAGCTGATTCTGAAGGGATTTCTAAATATTTTTGTAGCTTTAGCTGCTTCATACATTCATTATGAATACTATGGCCCATTTCATGGAGGAAAGTAGTAACATCATAATGTGTATGATTGAGATTCATAAAAATAAAAGATAATTGAGAAGCAGGTAAGTGTTCGCAAAATCCTCCAGGTGCTTTTCCTTTACGACTTTCTAAATCTAAGCAATCATTTTTATGCATACGGCTCAATAATGCAGAAAATTCCGGGTCTAGTTTTTGTAAAATATGAGAACTTTTTTCGATTAAATCACTCTCGTCTTCAATGGGTTTTAATACTTTTTGATTTGGTGCGGCTGCTTTTAGATCCCACGGACGAAGTGTATCTACTTGAAGTTCAGCTTTTTTCTCATTAAATATATTATCAATAAGTGGCACAACGTATTTACGAACGGATTCTGCAAGTTCATAGCAATCATCAGCCGTATAATCAAAACGTTCATATTTTTTAAACATATAATCACGATAATTATCTAATTGAATGTTTTTTGCCTTTTGGTGACGGATTGCAATTAATTCATTTAAAATCTGTTGTAAATTATTTTCAACAGATAAGAATTTTTCAGAAATGAGCGTTTTTGCTTTTTTCGTATATCACGATTCGGATTTTGTAAGTAAGACTGTAGTTCAGTAATTGTTTTTTCTTCGCCATCCCATAGTGCAGTCAAACTGCCTGTAATTTCGAAGTACTCGGTTACTAATTTGTCTTCTTTTACTTCTAAATCAATGTTCTTTTCACAAAATAATGTTTGCGCATTTTTTATTTTTTTATCTAGTAAGCTATAAGTTTTTGGATCAAGTTGCATTCGAAATGGTGACTCTAAATATTTATTATCAAAGGAATTTTGATAACGTTTCAAAAGAGGCCTTACATATTGTTGATCATATTCAAACGTATCTTTTATTTCTTTGTTATCTGTATTACATTGAAAGTCAATATAGTGTGATCTCAATTGTTCTTCGATTTCCCATATTAATTTCGACTGTATTTTCAGCCAATTTTCTAAATCTTCTCCTGAAGAAATGGGTTTACTTAATAAAGTAGATAATTCGTTCTCTAGCTCATGTATATTACGGATATCGATCGTATTAGAGTTCTGCATTATTTACCCCTCACTTTTTATTTACTCAAGGAGGTATTCTTCTTTTTCGCTATGATTCCTTTTTTTCCTAGAAAATTTGTGCCTATTACTCCAAGAACAATCATAAGTGTACCGACAATATGATAGTAGGAAATTTGCTCGTGTAAGAATACAACGCCTGCGATAATGGTAATAAGTGTAGATAAGTTGCTAAAAACACTTATTTTTGCTGCTTCAATATAAGATAATGAATAGTTTAATAACAATGCTGTTAGTAAGGAAGATAATAATCCTAAATATAAAATGGAGATAAGGAATGTTCCATTCGTAAATGGCTTAAAGTATACAGTTATTGTACCTTTGTTCATATGGTCAATGATTGCGATGAAATTAAAACTAATAAAACCGATTGCTGTCATTGTGTATGTTAAATCCATTAGCTTGAATTTCTTTGTCATTTTTCGAGCTAATACATTGTAGCAAGCAGATGATAATGCCGATAATAAAATGAGAATAACACCGATGAAGCTCGTTTCATGAGCCCCTATACCATTCATAACAAATATATAAATGACACCTATGACAGAAATACATACTGATGTTTTTTGCCATGTATTCGTATATTCTTTTAAAAAATAGGAAGCTAGTATCATCGTAAATATAGGGATCGCTGCTTGTATAATTCCAGCTTCAGATGAACTTGTATATACTAAGCCAAATGCTTGGAAAGCAAAGAATAATGCTGGATAAAATATTGCGAGTGGTAAAAGGGCAAGTATGTTTTTAAATGATATATTTAACTTTACAAAACCGAAAATAACCGGAATGCTTGCTGCTATGAAGGCAACTGTAAAACGGTGAGCCAGAGTATCAAGAGGACTCGTAATCGTTAGTGCTAGTTTCACAAACATAAATGAAAATCCAATAATTAAAGAATAGAGTAACGCTGATAAATATGCTTTTGTTATATTTGTCATAATTCCACCTCATAGTAGTTGATTTCTTACTGGCCAGTATACGTACATAGTAATCCTTCTGATCTAGTGCTACAATGTGAACAAATACAAACTGTACCGGTACAAAAAAATAGGAGGTGTAATGATGTATAAATATTTACATGTTTTGAACGACTTAGAAAGTATGATTCAAAATGGTGAGATAAAAGAAGGAAAGAAATTACCGTCTATACGGTCGCTTGTTACACAATATGAATGTAATAAGGCGACTGTAATACGAGCGCTGCATGAATTAGAAAAGCGTCATATTATTTATTCTGTACCACAAAGTGGATACTACGTTGTTAAGAAATCTGGAAGTTACGTAGAAAGTAACGAGATTATTGATTTCGCTTCTTCGGCCCCAGATCCAGATGTTTTTCCATACTTAGATTTTCAGCATTGCATTAATAAAGCGATTGATACCTATAAGAATGATTTGTTTATATACGGAACACCGAAAGGGTTACCATCTTTAATTTCGGTTGTGCAAAAACAGTTAGCAAACTATCAAGTTTTCACAAAGGAAGATAATATATTTATAACGTCAGGTGTGCAGCAGGCGCTTGCAATACTAACTTCTATACCATTTCCGAATGAAAACGAAACGATATTAATTGAACAGCCAACATATCATTTATATATTGAATATCTAGAAATAAATAAAATTCCTGTAATCGGCATTAAACGTACGAATGAAGGCATCGACTTGAATGAATTAGAACGTATATTTCGAACAGGAAAAATAAAATTCTTTTATACGATACCGAGATATCATCATCCACTTGGAACGTCTTATTCTAAAGATGAGAAAGAAAAAATCGTGCTATTGGCCACGAAGTATAATGTATTTATAGTGGAAGATGATTATTTAGCAGATTTAGAAACAGATTCAAAAGCAGATCCGTTATATAGCTTACATAATTGTAATCATGTCATATATTTGAAAAGTTACTCGAAGATTATTTTTCCAGGTTTACGAGTCGGTGTGGCGGTTATTCCACCGGCTATTGCAAATGCTTTCCATAAATATAAAAAGATTTTAGACATCGATAGTCCAATGATATCTCAAGCTGCTTTAGAAATTTATATAAAGAGCGGAATGTTTGATCGGCATAAAAGTAAAATTAAATCTTCATACTACAATAGATCGATAAAACTAGCAGAAGCATTAGAAAAAGCGCAAAATGAAAACCCATCTTTATTTACATATAATAAACAAAATACATTGGGAATACACACTTGTTTAGAAATGCAGAAAAACATAGCGACGGAGGTACTTATAAAAAAATTAAGCGAAAATCAAATAAGTATTGATTCTATTGATAGGAATTATTTAAATGATTTTCATAAAGAAAGGTTGTTGAAGTTAAACGTATCGAATGTAAAAGAAGATAAGATTGAAGAGGGTATTCGCAAAGTAATTGAGGAAATCAAACAATCAGAACGTCTAAATTTTCAATTTAAAAAAGAATAATATGAATAAGGAGGTTTGTTGTGAGACACAAATTAATAACCTTGTTTATATGTATTACTATAGTAATTGGAGCGATGGTAGTTACTAAATATTATATAGAAGATGATCAATGCATAGCAGTTGGTATGTATTCAAGAGGTATAATCGTAGATCAAAATAACGAACCTATATCAAATGTGAAAATTTATGAGGATTCAATTGAAAGTAAGGAACGTAGTATTTCAAATGAACAAGGTGAATTTGAAATTGCAAATGGCGTTTGTGGTGACATTACGTTACAATTAGTTACTCCAAATAGCGAAATCTATACGAGGAAGTATGAAAGAAAGCATATACCCCAAGTTATAAAGTTGAATTATAAAAATGAAGGTGAATAAAATGAAACCATTACAAGGTAAAGTAGCAGTTGTGGCCGGAGCAACACGAGGCGCCGGAAGAGGTATTGCGATGATGCTTGGTGAAGCCGGTGCAACTGTATATGTAACAGGAAGAAGTACAAAAGGGAATTTATCCTGTATGGGAAGAACTGAAACGATTGAAGAAACGGCAGAGCTTGTTACAAAGCAAGGCGGAAAAGGAATCGCAGTTCGTGTTGATCATACGGTAGAAGAAGATATTAAAACATTATTTACAAAGATTCAAGACGAACAAAATGGACAGCTTGATATTTTAGTAAACGATGTTTGGGGCGGCGATCCTTTAACGGAATGGGAGAAACCTTTCTGGGAACACAACCTACATAACGGACTACTTATGCAACAAAGAGCTGTTCATTCTCATATAATGACAAGCCATTACGGTGTACCATTAATGGTGAAAAATAAAATGGGACTTGTTATTGAAATTACAGATGGAGTCGATTATCAATATCGAGGTAATTTGTACTATAGTTTAGCAAAAGTCTCAACAATTCATTTAGCAGAAGCTATGGCGAAAGATTTAGAACAACACAATATTACAGCTGTCGCAGTTAGTCCAGGATTCCTTCGTTCAGAAGCGATGTTAGATATATTTGGTGTAACAGAGGAGAATTGGCGAGAAGGAGCTAAACAAGACCCTCATTTTATCGCATCAGAAACTCCTTTCTTTGTTGGAAGAGCAGTAGCAGCTTTAGCAAGTGATCCAAATGTTCATGAAAAAACGGGACGAGCGTTAAGTTCATGGGAATTAGGAAGAGAGTATGGATTTACAGATATGGATGGAAGACGCCCAGATTGGGGGGAATATTTTGAGGAGAATGTTTTGAATCAAAATTAATGTTTTTAGAGCACTCAATAGCTGAGTGCTCTTTTTCTTTATACTGTACATAAATAATAAAGTCCTCTTAAAAACAAAGTGAAACTTTAATCAGTGTGGAGGTGTCCATTCTCCACTGATTATTAGCCTTCACCAATTGGGCGTTTACGGGCAGTTATCTCCCACCTAACTTCCTAGCATTCGCCGAATTTTGAGATGGGAGTCTTACTGCCCGCAAATAGAGGGATAAAATAGTTATTTAAAAAGCATTGGTACAAATGAAATACAGTCAAAAATAAAGTGACAAATCCAACTTACCCAAATACTTTTTGAATTTTTCCATATATAATTTAGTGCTAATCTAACTGGGATTATAGTTATTAATAACTGCATTGGCACAAAACCATAAGCTGGAATATGCCACAAAGCGAACAACAAACTACATATTATTGATGCCGTGCCAAATTTTAATCCTAATTTTTGTAATGCGATAATTATATTAGTGCAAATCAACTCTTCACCCATTAACATAAAGGGTACACGGAATAAAATCATAGAAATACTTATTACTTCAGCAACGGAATTTTTAGTTGCAGGTTCAAAAATGTAACTGAATATTAAGCTGGAACCGATACCCACGATAATTGTTAAAGGCACACCCCAAAGTAATGTCTTGAAATTAAAATGTTTAAATTGCTCTAATGATATTTTTCCTAAAAAATAGTATCCTATAATTCCACATAATACAAGATTCCATAAAGCTTCAAGAATCATTCCCAATACTTCAGGTATATTATCTCCTAACACTGCGAAAAGTTGATATACAATCCCGGAAATAATTAATAATCCCAAAGCCAAAAGGGATTTCGAATCAATTTTCTTCTCTGTTTCTATAATCTTTGTTTCCACAACAGCCCCTTCTTTCTTATTATTTCATTGATTACGAATATATAATAGCACATTGTTCTCCAAAATAATGGTAATTGAGACGATCATAATAATTTTATTTTTCCAAATCAGTAAGTCCAAGATTAGGAGATTCCTTGCAAGAATCATTTAGACCAAAACCTATTATTAATGTCGTGATTGAAATAAAGCATATTGCAAATGGTGTGAAATAAAGCAATTATTAAACAAAAATAATAATCGCCCATCAAATTTATGAGTAGGCGATTAATGTATTTCTAAGAACAAAATTAAACAACTTTATTATCTTTACACATATATCGCATAAAACATTTTTTAACTTCATTAAATATATAGGGAATCATTACCAAAAAAATGATATCCTTAAAGTATAGTTTATATTTTGTATAGGAGGGTGATGGAGTCTATGGCGGTACGTATAGTCGATGATTTACAACAATTCTCTTTATTACTTATGTTTTTGAGTACATTAATATTTTACAGATACTTAAAGAAGATTAAACGAGAGAGAAAACTGACTTCTTTCGAATGGACAATGTATTTTGTTACTCAATTCGCGACTTCCATTTGGGCAATTACTTATTTTATTAAATTCTTGTCTGAATCGTAAGTTACATTAAACCATTTTAGTTTACTGGGTTATTGTTATCTATTAGGGATATAAATATAGTCCGTATCTAAGTCAATGACGACATCACTCTTAATGTCTTCTTGTAATGACTTTGGAATGTTTTCAAAATGATAACGTACACAAAATAAATTTATAAGCTCCTCATTAGATAACTCTTCATTTTTTACGTTAAAATACATTTTTTTAACTTACTGATAGAACAGTTATGACCAATAACATACTCATTAATTCCATATCCATCAAATTCAATTATCATGTTATCACTATTGGTTGCTAGCCAACATTATAGCTTTAATTTTGGATGAATCTTTCATATTGATTATTATACATAGCTTATATATGTCTCGTCTCAATTATGATATTCAAAATAAGAAGAAACACATTTGGAAATTTTTTTAGCAGGTGCAACAGCACGTTCTTTAATACCAATGCTAATAAAAGAAGGTCATACTGTGTATGCAATGATTCGTAACGAATCAGAAGTAGAAGCAATGAAGAAAATTGATGCTTTACCATTACTAGCTGGGAGAGAGGTGCTTCAAAGAATAAGGCACGTAAAGAGAATGGATACTTTAAAATATCATAAAAATCCTTTAGTGGGAATACTAGTAACATTCACTATTAAAGGATTGGGCTTGTAATGAATATACTTTTTGAAAGCATTATTTTAATCCTCACTGGAATTATTGTTTTAAAATTGACAGGTAGTAAATCTGTTAGCCAAATGACGAGAGCTGAAATTATTATTGTGGTTTCTATAGGTCGTATTATTGTAGAACCTATATTAAGTAGGAAAGTAGGCCCATCTATTTTTGCTGCGTTTATTTTTGCGGGTGTTTTACTTATTATTCATTTTTTTGAATTGAAATCACGAAAAGTAGAAAAGTTTCTAAATGGAAATAGCATTATTGTTATAGAAAACGGAGAAATCTTAAAAAAGAATTTATTACGCGTAAAAATGTCAGAACAACAATTATTTATGCATCTGAGAGAAAAAGGTATACATGAAATCAAGAATTTACAACAAGCAACTGTAGAAACGAATGGACGGATTGGGTATCAACTAACTACTAAGGCACAACCAGTTACTTTGGAAATGCTAGAAAAGCTTCTAGAGCAATGCAATCTAAAAAAATAGTTTTAGACTGAAAAGCGCTTCTTGTACATAAAGGCACTTTTCGCAAACGTGTAAAAGTCCCTTCAGTAATCCTGAAGGGACTTTCGTGTTATCTTTTGTGTTTATTAAGACTGGAAGGTATGATTTTTAACGGTCTCATCATATCATGGTCTTCATGCTCTAAACGATGACAATGCCATACATAATCTCCAGAATAGGGCTCAAACTTCATAATGATTCGAACGGTTTGTTCACCTGCTACAAGTACGGTATCTTTTAAACCGAAATCAGCTGGGAGAGGATCTAATAAGTTTCCATTCAAATCATGACGATCAAGAACTTGAAAATTAACTAGATGTATATGAATAGGATGAATCCCAACGGTCAAATTTACTAACTCCCATATTTCAACAGAATTTAATAAAGGTGTTTCTGTCACTGGATCGTCCCATTCTTTATTATCTAATAAAAGCATAAGACGCCCAAATTCATCCTCTGAGTCATTTAATGTTAATCGTCTTACTTTCTTTACTTTTTCTACGGGAATAAAGTCAATGTTACTTAATTTGCATGGGATTTTACTTTTATCTGGGCAGGGTAATCTTTTCGTTACTTGGAACTCCATTATCTCACCAGTTGGATTATCTAAATCAATTCCATTTTGTAAAACTACTTTTTTCCCTTCAAACCTTGAAAAATCAATAATAATGTCAATACGCTCTGCTGGTGAAACATCTAAACTTTGTACTTTAATCGGCCGTTTAAGAAGGCCTCCATCAGTCCCTATTAAAAAGAATGAGCTAAGGTCACTTAATTGGAACTTGTATGTGCGAGTATTAGAAGCGTTTAATAAACGAAATCTATATTTGCGGGGCTCCACTTTTAAAAATGGCCATACTTTCCCGTTGACTGCAATTGTATTTCCTAAAAATAGAGGAACAATAGAAGGGTATGGTAAACCTGGTGATGGATCTTCAGGTTTACCAGGATAAAATAGGGAACCGTCCGGATTAAAAGATTTATCTTGAACGATAAGTGGTATCTCGTATTTCCCTTTAGGTAGGGGTAGTGATTTTTCTTCTTTATCACGAATCAAGTAAAGTCCTGCGAGACCCGCATATACATTTAAACGAGTAATCCCAAGTGCATGATCATGATACCAAAGGGCAGTTGCTCGTTCTCGATTCGAATTATGATAAATCTCTTTTACGAAACTAGGTCCTGTTTGTTGAAAGTTTTTCGTAAACCATGCTTCAGGATGACCATCGCTATCTGGTTCACTGGGGCTTCCATGTAAATGTACAACAGTTCGTACTTCTGGGTTATCATGCGCCCCGTGAACGGTTGTATCAACAGGTAAGAAGTGTTTTTCAGGTAAATCGTTTGACCATCTCACATATACAGGATGATCTTTTTTCACCTCAAACGTTGGACCAGGTACCATTCCATTATAACCCCATACTTTCGTCTTTGGTAAATCACTATGAAACTTGTGTAGCGTTTCAACCATACGTACATCATAAAATGGCTTACCTTTATATGTTCCTATAGGTTTTATTGCAGAGGGAATCGGAAGGGGATCAATAAATTTTTTTAATTCCAAATATCGCTATCTCCTTTCGTGTAATATAGTACATTCTATTACGTGAATGTTATATTGTTTGTATACTTGACCAACAAAATCATTGATATATCCCTTATACATGTGAAGCTAATATGACTTAAAATAATATACAGAAAAATTTTGTGGTCTAAATGCTTATTCAAGGGTTTTAGGCTGTAGACCATCCAAATCTTCTTGAAATTTACAGGGGAAGATATTTTAATGGGCAAAACAGAAAATCTATTTGATTTAGTATGTGCTTGTATTTTATCAAGGGTGATAACGATCAATATTACGATTAACAACAACATTAAAGTTCATAAAAATAAACAGAATGAATAATTGACAAAAAATGAGAATAGTAGTAATCTAACGTAAAACATACGCTACCGTATTTTATGGGAGAGATAATATGCAATTAACGAGAGAAGACTGGATAAAAGTAGGATTACAACAATTAGCTAATGAAGGTATACATAAAGTTCGCATTGAAGCACTTGCTCGATTGCTAAAAATAAGCAAAGGAAGCTTCTATCACTATTTTCGTGACCATCAAGAGCTTTTAGATTCTATGCTCGACTTTTGGGAAGTACATGCAACAAAGCTGATTGTTCAAAATATGGAGCAACAGGACGCCTCTTTAGAACAGCTATTACAGATTAGTTTTAATCGAGATAAAAAAATTGAGAATGGTATTTATGCTTGGGCTAAATATGATCCTGTTGTGGCAACACGTTTAGTAGATATAGAAGAACAAAGAATTTCTTGTGTTGCAAAATTGTATCAAAAAATGGGCGTAGACGAAACTGAATCAATTGATCGAGCGAGACTTTCCTATTTAACGTATGTAGGATGGATGACAAGGTTTGAAGCAAATCCTAATTTTGATATTGATAAAATGGTTGAGCTTTTAACTTCTTTCAGCGGGCGTCCAAACATCCACTGAAAGAAGTTAAAGCCTCCGGCGGATGTCACCGAATTATGCTGAGGCATAATTGATTATTCGATAATAAATGTCCCTAATATGGTTATAAAACCTGAAGGGACAAAATTTCCACTATAACATACGGTAGTGTATGTTATCTTTGAAGTTACGAAATTGGGGGCGAATAAATGAAATTACTATTAATAGTAGTAGCTGTGGGGCTTCTGTGGTTTATCAGTTTTTTGCATATTTATTGGGCTTTTGGAGGTCGATGGGGTTCTGCTGCTGTTATCCCAGTAAAAGAGGGAGAACATAAGCCTGCTTTTACTCCGAGAATATGGGGAACATTATTCGTAGCCATTCTTATTCTATTAGCTAGTGTCATTATTGTTGTTCAAGTAGGTTATTTGCAGGGGTTCGAAGCAAATAGTTTATCTAAAATCGGAAGTATTGTCTGTGCTTTAGTTTTCATTGTTAGGGCAATTGGTGATTTTAAGTTTGTTGGATTTTTCAAAAAAATTAAACATTCTCAGTTTGCTAGATATGACACTTGGTTCTATAGTCCATTATGTTTATTCTTTGGTTTTGTCTATATCATGTTGTTGTTTTAATAAGTATAATGAATTCCCTATAAAATAAATTTTATGCAGGAAGAAAATACCTCTTATTGAACAAGTAGTAATAAAAAGAAGTTTGAGCATAGCAATAGAGCAATACGGGTTCTGGTGACAGCGAAGTCCGCTATGATTAGTCATTTGTGTTTAAAAAGAGGATAGATAGGGCGAATTTATTCAAGCTCTTCTATCCTTTTAATTTTTATACATATAATGTATGACATTAGATAAGAATTCACTATTAATAATAGGTTCAGCTTATATCTTGCCTTTTAATAAAATTTTAAAGTGTTGGTTTTTTATTGTGTGAATAAGAGGTTAGTTGTTGTTTTTGAGTTTAAATCATTGATTTAAACTTAGCAATTGTATCATGTAATCTTTCTAATCCAATCAACATATCTTTATCATTTAACATTGAATAACTAATTCGTAAATGATTATATTGAGTTTCATGGCTTAACAAACAAGCTGTGCCGGGTAAAAAAGAAACATCTACTTCATTCGCTTTTTGTAATAATGTAAAAGGATCGATTGACTGAGGGAGTGTAATCCATAAGTTAAATCCTCCATTAGGTATTTCAAATTCTAATTCTTTTAATGGAGATAATATATCAATTGTTAAATCGCGTCTAATTTGTAAAGCTGTACGTAATTTTTCTAAATGATTTTTCATTCGTTCCGCTCGTAAAAAAGGAAGTAGTGCTTTCTGCGTTAATAAAGGGCTACCAATATCCATCGAAGCCTTCACAGCGTATAACCATTCAAAGATATGTCCTTCAGCTGCAAGTGCCGCGATGCGAAGACCTGGTGCTAACGTTTTACTAAATCCTTTTAAATATATAACATGACCATTTGTATCAAAGCTTTTTATTGGAGGGGGAATTTTAAAATCCTCAAAATAAATTTCTCCGAAAGAATCATCCTCAATAATGAAGAAGTTATATAGCTCTGCTAGTTCTACAAGTTCCATTCTTCTTTCTTTACTCATTACTGTGCCCGTTGGATTCTGAAAAGTAGGATTCACATATAACAAAACAGGATTCTTTCTTTGACAAATATCATCGATTAAATCTGAGCGAATGCCGTTGTTATCAAGACTAACAGGGATAATTTGAACTCCTTTATTAACAAATACATCAAGCGCCGCTCCATAACACGGACTTTCTACTAACACTATGTCTCCAGGCTTTAATAATGTTTGGGCGATTAAATCGATTCCTTGCTGGGCACCACTTGTAATTAATAATTGAGATGGATCTGTAACTAATTGTTGGTGTTCTTTTAAGTAGTTTGTTATTTCCACTCTAAGTTCTTTATCGCCTTGAACAGGTCCGTAAGTTGCTAGTATCATTTGATCTTTATTAAGTAATTTGTGCATTTCATCTGAAAGAAACGGATTTGGTAATAAACGCGGATAAAGGACCGCCTGTGAAAAATCGAAATATTTACGGTGTTGGTTCATCACATATTGAGAACGCATAACATTAATGGATTTCGTTTGTTGCCATTGATATGGAATTGGTTTGAAATCTTTATTCACACGTTTATGTATATAGGCACCTTTTCCTTGTTCAATTCGTATATAACCTTTCGTTTCTAACTGTTTATAAGCTTTACGAACAGTTAATAAACTAATTTGCAAATCATCGGCCATAGAACGTAAAGAAGGGAGGTAATCGCCATGTGAAAACATCCCGCTTTGAATTCTCTCAACAATTTGCATATATATTTGTTGGTAATATGGTATGTTGGATTCTTTACGTAGTACTATCTTCATAGAATCACCTGTTTTTCTTTTTAATTTAATTAAAGCGAAAAACATCCTGACAATCAACTATATTTTTATTCAACTGTTATATGCGTGGATACACTGTTATACACCATATCCTCTATACTCATTTCAAGAGTAAAAAGGAGGAAGGAAAATGGTCATTTTAAATTATATTTTAGTATGTATTATTTTTGGAACGACATTTTTAACGATAAAAATTGGAATAGAAGCGGGGGCACCACCATTATTTTCAGCTGGAATTCGTTTCTTTTTGGCGGGCCTTATTCTCATTATTATTTTTAAATTAAAGCGAAAGGATATTATGCCTTACTTATTATCGAAACGTATTATATATGCTGGTTTTTGTTTAACATTTATGACATTCGCGACCCTTTACTGGGCTGAACAATATATTTCTTCTGGATTAGCTGCAGTTCTATCTGCAACAGCCCCAATGATGATTTTGCTATTACAATCAAAGAGAAATAAAACAAAATTGCAAAAAGAACAACTTGTCGCTTTAGTTATAGCACTCCTTGGTGTTTTTTGCATTTCTTTACCTGGAATGCATCAAGAACTTACATTCATATGGAGTATCGCTTGCCTTTTTATATTAGTAGGAGAGTTGTTTTATGGAATAGGTTCTATTCGTTCTAAAGAGATACTTTCAGATTTACCTAACGTATCACCATTTCTCATTAACGGCATTCAAATGTTTTATGGAGGAGTTTTGTTGTTAATTGTATCTATCGTAATGGAACAGCCTAATCTAACAATCTTAACATCTTGGAATGTACAATGGCCAATTTTATATCTCATATTTGTAGGATCTATCGGTGGACACGGTTTATATTACTGGCTTTTATCAAAAACAAATCCTGTATTTCCATCAACGTGGTTATATGTATCGCCGTTAATTGCTGTTATTGTAGGTTATTTTGTATTAGGAGAACCATTAAATCCTACAATGGGAATTGGAGCTTGTTTAATCTTGATTGGTGTATTTTTAGCGAATCGTTCTACACTTGGAGTTTATTTTAAGCAGGGAAGGTTGTTAAAAAAAGAGATGTAGTTAAAGTTTAATGATGTGGAAAACAGCGGAAAACGCATTCGAAATTTAGAAGAAAAAATAGTTAATTTGAAGAAAATGATTAACACATTAGAATACAGATTAGAGATAGTAAAATCAAAAACACAGTTGGAGAAATAACCAACTGTGTTTTAATATAGGGTGTATTTAATTTTACACTTAACTAAATCAATCGCATATTGTTTGGTGGATAAGTGTTATTTTTTTATTACGGGGTATTACCCATCGCGATAGAAATTCGATTCCAACTGTTTATTTGATTAATGATTAACACAAGGTCAACATATTGTTTTTCGTCAAAGTGTTCACGTACTCGGTTGTATAGATTTTCAGGAACTCTTTTAGTAGGAATGAGAGTAATATGCTCCGATAGTTCCAAAGCAACTTTTTCTTCAGGAGTATAAAAATCACAATCATCCCATGCATTTAAGCAATAAATTCTTTGCTCGGTTTCACCCAATTTTCGGGCGTCAGAAGTATGCATATCGATACAATAAGCACAGCCGTTAATTTGAGAGACTCTAATTTTTATAAGCTCTCTAACAGCTCGATTAATTGAAGATTTCTTCGTGTATTTCTCCATATCCATCATAATTTTCATACCATCAGGCGAAATATCATAATAAGACATTCTTTGACTCATAAGACAAAACCTCCGTTATTATAAGTTTTTATAATAAAAACACACTAGGTCGCTATTGTGACTTCTAGTGTGTTTTTGTAATTAATTCACTTTTTTTATAAAACCTTTATAATGACGCTTCACAAGTTGACTTTCTAACGTCTTCATCGTTTCTAATGCAACACCTACGATGATTAGTAAACTTGTACCACCGATTTGAGCAGATGGTGGTAATGTAGCGATTTTTGTAAATACAAGTGGTAATATTGAAATTGCTCCTAAGAAAATCGCACCGATAAATGTTAAACGGTATAAAATTTTTGTTACATACTGTTCTGTAGATTTACCTGGGCGAATACCCGGGACATATCCGTTTTGCTTTTTCAAATTCTCAGCCATTTGTTCAGGATTTACTTGAATAAACGCGTAGAAATATGTGAAGGCAACGATAAGACCCACATATAGTGTCATTCCAAATGGATGTGCAAAATCAAGATTCGCAATTATCCATTTAGATACGCTTGAATCAGGGAAGAGCTGCGCAATTGTACGCGGCGTCATTAAAAAGGCTGAAGCAAAGATAACAGGAATTACACCTGCACTATTTACTTTAAGAGGTAAATGAGTATTTTTTGCTCCTTGATATTGATTGTTTCCTGAAACAGCTTTTGCATATTGAATCGGTATTTTTCGAACAGCTTGTTGAATGTAAATAACACCAACAACTATCGCTAAAATTACGAGTCCAATTAAAACCATTTTTATTATGTGCATAAATAACTGATCGCCTGCGTTTTGGAATTGTTGCAAATAAATTTGATTAGCGACATTTGGAATCGCCGCAACAAGTCCTGCGAAGATAATCATTGAGATTCCATTACCAACGCCATTAGCGGTAATTTGTTCACCTAACCAAAGTAAAAATGCAGTACCAGCAGTTAAAACTGTCGCAATAAATAAGTATGTAGTCCAGCTTTGATCTGTAATTAATTGTCCACCTGCTATATTATTAAAACCATAAGACATCCCAATGGATTGTATAAATGCGAGAATGATTGTAAAGTATCGAGTAAATTGAGCTGATTTCTTACGGCCCATTTCTCCTTGCTTTGCCCATTCTGTAAATTTAGGTACAACGTCCATTTGTAGTAATTGTACAATGATAGAAGCTGTAATATATGGTGTGATACCTACAGCAAAGATTGAGAAGTGTTGCAGTGCTCCTCCGCCAAATACGTTTAGCATACCTAAAACGTTGGCTTGATCTTGTACTTTTAATACCTCTGCGTTAGTATGAGGAACTGGAATAAACGTGCCAATTCGAAAAACAATTAGCATCGCTAGTGTAAAAAGAATTTTGTTTCTTATCTCAGCTACTCTCATGAAATTTGAAATCGTACGAAACATTATGTCGCCTCCTATATTTTTATCAGTTCAAAACTGATTATTATATCCCGATGAAGTAACCACAAACCTCCTTCCGCATTAAATTCATTTGACAAATGGAATTTTATACATTTTGTAGTTTTCACGGATATAAAAATATAAGGTGTTATACAAGCGATTTATTGACTTTTCGTAATCATTCAATACCCATAATATAACTAATAAATTAACAAATGTACATACATAAGCATTAAAAATGAATGAATAGGCTGATTTTTTACATATATTTAATGCTAGATTGATAATTAGGAACGTTTTATGTGGTTATATTGAAGGGATTCCGTGGAAAGTATTATGATGTAGCTGTAGCGCATAATAACCTCAAGGAAATCTTCAAGGATGTTGAGAGAACTCATACGTTTCAGCATGAATTAGAGAACCTACTAAAGAAAGAAAAGATTGGATTGGAATAATAGTGAAGGAAAATCTTTTTTCCATAGAGAATATTTCTAGCGTAGGAATCTAAGTATGTAGGTTCTAATGAAAGGAGAATTCACATGAATACATTTGTAAATGACAAGTTTTATGAAACTAGAAATCAATTATTTGAGGAAATTACTTTGTTAAGTGATGCTCAATTTAATAGGAAACCAGATAAGGATAAATGGAGTATAGCACAAGTTTGTCATCACTTAGTTTTATTAGATGAGAGAGTTATAACAGTTATTTCATCGGGATTAAAAAAGATGGATAGTATCTTAAATGAGCGTAAAGAAATTCACACTATTTTATTAGATAGATCGATAAAATTTATAGCCCCAGAAATGATTGAACCAAGTATAGAGCCATTTGAATTGCAGCAAATGGTTGATTTGTTAAACGACTCTAGAAAAGAATTGATGCGTTTCCTGAGTACAATAGAAGATGAATCTATATTAGCGAAAAAATCAGTGACGCATCCAGCTCTTGGAGAATTACTCCTTGATCAGTGGATAGAACTGATCTATTTGCATGAACAGCGTCATATAGAACAAATCAAAGAGATAAAATTGCTTTGTGAAGTTGAAAAGTAAAAATCATTATCTATTTATTGAGCGATTTGGGATAGCATCAAGGGTTCGAGTGATAAAATACAAGTCCTGATTAAAATTATGATGAATTTAGTTGAAAGCAACCAATAAGCAGAAAAAAATACGAAACTAGCAGATTTTACTCCTGAAGAGGAAACGAACATTTGAAAAAAATCTGAATCCGATTTGCTGTATAAGTGTAACCCCGTCTTAAATGAAGAGCGGGGTTATTATTTTTGGAAGTGATCTCAGTATTTTCATATAGAAGGAAAAAATTAGAAATAAAATCCGGAAATGAGTTATATGTCCAAAATTTTGAAAGTACATATACATCTACCGTTGGTTTAGCGCTCTTCACACGTTGGAGGAAGAAGTATTTTATTAGAAAACGATAAAATACTATTCTGTTAGGGGATATATGCATTTTATTCTCTATATTTTCACAGCAAAACCACCTCCAAAATTATCTTTTGCAGTTGAAGTTTTCTGAATAACAAGTTATATTTTTAAAGTTCAAGCAACTTTATGACAGTACAAAAAGGGGAGAAATATTGATATTATGCAAAAAACGAAATGGAAGAACTATGTATGCTATTTTATTATTCTTATGCTTCTTGTAACAGCAGTAACAGTCAAACCAGCTATTTCTAAGGCTGAGGAATCTAATGTTAATATTACATTGTTAGGTACTGCAGATATTCATGGTAGATTTATGCCTTGGGATTATGCGCTTGATGGAGCAAATATGAGTGGAAGTTTGACGCAGCTTTATACGGTTATAAAGAAGGTACGTCAAGAAAATCCAAATACCATATTAGTAGATGCCGGGGATACAATTCAAGGAAACTCAGTAGAATTATTCAACGATAAACTACAATCGCCAATGATGGTAGCAATGAATACAATGGGATATGACGCCTGGACATTTGGAAATCATGAATTCAACTTTGGATTAGATACATTGAAAAAAGTTAGTGAGCAATACAAGGGAAAGACGTTAGCAGGAAATATTTATAAGGAAAATGGAGAGCGTTTTCTTCCTGCATATACGATTGTTGAAAAAGGTGGAATTAAAGTCGGGATTATTGGTATGAATACACCAATGATTAGTGATTTTGAAAAAGGGACAGATCATTTGGATGGTTTAGTAGTGAAAAATCCAGTAGAAGAGACAAAAAAGGCTATTAAAGAATTAGAAGATAAAGTAGATGTAATGGTAGGGGTTATGCATATGGGACTAGAAAATGAGAATGGAATCCCAGGTACTGGTGTTCAAGATATTGCGAATGCTTGTCCGGAACTAAGCGCTATTTTTGCGGCTCATATGCATAAACTTGTAAAAAAAGAAGTTGTAAATGGCGTAATTATTACAGAACCAGATAAATACGGAACGCATATTTCACGTATTGACCTTACTTTTACAAAGCAAGATGGGAAGCTTGTTTTAAAAGATAAAACAGCTACCGCTATACCTGTAAAAAATGCTGATGGAAGTACAGTATTATCTGATTCTACACTTGAAGAAACACTTACACCTTTTCATGAGTATGCGAGAGGAGATGCAAATGTTGTAGTCGCCCAATTAAAGGGTAGAAACCTTGTTCCTGAAAATGAAATAAAGGGTATTCCAAGTGTGCAGATTCAAGAGACACCTTTATCAGATTTCTTCCATGAAGTCATGCTCCATTACAGTAAGGCGGATGTAGTAGCCCATCAAATTGATAATGATTATGCCCGTTTGGATATAGGTCCTATAAAGAAGAAAGATATTGCTTATAATTATCAATATGCTTTGGGAGAAATTACAGTATATAAGATAACTGGAAAAGATTTAAAAGACTATATGGAATGGGCAGCAGGATATTTTAACTCATCTCGTGCCGGAGATGTAACAGTTAGCTTTGATAAAAACCGTCGTGCGTCTAAATACAGTACGAACGATTTCTTTGGAGGCGTAAAATACGAAATTGACTTAACAAAACCATATGGTAGTAGAATTACAAATTTACGCTCTATTCGTACAAATAAACCAATCAAAATGAGCGATGTTATGACGCTAGGAATGAATGCGTATAGAATGGAGGCTCTTCAGGCAAAAGGGGGAGCTTTAGAGGGACGTAAATTTGAACAAACTTGGTCATCTAAACAAGAGAATGCATTCGGAGAAACAGGTGGAACCATTCGTAACCTTGCTATTACATATTTAAAAGAGGTAAAGAACGGTGTATACACGCCAAAAGTTATGCATAATTGGAAAATTACTGGTGTAGATACACATTCTTCAGAGCATAAGGCTGTAGTTGATCTCGTAAATAAAGGGATTTTAGAAATCCCAAAAACAGAAGATGGAAAATATACAAATATAGCATCTATAAATACTAAAGATTCAATTACAAAAGAAGAGATTGTAGCACTCTCACAAAAAGCTAATATTAATCCAAATCAGTTTAATCATGTAAAAAGAAAAGGTGAATTTTACAAAAAACTTAGTAGGATAATTAAATAAATATAAAAAAGATGGCTCTCGTGCAAAAAACTATTCAACTTGGACATACCATTATCCTAAAAAAGTTTGTGATCGGTATGGAAATATAGAGAATCATCGGTAAAAAATCCCCTGAATCGCTCTAAAAATTCAGGGGATTTTTCATTTGAATAATTATTGTTTCATTTCTCACTATGTATATTTATAATATGCTTTAAAAGAACATACCTTAAGTTAATAACATGCAATAGATATGTCCTTTTCTATATTTAAATGGGGAGAAGAATTTATCTTTAAAAGATATTTTTGACAAGATAAAAAAGCCTGAAACTCATATAAGACTTCAGCAGTCTCAAAACGTTCCAATCCATGCAGCTATAGACATAAATAACAAAATTATATTGAAAAATCTAACTTGTATATGCGTTGCCTCACCTCACTAAAGTATTTATCTACTATTCTTAAAATAGTAAAGAGTGGTTTTTTATGTTGTTAATAAGATATAAGTGTACTTTGATTAGAATGAATATAGATAATTAACAACTAAACAATTGGATGAGTACCTAAAAGGGCTCATTTTTTATTTTATCGACCACATTTATGTAATTTTGCATAATATTACATAAATTTTGTATTTTCTCTTTTTTCGACATAAATAGACAGTATACTTTGTACAAGCTTTCTATTTCAAAAATTATACGAGGTGAAAAAATGAAAAACACAAAGACATTAACTAAGGTAGCATTAACAACAGGATTAGCTTTAACAGCTGTGGCACCATACGGAATAGGCCATGCAGAGGAAACAAATCAACTACAAGTTCAAATTCAAGAGGACTCATTCCGTTCAGGTGAACTTACACAACCGTCACAAAAAACACCAGAGAATGTAGTAAAAGATGCTCTTAAGGAGAAAACAGAACAAGCTCTTTCTTCAAAGCAAGTCAATGGAGAAACAGGAGTAGATTATAAAGTTCTTCAAAAACGTGGTTCGTATGATGGAACAACACTTGTGCGTATGCAGCAAACATACGAAGGAAAAGAAGTATATGGTCATCAATTAACTGCACACGTAGATAATAAGGGTGTTATTAAAAGTGTTTCAGGCGATAGCGCGCAAAATTTAAAACAAGAAGAATTGAAAAAGCCTATTAATCTATCAAAAGATGAAGCGAAACAATATATTTATACGAAATACGGGAACGATATCAAGTTTATTTCTGAGCCAGAAGTTAAGGAAGTTATTTTTGTTGATGAAAATAATGGACAAGCTTCAAATGCATATCAAGTTACATTTGAAGCAGCAACACCAAACTATGTTTCTGGAACTTATTTAGTAAATGCACAAAATGGTGATATGTTAAAAAATATGGTACAAGAATCTAACTTAAAAGCAAGTGAAAAACTAGTTGGAGCTTTAAAGGAAAGTAAAAAAAGTAGTCTTACATCATTAACTGGAACAGGAAAAGATGATTTAGGTATATCTCGTTCATTTGGTATTTCTAAACAAAGTAATGGCAAATATGCACTTGCTGATTATACAAGAGGGCAAGGAATTGAAACATATGATGTGAATTACAGAGATATTACTAAAGAAGAAAGCTATTATCCTGGTACACTAGCAACCAGCACTTTAACAACATTTAACGATCCAAAAGCAGTAAGTGCTCATTACCTAGCAACAAAGGTATTTGATTTTTATAAAGATAAATACAAGCGTAATAGTTTTGATAATAAGGGACAAAAGGTAGTTTCAGTTGTACATGCTTGGGATTCTGAAGATACGAACGATCCGAAAAATTGGCAAAATGCATTAAGTGCTAATAATGGAAGTATGCTTGTATATGGTGATCCTATTGTCAAGGCATATGACGTAGCTGGACATGAATTTACACATGCTGTTACTTCTAGCGAATCTAATCTTGAATATTACGGTGAATCTGGTGCGATTAATGAAGCGCTATCTGATATTATGGGAACATCTATTGAGAAATACGTAAATAATGGAACCTTTAACTGGACAATGGGAGAACAAACTGGATCTGTTTTCCGTGATATGGAAAACCCAGCTTCTGTTCCATCTTCACTTGGAGTACCTTATCCAGATGATTACAGTGAATTTAACGATTTTAATGGATGGGATCAAGGCGGCGTTCATTTTAATTCAAGCATTATTAATAAAGTTGCGTATCTCATTGCAAAAGGCGGAACTCATAACGGAGTAACTGTTAAAGGAATTGGTGAAGATAAAATGTTTGATATTTTCTATTATGCAAATACAGATGAGTTAAACATGACATCTAATTTCAAAGAATTGAAATCAGCATGTATTCGAGTGGCGACTAATAAATATGGGGCGAATACAGCTGAAGTTCAAGCAGTTCAAAAGGCATTTGATGCAGCAAAAATTAAGTAAGTTAGAAATAAAGTTTTCATTCATATATTAATACATTATGAAAAACAGCTAATGTCATTTTAAGGATATTAGCTGTTTTTTTACGTAGCAATACACTAGTGAAAATAAACTTACTAAGCAATAATCAGGCTGTCTATCTTCAATAAGCTACGTCAAATATATAAGATTTAAAGGATAAAAAAACAGAAAATTAATAATATATTGACCTCTTAATAGTAAGTGCTATAGAATGAAAGCGATAACAAACGATTGCTTTAAAATGATTTCCCTGATCTTTTAGTATTTACAAATATATGAGGGCAAAAACAAATCTATTTTTTAAGCATTAATGCAAACGTTTTCGTATTAAAAGATCATTGAAATACATACGTGAAAATAGTCAATATGGGGGTGAAGTAAAAGAGATTTCTATATTAATTTAAGCAGTGTAATTTAGTACGAGCATAATAAATCGCTCGTATTATTTAAAGAAAGGGTGTATGTGGTGCAAATGACAAAAAGATTAATTAACAAATCATTTTTATTACTTGCCATAATCGTTATGTTATCATCTGTTTTCTCTTTTCAGAGTGTGAAGGCAGTTTCAAATTCGAAAACAACTGAAGTTATCATTCATTACAAAGAGAAATCTGGAAATACAAAAGACTGGAATCTTTGGGTATGGGGAGAAAATGCAAACGGTAAATCTTATGAATTTACTGGTGAAGATGAATTTGGAAAATACGCTAAGATAAAAATAGATGGTGACTATAATCGTGTAGGATTTATAGTTCGTACCAATGAATGGGAAAAAGATGGAGGTGATCACTGGGTTGAAAATATAAGGGATGGTCGTGCTGAAGTATGGATCCTTTCGGGTGATGAAAAAGTATATAACTCTAAGCCTTCTTCGGATCTCTCAATTCAAAAAGCTACTATTGATAGTTTTAATGAAATTACTGTAACGACTAATGTTCCGTTTAATAGTAAGGAACAGAAAATTGAAATTGAAGGCGTTAAAATTAAGGGAATTAGTCCTTATGATAAAAATAGTGGAGATATTACTAATAAGGTTAAAATAATTACGGAACAGAAAATTGATTTAAAACAAACATACAAAGTTAAAATAGCAAACTTAGCTGATGCGAATACTGAAATCGGTAAAGTTATTCGTAGCGAGGAATTTGATAATTTATTTTATTATGGTGGTAATGATTTAGGGAATATATATACTCCGCAACATACAAAGTTCCGTTTATGGGCTCCTACTGCGAGTGAAGCGAAGTTAGTTACATATAAAAAATGGAGCGATAAAATAGGTACTGAAATAAACATGCAACAAGGTGAAAAGGGAACTTGGAAAGCAGAACTTAAAGGGAACCAAAAAGGTCTCTTTTATACGTATAAGGTGAAAATTGGGGATAAGTGGACTGAAGCGGTTGATCCGTATGTGCGTGCTGCTTCTGTAAATGGAGATAAAGGTGCAGTTGTTGATTTAGAAGAAACAAATCCGAAAAAATGGAAAGTAAACAAAAAGCCAAAATTTAAAAATCCGGAAGATGCTATTATTTATGAATTGCATGTACGCGATCTTTCCATTCAACCTGAAAGTGGTATTAAGCAAAAAGGAAAATATTTAGGTGTAACAGAAAAAGGAACAAAAGGGCCTGAAGGTGTAAAAACAGGACTTGATCATATGAAAGATCTTGGTGTTACTCACGTTCAGTTTTTACCGATATTTGATTATGCTTCAGTAAATGAAGAGAATTTAAATGAACCACAATATAATTGGGGATATGACCCGAAAAATTTCAATGTCCCAGAGGGCTCCTATTCTACAAATCCTTTTGAGCCAACTGTTCGAATAACTGAATTAAAGCAAATGATTCAAACATTGCATGATAATAATCTTCGTGTTGTGATGGACGTAGTATATAACCATATGTATAATGCCGCTGAATCAAATTTTCATAAGTTAGTTCCAGGTTACTATTATCGTTACAATGAAGACGGAACATTAGCAAATGGAACTGGAGTAGGGAATGATACCGCTTCAGAACGAAAGATGATGAGAAAATTCATGGTAGATTCCGTCACATACTGGGCAAAAGAATACAATTTAGATGGGTTCCGTTTTGATTTAATGGGTATTCATGATTATGAAACGATGAATGAGATACGTAAAGCTGTTAATCAAATTGATCCTTCTATTATTCTGCATGGAGAAGGATGGGATTTAAATACACCTCTTGCGGCTGAATTGAAAGCAAATCAAAAAAATGCGGAGAAAATGAAAGGGATTGCTCATTTTAACGATAATATACGTGATGGATTGAAAGGTAGTGTATTTGAGGAGAAAGAAAATGGTTTTGTAAATGGAAAACAAAACATGGAAGACCGTATTAAAAAAGGTATTACAGCCGGTATTGACTATGATACAAATTCGTCTACTTATCAAGATCCGGAGCAGGTGCTAACTTATGTGGAAGCACATGACAATCATACTTTATGGGATAAACTTGAGTTGACTAATTCAGGTGACAGTGAAGAAATGCGAAAACAAATGCATAAATTATCTTCTTCTATTTTATTAACATCACAAGGTATTCCATTCTTACATGCAGGACAAGAGTTTATGCGCACAAAATATGGTGATCATAATAGTTACAAATCTCCTGATTCAATTAACCAGATGGACTGGTTACGCCGTGCAGCATTTAATAATGAAGTAGAGTACATGAAGGGCTTAATAGATTTACGCAAAAAATACCCAGCTTTTCGAATGACATCTGCAGAGCAAATTAAAAAGCATATTGCTTTTATCGATGTTCCAAAAAATGTTGTAGCTTATACAATAGATGGAAAGGGAAGTGGGAATAAAAGCGAATACTTTATGGTGGCTCACAATGCAAACAGAGAAGCCGTGGACATAACTCTTCCATCGAAAGGTCCATGGAAAGTGCTAGTAAACGAGAATCAGGCGGGAAGTAAAACACTTTACGTTGTCCATGACAATAAAATTAAAGTTCCTGCATTAAGTTCACTAGTTTTAAAAACAGAGAAACCGATTAAATAAATGCAAAAAGCGAAGTGACGGTTGTTCTCACTTCGCTTTAAAAGTTAACTTAATATAATTTCACATACTGTAATTATATTACAATTTAATAAACGAAAAGAGAAGAACTCACCAAGGTTCTTCTCTTTTTTATATGTAATTAAGGTTTCCATAACTGTAGATATGGATGGTGTAAATTAATGGATGAATAATTTACTCTTAAAATCATAACAGAACAATTAAAGATTTTTATATGTAATATTGCATATAAAGGGTAAACAACAATAATTTCTTTTCATAAAAATAAGCCCCTGGTGAAAATGATGAGTACCCCTTTTCCATATGAAATGAACTTGGTATAAAATGAAAGATTACAAGTATAAGATTCTATACTTAGTAATCCCTCACTTTAAGGTATGTCTTTGGGGAAGTGAGGGGAGTTCAATCGATTCTGAATAAAATTGATAGTATCAGTTGCAATTTTTTTACGTTTAAGAACAATCCCAGCATGTCCACATGTATAAATATATCGCGTAGGTCTTTCCCAGGATTCCCACAAATAGTCCGTATCCTCAGGATGCACATATAGATCGTGCTTGCCTGAAATTAATAAAATATTTTCTTTTTTCACTTTTGGTAATGCTTGACTCGGTTCAGTGATTTTCCAATAATTTATTAAATCATCATACGTTACACCATGATGTTCCAAGTCTTCTCTAATAAATTTACCTGGATTTGTCTTCCAAATCGAATAAGAAAGTCGATTCGCGTAGAAAATGGATGCTAATACATCAATCTCTGGTTCAACAAGAGATGTTAAGTTAGTAATAACCCCACCTAAACTGACTCCTATTAAAATCAAGGGGCCATTTTTATTTGCTTTAATCCATTTAATCAAAGCTCGTAAATCAGCTACCGCTTGTCTAGTGGCTTGTACAGTTCGTTCAATATTGGCACTTACCATGTACTCTCCACTGAATAAGGATTGGTTGGGTTTTCTTTCAAAATGATAGGGTAGAGTGAAATAATACATATTCCACTTCAAGTTGGTCATATGGTCGTGAAATATTTTTTTTACACGTTCGTTAGAATCCATTCTCCAACCGTGAACAAAGATGACATGAGGTGCATCTGCATTTTTATGTAAAAATAATTCCCCAGTCACAGAGTCGTTGCGTGAATCACCAGATTGAACCGAGCTTTTATATTTGAATTGTCCCACCATGTATTCTTTTTCCTGCTTTGAATGCTTAATGTTAAAATGAATATCAGATGGTTGTACTTTATAAAAAATTCTATGTCCTTTATATCTAGTGAGGTGTTAGAAAGAGAAGTATACTGAAACTCGATACTTCTTTTTTGTGCAAATCATACAAGGCATATCGATCAATGAGTTTTGAAAAAATCAAATTAACCTCCTCCAAAATATATATTGTTTTAAAACATGGATAAAATTTATGTTTTCTTTATGCTGTTAATTAATTATAAAAACAGGTGATAAATTTGTATATTATATTATAAAGCTAGTAATAAAATAAAACTATAAATAATTTATACAAAAATCTAAAAAACAAGTTAATATTCTCATTCATATTAGAGAACATTAACTTGCTTATTTTCGTATCAAAAGATACACCGTTTGAAGTGACGTGATTTATATGAAAGACAATGTGTCAATTTATATATATTATACAGTGATAGTTACTATAATTTCCGAAGCCAATAGTCAATTAACCATACAATATATGTCTTTTTGGTATATAAATAGCTATATTCATTAAAGAAAGAGTTTTAATCCTTCATGAGAATCTTTAAACCCTAATTTCTTATAAAATTGCAAAGCTTCTTGTCGTTCTTTATCTGTTGTTAACTGTACTAAATGACATCCCCGTAATTTAGCACGTTGAATAGCCCATTTAATAAGTTTACTTCCTATACCTTTACCACGTTTTGATGAGGCTGTCCGTACACCCTCAATTGTAGCTCTCCAACCCCCTTGACGTACAATGTAAGGCGTAAATGTAATTTGTTGAATACCTACAATCTCCGTCCCATCACACGCTACAATCAACTCGTTATTTGGATCACAATCAATAGCATGAAATGCTCTTATATAACTATCAGGGAGTGGTGTTTCATAGCGCTCTCTTTTATTTCCTAAAACATCATCAGCAAGCATTTTTACAATTTCATCTAAATCATCTGCCGTTGCAATCCTAAATGTTATAGTTTCTGTCACTATCAAAAAACCTCCTTAATGTATGCACTTGTTACTTTTATTTTACTTGTTTAAATACAAAAGGTTAAATTATAAAATATTATGAGTCTCTATAACTTTTTCTTATAGATAGCATAAAAGCCTAACTTATAAAATTATAAGTTAGGCTTTTTAACACAATATTATTATTAGAGAATCCGACCAACTTCAATAAACCTCCATATTCTTTAATGAATTTTCATATTTAACAAGCACACATATAACCATCCAAATAGGGTGGTTTTTATTTGTTGTATAGAAATTACGTAATAAGCATGGATTTGTATGCTCTCATTCAATGTTATCTAAAGCCATAACCTCCTTGCCAATATTCAAAAACGATTACGTTTTTGAATATGTGTTCCGGTCTTTCTTGACCAGGTCAATGAATAACTACACATAAACTCCTTATATCTCTAGATAAACTACCGATTAGCTCCATATAGACTCTAGATAACCTATATAGAATACAAGTTATCAAGGAGGTAAGAAAAAATGAACTTTATGAAACGAGCAATTCTCAGTATGAAAAAAAGAGTAGGAACATCATTAATTTTGATGGCAGTTTTCCTAATTGTTACAAATTTAGTGTTGGCAGGATTCACAATCCAAAATGCATCAAAAAAAGCTGCTGATGCAGCAAGAAAAAAACTAGGTGCAGATGTTACTTTAGGTCTTGACTTTGATAAATTAGGTCAACAAGCTAGGGAAACTGGCGAGATGCCTAAGCCGCCGAAGCTCAACACAAAAGAAGCAGACCAATTAGCGAAGTCCAAGCATGTAAAAGACTATAATTATATAACCAATAATTTCGGAATTGCAGATGGGTTTAAATTAGTAGGAGCTTCAGAAGGAGAAGGAAAAGGAAAAGGTAACGTTGCAATGGTGGGAGGATCAGGTTCAGGTTCAGAAATAGATATGAATTCTTCTCTTATGATAGAAGGAGTTCGCAAGACTTTATTACAAGAAAGTTTTAAAAATGGAAAAAGTAAAATCGTTGATGGAAAACCAATTACAGAACAGATGCAAGATCAGAATGTAGCTTTAATGGAAAAACGATTAGCGGAACAAAACAATTTGAAAGTAGGAGATAAAGTTAAAGTTCAATCAGGGGATAAGAAGGAAACTCTTGAAGTTGAAATTATCGGTATTTACGAAACGAATGAGCAACCAATGGGTCAAAATCCCCCTCCTATGATGAATCCAGCTAATAAACTATATATGCCTTACTCTACTTTGAAAAAATTAGAAACAGATGAAGGTATGAGTAGTAGTATTCAAGTTGTGTACTTATTGAACGATCCACAATACATTGATGCATTTAAAAAAGAAGCAAAAAAATCTGATATTGATTTTAATTATTTTAAGTTAGATGCACATGATTCATTATACAAACAAATGATTGGGCCTATCGAAAATATCGCTTCTACGTCTCAAATGATTATCTATATGGTATCTATTGCAGGTGCGATTATCTTAGGATTAATCATTATGTTATCGATTAAAGCACGTCGTAAGGAAATGGGGATTTTATTGTCCATTGGAGAGAAAAAATGGAAACTGATGGCGCAGTTCGTAGTAGAAGTAGTATGTATTGCTATTTTAGCGTTAGGATTATCCCTAACAACAGGGGCTAAAGTTTCTCAATTCGTAGGGGATAACTTACTTTCGGGTGAAATTGCTACAGCAAGCGAAGAAAAAGACAATTCACAAAATGGTAGTGTAATGATGGTTGGAGCTGGTGGTACTCCACAAAACCAAAACGAAGAGCCAATTGATAAGATTGATGTAAGTGTAACGGGAGAGGATGTAGGAAAAATGGGGGGAATTGGACTAGCTATTGCTATATTAGCAACGCTTCTTCCAGCATTATCTATTCTACGCCTGAATCCAAAACAAATTCTTTTAAAAGATGAATAAGGAGGCTCGATATGGAGACGATTTTACAATTTAAAAACTTAGATTATTATTATGAAAGTAACGGAAAAAAGTAGCGATACTAGAAAATGTTAACTTTTCTTTTCAAAAAGGACATTTCTACACGATTCTAGGACCATCCGGATCTGGTAAAACCACTACGCTTAGCTTAGGTTGTGGGCTAGATATACCTAAAAATGGTTATGTACTATTTAATGGAAAGGATATTCGAAAAATTGGTTTGGATCGGTACCGTAATCAAAATGTATCGGTAATTTTCCAATCTTATAATTTGATTACCTATATGACTGCTCTTCAAAATGTCTTAACAGCAATGGAAATTACAGGTGTTAAAGTGCAAAATAAAACTGCAAGGGCGTTAGAATTATTAGAGAAAGTAGGACTTACAGAAGTAGAAGCGAAACGAAATGTTCTGCAACTAAGTGGCGGGCAACAGCAGCGTGTTGCAATCGCTCGAGCGTTATCTTGTAATGTTGATTTACTGATTGCGGATGAGCCGACAGGAAACCTCGACGAAGAAACGGCAATGGATATAATAGAACTGTTTCAAGAACTTGCACATAAAGAAAATAAATGTATTATTGTTGTGACGCACTCACAGGAAGTTGCTAAAAAATCAGACCGTGCAGTCTATTTAAGTAAGAAGAAGTTGGTAGTAAACGAAATTTAATATAAACACCCTAGTTTTTTAATTCACATAATTTTCGAAATCAGTTTCTTCAAATATTTATATTTGATATACAATATAACCAAGCCATAATCAAAATGGTCTCCCTGTATTGAATGTTAAGATAGTTTGTTATTCCCTTTTTAACAATTTTTGAAAAAGAACTTGTAGTATATTCTACAGGTTCTTTTTGTTATGATCGGTTTACTATATCATTGAAGAATTGCATGTAAAAAATGGGACAGTATCTAGATGTATGATCTAAATACTGTCCCGTTTAATTATTTATTTGTAAAAAGGAACTAGCTTACATCTCATGTGATAGATTTTATAAATAAGAGCGTTTAATTGTCCATGGCTCTAAGCACTAACCATTTGGAATAAAGATGCAATGTATCAGTTATACTATGTAATATTTATTCATTACAAAATATGGTGGTATGTATGACTAAGCAAACAATTACTTTATTTCAAGTTTCTATGATACTCATTGGTAGTATTGGGATAATTAATCATGTCATTATGATTCCTATGTTATTAGATACCTCAGGTAGAGATTCGTGGATCTCTATCATATTAGTAAGCATTATATACTTGATTTGGATTTCATTAATATTCATTATATATAGAAACATAAAAAATGAACACTTGTTTTCGTGGTTAAAAAATAATTTTGGGAAACTCAGTGTATATCCAATCATATTCATAGTTGTGATTTATTTAATAACAATTGGTGTCGTTGCACTAAAAGAAACATTAACCTTTTTCTCTTTTTATTTACCAGAAACACCTCACTTTGTATTAGGAATACTTTTTTCAATGATTTGTCTCTATAATGCTACAAGAGGAATTCAATCTATTGCACTTACAACAGGTGTTTTGTTACCTATTGTATTTCTACTTGGTTTTTTTGTCATGTTTGCAAATGTTCCACATAAAGATTATTCTTTACTTCAGCCAATGATGGAAAATGGAATGAAGCCAGTATTTAAGGGGATGGTTTATCCTGCAGCAGGATTTCTAGAGTTAATTTTTATTCTTTTTTTACAACATCACATTTGTTCAAAAGTCAAATTATATCAACTGATTGCTTTGGGTATTGTTATTATTGGTATCACAATAGGCCCAGTTATGGCAGCAATTATAGAATTTGGTCCTTTCGTAGCAGCAAACCAACGATATCCAGCATTTGAAGAATGGAGACTTGTGTCAATAGGAAGGTACATTGAAAATTTAGACTTTCTCTCCGTGTATCAGTGGCTTGTAGGGATCTTTATTCGTCTATCACTTGTTGTTTTTCTTATTCCAGATTTGTTATCAATTACAAATCGGAAAACGAGAAATGGGATTATGTTTGCAATACTTTCATGTATTGTAGTAATAAGTATACTCCCCATCAGTGACTCTAGTTTCTATTGGTTTGTGTCTCAAATTGTTTTACCAGTTTCAGCATTAGGACTATTTTTGTTTTCTATCTTACTAATAGTGTTTGTATGGGTTGTTAAATATAAGAAAAGCTCTTGAAAGAGTATGAGAATATATTTCATATAAGGTTGCTGAGTTTGAAGGAGACAACGTAGATGAACAAACGAGTAGAATTAGACGAGAAGATAATACTAGAGTGGTTTGAGGGATGCAACGATGTAAAAGTAATAAAGCGTGAATTCGATGAGACAGAAAAAACGAGGTCAGTATTGTTTATGTATTGTCAAAGCTTAATTGACAATACAAAATTAAAACAAGCCACATCATCTCAAGTTTGCAAAGAACTTTTAAGTAATTCGATAGAAGAATTTAACCTTTCAACATTAATTCCCCAGTTATCAGTAAAGAAATTAGATATAGTAAATTCGAATGAAACTATCTCTCGGATTATATTTGAAGGTAACCTCCTCATTATTTTTGAAGAATCTAAACAAGGGTATATAGTTGATATTGCCCAAATACCTACAAGATCAGTTGAACAAACAAATACAGAGATGACCATTCGTGGTGGGCGTGATGGATTTGTTGAAGAATTAAACACAAATATAGGATTAATTAGAAAAAGACTAAAAACGAGTTCTCTTAGTTATGAAGAATTTATTATTGGAGAAAGAACACAAACTAAAGTAGCACTCTTGTATTTAAAAGATATCGCATCCAAAGATATCATTAATCAAGTTCGATTAAAATTAAGACAAATTAAAATAGACGGGATTGTTTCAAGTGCACAAATTGAAGAATTAATTACAAACAATCAATTTAGTGTATTTCCTTTAGTTGAATATACTGGGCGCCCTGATTATGCTGTGAATTGTTTGTTGTATGGGCGTTTTATTTTACTAGTTGAAGGGTCACCAACAGCCACTATTGCACCAGTTACATTTCCTTTTTTTGTGAATACATCTGAAGATCAAGATTTTTTCTATATATTCGGTAGCTTTGTACGACTTGTAAGTCTTTTGGGGATAGCAATTTCTATATTTCTTCCAGGAATTTGGATAGCACTAATTACATATCATCCAGATCAGATTCCCTATACGTTGTTAGCTACATTAAGCTTATCAAGAGAAGGGATTCCTTTTCCTGCTCCTTTAGAAGGGCTAATTATGATGACCTTATTTGAAGTTTTGAGGCAAGCAGGCTTGCGTGTTCCTGCCGTATTTGGTCAAACATTATCTGTTGTAGGGGGATTAATTATTGGACAAGCTGCTATTAGTGCAGGAATTGTTTCAGCGTCTATGGTCATTATAATAGCAATCTCGGTTGTTTCGACATTTGCTTTAACTAATCAGTCAGTAACAGGAATAATAAGTATATTGCGGTATGTAGTATTCTTAGTATCTTCTTTATTAGGCATAGTAGGATTTATCTTTTGTGTCCTTGTGATGGTGATACATGTAGTAAATTTACGCTCTTTTGGAGTTCCATTCTTTACACCATATTCACCCCCTGTGTTTAAAAGTATGCTAGCAGCCACATTTAGACTTCCTTTCACGTATATGAAAAAAAGACCTAAAGAATTGCATACGCAAGATAATACAAGGAAAAGAGAGAGTACCGATGAAGAAAAATAAAAGAATAGTTATATTTCTTTTTATGATGTGTACGTTTCTAACAGGGTGTTGGGATCAAAGAGAGTTGCATCACGTTTTGTATATAAATAGTCTAGGTATCGATTTTAAAGATAATAACTATATCATCCGTCCGCAATTTATTAATTTTTCTAACATAGCTAAACAAGAAGGGAGCACTACCCGTAATTATAGCCAGGCCTATATCGGAAAGGGAAAAGGCCCCATTTTAGATGAGGCAGCATTTGATTTTTATAAGGGTGCTCAACAAGAAATCTCATGGGAGCATCTCAAAACAATTGTTGTAACAGAGAGATTTCTAAAACATGGTGACTTAAATCAATTTAATGATTTTTTTTCTCGGTTTTTTCAATTTCGAGATACTATGTGGATATTTGGAACTAAGGAGCCTTTAGAAAATATATTAGCGAACAATAATATATTAAATATTTCTCAATTATATACAATCATTAATTTACCAAAAGAGATAACCAAGCAATATACAATAATAGATCCTTTACCTTTATATAAATTCCAAAGAAATTATTATGAACCTGGGATGACAACTCGCATTCCATTCTTAGCTACGACTAAAACATATTGGAAAAAAGGACATACATCATTTCCAATGTTAAAATTTAGTGGTTATGGTTTTATAAACGATAAATCCTATATAAATCATTTAAACAGCCATGATATTGCTGGGGTTCGATGGACGGATGAAAATACCAAACGAGCTCCATTACTATTAAAATTTAACAAGAAAATCATTGGACATATAGTATTAAAAAATCCAAAGATAGATACAAAGCATTTTATTAAAAATGGAAAGTTACGTATGCTTATGAACATCCATTTCGATGCTGATATTTTTCAATTAATAAATTCTATGCCTGTAAATGATATTAAAAAAATTGCAGAGGACCAAGTTGAAAAAGAAATTAAAAAAACGTACCGAAAAGGAATCGAAAGAGGGATTGACACGTATCAGTTATCACATTCCTTATATCGGCAGAATTCTAAATTGTGGAAACAGTATAAAAAAGAGGGGGGAATATCCCTTCAAAATAAAGAATTAGATTTAAATGTCTCGATTAATATAGCTACAAATGGAAAATCTAAAAATATGCGTAATATGATTGAGCATTAGAATGGTTGAAGATGAAAGGAAACGTAAAATATTAATTCTAAATAGGAGATTCGAACTTGAAAGACCACTACGATGTGGCGTCGTCTTCTTTAGGAATGGGATGAGAGTTCGATTAGGAGAAGAGGGAGGCTTTTGCCTCCTTCTTTGCCTGAAAACACGCTTACATTTCTTAGCGTTTAGATAAGTACAAGTATTTAAAACTATATGTGCCGTAAAGTAGGAGCAGCTTAAATTCATTGCTATGATTTATTCGTTACTTTTAAAGCGTCTAACACTATTTTAGTTGCATTTGCAATAAGTTTATCATCGTATTTCGCATCTTCTTTCGCATGATTAGAAAGTATCGCAAGAATAATTGGCTTTTTATTTGGTGGCCAAATGATTGCAATATCATTCCTTGTTCCATAAGACCCAGAGCCGGTCTTATCGGCTACTTCCCATTCTCCTGGAACTCCAGCACGAATTAAGTTGTCCCCCGTAGTATTCCTTTTCATCAAATCTATTAAAAAATTCCGTTTCTCAGTTGAAAGTATATCACCTAGCGCGTAAGTTTGAAGACTAGTAGCCAATGCCTTTGGGGTACTAGTATCATGAGTGTCTCCTGGCTGCACTTCGTTTAATTCTGGCTCAAAACGTTCAGGATTTGTGACAGTATCTCCTATTTCTCTCAGTGATTTTTTGAATTCACTTGGCCCACCTAATTGCTTAAGAATAAGATTTTGTGCAGTATTATCGCTATATCGAATGGAAGCATCCGCAAGCTCTTTCAGAGTCATACCTGTATCTACATATTTTTCAGTAATTGGATTGTAATTCACAAGATCTTTGCTAGTATACTTAATTCTTTGATCTAAATCTTCTATTGAGTTTTTTTGTAACAGTGCTCCAACAGCAAGGGCTTTGTGGGTAGATGCGTATGCAAACCGTTCATCTGAACGATAAGTGACAGTTTGATTCGTACCTGTGTTCAATGCATAAATACCAAGTTTAGCATCATATTCTTTTTCCAGCTTTACAAAAGAATGATTACTTGTATTTTCTTGTTTTGTTTGTTTCGGTGGTTCGGATTGAATATTACTATTGGAACAGCCTATAAGCGTTACACATGAAAGTAATACTACAGGTAGCATCTTTTTATAATGTGCAATGTGAAAAAACTTCTTTGAAACTATCATACATTTTCAACCTCTTTCAAAAATTTATGGATTTTGTATAGGTATTTTACATACCGATGCAATTAACAAATGTACAGGATAGCACTTCTCTTGTATTTCTTGCATTACAAAATGAGAGAACTACCAAGAACACCTTTTTTATACGTAATAGACAATCTAAGTAACACATTTGTTCCATTTATGATTAAGGTTTTTAATATATCCATTAACTTTGTTTTTAAGCATCGCAAAATTCATTTTTTTGAACTTCACTTAATTTAATAGGGATTTAGATCGAGTTTCCCTCGTAATGGGAATTTCAATCGGATTTGCGCATATATAACAACCTCGTTCCGGACAGAATAAGTAATAACAACTACTGATTTCATTTTAAGTGAGGTGTTATACGATACATACGACAAAACAAAAAAGACTTGTGGTGCAAAGTATAACTACATTTAGTCTACTAATAACGACTATCTTTACACCAATGCTTATTTACATTATTTATGGATTACAGATTTCGAAAGGCTTTGAGGGATACTGGCCATCAATCTTGTTTTATACAACTTATATGACGGGTGTGTTTATCTGGATACCTATTGTGAATAAGGCTGGGATTCACCGCTCCTTATATTGGGCTGTTTCTATTCTGATAGTATCATTACTTAGTGTTACTTTCTTTGGATGGAGTTCAAGATGGCTAGAAATAAGTGCGTTAGTTTCTGGTTTTGCAGTTAGTACAATTTCTACCATGACGAGTACTTTATTGTTTCTACATGTTGAAGGCGGGGGAAAGATTTATAATAAAAATCAACAAGCGATTATTATTGGTATCGTTTTTCTTTTACTGATTATCATATTGTTAGCAATTAGTTTTCTATCGCCGCCGCTGCTAACATGCATATATGGGATTTGTTTAATCAGTATCCTTTTTGCTATAAAAAAAATGCCGAGAACAGAGTTAGCCAAAGGGCTTTTACCTATCTCCATCGTATCGGTTATAGGAAAGTTTCTTTTTGTCTCAATGCTTATTCTTTTGATACGAACAAGTCGTAACATAAATAATGAACAATATATTTTCTGTTTTTTTCTACTCTCTATAGCGCTTATTTGTTTCATGTTTTTGAGTTTGTTGAAAGGAAAGTTCTTTCATAAACTTTCATCATCTTTACCAATTCGCTTAAAGGCAGAATCATTTTTACTTGGATTAGGAAATGGATATTTATTTTTGATGGGTATTTTTTATAGTTTTACTTTCTATAACATGTTAACCTGTATTTTCATTGTAGTTGGACCATACCTATTAGGGATTTTGATGTCCATATTTTTAGATATCAAAGCTGCTAAGAAAGTTAATCCAATCCATTTGTTTTTAGTAAGTAATTTAATCATGATATTTGGGTTTTATTCTCCAATATTTATAGTCCTTAGCGTTACATTTGGGAGCTATGCCATTAATAGTATTTCTTCTCAAAATAATATGAAAGTATATATGGTGAATGCTACACATAGAGAGCTTTCTTTACTCATTTACACAACATGGAGAAATATGGGGAATATATTTTTACAATTTTTTATATTGATTGTGATTGTGGGAGTAGGGGTCTTTTACGATGTCGAATGGTCGCAACTTTTCCAAACAATTGTTGGGAAGGGTCAAATGCAGATTGAAGGGTTATCCGTACAACGATTGATGTTTATGTTAGCAATTTGCTGTTGGCTTGGCATGGTGGGCTTAGGTATGTGGATTGGTAAAAAAGCTAATCCCAATATTGCTTAAAAAGTAACAATACTAAAACTACAAAAAACAAAGAAACTCGCCCTACTAAGAGGGGAGTTTCTTTGTTTTTTGTTTAGATAATGGAATGTTCATGCAAAATTGTACACTATGTTCCATATTTTTTATAGAATATTTTATATTTAGCGTTTCAAGAATTTGTTTAACAATATATAAACCTAAACCACTTCCTCCAGTATTTCGATTCCTTGATTTTTCAATTCGATAAAATGGTTTGAAAATTTGTTGTATATCTTCTTCTTTAATATTGACACCTGTATTCATAATTTGCATTTTGATTTGACCTTGTTCAGAATCCTCACTTAACTTTATATAGACTTTTTCATTATGTGGTGAATACATAACCGCATTATGGATAATATTTTTACATGCTTTTTCAAAAAGAACACGATCTGTATAAACAGAAAGATCAGAATCAATTTCTGTTATTATTTGGATGGTTTTTTGAGAAGCAAAAAATTCGAGATCTTTTGTGATTGTACCTATTAACTTTGAAAGATTAACTTCTTCTACTTTTAGTTTAAAGGTGTGTTGTTCTAGTTTCGACACGCTTAAAATTTCACGAACTAATTGTTCCATACTTTCAATAATTTGATGATTTTTCTTTAAATATTGATCACGAATGGAGCGAGAAACAGAATATTTACTGCAAGAACATTGTTCGTTTATTCTTTCTGAAAATGAAAAACATCTCATGAAATATGAAGAAGAATTAACATCACCACTGTCACTTTCAGAGATAGTTGAAAAAAAGGAAGAGTTAACTGAAAATAAAAATCGGGTGGTTAGTAAAGAATCTGATGTGAGAAATGAATTTATAAAAGGTTTACAAGCCATATTAGATAACGCGTATTTAATGCCATTTGAAATGAGAGAATTGGCAAATAAATATTTAGAAACGAAATTAACGAAGTTTAAAGTTGGTTTGTTATTTGCGAAAGGAAAGACGGAGCAAGAAAAACAGAGACGTGTAGATGCTTTTTATTCTGCTCTTCAAAAGACTGTTGAAACGCAACTTGATTTTCATGTGAAAGAATTTATTGTAGCCTTCTTAAAAGAAGAAGGGTTATTTACAGAGGAAATAGGGAAAGACATATATGCGTTAGAAATTGCTTTCGGACCGGAAGTGTTGGCTGAAACAATTAAACAGGGGGCTGGATTTACCGGTGATTACTTACTTCTGTATACTGCTGACGTTGCAAATGAGTTAAAGAAAAGATACTTTATGAAATCTCAGCAAATCTTTGGAAAAAGTACGGGTATATTGCAGAAGAAAGTGAAGATAGAGATTGCTCGTATTGAAGAAGAAATTGAAAAATACACGATGTTACAAACAGCAAAAGAAACAAAATTACAATACATTAAGACGTATGAGGAATATGAGAGCTATTTAGGAGATATTTGGAATGAAAATGTTTCTATACCAGATGGATTGCAAATAGACGAAATATTACAAAGTAAAAAACAAGTTGTTAGTGAGAAGTTTACACTACAAGAGCAAGAAATTGTAAATGATAACGTAGCGGCTAGTGAAGAAGAGATTAAAGGAACGAAAGCTTTAAATATTCAGCGTATATTAGAAAAAGTGAAGAAAGCTGAAACGATATTAGATCCATTGC
>NZ_JAEKEU010000010.1:0-4762 GCF_016650935.1 Bacillus sp. TH25 | reverse complement strand
TTACCTGAACCACTTCGTCCAGCGATAAGTACCTTTTCCCCAGGATATATTTGAAATGTAATATTTTTCAAAGTAGGCTGCGTAGCATGCCTATATTGAAAGGTAAATTGTTCAAAAGAAATAATTGGTTGCATGTATTCATCCCTACTTTTCAATTTTTAAATGTGTATGTTTCTTATTTGATTTCGCTAAGCCGATCGTGATTGGTAAGCCAAGAACTAAAAATACGATAACGTCTGCAATTGTTGCGCCTAGTACTTGTATAACTATTTTGTCAAACGGTTCTCCCATCACAATAATATCGAATGCTCCAGCAAATATAATAGCTATGACAATACCAATTAACCCTGCAATTGCAAAATAAGAAATATCACGGTTATTATACGTTCCATGTTTTACACTAAAACCAACTCTTTTTTGTATGAGTCCCATTGCAAAACCAATAATACCTGAACTAATAACCCATCCCCACCAAATACCCCAACCAGCGATCGTATCTGTAACGGTATGACCGATGAGTCCTATTAAAAGCCCTGCTACCGGGCCAAATAACGCTCCAAAAACTGTTAAAATAGCCAATGCGGGTTTAATAAATGTATTCGGTGCGATAGAAAATCCCCAAAGCCCTAATACCCCGTATAAAGCTGCTCCAATTCCAATAGCTACTACTAGCTTTGTCGTTAATTTATTCATTACAATTCCCCTCTCGTATTATTCAACTTTTAATACTCTATATTTATTTTGAAAATGAATTATGCATCGACACTTCCTTTCTATACAATAAAAAATGACCTCTTAAATAAGAGGTCATTTTCTTTCACGTACAAGAATCCCCTTATCTTTCAAAAGACACATAGTGTCCTCTGCGGAATTAGCACCTTCCTATGTAATTACATAGGGGTTGCTGAGGCTTCAAAGGGCCGTTCCCTCTACCTCTCTGGATAAGTATGTATTTGTAATCTGTATTATGGCACTAACAATAAATAATTTCAATACTTTTCTTACTATTTTTATTTTTCGATAAATATTTCATTTAAATCATTGTATTCTTATCGGAATTATGAAATAATAAATTCAAAATTGTTACGGGAGGAATGCATGATGAAAGTAATTGGCTTAATTGGCGGACTAAGTTGGGAATCAACATCGTTATATTATAAACATATTAATACAATAACTCTCTCTCAATATGATCAAAATGCGAAGCTTGTTTTATATAGTATGGACTTTGGTGAAGTAACTACATTATTACAAAATCATCAATATGAAGAAGTGAAAAATGAATTAGTCGCAGTAGCAAAAAAGTAGAACACTCTGGAGCTGAATGTTTACTAATGTGTTCTAATACTGTACATCTATTTGCTGAGGAAGTAGAACAAGCAATATCAATCCCACTTCTTCATATCGGTGATGTAAGTGCTAAAGAAATGGTAGAACAGAATATAAAACGGATCGGATTATTAGGAACGAAACAAACAATGGAAGAAGATTTTTATACATCACGACTAGCAAAATATAACATTGAGACAATTATCCCAAATGACGAAGAAAGAACTTTTATCCATCACGTCATATTAAATGAATTAAGTAGAGGAATTATTTCAGAAACATCAAAAGAAAAACTAATACAAATTACCAATTCATTAATTAATAATGGGGCTGAAGGAATTCTACTTGGCTGTACGGAAATTCCTTTGCTCATTTCCCAAAATGATCTATCTGTTCCTGTTTTTGATACTGCTTATTTACATGCGAATACTGCTGTACAATTTGCTGGATAATAATATAAAAGCATACAGGTAGAGCCTCTATGCTTTTATATTATCCGAACTATTTATTTAAAAGAGCATCAATAACTGCAATGGCTCTTTTGGAACCACCACACTCTAAAAAACTTTCATTCAGTTTTCGAATGCCATGTTTATACTTTTTATTTGAAAGAACGTCTGTTACCGCCTTTTTTAAAGTTTGCACATTAACATGCTCTTTCAATAATCTATGTGCTGCCTCCAGCTCAGTTAATCTTTGCGCTATCATAGGTTGATCTTTATCATGCGGTATTATCACAAATGGGACATTATAATGGATTGCATCGTGCACACTATTCATTCCACCATGTGTAATAAAAACATCTGCTTCACTTAATATTTCTGATTGAGGTACGTAAGGGGCTATAATAAAGTTGTCTGGCGCTTGCTTAATTTTTGAAATATCATTTCTATCACCGATCGCCATTACTACAATCCCTTCGAAATTTGAAAAAGCATCAATACAAGTATTAAAAAATGGTTCGAGCCCTTCAAGAAGTGTTCCCATTGAAATATAAATAACTTTCTTTTTTGAAAGCAATTCAAGTGGAAACTTTGCATTTGTTTTGCGCTTTATAATACTCGGTCCAATAAAAACATTGTTTTCTCCGAACGAATCGCTATTAGGTTGAAAATAACGACTTGTATACACGAGACTAATATCTCCCTTATTATGCATAAATTGAAGATTATTTTTGGGCTTTACTCCAAATTCATGTTCCATTTGATACAGTAACTTTTCAGAGAGTTCATCGGGTTGGAATTGTATTTCTGCATTTGGATGAAAAGGCAAGGTTTCCAATAATACTGGTGGAATTAAAAATATAGGAGAGGAAACTATGCTTGGAACCTGTAAATATTCCTTTACTAACTCTCCAGCACCAAATATATCATAAACTACGAAATCAAAATTAATGCTTTTACATAATTCTTTCGTAATTTCTAATATATATAAAGAAGTTTGAACATGTACATGAAAGAAAGATTTTAATCCATATGAAGTTTCATTATCAATAGAAATCTCCTTTAATAAATCCGGATGAGTATGTACAATAGCTCCCAAAACTTCAAGCCTTTCCTTAAAGTTTTCCGTTGTAATATAGTGTACGTTATCACCTCTTTCAGTAAAGGCCTTTACTAAACTTAATGTAGGATTTACATGTCCCTCTGCAGGAAAATTAACTATTAAAATATTCAACACGTATTTCTCACTCCTTACAATTCAATGTTCTTATTAATCGTACTGTTATTATTACAAGCAATCTTCCTCTAATAGTCCCAATATGCTTACTACTTTAGGTTGATAAATAATTATCAGTCATCGGAAAAGGCATCTACATAAGTAGATGCCTAACTGTGATAAGGAGTGTTCTGTGAGGTTAGGATAAGCTTTTCTGCTTGTCCTATGCTATCAATATATGAATTTTTTTATAAAACGTGCATATCTAATAGAATTATTTTAACCATTTTATTTGATCAAATGGATAATATACCATTTTCACTTTACCTATTACATGTGACTCATTGATAAGTCCAAGTGTATTCCTACTATCTTTACTATGATTTCGATTATCACCTAATACAAATAATTTATGCGAGGGAACTTTCATTTCTCTAAAGTTTGAAAAACGATTTGATACTTGTGACATATCTAACTGTATATACAACTCATCTCGCTTTTTACCGTTAATATATACCACATCGTTTCTTAATTGTATGTTATCCCCTGGTAATCCAATAATTCGTTTCACGTAGTATGTAGGCTCGTCTTCTTTTTTTATTATTACAACATCACCATGATGAAAAGAAGAAAAATAGACACTAGCCTTATTAACTAGTATGCGATTATTTTCATTCAAAGTAGGTTGCATCGAAATTCCTTCTACCATACAAAATAAAAATGACTTATTAATAATAATAATTCCTATTATAATTAAAATATAGCTACATATTTTTCTCCAATCTTTTAGAATCAATTGCTTCATATATACCTCATTTCTAATCTATTCGTATGTAAAAACGTCTCTAGTCCATATAAATGCTAGAGACGTTTCGTATATTTTAATTCTCTTTAGAGTCATCTATTTTTGGTGCTTCGCCAGTTAATCGCTTATTTTTTAAATCAAAATAAGCATCTAAAACTTCTTTTCCAATATCAGAGTTAATACCAGACTTATCATTTATAACCCATGGTACTACAACAGAAAATGCTACTTCTGGATCATCATATGGCGCATATCCTGCTAATGTTAAATTATAGCATTCTCTACGATCGCCTTTCTCATTTCTCCCAATATCACTTTCTCCACCGTATACAGTCTGTGCAGTTCCTGTTTTGCCAGCTGGTTTATACGGTGCTTTTTGGAACGCCCTTACTCCCGTTCCATCCCCTTCTTGGAATACTTTCCTAAAGCCTTCTTTTACTTGATTGATATATTCTTCTTTCATATCAATTCTATTTAAAACAACGGGTTCTATTGATTGTACTACTTTACCGACCTCATCTTTTTGAACGGTTTGTTCTCTAATTTCTTGAAGAATTTGTGGTTTCATACGATACCCGCCATTTGCAATAGTTGAAATATATTGTGCAAGCTGAAGTGGTGTATACGTATCATACTGACCAATGGAAAAGTCTAATAAGAAACCTGGCTGATTATCTTTTCTCCCAATTTGCCCCGCTGTTTCATTCGGTAAATCAATGCCTGTTGGAACACCTAAACCAAATTGTCTGAAATAATATCTCATCTTATCAAAGTATTCTTGTTTAATATCTAATGAACTGTTCTTTACATAATCCATACCAGCAATTTTTAATGCTGTGTTAAACATATAAACGTTAGAGGAAACTTGTAAAGCTCTTAGGTCATCTATATCTCCAAAATCTTTCCATGACTTTTTCTCCTTAGTTCCTTTAAACTTCATAGGTGCATCATAAAAATGTGTTCCCGGTG
>NZ_JAEKEU010000009.1:0-1409789 GCF_016650935.1 Bacillus sp. TH25 | reverse complement strand
CCGACTTTCATTTTCCCGACTGCTTGCGGGCCAAATATTAAGATGAATTTCATTTGTTTTCCTCCGACCTTTCTCTATAAACAATGAAATAAAACATATCCTAAAATTGAAAATAAGGCAGTCGATGTTGTGTCGATTGCCTTATTTTCATGAATAATTCCTATATTATTCCTTTCGTACAGCTTCAAAAGTAATAATTTGTTCTGCATTTGACGGTTGCTTTTCATAAACATAGTCAGCAGAGCAAGTAATGTCAGTGAAACCTATACTTTCTAAAAGGAGTTTAAACTCTTCTATTCCATACCACCGCATTGCAAAACGTTGTAGTTCAGTTTGTACTAACTGTCCTTTACTCCATTTTTCATATTTTAAATATGATACAGTTACTTGGTTAAGCCAATCTATTTCAATTGATTTATTTTCTAATGTAATTCCGTCCCCGTTTGGCAAGGAAAAAGTCGATGTATGAATCTCACCCGTCTTCCAGTCATATGGAAGCGCAAGATCTACAATTAAACGCCCGCCTAGATTAAGATGTCGATAAAAACATTTCAGAGCATTTATAGAATCATCACGATTTTCAATTAAACAAAAGGATCCAGTAGGAATTATTATCGCTTCATATTTATGTGGCAGTGAAAATTGTTGTAAGCTTCCTTCATATAAATTAGGATGCAAGCCTCTCTCTTTACACCGCATACGGCAAGAATCTAGCATTTCAGGCGAATAATCTATCCCATCAACTTTAAAACCAGTTTCAAGAAGTGGTATAATGACACGCCCTGAGCCTACTGCTGCTTCGAGAATTCTGCCCTCACAATTATTTAAACGTTTTTGGTAATACTCAATATCACCATTTAAAGAATAACCAACAGGTTTTGTGTAATTATAAAGTTCCGTACAAAGTGTACTATAAAAACTGAACATTTATTTTCTCCCCCGTTTTATGTATACGGAAGATTCTAATTTACTTAATCTTTCCGTACCTCAAATTTTAATGAGCATTCGAAAGAGCTGACTGTCATAATTTATCACTCACTTCCCATGTAATATATTTGCATTGTATAATATTACCTCGCGATTGAACATATCAAAGTTAAAAATTCTGATTATAAACAAAGAGCTTACTATAGTAAGCTCTTCATCAAAAACTATTTATTTCACAATCGGCAATGTTACTTCACTCAATTTTACCGTAAGCTTCGTGCCCGCTTTCGGTCTAATTGTATAATCGTAGTCACTTGCGATTAAAACGACCCCCATTTGATGCCCTGCTTTAAATACATAATCATCTGGCTGCATGTCCCATGTAAATGTGTAATCTTTACCAGGTTGAATCGCTGTTGAATTTTCTATACTATTTAAGTTTTGCGGATCCATCCAACCTCTCGTTACAATTTCAGGCCTCGCTCCGCCATAATCAACAAGTAAAGCTGTTAAATTTGAAACAGATCGATCAATATTTCCTGTTATTGAAATTTTAGGCGTACCACTTATTCGCATATCTTTTTGCAGTACAGGCATTGTATATACTAATCGATTCGCTATTTCTAACTCAGGGTTTTCTACTAGTTGATTTGACTTTATTTTGGCATCATCTACTAATGAGAAAACATTGTTTACTGATCCCATACTTAATGGTAGATTGACTGCTTTATTACTTAAATACATACGGACTTTTGATGGTACAGCTGCTGGATCTGGCCAATTTTTTATTTTTTGCCACGATTTATTTTCACGTTGTACATCTACCATCGGTTCATCCATAATTCCATTTTCAATTCCATATAACCAATAATCGAACCATTTATTTTGGGTTTGTTGCCAGTTATTACTTGATGTTCCGCCGTGTCCACCTTGATGTAACCACATTTTACGAGGAACATTATTTTCGCCAAGAGCTTCCCACCACTGTGAGAACTGCTTCGTTTTTACATTCCAATCATTTAAACCGTGAACAACAAACACACTAGCCTTCACATTCTTAACATCTTTTACATAGTTACGTTTATCCCAAAAATCGTTATAATCGCCTGTTTTACGATCTTGTCCAGCTGTTAGTTCTTTAATAATTTGCCCGCAAACTTCAGGGTTCTTTCTTGTTAGTACTGCTTCAGCCATATTATCTGTATCTTCTCCTTGATAACCACCCGGCGCAATAACCGCCCCATTTGCACGATAATAATCATACCAACTACTAATCGCTGCGATTGGAATAATTGTTTTTAACCCTTCCACTCCTGTCGTTGCGACAGCATTTGGTAACGTACCATTATAAGAAACTCCTGTCATTCCTACATTTCCCGAAGACCAATTTGCATTTACTTCCTTACCATCCTCTGTATATGCTTTTGCACGCCCATTTACCCAATCAATGACAGACTTCGTCCCTAGTATTTCTTGTTCATCTCCGGTTGTCGGACATCCATCTGATTTTCCAGTTCCGATGCTTTCGCCTAAAATAACTGCATATCCTCTTGGAACATAATAATTGCCGTATGAACCAAGATTAACCGCTGCATACGGTTTTCCTTCATACGCATACAATTCTTCATCAACATTATAAACAGGAACATCTTTTAATCCTGATCGATATGGACTCATTTCATATATAACAGGAACTTTTACATTTGATTCTGTCTTTGGACGCATAACTTTAATTGATACTCGATCTTTCTTACCATCTCTATCACTATCGACTTCTGTCTCTACGAATAAATTTTCAATAATTGCTTCATCAAGAGAATAGATTGGTTTTGTCATCCCATTTTCCAATTGAATTTTTGTGTTTGGAGTTACAGCTTCTGAAATTTGACCATTTAACTTAATATCACTCCCTTTTACAGAGCTCCCTTCCTTATTTTCTGCATGTGCAGTCATACTAGAAATGCCTGAAGTAATTGTTAAAGATAATATAGCTGAAAGTGTTATTGCTAATTTCTTTTTCCTCATGCCCTTCCCTCCCCATATATTCCTTCTTTTACTATACATTAAAAATGCAGAAAATTCAGTTTATATTTCGTGGAAAGTTGAGAAATTTGTAAAATATCCGAATCTTTCAAGATAATAGAAAAGAACTAATAACAATTAGTTCCTTTCTATATACATATAAAATTGTATTTCTCCATCTTCTACCGAAACTCCGTATTCAAAGCCATGTCTTTCTAAAATACTCTTTACAATCGCTAATCCTAATCCAGTACCTGATTTGTCTTTACTACGTGAAGACTCCAATACGTAAAAAGGCTCCCAAATTTTATCTATCTCTTTAATTCCCTCAGCAGCAATACCATTTTGAATTTGAAAATACACAATGCCATTTTTCTCTTCTAATGTGATTTTTATATTTTGATTCGTTGTATATTTTATCGCATTAGAAATTAAATTTTGAAAGACCATTCTCATTTTATTTAAATCAGCATAAACAATCGTTTCACCAACACTATAGTTCACTTGCAACTTGATTTCTTTCGACTCCAGTTCAATCTTATGCTTATCTATTATACTTTGTACTAGTGGTTCAATAGGGAATTCTTCTTTTTGTAAAATATCTCTTTCTAGTTTAGAGAATCGCAATAACTCTTCAATTAAATTTGAAATTTGATCTGTTTGTTTAATGATTGTATCAACATATGTGCCATCATCTAAACCGTCTTTTATTCCCATAGAATATGCTTTTACTAATGCGATTGGTGTTTTTAATTCATGAGTTACATCGCCCATAAATCGTTTTAAGTGGTCATTTCGATCTGTTAAATCTTGATGTGCTTCATGTAATTTATCACTCATAATGTTTATACTATTTGCTAAATCACCTATTTCATCATTCGTTTTAACTTTCGTCCGTTTAAATTTCAGGCGTGAAATATCTTCTGCGACATCACTCAATTCATTCAGTGGTGTAGTGATTGTTTTTGAAAAAATCCAGACGAGCACGATAATAAGAAATAGTGAGAATCCCAAAATGTATAAATAAAATGAGTTAAGCGTTTTAATTACTTCATTGGAATGTGCGATAGAAACTCCTACTAAAATCAACATATCATCTTTCGCAATGTATTTCGCAAAAAAACTAGATTTTATCTTTTCTTGATCATATATTTTATTCGATTGTCCGAGGTTCTTCACTTTCGTAATTTCTTCTTTTGTAATCCAAAGTTTATTCAATGCAACTCTCTTCTTTGTAAGTTGCATGCGTAATTCTTCATTAATAGCATCTTCTGAACTATTTATTGATGTATAAGCAATCGTAACATTACCTTCATTTTCAATACGATTTATAGCATCATCCAGCTCTTTACGCGGTATTGACTGGATTTGCGCTGTAATGCCTTCTAAGCTTTCGCGTGTTTTGTGCACATTATATTTTGGTAAAAAATAGTTAATTAATAATAAAGAGACGGCAAAAATAAGGATGACTGTTAAAGAGATGCTGAAAAATAACTTTTTACCGAGTTTATTCACACTCTTCCTCCAAACTGTATCCTAAACCGCGATGTGTCTTTATAATATTTTCTCCTATTTTTTTACGTAATCTTCTTACATGCGTATCAACCGTTCGCTCTTCCCCAAAATAATCAAACCCCCAGACGATATCTAACAACTTTTTCCTCGTTAAAATCGTGCCTTTATGATTTAAAAAACATTTTATTAATTGTAATTCTGTCTTTGTAATGTCTAATTCTTTCTCGTTTTTATATACTTTATTTTTGGTGAAATCTATTTTTAAATCTTGAACTTGAATAACATCTTCATGCTGTACAAGCTTTTTCGCTCGCGTAATTAGCACTCCTGGGTGAAATGGTTTTTTCACATACTCATCTGCCCCGCTTTGAAGAGCTGCTAATTCATCTTCACTTTCACTTTTCGCCGTAAGCATTAATACTTTTACACTCGAATTCTTTTTTATTTCCTGACAGACAGTAATACCACTACTTTTCGGCATCATCCAGTCTAAAATAGCTAAGTCAATTTTCTCATCATAAAATATTTGAAGTGCTTCCTCTCCATCTTTTGCTAATAAAACTTCGAAGCCTTCTTTTTCAAAATACGCTTTTAAAATTTTCAGCATATCTTGTTCATCATCCGCGATTAATACTTTCATTACATTTCCTCCATTACTTATAAACAACTATCAATTTTATCATACAACTTCTTTGTTACATCAATGTGACATAAAAATATTTATAACGTTTGCGGGTATAGTAAGTGTGAGGTGTTGTTTCATGTTCAAAAAAATAGGAGTCATTACTCTTCTCTTCTTTTTATTATCAACAAATGCGTTCGCAAATACAAATAAACAAATTGAAGTATTTGATTGTAAAAAAGAAATGGTGGTCCAAAAACAATCTTTAGATTCAGCCATTCAAAAAGAAGCAGTTCAATACGCAAAATCAATTACTGGTCCATTTAAAAACTTAAATGTCGTTCCGAAAGATGGACATATGATAAAAATCCCATTATCGAAACCTGTTCCTATTACAAATCAATGGTTACATACAACAATCGATGAAGTACTCATCCTTCTCCCACTTAATGAAAAACCTTACATTATGCTTTACGATGATGAGAATAATCCCCATTTTTATTATGTAAAAGGTGATCCGAAGGGTTTATTGAAACAAATGAATGTTAAATTATAATTAAAAAAGATCCCGCAAGTATCATTCGCGGGATCTTTTTTATCAGTTAACAACTTGATTTTCATTTAAAAAATTAATAATCTGCCTTTTGTGATGGTTATCGTGATCTACGAATTCTTTAATAATATATATTAGAGAGTACGGCATTCCAGTATGAGGACAATATGATACTCCATTGGCAGTTAAATGTTCCTTTAGCTTTCCAATAGACAGTCGGTTAAGCTCTTGAACAAGTAAATCTCTTTTAGCTTGTGCTTCTTCAAGAAGTTTTATCTTAGATATACCTGATTTTGCATAATTAGAGGCTAGTTTATTATATGTATCAAAGTCAGGGAACTCCATTCCCTGTCCATCTCTCACTGATGATAATGTCTCACGTAAAAGATAGTCATCCCAATTCATAATATGAGATACAATCTCACCAATAGTCCATTTCCCCTCTGATATTGGCGCTGTCCACAATTCTTCTTTCATACCTTTCAATGTGGTTATCCACATTGAATAATCTTTAAAATCATTAATAATTTTATTTTCTCCCATCATCTAATCCCCATTCTAATAGTAGATTCAAATAAATTATACCATAAATCTACACAAGGTAGAACGAACGTTCCTTTTAAGGTCAAATAATAATTCACTACATCCTTTTATCTAAGTCTAGATAATGGCTTGTTCCTACATACATTTTCCCTTTCACAAATCCACTCGAAGTATAAAATTGATCCCCCTGTTCTGTATCTGTATGTAAGACAACAATAGTAAAATAGATTTTTGCATAGCTTAAGATTCTCCCTAACAGTAACCTTCCTAATCCTTTCCGCCGGTAATCTTTTGCAATGTAAAACCTTCTTAATCGGCCAATCTTATTATCTTTCGTATACGGATCTTGATTTAATCCCCCAATTCCAATTAACGTATCACCTCGAAAAATGCCATATAAACATTCACCCGTTTTACTAAATGTATTTCTTCTACTTTCATATTCATTTATTAGTTTTATTAAGAAGTTAAATCTTTCTTCTTTACTTTCCATAACAAGATGATTGATCTCATATTTAAACAAATCTTCAATCTGCTTAATTTGTATATCTTCCAGTTTAATCCCCCACTTTCTCTATCCAAATGTATCTTTTTGAAAAATAAAAATGCCCAAGAATATATCATCTCGAGCATTCATTTGAATGTAAACTTATTCAATTTGTTATGTAAGTATTCTTCAATTCTGGTAATATGCCCTTCAACTCCATTAAATCATCAATTACTAAATCAGCATGAGCAAGTTCATCTTCTTGTGCAAAATCAAAATTACATCCAATCGCAATTAAACCATTATCTTTTGCAGCGTTAATATCCGATAAACGATCTCCAACTACCGCTGCCTCTTTTATATCATATTTCATCAAAATGCTTTTTACTAAGTCACCTTTATTTAGCGAGTGTATTTGTTCAATACTGAATGTTTCCGTAACCCATTGGTCTAAATCATAATAAGATACGATTGCTTGTAAATATTCCGTTAAGCCGTTACTAGCAATGTAAACAGAACAATTATTTTCTTTTATAAAACTAAAAACTTCCTTTACATTCGGATATAAAGCACCATTTCCACTCTTTATATTTTCAATTAGTCTTTCTAAAAAATATGCATCTGTTTGTTCCCTTACTTCATTAGAATGATTCGGTAATAAAGCTTCCCAAACTTTAGGTAAAGGTACACCCATAATTTCACGGTATTTATCAATAGGTGTTTCCGCATCCCATAATTGTAGTGACCGTAAATGATCAAATGTATCATCTAGTGATAACTCTAAAATTTTATCTGTTTGAAATAAAGTTCCATCCATATCAAAAATTAGTACTTGTAACATTTTATACTCTCCCATTCTTTACGTATTAATTACAATACAGTTTTACTCGAAATATGTTTAATCATCTCAACAATAATTTCTGAACAATAATTCGCTGCGGTTTTCGCGAAATCATCATATGAAACTTGCGCTGAATCATCTGCACTATCAGAAATGCATCTCAAAACTAGAAATGGTATGTCATTTATATAAGCAACATGTCCAATTGCCGCTCCTTCCATTTCTGTACAATGAGGTGCATATTCAGTGACTAATTGCTCCTTTAATTTTGAATCCTCGACGAAGCATTCTCCGCTGATGATTCTTCCTTCATGAACAGTAATATTTAAACTACTACTATTAACAGCTTTTCGGGCTAAATCTCTTAATTCATCGCTTGCATGAAACTCTTCTTGAAACGGAAATAAATTCTTCATTTGACTTTTACTAACATCATGATGCGTAACATTTGTAGAAATAACTAGATCGCCAACTTTCACATCCGGATGTAATCCACCCGCAACACCTGTATTAATGATAGAATTCACATCAAATTTATTAATTAAAATTTGGGTACATGCGGCGGCATTTACCTTTCCTACACCACATCGCGTAATAATAATTTCTGTATCCATGAAGTTTCCTTTATAAAAAGGTATTCCCGCAATAGTATGTTCCTCTTTAATAAGTAGTTTTTCTAATAGTAAGTCTATTTCTATTTGCATTGCTCCGATAATACCGATTCTGTTCATATATGTAGTCCCCTTAATTAATTTGCAAATATTCATCAATATCTTTATGAATTTGCATAAAAGCTTTATTCCAAAATTCATACTCTGTTAGATCAATATCAAAATGTTTTTTCATCAATTCTTCAACTGGGGCCTTTCCTGTTTCTCGTAAAAACTCTTTATACCTCAAATGAAATGCATTTTTATTTTCCTTTGCTATTTCGATTAAACTAAAACTCGCTAAATACCCAAATGTGTATGGATAATTGTAAAAAGGAACGTCTGCTATATAAAACTGAACGTATTTCATCCAAACAAACGGCTGATATTCTGTTAGTGCATTCCCGTATGCCTTTTCTTGCGCGGCTATAGATAATTTCTCAATTTCATCAGCACTTATAGGACCTTCTTTACTTTTTTCATAAAAACTCTTTTCAAACTGAAACGATGCACGAATTGCCATAACATAATTAAAGCTATTTCTAATTTTACAGCTAAGCAATGACTTTTTCATTTCTGTGCATTCTGCTGTTTTTATTAAGTGATCTACAAGTACCATCTCAAAGAAAATAGACGCTGATTCAGCTGTACTCATTGGCAGATAATCATCTAAAAATGTTGTAGATTGTTCAAGACTCATAGCATAAAAATGCCAAGCGTGTCCTAGTTCATGAGCAAGTACTCTTACACTATCGATACTTCCGTCATAACGCATAGAGATTCGCGATTCTTTTTCACTGAAAAAAGGAGCGCAAAATCCACCTGGTGGTTTACTGTCTCTTGGTTCCGCATCTACCCATCCATTTGCTATTGCATTCCGTGCAAATTCTGCTAATTCTTCATTTATATTTTTAAATGCATCATATATGTTTTGTACTGCTACTGAAAAAGGAATAATGGACTCATTATTCTCTTTTACTGTCATCAGTTCATGCCATGTAATCGAATTCTTTTCCTTTTTAAAAGCGTTTAAAGCACTTACTAGCTTATCAAGTTTAGATTCCGTTGCATCCCACATTTGTGATAATACAATTTCAGAAATGCCATTCATTTGAAGGGATTGGGTTAGAACTTCTCTCCTTTCTAATTCATTACTTTTCGTATTACGTAATCTTCCTATTTGATTAAAAACAGTAGCAAAGATTTCTTTTTCCTTATTCAAAGTATTTGTAAGAGAATCGAATACTTTGAACCTTTCATTATGATCATCACTATTCATCGCAACATAATTCGCTTGTCCAAAAGATAAAGTCTCTTTATCATGAGTTATTTCTAATTTATTCCGTAATTGTATGTACATATCTTCCCAAGCTTTTAGTTCATTTTCTATTAGTTTAATACTTAAATTATTAGTATCTTGTTGCTTACTAGATTCTATTAATAGCTGAACTTCTTTCTTTAATTGATTTATTTTTACACTTAGTAAAGCATTTTCAGGTTGTACATCCTCTTCAGTGGAACGGCAATACAAATAATATTCCGCCTTTTCGATAGCTTGAATAAGTTGTGAGAGGATTACCGGATTTTTTGTTGCTTTATATTCTATTTTTAACTGTTCTATAGAAAATATAAGATCTTGTTCATTAGAATATAGCCTGCATAAATCCCAGTTAGTTGGAGCATGTATAAGCTTATTCATTTTAATAGCCTCCTATTTTTACAAATAGTTACAACAATTTAATCCCTCCATAATTATATATGAATCTCAAATATTAAGATATATCTAAATATTAAAACTTAAACGAATACATTTTAACATTCCTTATTCTGCTCCCTCTAATTTACAAGTCTACCTTTTCTAAAATATAAATAGCATAAAGACGCTAAAGCTACAAGTATTGGAATAAGTATGACTCCTCCAACAAAGGGATAAACCGCTACACAACATATAAAAGCTATTATAGAAAAAATTTTACCTAACCTATTCTTTATTAACTTAATTCCGGCCGCAGTACCGACTATATATGTAACAATCCCTAACGAGTTCGGTATTAATACGATTCTATCTATACTAATATGAAAAACGAAACTTATTAACAAACCTATTATCGCAATAAAACCTACAACTTTTACTGCATTTGTTGGCGCTGCTCTTTTTACATTAATACTTGCTAAATAACGAGGTGCAACTTCTTCCTTTCCTAGTGAATAGCCTAAACGCCCCATACTTGCGATAAATGCATTTGTTGTCCCTAAACAAATAATAAAAGCTACAAATCCAATTAACCATGCAAATTGGTCACCTAATGTTTGCTTGATTACAAGCACTAGAGCTGTAGTATTATCAGCATTAATATGATAAGATTTCGTTCCGATTACTGATAATGCAATACCAATATATAAAACTCCAATAATAATAATCGCAAATCCCGTAGACAAAATAATATTTCTTTTTCTAGGCGTTTTAAATTCTGGAGCTAAACTCGCAATTGCTTCCCAACCGAAAAACGACCAAAAAATTAATAATGACGCATCTAAAATCGGCTTTACTGCTTTCATAGAAATATGTACATTTATATTTTTCATTTCAATATAAGGTAGTGAGCTTATAATTGTTACGATTAAAATAAAAAAAGTTAATACACCGATACATACTTGAAATAAACCGCTCATTTTTAATCCGAATAAATTGAAAGCAATAGAAATACTCAATATAATTAGCGCAATAATGTACGTGTAATATGATGGTAAAGCAAATACTCTCACTATATAGATTCCACCAGTCATCGATACAACAATTTGCCCAACGCTACCCGCAATAAAAAAACACCAACCTATCATTGCTCCTATATTTTTACCGAAAGCCTTTTCTGCAAAAGTCGCGATTCCACCTGCACTCGGATATTCAATTGATAAAAAAGCAAACGTAAATGCAAGTGGAATACTTAGTAAAATCATAATTAACCAAGAAATAATCGCATTCCCTTCTGCTACACTCGCTGTCATACCAGGTAAAATAAGTATTCCTGATCCTAAAACAGCTCCGACGTATAAAGCTGTTCCCTTTTTAATAGAAATTGTTTCTTTGAAATGATTAGACATTACATGCACCTCCATTTATATTTTAATTATAGAAAGTTATCAGTCTATTCAACATTCAATAGTGTATGTAATTTAGCATTAGATTTTATATTATGCATGTATTTCAGAAGTTTACTTTCAGTTTTGCAAAGGAGCATGATTAATGGATGAGATCGATAAGAAAATAACCCTATTATTACAAGAATATGCCAGGATGACAATTACAGAAATGACTGAGCATTTACACCTCAGCCGCCCTAGTGTTACAGAAAGACTAAAAAGGTTACAAGATGCAGGAATAATTGAAAAGTATACAGCTCGGATATCACTAGATGCCATAGGTAAATCAATTCAGGCATTTTTAAGAATCGAAAATTTAAAGATTCCATGCAAAAAATTCGAGGAGAAAATATACGAAGAATACAGAATACTCGAATGTCACCGAGTAACAGGTGAAAGTAGCTATTACTTAAAAGTAGCAGTTCATTCTATGAAGGAATTAGAGGAATTAATTGATATCGTTATTCCGTTTGGTACAGTGAAAACTTCGATGATTTTATCATCACCGATACCATATCGACCAATTGTCACAGATTAAAAGTAAAAAAGGATTGATCAAAAGATCAATCCTTTACTCTACTTCATTTAAGAAGAACAATGTTAACGCACCTGGTCCTGTATGCGCTCCGATTGCTGCACCAATTGTATTTACGATAAATACCTCACAGCCGAATCTTTCAGTAATTAATGCTTTTAATGCTTCAGCTGTTTCTAAGTCGTCACCGTGAGTCATACCGATTGTTTGATCTTTAAGGTCTTTTCCGCGCTCTTCCATAATATCAACAATTCGGCTTAATACTTTCTTTTTCCCTCGTACCTTTTCAAGTGGTACAAGTTTTCCTTCATCCACATTTAAGATTGGCTTAATGTTTAGCAAACCACCGATGAAACCGGCTACTTTACTTAAACGTCCACCTCTAACAAGGTACTGTAAGTCAGCTACAGTGAATATATGCTCCATATGCTCCATTAGAAAAGCGACACGGTTTAATATTTCTTCTTTTGATGCGCCCTCTTTTGCCATTTTTGCAGCCTCTAATACGACAATACCCTGACCGAGTGAGGCACATTTTGTATCGATAATTTCTAAATCTAAATCAGTGTATGTTTCTGTCACTTCTTTTTTAATGAGAACTGACGATTGATATGTACCAGACAATTCAGATGAAAAAGCTAAATATATACAAGGGTTACCTTCTTTTGCATAGGAAACAAATTTTTCTTGGAATGTTTCAAGTGAAGGCAATGACGTTTTATAAACTGCGCCTTCTCTCATTTTTTGCAGTAATGTAACTGATTTTAATGTAACCCCATCTAAATACTCTGTTTCTGCTTCATCATATACACGGAGTGGAATTAAATCAATATCATATGCTTGCAGCAATTCTACCGGTAAATCCGCCGCACTATCCGTAATGATTTTAACACCCATTTTTAAACCTCTATTCTGTTATAAATATAAAAAAATAAAATATAAATAGTACTTTTAAATTATATACGTAAAACTTAAATGAAGAAAGGAAAACACTTTATATTGTATGCACTATTCTTCAAAACTTGAACTGTTAATAAAAATCATTCCATTCCAACCACTTTTTTCCTGATATTATATTATGTATAACGGAAATAGTAAAAGTTTTCTGAAGGAGGATACATATGAGTATTCAACTGGCTACATCAAATGATTTAGAATGGATTAATAATCAATATGAATCGATAGGGTTTGTACGAAGTGATTTAAAGCGGGATACAGTTGCGATCATTACATACAACAATGCGTACGCGGGTGTTGGACGTTTAGTCCAAATAGATGAAGACACTATTGAAATGGGTGGGATTTTTATTCTCCCTAAATTCAGGGGTCTACAATTAGCTGGAGAACTTGTCTCATTTTTAGTACAAACTGCGAAAAAATTTCAAATACAAAATGTGTATTGTCTTCCTTTTGAAGAACTAGAAAGTTTTTATAAAAAATACGGCTTTACTGAAGTTAATACTACGAATGAAGTTGTCCATCCAATTATTCTAAAAAAATATAATTGGTGTTTGGAAAATTACGATAAACATGTTTTACTATTTAAATTGTGAGTTTTGTAAAAAAGGAGTGAATATACTTTATATTACACCCTAGGTTATAAGATGTAATTATCTATGTTATTTAATTAGCTTCATTAATCAAACAACATTTACGCCAATTTTATGGCCGTTTTAAATAAGTGTTAGCAAGAACGTTTACAAACTTGTTAGCACTTTTTTAAAACATAAACCTGAAGAAATTCATACAATTAAGTAACTATCCTAGCTAGCAACAATATCATCCTTCATAAATATGAAAATGAATTCATTGAGGATAAACCGTATGGAGGATATTCTATAGCACTGAATGATTTACAAAAGAATAAGCATCGATATGCTACGAATAAAAATAATCAGCTAATCAAGGGAATATAATCATTTTTATGTAATTCGCACTTGTACTTCCTGTTCTTGTATCACTTGAATGATTAATTCTAATACAATATTTTGTACTAACTGATATACATTATCATGAAATGTACTTTGTTCTGATATGTATTCAATACATTGATATATATATCCTTCTACCAATAAGCTCCCTTTTTCAACTGTAAATTTATTTTGTCCATTCTTTTTTACTTTTGGTACTAAAAATTCGGTTTTTGTCAAAACAATCTCCTGTTCCACCTCTTTTATTCCTATGACTTTTTCTGTAAACACCACTTTTTCTCGTAAACTAATTTCACCTTTATATCTTCCTATTTCTATTGGTAGTCTGGCTGTTACATAATTATTTACTTCTCCCCCATTTTCACTCTCTAATATTATACTGTGGATAGGTATCCATGTAGATGTCTCTACCCGATTCTCTTCAATATTCCCTTTGACTTTTTGATTATATAATTCAACAAGCACTCTCTTTTCATGAAGATTTAAAGAAACTAATTTACAATAAGCCTCCGAATGATGCTGTTGCACTGTAGTTAATAACTTAGAATCTAGTTCACGCCCCTCCGCATCTTTTTCATTTCGAAATACAAATGCATCTTGATTTTTCACATTTATTTTTGGAAATACTTTAAAGCTAGACACTTCTGAAATAATAGAAAATGGAGTTTTCACTACCATTGAATGCACTGAAGTCTCTATTTTTGATCCTAAACCTATACTTTCTCTCTTTGATTCAGTTTCTACACTTTTTTTCTCTGATTCATTTGCTACTTCTTCTTTCTCTAATCCAATCACTCTATTTTCTTTTGCTGGTTCAGTCTCTTTACTTTCTTTCTTTGATTCAATTGCTATTTCTTCTTTCTCTAATCCAATTACTTTATCTTCTTTTTTTGACTCTGTTTCTTTACTTTCTTTCTCCAATCCAATTACTTTATCTTCTTTTTTTGACTCTGTTTCCTTACTTTCTTTCTCCAATCCAATTACTTTATCTTCTTTTTTTGACTCTGTTTCTTTACTTTCTTTCTCTAATTTAATTGCTTTATCTTCTTTTTTTGATTCAGTTTCTTCACTTTCTTTCTCTGATTTAATTGCTTTATCTTCTTTTTTTGATTCAGTTTTTTCATTTTCTTTCTCTATTCCAATTACTTTATCTTCTTTTTTAACTCTGTATCTTTACTTTTCTTTTTTCTCTTATTTCACGTGAATCATCTTGAACATTCAGCATTTTCCATTTGTAAACTTTGTTCCATATTTCTTTACCAACCCATGGCTTATTCATCACCATCCCCCCATCTGATGTAATTCCTAAAAATATGCTTTTTGTACGCGACCATTTCATCATTATATATGTTTTATAATAATAAAAAAGACATTGTCTTTTTAATAAAGACAATGCCTTTTTAGTTTTATACTTGTACTTGTTGTACTTGTAAAACTTTTAAAGTAAGGTCTAGTACAATTTTTTCACGAAGAGTTCCAAATGGCTCGTTTAATTCTGTTGGACAAGGTGAAAAGTCTAATTCGAAAAATTGAGCACTTACTAATTCGACATATGGTTGTTCGTTATAAAAAACTGAATTTTGGAAGAAGTATTTATCTAAACGTGGTAAATCGCCGTTGTTAGGATTAATAAAATGAGATGTAGTGTCTGAAGAAGCAGCTATTAAAGCTAGTGATAGAAAATCAGCTTCTGTTAGATCTGCAAAACCAGAAAATGGAACATTTGCAATGCGGTCATATAGAACTCCATTACACTCATCATTTGCATATTCAATATTTTTACGAATATACCCTTGTACAAATAATTTTCCTCTTGTAACTCGGTTGTAAGGTGTACCAACTACCGGAGTAAATGCTACAGGAACTAACTTACCCTGTGTTAAAAATACATTTTTTAAGACACGTTTAATCTCAGTTGCTGGAGGATCTAATGGAACATCGGCTTCTACAACAATTTGAATTGTTCTTTCCGCTAATACAACTGGTATTTTTACGATTGGTGCTCCTGGAGTAGTAATTGGTGTTGCTGCAGCATCACTTAATGGTGTTGAAGGAAATATTCATAGTAAAAATGATTCATAAAAAGGAGTGCATTTACTTGGAAGATACTAATAAAGAAAAAATTATTCAAATCGTATGGTGCTGTGTTGAAGAAGTGAATGAAAGTCTTGAAAATAAAATTGATCTTAAAAAAGGCTTGAAAGCACATCTTTATGATTGGGAAGGGTATTTAGATTCGTTGGGACTGGTATCTTTACTGGTAAGTATTGAACAAGGCTTAGAAGATGAATTGGGTTTATCCTTGCTGCATTGGTTTTTCTTCCACTTGAGCTTCTACTACCACTTGCTGCATCGGTTTTTCTTCCACTTGAGCTTCTACTACCACTTGCTGCATTGGCTTTTCTTCCACTTGAGCTTCTACCGCTACTTGCTGCATTGGTTTTTCTTCCACTTGTGGTTCTACTACCATTTGCTGCATTGGCTTTTCTTCCATTTGTGGTTCTACTATCACTTGCTGCACTGGACTTTCTTCCACTTGTGGTTCTACTACCACTTGCTGCATCGGTTTTTCTTCCACTTGCGGTTCCACTACCACTTGCTGCATCGGTTTTTCTTCCACTTGAGCTTCTACCGCTACTTGCTGCATTGGTTTTTCCGTTACTCGTTCACCCACAGTAGATTGCGTTACGTTCGTTCGTACCGCATGTCTTTCCATTAACTTCTTTCTGTCTTGTTTTAACATGACAACGTTAAATGGAACATGACGCTTTTTCTCACGTTTCGGCTCTTCTTTTTGTGCAGCAGGCTGTTCTTCAACAACTTGTTTCTTTTCTTCAGCTTCTTCAATTAAAACATTCGCAAAGCTTTGAACATCTTTCTTCGTTTGCATATGATTTCTCACTTAGGTTTTGTTCAGCCGACTTCACCTAGCTTCATACAATTTGCGTCTACTATCACGCCTTGCATGTAGGAGTATCAGATAAGTAGTTTCAGCTCAACCTGACGGCTTTCATTCCTACTTTCAGTCAATCCGTTGTTGTCATCAAATTGATAACCCTCCTATTTCGTGTTTGCACACTTATAAGGAAACGTGTCGCACAAATAGCGTTTTTGTTAAAACTATTTTCACTTTTTTACTGAACAAGCATATGTTATTGTATGGGATGCCACTCATAAGCTTAATTATCTAAGAGCATGCTTATATGTGTGCTCTTTTTTATTTACTATGAAATAACGTGTTTTTAAAAATTATCATGCAGTTGATACAGTAAGATGGCTAGCAAATGGTGATTTGGATGTGTTACATGGAACGGTAAATATTAGTAGTGAGAATTACCTAGTATATGCCGGACATGTTTATAAATCTAAGGAAGGAGTACCTTTCTTTACAGATATGCATAGAAAAGCGGGTACTAACCTTGAGAAGCTTGAACTATTAACAGATGGAGCAATTTTAAGGATTAAGAACATGAATACTTTAGAAGTTGAGTCTAATAATAGCCTATCTACTTCATTTTCTCCTTCTTGGGATACAACGTTAAAGCAAAGAGGGTTTGAAGATGCTGTACAGCATTTTATTGATTGTATTCAAAATGATGAAAAACCACTAATTGATGGATTAGAAGGTCTAAAATCTCAATTGTTGGTCGATCAATTATTAAGAACAATAGCTAAATAATTTCAAGCAAAGGCAATGGCATTTGTATTTAAATACAGGGTAATAGGGGTCACCATACATTCCCATCAACTCAAGCGATTTTAATACCCCTAAGTACCAAAAAACGTTATTCTTTCTAAAAAAGCTAGATTAGAAAGGATGGCGTTTTCTTATGAATATTTCGATTCAAGATGAACTACAATCATTTTCTGAAGAACTACAACGATATGTGACACCTGTATTTTTAGAAGAACTTGCAAGAGAACTAGGATTTATAAAGCGAAAACGTAAGTTTTCTGGATCAGACTTAGCTACTATTTGTATTTGGATTAGTCAACGGGTGGCAAGTGATCCTTTAGTTCGATTATGTAGTAGGCTTCATGCAGCGACAGGTACTCTACTCAGCCCTGAGGGCTTAAATAAACGTTTAAATGCGAAAGCAGTTTTGTTTTTAAAACATATTTTTTCTTTACTGTTAGAACAAAAAGTATGTGAATAAACACAAATTTCTAACCGTTAAGGTGTTTTCGTCCACGAATCTTTCATCAGCCCAAAGGCTGCGCATTATCTTTGTCCGGTTTACAACTGTCCCTTTATTTTGCATGAGAAGTTTTAAAATAATAAATTCATTTTTAGTTAGCGTAATCGTTTCATTCGCATAAGACACATTGTAGGTTTTAAGGTTGAGCACAATTCCATCATGCTCTATAACATTTAACTCTATATCTTCTATATACGTGTACGTCCTACGAAGAAGCGCATTAATTTTTGCCATTAATATATCTGTGTGGAACGGTTTGTTAATGAAATCATCTCCGCCCATATTCATCGCCATCACTATATCCATCGGTGTATTACGAGATGAAAGAAAGATAATCGGTGCTTTTGAAGTTTCCCTAATTTTATTACACCAGTAAAATCCATCAAATGACGGCAAATTAATATCCATTAACACAAGATGAGGACTCTCTTTTAGAAATACCGATAATACTTGGTCAAAATCTTCTACTTTTATTGTAGCAAACCCCCATTTTTCTATTGTTTCTCCCACCATTTCTCTAATCGTTTTTTCGTCTTCTACAATCATAATTTTCATGGTTATTCCCCCAAAAGCTCATATTATAGATAATTTGTGTTAAATATTGTGCGCTCATACGGTTCTAGAATACCCAAATTCGCATCATAGGACAAACTATGCCAGCATAATCGTCTATATCATATTATAGTGGAAAAAATAACGAAATAAGGGACATTTATTTTAAGGTGACAAAACTGTAAGGTTAGCCTAAACAACTGTAAGGTTATTGAAGGGTTACATGATATAGAATAAAGCCTGTAAGAAGAAAATAACTTCTTTAATGGAGGAATTATATATGAGATCAATAGTAGACGCAAAAAAAATCAAAAAAATGTATGGAGCAAGAGGAAATATATTTACTGCATTACATGATATTGATCTAACTGTTCACAAAGGTGAATTTGTTGGAATTATGGGGCCGTCAGGTGCTGGTAAATCCACGCTCTTAAATATTTTGGCGACTATAGATCAGCCGACGTCCGGTGAGATTTTGATTGACGGGACAAGCATTCTAAACATGAAAGAAGAACAACTATCCGCATTCAGACGGGATAAACTCGGTTTCATTTTTCAAGATTACAATTTGTTAGATACGTTAACAGTGAAGGATAATATTTTGCTGCCACTTGCACTCGCAAAAATGAATGTAGAAGAAATAGAAAACAGAGTCAACGAGATTTCGGAGCGTTTTGGTATTCGTTCCATTTTAGATAAATACCCGTATCAAATCTCAGGTGGGCAGAAACAGCGTACAGCTGCTTCTCGCGCGATGGTATCGAAACCAAGCTTAATATTAGCAGACGAGCCGACCGGCGCACTCGATTCAAAATCGGCAGCAGACTTATTGGAGAGCTTGCAAGACTTAAGCCTAGAAGATAAAGCCACCATCTTAATGGTAACACATGATGCATTTGCAGCTAGCTATTGTAAACGTGTGCTCTTTATTAAAGATGGCACTCTATTCACCGAACTCGTAAAGGGCGATTCTTCCCGTAAAGAATTCTTCAAGAAGATATTAGATGTATTGTCCATTCTTGGAGGTGGTACAAGTGACGTTATTTAGTTTAGCGAAAAAAAATATTAAAGGGAATTTAAATAATTACCTTCTCTACTTTTTCTCCATGGTGGTGAGCGTTGTAATTTGTTACACTTTCAACTCGCTATTGTATACACCAGAGATTAAAAACGCCGTTAATAATATGGAAGATACAATGTCACAAACCTCTTTCGTTTTAATAGGATTTGTAGCAGTTTTCATTGGATATTCTAATGCATTCTTCACGAAAAAACGTAAAAAAGAAGTAGGTCTGTACTCTCTACTCGGCGTGAGAAAAAAAATCATCGCAAGAATGCTGTTTTTTGAAAATGTAATTATCGGAGCTATCACTTTAATATGCGGGCTCGTATTAGGCATCATATTATCCAGATTGTTTATCATGTTGCTCCTTAAACTCGTAGGTGCTCCGGTCGATGTAGGTTTTAGTATTCCTATGGAAGCAATTATGACTACTACTATTACATTTACGGTCATTACAATTTTTACATCTCTTCAATCGTATCTTTTAATATATCGCTTTAAATTAATTGAATTATTCCAAGCAGATAAAAAAGGGGAGAAAGTACCGAAAGCATCTATCGTTTCTGCCTTAGTTTCGATCATTTTACTGGTAAGTAGTTATTGGCTTATGTTTAACGGGGCAGCAATGCTTTCTATGCCTCTTGTTGTTATTGGAACATATTTATTATTTCGTTCTTTAACTGTGTATTTGCTAAAGCGTGCACAAAAAAATAAACCGAACTACTATAAAGGGATTAACATCATTGGAACATCTCACTTGTTGTACCGTGTAAAAGGAAATGCCCTTATGCTTACAGTTATCGCATTGCTAATTACAGCAGCGCTGCCATATCTTCAGGCAAGTTTCTCTGAATACTCGATTACTGAAAAAGATGCTCATGAAACAGCTCCTTTTAGCTATATTCATCTTTCAAAAGACGAAGCGTATGACAATCAAATGAAACGTGTGATTTCAAAAGACAAAGATCATCCTATTACAGCGCAATTAGATATCCCGATTATTCAAGTGAAAGGGAATACTTCAGCACCATTCCAAGATAAAGATGACCTTTCCGTTAACTTGATCTCAGAAAATGGATTTCATAAAATGAACAAAGTTCTAAAATTAGGGGATATACCAAACCTATCTGGTGAGCAGGCTATCGCATTTAAACAATTCATTAGTCAACCAGCCTCTGATTTCATGAATCACCAAGTAAACATTCCATTACCTGTGGGGAATCATTCTGTAAAGCTTAATAAGTTAGAAAAAAAATTTGTAGGACTAACATCCGGTCCCGAACCTCTATACATTGTCGTTGATGACGCGATGTTTGACAGTGTTGCAAAACAAGTCAATCCAATCACATATAAAGCTTATAAAGTAGAGGATGAAAAAACAACAAAAGAAACATCTGATATATTAATGAAATTAGCTGGAGAAGATACTCAGATGCGTACGTTCTACCAAGAATATAAAAAAATAAAGGCACTTACAGGAATGAAAATCTTTGTAGTTAGCTCTTTAGCGTTAGTTTTACTAGTGGCAACAGGAAGTGTTATTTACTTCAAACAGCTAACAGAAGCACATTCAGATAAAAATCGTTATGAAATTTTACGAAAAATCGGTGTAAATAGAAAAGAAGTACGAACTACGATAGCAAAACAAACATTATTTGTATTTCTCCTTCCGTTAATTATTGGGATACTAAATGCAGGCATGTTAACAATGTCATTATCTTTAGAATATAGCATGGACATACAGCAAGATATCATTTCATTTATTTACGCTATGACAACGTATGGTGTGATCTATTTTGTTTACTACGTGTTAACCATTACTTCCTATAACAGAATTGTGAATAAATAAAAATGAACCATCTCTCGAATATCGGGAGGTGGTTTAATGTATTTAACAAAACAAGGTGAACAGTGAACTAATTAAAATGTGTCAAAAATATGTCTAAACGTACAATTTTCCCAAAATGGTGTTGTGACCCCATGCCCATCAAGCTAAGGTTTTGAGACGCCCCCATAACGAAAATTTTATCTTTTTACAGTTATTTTCGAGAATTCAGCTCATTTTTTTTATTTTGGGGAACAATTAATTTTTCAAGTTGATGGCGATGGGGGATGGGGTACCATCAGGAAATTGTGGCTTTACAACTCTAAGCCGATTTTCAAGACAGTTTCTCAACATGGAAAATAGGTTTAGCAATATATTCAAAAAGGACCGTTAGCCCCTTTTATTTGTTTGCTTATTCAATTATGGCAACCATTTAGCTTAAGTACGTTATTTTACAAACTTAAATAAAACAAGCCGTTTTCCTTCAGGAAACGGCTTGTTTATTGTTATGCGGCTAATTTTTCGGTTTGTTTTTTCCTTTTATTGAATTAAGTTTTAATGCAGAAGCAAGTACGACTAACATGCTAACTGCTTCATCCAAACAAAGGTAAATACTGAAGGATTCCAAGACAATTCTTTCATAAAAAAGAACAACTCTCGTAGACCTTGTACCATAAATCGCATTGGCAACCATAAGAAAAACGTACCATCAGGGAATATTTCACTAATCTTTCTTAGGAATCACCGGTACCAAAAGGAATGAATCATACTTCCCACCGGCATAAATCGAATGAGTTCCTTTGTTCACTGTTTTCGTGTGCCCATAACGTCTTGTATCCCCTGATGGGTTATCTTTAATAATAATCTCGCTGCCTTTTATGACCAGCACCAGACTTTCTCCAGATTTCAGAAGAATGCTTGAAGGCAATATTTCAATTTCTACCGGCACAATTTCGTCTTTATTAAGCTTCAATAATCTCTTATGCTTAAGTACCGGCTGATAAGGAGTAGATTTCTCAGTATCCAGCTCTCTATGGGAAACCCTCAGCCATCCATTGGCTACTTGACCATTTTCAATATGGTTAAAGTCGGGCAGGAACACTTCATTGCCGCGTCTGTCGTACTTCTTAATGCCGACAAAAATATCCATATCATCAGTGTCGTCGGCGGAGACCCAGAGCTTGAGCTTCATATTACCGGTGAGCTCCATGTCCTCGTCAGCAGTAAATTTAAATCTTAAATCACTGTTTTCTGTCTGACCAGGTTCGGCATTATAGGTAAGTCTGGTTTCGTTCTGAACGGGAGCCTGCTGCAGGGACATTTCTTCGCCATTCAGATATTGTTTGGAATATCTTGTTTGAGCTATCGGCCACTCATTCGCGGTGCGAATGTGTCCCTTATAGAATTTCTCTCTGACCTCGTAGCGTACCCGAGGTGTATCCATCCAATCATTCTCAATACCTTTCAGGAAATAATCGAAGAATTCCTTCTGCTGTTCCAGCGATTCACGCAAATAGTAAGTTTCCCATTCCTTGCGGCCATGAACCAGCAGCCACTTGTCTTTGGATGAAGCCTGTTTAAAGCCTTCAAAGGTACCACGGTTATGCAACCCTTGGGTGGACCAGCTAGCGCAAACAAACATGGGTACCTTGATATCGGACAGAATAACCTGTCTTTCCTCCCAGTGCTCATCGAGTAACGGATGTTCTGTTTGCGCCGCTACCATTTCTTCTATGTTGTTATTTGGCCACCGGGTATGTTGCAACTTCTCGAAATCAGCTGAGAAAACTGTTTCCGGTATTCCGCCGTGAAAGTACCATTCCCGGTACAGATCAGAAGTCCCTTCCCACGGGATGATCGCCTTCAGATGAGGCGGATTCATAGCGGCCACCCGCCATTGAGTCATGGCCAGATATGACACACCGTTTAGTCCCACATTGCCATCGCTCCACTCCTGAACGCCGGCCCATTCGATGACTTCATAATAATCTTGAGTTTCCGTTTTCGTCCAAGGATAGAGGTCACCTTCCGAATTTGAACTCCCCCGCGTTGCGATTTTAATCAATATATAATCGTTTGGAACCCAAAAACCGGGATCAGGTGACTCAAATGGGGCAAAAAGGGATGTAACGATAGTACCTACCGTCGGCCAGAATTGACGAAAAGTATCATAGGGGGGTAAGCCATCTTTATTATATGGATCCATGCTCATTACCACCGGAAACTTCCCTGGTTTATTCGGACGGAAAACATTGACGTATATTGTGACCCCATCTCGCATTTTGATGGGGACGTCCTTCTCCATTATCATCTCTTGATTTCCATAATGCGCAGTAGTCATGACTATTTTGTTCAAACCTAGTTTAGTGTCATTTGGATGTGTCGGTTTCAGATCAGGGCGACCCAAGAATTTATTCATTTTACATTACTTCCTCTCATTTAGAAATTGACTGCTGGAGCCCATAAGCTTCTTTAATTTTATAAGTAGTATCCCAAACTTTGGGTGAAAAACTGTGCTTATTTGAAATCGAATTTTCTTAGCGAATATTTTCGTTATGTTGTCTGTATCCCCTCCTAGATGTTAAGTTATAATAATTAATGAACAACCTGTTGTGTATCACATTTCAAATTATAAAATTAGAATAAGTTCTGTTCAATAATTAAAAATGGTAAATGTGTTGGTTATGGAACACATTTAATAATTGTGTTGGATAAAATTAAGGAGGAATTTACTTGCGTAATATTAATGCTGATTTACGTGTCATTCGGACAAAAGAATCAATTCGACACGCACTAGTAGAATTAATAAATGAAAAAGGGTTCGAAGCAATTACGGTTAAAGACATTGCAACTAGGGCGAAAGTTAATCGAGGCACATTTTATGCGCACTATCAAGACAAATTTGATTTAATGGCTAAATGTGAGGAGGAAATTATGCTTGATATGGCCAGAATTACAAAACAAAACTACTCAAGTGTTATTGCCGCACTTGAAACTGACTCTCAGACTTTGATACCATTTTCCTTTACAGTTTCGTTATTTGAGTATTTAAATATAAATAGTGGATTTATGAAAGCTGTGTTAGGTCCAAAAGGTGATTTATCATTTCAAACAAGACTGAAGGAATTTATGTGGGAAACACTCTATGGAAATAATCCAACTGCATTTGTAAAGGAAGAAAATCTCCTTGTTCCAGGACAATATTTAGCTTCTTATATGGGAACTGCAATAATAGGGGTAATTCAACAATGGTTGGAAAGTGGCAGGAAAGAATCTCCTCAAGAAATGGCTCGTATTCTAACGACCATTACGGTTAATGGTCCCTTCTTTGCAGCTGGTTTAAAAAAGTAATCCTCGAAGAAAAAAGGACACTGAATTTTAAAAACAGATACTGTCCCTTTATTTCAGTTAGCCCTTCTGAATTCTGATATAAAAACAGCTACCTATTCTATTGGGAACGGGATATATCTGAGGAAAGCAGCTGTTACTGTAAAGATTGCCGATATATATATAAATCTGTCCTACCCGACAGGCTCTACAAACTAAGCCGCCTGTTAAGGGTGAGCAAAAAATATGGAGAGGTTGTCACGTATGAATTTACTGAGTCTGAGATATTTTATTTCTGTGGCAGAATATTCAAGTTTTACGAAAGCATCCGAGCACCTATATGTAACACAACCAACTTTAAGTCGACAAATACAGGACCTGGAAGAAGAGTTAGGGGTACGACTTTTCACGCGTGGCAGGCACTCGCTAACTTTAACAAAACAAGGGAATCTCCTTTTGCATGAAGCAACGGAAATTATACGAAAATGTGATAATATTCGAGAAATTGTGAAGCAGGAAGAAGGTGATGGCAACGTAATAGGATTGCTGAACATAGGATATCAAGGGTTCCTTAATACCAAGCTCATGCATCATACACTGAAAACTGTAACAAAAAAATATCCGCGCATTGATTTTTCTCTTTCACGAGGCAACCCTCCGGAATTAAGACACCATCTTTTAATTAACAAATGCGACGTGGTATTTGCATTACATACATCCGTTGCCTCTATTCCGAATATAGAATGTATAAAACTCCAAGAGAATGAAATGCAAATAGCAGTTCCTCAGAGCCATAGATTGTCAAAGTACGACTCTATTAATATGAAAGAATTAGCGAATGAGAATTTTGTAATGCTTGAACGTAAAATATCTCCATTTACCGTAGATTACGCTACCAGTCTTTGTATGAAAAATGGATTTTCGCCAAATGCTTCCTATTACGTTAATGATGCAGAAAAAGCATTACTTTTAGTTGGTTCAGGAAAAGGCATCGCCTTTCTACATTCTACACACAACATAAATCGTCCCGATGAAACCTATGATATTAAGGTGTTGCGCATAGAAGGAATCGATAGCGATTTGGATTTCGTATTAGCATTTAAAAGAGATAACACAAATCCCATCATCCCGATATTTGTTTCTGAATTAATAAGTTTCAATGAACCCATAAACTCACATTGATGTGACCTAAGTTCGGTGTAAACTCTGCATGGCGAAAAATAGAGCAAGATATAATGGGGGCTTGGAAGCTTGTTGGCTTCCAAGCCCTGTGGTCACATATCCTAGCTGTATGTTCTGGTTGCGAATGATTTGCCGTTCATGTAATTTCTTCAATCAATCATTGCGATCCCTATTGAATCATCACCATTGTATGAGAGACTCAAGTGCACATGGATTATTTCACGGCGGGAAAGAGGGCGTCCATTCCATTAGTCCAGCTTTTAGTTTTGTTGGCCATCAACAGTTAAGCTACCTTCACGGATCTCAGCGGCCGCCAAGAGCATCCAGTTGCGGAACTCGACTGAGAAATGCTGGAGGTGCTGGTCGATGGCATCAGGCGCACTCGTCGCAGGTAGGGTAACGGATAGCTCTACAGTCATGCCGCCGCCGGCTTCGCTAAACATTGTGGAAATAGAACCGAACACTGTCCCGTCATCGTCGAGAGTGAGGAGAGAGTGGCGTTTGCCGATGCTGTCGGTGCCACCGGCAGGCACTTCGCTCTTGTCCCAACTGCCCATGTAGAAGCCAACGACATGGTCTCCGAGTGTCTCGACGATGTGCGGACCATTCGGGCCGGACATGATCAGGTAGTGCTCGGGATGGGCGGCAATGAGGACGTCCTCTCTTGCGAATGCGCGGTTCATCCAGGCGGAGAAGTTGGCTGCGGTGAGTCCGGTGGCTTCGAGCGTGATAATGCCTGTTGCCTGCTTGCCGTCGGAGCGCTTCACGTGGTCACGGAAAAGGGCATTTCCCTCCGCGATCTGCTCGCTCACAAGAGCATGCAACCGATTATAACCAAGGTTGCCCTTGATGAGGCGCAGTGCTCGACGGGCCGATTCGAGTTCGTATCGGTTGATGTTCTTATCATCGGGCTCGCCAGCGATACGGACTGATGCCATTGGGGCATTGTCGGCTGTCATAACGTGTCCTTTTTCGTCGTTTTTGATGGGTAATCCTTTTTGATTTTCGCTCATAATGGTTAGCTCCGTTCTGTGAGTATGTTATTTTGCAATATATCAGAGGCACGCTCTGAAAATAAATCCAGAATTATAGTTCTTATTCTAATCCGTAAAGTAAGTATGATAAATAAATACAGCATTATGGTAAAGGTATTTGGTAAGACTTTTGGTAATATTTTATGGTAAACCCTAAAAACTGCGTTATCAACAAGCCTTATAGTTACAAGATAAATTACAAAAACAATGGTTTTTGGTAACAAATATTGGAATTCTCCTGGAATTTCTCCAAAATATCTAATTACTTTGCGTTTCATAGCAGCTATCCTGTCTCTAGGCCAAGATGGAAAGTCCTTCATACATAGGATCATCAAAATACCTCTGGGGAAGAGTGCTCGTACCAATAACTGAGACGGAGCGCGAAAGTTTTTGTTCCATATTTCCCCTCCTTCCTTTGTTATGAATTAACTATATCTTATAGACAATATCCTGTGAAATTGTCTTTTTGTATATGTGAATACCCTTCACAACTTTGTATTCATTAAACGTATAGGTGAGGGTTGCTCAGAACTTTTCCGTATTAAAATTCCACCCCATACCTACTACACAAAGATTCTTCATACTAATTCAAAGGATGCAATTCATATTCTAGATGGTTTATTTCACCATGACGAATCTAAACATAGAGGAACATTATACAGACACAGCTGGTTACACAGATCAAATTTTCGGATTGACCCATTTATTAGGATTTAAATTTGCCCCAAGAATAAGAGATTTATCGGACTCGAAATTATTTACAATAGATAAAGCAAGTGAGTATCCAAAATTAGAAGTCATTTTACGTGGACAAATAAATACAAAGGTTATTAAAGAAAATTATGAGGATTTTTTGCGATTAGCTCATTTTATAAGGGAATGAACAGTTTCAGCAGCCCTTATTATGGGGAAACTAGGTTCTTATTCAAGACAAAACAGCTTGGCTACAGCTTTACGTGAAATGGTCCGAATCGTGTCTGAACGTACAATTTTCCCGAAATGATATGGTGACCTCTTATAGGGGACAACATATTATTTTCATTTATTGAAAAATTCACATAATTTCTACAAATATTTTCTTTAAAAGGAAATATTTGTTATATAATAAATTTGTCAAAGTAGTTTCTAAATAGTTTACCCTGTCATTTCTGTTAAGATGATTTGTTTTGCCCTTGTAGTTACATTATCTCAAAGAGAACTTGTAGAGATTCCTACAAGTTCTCTTTGTTTTTCTAATAAAAACCGAAGGTAAACTAATATTCACAAGTTTACTTTCAAAACACTATAAATAAAGAGCTCGAGAAATCTATAAACAAAAATAATACATACTGACGATATTAAAAAGGCAAGCATCAAAATGTGCTTGCCTTTTCTTCTAACGACGATGTTCTACAAGATCAATTACACCTAAAACAACGTGAGCTAAGCCAAATCCAAATACTGTATTTGCAATCATCTTATTAGATCCACGAGTTTGCTTCAAGGCATAACCCGCAGCTGTAACTGCTGTACCTAATGTAGTCGGAATTAATCCTTCACGAATATTCATAGTAACGTCCTCCTAGTATCGCAGTTAGTAATCCTGTTTTAATACTTTGGACTTAAAGTATTAAAACAAGTATTAGTATTTTCCTGTCATGTGAAAATATGTGGATTTATTTAAAATATTTTCTTTTTATTATACCTTTATGAATAGAAAAACTCCTTCCATGATTTACGAAAGGAGTTACGATACTTTGAAAGGTTATTTTCATTTTAATATAGGAGGAAAAAAACTTGTATTGATAAAGTGTAACTTTTCGAATAGTTTTTATTTTTATACATCTAAAGATAAAATAATTCTTTATACGTCTGTGAAGTGTTTCAAAAGGTACAACTTTTAAAACATGTTTAATGTTCATGTAGTGAAAACGAGTTTTACAAATGTATGAAAATAGCAAATTGATACAAATCAGCTGTATTATTTCATTTATCTCAAAAAGAACTTGTCTTACCATCTACTAGACGATAAAAAGGTATAAGCTTACACAAAACAGAAGTAATATCGTGGTACGTAGTAATTATTAAATTAAAGGGGAGAGATAAGGATGGTTACTAATAAATCAAATGATTCTGAAAAAGAATTAAAACCTTTGGATATTGACATGATTGATATGGAAGATGCAAGAGAAGGAGTTCAAGTTACGATACCTGCCTATACAAACATGAAAGCTGGAGATACAATTCAACTTTATTGGGATGGTTATGAACTCGAACATAATTTACATAAAGATGAGATTAACAACGAATTTTCACTTGAATTTACAATACCTCCACAAGTTATAGCAGCTAATATGGGGCAAACGGTTCAGGTTTCATATCAAGTTACTCGTGGTAATAGAGAATATAGTAGTGAACCACTTACGCTTAAAGTACCTGTTGATTTAGAGGGCGAGTAACAAAAACGTTTATTTTATCAACATTGAATAATAGCTATACAATTTATAATACTAAGTAACATCCCAATTAAATAATGGTGATATGAGTAGTTTTTATAAAAGGTGGTAAATCAAAAATGACAAATTCATCCGAAACACAAAAGGGATTTCCTTTTAGTAAACCAGAAGTAGATAATTTAGAAGTACAAAAAGCACTTGGATTTGCAGGAGAACAGTTAGAGCAAGTAACTGGACACTATCTTTTAGGAAATGGATACCGTACGTATAATCCGGTCTTGATGCGTTTTCATTCACCTGATAGCTTCAGTCCTTTTGATAAGGGTGGCATAAATGCATATGCATATTCTGAAGGTGATCCAATTAATTATAAGGACCCTACAGGTAATTAGAGGTTTTTAAAACAATTCGATAATCGGCAAGATTATCTTAAGTCTATACGTTGTATAATTGTCCCCTTAATAGGTTTTTTTTTACGTACCCCTTAATATAAATTTATCTCAAAATTCGGATGTAAACTTTTAGCCATTAGTTTACTTTCACACACCTAAAAACACTAACTTTATTCTAATTCTCCTGGTATCCTCAAAATAGAAATAAAAGTATACATTCAAAATGATAAAATACTATTATATAATTAAAATATTGTGTTTATTTATCTTCACGACATTATCAATATGGCATTCATTTAACATTCATACTTCTGATGAAGGGAGGTTTACCTTTTTGGATAAAAATATACAAAGTCATGAAAAAACGGTAATTGAAATTTCTATAGGAATGTGTTTGGGGACAACTTTCGGGTTGCTTATTAATAACCTTGCTCTGGGGATGGTGATTGGCATTACTATTGGATTTGGAATTTCTAAAATAAAACAAAAAAAATAACTTTATTTATACTATACAACAGCAATAGAATAACCCCTTACTTTTGAAGTGGTAAGGGGTTATTCTTATAAATTTTAACTTGATGGGCATGTATGGTGACCCCTTTTTCGGAGGATGGGCAACGATTCCCGATTAAAATTTATACACTATGCAAAATTGCATAGTGATTATGAAAACCTAGAAAACTCAGCACTTTAAGGTCCTGTACAATCCAAATTATAAGTAAACAGGTATAAAAAATATGAATTATTTCCCATTTATTACAATCCCCTACCTTTACAGAATCTATATATAAAAATATAATTTTCAAAAAATATAAATATTCTGTCTAGAACAGGATGTAAAAACAAGGGAGAAGAAAATATGAAAACAAAGAAACAAAGTCTAGCAGTTTTATTGTCGGCTGGTGTTATTGCTACATCAATTAGTTTACCAACACCTAGCTATGCCGCTACATCAAGTAATGTGCTGTCTACAGAGAAGTATAATGAGGTCATCAAGTCTCCAGAGTTTATTTCTGGACAGCTGACTACACCATCTTCAACAAAAACTGAGGATGTAGTATTTCGATATGTTGATGAAAATAAGGACAAATATAAACTAGGTACAAAAAGTGCTAAAGAATCATTCACTGTAAAGAAACAAGAAGATGACAAGTTAGGTGCAAAAGTTGTTCGATTACAACAAACATATAGCGGTGTTCCAGTATGGGGATCTACACAAGTTGCACATGTTGATAATAAGGGAGTATTAACTGTTTTTTCTGGAACCGTAATTCCTGATTTAGATAAAAAATTACAACAACCAAATCAAAAAGTCTCTGCTGATGAGGCAGTGTCTATTGCTGAAAAAGAACTAAGTTTTAAACCAAACTATGATGTGAAACCGACATCTGAACTTGTAGTATATGCAAAAAATGACACAGTATCCTATGCATATCATGTTCATTTAGGATTTTTATCTCCACAACCAGGTAACCATGATTATTTTGTCGAAGCAGAGACTGGAAAAATCTTAGATCATATTGAAGTTTTACATGCAGCAAGCACCCCAAAAAATATTATTGGGACAACAACAACGGGAACAGGAAAAGATTCATTTGGAAATACAAAAAATTTGAATCTCTTACAATCTAATAATACTTATTATTTAGTAGATCAGACCCGTGGAAAGGGAATTTATACGTATGATGCACAAAATCAAGGAAGTGATGATGACACTTCGTTTCTCCCAGGTGTCCTTTTAAGTAATAGCACTAACAGTTTTACAAGCAAAAATGCACAGGCAGCTGTGGATGCTCATACTTATGCCGGAATTGTATATGATTATTATAAAAACGTTCAGGGAAAAGATTCCTATGACGGAAATGGGGCCAAAATTGTTTCATCTGTTCATTTTGGAAAACAGTATGAAAACGCATTTTGGGATCCAGACCTAAAACAAATGGTTTATGGAGATGGAGATGGATCAACACGTTCATTTACAGCCGCAATTGATGCTGTTGGTCATGAACTAACACATGCAGTAACAGAATCATCATCCAACTTAATTTATCAAAATGAATCTGGCGCACTTAATGAATCAATGTCAGATATTTTTGGAACATTAATCGAATATTATAATAACTCTAATCCCGATTATCTAATTGGAGAAGATTTATTCTTCCAATCGGGACAAGCCCTTCGTTCTATGAGTGATCCAACACAATACGGTGATCCAGACCATTATTCTAAACGTTATACAGGAACGAATCAAAGCAAATTAGTACACACAAATAGTGGGATTATCAATAAAGCAGCGTATCTTGTTGCAGAGGGTGGTACTCATTATGGAGTAACTGTGAACGGTATTGGTAAAGATAAAATGGGTAAAATCTTTTATCGCGCAAATACTCAATATCTCACAGAATCGGCAACATTCTCTCAGACAAGACAAGCCCTTGTACAGTCAGCCGCAGATTTATATGGAACACAATCAGCTGAGGTTACCTCTGTAACCAAAGCATTTGATGCTGTTGGTGTTAAATGATTTGGTTCTGGTGCAGCTCTTGCAAGTAATCTCCTAAACTTGGACATACTGATAGTATGACTCTAAAAAAGAACTTGTAGTGATTCCTACAAGTTCTTTTTGTTTTTCTAGCTCAACACAAAATACAACGTTCAAACAACCGTATACCTTGAAAATAGCATAAAAAAATACAAAATGTTAATTTTATAAAAGCCATTGATATCATGCGCAAATACTAATATCAATGACTTTTGGTATAGATGTGTAGTAATCAGTTTTACTTTTTACCAACAATATGTTCGTAAAATTATCTTTCTTGTCCCTCTGTTTGATTGGCTTGGAACTCCATTTTTAGTGCAATACTATCCCCCTGGAACACGTTTTGATCCATTCCGTTGTCTTCAAATATAAACTTCATCCAAAACCAATCCATTTTCCCAGACTTTAATCCCCCTGTTTCAGCCCACTTAGGATGAAATACTTTTTTGGAGGCAATTTCTGGACTTTGTGATTTTAGTTCTGCAAGAGTTGTTTCGTGTACAGGGCTTTTTGCTGGATCCCAATCCCAAAGAAATTGTACTTTAATATATTTGCCGAAATCCTCTGTATTATTATTTTGTTTTAAATCGTTTACAGTATAATCAATTTTCATCATGATATCTTTAATATCTAATGTACCACTATTTGTTAAATTGAATTTCTTTAATATTTTGTCCCCGGGTTTCAAATTTCCTAAGTTAAGTGAAGTAGTTGGTTGCATAGCTAAATCTAATGTACCTGCAGCAAATGTATTATTTGTTACAGCTTGATCGCTAAAATATGCATATGTTCCCCCACCAATTAAAGATAAGCCAAGAGCGGCTGAAACCACTCCAACACCTAATTTCTTTTTCAATGACATTTTTTTGTTCCTCCCATATCATTTTTATAATTTTTCTCCCTAATTAACTGAAAAGCTCCCCTTAATATAGGTATAACACTAATTGTAAAAAATTTATATTAAAATCAAAAAATTACTTATTGAGAAAATTATGTTGTCGTTTAGCTTTTTGATAGTTACGAAATGTCCCAAGATTGGTATCGTATATATTGTTTAAATACGTTATCAAAACTTCTGTCAAAAACAAATTAGTATTAACTAACCTTTATGATTAGAATTTTTATTTCTTTAGGCTTATTTCATTGTCCCAAAAAGTACGCCTTTTGAAGTAGTTATATTTCTATAAAAATCAATGTATCGAAAGGTTCGAGATAACATTTTGAAGGACTTCAAAAATACATAGACCTTTTGAATCATATATGAAATGTTGGGGGAAAAGTTTTCCTTCAAGATAATGTAACTCTCATAACCTATCCAAATCATTACATTTATATTAACGAATTAATACGAATGATGGTATAGGTCATTAGGTAAGAATGGGAGCATCTTACACAAGATTAAATGGGGTGAGTTCTGTAAATCTATAAAATCTTAGTTTAGACTTTCTTGTCTAAATAGTTTGGAGATTCATGTCCTTGTACAACAATAGTAGGGGAGTCTACCTTGCATTTACCAAGTGTTCGTTAAATTCTCATTTAGCGAACACAATAATTATAAGAATCTATAGTCGATTGTCTGCTGACGATCGACTTTTGAGTTAATCAGCACGAAGCACATGCAATAAATAATTCTGTTTTAGATAACATCCATCTAATCAAAAAATCGAGTTATAAAAAGAGGGGGAAGGCATTTTTTATTGAAGTTTGTTTATAATAGTTTTTTAATTTGTTAGGGGGAATCGTAAAGTAGATTATTAATCTCTTTGATAATTTTTATTTCCCTTATAGTATTTGGCATACTGTATTAAAAATTTTAAATTTTGAAGGGAGAATCAATAAATATGGGCAAGAAAAAAAGAATAGGTAATAAGTTATTACTTGTCAGTGCAATTTGTACAATAACGATTCCTTCAGTTTCATATGCGGAGGAAGTAACTTTACCTAAAAATTTCGCGATTGCTTCAAGTCTGTATGAGGAACGGAATATGGATGTATTGAAAACAAGTGTATATCCCAATACATATAATAATCCGTTTAACCATCAATTTATTCCGACATTAAAGGAAACAAACACAAATATAAAAAAAGTAGACAATATTGATGATGAAAATCCTATTATATCTACTACTCTTTCATTTATTCGCCATATGAATAGTGAAGATTATAAATCTGCATTTGATTTAACCTCAAGGTCATTACAGAAAATAATATCGGAAGAATGGCTGAAGGGCTATTGGGAGGGACTCCCATTGCAATTACAAGCAGGTTCTTTTCTAGGAATTGGAGAGGTAATACAAAAAGAGACAAATTCCGTGCATGCGAATGTAGAAGTTAAATTAGTTTTTGAACAATTTACTGTACCTTTACTAATTAAACTAGATCCATCTGGAAAAATAGACGATTTTCAACTCAGCATGTCGTTTAGTCCTGTTGCAGAGCGTCCATCATATAGTAAGCCTGAATCATTTGTTGATAAAGAAGTAGTAGTTGGAAGTGGTGCATTTCCATTACCAGGAACATTGTCTGTTCCAAAAGGTAAGGGTCCTTTCCCAGCGGTTATTCTTGTGCAAGGATCTGGAGCAACCGATCAGGATGAAACAGCGTTTGCTTTAAAACCATTTCGCGATTTAGCTGAAGGTCTTGCCTCGAAAGGAATTGCTGTCCTTCGCTATAATAAACGAACTTATGAACATGGATTGAAAACACAATACAGTCCTTTTTATACAGTTGATAAAGAGACAACAGATGATGCTCTTCTTGTGACTCATTTTCTTCAAAATGAACCTATGATAAATAAGAATCAAATTTATATTCTTGGTCATAGTCAAGGTGGACTGATGCTTCCGAAAATGATTGAAAAAGACCAAAATCACAATATAGCTGGAGCAATTGTGATGGGAGGACCAGCCCGTACAATCCAAGATGTTGTTTTAGATCAATTCGAGTATCTTTTTTCTATTGGAGCAATGAAATCGGATGAATATAAATTTTACAAATCGCAATTTGAATTATTAAATGATCCCAATTTCTCTAGTCAGAATCCTCCAAAAGATTTTTATTTAGGATCAGCAGTATTTTGGGATTCTATTCGTAAAATTAAAGCAGCAGAAATGTCAAAAGAACAAAAGACACCGCTTCTTATTATTCAAGGAGAAAGAGACTATCAAGTTCAATCAAAAATCGAGATTCCTCTTTGGAAAGAACAATTAAAAGAGCGAGATAACGTTGATTATCGACTATATCCAAAGTTAAATCACTTCTTTACAGAAGGAGATGGGGAGTTAAGTAAACCGGATGAATATTATAGTCCTGCTAATATCCCTGAGTATGTTATAAATGATATTGCTGCTTGGGTGCAAGGAAGATCGAAATAAAATTAGCAACCATATTTTTTAATAAAGGTCACGATACATGCCTATTAACTTAAGGATAGAAATTAAATGGTTTTTGTTCAAATAAACTAAATAAAGGGGTGTTCTTTATGTGTACCAGTTTGACATTACAGACAAAAAGCGGTCAGCATCTTTTTGCAAGAACGATGGATTTTACATTAGATTTCAATCAAGAAGTAATAATAGTTCCTCGAAGTTATCAATGGAACAATATAACTGGTGAAACCATCGAGGCGAAACAAGCTGTTGTAGGGATGGGGATTAACCATCAAGGAAGGATCATCCTGGCGGACGGAGTAAATGAATCAGGTATGACATGTGCAACACTCTATTTTCCAGGATTCGCAAGTTATAGTAACAGTATAGATGAAAATAAAACGAATCTGGCTCCATTTGATTTTGTGGCATGGAGTCTCACACAATTCAATTCTGTCGAAGAGTTAAAGAACTCTGTAGATAGTATTTCCTTTTTGGATGTACCATTACCTGTTTTAGGGGTTACTCCACCGCTACATTGGATTTTAGCGGATAAATGGGGAGATTGTATTGTACTAGAGCCGACAACTGAAGGATTAAAAATATATGATAATCCTCTTGGGGTAATGACCAATAGTCCTGAGTTTAACTGGCATTTACAAAATTTAAGACAATATATCGGTCTTAAATCGCAGCCATATGCGCCAACACAATGGGGGGATGTACCATTAAGTGCTTTTGGACAAGGTTCAGGTTCGATGGGACTCCCTGGGGATTTCACCCCACCATCAAGGTTTGTTCGGGCAGCGTATGGCAAACAAAATATTCAAGGTATAGATAACGAAGAAGAGGGCATATCGGCCATTTTTCATATCTTATCAAATTGTGAGGTTCCAAAAGGTGGAGTAATAACGGAAGAAGGTACATTAGATAATACCATTTATACAAGCGCAATGTGTATGGAGTCTGGTACATATTATTACCATACCTATGATTGTAGACAAATTATAGCTATTCATTTATTTCATGAAAATTTAGATACAGATGAAATTAAAACTTATCCGTTCCAGCGGAAACATAAGATACTTTATGAAAACTAATCAGATTTGGAATAACATGAAAAAAGAAAACTTAATTAAGTTTTCTTTTTTTATAGGCGATACGACAATACAAAAGTGGTCCAATTAAATTCAATATAAGAAAAATAACAAGTCAATATATTTCTAATCATTTTAGGTGAAGGGTATGTGATTGAGATGAATAATACATATAATGAAAAGACACATACATCGATTAAACAATTATTTAATAAGTTTTCACCAAAAGCTCCTGCCTTTTTTGGTATTAAAATTAATATTCATACAGTTAAAAACCTAATTAGAAATTATTTGAACATAGATTGCTCAATGAGGTTAAATTTTATAATCTCTAAAAAATAGAATTATATATTATAATTATTAAACTTAATTTTATTGAAAATTGAAATATTAAGCAATATTCCTATTGCTATTAAATTGACCATTAAAGAACTTCCACCAAAACTAACAAATGGAAATGGGGTACCAGTAAGAGGAAATAGTCCCGTAATACCACCTAAATTTACAATGGATTGCATACCAATCATACATCCTATACCAATTGCTATAAAACTTCCGAATGGATCTACACATAGTTGTGCAATTTTTAAGGAACGAAGAACGATAGTCAAAACCCCTGCCAATACAATAAATACACCAATAAACCCTAGTTCTTCAGAAACTATTGCCATTATAAAATCAGTATGTGGTTCTGGAAGATAGCCGGTTTTTTGAATGCTATTTCCGAATCCACGTCCAGTAATTCCTCCAGAGCCAATGGCAATAAAAGAATTTACAAGTTGATATCCTTTTCCTTGCGCATCAACAAAAGGATTGAGAATTGTAGTAATACGTGTCTTTTGAACTTCTGACAAGCTAAATTGAATTAAAAAGTATAAAAAAGGTAACCAAAAAATAGAACCGATTATAATTCTTTTAATTAATAGATTTACATTTATTCCAGAGCAAAGAAATATGCTAAAACCTATACCTAATATTAAAAGTGCAGATCCTAAGTTTGGCTGTTTATAGATTAGGAAAAAAATTGCAGCTAAAAAAAATAAAAGTTTTCCGCTACCACTCCAAATATTTTTAGCTTGTTCTTGTCGTAATGCAAAAAAACGGGCTGTTACAAGTATTGTTCCTAATTTAAGAAATTCAGCTGGCTGTATTCCAAAGATCCATGATTGAGCATTATTTACCACTTTTCCTTTCCACAAAACCATAATTAATAAAAAAATTCCCCCAACCATAATACAGATAGAGACTATTCGTTTTTTCCATATTTCATAAGGGAGAATAGCACAAACTATTAACCCTATTGTTCCTAAAAATAGCTTTGTTAATTGAGAATCAACAAAATGCCTACTGTTATAACCGTAATGTTGAACAGCAACAATGGAGCTCGCGCTATACATCATGATAATACCTAAAGTACATGTTATGAATAGAGGGAGGAGCAATAGATAATCGAGTTTTAATATTTTTTTCATTTTAATATCCTCCTGATTTACATTAACACTTAATATCACATTTGCTAATGAGTAGAATCTTGTTCTCATCAACTACTAAATAGTATTTTTGTTTTGAAAGATTCTATAGCTTACACCCTGTTTTCTTACGCAAAAATCCCCCCTAGTTACATACTAGGGGGGATTTAAATTGGCATGACTAAATAAAGCTTTCCTCCCCCTAGTAGAGCTTTGGCACTATACAACGTAAAGTAATGGAAATTGATTACTTAGCTATCTTAAGAAGAGCCTTAATCCGACAATTCCTGTTCTACCCATTGGCGTCTTTCGACATTTTTGGGCAATAGCCTGTGTTTGTATAGGAGCCTCACCTAACAGGTTTAGCAATATAAATTTTATGTATTTGTTTCGTGTAGCCAGCATAAATACTTTTTTTTTGCTTGTCAAGTAAGCCTATTGCTAATTTTATATTCTTTATTGTTTTATGGATTTTGAGAAATAATGCAAGAAAATGTATTTAATCATCTCGTATAGATACTTATTTTCGGCCTGTAGTCTATAATTTGATTAAGTAGTTTAACCATATAAATTTGATAAACAGTAAAGAAGATTTTAATCATAAAATAAGATTTTTGAAGAATGTTCTTTTGAAGTACGGTATGACTAATAATTCAACTCCTGCTATAAAGTTACAAATTAATCATAAACAATAAGTTTCCTATACGAAATTTCATATATTTTATAACGTTTCTTCGAACTAATTGTATATAAATTTTATATCTTTTAAGTTGAATTTTAAATTTACAATAGAATCGAATTACATTTCTCTAAAAAGAATTTATTATGAATCTAATCGAAAGTTAGTTGACAAATATTAAATTCTGGTTTAAATTTTGAAGTAATTCAATAATCTTTGTTAGGTGAGGCTCCTGTATAGAGAAACGCTGCTGCCCAAAAATGTCGAGAGACGCCAATGGGTCAACAGGAACGGTCGGATTAAGGCCCTTTTTAATGTAGCTGGTTATAAAAACCTATGCTATACAGTGCTAAAACTCAACGAGGGAGTGGTATACGATTTGATAGAAAGGCACCTCTGGGATTTTTGCAGAGCTGTCTTAATAATCATTTATTTGTATTGTAAAAAACCTTTACTCCTTTTTGAGTAAAGGTTTTTTTGTTTAATGTTATTTATTTTTATCTTGTCTATATTCAAAAAGGAGGTAGTTCTAAATAATAAATTGATTGCAATGTAACTATTAATGCTCTAATAAAAATTTTAGACAGATAAAATAACACAAAACCACTCATGAAACTCTAGAGTCTCCCTTAGCAATATAAGGAGGAGTTAACATGAAGAAATTATTAAATGAATTACTTGTAACCCAAAAAAATTTGGATGCAGAGACAGTTTTACGTCATCCGTCGTATGATGTTGCGCAAGAAGTAAAACGGTTTTCAATTGAAGATCAAGTCATATTACTAGATAAGATTCCTGTATTAAAAAGCTCAAAAATTCTTCAACATTTGAGTACAGAAGAAAAATATAATATCTTAATTCACTTATCTGAAAACAAAGCTAAAAAGTTACTAGATTTACAACCGATTGATGAAACAGTAGATCTACTTCTAGCGGTTCATCCGGAAAAACAAGCTAAATTAATGGCGTATTTAAATAAAATTACAAAACATAATGTAAAAAAATTAATGGCTTTCAAACCTGAAACGGCAGGAAGTCTTGTCACAAGTGATTTTGTTGCAGTTAGAGGGAATTGGTCAGTAAAAATGACATTGAAGTACATTAGGGAGCATTCTGAAAATGTAGAATCAATATCTTATATCTATGTTCTTGATAGTCATGGTTATCTTAAGGGAATCGTTTCCATACATGAGTTATTACTAGCAGCAGATGAAGAAATATTATCTACTATCATGATTCAAGAGGTAATTTCAGTACACGCTGAAGTTGATCAGCAAGAAGTTGTAAAAAAGCTACTGAATTATAATTTAGCAGCATTACCCGTAACAACAGCAAATAATGAAATGATTGGTATTATAACATTTGATGACGTAATGAATGTTATGGAAGCAGAAGCTACAGAAGATATCCAAAAGTTAGGCGGAAGTGAACCGTTAAATCAATCTTACTTTGAATCTAGTATTTGGAGCATTTTCTTCAAACGTCTACCATGGTTATTGCTTCTTTTTGTTGCTGAAGCATATACAGGTACAGTACTAAAGTATTTTGAAGACGAAATTGAAACAGTAGTTGCCTTAGCTTTCTTTGTACCGTTATTAGTAGGTACTGGAGGAAATACAGGAACACAGGTTGTAGCAACAATTACTCGTGCAATCGGTATTGGAGAGGTGAAATTTAAAGACATTTTCCGTGTAATGAAAAAGGAATTTGCAATTGGCATGCTTCTCGGACTTGCACTTGGGGTAGCTGGGCTCACTCGTGCTTATATGTTAGGAGTTGGAACAGAAGTTGCACAAGTTGTAGCAATCACTTTATTATTTATTGTTATTTGGGCCTCTCTTGTTGCAGCTGTTTTACCTTTGATTCTGAGAAAATTAAAATTAGATCCTGCAGTCGTTTCTGGTCCATTTATTACAACATTTGTTGACGGAACAGGATTAGTAATTTATTTCATGGTTGCAAAAACGTTATTAAATTTGTAAATATACACTGAAATAAATACGAAATGTAGAATAAGTATTTTGCTTTGCTTGCCAAGACACAGTGGGGAACTCGGGAATGAGGGAAACAAACACTTTTGTCTTTAGGCAAATAATATCTTAAAGGATTCATTGAATGTAATTAATGCCGGAGGAGAAACCTATGAAACATCTAAGAAAAATCTTCAAACGAATTTTGCTTCTTTTTTCTATTTTCATGCTTATTGGCATAGGAATATTATTTGGTACTAACTATGGCCGAGATCTTCGTGTAACAATTGCTGGAAGTATACTAACTTCTCAGCATCCACAATATGCGAAATATACATTCCTATCCCAAAAGGAACTAGATAAACTGCAAGATAGAATTAATCATCCAAAATGGTCAAATAGTGATGAGGCTATTTATAAAAAAATAGCAGGAAAAAGATTAGAAGAATTAAAAAATCAGCCATTAGAAATTGATGTAGAAACAATTAAAAGTAATAAAGATAGTCGTTTTCTTTTCGAAGGAAAGTTAATTACCATTAGCAATCCCTTCAATGTTAAACTTGTTAGCCATCAAGGGACACAGGGTGATCAAAGAGGAGAAAAAATTAGCGTAATGGCAAAACGTAATAATGCACTTGTTGCTGTGAATGCAAGTGGATTTGCTGATGAGACAGGAAGAGGTGGAGGAAATGTTGCAACTGGAATAGTAATAGAAAATGGAAAAGCTATTGATACAAATATAGATAAAAATACCCCTACAATTATTACTGGTTTAACAAAGTTTGGACAAATGATAACAGGAAATTATTCTACCCAACAACTTTTGGATAAACAAGTCGTTTCAGCAGCAGGATTTATGCCACAGTTAATTGTAAATGGAGAAAAAATGATCACAGAAGGAGACGGTGGTTGGGGTTCTGCTCCACGAAGTATTATGGCTCAAAAAGAAGATGGCACAATAATGTTTCTAGTGATAGATGGTAGACAAACACATAGCATAGGAGCCACGTTAAAAGAGTGTCAAGATATTCTATATGAAAAAGGAGCAATAAATGCAATGGCAATGGATGGAGGTTCTTCTGCTACGCTATATTTAGGAGGAAAGGTTATAAATTCACCTTCTACATTATCACATGAAGATCGTTATTTACCAAATACTTGGGTGGTAACAGCAAACCAAAAACAAAAAATAAAGATGACAATTGATGGGAAAAAAATAGATACTAAAATATCAGATGAATTTGATGCGAACATTTCAACGAATTTATAAATTATTAAAAATGGAACAAATACATGATTTTTATTCCATTCGCTGGCAGATTCAAATTATCTTTAAGACTTAGAAATCCTTATTTCATATTCATGATTGGCACAATTAAACCAGCTATAAGAGCTGGTTCTTTTTTGTAATTCAATCTGTGACTCACTTTCGGTAGCTGTCATTTATTTTTAGGAAAGCTGTTTGGCGGGGAATTTACTACAAGTATTGAAAGTTTAGAAGTTGGTTATTGATAAAGTAAAGTGATTTGTTGTTGTTTTTAAAATGGTAGACGATTAATGTGAAATCGTCTACCATTTTATTCTCATATAAAACTTTCAAGAAATAAATTTAGCAAACCACGCTATATAATATGCACCTGGAACTAATATAACCTGAGCAACTAATGTACCTAATAATCTCGAAATTAATATCATAAATGTGAAATTCTTTAGTTCCCAATAACTATGATCGTCTTGTACAACTTTATCAGTTAAAAAAGATAATTTAGGATCAATAAGCAGTGTTAATAGAATCGTAGCTACTCCAGTAATAATGTTGGATGAAGACATCGCTGCTTTATCATAATCAGGAATTAATAGGGTTGCATACAATGCAGACATAACACCTACTGTAAATACGGCAGAAACAATTGTATTAATAATAAATAATTTAACTGATATGTTTTTTAAATTTACCCCTTCTAGATTATTTTTATTTATTAAAACAAAATAGTTTTTCATTCTTTTCAAATTAGTACTATTTATTAATTTGAACATTTTTAAAAACGAACCATCTTTTGATAAAGGTACTAGCGCTTTAGAAAAAACTTTCATAAAAAATGGTACTAATAATCCTCCAAGTATTACCCCCATAGTAGAACCTAATAACAAAAATCTAAATTGTTTAATTAATAATTCTAATCCACCATTTTTTGCTGCACTATCAACCAAAGAAGCAGTAAATGGTTGTTGAAACATATTAGAAAATCGGGCAATTAAAGACATAATATTATATATAGCAAAGGCCGATGCAACTAAAGCTAATTTAGCCCCAACAAGTCGAACTCCATATCCTAAAACTTCTATAGAAGTCATAAGCATTAAAAATAAAAAGATACAAATTACTTTAAAAGTAATAAACTCCATAATCATACCCCTTAAGTTTCTGTAAATGCATAACTTAATAACTATATTACAAATATTCAATATTTTCATTATAATATAAATCAAATTCTATTTCTATTTTATAATCACAAACTATACTTCTTTAATTTGAATGGTGGCAGTACCTTTTAATAGAATTGCCCCCTTGGTTTAACAAATACTCTTTTGTAAATAATATATTTGTTAAACCATTAATTAAGGGGGACTAGTATGCCGAAAGATCGATCGGAGGGCTTTCGTTAAAGAGACGCTGGCAAAACGCACGTAAAAGCGAGGGGAAGCCGGTGGATCGGCCCAATATTGTGTTTAGTTCTGCTGTTCAAGTCGTTTGGGAAAAATTCGCGAACTATTGGGAGGTTGAACCACGCTATGTGAAGGTCAGCCCAGAGCATCCCCGATTGGAACCTCAGGGGGTCCTATCAGCCGTGGATGCGTAAAAATCCTAACTTACAATTAACGGGATTTGTAGTGAGTGTTCTGCAGAATACAATTGTTGTAAATGTTTCACAAATAATGAAAATTGAAGTAGATGATGTTAGGCAAGTAGTAAAACATGGTTACTATAAAAAGGTGGTACATACGCAAATAAAAAATAATGTTCATAACTCTTATACGGCTGCCTTAACAAACTTTTCTTTTGTACGTAATTCAATAACTACTTGTAGTAATTTCTTGACTGGGTTTATATAAATATCGTATGTATAATTGCGAATAAATGAGTTGTAGGTATTGGCTTCTTTAAACAAACTTATTTGTTTAAAAATCATGTTCTAATGAAGTGTAGTAACTCTTTTACCTTCAGGTATAATCTTATATGTATCACAAAAACTACGTTTATTTTTCACAAATTTCACACAAATTATTGGTATTCTCTTCTATAGTGATAACTAATAGCTTTGAGAGAAGGGAACTGTATATGAAGAAGATTTGTTCTCCTCTTGTGTTATTTTTAGTTTTTTGTTTTCCAGGAGTAAGTATTCATGCGGAGTCTACATTACAATCAAAAATTGACGCGGCTTCCCCATATGAAACAATTACATTAGAGAATAGAGCTTATAATGAAACAATTAAAATATCGAAACCGCTTACAATACAAGGAGATAAAAATACTAAAATAATCTCTTGTGGTAAAGATCCTGTCATTACAATAAATAAGGAAAACATTATCCTTAAAGATTTGAAAATAGAACAATGTAATGATAATACTGATCAGCCAGCAATATTTGTAGAGGGAGATAAGCACTACATCAGTGGATTGGAAGTTCATACGTCATATATAGGGATTAAGTTAGAAAATGCTAGGGATATAAAGATTGAGAATAGTATGATCGTTGGACAAAGACGGGCTAATGGAATTGATTTATGGCAATCCAATCGCAATCTTATTGAGAACATCAAAATCCAAAATGCCCGTGATGGTATTTATTTGGAACAAAGCGACAATAATACAATAAAGGCAAATACAATCTGGCAGTCTCGTTATGGCATTCATCTTATGTATTCTGATAGGACAGTTGTTGAAAAAAATATATCAAAAGAAAATACAACAGGTGCTATGATTATGGGAACAAAGGAAACATCTGTAGTAGGAAATCGCTTTATTTACAATAAAAGTAATGTTCATGCACAAGGCTTATTACTATATGATGCGACAAAAACAAAAGTTTTACAAAATGAAATTGCTAATAATAGAGTAGGGGTTTATGTAGAAAAGGCAGATCACAATACTATTATGGATAACTCAATTTCTAATAATTTTATCGGTTTACAATTTAAAGATGCCAGTGCAAATGAATTTACTCAAAATGTAATGATGGGGAATGTTAATGAATCGCAAGCTACACAAAGCAGTGAAAACAATATCTATAATAATTATTGGGACGCTTCTTTAAAAGTAGATGCAGACGGTTCAGGTACTAGTAATATTCCATACAAAGCAGATGCCTATTTTCTTCTGTTAACACAAGATATTCCAGAATATCAGTTGTTCTTTCAATCACCAGGGATGCGTATTTTACAAAGTTTCATAAAAATTCCAGATCAATCTTTATTGCTAGATAAAGAGCCTAGTATGAGGCCAAAAGGTGTTCCGCAAAAAGGTGAGGGGATGGCATTTCAGTCTAACATTTTGATTGTAAGTGTAAGTATGTTACTAATGGGAAGTATATTGTTTATTTTAGGGAGGAAAAATTGATGAGAGTTAAGTATATGTTATTTGCTATTTGTTTATGTATGGTATTTGCCATAGTAGGATGTGGTAACAAAAAAACAAAACCGGTTGCTATTAATGAAAAAAATGATAAGTGTGATATTTGTAATATGGCAGTAATGGATAATCAATTTGCAACTGAGGTTATTTTAGAAAATGGAAAAGCTCTAAAATTTGATGATATTGGTTGTATGTATAAATGGATGGATGAACATAAAAATGAAAAAACACAAGAGAAATTTGTAAGAGATTACAATACAAAAGATTGGGTTGCAGTGGATAAAGCTACATATATATATGACAAATCAATTAAGACGCCAATGGCTTATAATGTAATTTCTTTTAAAGAAAAGAAAGATGCAGACAGCTTCGTAGAAAAACATACTGGGGAAATCCTTTCTTCTAAAGAGCTTGCAGAACATAAATGGGAAATGAATAAAGAGATGATGGGAAAAGAAAAGAAAGATCATGGTAGTGGACATTCTCACTAATAAGTGATTATTACTATGAAAAATTAGTGAGAAAAAGACAACCAACTATGGTTGTCTTTTTCAGTAGAGAGGTGAATAGCTATGTGGAATATATTATATTCAGAATGGCGTAGTGCAGCAAGGGGTAAACTTGCATACATGTTTTTGTTTCTTTGGATAACTATATTTTCTTTAATATTTGTTATGGAAAGAAATACCCCGTCTTTAGTAGGTTATACAAATGTGACGGGGACAATGGTAAACCTTATTTTATATATTGTACCCTTACTTATGTTAATTATAGGAGCATTTTCTATCGCAGGCGAAGTGGAAAATGGGAAATGGAGACTTTTATGTACGTATCCTTTAAAGAATACCTCATATGTAATAGGTAAAATAATCGGTCAATTTATAGCGCAAACAGCTATTTTTTCAATGAGTTTTGGAGTAAGTATAATCATTGGGTTAGTAAGCGGTAGTAATTTTGATATATTTTGGGTGGTAGCAACGTATATCTTCTCTGTTTTATTAATTTTTTTATTTTTATTACTGGGAATAACAATCGGTTCTTTTTCTATAACTAGGTGGCAAGCTTTAGCCATAAGTATCGTAGTTTGGTTCTTTCTTATTATGATGTGGCCAACGGCTTTAATTAGTGTTCTTAATTTTGTTCCATATTCAATGATTGCACCATTAATAAAAATGTTATTGTTTTGCAACCCAGCAGAATTCCTTCGAATTATATTTGTAATTCAATTAGGTGGTGGAGCAATATTTGGGCAAGTATATGATCAATTGGTAATGATTTTTCAAAGTAAAGCTGTTATTTGGATTCTACTAATATACTGCATTATCTATACAATCGTGTTCTTGTTTGTGGCGGGGTGGCAAATGGAGAGGAGAAGAAAAAAATGACAGTATTAAATCTCAAAGAAGTATGTAAAAGATATAAAAAGAAAATAGCATTATCTCCAATCTCATTTCAAAGTAAACAAGGAGAGTGTATCGTATTATGCGGTGGGAATGGAGCTGGGAAAAGTACGCTCCTTGATATAATTGCTGGAATTACAACACCTACAACTGGTACCGTTCAATTAGGGAATATAGAATTACAGAAAGATAGAAAACAGTATGTGAGTGAAATAGGTTATATGCCAGATGATTTTCATGCACAGCAAGATATGACAGTTCAAGAATTTTTATTCTTTTATGCTGCTTTTCGAAATATAGGAAAAGAAAAAGTACAGGCAGTTATTAAATCAATAGGCTTAAATGAGAAAAAAAATGAACGGTTACATAGATTATCTAAAGGGATGAGACAGAGGCTATTATTTGGGCAGGCGTACCTTGGAAACCCTAAAATTTTGATATTAGACGAACCGACAAATGGCCTGGATCCGTATTGGGTAGATGAGTTTTTAACAATATTAAAGACTTTAAAAAGAGATGGTACCATGATTATTTTTTCCACACATATGATGGATGTAGCTGCTGAAATTGGTGACCGGATACTCTTTATGAAAGAAGGAAAAGTCATACAGGAAATTAAAAATGATGGAGATTTAGAAAATTTAACGATAACATTACTACAAATGCATAGAAGATAAATACATTAGGAAACAGCTGCTTTCAGTATAGTAGCTGTTTTATTTTTACTTGTAGCTCTGATTCTTCGAGGAATTTTTGTAGAAAGACAGGAAACTGGATACTAATTTTATAGCGTGCAATATCGAATTACCAATAAAAATGATTCGTTTATTATCCATTTTCTTGTCCTAAAACAATGATAGGAATAGAAGTATCTACTTTCTTGTATAAAAAGTTACTACTTTCATAGTTTAAAATGCTGAATTATCAACGGAGGGAGTTCATTTAGTACCCATTTTCTTGTTCACATATTGAGACAAGAAAATGGGTACTTTTTTAAAGAGAGACACCAAAGTGGATACTTTTTAAAAATAGCAAAAACAGGAAACTAAATTTCATGAGTAAAAACCCTTAGTTGTTATAGTTATATTTAGAAATTCAGATGAATGTAATAGATGAATTGATTGTAAAATATATACATTTACAGTTGGTTGTACTATTATTATTGTAAATATTGAATATAGAAGGTGGTAAATGTAAAAAAATTTATAGTTAATACTTTTGGTATATTATGGTTGATTAGTGTAGTTTTGGCCCCTAGTTACTTATAAGTAATTTAGCAATGGAAAAACTTGTAATATATTCGAAAAAATAATTTTGTATATATTTACATAAATAGAATATATTGTTAAGATGAAAACGATACATAAATTTAATCATTTATGCATCTGTTATATAAATAAATTGAGATGGGGGACTATTTAATGTTAAGAAGAAAGACTATTGCTTTAGGACTTGCAGGAGCTATGATTTTACCGACCGGCAGTGTATTTGCTGATGAAAACACGGGTTCTAAGATTAATTCACAATCTATAGAACAGACTGAGCCACAGAACTTTACAGAATATTTAGGATGGAGTGAACTAGAATCTGATAAAGAACAAATACAATTTAGTAATCTAAATTATGCAACTCAAGGGGTTAGCCATGCAGGGTGGGCAGAATATAAGAATGATAAAAGAAGAGCTGTTGGTGAAACAACATGGAATGGTGTCTACCACTATACTCGCGCTCAATTGAAACTGTATTGGTCTGTCAAGGCAGATAGCGGTAGACAATGGGACTGGCATGAGACTAGAGCAGAATCTCCTTGGAAAAATGAATTTTTCAGTGCTCATACTTTTTATGGAAATGAAAAATAAATAAAAAACCTCAAAAAACAATTAGAATATAGGACTGCGTTCTGATTAGGATTAGCTAGTACAATAGATTGTTGTATATCAAAAATTGTACTAGCTATTTTTATTTGAGCTTTGTGAGTGAGTATATTTATGTTTTTATCCAATCTCCATGAGAACTGATTTTATTTTAATAGGAAATACTATGTTATTGGGGTGGACTGATTGTATATAAAACGGATAAAGAAATTCACAATAGAGGATGGTGTATTAAGTGCATATGTTATAATTTTCACCTTAATGATAAGCTTGACTACAACCTATTTGATAAAAATAAATGGCATTGATAAGATAACAAATAATTTTTATAGTAAAAATAGTGTCGCTTTTCACATAAAAGATGATAACCGCCCATTAAATATGCAGAACCTTTTAGATCATATAGATGAAAGGGATTTCATGCTGTTCAAAGAAAATGTGTTGGAACTTCCTTATATAAAAGGAATTTATAAATCAGGTGACATTACAACTCCCCCCCTAGTCAGCGGACGCTTTTTTCAAGCAGATGATTTTTTCAGAAATAAAAACATTGCGGTTGTCGGAAAAGATAATAATGATATTGTCCTCAAAAATGATAAAAAATACATCCAATTAAACAATACATCTTTTGAAATTATTGGTGTTATGGGGGAGGATTTTTCTACAAAATTAGACAAAATGATATACCTAAATTTAGATGCTGCACTGAAACTAGAAAATGAAAGTTATGGTTCTTATGTATTAGATGGTAACAAGGTTATGACATCTACGTTCGATAGACTCGAACAAGATATGAGATCCTCTATTTCTATAGTCAAAGCCGATAAAGAAACTGTAGGCAGTTCAAGGGTATTTGAAAGAAATAGAGGGGATTATGGAATATTCGTTCTTTTTATTTTAGTAATATTGAGTATGAGTATAATAATTTGTAGTTATTGGTTTTATAAAAAAAGAATTTCAATTTCTATACAACATGTAATAGGACATCGTATGTTTAATATTTATATGAATCTATTTAAGAAGCATGTTCTATTACTAATAAGTTCCTATTTTTTTAGTATATTTATGTTCATAATATTTAATTTAAACAATATCGACGCACATTTAGAGAAATATATGTATTCTTGTGGTTTAGGGATATTATTTTTATGTGTATATCATTTTATATTATGCATACTTGCTATGTTTATCTATTCTTCCAAAATTAGATTAAAGGTGTTGAAGTAATAATTGAGAACATTATTAATTGAATTGAAAGAAAGTTTGTTGAAGAAAAAGATGTTATCGATTTTAATTTTATTACAGACATGTTTGTTATTCGCCCTAATATCTGCATTGTATCTATCTTTTTATAAGATAGATACAAAAACGAAAAGCTTTTATGCACAATATGAAGGGAAAAATATTTATAAACTTTCAGATCAACTGTTTGATGAAAAGGAAGTAGAGTTTTTTTCAAATCCAAACGAACTACTAAAGGTGAAAAATTTTTATCACACTCTTTTAAATTCAAAGGATTTCCTTTACTTGAATACAACGTTACAACATATCGGTGTTCAAAATTTTAAAGGACAATCTATTTTCCTTCAAGGGTATGAAAAGGGGGATCCTAGACCACCTTATCAAAAAAAGGAAGGATTACCTTCTTTTGATAGAGTAAAATCTATACAAATAAACGACAATGTACTTTCAACTTTTGATGTAAAAGTACAAAAAGGGAGAGTTTTTAATAAAGAAGACTTTTTATTTAAAAAGGGAACGAAAATACCTATCATTCTCGGAGCAGAATATCAATCTACCTATAATGTAGGAGACACTATTTATTTTGATTATTTAAATCAGGAATTAGAAGGAATGATAGTGGGGATTTTACAAAAAAACACCTCATTCCCAGTTAATGGTGATTCGGAATTTTATGCCGATAGATATGTTATCCTGCCTGAATTTATTATGGAAGAAGTTCCACAGAATGCGGAAGTTTTAAGTTTTCAACAAAAACACTACTTACATGCTATTAATGGGCAAATTTTTACAAATAAAGATATGATTTCTGTTCAAAAGGTAGTTAATGCTATATCCCAAAAAGTAAGCTTTGATGATTATATAATAATAGGAGCAAATACTATAGGAATAAGTTTAATGTTCACAATGATGAAACAAAATATTCAGTTAATGTCTTTGTTTACTGCAGTAATATTTATATTCTGTATTATTAGTATTTCACTTTCATTAATTATGAAATGGGATACAAATATTAAAAAGTATGCTATTCATCTTATATCAGGAGCAACCGTTCCTCAAATTTTATTGTATGCCTTTGCAGAAATACTTTGTGTTATATGTCTTAGCCTTACATTAATCTTTTCATTTATGCAATTGGTGGGTGAAATGCCGATCAGTTATTATTTTACTCTGCTTGGTGTAAGTTTAATAATTATAGTATTAGGTATGTTACCTTTATCTTTCAAATTAAACCAATCTAATATAGTAAAAATATTAAAGAAAAAGGAATGAATTTATGATTAAATTAATTAATTTAGAAAAAACTTATAAGCTAGGAAAAAAACACAATATGTTATTCAAGGGATAGATTTAATTGTTGAACAAGGGGAAATGTTAGCAATCATGGGCAGAAGCGGTGCAGGGAAATCGACTTTACTGCACATACTAGCTGGATTAGAAAAACCAAATGGCGGAAGTTATTACTTCCAAGATAAAGATATCACACAGCTTAGTTATAAAGAACTTGCTTTGTTTAGAAAAAATAATATAGGTTTTATTTTACAAAATCATGCGCTTATTGAAGATAAAAATATATTCGATAATGTAGCTTTACCATTATTATATGGTAAGGCTTCAAAGAAAGAGATTCACTCTAAAGTGTTAAAGATATTACAAGAAATGGGTTTAGAGGATAAAGTTGATCAATATCCAAGTGAATTGTCTGGTGGAGAAGCTCAAAGAATTGCCATTGCACGGGCTTTAATAAATGACCCGGATCTGATTTTAGCTGATGAACCTACCGGTTCTTTAGATGAAGAGACCGAGCAAACAATTCTAAATCTTTTTACACAATTGAATAGAATAGGAAAAACATTCATATTGGTTACTCATGATGAAACAGTCGCTAATGTTTGTAATCGAGTTATTAGACTTAAAGATGGTTATATTCATGATGGATCTGTAAAGTAGGCCCAGTACCAGCGTTGCTACTTTGCCCCTGGTTACAGCAACGTTGATACTGGGCCAGATAGGTTTTTAGCTTTCGCCAAGTCGAACAGACCAAAAACGAGGAAAGCTTCGCTTGTTCACTTTCTCTAATGTGTAAAAGTCTTCTTTGATTTCTACTTCTTGTATCCAAACTTCACGTTTTCGCTTATTTGCATTTGCCTTCAGCTCTGTTTCATCAGCAATCCAGATATCACGGGATAAAAAACCATCCTTTTGAATTCGATGTAAGATATGATGAAAAAGATCTTCCCAAATGGAAAAACCTTGTATCCGATGAGTAAGGAATTTAGAAATGGTAGAATGTTATGGTATTTTTGCATGAGGAAAAACACCTAAAAATCATCTATATGTAGCGTTTTGTTTGACTTGTTTACATGTGAAACGGACAGAGCGGAACCCTTCAACATATTGAATTAACAAAATTTTTACGATAATGAGTGGAACTACAGAAGGGCGCCCCACAGGAGATTGATAGAAGGGTTTTATTAATTTATAAACAATATTCCAATTCATTTCTTTTTCAATACGAACCAAATGATGGTCTTGGTCATACATAGCTTCATAAAATTTACGGTTTTGTGTAATCTCAAAATTTTGTTGATTATAAAACTTAAAAAACGCCTCCTTTCTTTGCAACTGCTTATGCAAATAAGCTTGTAAAAGGCAGTAATAAACGTAAAAGAACCACCTCCACGTCAGCCAAACGTAATAAAGGTGGTTCAAAAAGACAATAAACTTTTTGCAACCTACCACCTAGCGGCGGCAATTACATATCGGACGGGATGTTTCCAGCATCTCGTCTTTTACTATTATGCACTAATTTAGTGTATTCTCCACCTATCAAATTTTGACACCGAATTAAAGCATACTTTTTTTTATTAATAAATATAAGAGATTCATAGTTAATTAAAGAAATATTCTTAACCAAAACCGAATAATACAATGATTCCCAAATCATCATAATATTACACTTATCTACAAAATATTCCATTTCGATTTAATAAATTGTATTATGAGATAGAACCTATTATTAATCTAAAAGGAGATGAAGAAATTATGAAAATATATGGGGTTTAAAGGGAGGGGAATAAGAAAAAAATATCAATTTGCGTTAAAGAGAAAGTGGAATATTTTAATAACCTTTTCTTGGGGATGGGAAAAGGTTTCCTATCTTCAATTATTTAAAAATTCACAAAATGCATTTACGGATACATTATTTGTAAGATATGATAAGGTTAATATCCTTATCATATGAAATATTAGTCAATTTATTTTTATGAAAGATTTTAATATGGAGGGGATATTATGAAAAAAATACATGCATTAACATTAACAATTGGTTTAATAACTTTAGCTATGGCTGTACCTACTGCTACTTTTGCCGGAAGTGAAGAGTTACCTCATTTGAGTGAAATTAAGAAAATGCAACCTGATCTGAGTACATCGGAATTATTATCAAGTATTGATGAAATGGCAAAAAATACAGGAAATACGAAAGATGCAATTGCTGAACAAATCTATAAAGAACTCAAAGCAGATGAAGCTTTAGGTACAAAAGAAGCAAATGAAAAAGTAAAAACATTAGGAGCTGGCGGTGGTACAGTTTCTGTAGGTAATAGCAATATGGGGGACTTCTTTTATACTGGTTCTTATACTGCATATTTGAATCATGGACATGTTGGTATGTACTATAGTTCAAATACAATAGTAGAATCTGTTCCAGACAATGGAGTACGTACACTTAGCACAACAGCTCGAAAAGTAGATAAAGGCGATGCTGTTGTCAAATCTATTAATACTTCTTGGCAAAATAAAAATGATGCTGCATGGTGGGCGAAAGATCGTGTAGGTAAAGACGGATATTCTTATAATTTCGCTACAAATAGAAGTACCACTCATTATGGAGCTAAAAATTGTTCAAAACTTATTTGGTCAGCATATAAGCTTAATGGTGGTTTAGACTTAGATAAAGATGGTGGAGCTGGCGTATATCCACGAGATGTTCGTGATGCAAAACAGACATCAACAATTAGAAATATCTAATAGAAAGAAGTGCAGCAAACATATTTGTTGCACTTCTTCTTTTAAGAAAGGAATATATCATAATGAAAAAAATACTATTTGCTATTTTAAGTGTAATTGTGGTTACAGTATTAGTCTATTATTTCTTTTTTAGTAACTCAAATGTGAATTTAATATCTGAGGAAGATGTTCAAAAAAAGGATTTTTTAAAGGATAAGCAATCTGTAATATACCTTTCTTCTACAGCTGATCAAGATATGGATGGTAAGGGGATTAGTTATGCCGTGTTTATTAATAAGAATGGCGAAGCAAGTGGTTATAAAATGAATGGTTTAGAGCTTGGTGGTATAGGAGTATCGGAAAATAAAAAAGAACTTTTATTAGAAAGTAAAGATAAGCTTAAATTTGTAGGAGAAAACTTTAAAGAGTTTAAGATGAAATACCAACATACAGGAGATTACAGAGCATATTTAAAGAACAGCGACTTGTTTGTGAATATCTATAATTCTGGCAGTAATCCTGATACTGGAGGATATGATTCAAATGTCGTATATGGTAATAAAAAAGGCATTCATAAAGGGAATATTCCACATTATCTTATAAGCGCTGGAGTGGATGAAGAAACTATTCCAATCATGACTCATGACATAGATAAAAAAGAGTATACTTTAAAAAGGTTAACATTTAATGATCTAAAGATGAAACTTGAAGATGTTACTGAAATTAGTGTAGATAAAAACATGACATATTCTAGTTATTCTTCTATTTTAAGTGATTCAAATTCTTACTATACGGTTTTAGTTGAAAATGATAATACAATTAAAGGTAAAGTTTATTTGTTGCGTGTCAATAAAACGACATTGAAGCAAGAATTAGTTTTGTTGTCTTCCGAAGAAGACTCTACAGCTTCAATACCTTTTACCAAAAATAATTCCGCTTATCTACATAACAATGAGCTATATTTTATAAATGGATTAGGCAATGTTATTACGTTTAATACACAGACAAATACAGTAAATACTAAGTTTAAGATTGATTATAGCGTAACAGATGGGGTTAGATATAATGAGCAAACATTCTTCCAGGGAGATCAATTATATGTATTAAGGTATGATAAAAATCGAAAAAATAATTATTATATAGAAATATATTCTTTGAAAGATGGTAAGAAAATTAAAGAAACTGAAATTAGTTGTATGGAAGAAATTGTTAAATCTGTCCGGGGAGGGAAATCAATTCATGCTTATGATTTTAAAGTGTTAGATCAAGGCAATTAAATAAGTAATCTAGCAAGATTTCTTCGCTTCCGTATGCCCCTAAATAATTGTTTAAAAACGATAAAAAAGAGCCGATTTCCGGCTCTTTTTTTATATATAGCGGACATTATATGAGCTTTACTTTGTTAAGGGAATGAATATCTGAGAAATGTAGTATTAAAATTTATATAGGAGGATTACATGATTAGAATTGCAATTGGAATCAACAAAAAAAACAAAAACTACATACCAGTAGGTATTTACATAGATGGATCTGTGAAGGAATTAACAATGAGTGACCTTACTGAAAAAGAATGTATCATTATAACAAATTATTAAAATATATGCATAGAAATGTTTTTCACTAAAAAGAAATGATAGCATATAAAAATTCAAACAATATAAAAAGGGAAGAGTGATTTCTTCCCTTTAATTTACCAGGTGTAACTATATAGAGGTAAAATACAGGTTGCTTCTCTAAAAAAGATGGTTCCAAAAAATGTAGAAGAAATCACTCGAATTCTATATTCTTACACATATTATTCGGACTTAGTTTTGTAAATCTATAAAATTTTAGTTTAGACTTTCTTGTCTAAATAGTCTGGAGTTTCATGTCCTTGTACACTTTATTGTAAAAAGACATGAAAGTAGCAACTAATTTTATAGTATAAAATGCTGAATTATTAACGGATACAGTTCATTTAGTACCCATTTTCTTGTCCTCATATCAAGACAAGAAAATGGGTACTTTTTTAAATTAAGACACCAAAGTGGATACTTATTAAAAATAGCAAAACAGGCAACTAAATTTGTTATAATTGATAAATATTACATTTGAATATTTGGAGGAATTGAATTTTGAACAAGAAATTATTAGCAGCTCTAACATGTAGTACTTTATTTATGGGGATGACAGCGTGTGAATCTAATGATACTGCTAGCACAGCGGAAAAATCAAAGCAAGAGAGCTCAAAAAAATCAAGCAATACACAGAAAAAAGCTACAAAAGAAGAGGTATCGGTAAAAGAAATAAATACAACTATTAATGCTGGACCCTATAAATATAGTCCTAATGGTTTAAATAATGAGCATTTCCTAATTTACGATAATGCAAAATTCGAAGATGATTTTGATGGACTTAAAGTATCTATAAACCAGCTATCTTTAACAAATAAAGAAAAAGTTTTGGACGGAAATGATATTGGTTCTATTCGTATAGCCTTTACAATTGAGAACACTTCAAGTTCTACTTTTACTCTTAACTTTAATGACGTACATGGTACTACTGATCAGGGCGAACTAACTAATACATTTAATGCTGCCAAACCAGCTCGTTTACACCCTACTTTAAAAATTGACGATACAATGGATAATAAAGTTGTATTTAATAACTACGGCACCCAAGATTTAGAATCAATAAACTGGGTTGATTTTACTTTTGAAATACAGAAACAAAGTCCAGAACTGACAATTGTAAAAACTCGAAAATATAAAATTCGATTCAATATAGATCAACATTATGGAGGAACTACAACTAAACAAGAGATGCCTCAATCTTCTTCAAATCCGGATGCTGTTACATACAAAAATGAAATTAAACCTAAAATTGATTCCATGATAAAAGAGTTTAATGATATATGGAATCAAGAAGTAAAATCAATTTTCAACAAAGAGGAGAAAACTTTGGCAACTGTAAACCAAAATACTTTACAAGAACAGATGGAGCTTGTATCTACTAAATACAGAGAATTATCTAATGAGAATAGCTACTTTAATGCCTTTGATAAAATAAATGATCCAACTTTAAAAGAGAAAATAAATAAATTTAGAGAAGATTTTGGTGCTGCGGCAAATTATAGAGGAAATGCAGCAAATGCTATATTGGAAGGAATACGAGGTGTAGCTCCAATGGAAGACAGAATGAAAGAAGCACGAAAATCCATTAAAATTTCTGAACAAAAGTTTAATAACGCTTCAACTCATTTAACTGAATTTGAAACAAAACTAAATAGTAAATAGTATAAAAAAGAGAGCCCTGCTCTCTTTTTTAGTTCTCAGTAAAACCTAATTAAATGTGAAGTTCAACTAAAATTTAATTCTACATAAGTAACAAAAGACATTCATGAAGGATCTACTTTCTTGTCTAAAAAGTATCAATTTTCATGTTCTTGTACAGTTATTTCTTTAATTGTTAAAAATATAGTTATCTAAATAGAATTCCTATTTGTATTTCATAAAAAAATATCACCACTTCCTTATTACGGTATATAAAGTTATTATAATAACTGGAGTATTAATATTTACTAAGTTAATTATTGTAGGGAGAGAACTTAATAGTATGGACATTTTGATAACAATTTTAATGTTTGCTTCAATCAGTTTATTAGTATACTCACTAATACAGAAAATAAGAAAAAAACCAGCTATCATATGGCTGAAAATTGCTGGTATATCATTCGGTCTTGCTTTACTCGTATCTGGATTTTCTGTTGGAGTAAGAGGTGGATTTGCTGCAATAACGTTTATTATTGGAGCATGCGCTACAGTAATACTAATTTTACAATTTGTAAAAAAACAATCCGGGAAATTAAAAACTTTCATTGTGGTTCTTATTGCATTTACCACATATACAATACTAGACATTGTAATTCCATATAGTACAAGTGTTGAAAGTAGTGATGGAAATGTTACAAGTCAAAAGAAACCTGCTGTAGATGTGGGGAAAGTAAATGCAAAAGAAGAATCTAGAGAACCTACTCACAAACAGTATAGTACAGAAGAAATTAAATCAATGTTTGCTATCGGGATGAGTATAAAGGAATTTGAAGAAAAAAAAGAAGGCAGTAAGATAAAAGTTCGAAACTATAACAATTACAATCCAGCCGAATTATACTCATTTGATACTAAAGATGGACAAATTGTAGTAGTGGTATTAAATGCAAAAGAAGTTACTAAAATAGAAACATTAACTGACGAACCTTCTTTAGGAAATTTCATTAAAGAAGAAGAAAATAAAATGAACGAAGAAAAAAGAATTGCTAAAGAAGAAGCTGATAAGAAACTAAAAGAATCATACGAAAATAGTAAACAAAAATTAGAAGGATCTGGTGATTCTGTCACAAATAAAGTCAATCTAAAGTCAGGTTTGGCATTTTTTGATTTTAATAATACAGGTTCAAGAAACTTTATTGTACATTTAAAAAATGCTAGTGGCAATGGCGCTGGATTGTTAGTAAATACCATTGGTAGCTATAAAGGAAAAGTATCAACTACAATTCCGGCTAGCGGAGAATATTATTTAGAAGTGAAATCGAGTGGTAATTGGAATGCAGCAATAACGCAAGAAACACCACTTGTATCAGAATCGGTTCCAGGGACAATTAACGGGCATGGTGATGATGTAGTATTCATTAATATCCCAAGCGGAAATCATATTGTTAAGTTAAATCATACGGGTTCAAGAAACTTTATTATTAAAGTGAATGATCAGAATTTATTAGTGAAAAAAATTGGTTCTTATGAAGGTTCTTCTTCTCACGTTTTCAAAAATTCAGGGATGTATAGTTTTGGAGTAAAAGCAGATGGAGATTGGAGCATTACAATAGAATAGAACTATAAGGGTGGCAACAAATATAGTTATAGCTTTAAAATAAAGTTTAAATTAAAAACCTTTGTTAAATTTAATGAAATATTGATTTAAGAAGATTCTTTGGAATCTTAGATTAAACCCTTGTATAAAAACTAATTTTATATGTCTAACACGAGAATCTATTTTGATTAATCTTTTTTCAAAATGGATTCTTTTTCTTTATCGTAAAACATGTTTTTATGCATTAGGAAATGAAACTGGATACTAATTAATAACGTAAAATATCGAATTACCAATAAAGATGATTCGTTTAATACTTGTTTTCTTGTCCAAAAACAATAACAAAAACAGAAGTATCCACTTTCTTGTCTAAAGAGTATCTATTCTCATGTCTTTGTACAACCTGAGATAAGAGTGGAGGTTAACCTACATACCACCCAAGTGTTCGTTAAATTCCCATTTAACGTAAACAACAATTGTAGAAATCTAAAATTTTTATTTATATCTACTAAGAGAGAGTTTTTATATTCCAATTAATTTAGATTTCAAACTATATATTTTTTACATAATAAAATCAAATGCGAAACGAATAATACATATCATTTTAACCCTAGTATAGGGAAAATAATAAAAGTTCAGCAATGTAAAATTGCTGAACTTTTATTATTTATTCTTTCCTATTCTGCCTAAGCTATCTTTAATAGTTGTTTCTCCAAGCTGTGTGTATAATAAGGCCGTATCTTGGCTAGTATGCCCAAGTTGCTGCATCACTTGTAACGAGTCTTTTTCTTCCATATATAACTTATTTGCCAATGTATGTCTTAATTTATGAGGAGACATTCTTTTACCAAAGGCCTTAGTATATTTTTCTACTATATCTTGGATAGCCCTAACTGAAAGAGGCTGTGCAGTATGTTTATACTTCGATAAGAATACATTTTTTAATTCTTTCCCTGGAGCATATTTTTTATCTCTAATTTCCATATAATTTTCAAGATCATTCAATGCAATTGGGGTAATCCATACAGAATCTTCTTTGTTTCCTTTTCGTATTACATCAATTAGCCTTTCTTTTAAGTTTATATCTTCCATACGAAGATCGGCCAATTCACTTACACGAATACCACTACCAAGAAAGAGAGAAAGAATAGCTACATCACGATCTTTATCTCTTAGGAAATAGAACAACTGATGTTTTGTTAAAGATTTTTCATGTTCGTACTTAATGTAATTCAAAAACTCTTGATCGTCATCATTATGAAATATTTTAGATCTCATACGTTTTGCACGGGCATTTAATGTTTCCTTATCTTTATGTATTTCAATTTTAGCCATTACATTTCTATAAAAATAACATTCTCCATCATCATTCTCTGATAGGGAGGTAAGGTACTTAAATAAAGACTTTAAGGCTGAAATTTTTCTGTTAACAGAGGAATTCTGCATTTTTTGTTGTAGTTTTAAAAACCTCATAAAGTTCTCAACATCTTTTTTCTTTAAATTCTCCAAATCAGAGAAGGATATGTCTTTAATGGGCTTAAATTCAATAATTTGTTCAGATAATAGCCAATTAAAGAAAACTCTAAAATCATATACATAATTCAGTAGGGTGGAGGGAGAGGCATCATGCAATTCTTTGTACTCCACAAATTCTTCTATGTAAAAGGGCATTTCATTTAAATTCTCGTATAATTTCTTACGATGTACTGATTTTTGACGTTGCTTGCTGTAATCCATAAAAATCACCTCATATATACTATAACAGAAAAAATACACGAACACAAGTTCGCGTTAAATTCAATTTTTACACGAACTTATTTACATAATTTAATTATGTAATACTAAAATTCACTCGAAATTGAATGGGAAAGTGTAATTATTCTAATAAAAGTTATAGATAACCAAGTGATAAATTCATATTTGGCGATAAAAATTATATATGTATATAAAATAAAACGATTTTCAAATATAAGTTCTAACAAAATGAATACATGAACACAGTTTAAAAATCATTATAAAATGTGAATTGGTTAATTTAATCAAGGTTAATCAGGAGTTAGTTAGATCAACACAAGAAAAGCTCTTATAAATTAAAATGTAATTCACTATAAAAATTGTTTATGAGTAATTTAGCATTTGATTATTCTTATATAAAATATCAATTATATGGCGTATACCAATATACTAAGATTCATGCACTTGGGCTTGAAATCCCTAGATACTGTATTTGATTTTTATATAATCGTATTATTCTGCGTAAAATTGGTATTTCGTGCGAAGTTATAAAGTCTTTGTTTTTTTCCTTTTTTTATAATACTCTTATGTTAATCCAATAAAATGCATCATTCCCTTTCATCAGTATTAATATCTTTTAGTTTCAGATACATTCACCTATACATATTATATTGATTACATGGTTGCTTATAGACTATAGCTAGCATGTAAATATACATTAAGAACACTTTAATAAAAACAGTTAACTTTAACCCCTTAAGACTAAATAGCTTGTGTTGTGCTCAAAACTTAATAGTGCGTGATGTCGATAGAGAGTATTTCCTTAAGTTCTTTTACATCCAAGGTTTTTTTTATTGTACTTGCTTTAGGTAAACATACAGTTTAGTTTGATTCAAGTGCAGATTTTAAAATATAGCTGCAAAATTTCCCTCCCATCTCAATAAGATAAGTATTCTTTTCATTTTGAGATGAGTTTCGCTCTTTTTTAAAAATTATCTATAAGATTTTTTATATAAACATGGCAACTTTATTCAAAACATCGCATTTTTTATAAGTGGTACAACTTTATTTCAAATCTACATTTCACTTATGATACCAAACAACGATTGGTTTTCCGGCAATTAAAGTGGATCCATTCATTTTTACAAATGGGTTTTGGCCCTATTCCATTTCTTTCGTGGTAAAATATTGTATTGCTTTTTTTACTAATTCATTCATAAATGAATCCTTTCTTAACCCATTTTCAAACCATGTCCGCAGGTTTTGTTGAGTTTAAATTGAAGTCTACTTCTCCCTTGTGTTTTCCTTTTTTATTAAGTATTTCAAATCTACCATGTTGTGTATCTAAAGCATAAAGATTATTTGATTTTGAATCATCATAGTTAAAATTTAAACAGCGATATAAAGATAGAGAGTAAACTAGTTAATGGAATTCATTATTCTATTAATATCCCCTAGAAAGTCTGAATTAACTCTAATATTTATTAGTTAGATTTATTAATTACAGCTTTCTATTTTCCTAAAATTCAATTAAATATTTATAAATTTCTAACGAGTATTTATCGATAGGAATCCTGCAGTTAAAAATGGAATTTATTCTCAAAAGTGATTATTTATTGTATCTGTCAAACTATTAGTTTATCTTCTCCTCATATTTCAATTGCTTTTCCACCACGATCAAACAAATAAATAAAATCACGGATAAGTAAGGAGTATTAGTATGATTATACAAGAAAAATTATCTTTTTCAGATTTAGATTCATTAGATTCAACTACAGATTCCATAATGGACGCGTTTAAAGATCTTTATGGAATACTTCCTGATGAAATCGCAGTAAATAATGAGACGTTTCCAATTCATAATAAGCCTGCAATTACTGAACGTTATGGTCACGCTTGTTATAAAATGCTTGGCCCTTTTATATTTCGCAATATTGAAGAGCCTTCAAAGAATGAAGTAAGCCTAGAAGAACAATTTGTATTTAATCCTAATAATGAAGAAGCAGAAATTGTAGTCTCAATAAAAGAGCAATGGGCTAATATTCAATCTTGGACTTCGGAATCTACTACAGGTTTAACTTTAACATCAGATTTTATCATGTCAGGTGAATTTCAATCCGGTAACAAATTTAATATTTCAACTTTTGTGGGAGAAAGTAATTCAAAATCAATCATTACCTCTCCTTCCATTGAGCGTTCTATTAAAGTACCTCCAAATAGTAAGATGAAGATAACAACAATCGGAACATTAATTACAGAAATTCTACATTTTCAATCAATTATATCGGTACACGGTATGTTTGGTGCATGTTTTCCACGGATGGTCCGTGGGCATTATGTTGGATTCAAAAGCGCTGGTCACATCCTAAATAAAACATTTGGATCCATTAAAGGTTCCATTAATAATACAGCAATTCAGGATATTCAAATAAAAACTGGAGAAGTCGAACCTTATTTCATTAAACCAAAATTTGGAAAATAAAAAAACATGCATTTCAACCTTATTTTCTATACTTTTGGCTGGAGCGATTATTACCGTAAAATTCAATAAAGGATTTATAGGAGGGTATGAATTTGAGTTGTTATTAGCTGTATCTTTATTTTTTGTGGTAACTAACACCCAATCTATTTCCTTAGATAAATTACTACTGAATCGTAAAACTAAGCAACAGCAAAAACAAAAATAAAGCTTCTCCCCAACACTTCATTATTTGTGTTAAGGAGAAGCTTATTTATGCGAAATTTGTAATTAAATTAAAAACAAGCCAATTCGAAAAAGGGTATGATAACATATGCGAGACGTAAGTCAGGACACTCTATTTCCTAAATTAAAAGAACTTGAAGTACTTTTTTATTTGTATTTTAACCTAAGGCGACCTCTCCCTACTACAAAAGCTATAATTACATAAATACTTTCTTATTTTTTTAAACCTATCTGTATGCATTTTCTCAGTTGTTAGGACCACTTTCTGTGGAATCTTATATACTGGTAGTTTATCTTTACAGAACTCTCTCAATCGCTTTCTAAATCCACTTACAGTTTCATTCGTATTCAATTTAACAACAGCCTTAACCATTTGCCCCGTGATTACATTTTTTTCACCAACTACGGCGACCTCTTCTACTCCACTCATTAGCTGTATTACATTTTCAACTTCAGCTGGAAATACTTTTTCTCCGCCAATATTTATAAGCTCTGATTTTCTTCCTAAGATTTTAATATAATCTCCATCTACTTCCACCATATCTCCTGTCATAAGCCAGCCATCTATGGTAAATGGGCTTGGAGCATTAATATAACCAATCATTGTAGACATTGATTTAACCTGCAACATTCCATCCACAACTCTTGACTCAATATTCCCATCGCTTAGCTTAATCCACAAAGAATCATTCGATTTAGATTGTGAATATAAAACTCCCAATTCTGACAAGCCATACATTTGTATAATTTTAATGTGAGGGAATATTTCGTTTATTTTATTTAATGTAGTCTCAGGCATAACTTCTGATCCATAAGAAATAGTCTGCAAACTATTTAATTTATACTTTTTATAAACCTCACTCAGTATAAGTAAATTTATAAAAGTTGGTGATGCGGGTAAAGCTTGCACTTGATGTTTCTCAATCATATTACATACTCGATTAGGGGTACGATCATCAATAATTACCAAACACCCTAGGCTAGAAAGAATTTGGAAAAGCGTATTAACTCCCCCTATATGATCAAATAACATAAATGGTATAACCCGCTTTGCACTTCTTGCAACGCTGTACTTCTTTTGAAGTAATGTAAAATCATGTACAATTGCTTTACTGTGTCCTGTTGTGCCAGATGAAAACAATACTAATCCGGGATGTTTTAACTTTTTCAGTTGTAATAACAATTCATTTTGAATGTAATCTCTTTGCATATTGATTATTTCAAAATTTCCACTTTCAACTTTAATTACATTTTCTAATTCAACAATTTCATAGTATTCTTTCTTCTTGCTGTCAACCAAAGAATTTAAGATTGGTACTACTGTACACCCTAACTCAATAAGTGCTAAAAACATTGCTATGGAATATGGAGAATAGTCCGCTTCTAAAGAGACTATTTTATACTCCATCTTTCTATGTTCATTTAACTCCCCTGTATAAATCTTTGTTTGATTTAGTAACCACTCATACGTGTAAATTTTATCCTCCCAAATAATAGCTTCGTATTCTTTGTTCAGTTCAAACCTTTCTAATAGAAAATCAATATGCATACCCAACCTCCTTTTAATTTTTATCCTTTAATATTTTGCTATGTTAGTGATTTTAACGTTTCCTGGCACTCTATAATATACGCAACTAATGTTTCTATTGTTTTAAATGGACTATTATGTTGTGACATTGTATCTAAATTAACCAAATCAACGGATAAACCCAATTCATCTTCTAAGCCTTGTTCAATACTTACCAGTAAAGATACCAGTCCCAACGAATCTAAATACCCTTCCCAATCATAAAGATGTGCTTTCAAGCCTTTTTTAAGATCAATTTTATTTTCAAGACTTTCATTCACTTCTTCAACACAGCACCATACGATTTGAATAATTTTTTCTTTATTAGTATCTTCCAAGTAAATGCACTCCTTTTTATGAATCATTTTTTACTATGAATATTTCCTTCCAACACCTGTAGAAGTGTTTAACATGAATACTAAATAGTAGTTCCCTTACTTTACTTCTCAATTATCGCTTCTCTATCAAGACTGGAGACTATAATTATGTTGCAGAAGAAATAAAATATTCTCATGTAATACACTCTCTCTAGTAATAACATCCATCATTATCAAATTAAAAGATTCAAGATCACTTAAGTTACTATCTTTTTTAATAATTTAATATGTGCAATCTTATACAGTCTTTCCCATGATTGCTTTATATCCATTAAATCACTAGCAAGATGCATAAATTTATCTTTAAATAAATCATTCATATCTATAAGTAAGTCATATAAAAAATATCTACTCCATCTCATATCAAATAAACATTTTAAATACAAAGGAAACATGTTTATTTGCTTATGAAAATCGGTATTTATATTTTCTTTAAGTTCAAGTGCTGCAATCTTGCCAAAATAATATATCTTATTGTTTTTTCTCATAACTAAACCTTTAATATACTCACTTGATATCTTTTGTAATGTTTTCAAAAAAATATCTCTAATATTTTCTAGGTTTATTTTTTCCTCTATAATCACATTAATTGAGGAGTAAGATGAGATTCTTTCTATTCCTTTTGCCTGAACCAATTCAGGTATACCTCTTCCGCCTTTCCAAAAAGAATGAAACTCCTCAAGTGATATCTCTCCCATATATTTATTAGGGACAGGATCTTGAACAAATACACTATCTTCTGTAATTTTGTTAATTGCTAAGTAGTGGTCGGTAACATACTTATCCGTATGGATATCTATATGACTCTTTATAAATTTTGGATTCAAATAATCATTACTATAAGGTAGAAAAAATGTACTTCCTAAGGCAATAAAAACTTCTTGACGATTCAGACATTCCTTTATAAATTGAAGACCATTTCCAAAATTAGAATACACATTTTTCTCCATGCGAAATGTTTGATTATATTCCAACAACTGTGTATATCTAGCTACAGAAGGTAAAGATGTGGTAGTATCCACACGGTAAGATGGTATACTATATAATTCTTCATTTGCTATTAAGCTCATATAACTAATACTACCCATACTTTTTAATTTATCGTGAAGAATTGGTATATAACATGAATAATAATAAGGAACATCAAAGGTTGGTTTTAATTCCTTTATTTTCACTACAGCACTCACCCCACACTTTTAATTTTTATAGTCCTATCCAGTTCTCGACAGTATAATTTAACTGTAAGTCCTTAGTAGCTTTAAATTTCCTATTTTGAATAGGTTGTCCAAATTTATCCACTTCAAAGAGCCTAAAGCCTCTTGAAAACTTAAACTTGCATGCAAGATCCCTTGGCACTGTAAAACTCCCAGCAAAACGATTTTTTTCTATTCTATCTAGTATCATACCTACACTCATATAAATTCGTTCACCAGCTGGTGTATTTCCAGGTACTTCGACTGTTACGGAAACATCTACAAATTCTGATAATGTTTCTATTACCTTATATTTTTTTGGTATTCCCTTTACACCTTGTGTTACAAAGGTGACTTCGGCTTCTCCTATTTTTTTTGGTATAATCGTTCCATCATTCATAACCTCTAATACATCTGGGTTATTGACTAAAAACACACCATCTAAATCACTCATTTTAAAGCCACTATCGTACGTCACAATTGGATTAATTTTTACCTTCATTCCAGTTAATCCAACTTCATCTCGCCCATCCAAGGTAACATTAACTATATTCCCTATATCTCCAAAGAAATATATTAATGGAAGATGCATACGATCTCCCCAGTCTTTTTCAAAATGAGCACCATATGGATCCTGATAAAAAATTAAATTATCTCTATATTTGTAACCATTTTTTAATAAAGTTTCTGCAATATCTCTTACATGTTTCACCAAGAAAAAGCCTTCTGCACTACCTATATCCATCCAAACTTTCAAGTCTTTTTTCCCTTTATACATCTCATATAATTTTAATTCCGAATGATCATCTTCGACTTTCACAAAGAATGGAGATATCATCCCTATTTTCCCAAACACTTTAGGGTTACGGAAACCGATATTATAAGTTGATAAACCTCCTGCTGAAGATCCTATTAAAGCGGTATTTTCAGCGTCAGACATTGTTCTAAAATTATCATCGATATAAGGTTTCACCTCATTGATTATAAATTTTTCATATAATAAACCTGAGCATTTTATATGTTTATCTGGTGAAATAAAATGACAAAACTCATTGTTCTCTATAATTCTTTTATGTGCTATACCTACAATTATTATTTTTTGAATTTTCCCCTCAAAAATTAGCTCATCAGCTGTCTTGTGGACATTCCATGATTCATCATTTTTTATTAAAGGCTCAAATAGACGTTGCCCGGCATGCATATATAATACAGGATACCTTTGCTGTGAATGCTTTTCGTAACCAGGTGGTAAATATACAAATAATTTCCTACTATTCTCTAGTGTTTCAGAGTAAAAATTTTCAATAGTAACCACTTTAGAAGCTTGTACCATAGCAACCTCCAATATTGTATTTTTCACTTCTCTTTATACAGTTTCAACACGAATTTTTTTAACTCCAAAGCTATACTCTAGAAATCTTTAATATAAAATTTTTTATTTAACCCTCAAAACGAAATAGCTTAGGATTTAAATTAATATTTTTAATAGCAAGTAGATTCATATCATTAAATCTCAACCAAAATTGATTTTTCTGCGGTTTGCCATTTTACAACAACCTCACCCGTTCCAAACCTCGGTGTCTGGTATCTATGATTCTCTCCCCCTTCAATAAGTAGTGTTTTATTTACCCTTCTAATAAATTTAAATTCCAGCAAGGTATCAGCTGGAACACTTATATCAAAATAACCAGTAGGAAATTGATACATGATTTGGTTAAAAAATGGCCCCACTGCTTTGCAAGGGTTCATATCCCCTAATGAATAAGTATTCCCCATTATAAAAACTTCACTCTCGGGTATTTCATATCCGTTTTCAATCACAAATCGAATACAAACTTGTTTTTTATTTAAGACCTCCACATGTTTATAGATATTACTTTTCGTTCCTTTATCTGTTACAACAGTAATTCCATATTTACCGTCCTTCACCACTGGAACTTTTACTTTAATACTAGTATGTGACCATGAAATCACTTCCGCCTCTTCTTCCTCAAAAAATGCAGATCCTTTTTTAGAAGTAAAACCACATCCATCAATACAAATAATTTGACCAACTGTAGTCATTTTATGTCCCACAGTTCCTATTAAAGGTAAACTATTTACTCCTTTATGGTGCCAAACATGTACGGAACCTGGTCCGATCCATAATGAATCTATACTATTATTCTCAACCGTAATTACCTCACCATCTAAAAGGCCCTCTAATATATCTTTATACTTTCTAGAAGGAAGTGCTGTTTTAACATCTTTTATTTCATAACCTTCTGTTAAATTTCGATTCAAAGCTATTAATACCACATCACTGCCAAAGCATCTTTCATATACATAGATATCATCTGTTATATACCTTTCTTTGGTAGTTCCATATGGAAGTGCATTATTTAATCTACGTAGCGAGGATAAAACTTGTATTATCTTAAAATTGTCTGTATTTACATTAAAAGATTCCATTTGACCACGATTATTCGGATCTCCATTCCCGACCATATACTGTTCTGTACCGTAGTATATAGAAGGGATTCCCCTTGAAGTTAATAAAAATACTAATGATTGTTCTACTCCACGTTTACTTTTTCCCTTCATGTGAAAACGATCCATATCATGATTGTCAATAAAAGTAATCAGATTGTTCGCGTCATTATAAGTTTGATATGTTTCTTCAATCATTTTGTGTAAACCATAAATGGAATCAATTCCATCTCGAAAAACTTCACGTACTTTATGAGCGAAACTAAAATCTAACAAACTCATACCACTATTATTTGCAAAATGAAAATTTCTTTGATCATACTCATTCGGATTGATATACCATTCACCAAATATAAATACTGGCCTATGATTATAGATTGAATTTAGCCAACTTTTTTGCCAGCCGTATGACATGTGTTTCACTGCATCAACCCGTATGCCATCTATTCCTTGATCTAACCATAGTTTAATAGCTTCTTTAAAATACAAATCAATAACGATATTTTGATGATTTAGATCTGCAAGATCAAATAAATTACGATAAACTCCATCTTCATATTCTTCAAAATCCGTCCCACCATTATGATGAAAATAATGATTGTAATCATTATCGTATCCACCAAGTAATAATCCATCATCATATAATCTACCATTTTCAGCATAGGTCGCATCATCATGTAATGCAGGTGAGGTATGATTTGGTGCAAAATCCATGATAACTTTTATGTCTTTTGCATGAGCAGTTTTGATTAATGTTTGAAAGTCTTCAAATGTCCCAAAAAAAGGATTTGTTCTTTTAAAATCACGAGCCCAATACCCATGATATGAAGTACTTCCTACCAAATCATTTATTGGTGTAAAGATATTTTCTACCGGTTGAGATATCCATAGAGACGTCACACCTAGTTCAGTAAAATAATTTGCATTTAATTTTTCAATAATCCCTATCCAATCCCCACCAAAGTATTTCTTTTTATTTCTCCTAGATTCATCGTATAACTCTCCTTTTGGGTTATATGATGGACATCCATTAAGAAATCTGTCAGTTACAATTTGATATATTATATCTTTAGAAAAATTCACACTACTCCTACTAAATTTAAGCCTATCTTTTTCTTTCAAATGACAACCTCCATCCTACAGAAGTATTAATCAGCTATTTTCAAACATTCAGCACTCTACCCTTAAGTACCATTTGAAAAATAGTTAGAATATATCTTCTCTCCTAACTAGTAACTAATGTTTTTTTAATTTTTATACAAAATAACGTCTACAAGTAGGTTCTATATTTGTCCTGTAAACTGTACCATTTGATTTATGTCGAAGTAAGGGAAAAATTGTCATTATATAGGGAGGATAAATATAGAAAATATTTTCATTTAATCAGCTTACAAAATAGAGAACTAATAAAATATATAGACAAAACATTTTTAATTTGGTAATATTCACCTGAAAATATTTGGTAAAATTTTCTGAAGAGAGGAGTATTTATAATAAATGCTAGATTTTTAATAAAATCACCATTTATACTACTAATTTCAATCTTATATGACTAAATTAACCATAAAATACAAATATAGTTTTTGTCCTTACAAATATTAAAAAACCAGGAAAAAGTTGTAAGGAAATTTCAGAATAATCTGGAGAAATATTTTATTTTTAAAAATCTTATATAAAAGTTTAAACATTATTGTACAGTTAAAATGTTCTCCCTTAAATATTCATTAACAATTTCTCTATAAATTATAGACTTGCTTCTACCAATGTAATAATGCTCTTAGTTGCTATTTTCATGTAATTTGATTTCATAAAAATTTTAAAAATAATGTATAGGGATTATTTTTGTTATTTATGTACTCAAATCTATCTCATCCCTACCTTTATTACCTCAGAATAACAATATTTTATATTAATATAACTCTAATGCAGCAAGATTCTATTTCATTAGCCTTCTAATTAACTTGATTTCTGAAATTCACCACTTTTAGTTTGTAAGCAAATTTTCAAAATTAAATACTTAAATTTGTGAGGTGGCCATACTATGCAACAACAAGTCGAATTAGATCCTTCTCTTGCTGTTTCTTCTAAAAAGACAATATGGAAAAATCGTACATTTACATTTGTATTTACAGGTTATACTTTGTCAATGTTTGGGAATTCATTTCACAGTATTGCTTTAAATCTCTGGGTACTGCAAGCAACCGGGAGTGCTAAATTAATGTCTACCATTGCCATAACTCATATGGTTATGAGCATGCTGTTTTCTTCCATCGCAGGTACTGTTGCTGATAGGGTCGATCGCAGGAAATTAATGTGGATAACAGATATGATACGAAGTCTCTTGATACTAGGTATTGCGCTTTGTATTGCACTTCCTGGCACACCATTTATTCTCATTATTATCTTAACTGCCCTAACTTCTTGCGCAGGGCTATTTCAATCTCCCGCCTTCCATGCTTCCTTAATCGATATTGTAGGAAAAGAAAAAGTTCAACAAGCAACTGGTGTATTAAATGTCGCAGATAACGTTTCCCGAATATCAGGGCTAGCTATAGGAGGAATTGTCGTTGCAGCCTTTGGTGGCAGCATCGCTATTTCAGTCGATGCATTTACTTTTATGCTATCTGCCATTCTAGTGTTGTTAAGTGGAAAATTTCCTAATTCTATTAAAAAATCCGATGTGAAAAACTCATTTCATGAAGACCTTATTGCAGGCTTTAAGTATATATGGAAGAATCCATTTGCTAAGTCTGTTATTATTCTCTCACCAACTTTAATTACATTTTTCACCGCTTCTTTAATGCTTATCCAGGTAATGTCTGTAAAAGTATGGAAAGCAAATCCTATTGAATTTGGAATAATAGAATCCAGTATTCCAATAGGTTACATGTTAGGTGCAGGGATTATCATCTTTTTTGATAAAAAATTACATCGTCGTGGTTGGTGGATAATTCTTAGTATGGTTTTATTAGCTCCAATCTTTGTAGCAATATCCTTTGCACCATCAGTACTGTATGCAGTGCCTTTAATTCTACTCTTGGGAATACTTTTTTCGTTCTGTACACTGTTAGTCAATGTCATTATTAAGGTTGAAGTATCACCAGAATTGCAAGGTAGAACCTTTGGAACACTTGGTTCCCTTACGAGTATAGCATCACCAGTCGCTCTAGCTATTTCCTCATTTTTTGCTGACATATATGGTCCGCCATTAATCTTATTAATAAATGGAGTCTTATTATTTATTTCAGGGCTAATTGTGCTGTTCTTTCTTAAATCAATTAGATCATATAAATAATATTCTTTCGATATACCAAAAACACAGTAAGTATCTAAACATGAAAAATGCAGAAAGTGTTAGGGATACCCACTCTTTCTGCATTTTTTCTATACTACTTAAGGAGAGATTCATATGACAAAAAAAATACTTCTACTAGGAACCTTTCTGTTAGCAGCTAGCCTATTAGGTTGCAAAGATACAGAACACAAGGATACTCTAAATAAAATGGAAACATCTCAAAAAAAGCCTGAAGGTGCAAAAGAAAAAATTTCATTTAATAATATGACAACAGAAGAATATTTGAAGAACTATAATAATATAAAGAGTACATTATCTACTCAGGGTATCAAAATTCTCCCATTTAATCTTGAGCTAGAAAAAAAATCTAATACATATAGATTTTTTTATCCAAAAACAGGAGATTATTCAGATAGAAATGCGAAATGGGTAAGTGTCATGTTAGGGGAAAGTGGAAAAATGATTGATGGAATTATGTATAATGGCCATGCAGATAAACCTACGATTAAAGCGATGATACAAGCTACTAACGTTACATGGACTAATGAATTAGATCAATTAATTGAGTCAATTGGAAATGAAGATTTTTCAAAAACAGTACAACTTGAAAAGATAAAACTATCAGTTAAAGGTAATTCGAAAAATATTACAGTTATGATAGATTCAATTAAGTTAAACCCACCTGAATCTCTTTAAAATAAATTATGTTCCGAATTTCTATTAAATATTTGACGCTCCTTTGATTTTACACTCAAAAGAAATTTATACAACTTTAAACACTTAAGTATAACTATGAGACTATACAAAAAAATCGTCAGTGCTTTTAAACAGCAACTGACGATTTTTTATTCTCCTACACCTTTGTGACAAAAAAGATATCTGCAATATGCTCCACCTTCTTATTTAATCTTAACCCCAAATCCAAATCATTATTCAATGATTTCAAAAAGGTTATTACCATTATTACCACTTGGTAAAATGAATTTTACATGTTGATCTGCTGGAATAGTTATATAATGATATTGATCGGGTTTTGTTAATTTAGTAGTACTTTTCCAAGTTCCTGAAGTCCAATAAGTTACTTGTGAAAAAAATGCTAGTGGCGGGAATTTCTCTGGATCAGATGGCTTATCATTTTCTGAAATAATTTCAGGTTTAATTCTAATTTTCTTTCCTGCCGCATTTTTAAATTGAAAGTCGTAAACAATTCCATAATTCCCTTCAAGAGTTGGGTTAGAATTTTCTAGATACCATATAGGTGCTTCGTATTCATTAATACCAACACGGGATTGAGGATAGGCTTTACTTGTTTTTGAACCTACATAAAAGCTACTTGTTGTTGCATTATCAATAACAGCATACCTTTCATCGTAATTATAATTAGCAGTTGAAGTATTTTTACTATAATTTTTAACCTGTGGTGTTTTTATAGAATCAAAGATCTCTGAAGGGCTAGGGAACTGTCCATCTGGTTTTTTCTTTGAAACAAATTGACGTAGGGTTAATTTTGTATTCGGAATGAATTTAATTTTTCCATTAACTGCAAAAGTGTCTTCTACATCTTTCTCTAATATAAATACATGTCCACCTGCTGGAATAGTAATAGCTTGATCATTGCTACTATTTCCATATTTAACTATAGTACTAGATGTAATCCCCATTATATCCCAAGAACCGTCAGGATTAACCGGATATGCGGCATTTACAGCACTATTTTTAATTCTTATAGTTTGTGGTAGACGATCTTCATTGTGTACAGCATATCCAAATTTCAACTTAGCCCCTGTATAATTTCGATTAAAAAATTCAGCACTATATTCTTGATTTGCTTCTAATTTTCTTTCGTTTGTGTAGTAAGCATACTTACCAGCGTCAAAGTTCGATCCCATATTTGGATTATCGTATACAACTTCAGGTGCATTTGTATATATGTACTTTGCCCCGCCTTGGTTATATTTTACTTGTGTAATAGTAGAAGCATCTACCCCTCCTGAATCATTTACTCCTAAAAACAAAAGTGACGATAGCAAAACTGATGAAAAAACTTTTCTTTTCAAAAATACAGCTCCCTTCCATTTATTACAACTAAATCTAGCATACGCCTCACATACAATAAATGTAAATAAAATATACAGCCGTTGTTATTGAGAAATACTGATTCATTTAAAGATATCCCCCCTTGTTCATTATGTATGTATCAATAACAATTTATAATGGTTTGATAGTTTTTCTACTCTAAGTTCACAAATACACTAATTTATCCAAATGAAAATCTAATGTTATTAATTCATTCTAAAATATTTCTTTAAAAAGTAATTGGAGTAATTGCGATACCATAAGTGTTAACACCAACAATAATATAAGAACCTATTAAAATATTCTTTGTAGTATCCAGCCCTCTAACAGCTCCAGCAGAACTACTACCTACTGTAAAATAAGCCCGAAGACCATTTGGGGTAATTGCAATATACCTAGGAGACATACCTACTGTAATCGTAGTCACTAGTGAATTGTTAGAAGTATTTATCACAGAAACAGAATTCGAATTAGTATTTACTACAAGAACTCTTTGACCATTTGGTGTTACTGCAATGCCACTTGGGAATGTTTGTACTGAGACTGTCGCGATAACAGTATTGTTACTTGTATTAATAACCGAAACTGTATTAGAATCCGCATTGGCAACATATGCTCTTTGACCATTTGGAGAAATTGCAATACCTCTTGGATTGTTCCCTACAGGTATAGTTGCACTTACCGTATTAGAGGCTGTATTTATTACCGCAACCGAGTTCCCAAAACTACATGTCACATAAGCTTGAAGACCATTTGGGTTAATTGCGACATCAAACGGTCCACTATCAACTGGGATTGTTGTAATAACCATATTATTGGCAGGATCAATAACCGATACATCGCTAGTAGCCTGATTAGCAACATATATATATGGCAAAATTATATATGAGATAATTTGATCAATTGCAACCTCATTTACACCATATTCACTATTGATTACAGCTGTCGCATTAGAAGTATTAATTTGTGTAAGGAGCCCTTCTACTATTGCACCAGAAACTTGGTTGACTGAAATATATCTCCTTAAAAATTTTTGTAAATCTGGTATAAGATTAGACAAATATATCACCATCTTTCTAGTTTTGTGAGTATTGATAGACATGCTCTATTATTCTTATGATTATTTCATTGCATTTGTATAGACTGATGATATATTTGATAGATATTTAATATAATAATTAAAAATTTTCATAAAAAACTAGAGTCATAGAATTAGATTGCCTTTGCAATTTCAACAAGCAACCTCATAAATAACGGAATCATTTGGACCACGATATATCCAATTCCTGCACGAGAAATAAGAGAGAATCCGCGTTCCTGACTTCCAACCATAATTAACAATCCACCGCATAACGCTACAACGGATGCAATTGAACTGATAGTTAAGAAATTCCTGCAAAGAAAAAAGCCCTGTTTATAAAGGGCTTCTAGTCATTCATATGGTCGATATTTTTCTCTCAAGCCCTCTAATTCCTTTGCAAGTTTTTCAACATCTTCACGAAAGTATAATGAAACCCTATCAACTACTTTAATAGGAACAAGTCGCCCTTGTTTTACAAGTACATGTAACCTTTGATCAGTGCCAATTTATATAGCCACCCCCTCACTTTTGCAACGATGTTCCCAAACAAGCTCTCACCGCCTTATTTTACATATTGTTTATAGAAGTAATTGTTAGAATAGGGAGCCTCATCTAATGCGTGGTTATAAGCATCTATCGGTTCTCCGTTATCTAAACGGACATACATACCAATTTCTTTTAGGAAGTTATAGTGGTCGTATTCATCACACTCGACAAGTAAAAATTGCTCGTTAGTAATGGTGTTTTGTAGTCTCTCGATACCAACTTCTTTCCCTTTACTCGAACCCTTTATATCACGAACATTATTGTCAACTACGCTTGGTTGGATACAAATCAGGTGTAATTCTTCTCTTAACGACTTACATGCAGGATCGACAAACACTTCAGTGTATTGCATTTCATTTCAAACTTCTTAACACAACATTCAATTTCATTCATATTCACGTTTAATGTATAATTTCTATATAACAAAGAAAAAAGCACCCGTTATGGATGCTATTGATCATTATAGTTACGTTTCAAAATGATATTTAGTTCTTTTTCTGGTTCCTCGTTTTTGGGATGTCGATAATACTCCAATTTATACCTCTTTACATCATAATTAAAGAGACCTATTTTAATACTGTTAGTTTCTTTCAAAACAGCCATTAAACTAGCTACATCCTCATTTTTCGAATCAAGAATCAATTCTCCAGATTCACTCCTAAAAAACACTCTCATGCACTCATCCCCTTTCCCACTATCTATTCGACAGAACAGAAGAAAATCCTATAAAAACAAAAAACCATCACCGAAGTGACAGCTTTAAAAGGGATGGGAGAAACATTCACGAAAGGGGAATTTCGCAATCATTTCAAGGCTGATCACTCTCAACCTTCTCCAAGCCACCGCATCATGTAATTTTTTTAGTTCTTATTAGCTACGCTCTTTACGTTCGGTGACTGGGAGAAGAATAAGAATCTTCTCGTTTATACTCCGTGGAGTCGGTGATACGAACACCAATTTTATATTGTTGTATATAAAAGGAGTCAATCTTTATATCCAAGACGCATATGTTTCTTCCTACGCCTTGTTTGAACCAACGTATTTTCAAGGGGACGGAGAGGAGGCTCCGCTACGTTAGCTCAAACAAAGAGCGGAAGCTCTCTGCATAGCGAAAATTCGTGAGTAATCGCTATAAGTGTAATGCCCTGTCAAATTTGATGAAGAAGCCCTTTATTCTTGTTTTTCTTTTTAAAAATGCGATGTTCATCCAATCAAGAACAACCACCCCATTTTAAATCTCTTGAATAACATAAACTTTTTCAAGATAGTGAAATTAAGATGAAGGGATAGCTATTAGGCTATCCCTCCTCTGCGTTTATTATTGTTACTTAATTAGAGAATCCCATTGATATTAGTGCCAAAAAATGTGATGTGATTTGCACTGTTTGCACCTCAAAAGGGAACCCGCTAGTACGTAACTGCCCTCTTTTTATTACTGATTTCTTTTAGAATATTTCAAAGGATTCTATTTCTCTCTCATTTGATTCTTCTGACATTTTTTGAACTTCTTGTTTTACCTGTTTTTCTTGTATTGATACCTGATTATTATCAGATGTCATTTTGTATCCAAAATAAATTACAAAAAACAACAAAATAATTATCCAAATACATATAAACACTTTATAAGAATTTTTCACTTTATATACCTCAATCACTCTATTTAAATCCATCTCGAGATTAATTTTTTAATACTGTTATAATTACCAATCTCTTCATTTATTTCGATACACTCATATGCAAAAGTAGCTGTGCAGCAATTAGACTGAACCTTAAATATGTACTAAATTGTGTGGGGAAGGAAGTACATTTTATATAATCTCATTACCTAAAAACCCCTATATAGTTGGTATTCTTCTTCTTTTAAGACAGAAAGGATCTTTAATATAATGTATGAAGTTCTAACTCAGACCTCTTACTACACACACTCTTACGCACATAGAAATAACGCTTTTAATATATGATTTGTAACAAAAAATAAATAACAAGAAAACAAAACGAAACAAAAGTCACATAAAGTAATAATTTTGTAACATCAATGTAACATATAAATTTTTAACATACAATAGTTTTTTTACAGTATTTTTTATAAGCATATACTCATTGAACATCTGCCTTCCTTACAATATATCCTCAGATACTTTAAATACCGTTGCTATCCTTTCGATGTATTTTTCAGGCTAGATACAGTTTTTTATTTACTACTATTCTTAAAACTACATTGGTTTGTGAGCTTTCTTTTCAACCTCTCATATTTGCAACATTGTCTTCTTCATATGTCACTTATTACATAATTCCTCTAAAAATATGTGCATCCTATGCTCTCTTATAGTATCTATGTACTACAACTCAATAAATAAGCACACCCTCTTCAATAGTAATCTCAAGATTCGTTCCGCTTTCATTTTCGTGCACTCTACTTTCACACAAAGGAGAATTGACAAATAAATAAGTGCTAATATAAGAAATATATATAATGCCATACTTCATCATTATTGTATGCTTGCTTGTTTCTTTCATCTTTCACAACAAATTCTATATGATAATAGGTGCACTTCTTCTATTCATGAAGTTTTTGATGTACCATTATGACTCTCTCAATTCTGTCAAAACAGTCACTTCTTTTTTTATTTTTTCTTTCCCAAATAGTTCTGATTTTCCCATTGATTCTTTTACCATAAATGTATAACCGCCATAAGATTGTTTGGATTGTAGAGGTAAATCTTTATTTTCGATGACGGATTGTATATCAAATCGTTTTACACCAAAAAGTACACCTACTTCTGTTCCATCCATCATAGCTAAACAACACAGTGATACTGTCGCTCGTCTCTTTACTTTGGTTGCACAAGTCATCAGTGTATGAGCTAACTAAGCGGGACTAAGTTTTCTTCCAACTTCTGTACTAATAGGAACTGCGCCTATAGCTGTAGTTCACTTACTTCCCTTAAACCGAATAAAAGCAAACGACTCTGTAAATGGATCTAGTCCATATTTTCTGCATACAAAATGGTAATATTGCCGCTTTTCTTCCTCTGTTAGCTGTGATAAATCACTATTTATTGCCAATCTACCTAATATAATTTGTATTTCCTCAACCACTGTTGGTCTTTCCTTCGTACTAGGTATAAAAGAGCGTTCTAATATATTCGGAAACGTATTGAGTTATTGCTTTTGTTTCTTATAATAAGTGAAAATTTTTCACTTTAAGCTGACCTTACATAAGGCGTGTCTTACTTGAGACAGAGTAACTTTGACTCCTTTGTTTAAAAGATAACTGTACAGCTTTCGATACCCCATTCACCCTTTTAAAAGTTTAAATTGCATGACAATATAAGCCGCTGTCTTTTTACGTCTTTTCTTATTTTCAGTAGGCTTACGATGAATAAAATCTATGTATATATAAAATAACCTTATATTTATTATGAGGAGCATTTATGGTTGCTGTTGCAAAGTTAAAAAAGCATACTCATTTTAATAAATGAATAATATTTCAAGTAATTGTTTTGGTGTATTTCATGCTGAAAAGCAGGAGCTTGATTAAAGATTTCTTCTCTGTTTTTATAGGCTCAAGTGCAAGGAAAGGAACGGAGAAATTTATCGACATGAGGCATTACAATTGGCAAAAGGAAAATTTATATGTTATCTGAGTGACGATGATTCATGGTTTCCTGATCACTTACAATACATGGAGCAAGCTTTATCCAAAGCAGATTTTGTACATAGCGGCTATATGGCTATTGTGAATAAGTAACAAATGATGGCCATTCAGGGATCATTGGAGGAACTTGAGACTCGCGATCGTATGTTGAAAGAGTCATATAAATTTTAGTCCTACGATTGCTGGACACCGCATAGATACCCACCATCGTCTTCTTGAAGGATGGAGCCCTGGACCAGAGGATGTGTGGAGTGATCTTAATATGTGGCGAAAATTTCTAAAGCTAGATAATATAACTTTTCATTCAATACCAGCTGTAACTGCTCTTATTCTTCCTTCTCCCTTTAGAACTAACATGACATTACAAGAAAGAGAAGCAGAAACGGCATTTTGGGCAAAACAAATTCGTTGCCAATCTTTTCGTTCTACTATTCAAGATACATTTTTTACACTCTAATTCTAGATGGTCCTGCTGCAAAGATGCCTAAAATGTAGAAAGAATTGGATGAAGGGATTATAAATAAAAAGTCGATTTCCTGTACGTTAAGAAATCGATTTTTTAATGAGTATTTTATGTCTTGATTAGAAACGAGCTTAATTAAATAAGTCCTGTGTACTTCTTGTAATACGTGCTAATTCAGTAACTACAATTACATCACCTTCACGCAGATTCTCTAACATGCGTAATAACTCTGGTCCGTCTGTTGTAGCTCCACTAACTTTTTCTTCAAACACATAATCACATCCATAATCACTCAATTGTTTGAGTTACCTTGCTAAGTTCTGATCTTGTGTTGATACACGAGCATATCCAAGAATCATTCCGTTTCTCCCCTTTTGTCCGTTTAAGTGTCCGTAAATTAACTATAGCTTAATAACAGCATTTAATTTCCGTACATGTAAACCGAACAAATAGGTTGTTGGAAAATAAGGGTTCTAAATATGTCTAATTTGTGAACAAGCATAATTCTAAATAAGTACACCCATTACGGACGTTTAATCCTCTATTTTCGTTCGTTGTGTTCGTTTGTTTTGTTACTTCTTTTCCATAGATACAACACTAGATGCACAAATACAAATCATAAAATAAACCATGTAGTTAACCAAGGATGTTCGTAAATAACTTCCATGCCCTCACCCCTTATCATCCCTTAACAACAAACAAGACGCTAAACCAAGATCACGGCAACGCCTACGATAATTGCTATTGGTTTAATGAACAATGATTAACACTTGTCCTGCCATATTCTCACTATAAGAATAAGTATGGCCGTTATTATTTAAATACGCTTCGATATCTTCAGTAATATCTTTTACATCCTCTTCCTCAACGACTACCTTTTTATTTTCACCAAGACGTTTCATATAGTCTGCAAATTTATTAATTGTTTCCATTAACTTCTTCATCCTCCTATCCAAATATCCATTTTGTTCAATAAAAAAAGAACACTATAAAGTGCCCTAAGCTTCTGAGTATTAAATATACGACAATGCCCTGCCCGTTCTAATGGCGCAACATAAAAGAGCTTTATAGCGGAATATATATAGCTATCGGAAAAGGAATAAGTTGGTTGGCATTGACTCGATATTGTATGTTTGGGAATTCCTTATGTGCAATAAAAAAAGAGCCCTATAAGGTGCTCGTCCGATACGATTATAAAGAATGAATACGTCGTGTCAGTTATTAGTATATGCTTGTCTCATTCAAAGTTTTACTGGTTTAATATATAATTTCTATATAACAAAGAAAAAAGCACCCGTTATGGATGCTATTTCTGATTTATTTGCTACTTTAAGCCTCTTTCACAGTTACTATAACCTCTGCTAAATCATCACTATTTGTGTACTTGTTGATTTCTAAACTCACTTCGACAACTTCATAACGATCATGTCCTATTTTTACTTTTTTATTTTTTTCTAGCACTGCTATTAATCCTGCTAGATCATGGCTGTCTATTGAAGCTTTTAGTTTTTTTGTTTCGTCTTTAAAAGAAATCAGCATATATGCCCCCTCCTCTCCAAATCTATCTATTCGACAAAAGACCTTATCATCCTTTTATCCGAATAAATAAAAAGCCATCTCCGAACATTGACCTTATTCTCTGTAAACTCCATTCCACACATTCCGTCTGCGCCTACGCCTAATAGCTTTACGTTATCTTCCATTTTCATAACCTCGCTTTCTATTCAAAGGATTATTTTGTTCAGATTCTGGTAAAGTGTTAATATTCTTCATAAAGGAGGTCTACTAATGAAAAATCCCTGGAAGAAAATCTCTTTAATTGCTTTCATAGTAATTGTCCTTTTAATAATTTTATATTTTGGCGGTATGTCACTTTTTTGGAACCAACCCTGAATAAAACTAAATATTACGTTAATACTGTAGACACATGGTTATCCTTTCTTTGTTTTCCTTGGGTGAGCAGTTAGCTTTTGCTAGCTGCTCTTTTACTTTCTTCATCCCTTACCATTCTCTTTAAGGAGATCAATACATCTTCCAGTGTTTGTTTATCCCCTATGACATCCCTGTTTGTTTGGATGTGCCAAACGATATTTTCTAATTGCGTTTTGATGTTCATATCCATTCCCCTTTTCTACAAAATGAAATTTTTGTTATCCTCCCTCCAAAACCCACAATATGTTAATATATACATAGATTAACAACAATGATTTTTTAGACATTTAAGAAAGGATGATAAAATGGTTATTTTCCAATGGCTAGAATCATGGCTATCTAGTGATATTCTTCATTTTAATTTATTTGTAGGTATGACACCCCTTCTCTCTCTAGCGTCTGTTATCTTATTTTCTATAACGTTTAAGAAAATAGGTACCAACGATACAGAAAGACTAAAACTCAAGCACCAAATATCTTATACAATGTGCACTTCACTACTTGTCTTATTAGCCATATTTATTCTATGGATGCCTACAAATACTATCTATTTAAGACAGTATCTCATCATGATAATTTCCATTTCACTTCTTTTCGGATCGATATCAGGTCTGTACCATTATAGAAAAGAAATACTCCCTGAGAGTTGAGTTAAACTCCTTTTTAGAACTCGTTGCAGTTAGCGGGTTCTTTTTTTATAGTTGCGATAGGTAAGACTTTGAAGTTATCTCCATCTTTTCCCCCGCTTAACACTGTACGTGCGACTTTCATCGCATACAGCGTCCCATCTTATTCTTCTATACTAAAGCAACTATATTACAACCAATGTTGTACTCACCAACGTATTAATTCCCCTTTCTTACGAAAGGTCACATCATCTTACTCGATCCTGTGAGTTACATCTAATTGATTTAGTTTTCAAAGAACAAGACTAGGGACTATCCCTCCACATTTGTTACATGCTTCATAGGTACTGTGTCCCCACCTTCACAAGAATTAAGCAATTTCGGTTCGTTAGAACCTTATATGCATCTGTCCGCTAGTAGGCGTTGGTGACAGTTTCTTGCTTACTACGTTCCGATTGACTTAGCTGTACATATACCCTTAGGTGCTTGCTTTAAGCCTGTTATCTTTACATCCTCATCGTTAGATGTTCCGAGTTTCATACTATTTAATCTTACTTCTCGGTAGATAACGCCGTCGTTGACGACATACACATTTCTGACATATTAAACGTTTAGACCCGTACATTCGCAAGTTCGCCAGTCCGTTAGGACATTCTCACCATAGATATTTTGTAGCATCCCGACCTATCCATTACCATATGATTTCTCACTTAGGTTTTGTTCAGCCGACTTCACCTAGCTTCATACAATTTGTGACTACTATCACGCCTTGCATGTAGGAGTATCAGATAAGTAGTTTCAGCTCAACCTGACGGCTTTCATTCCTACTCTCAGTCAATCCGTTGTTGTCATCAAATTGATAACCCTCCTATTTCGTGTTTACACACTTATAAGGAAACGTGTCGCACAAATAGCGTTTTTATTAAAAACTTCTCACATTTAAACCGGACAAGCATATGTTATTGTATGGAAGCTTTCCATTCATAGCATTCTACCTTTCTCATTTGAGAGCACACATATAAGTGTGCTCTTTTTTATTTAAGATAAAATAACGATTTTATTGAGATTTAAACTAATAACTAATGCCCTATAGTAGTTATTCACTGTTCCCAAAATAAATTGAATTAATAGTATAAAAATGAGGTATTAATAAAAAATTAAATTTACTATTTTTCTAAACACACAAGTGAGGTGATTTTGATAGATTACAAAAACAAAGATATATTCAATAAATTTCCGCTTATGGATATTAACCATATTATTCTCCCACATTATCCATCTGGACCAACTGGTGCTACCGGACCAACTGGTGTTACCGGATCGACTGGTGCTACCGGACCAACTGGTGTTACTGGACCGACTGGTGCTACCGGACCAACTGGTGCTACTGGATCGACTGGTGTTACCGGACCAACTGGTGTTACAGGATCGACTGGTGTTACTGGACCGACTGGTGCTACCGGACCAACTGGTGCTACTGGATCGACTGGTGTTACCGGACCAACTGGTGTTACAGGATCGACTGGTGCTACCGGACCAACTGGTGTTACTGGATTGACTGGCGTTACCGGATCGACTGGTGCTACTGGATCGACTGGTGTTACCGGACCAACTGGTGTTACTGGACCAACTGGTGTTACCGGATCGACTGGTGCTACCGGACCAACTGGTGTTACTGGGCCAACTGGTGTTACAGGATCGACTGGTGCTACCGGACCGACTGGACCCGCTGGCGTAGGATTAACAAACTATCTATATGCTTTTGATACTACCAACCAGTCAATTGTAGTAGGAGGTAATGTTACTTTTAATACAAATGGACCTATAATAGGAACCGCCCTTACCCACATAGCAAGTACTGGAAATATTATAATTAATACACTAGGAACATATGTAGCAGAATTTCAATTAGAATCTTCTCGTGAAAACCAATTTTCCTTTGCACTAAACGGTACACCAATTCCAGGCGGACGGTTTGGGACAGGGTCACCCCATTCCTTAAATCAAGGTACTGTTGCTTTTACAGTAACAGTTGTTCCTTCAACATTAACTTTAATAAATAATACTTCTTCAGCGGGTACTATCACTCTCTCAAATAGTGATGGTGGCTCTTTAACAAATGTATCTGCAAATGTAAGTATTTTTCAGGTAGGATGATTAATTAGATTAGAAACGTGATTCATAAAGCGACTCTACTTAACCTTTATGAATCACGTAGATTAAGATAACTTTTAACCTTCTTACTTTAATTAAAATAACTATTTTATTAAAAATCTTTAATGAGCTAATCCTTACAGTTTTGTAAGACTACTGTCACTAAAATCAATTTTTTCACTATAAACTCTTTACTATAATTTTCCTTATACACAAACAATAAGGAGCGATTTAAAAATGTTTTTTTCTCAATTAAATATTGATGCTTTTCGAGCTATCAATAATTTAGGGAAGCAATATTCATCCCTAAACTCCACTATGGTATTTTTAGCGGAATATATGGTGTATTTTTTAGGTTTAATTATTATTGCTTATTGGTTTACTCAATCTAGAAAAAACAAAATGATGATTATTCAAGCAATAGTTGCTTTCGTAACTGCTGAAATAATTGGAAAATTAGCAGGGAATTTGCATTTGAATTATCAACCATTTGCAGTATTACCTAATGTTAATAAACTTGTCGATCATGCAGTAGATAATTCATTTCCTAGCGACCATACGATTCTATTTTTTTCAATTTGTTTTTCATTCTGGCTTGTTCGTAAAAAGGCTAGATGGTTATGGCTTGTACTTGCATTCTGCGTAGCTATTTCTCGTATTTGGGTAGGAGTTCATTATCCTTTTGATGTCATAACAGGAGCTTTAATAGGAATTATTTCAGCACTATTTTCATATTGGTTAACACCGAAAATTACATTCATCAAACAATTACTTAATCTTTACGAAAAAATAGAACAAAATGTAATACCCTCCAAAAACAAGTCGAAAAACTTTTGATTAATCTCACAAAGCTAAAAAGATTACATATATTACCGAGTATTTTTCAATATTGTCTTGATCGAAGAGCGCTCCCTTGGGCGCTCTTTAATTTTAAAATAACGCTTTGATTAAAATCTATGAATCCATTTCTTAGGTGAAAAACTTTTATAGAAACACCTTTTTTGGACAAATTTACCGGGTGAATTAGCGGAAATTTCGTGTTATTCTGAACTTGTTGAATAACCCAATACATTCAACAATGCTCTTGATTGCATACTTAGTATGCAACCATCCATCCAGATACCTTAGCAAATACATCCCCCTAATCGTTGTTATAGCTAAGGTATCTTTTTAGATGCCCTGTGTGCAGGGCTTTTTCATTTCAGTGATGATGCTCTTTATCCCATCTAATTATTGATGCTTTCAGTCCAATTTCTTAATAATATTCAAATTTGATTAAAGTAACTGTGTTTTTCGTTCTTCCATACGGATTACTTTTCCACTTTGAGGTGGTTGTATTAGTTGGAGCTGACCATTTTTAACAACATATATTCCGTTTATTTTCAAATCTATTTCAGCTGTCATTTCTACAAGATTTTCTTTTCTAATTCCCACCAAGATCACTCCCATATGTTATAATTACTTTGTCGAATAATTATGTCGAGAGCAATCTCGTCTTTTTTGTTTGTCTACAAATATCGCACAATATTTTCTGGAACAAATGATTGTTCAAGTGATAAATGAAGCCGTATTGGAATAGGCTTTTTTTCATCCCGTGCTCGCTTACACATTTCCTCTGCTTCTTCCCAATCAAATTGTTTATCCTCCACTCGCTTATAACGCCAATTTCCAATTGTGTAATCTTCAAATAACTCATAACGCTCATCAGGCGCTGTCGTTGGTTTTAATTCATCAATCGCTTTGTCTTGACGTGGTATTTGTACAACAACGTCGGCAAAACGTAGTTTAGAATTTAATCGATGATCATGAGCCTTCTTAAAATCAAATGACACAACTGGTTCAACATCAAAGATTGTTAACTGCTTTGGCATTGCTTTTCCCCTCCAATGCGTGCAAGCTTGCAATTAAGATTCCTTCAAGCTGCGTTAACGTTAGCGGTTCTGGTGCAAATACTTAGGAAAGATATAAAGAGGCGAAAAGTTTCCTAGTGGAATCTAGTCTTAAGCAACAATTCCAAATAGTTGATGGATGAACTCCACTTGATTTTGGACAGACTTGTCCAGTAAAATAAGTTGCCCTTTTTTTACCATATGCATAGCTTCTATTCAAGAAATAATGGCTGTAGCTGTGCGAAAGGATTTCAATCCTATCATCGAACGAACTCGCTTTTTAATAAATCGATGATCTTGTTCCACTATATTATTGAGATATTTCACTTGCCTTAGTTGGATGCCTAATGGCATCTTTTTTTCTTTTCTCAATTCTTCAACTGCTATAGGATAGGCTGGATTCTTATCGACTGTCACGACACGAGGATCAGAAATATGAAAAGACTGCAAAGCTTTCTTGAAGAATCGCTTTGCAGCCTTGTGGTTTCTTGCTTTGCTTAGGTAAAAATCGATGGTATTTCCTTTCGAAAGGATGATTTATATGAAAAATTTTTGGGATGCTTAGCATTCGGTGTATTGATGTTTGCTAACTTCTTAATTATAGACTTAACAGATACACCTTTTATTGCCTCAGGTTGGAGAGACTGATTAGGTTCTGTAGTTGGTGCAGCCATTATATCAGCTGAAATGTTTACTTTAAAGAAATTGAATTTAAAGTGAATATTCCATCAATACTCTATACAATCTCATTTCCATGATTGGAGCAGTTAGCTTTTGCTAGCTGTTCTTTTTTTGAAGCGAACCTACACGCAATAAAAAAAAGAAATCTTTTATAGATTCCTTTTTTGTCTTACACTCTTTTTCAAATAGTGCATCTTTGCACCTATATTTATCATACCTTATAATTCTTATAAGGTAAATAAGATTAATCAACTTTGGTAACATCTTTTTATAAAAGGAACATTTACTACTAGGATTAATCCAGCATTTTATAAAATCGATAGCTTCACTATCAATACTACACTTTAAATCCCTGCCAATTACATTATTATTGTGCTAATAATGTAATTGGCGCAGTGTAAACTGTGTCAGTTTTCCCATCAGCATGTGTTACTTCAATTTTCATGCGATATGTTCCTGCCTCATTCAAATTACCTGCGCTGTTACCGTCAAAAGTCCAAACATTGAAATCTTCATTTGTTCCAGCTGGCAACATTGATTGATAATTAAAGTCAGTTTCAACATAACCCCAGCCAGTAGCATATTGTTTTTCTACAGTTGCTTTGTATGTTACATCATATACGTTATCATTTGTTGCGCGTAGGATAATATTTTGTCCCATTCTGTATTCCGTATCTGAAAGTTGAATTGTAAAATTGTTCAATGTTTCTTTAGGACCACAAATATATCGGCAAAATTCGCTCGCTCCCTCTGCTTGAGCTTTAGGTGTTTCCACGTTCATTACTGTTAATCCACCAAAAGCTAAAGTCCCTGTTAACAATATTTTTCCAAATGTTTTCATTTAAAATTCCTCCTATTAATCATTAAATATTCGCCGTTAATTTTTAAAACATTTTCATAATTTTCTTTTGTGTAATTAGTGGTAAATATTCACTTCCACATACTACTTTGGTTTGTAGTGTTTTGTAACGTGATAATAAAGCTTGAATTACTCTCGACTTAACGTTCTGTCGGAGAAAGATAAAAAATCTTTACTTGTGTTACTTTCAGATTTAAGTAATTTATCGAGCAGTTTACTGACATGTTCAGGTCATAGATCTTTTTTTATGTATATAAAGATTGTCATACAGGGTTGAATTCTACTTATTCTTAAGGTAGTAGTAAGAAGTCAAATAGACATTAGTGTGCTTGCCCCTTTAGGGATGGGATTATCAACATGCGCTTGACAAACAATACTTTTTTCAAAACTAAGAAAAAAGTCCCTTACACCTTCAGTAATGATACAACTTTAGACTTCTTAAAAATTAATAAGTGGGATCTATTCACTTGCCCTTTTATTATCAAGCCCTGTATCAAATGAATCTTCTTCCAAATCTATAAAATTTCTGTTTCTAGCAATATTAAAAATCCTAACTAACATACTGGCTGAAAATTAATTTTCTACACAGTTTAAAAATAAAAATGTATCTTTATTTTTAGAATAATTCCTTTGCTCTCATGTAATAACATTTAATTTATTCCATTTTATCACATTTTATGGAATATCCAGTTTGTTATTGTAAAATCCTAAATATTAATACTATAATGTAAGTTTTTTGCCAAAATATGATATTTTGGCAAAAAACTTACATTATAAATGTTGATATTGATACTATTTAGCATTTTAAAATACCTTTCACTCAATATCTTAAAGAGCTACTTAAAACAAGAAATTTCACTATTAAAGGATAATATAGTTCATAAGAAAAAGGCACCTAAAAGGCGCCTTCTTCTTATGAGATAAAAATTATTTAGCTAGTTATGAAATAATTATTCTCTCAAATAGACGATATCATCAACTTATTGAAATTGGTTTCCATAAGGATAACGAGAATATCCAATTCGAATCTCCATTTCCTTGGTAACTTTGAACAGCTTCATAGATTTTCCCTTGATACTCTACTCTATCCCCTTTTGTATATGCTTTCCTCGGATCCCATTTTTCATAAGAGGTATTTTGCTCTTTTGTTTTTATACTAAGAACACTACTTTGAATAGACTGATTTCCAGCTGCGTCTATAGCCTTCACAGTATATTTGTATTCCATGTTAGCAGTCAGTTTACTATCAGTAAATGTGGTTCCCTGTACTGTTTGAATGAATCTTCCGTCACGTAATACTTGATATTCTTTCACACCTACGTTATCTGTTGATGAATTCCATTTTAACTCTACGCTATTTGTAGTAATGTTGGCCGCTTGTAATCCTTCAGGCCGTGTAGGAGCTTCCGTATCTGGGCTAGGGTTAATAATTTGATCAACTTTCTTAAGACCATTAACTGTAACTTGATACACTATCTTCTTACCAAAGCTCTCCTGTATATTTTTATCCACATTTATAAGAGTCGCCCGGTTTCCACCCTCTAAATGTGTAAACTCAATATAGTCTCCGACTTTCATCGAAATTTTTTGTGTTTCAGCATTTTGTTGCCTGTTTCCATAAATATCTTTATTATATACCACTTTTCCAGATGAATTTTGGACTTTCACACTCGCATATGTACTATCAAAGTAATGATGTGGTACACCTGCTTTTAATTGAATTTGCATTTCTTCTTTTGTCTTATTAAAATCCAATTTTGCAAACTCAAAATCTCCTATTCCTTTCATTGACCATACAAATTGGTTTCCCTCTAAAACATTATTTGATATATCTGGACTATATCCCAAATTTGACAGGATTGACTTTAAATCTGGCAAAACACCGATTTTATCTGTTAACGGATTTTGGGATTTGGTACCTGTATTTTGATTACTTAGTATATTTCTTAATTCAGCTGGTTTATATGGACGACCTAAATGTTCTTTAGCCACACCTTGTATTGAAGTCGCTGCTCCAGCAATAATTGGAGAAGCACTAGATGTACCACTAAAGCCTGTTGTATAGAGATTTTTAGTAATCCTATTAGGCTCAGCACGAGTTGTATCTACGTTTTCTCCCCAACCATAAACATCAATTCTACTACCATAATTTGAAAACCATAAACGTTTATGAGGAACAGTTGACGATGCGGCTCCAATCATTATAGCTCCTGAATCTTTAAAGTCCGGACTATTGCGATTTAATACCTGTTTTCCATTCCGATCTCTAAATTGATCAAGGTCATTAGAACCATTTGCCCCGGCTTCTATCACAATAATTCCTTTATCCGTTCCAGCTCGTATTGCATCAAAGATATCTGGCTGTACTTCAACAGGTAAATATTTATCTCCATATCCATCATATGAAGCTTGTGCCTCTAATAATAAAATATCCCCAGCTTGTAAATTATGTACAGCATTTATTATCGCATCAGCCGTATTATACGACCCATCACCTCTTATTTGGGATACTACTTTGACCTTAGCCTTTGGTGCAATTCCTATATTACCAACCTTATTATCTTCAGCAGAAACAATCCCGAGAACAGATGTTCCATGACCAACGTGTTGATCTATATTTCTACCAGATATAAGCTCAACTTTTTGATTTACTAAATCTTCATGGTCTAATAGCCACCCATACTCCATATCTACAAAAGTAGTTCCTTTTCCATCTCCACCTTTAATGCTCCATGCATAAGATGCATTAATCCCATATGGTGCTTCCTTAAGATATCCCTGGTTTAAAAATCTTGGATCGTCGTAAGGGTTAAGCGATACAGTAGGTAATTGTACTTCTGGTAAAAGAGTTGGTTTTTCTTGCATATATACTTCTTCAACAAGATAAGATTTCTTAAACTTGTCCATCAATGTTTCAGCTGTTACTTTATTAGGCACTTCTACAATATAATAATCTAGCAAATTAGAAGATGAATTATTTTCAGTTTCCCTCGTATGTTTATCGATGTTTTCAATCTCTTTCGGATTTACAGATGTAAATAAACGCTTTAATGTTAGTTGCGGAAATTCAGAGAAAATTTTTACTAATTCCAAATCGCTACCTTCATCTTTTATTTGATTTTCGAGCCCATCCTTATACGGGAAATTCACTTCACTTTTAAACTTTACAATAATTTGATCTTCTTCTTTAATATCTGCCTCAGATTGACTTATATTTTTTACAGGACCTTTCGAATCTGCATACACTACATTGGGATTTTCATGAAATTTAATTAGCTCTAATCCTGTAAAGGCCGTAAGTGCAATCGTAGAAACGAATATCCCTTTTATAAATTTCATAATGAATACCTCTATTCTTATTTCTTTATATAACAATTTATAGATTGTTAAAGGTTCTACTTTGAATAAATAACTCAACATCACTTGTGTGTATTCATAAATTATTTTAAAAAATCTTTTATTATACACTCAACAGGTTGTTTATTTTTTATATACAAATGAACTGTTAACACCTATACCCTTCCCTTCAAACAACACAACAATTGTCCTCATGATATGAAATATAAGTGAAAGCCCTTTGAAAAACGCCAAAAATATTAAAAATTCACTTATAAACAACCGGATAATTTTATTTCTATATTACTTTATAAATAATTCTTTCTAATTGCTAATATTTTCATAGTAGATGGCGGCACGTTTTTCTAACCATATTAATCTTATTGGACAAAAAAATGATGAATGTGATGTTAAAACTAAGACAAGCTACCTATAATGGTAGTTGTGCAGTTTGTGAGATAGAAGAATGTAATTTGTATGCTACGATCTGACATAATTCTAATGGTATGGAATGTATATTTCTCCGTAAAAGTAACTTGCTTTTATCTTTTTTAAACAATTTATTGTATTATTTTCATCTAATTAGGCACAGAAACAATTTAAAAATTCTTACTACTTTTTAGGAAAAACGTTTTTAGGGTACATTTTAAAATAGCTCTTTTTCTTTAAAATGTTTCTGTGCTTAATATTTAAAATATCTTATGTCAAAATTTCCCGCAACTAATATGTTAAATGATTTATAATTATATATAATATGGAATATTATAGTTAAATATTCCATATTATACTCTATTAAATATAGCGTATTTAACTTATTATGAATTGATTTGTTATTCTAAGTATGAATTATTAAGTATGTTTTGTTTATAATTGTCACAATATAATTTTATCTTCGACGTTTTAATTACTTATAGAACATTTACATATGTTATAACTGTTATTTATGAGATAAAGAATCTCTCTACATATAAGATTTACTTAATTTAGATTTTTTCTCTCTCAATCATTTTGTCGAAAAAAGTCGAATTTTCATATTTTTTCTTTATCTTTTTGTTGTAAACGTTTTATTTTCGTGTTACCATCTTAATCAAACAATAGATGGTAACAAACTTAAAATATTTCTTTCCATTAGACACATATAAAAGTTCGGTAACAACATGAAATTATGGTCAAAGAAATATGAACTACCTGATAAAATATTCAACGGGATTTTTACCACCTAAATTTTCTGTTAATTCAGAATGTAGAACTTTAACATTTTGTCCCTAAGCAAAATTTACATTTTAGCGTGGTAAACCCAAAAAGCTAAATCACCCACCCAAATCAATACATGATATATCCTATTATATCTAGCGATCAGTCATGAGAAAAAGATTTCTTCCTAAGAAAACTTAGCCAATTAATAAAAAGTGTCTAAATTACTATCTTTATTACCATCTAATGTTGATAACATATTTACCAACTATAAAAAAGAACCTATTGAAGGTTCTTTTTTATTATAATCATTAGCATTTCAATTATTGATAATCATTGGTGTTGAATCTTTATTCCCTCAGCTGCAATTAAGCATATGCATCCTTTTATATAACAAGTTGTTTCATGCGATCCTATTTATTCTTAACATGCCTCTTTAACCTTTCAAACCTTCCACTCTTACATGAATGTCCCTCATCTTTTCATCCAAAGATTTTGCAGTTTTGGCCGCGTCAATAAGCTCTTGCTCCAGATAGAAAGGGATTTTTTTGTCATACTTATAATAAATTTTATGTTCTAGGCTAGCCCAAAAATCCATCGCTAAGGTTCGAAGCTGTATTTCAACATAAACAGTCTCTACTTTTTGGGATAGTGTTACAGGTATTTGTACAATTACATGTAAACTCTGATACCCATTTGATTTTGGATTTTCAATATAGTCTTTCACCTGTACAATTTTAATATCATTTCGTTTGGATAGCTGAGAATATATATCATAAATGTCATTTACAAAAGAACAAATGATTCTCATACCTGCAATATCATACAACTGTTCTCTTGAGTTTGACATTGTAGGAGTAATTCCTTTTCTATCAAGTTTTAGTTGAATACTTTCGAATGATTTAAGTCTCGTCTTAATATGCTCAATTTGATTATGGTTTTTTAAATACTTTGCTTCTTCAGCTATTATATTAATTTTGGTTGTCATTTCATCTAAAGCAAACTTATATGGTAGTAAAAATTGACCCCATTTTCTTACATCTTCCATGTTAATCCCCCTCTTATTTCAACTTTTCACATGTATTGTTCAATTGAATCAATCACATTAAAAACGTTCATCAGATAGACAGAAAGAAGATGCCTTAACTCTAAAAATTCTTCATTTTTTAAACAACTAATTTATGTTCTCAAGTCGATCATCTACTTGATTTGAAATTGGAACTGTTGTTCTTTTAAGAAAGAACGATAGAATAAATGCTACACCAGCAATAACAGCTGATACTAAAAATGCATCATTGATTCCTGAAATAGTTGCTTCCATGGAGATGTGCTGCTGTATTTTTGTTAAGGCTTCACCAGTAGGTGCATTTGTTAGCTTATTTATAGCATTAGACATCATTTCTTCTACATGTATTGCTGTTCGATTAGACATAATTGTAACGAGTAGGCTACCACCGATTGCTCCTGAAACCTGTTGAATCGTACTATTCATTGCTGTTCCGTGTGGTGTAAATTCTGGTGGTAATTGATTTAAACCATTCGTCATAATCGGCATCATAACCATTGAGATACCAAGCATACGAGTTGCATATAACACAACTAAATGTGTATACCCAGTGGATCCCGTTAGTTGACTAAATAAAAATGTTGTAACGATTACAATAGCTAAGCCAATAAACGCCAACAATTTCGGACCATATTTATCGAATAATTTCCCTGTAATAGGCATCATAATCCCCATGATTAATGCGCCAGGTAACATTAGTAAACCAGAATCCATTGCGGAAATACCACGGATATTTTGTAAATAAATCGGTAATAACAGCATGGCAGAGAACATCGCCATGTTTAAAGCCACTGAAATAATTGACGATAAAGCAAACATTGGGTATTTATATACTCTAAAGTCGAGCATAGGCTCCTCAAGATTAAATTGACGAACAATTAACCCTACCAACGATGCTAGTCCAATAATAATGGTTAAATAAACATTAGGTGCACTCCATCCACTGTTACCAGCAGAGCTGAATCCATATAAAATACCACCAAAAGCCAAGGCTGATAAGACAACAGATAATCCATCAATATTGTCATTGCTTTTTTCTTTGTGATCATGTAATTTAAAGTATCCCAAAATCCAGACTAAAGCCATTATAGGAGCCATCATTAAGAAAAGTACCGGCCAATCATAATGTTGGATAACCCATCCTGATAATGTTGGTCCAATAGCAGGTGCAAAAATCATTACTAAACCAAAAATCCCCATTGCTGAGCCACGTTTTTCAGGTGGAAATGTTGTATATAAAACATTCATTAGTAGTGGCATAATTAAAGCCGCTCCTGAAGCTTGAATCATACGAGCCGAAAGTAAGACTGAAAAACTTGGTGCAAATCCACCTATTAATGTACCAATTGTAAACAACCCCATAGAGGTTAAAAATAATCGTCTAGCCGTATATTTTTTTATTAAAAATGCAGTAGTGGGAATTAAAATTCCATTTACTAGCATATATCCTGTCGATAACCATTGTACGGTTGAAGCACTCACATCAAAATCCTTCATGATAGATGGTAAAGCTATATTAAGCAATGTATTACTTAATAACGCTACAAATGCTCCTATCATTAAAATCGCTAATAAGCTAAAAGAAGCTTTTGTTTGTTTTTCTTTCATGTATATTCCTCCTTCTGTACTATCGGTTTATTTTTATACCTCAAGTCCAACAAGGTTAATGATATCTCATTAGCAATTAATTATCAACAAAAATGTACCGTTTGTCCAAAATTGTACTAGTTGTATTTTCTTTGTTACAATATATTTATTAATATAAGAGCATTACCTCTAAAGGAGCTTAGAATATGAATAAGAAGAAAAGAGACGTTTTAGATAAAGCACATGAGCTATTTATAGAACAGGGATATCACGCGACATCTATTCAAGATATTTTAAATCATAGCAATATTTCCAAAGGTTCTTTTTATAATTATTTTTCTTCCAAAGGCGAACTATTCAAAGCTGTATTTAAACTTATCCAAGAAGAGATGCAAGTGGAAAGAGACAAATTACTTATTGGAGAAGATTGTAAAGATATTGCTATCTATATAGAACAAGTCAGCCTCATGATGGAACTTAATAAAAAAAACAAGTTAATGCAATTAATTGAAGATGTGCTTGTATCAAACGATCCAGATCTCATACAATTTATTAAGCAGTCTAAATACTTATTTTTAAGTTGGGTGTATAAACGCTTTACAAATATTTTCCCCGAGGATAAATCAAATTATTTAGTGGATTGTGCGGTTATTTTCATAGGTATGATGCAGAATATTCTTCATACCAGTAATGCATGGAATCAAACAATTACCATAAAGCAAATTGTTACTTATTGTATGGATCGGATAATTATCATTTTGGAAGATATTAGTGAAAAAAGCATTCAATTATTTACACCCGCATATATAAATGAATTTTTACCTCAATCAGATTATAATGATTTTTTTAACAATGAATTTTCAATTGCTACGCTAAACTTAAAAAAGTGATTGAGAAAAAAATGGTTTCGAAAAGCAGAAAATTACAACATGTTTAAACCTGTTGTACTTTATTCAAGAAGAGATTATGTATAATAAAGCAGATTCAAGAAAATTTTTAATTGAAAGTGCTTTAACAACTTTAAAAAATAGTCCAGAAATCAATGCCACTCAGGAATATATACAATATGAACAAATTTTAGGGAAAATGGACTATTTTCCGATTTCATAAATTTCATTTTCTTCAATCTAAACTATATACACAAATTTAAAGGTATTCTTATAATGAAAAGACCCTATATCCTGTATATATAGGGTCTTCCAATATATGTTTTTTATCATCATATTTAACATTGGATGATATTTCTCAGCTATTCCTCTCTGGCCTTTCAAAAGTTTCTTTACCCATTTGAATTAAGTTAATCCCTCTTACAAAAACGATATCTGTTCTTACTCTGGCTTCATTCCTTTTGAAAAGTATTTTAACGTTTAACTCACATCTGATAGAGATAAGGAACTAATTTCTGGATTTTTGTTAACTCGGTTTATATAGGTTTCTTTTATTTACACTTGCGTACTTATATAGATACGGTGATGATTTTACTTTTTGTTTTTTTATTTTTATACGACCATGTTCCGAATGATGGATTATCCACAATTTTATATCTAATAAAGAAAGAATTATGTCTGTTTCAAGTGACATTTTGCTTACCTCCTTCTTTCTTAAGTGTTATGTATACATAATATCTTTTAAATCTGGAGCTGATTTGAAATATATATAGTTTTCCTGTGAAGTCTTTATATTGTTTTCTAGTAATTCTCCATACAAACTCCAGATAGTAAAGTTATAATGGCTACTAGAGGTGATATAATGATCAACCATCATATTCTTGTAATAGAAGACGACCAAGAAATTCAGGAATTAATTAAACAATTTTTATTGACACAACAGTATACAGTTGAAGTTGCATCAGATGGATTAGAAGGAATGATACAATTTAATAAGCAATCCTTTGATTTGATTCTTTTGGATGTGATGATGCCAAACCTTAACGGATTTGAAGTTGCGAAAATGATTCGAAGTCAATCAAATGTGCCAATTATTATGCTGACTGCGTTAGAAGAAGAACAAGATCAAATGAAAGGATTTGATCTTGGAATCGATGATTATATTACAAAACCATTCTCTTTTCATGTTTTGATTAGACGAGTCGAAGCAGTACTAAGAAGAAGCAATGATAAAAGCTTAGATAATCATTTCGTCTTTAAAGAATTGCGTGTCGATGTCGACGCCTATAAAGTATATGTAAATGAAGTTGAAATCTCCTTAACAACGAAAGAATTCGAAATTCTGCAACTACTACTACAAAATGAGAGAAAAGTACTCCTAAGAGAAAGCATCGTAGAAAAAGTTTGGGGCTACGATTATATTGGGGAATCACGAATAATCGATACGCATATTAAAAACATACGAAAGAAATTAGATATCCCTTATATTAAAACCATAAAGGGTATAGGTTATAAAATCGATGAATAGGATCGTAAAAATCCTGAAGATGAAGCGAATTACTTATAAACTCTTTATGACTACATCCCTCATTTTGTTAGCCTTTGCAGTCATGATTTATTTAACTTTATACTTTTTTCTTCCTACATTTTATGAACAATATAAAACAGAGCAGCTTGAAAACGGAATGGAAGAAATAATTGATAAATCTAAGAATCTTACTTTTCAAAATGCACAACCGCTTTTTGAGGAGTATATGCAAAAAAATAATGCAATACTCAGATTTCCAGATTACGAAAGAGTAAACGTTTATTCTACTCCTTATACATTTATTCAAGGAAGTGTTACTCAAGCAGCACGAATAGGGAGTTCCAATAGCCTGAACAAATCATATGATATTCCATTTCAGGATGGTAACCAAACCGTCATAGTATACGCAACATTTCAACCTATTGATGAGGCTTCCAAAGTTTTGGTACGTTTCCTTCCCTATATCAGTATTATTGTAGTTGTTATTGGGATAGGAAGTGCTTATTTATTTTCAAGGTTCATTACAAAGCCACTCATTTATATTAATCGAGGGGCACAAAAAATGGCGGACTTAGACTTTTCCGAAAAAATTGAGGTTCGTTCTATGGATGAATTAGGGGAACTATCTAATAGCTTGAATGATATGTCCATTAATTTACAACAAACTATGTTTGATTTACAAAAAGCAAATCAGCAATTAAAAAGTGATATTGAAAAAGAAAGAGAAATAGAAACAAAACGCAGAGAATTTTTTGCAACTGTATCACATGAATTAAAAACCCCTCTCACTATTATGAAAGGATACTTAGAGGGGATGATATATAATATTGGTCCTTATCAAGATCGTGACCAATACTTAAAGAAAAACCACCAAATTATCGAAAAGATGGAAGATCTAGTTCGTGAGATTTTAAGTATGTCTAAATTAGAACAACATACATTTAAACCACAATTAAAAGAAATAAATCTCTCCGAATTAATAGATATAATCACAAAAGATCTCAGTTTTTTTGCTTCTCAAAAAGACATTCAAATCATAAAACAGATTGATTCTCACTTTTCTGTCTATACAGATCGGGTTCTTTTAGAAAAAGCCTGTAAAAATATTATTCATAATGCAATTATGTATTCACCGAATAATGAGAAGGTATATATACAGCTAACTCAGGACTCAAAACAAAATTGTATCTTAATTCAAATTATCAATACAGGTGTACAAATTAAAGAAAATGATATACAACATGTCTTCGAACCATTTTATCGAATTGAAAAATCAAGAAATCGAAATACTGGTGGGAGTGGCTTAGGATTATATATTGTAAAACAAATTTTTGAAGCACTAGGTTTAGAGTACGTTATTAATAATGTAGAACAAGGTGTACAATTTGTTGTTATCATTCCAATATCTGACAAATAAACAACCTCCCCTACCAATTCGGGAGGTTGTTTATTAGAGTTTGCTAACATCTCTTACTACTAGTTTCTCTAACAATTTTAGTGTGCTTACCTTTTTATTTTGTACCCTTTACACCTGTAATTCCCATTTCTATTAGTACATTCTGAAGAACATTTTTCAGATGAATAGATTACACGATTGGAAAAACACGAATACCCATTTTTAGATGTATCCAACTTACAAACTTAGCTATGAGTTTTAACTTTACCAGATTCAGATGATCCTAAAATAGTTTGAACTAGAATTGAATTCATGTGTATATAATCAAAAAGGGTTTAATCAATTTACCGGATTAGTCTGTTCAAAATCAGACTATTTTTGATCCGTTAATTTCACCATTTTTGTTATTTTTTCACCATTACGATAAACTGTTACTTTAATTGTGTCCCCCGATTTTTTCTTTCCATATAAATACTTGCGGAATTGAACAACATTTTCTATTTGTTGTTCATCCAATGCAATCACAACATCATGCTGTTGTAATCCTCCTTTTTCTGCTGGTGACTGATTTGAGATATTCCCCAAAACAACACCATTTGTTATCTCTTTTGGCAATTTTAATTGATCACGTGCAGAATTTGTAATTTTCTCTACATCAAATAGCTGTACACCTATCATTGGACGTTTAACTATCCCCTCTTTTTCAAGAGACTCTAGAACTGTTTTAGCTATATTAATCGGAATTGCGAATCCGATTCCTTCAACTGCTTGTTGTGCAATTTTACTTGAATTAATTCCAATGACCTCACCCTGCTCATTAAACAAAGCTCCGCCGCTATTCCCAGGATTAATAGCTGCATCTGTTTGAATCACCTGTGCCTGCCAATCCACTTGCTGATTTCCAAGTGTACTAACAGGTATTACTCGATCCTTGCTACTAATAATCCCCTTTGTTACACTTCCTTCTAACCCTAATGGATTACCAATAGCTATCACAGATTCCCCCGTACGAATTTTTTCTGAATCTCCTAGAGTTGCTACTTTTTTCACATCTGTTCCATCAATTTCTAATACAGCTAAATCTAATAATGGATCTTTCCCTACTACTTTAGCAATAAGATTTTTACCATTATTCAATTTCACTTCTATTTTACTTGCACCGTCTATCACATGATTATTTGTGACAATGAAAACCTTATTACCTGTTTTTTTATATATGACGCCTGATCCTGAACCAGCTTCTTCTGATTGTGCTTGCATAGCAAATGGATCTGAATTTTTTTGATAGTTAATGACACCTACTACAACTTCTTTTGCATCTTCAATCATATTTTGAAGACTACTCATACCATCTGGTTTGTGCGAGACAGGAGTAACCTGATTCACCTCGTTATTTTTAGTGAATTGACCTGCACCTCCTTTAATTTCATCTATATAAGGAGTGGTCAAGCTGATTGTAATTGCACCAATCATTGCACCAATTATTCCGGTTAAAAAATAACCTGTTTTTTTACCGTCTCTATTCATGTTTTTTCTTGTTTGATTTGTATCATAGTGTCCCATTTTGAACACTCCTTTCTCCCTTAATATCACTTGGATATTTCCATCTTTATATTTTCACTATAAGTCCTGCATCTGGAGTGTACATGGAGATAATCAGGAGTTTATCGAGAGCTGTAGACCTTTAATACAAAAAAGAACCCTTATAATAAGGATTCTGCAACAGGAAAACACAAATATATAATAATAATTTGTTATTTTCATACTTTTAAAAAACTAATTTTCACTATATGAAAGTTATACATGTTTTAAAATTTGTATCTTTCGAAACACTTCACAGACGTATTGAGGATTCTTTTTATCTTAAGATGCATGAAAATAAAAACTATTTATAAAGGGGTTCTTTACAAACAAAAAGAAGGCATCTCGAATTAAGATTAATCAAAATGGCCTTCTCTACACATGCCCATCAACTTAAGAATTCAGAATTACCCCAAAACAAAAAAATGAGCTTTTTTGCTACAAGTTAGCACAAAATTTCGTTCTGGGGGTATTTACTTTTCTTAGCTTGATAGCGATGTGGTAGGGCCCTATATTTGACTCTTTTTCTACACCTAGATATTCTAGAGTTCGTTCTAACATAAGTGCAGCCTGTTGACATGTGAGTGTGCCATATGGCGTAAACTTAGTAGCTGAAACACCTCGGATAATTCCTGTATCGTATAGGGCTTGTACATCATAATACCGGCTGCGAACGTATTTACATCAAGAAGATTAATGGAGCAAATGATGATTGCCCTGAATTGGTATGATAGCTGTTTTTGCAGAGTTTGAGCGTGATATTATTCGTTGAAATTCTCTTCTTAAAGATAATACGTAAATACAAACAAAACCAGCAAAACACCGTTCCTATGTCGTACTGGTTTTGTTGAAGTCCATCTTGAATTGTAGCTAGTTCAACGTAATTGCAAATTCTGAGTTCGGTGCCCCAGCAATTACAACCGTTCCATTCTTCGGCAGTTTTACTTTGTTATTGCCGCTCACGATGGTAAAGTTGACGCATACTCCATCCTCATCATACACCGCGAACGCACCCGTCGATGGCAATGTCACGGTCATCCTTTTTCCTGCTGCCGCTTGCGGGATCGTAAACCATTTCGCATGCCCATTTGCTTGCAGCGTAACTTTGGATGATTGGCCAGCATCAAGTGGTTTTACGTTGGTTCCACTTACGTATAACAACCCGGCCATTTCCATATATTCATTGCCGCCTTCTGTATAGAAATGCGTTTCCGTCGTATCACGGCCATTCATCACGGGGATCTGGAGCTGATGCGTCGCGGTGTTCGGACCTGTAATTTTTCTGCCCTCCCAATAGCCCGCCAGGCCTTCCTTACGAGTAATTTGTGTGGTAATAAGTTTCGGTTGTACGAGATATTCAATAGAACTAAATTTCTCATTCACGAGATAGAACTTGACACCTTCCCGCTTCGCCCATGCGGCAGCGGTTTTCTTCGATAGCACATTGTCTTCTAGTTTCTCGGCCAAATAGTGAGTCATCGCACCTTGCCCTAAGTCTGGTGTCGATTTATATGTGCTCTCCCTCAAATAAGTTCTTCCATTCTTTTCGGTGACAAAGTTGAGCTTAGAAGTACCCTTCTCATTAATAAAGCTTCCATCCGCAGTATATACATATTTTTCTTCTCGATTAGATGGTAAGAACAGTTCTCCATTCTTCGTAATTTCAATTTTGAAATGAGTTTCGCTATTGCCATAAAAGCCCGCTTTCTTTGCCACGTCTTGAGGCATCTTGACCTTGACCGGCTTGCCAAAAGATTTGTTCGGCTTGATGTTCTTAATTGTACCCTTCTCTTTAAGCACGGCGAGCAGCAATTCAGTTGCCAGCAGTTGATTTGTAGAGCTTCGTCCACCGGATGACAACACAGCCGCTGCCATTTTCTGTTCCGGAAGCACGACCAGTATAGCATGTTGCAGTGACGTGTCGCCGCCCTTAGCCAAGCCTTTTATCCCATATTCACTGAATGGGTATAGTTTCACACTATCCCAGCCAAGACCATAGTTGAAAATATTATCTCCTTCCCCCGGCCACATTCCTTTTTTATATTCCTCTTGCTCCATCGCCTTGACTACCTTATCAGAGAGGATCCCTTTTCCCTGTCCCATAAATAATTGTGAGAATCGTACCATATCTTCTGCCGTGGAAGAGACCCCTCCCGTACCAATCACATTCACCGATTCAATTGGAAGCTGCCCTTGGTACGCCGGAAAATAAAGTCCAGCCCGCTTTTCGTCTCTCCATTTGTCCTGCGGCGTTTTTGTATGATTCATCTTTAAGGGTTCTGTAAACCGTTGATGTAGAAATTCGGTAAAGCTCATACCGCTGACTCTTTCCACCAAAATTTCGGCCAGCGTAAAGCCATCGTTGCAGTATACCGAAAACGCGCCAGGGTCTGCTTTCAGGCTCTGGTTGGACAATTGCTGCAACAAGACATCATGGGAATAGGTATCATTATCGTTAAATAAAAATGCATTACTTAACGTGGAACCTTGCAAGCCGGAGGAGTGATTCAACAACATACGCGGGGTAATGCTTTTGTACCGCCCATCTTTCATCTTAAAATCAGGAACATAGTTGACCACAGGAGCATCCAAATCGACTTTTCCTTCGTCGACCAATTTCATTACAGCCGCTGTTGCATACATTTTACTGACTGAACCAATCCCGTATAGAGTATCTTTGGTTAGCGGCTGTTCCCCTTCCATATCGTTCTTTCCAGCCTGCCCCGACAAAGTAAGCTTGCCATTATCAATTAGCGCATACTGCACGCTAGTCGTCCCATGGGACTTCGTGAGTAGCGCAGCCTTTTCTGCTGCAATCTTCTTCAGTTCTTGGCTAGCTACTTCTGCGTTAGATACAACTGTAGTCTTACCGTCAGAAAATGCTTTCGCCCCTGTTGGTAGAATCATAGTTAGCGCTAATGTAGCGGCTAATACACCAGTTAGTTTATTTTTCATGAGGGAATTGCCTCCTTAGATAAGTGATCAATTTCATCATTTATTTGTTTAACTATGAAAATATGATAAAATTTATCCATTCTTCCTTTTGGCCTACTTGCTAAATTCAGCAAGTAAAATATTTTTAAAAGGATTAGGACTGTCAGTTCTACCCAAACTATTCCAATTGACGACCAACGTATGCTTGCCTCCAAGTTTACCTCCAACAAGAGTTGTAAACCCTAGAATGCCACCGGTGTGTCCCCATATCGAGACACCGCTTGGAAGCTTAGTTTCATAGATTCCAAGACCATATCCATCGATTCCTTCTTTTCCTGTAGGAACTGTAGTAAGCATTTGTTTTAGTTGCTGTTCCTTCAGTAATTTGCCACCGAGCAAGTAAGAGAAGAATTTATTTAAGTCGTCAGCAGTAGAAATCATATCTCCAGCAGAGCTACCTGCACTTGGGTTATAATAAGTAACGTCTTTTAGCTCACTTGCTCCGTCTGGTTGGACATATCCACGGGCATGGTTAGTGCCTGGAATAACACTTGAATTGCCTGGTAGGAATGTATTCGACAATTCGAGTGGCTCAATAATCCGATTTTCAATCTCTTCCGCATAGCTGTTTCTGGTTACTTTTTCAATAAGAATGCCCAGTAATACGTATCCTGTGTTTGAATAAGACCAGCCATCTCCTGGGGCAAAGTCTGGAGGCAGAGAAACCCCCATCTTCACTAACTCTTCAGCCGTATACGATTTTTTTGTATCCGTAAAATCAGCGTTTTTTGACCTTGAGTATTCAGCGATACCACTTGTATGGTTCAATATCTGCCGGATAGTAATCTGGTTACCATCATATCCATTTCCTTGAATGACACCAGGCAACCAGTCTTCGATGTAGTCGTCTAGATTCAGGCGATTCTCTCCAGCTAATTGAAGTACAACTGTTGCGGTGAACGTCTTCGTCACACTCCCAATGCGAAAGCGAAAATCTGTTTTCATTGGTTTCTTGGTTCTCAGATCCGCTATTCCAGCGGCATACCCCCACGTTTTTCCACCCTCAGAAGTTTTAGCAAGTATCCCCGGGTATCCAAGTTGCAATGTATCCCGCATTGCTTGCTTGACGGAAGTACGATCTCGTTGAGTATTTGTTTGTAACGAACTAGATACATTTTGAGTGGGCTCTGCTTTTACAATTGAGGTTGGTGTTGTATATAACAGGGAACTTCCAGCTATTAAAAGGGCCAGACTTGCACATGTAATTTGACTACGTATTTTCATAAGGCATTCCTCTCCTCTATTCATATTGTATAAGTGTTTGCTTACTGTTCCTTACTTCCTGACAAGACTTAGGGAAAGGCCCTCACGCATATAGATTAAAGCCCCAGTACAAAGGTATCTATCAATACCAACAATTTGAGCCATTTAAATCTCCATCCCTTCTATAACAAAATTATTCAAAGGTATGAAAGCATATTATGTACCCTTAGTTATTGTTAGGATTAACACAACATGAGACATAACCCCAACCCATATTTTACTTTATTTATCCATAATATGTATTGAGAAAGAATGTAAGTTCGAATCCTTTCCGTACCCCAACTATTGATCGTTTTTTTCACCTATTATAAACTCAACAGAAAACTATTCACTTACGCAAATGTACATCAATATCATCCTTGAATTTCAAAATACAAATTATTAATAAAACAAGTAAAGTAGCTATATTAAGAACATTGAAGATATACAAAAAAACAACACGCCTGTCAGTACATCAGATATAAATCCTTCTCTGACATTTTTTAAATATTGATTAATTTTTTTGAAGACAGCATAACTTTCTCTAGTATAAATATGATAATGCAAGCAAGAATCTCGTTTTACATATAGCAAACACGTTATAATGATTACTGAAATCTTGCCGAATATATAGGTGTGACAGATGAAAAAATGGAACTCATTAAACAAGAAACAAACTTAACATAAAAGATGCGTTTTCAGCGATAAAAATAGGATTGGACCAAATCGCAAAATCTTTACAACATGCCGAAAAAGTACAGTTACTTGTTTTTTGAGGACATCCGAAGTCCAGGAACTTGCAGAGCGTAACGGTCGTAATCCAAAAACAGGAGAAGCGATGAAGATTCTCCCTTCAAAATTACCAGGTTTTAAAACCAGCTAAGAACTTAAATATATGGTAAAGTAAAAAAGTATTTTCCTACATATTAGGAAAATACTTTTTTTAAAGGAACCTCAAAACTCACACATACCCTATACAGTAAAGGAAGTTTGGTACATGCAATTTTCTATAGACGCGATTCGTAATTTCCTCATACATGATATGGAATCTTATCGTGAAATGATCCTACAAGAAAATGATTATGACAATATGAAATGGAGTTACACCACATTCATTGATATGAATAATTACCTAAAGAAAACAAATATGGATCAAGAGGAAATTCAAGAGTTATTATCGGTGAGCCGTGAAGGGATCTCTTTTGGTTCGGTAACAAAACGTGATATGCTCTTTATACATTCTCTTACTAGTCCAAATCGATGTTTGGAACTAGTGGAAACCTATAAATTGATGGAACGAACAAATGAATACGTTCCCAATATGAAAGAAGAATTGCAATGGCTCAAAAATCGATGGGAAAAAGGATTTTATATTTTTGTTAATCAATAAATACGTTGTATTTATAAAAGTGCTTACCATAGCAAATATAGAAGAGTCAAAGAATACGAATATAGCTTAGAAAAAAGCAAATCTTCTTAAAAGGGAAGTTTGCTTTTTTCTTATTCCCCCTTTTCGAGGGGATGGGCAAAAACCACGATGTTATCGGTATAGAAGATTTACAAGTATCGAATATGTTAAAGAATCATAAGTTAGCAAAAGCAAGTAGTGAGGTTTCCTGGTCACAGTTTCAAACCATGTTGGAATATAAAGCAAAATGGTACGGCAAACAAGTCATTGTCGTATCGAAAACATTTGCTTCAAGCCAATTATGTTCTTGTTGTGGATATCAAAACAAAGACGTTAAAAATCTAAACCTACGTAAATCGGAATGCCCTTCTTGTCGTACACACCATGATAGGGATATTAACGCAAGTATCAATCTAAAGAATGAAGCGATAAGGCTTCTAACCGTAAGGACTGCGGGGTTAGCCTAATAAATTAAAGTTCGATAGAACTCTTTACTTAGGAATCCCCCTCTTCTAAACGAAGTGAAAGTGGGGGTGGTTCAATCCTATACTTTACACTACCTAACTCAATATAATCATAATATTCTAGAGCAACTTTTAAACCTTTATTTAATCTAACAATTACAGTAATATTATTTATATACACATATATACGGATTTTTGTGTAATTATCCTGTTTTTTATGCTATACTTATTAAGAATCGACAAACATGATTTTCTTCTTATTCAAATTTAATAGTTACATCTACTTAAACAGATTGTATATTTTCAACCCCAAAAGACACCTTAAGGTGTCTTTTTTCAATATGTCCATGTTTTACTTGATTTGTTTTTATTTGTTAAAACAAGCAAAGTATTCACAGAAGTACTTTACTCATCATAATGTACAATTGCTATAATGTTCTTCTATGCAATTATGATTCTAAGATTTGTGCTTCTATAAGTCCAAAATTTCCATAACTTCTTTCGTAAATAGTTTAAAGTCTTTTAGATGTTTTTCAATAATTTGACGAACAATATCTAAGTTTACACTTTGATAATCATGAACAGCAATATTTCGAAATCCCACCATCGCCTTTAATTTACTTGCTAGCTCTGCGCTAAGTAAATCTGCTGCAACCAACAAATCAAAAGCGTCTCGACTTGATTGAGGTAATCCTAATTTTTTCCCTGCAACAATATGCATTGCTAAATCAATACTTGCTTCGCAAGCTCTTTGTATGTTCAATATTATAGAATCTTGCTTTGTATAATCCTCCAAATTATCAGGATTATTTCCATATACGTCCTGTATTCTTTTTATACAACGCTCTATTGTAGAAATTTTATTCAAAATGACTTCATTCTTCATAGATAGAACCTCTTTTCTTTATATCATCAAATACTATCTGGCGTTCCTCATTCAATTTTGAATACATTTTTAAAGTCTTCATTTCAAAAATGATTTTTCGTTCTTCATCAGAACAAAATACTGTCTTACCTGTATGTATAATCTGAGCTTGAAAAACTGTAGAAGCTCCTGATAAATCAACTAAATCAACATCTCTATGAACAATATCCGCTAACTCCTGTGCTAATAAAAAACGTTCATAATTCCCTAATTTTATTTAAAATATAAGTTATATTCTAATATTTTATTGTTGATAACTGACGGTATCATTATATTTCATTCTGCAGCTTATTTAGAAGAGTTATATACATTTCGAAGAAGTTCTTCAATAAGTTTTGTTTTTTCATTCACCTTTGTGGCATATGTGAAATCACCATAACAATATGGATACCTAAAATTATTTTTATTTCCACCACAAGTGTACATCGCTGGATTTTGATCAACTTTCATCTTAGAAAACTTTTTAGCCGAATCTTCCGAGTGTTGTTTAACTTCTTGACTGGCGATAAAATCAATATACCCTGGTCCCATATTATAGCTTTGAATAATTGTCTCCATGCTAACATCTTTTTCCGTTCCATATTTGTACATTTGAGCAAAGTGTTTTACCCCTTGTTTAATGCTCAAGCTTGTCTCTTGAATTTCATTTAGCTTTAATCCCAGTGATTCAGAAGACTGCATAGGGTCGTTTCCCTCACCTCTACTCTCTTGGTACATAATTCCTAATAAAACTGCTGTTTTCTCTCCTAAATTATATTTTTCTAATTCTTTTTTCAAGGTGAGCTCATATTGCAAAACACGTTTTTCGGTCGCAAGCGCTTTATTTTGTTGAATATTGGTTTTATGATTAAGGTATAGTATTCCAAGCATTGTTCCTAAACCTAAAATACTAATAAAGAATAATATAATAATTCTTATTTTACTCGTATTCTTCATATATTCCTCCTCGTATAAGAAATTCTATTTTTCAAAGGTGATTGGTTATTTACAAAATATGTAATGGACATCTATCTCCCGCTCCTTTTTAGACTTAAACATTAATACTTTAAGGTTTAAAGTTTAATATAAAAATTTAAAGATAAGGTAAAGATAAGATAAAGGGCATTTTTTATGCTTACATTAAAAAGGTATTGGTACAATCGGATATGTGGGACAACTTGTTGATATGAATGGATTTAGTGATAATTCAGAGATTATCGTACAAGTTATTAATTTTGGAGGTATCATTTTAGAAAAAGATTTACCCTATCTTTTTAACGAACTTCAGCCAGAATTCTCCTTCCTCTAAGCGCAGCGTAGGTGGGAGATGAATGGCCCGACCTAACAAAAGTACTTCTGAGTGGTAAAGCATCGTAAAATTTGTTTATAATAGAGTTATTAGAACAAACATTCGGAGGTGACGACATAATGAAATTGAACTACAGGTTTGAAATCTATCCTACAATAGAACAACAACATACACTAGAGAGATGGATTTCCATTTGTCGTCAGCAATATAACTCCGCTTTGCTAGATAAACAACGATATTATAAACAAAACAAAAAAGACTTAACACGGTATAAATTACAAAATCAGCAAAAACTTGATAAAAAGATATATCATTTCTTAAAAGAGGTTCCTTCGCAACCTCTTCAGGAAGTGTTTGCGCGCTTGGAAAAAGCCTATAAAAAGTTCTTTAAAAAGGATGCTGGCTATCCAAAAATAAAAAGTTTTAAAGAATATCGTTCTATTACTCTTATTCAATTTGGTATGTTCAAATATAAAAAGAAGGATGGTTCGTTGGGGACAAGCCGTCGTATGTGTTCTCTCACAAAAGGCGGTAAACTTCTTATCTCGAAATTAGGGGTGATTGATATCAAATGGCATCGTAAATTAGATGGCCGCGTTAAACAAGTTGTCATAAAACACCAAGGAAACCGTTGGTTTGCGACTTTTTGTGTTGAAAAACACGTAAACCAAGATTCTATTTGTGATGCAAATAAAACAACTGGTATTGATGTAGGCATCAAAAAATTTGCGGTTCTATCTAATGGAGAAGAAGTTCAGAATCCTACGTTCTTACGCAAAGAAGAGCGTAAATTAAAACGTGCACAACGTAAACATTCAAAAATGAAAAAAGGTTCGAAGAACTGGTGCAAGCAAGTTGACAAATTACAACAAATTCATGCCAAGATAGCGAATCAGCGTAAGGATTTCTTGCACAAACTAAGCTTCCGATTAACCAACAGCTATGGTGTAATTTGTATAGAAGACCTAAAAATCAAAAATATGGTACGTAACCGTCACCTAGCAAAATCCATCCACGATGCAGGTTGGGGGATGTTCCGTACATTCCTCTCCTACAAGGCAAAACGAAATGGTGGATGTTTGGTACTGGTAAAACCGCACTACACGTCACAAAAATGTTCGAATTGCGGGGAAACAGTTAAGAAATCACTTTCTGTTCGTACGCACGTATGCAAACAATGTGGTACTGTACTGGATCGTGACCACAATGCAGCGATTAACATTGAAAAAGCCGGCTTAACGCAAATTGCGTATCAGCCAACATATTAAATGTACATAACATCTATATAACTGTAGGGCAAGGTCTTGTCCGAACAGTATAATCTACGCCTGTGGAGAGCGTGTAAGACCGAATCTCGTAAGAGATAGGCAATGCTTGTAGAATCAGGAAGCCCCCACTTCAAGCAGTGATAGCCGGTAAGTGGTGGGTAGTTCACTATACTTTATATAGAAAACTAAGAGATAAAATATAAGAAAAAACGGCGAACCCTCCACGTAGGAGAATCTACCATCACAAATAACTGATTATTTCACACCTAATTTTCCTTCCACTATCGTAGGAAGCTCGTCTTTCTGCACTTCTTCCCAAGCTGTTACACCTTTTTTATCTGAGTGATATACACGTAGGAATGCTTTTTTACGAAGATTCTTTTGCGCAGTAAATTCTAACTCCTTTTCTTTACCTTCCTTATCAAAACCCGATAATATATATTCATACTCCTTTCCCATCACTTCACCATCCATAGATTTTGAAACTCCCTCTTTTCCATCCATTGTAATTTGAACGTAATATTCATCTTTACCCATACGGTTGATATCACAACCAACTAATAAGCTTGCAAATATAACTAAAATACTAAAAAGTGCAATATGTCTTTTCATGTTGTTCACCTCTTTGATTTTCTATTATACTGTAATCTTATTCTGTTTTCGTTTGAAGAGAAATTCAAAAACATGACGTCCACATTACATTTTCGTAAGATAACAAAATTAACTACGTAAATACTTACAAATGAGATATTATCCCCCTAGACGCTATACAATGAAATATTTGCTTAACCATTGAAAATCATTTGAAGGATTACTTTCTTCTTCATGTTCTTTACTATTTCATGACTTGTTTCAAATTAACTCCCCTCATTTACCGCCTTCTAACAATCCGCATCACACACGGCTTAATACATTATCAAAAAGAAAAAAGCTCTGCACTATGCAGGCTTTCTTTATGATTTCACCGCTAAATTATTCATAAAACTTTCTATAGAATTCGCCTGAAATATACGAAAATGGGGAGATTGAACGTCGTAATGTTTGTCAGTAATTATAAGGATTGAAGGAAAGAATTTAGAACCTTTCGGTTGCCAGGATTCATTGTGCCATTCTTGGCTATGGAAGTATAACTCGTATCTGTTTATCTTATCTTTCATTATTTTTTTACTGTACACTGACTTTTGAACTTCAATAAAGAATGGTGATCTACGCCATATAGTAAAAGCATCCGGCTCCATATATTCTTTCCCATACTTTGGTTCAACTTTGAATAGTTTAGGGTTTTCATAATGAACGAGTTGTTTGTATACGTCCACAATACCAAGGAAATGAGGGGTTTTTTGACTTGTCTTTCTGATAGAACTCGGTTGCGGAAAATAAATGTATGGGTGCTGCCAAACATTCGCATCAACATAGCCATCTCTTCTTAATCGTTTCATAACCGTATTACAGCAAGTTACCGCATTCTTTAAGCCTTGAAAATGCAAGTCAATAATATCGTCACGGGACATGCATCTAAATCGCTTCAAATCATTCAAAATTCCTTTATCTCTACTCTTCATCATCTAACACCCCAAATAACGGAATTTCTTCTTGCGATGAATTCTGAAGTATTTTCTCCTCTTTAGACGTGCAATATGGTTTAACAATTTGTTTCGCCTTACTTAATTCCAAATAAGGAGCTTGCACTTTCTTTAATCCATTTCGTTTTAAAATCATTTGGCCAGATTGCTCTAAGTGCTCTGAACCAGGAGTACCCATGATATTACTATTAATTGCACTATCACATTTAAAGCCGATTCTAACGGTCATATTTAGTTTTAACTTACCATCTAAAACTTTCGCATCTGGCCGCTGCATACTAAGCATAAGAAAAACTCCAAGTGATCGACCGACTGCTGAAATCTTTTCAATTGTAGTCATACACTCTTTTTCATCTTTAAGCATAGCCACTTCATCGATAGCAAGTAGAATATATGGTTTTTGATGATCTGGATTTAATTTGTTGTAGGCATCAATATGATCAACCTCATATTCTTCCATAAGTTTTCTTCGTTCTCTAATTTCCTTCCACACCTTTTGAAGCATTATTTTCATTTCAATTTCTTCCATACAAACTTCTTTTACATGCTTCACTCTTCGCAAGAAATGAAATTCAGAGTTTTTTAAATCTCCAAGATACAAATGCAACGTATCAGGAGACATATATTGAATGAGTGTGGATAGTACAACACGTACCATACTACTTTTCCCGCTTCCCGTTTCCCCTGCAATTAATAAGTGCGGTGAATTGGAGTCAATCATATCGTACGCAATCATTTTTCCGAATTGGTCCCTGCCAACCACAACAGGTAAACGGTAACCTTTTAATAGTGGCTGCCACTCTTTATAATAATAATTGTACGATTTTAGCCCAGCATTTGAACGGAATACATGTAGGACAAATCTTTTCACATCACCTTCAATCGTAATATTCCGTCCTAATATTTGTTGAAAACAAAACCACTTCTTTTCAATCTTCTGTGGATCTAATCCGTTTGGTATGGTAAAAACATACCTCACGCTTTCTGCTGAAGAAGAAACATTATGTACCTTTGGATAAATAGGCACTTTTCCCCCGCGTGTTTGATGTTCCGTATATAAACCTGCTTTTCCGAACACCTCCATAAGCTGATTCCTTAACCTTTGCGTACGAAGCCACTCCTTTATAATCCCCATTACTCCCTTCCCTCCTTAAAACATGATTACGATACGAACAAATACATATCCAATCAAGCAAACTCCACCAATTCGCGTTCCGTGATAAATACCTTCACTTACAAATTTAGCTGCCGATATATAGTCATGCGTGATTACACAATAGAAGAATTTCCAATTATCCTTCTGGAACATATCGAAGAAGTTTGTTATCGGATGAGAAGACAAAACAAACTAGCTCAAACAATCCATTTTTCCATTGGTTACAGTAAAAATTACGCTGGTGGTTTCAGAAAAACTCACACTATGAACCGACCAACTAATTTAACAATGGATATCTATCATATTTGTACATATTTTTTACATAAGTTTTATACCGGGGAACCAATTAGATCTATCAATGTTTCTTTAACCAACTTAATCAATGAAGGTGAAGAACAAATATCTCTTTTTGACAATGTAATACAACGAGAAAAAGAAATGAAATTAACGAAGGTAATGGATGAAATACGCACTAAGTTTGGTAAGAACAGCATATTAAGAGGAATTTCTTATACAAATAGTGCTACAGCAAGATACAGAAACACATTGTTAGGAGGACACAAATCATGAACAACACTAATATGCCAAAGGGACGAGGAATGGTGAAATGGACGCCATTTGCTGCAATGACAGAACAATTTGACGGTATACGTGAGATTATTAAGGAAAAAAATAAAGTAGCACGTCCACTCTTAACTTCTGAAGAAAAAGAACTTATCGAGAACATGTTATTATGCTCATTACTATCTGAAGAAGAGGTGTTGATTACATATTACGAAGATGGCTATCTGCTTACTAACTACATGACCGTGACTGATATTGATCCATTGAATTGTTCTATACTATGTACAGATGCTTTTTATAACAGGATTACTCTTAAATTTATGGATGTTGTTGATGCAAAATAAAAGCATTCAATGCAAAGTATAAATACTAAATGTATGATTGCGCTCCCCCCTTGAAATAAATGAATTCGAAGCTAAGGATATGAAACTATATTTTAAAGATATAATAAATGAAACATAAGTCAAAAATATCTTATAACAAAAGTGACTCTTGTTTTGTTAGCTTGATAGTGATGTGGCGATACCCCATGCCCATCAACTTAAGAGAACAAATCCACCCCAACACGAAAAAATGAGCTTTTTTATTACCAATTAGCACAAAATCTCGTTCTGGGGGTAGTTGTATTTTCTTAGGTTGATAGCGATGTGGTGCTACCCATATCCATCAAGCTAAGATTTTAAACACTTAAGGAATTTGTAAGTATCAAGTAAGAAAAACGAGAGCTTTGTTTCTTAGGTTCTGGTGCAACAACTTCAAAATATCTAAAAAAAGTCTTTCAGACTTGGACATACTGATACTATTACTCTAAAAAAGGATGTGATTGGTATGGAAAAGCAAAATCTATTCAAGTGGAAACATTATCAACCGGATATTATTTTATTAACCGTGAGATGGTACCTACGGTACAACCTCAGTTTTCGTGATTTAGTCGAAATGATGGAAGAACGCGGGCTATCCCTGGCTCATACAACTATCATGCGATGGGTTCATCAATATGGCCCCGAATTAGATAAGCGAGTACGACGTCATCTTAAGTCAACCAATGATTCTTGGCGAGTCGATGAGACGTATATGAAAGTCAAAGGTCAATGGATGTACCTATATCGTGCTGTTGATTCAAAAGGATATACAATTGATTTTCATTTAAGCAAAACAAGAGATCATAGGGCTGCAAAGCGTTTTTTCAAGAAAGCTTTGCAGTCTTTTCATGTTTCAAAGCCCCGTGTGATTACAGTGGACAAAAACCCGGCCTATCCTATAGCGATTGAAGAGTTGAAGACAGAGAAAAAGATGCCTGTGGGCATCCAAATAAGGCAGGTAAAATACCTTAATAACATTGTAGAGCAAGATCATCGTTTTATTAAAAAGAGAGTTCGTTCAATGCTAGGATTGAAATCTTTTCGTACAGCTAAATCTATTCTTTCAGGAATAGAAGCGATGCATATCATTAAAAAAGGCCAACTTATTTTAAGGGACAAGTCAAGTGAAGTTTATTCATAAACTATTCGGAATGGCTGTATAAGAATAGATTCCATTAGGAATCTATATACCTCTTTCAAATAAATACAATCTTTGCACCAGAACCTTTAATTTTGTTCTTAAAGATGCAGCAATTACCAACCGATAAGATGTACTAACTTCGAGAAGAAAACCCGCTACATAAGCATCAAATCCACGGGAGAACATATCTATTGTAAGAATTAGAACTTTTCCACGTTACTTCTCCCCGTTTTTAAAAGTCAACTATTGATACAAATTTGTTCTTTCTCTTTATTTTGTTTTTTATCTATTGCAAACGAATAATAAGATAATGCCAATGCTATTATAACCATCACTCCACCAATCCAGCTTAGATTTAAAGTTGATGTGTATTTAATTACCATTCCTCCTATACCAGCTGCTATGGACATACCAATATTCATCACCGTTATATTGAAGCTCAACAAAATTTCTGAGGTCTGTGGTTTCAATGAAATCATATAAACATGCATTGCAGGTGTTGTTGTCCAAGTAGCTAACGCCCAAATTATAATGATAAGCAAAATAGCAATTGTGGAGTTTAAAAATGGCCTCATTAAAAATAAAGATATGGCATTAACGATTAAACTACAGGTAATGACTTTAACCGATCCCCAATTGTCTGCCATTACTCCACCAACTTGAGTACCTATAAAAGCAAAAATACCCAATGCAAATAATGATATACTAATCAACTCAATTGTAAAATTTGCCCCCTGACTCAAGATTGGCGAAATATATGCAAAGACCAAGGTATATCCCAATATCCAAAATACAGTTGTTAAAAGTCCTGCTATAACCTTCTTGTCTTTTATTACCAATAATTGTTTTTTCAGTGGAATTGAGTTTTCTGCTTCTAATTTGGGAACTAATCTGTTTAACAAGAGCAAATTTATAAGCGTTAATCCTCCAATAATGAGATAAATATAATGCCAGTCTATATACGCAGCAGTTAGAGTCCCAATAGGTACCCCAAATGCTAGTGATATAGTAAAACCTGTAGTAACTGTGGCCATCGCTTTACCTTTTTTGTCAGGAGATGCTAGGTGAGCAGCATAGTTTGTTGCGACAACTGTGAACAATCCGCCACTCATCGCCAATATAATCCGTGATAGCATCGCCAGAATAAAGTTGGAACTTAAAAATGCAATTAGATTTCCAATGAAAAAGATGAACAAAGAAATTGAAAGGACCTTTTTTCTATCCCATTTAGCTGTTAATAACACTAAAAAGAACGCTCCTAATGCATAGAAAATGGAATATATTGAAATTAATTGTCCTGCCGCTGATATTGAAACATCTAAATCTTTAGCAATAATTTCTAGAATACCAGAAACAACAAATTCTGCGGTTCCAGTTAAGAATGCCCCTAACGCTAAAAGATATATCATTAATTTATTCATAAATTCATCTCCCACTAATTTCTTTTTCTTTTCCTAGTTTAAAACACATGTTATCATGAGTAAAATTGATATTTTTAATATAGGAGATGAGTAAAAACTCATGACAATTGCGCGTTTCGAAGTTTTTTCTAAAGTTGTCGAGCTTAGCAGTTTTACGAAAGCAGCCAAAGCCCTGCACATAACACAGTCGGCTGTCAGCCATGCCATCGCTAGTCTTGAAAGTGAATGGGCAGTTAATCTTTTAATCAGAGAAAAAGGAAAAGATTTAGCTCTTACTGAAATTGGAACTAAAATTTTAATTCAGGTCCGTGAAATTTTAAACAGAATGGAACATATTAATCAAGAAATAGCCTTACAAGCGAATTTAGAAATAGGAACGATTCGCATTGGAAGTTTTACAAGTGCATCAGCATGTCTTTTACCGAAAATCATTTCAAAGTTTCATAGGAAATATCCCAAAATTGAATTGAAATTATTTGAAGGATCCTATGAAGAAATTATTGAATGGCTTAAAACGGGGGTAATTGATGTCGGATTTATAATTGAACATGATTTAGATTGTGAATTTGATACCGTTCCACTTATTGAAGATACAATAGCTGTAGCATTCCCGGATAACGGAAGATTCTTAGGGAAAGACTTTATTCAAATTGAGGATTTGAAAAACGAACCGTTGATTATGCCAAAAGGAATGTATCAATTATATATAGAAGAAATTTTTAAGAAAGCGAAGGTACAGCCTAATGTACGCTTTGAAGTTCAGGATTGTAATACAATTGCAAACATGGTTAATGAAGGTCTTGGGGTTACAGTTGGTTCAGAGCTATTTCTTAAAACTCAGCCAAATATCGACATAAAAAGGTTACAATTAGCAAGTTTAAGGAAAATAGCATTAGCTTGTATGTCAAAACAGGACACACCCCCGGCAGTTCAATCCTTTTTAAAAGTAGCAACCGAGGTTTATAGTCTTTCATAATTTTGCTCTAATTTATTATTGGAAATTCAAATTACTATAAGTGTTTTAATAGGAATCCATTTTGAATGATGACTTGGTTTGATCGAAATTTACGTCTTCCTTTCAAACCAAAATAAGTCCATTTCTAAAAAAGTATTTTAAAAAGTTCTCCAATTTTATATTTTAAAAAAGACATTTAATTTCTGCTATCTTACCTAATCTTATTATAAATTCAGCCCGTTTATTGAACAAGAAAAATCCTGCATTTCAAGCAGGATTTTTGATCAAACTTTTTTATAAACGGTACGACTTTATTTCAAATCAACATCACGGGATATCCAACATTCTTTAAACTCTAGGGTTCCTTGTGGCATAGAGAGAACATAACTAAACATCACTTCTTCTAGTTCTGGAAAACCAAGCCCCTTCTTCTCAAGACAGATGTATTCAAAATCTAAAAAGTTCGTAAAATGATAGATATGCTCTTTTTTAGGTTGCACTATAATTCCTCCATAACAATAAAGCTATTAATATTGATTTGAAATATAGTTTGATTAAAAGATGTTACTTATAATAACCTTATTCCGCATTAACAAGTTGACTTTCATCAAAGGGATTCATTTTCAATATGTATTTTTTATTACCCAATCTCAGATTCACCTTATAAGAGCTATTTAAATTAAACATGTATATCTCTGGTTCAAAGTCATGTTTAAATTTATAACGACGAGCCGCATTTTCAATGACTATATACACATACTCAGCAAAACTATCTGGCTCCATACAATTGTCCCATATTTCTTTCCACTTCGTTTTATCGACAACTACTTTATTTTTAAAATCAAGAGATAGAGTACTATATCCCATTAAACTTCCACTTCCTTCTAATATTTTATCTGATTATAAAAGACTAACTTATTAGTATTACTAATAAATTGATTCTTAAATTACAGCAAAACCATCTAGTAACGATATTTCAAATCTAAGTTGTCATAACTATCATAATACGTTCTACCGAAAGCATAATCTTTTTTCGATCCCTTTTTTATAATGTATCCTGTTTCTATAAATGGACTCCTCATATTCTGGCAATGAGCACTACGATGCCCGTCTCCTTGTCCATGAAGATGCCATGTCGCACAATATGGGCACCAAACTGCAAGATTCCCACTTTCATCTCTTTCATACGCTAATAATACAGGCAATGATCTTTCGCCTTTATTTAATCTCATATGTATCCTCCTAATAAAAATATTAAAATAGTATGTTTCATATTGTTCCTCCGCTATCATTTTTAAGATTTAATGAATTATGTTTGTTATACCACTTATTTATTTTCCCCTTGTAATACTTCTCCACTTCATATTCTGGAATCCAAATTTCATGCTCACGAATTTTAAGCATTACCTGGATTAAAACATCCTCGTGTTCCTTGGGTTTCAATCTACGGTTATGAACCTTAATCTTCTCTATATAAGCCTCTCTCAACCAATTTGAAATGGTTTTACGCTGTTTTTGCTTTAGGTGCGACCATTTCTTATTCGTTTGCAGTAATTGCCCTTTAGAGCTCCTGGTGTGATTCTTCATTGGCCTTCACTCCCCTATTGTATTTTTACTTATTTCTCATTTGAACCGAAGACGCAGCGCATTCCAAATCGAGTAACAGCATATGTCGTTCCAATTTTACGAATTGAACCTTTTGGAAAATCATTAATTCTTTTACGTAATGTTGATGCATCAATTCCCCATTCTTCTATTGCATCCGTACTACTTAGAATTTCATTATCCAACAGATTAAGGTCCCCCCATTCAACGTCTTCACTATCAAAACCATCCAGCTCTAACTGCTGTAAAATGTCTCTTTCATCCCCTTTTACAGCAAATAAATTATGATTTTCTCCCTGGTGTACTTCTTCTAATGTGCTTACATCTAGAAATTCATGGCCAGTTACCTCAATCGTACTATTCTCAGATACATAATAATAGATACCTTCTTTCACCTTAAATATAGCCTTATTCCATACTCCATCTTCACTAGTACCTTCAAAAATTCGGTCTACTTTCATTTCTAAACGCCCTCCTTTCACGCAAACGTGAATTGGTACAGGTTAAAGTACTAATGCAAATAAAATCGTTATAAATTAACTATTTTTTCTGAATTTTATTGATAAATATATCGAATTCACTCAAATACTGCTGCTAGTTTGCTATGATGGTAATAAATAGCATTAGGATAATTCTATAGGATGGGGGAATATATAAATGATTGTTTCAGTAAAGGGGAATGAGCAAGTTACCAAAATGTTAAATGACTGGTATATAGAGATTCGTGCCAGACACATAGGAGAGGCGCATACATTAAAACTTGAGATTGACCAAAAAATACATAGCATTGAAGAAGACCAAAACCTACTTTTATACTATGCTCTTTTAGATTTTCGTCATCAATATATGATTGATAGTTTAAGTATTGGAAAAGACAGTTTTGATAAGGTGGACTCATTCGAGGTACCTACAGATCAGTTTTTATCATACTACTACCATTTCTTTAAAGCTATTCATTCGAATATTACAGGTAACTTCACAAGTGCAAGGGAACATTATAACAAGGCCGAAGCACTATTAAATCATATTCCGGATGAAGTTGAACACGCTGAATTTTATTTCAAACTATCAACTTTTCATTACCATATCTACAAGCCTCTTGCAGCAATCAAAGAAGCTACCAAAGCAAAGAAAATATTCGAAAAGCATACAGGATATGAGACTACTATTGGGTTATGTGATAATTTAATTGGATTGGCTTGTACGCATTTAAAACAATTTGAGGAAGCTGAAGAGCACTTTATTACAGCGATTAATACATTTAAAAAATCTGGCGAAGAAAAATACATTACGTTTGTACGTCACAACTTAGGTTTAATGTATTCTGGCCAAAATTTATCGGAATTAGCAATACGCTATCTCTCTGAAGTAACACAAGAACTTCCTAAAGATTATAAAGCGATCTTTATCAAAGCTAGGGAGCATATGAAAATTGGTGAACACGAAGAAACTTCTAACCTTATAGATAGAGGATTGGAAATTTGTAGAGAGCTAAAGAATGAAGAGTACGAACATCACTTTCTAATTTTAGAAAAATTAAATCAAAAAGTAACTGCTGACGAATTAGAAAAAACGCTTGAAACAGGAATCTCGTATTTTAATAGAGAAGACTTACACGAATATGTACAAGTGTACGCTAAAAAATTAGCAGTTTTGTTCCATCAAGAAAATAATCGTTCAAAAGCAAGTGATTATTTTTATCTTAGTCATCAAGCAGAAGAACAAAACTTTGAGAAGGAGGCTTTAAAATGAAAAAAGTCATTTTTAGCTTAATTGGAATTACAGCTGTATTTACATTCATGTTTAATTCTGGAAATGTAACTGATACACAAAAAGCGCTTAGTGAAGAGAACATTGTACAGTATGCTCACGGTCACACTGGTGGTTGATAAATAAACAAAAGTCTTCACTTTTATTGTGAGGGCTTTTATTTTTCTATAAGGGTCTCCCTTGTGAAAATTAAAAGATATAAGAATATTAAAATCAAACTATATTATAAAAGTGCTATAGTTACACCATTCCTTTTGCACCCATAAGAAGGATTTAAAAAGATTAGAACATTTAAAGGGGTACGGAAACGATTCAGGGAATGAGGGGCCACTCTGGAAGTTTATTCCTCTAATTATTTCCGTACCCAGCCGGCCTAAAAAGTAAAACTAAGTTCATGTTTTTTTATAATTAGTAAAATAGACAGTTAAATATTCATATAAAAAACCCGTTGTATCAGTACATACACATGATACAACGGGTTTTTATGGGTTTAACATTTTCTTAGTTTTGTAAAACTCATTATGAATTTACAAATATTAAACACGTTTTAAAAGGTGTGCTTTTTGGAAGTATCAAACTACTTCTCCGATGCCTTATTATCTACTTGACTATAAAAAGGGATAAGCTTACATAAAACAGAAATAATATGGTGGTACGTAGTAATTATTAAATTAAAAGGGGAGATAAGGATGGATACTAATAAATCAAATGATTTTGATAAGGAATTAACGCCTTTGGATATTGATATGATTGATACGAAAAGTGCAAGCGAGAGTATTAAAGTTACAATAGAACCTTATCCAGATATGCAAGTTGGAGATACAATTCAAATTTTTTGGGATGGTCGTAGACACGACTATACGATAGATGAAGATGAAGTTAATAACGCAATTGGAATTGAAATTCCATTTGCTGATGCTAAAAAAATAAAGAATAGAGGTGTTTCCTTACATTATCGTGTTATTGATAGGGCGGGTAATCCTAGTGATCCAATAGAATAAAAAAACAAGGCAAGCTTCATGCTTGCCCTTTTCTATGAATTCATTATTTTTGTTCTACATATTGTTGGGCATGGTACTCAAGCTCTCCAAAGTAAGCTTCAAGTGAGTCTTTGACAGTCATAAGAGAATAAAAAAAATTCGTAAAAGTATACCTTTACGAACAAAACAAAAGAAGAATCCAACTTGGATTCTTCTTTTGTTTTGTTCGTTTAGCTGATTGGGCGGTACTCTACATTTATAATAAGAGTAATTAGCCTCAAGAAATGTTAATTGCGTTTTTATAGAAGTTTTCAGCTTCATCACGAATTGCTTTCCAATCTTCAAAGGCCAATTCAAGTTCTAAAGCAGCAATAAACTCCTCTAAATTTTCGATATCATCAATATTATCTGCTAGTTCTTTTAGATCATAAGATATAGCGCTCCATATTCTATGGACTTTTCGAATAACAGGTAACACGAACTCTTTATTCCGAATCAAACTCATGACTGGAGCTACTAAATAGACAACCGTGTTTTGTGCGACAACGAAATCATTTGAATTTTGCAGTGGTAACTGTGACATCAGATATGACCAAGTTTGTTCTGCTTCTTCGTATTTTTGAATCTCTGAATAAAATTCGGAAAGGGATGTTGCCAAAGACTGAGACTGTTGATAATATGTTTGTGCGTGATTAGATAGATCTTTACACATATTTATGAATTTAGATTTTGTATTGGGGGATAATTTACCAGTTAATGCTTCCGATATTACTTGATTAAGATCATTATAATATTTAATAGAGATTAAATCCGCAAAGGCTACAATATTTTGAGCAATGATAAGTATATCTTTATGTCCTCCATTGTCCCAGAACCTACATTTTTCTCTAACGTTTAACTTAGTTGCAATTGCCTCTTCAACTAATCTACGAAAAGTAGAAGTTGTTATGAGTCTATCCCAATTACTTTTGACTTTCCCATCAAGTACGAGATACATTCTTTCCTTGACTTGATCGATACTAGTTGGTGCTGAAATCCATCTGTTCAAATATTGAGCGAATGAACGCCATTCATCTATTGTTAGGAGAAAAGGGGAATGTTTCCCGCCTAATTCACGTGGAGAAAAGGCTAAATTGTTCATGTTAACACCCCTCTAAATTATTTTAAGTTGTAATTGCTTATTCCATTTTAAAAAGATTCCATTAAAGCATTTAAGACAGGATTTTTTTCTTGTAATTAGCAACAAGAGATCCTGCTAGTTCCATTCGGATTTTTGTAATCTTAGAAAGATCTGGCCCATCCTGTACTTTAATTGTCCAAGTTGTAAAAGGATTTGGAATAAAGTAATCATAAGCAAATTCCTCTGCTATCGTGCCATCAGTAATAATCGTTGAACCTACATAGCTAAAACCTCGATTAAAGGGCTCTGTATTAAATTGAAACTTTTTATTTTTATAATCATCATAATAATGTCCCGAATTCGTGATCCGTATTTGTACTTTAGAAGTAGCGTCAACTCCATCTAACCAAATTCGCATTAATTTAAGTCGAACACGGTACTCGTTTTCAAAAAACGAATCATTTAGGTTGATTTCCCAAGAAGCTTCTCTTGTCTCCTTCAGGGTTTTCAAAGCATTAGAATCTGTAATCTCTATTGTTCGATTTTGAAATGGTTGAGGTGGTGGATTAAACTGTTTTAAGGCCTCCATACAGTCCTTTTGTAATGTAGCAACATCCACTTTTAATTCTGATACATCTTTTAAAATATTAGGATTTACATCTGAATCGCGAAGAGCCCAATACTTATAAGCATGTTTATAATTTGCTAAAGCTACAAATAGAATTTGCTTCATATCTAAATAGCGTTGATATAATTTTTGTTCCATTTCTTCGTTTTCAGATTCTTGCCCTTCAAGATTCTTAATATACTCTTTCAATCTCGCAAGATCTGCTTGATGAATATGTTTTTCTAGCAACAGACGAAATAGCTCTTGACTACAGCGAATGATAATAACTTGATTCGAAGCAAGTGTTTGACCATAAACAGCTAGAATATCTAATGATAGTAGATATTCTCTAGCCCCCTCAACTTCTTTCTTAATGGCATCTTCTAAAGCAGCAGCTATTTTCAACTGAAATATTTTCCACGTTGCCTCTCCAGTCAGATCCTCTTTAGGAAGTTCCCACTCATTTTCTTGAATTTTTTTTAAGAGTTCTTCTGAGAACTCCATATCCGTAGATGCTTTTGATATCTCTGCAGCTAGTGCATATATTTTATTAATTAATTCAACTAATTCATTAAGTTTCTCCATACATTCTTTTAATGATTGCGCTAATGCAGCTAGCTGACCTCCAGCTTCTATTACTTCTTTTAAACTATTAATTATATCGATAATTTCTCCAGGTGCTGCAGTCCCTCCTGTAGCAATTATCGAGCCTATAGATTCTGCAAAATTAAGAACGGCGCTCACCATTTTAAAAGCCATTTTCATTTGTTGTTCATAATGATACTTTTTAAGCCCATACTCGAAATCAATTTTAGCTATTGTTACAACATGTTGCTGTTTTTCGAATTGATACAAAGATGATTCAACAGCATTTTGAGCACTTCTCAGATTATCTTTTGCTTGATTAATTAGTGTTTCTTTAAATAACAATGTATCCTGTTCATGCTGGAGCATAAGAGTAGCTGCTGCCTTTCGATCTGCAATTGCTAGGTTTTTATCTAAGTAACGGTGATATTGTTCCTCAAACTGTTGTGCTGCCGCCAAGAAAGCATTAATTTCATCCCTATAAAGATCTTTATCCAGAAGTGGAACAAACGTATTCTCACCATGGTTAGCGGTTAAAATGGTAAGTAACGCAGTGCTTTGTATACACAATGAACTTAAATCTTTATATTGAGCTGTAAAAGTTTTCAACCAGTTTAACTGATCAGCTGCAATATCCGGTTGAGATTCATAAAATAGACAAGCTACTTGGAAAACAGACATAAATAGTTTTGGGAATTGAGGTGTAGGAACTACATACGTAATTTCTTCTTTGGTGAATGTACCATCTTTATCGGACAAACGTACGCCTTTATTTCTCAGTTCTATTGGATATGGCGATGGGGAACTTTGATTGTAGATAGGAATAGCATGTAACGTTCCAGAAAGCTCAAGTCCATAAATCGTCAATTGTGCGAGCTTACTTCCATCTTTGTAATCTAGTCGAATCTCTGCTTTTCCATCTGATTCAATTTCCACACGTCTTGTTCGGATAACTAGTTGCATATCTTTTAAAGTACAGTTAAATTTATCAGGAATTCGAACAACATCTGCAAAAATCGAAATCATATTTGGCATTAGTTGATTTTCCTCAATAAACTTATATACTTCACCTAAATCAACAAATAAACTGCGAATTTCATATTTTGTTTTCGTAGTACTTGAGTAAAAAGTTCCTGGGATATGCTGATTATTCAACAATTCTTCATATAGTTTTTTATAATCCACTTTATGGGCTAACATGTATTTCCCCCATCTACATAAAATTAGGGACAAAAGAAGTTAAATATTACACAAGCGAGAATTCAATCTCTGTTTCTTTAGCTCCTTTTATCCCTATATTAACGGTTAAGTTATTTGTTGTAACTGCTCAATTCTTAAACTTACGTAATAAAAACAACTGATTTATTTGAGATAACACATAGGTTTATTCTATTTGTTCGGTTCTATTAATTACTTTTAGTGTACTTATGCAATATATTGATCAACTATATATTCTACATCTGCATTAACTCGGAAATCATCCGCTTGTTTACCTACTGCTTCCCATTGTAAAATTGCCAATTCAATTCCTAAATCAGCAAATTCCGGATCATTTTGAATATCTTCCATTACAATTTCCGATAGTACTGATAGATCTTCGTGAAGAGAATTCCAAATCCCCTTGATTTTCTCAATTACAGGAAGCGCATCCTCAATTTGTTTTTGGGTTTTGTCGGTTCCCACATCTGCCTTATCGAGTAAAGCCATCAAATAAACATTTCGCTGTATGATTTCCCCATTTGCTTTGATTTTTTCTCTTGTGGCTTCAATTCTAGCTTGTAACGCTTTTCCTTTCGTACTATCGAGAATTGCCTTTAACGCAAAACCAAAAACAGGGCCAAGTAGTAAAGACAGCCAAGATTGAGATTCATAATCTTTGAACTCTTCCATGTATTTCTCTAGATCTTTCCGCAAGCTTTCTACTTCAGCTCTAAGGCGTTTTACCTCTTCGCTATGATCGCCATACAATTTATCATATTTATTTTTTACCGTTGTTAAGTTAGTATAATCAGATTTAGTATCTTTAGCGAATTGTCCAACGGCATCCGCTAATGTTTTAGCGTGGTCCCCAAATTCTTTCGCTTCATTCGCTAACCTGGCACAAATTTTCTTGAACTGTTCTAACGCCACCGTATCCCCATCTAAAATATCTGGTAAATAACCAATTAAGGGTTGATAGTAGACCTTTGCTCTTCTTGAATAATTGACAATTTGATTCGCAACAGTAAGAACTTCTCTGTAGGTATTATCGTTCCAGTTTCCACAATGACCTTTAATACTTGTATGAACAGTATATAACTCTTTAAAATCTGGAAGTGTTGCTGAGCTACCCATTAATAAAGCAAGGCGCATCTCTCGATCATTTACAGGTAAATATGCACCATCACCTGTGTATTTTTGAACTTTAATCCAGTCTTCTTTTTTTAGTAAAAATGGAGATTCTTCCTTACCACCAAGGTCCCTTGCTGAAATATCTCTTTTTACCATAACAATACACCCTTTCTATTTTATAAAATGAAATTATATTATTGTTCGCACTCCTTCTATAGCAAAAAATACGTCCAATATTTCGAACTTCAAACTGTACATAGTAAAGTAGAATACAATTTCAACAATCAATTCATCTCTCCCTTAATTTGGTTATTTTGATACCCATTCAGTATAATTTACAAACTCTTAATCTAGAATTGAGAAATATATTTTTTAGTGTAATTTCTAGCGTGTTCCCTGAATTTTTAAGTTGCCATATATTCCGTATTAGATAACACTATATTCAGAATATAAATTATATTAGAAATCCGTTCTAAAATTCAAAAGTTTACTTTCGAATTTATAATAAAAAGCAAAAAGAACTTGTAGCAATTAATACAAGTTCTTTTTGAAATAATGTCAATAATACAACTGGTTGTTATTAGTTTGCTATTTTCATACTTTTGTAAAACTCGTTTTCACTAAATGAACATTAAAAAAGTTTACTTTCGGTTTTTGTTTAAATTTTAAAATTGCAATTTAATCCCAGAGTGGCCCCTCATTCCCTGAATCGTTTCCGTACCTCTTAAAGAGAGGAAGTTTGTTATTCTATAGCAAATGCCTTTTGACAAATGACCTCACCTTTTACAACATATAAAAGGTGAGGTCATTTGCCAACGAATACCTGGTAAAAGAATCCTTTATCATGTGGGGGATTCTTTTACTTTACTATGGATAGATTATTTTCGTTATAACAATTGTATTTTTATATAATGTACTTGATACTATTTTTGTTTCTATATTTATCTACCTAATTTTTCGCCTGTGCATACAGGCTTTTTTTATTTGATATGGAAGAAAAATGTTTGCTATACTAAATGCGCACAAATATATGCAAAATCACAAATGAAATAAGGGCAGCCTGGCATAACTGCCCTTATTTCATGTTTATTCTCGTAATCTGCTATTTAGTTTAAGTTATTTATAAACCTAGTATACTAACAATCTGGCATGCTTTGGAATTTGCAATATGATAGTACATCTCTAATCCTCTTCTTTCCGAGCGAAGAATCTTCCCACGCATCTTAGATAAATGCTGAGACACGGTAGATTGAGGTACTTCTAATAGCTCCGTTAACTGTGTCACATTACAAACTTTGCGACGTTCTAGTTCTTTCACGATTTGTAATCTAACTGGATGGGCCATAATCTTTAATAATTCTACATCCGCCTCTGGAATTTTGTACATCTCATTACTTACTTGCATTGTTGTCATTTTTAATTTCTCCTTTTCTAAATTCCTTTTTATTTTTATTATCAATTTATGAGTATTTTTTGTTTGTTTAAGCATATAGTTCGTAATCACTGTGTTATTTGGTCTTTTGTCTCTCTGTCAGGTTTAATATATAGAAGTATTATAATGGCTAAAAATCCAACAAAAGATAGCATAGGTATTGAGATGAAACCAAATAAATTCAAATAATCTTCTGTACAAGATATTCCTACAGAACATATTTTCATCTCACTCGCAGGGAAGGTTTGAATCGTTATTTGATAAACAGCTAGCAATAAACCACAAAGTGCAAATGGGAATGCATATGTACTTACCAGTGGGTCTTTTCTATACATACCAACACCTAATATCAACACTAAGGGATACATGGCCATCCTTTGATACCAGCACAAATCACATGGGGGAAGTTTCATCCATTCACTAAAAACCAAGCTTATAAGCATTGCACTAGTAGCTATCGTCCAAGCAATTGCAATATGATACTTTCGAATTAATGCCATTCTTCATTCACCTCACTTAATCATCTGCTCTACTTAGCGTCCGTATGTGATTAGCTTATTTCCATCCTTTGAGAATCCTGTCTCAATAGAAAGTATCCAATCGTTGATATCTTCCCAGTCATATCCTTTTTCTTTTAGTTCTATCGGGAACTTATTCTCGAAATCATCCCGCATTTCGTACATACTTTCCAATGCTTTTTCCATTTGACCAAATTTATAAAAAATGTGCGTGTTTACACGTTTGTTTCTCTTTTCTGATACAGCCAAATATACGTATCTTTTTTCTTTCGCTAAAACGAATTTCAAGAATCCCGCTACCTGACTCATCTCTTCCATCTCCTTCGCGGTTTTCCTTACCACTCTCTTTTTAGTGTGAGTAAGGAAAACTTTCTCTCTTACAGTTTAATTCAATGAATATCTCATTTTTTTGCTTTGAACATACAAAAAAACACTCATCATCACAATGTTTATTACACCAGCTGCAGCTCCAATTTTTGAAATAACATAGATGTATTCGTTACTACTGAAAGGCCTCATGCTCGAAAATATAAAGACAATCGAAATAACAAACGATAAGATCATGTTTCTTTTATTCTCTTTCACACTTAAAAACCTCCTTATTTTAATCTCAAAGCATTAGTATTCTTACTATGCTTGAGTGATAAGCGTTAAGCGGCATCATTTCGGTTATAATGATGTTTCTTTTCATCCACAAAACCTTTGATACTCCACACTCCACTTTTAGATGATTTTGCTTTCTTTTCTGCATCTAACATTTGTGGAAGCAGCGTAGTGTTCGGTTTAGTAATATAAGCTACAATCCCGTATCCTAATTTAACCATTAATTCATTTACATGTATTCCCTCGCAAAATATATACGCTAATTTTTTGCCATACTTGTCTTCTTTTTGTCCGTGATCATATACCAGGGTTACATCTTTTCTTTCTATTTGTTTCTTTAGAAAAGAAGATGCTTCTTTACCCATCTTTTGTGGCGGAATCTTTCGAGAAACAGATTCAGGGGTGTCTAATAAAAGTAACCTTACCGTCTGCTTCTTCCCGTTTACTTTCACATCTACTGTATCTCCGTCTTTTACATGTATTACTTTTCCTTTACCCGTTTCTAAGCCTTTTAATTTGTCCCTGTATGCTTCCGGAATATCAACATTACTCTTTCCTTCTACATTCTGCTGGATTGCTTCCTGGGCCGTTTGTGCAGGTCTCGAATCATTTGTTTGTGTTGAACTGCTACATGCTGTAATTTGAAAGACTAATGATGTTATACAAGCAATCTTAATCCATGGTTTCATACCGTAGTATCCTTTCCTATTAGTATCACTCTACTTAATATACAAATGGACTATATGCTGGATTAACTTCTTTATAATCACAACACAAGCAAAAACGAACCCACTTTGGATGTTCGTTAAACGTAGCCCTGAATGATTGCTTTTTACATTTGGGACATGCTGATATTTCATTCCCCTTATTACGCTTATGACTCTCCACATTCTCAAAAGATACATCTGTAGATGGTATTTCACTCGTACGCAATATATCTTCCTCCTCTCTCTTTTTTAGGGATTTATAGACAACGAAAAAAGGACACACCTATGGCATATGTATGCGTAGGTGTGTCCTTTTGCAGGTAGATTTAGAAGTATTTTGTTACTTTCATCATATCATAATTCTTATTAATTTTATATATGAAATTTAGGATTTTATAATATTATTTCTTCTTCTCATATAAAAAAGTGATTCTCTTCTGTGCGGAGTCATATGTTAATTTTGCACCAAACGATTTCCCCGTTTTTTTCGATATAAAACCTTGGATTATATCCGTCATATTCTTTTCTAATAACTTCTTGATCTGACTTGTTGTGATTCTTATTTCAAGTATCGTACCTGAAATAATGAAATCACAACCTTTTTTATAACGTTCACACAAATAGTTCGTTTTACCTATTATTACTCTCTCTTGGCATAAAAGTTGGAGTAAAGTGGATAACTATTTTCCCCTCCAATTGCTTTTGTATAATACTCAACTTAAATTGCCTAATCTCTTCTGCCAATTGTTTAACATCTTTCGCAAATTCAATTAAACTAACAGTATTAATACGACTTAAATATCCATCAAATTTCTCTACAAAATATATAGCTCTTTGAATATCTGCAGTTTCTTTTGGAGCTAATGTATCTAAAAGGAACTGTGCATGATCCCCAAGAACTCTAAGCCAAAATTTATGTTCAAACAATGCACTTTCTTCATAAGTTTGATTCATTCTACGTTTCCTCCTTACTACTTGTCCTTCATATTAATTAATACTAATGGAAGATGTAAAATGTGAATTTGAACTAGTTTTTATTTATTCACGATGAAAAATAACTTAATTACTCTATCAGTTCTAAAGTATATTCTAAATCTGGCTTTTACTTTTTTTAGTTCCACCAAAAAGATTTATTATTAGCGACGTTAGATTGCCTTCTGGTGGACGTTACTACATTCCTTCTTATAATTTATTCATTCTGTCTATCTAAAGTGGCTGCATGGCTTCTAATCCCCTACTTGTTATGGACTACCTTTGCTACATACTTATCTCGGGCAATTTATAGTATGAATTAAGGATAAAAACAAAAAACTTGGGCGCGTGTGAATTGCACCCAAGTTTTTTGTTTTTATTTATTGTGTAAAGATAGCTACACATGAATTCGAGAATTATATTCCTTAAGCCATGAGGATATCCCTATTACTGCTTTAATTTTTGCATACTCTCTTGTACAAGCGTTACTGCCTGACTCATAGTAGCACCACCACCAAATGCAGCTGTCACTCCCACCGTCTCAAAGATCTCCTGTTCTGAAGCTCCTTGATCTAGACACCCTTTAATGTGATAAATGATACAATATTCATCCTGAGAATAAAGGCTAATACCTAAAGCAATTAACTGTTTTTGTTTTTTTTGATAAGGTGCCTTCTTTAAAGCATTCTTCTGTAAAGGAATTAAATTCTTCGGCTAGTTTAGGCATCTTCTCAGTAAATAAACCCAAACCATACTTATAATGAAGAAGTGCAGATTCTGTAGAATTTCTACCTTCAAATTCCATATTTAATCCAACTCCATTTCTCATATTTTTCAAACAAAAGTTAGTATGAACCTAATGGGAATTGAATAAACAAAAATGATACTTATATCAAGGTGATTGAAAGAGGAGTGAGAATTTAGAGGAACGGTATAACAAGAAATTAACTAATAGTATTGCACACACGATATGGATAATCCATCGACTTCTGTAAAAGGATAACGTAAAAAGGGAGTGATGATATGGAAAAACAGAGTGTAGTCAATACATTAAATGCCTTTCTAAAAGGACAGTACATGGGCATTCATGCCTATGAGCATTTTATAGAGAAGTTAAAAGATCCAGAAATAAAAAAGGAATTTCAAAGAATACAACAAGATCACAAACAACATGCCTTAAAAGTAGCAGAAAGAATACAAAATCTTGGAGGAGTACCGGTTGATGATGAAGGAATTGTTGGCTCTGTTCAAGGTTGGATAAGTCAATTTACAGTACCAGATACAAAAGAAGGAATTGTAAGTAGCGCGTTAAAGGGTGAAAGTTATTATGGTGTTCAAATATCAGAAGAAATTGTACAGGGTGATTTGGATCCAGAAAGTCATATGTTAATACATGCTATTTTAGATATAGATAGAGAACATGTAAATGTATTAAAACAACTTACGCATTAACATTTTTAGTTACGCTGTATCATAATGAAAAGAAGATAGTTAAAATAAATCCGCATATTTTCACTAGACAGGAAAATACTAATACTTGTTTTAGTACTTTTAATTCCAAAGTATTAAAGCAGGATTACTAACTGCGATACTAGGAGGACGTTACTATGAATATTCGTGAAGGATTAATTCCAACTACATTAGGTACAGCAGTTACAGCTGCGGGTTATGCCTTAAAGCAAACTCGTGGATCTAATAAGATGATTGCAAATACAGTATTTGGATTTGGTTTAGCTCACGTTGTTTTAGGTGTAATTGATCTTGTGGAACATCGTCGTTAGAAGAAAAGGCAAGCACATTTTGATGCTTGCCTTTTTAATATCGTTAGTATGTATTAGTTTTGTTTATTTTTTGAAAGTAATCCATAAATCAAGAACGAATTAAATGTATTATGTCGATAAGGTGGTTATAAGCTATAAATGTATACAAGAAGAATTTTGCTATCTAGGTTAAAAGAATGGGCTCATTCCTATCAAAAGTTACCAACTGCCAAAGAAATATTAAAAGATCCCAATATGCCTGCTTTATCTACTTATGTAAGACATTTTGAAAATTGGAATGAGTCTTTAAGACAAGCAGGATTTCAATCTTGAAAAAAGTTAAGTAAAGAAATAAAACAAAGCAGGCGGTTCAATAAACCGCCTGCTTTGCCCACTTGTTATGAAACGTTAGCCATTTATATGAGCTTTTTAAAGGCTCAGGTGTAGTATGAACATACTGTTGTATATTATACGAAATAAAAGTAGCAAGTTGTTTGAGAAAAGGTTAGTTTATGTAACATCAAAAAGCCTTTGTAGAAAAAAATAATACATTAAGTATGTATTAGATATTTTGTGTATGAAACCATTGTTAATTTCTAATAATAAGATTGAATCCTAGCAACTAATAGGATAGCTAATATGATGCAGAAAGTACAAATAGGGTTAATTATTGCAGTACCGATAACCGCAATACCATGCAGTCTTATAGCAGTATACAATAATAAAAATATTAAAATGTTAGTCAAAGTTTATATTATGGTACTGGAATGTATTTATGTTGAATTATGAGCTATCACTTTGATTGGAAATCAAAGCTAACGATTCAAGCAGGAAGAATACAGAGTATTCCTGTACATTGTTTTAAAAGTTGAGACTGAAGGAGGTGTTATGTGAATGAGAACTATACAGCGAATTGCCCTAGCTTTAGTTATTATTGGTGCTATTAATTGGGGGCTAATTGGTTTCTTTAAGTTTGATTTAGTAGGAACAATATTTGGTGGACAAAATGCCTTTTTAGCAAGAGTAATCTTTGCTCTTGTTGGACTAAGTGGGTTAATGTGCTTAACACAGTTGTTTCAACCAATGAAGGATGCGAATCAAGAGATGAATCGTAAAGAATATGGAAAACCTAATTATAGTACTGAATTTGGTAAGGAAACAGATATAGTAGATTTAACAGAGAATTCGAGGGGTGCGTATAAGCACAAACAAAATACAGGGGATAAAGAGTAATAAAAAACAAGGGAACTTTGATTTCCCTTGTTTTTTATTACAATTGAAATATGTATGGAAAATAAAAGTAATATTGAAATACTAAGTATTTTTCAAATTTCCTTTTTTTGATGTTCTTTGTCTTCAATATCAGTTTCTGGCATTCCATACAATCCATTCATGGCTTGTTCTACTGGTTGAAGTCCAATTTGTGTAGTATTTGATTTTAAGTTTTTAGAATTACTACTCTCTTCTTTTTTCGAATGTGAAAAATTCATTTTTATAACCTCCAAACATTAAAGTTTTAAAAAATTAAAAGCATATGAAAAGAGTATGGCAGATAAAGATATGTATTATCTGCCAATTGAATGAACAATTAATTTTGCTATATAAGTAATAGCTAATAGATAGTATGTCATCTTTTCTATAAAATATGTAAGATGGGTGTTTTTGCCGATCCCTCGAAAAGGGGGATCGGCAAAAACACCTTTATACAAATTTAGTTAAGTCCATCTATTTTTTCCATAATAAAGAAGACATAATTATACGCACTAAAGGCAAAATTTTAGTAATGAATAACATTGCTCAGTGGATTCTATAAAAAGAAAAGGTGATGGAATGAAATTGTCTAACGAAAGTAAAACTTATTATGCTGGAGATATTGTCTATGTTTTTTACCGAAACCCCCACACACAAGATGTAGCCAATATACAAGCAGCGGCAGTTGTTAATAACCCTGAGAAGCCAAATGAACTAGCATTATTTCTTTATGAAAATTATTATCCACTAATAAATGAAATGGCTGTTTATTCTACTGAAGAAGAAGCAAATCAAGCTTACACCTACTATTATGGGGATATTTCAGAGGGGATGTTAGAATGAAACCATTTATGCCTAAGCTTGTATACTTTGAACCTAAAGCATTAGATTATCCGTTAGGGAAAGAGCTTTATGAAAAATTTTCAAAAATGGATGTTGAAATTCGGCATACTACTTCTCATAATCAAGTGAGAGACCTGCCAGGCGAAAACGATTTCCAAAAGTATAGAGTAGCAAAGTCTACTCTTGTTGTTGGTGTTAGAAAAACACTGAAATTTGATACTTCAAAGCCTTCAGCAGAATATGCTATTCCTTTTGCAACAGGCTGTATGGGTCATTGTCATTATTGCTATTTACAAACAACCATGGGAAGTAAGCCATATATCCGTACCTATGTAAATGTCGATGAAATTCTAGAAGCTGCTGACAAATATATGGAGGGTCGTGAGCCTGAATTAACAAGGTTTGAAGCTTCCTGTACATCAGATATTGTAGGAATTGATCATTTAACTCATACTCTTAAGCGAGCGATTGAACATTTTGGAGCCTCGGAATATGGGAAATTACGATTCGTGACGAAATTTCACCATGTGGATCACTTGCTTGATGCAAAACATAATGGAAAAACAAGATTTCGGTTTAGTGTAAACGCCGATTATGTTATTAAAAACTTTGAGCCTGGGACCTCTCCGTTGGCTAAACGAATTGAAGCAGCAGGAAAAATAGCTAGAGCAGGATATCCGCTAGGGTTCATCGTAGCTCCTATTTATCTACATGAAGGTTGGCAGGACGGGTACTATCGTATGTTTGAACGCCTTGATGCTGAATTACCCCTCGATGTAAGGGATGATATTACATTTGAATTTATTCAACATCGTTTTACAAAGCCTGCTAAGAGGGTAATTGAAAAAAACTACCCTATGACCAAATTAGAATTAGATGAAGAAAGAAGAAGATATAAATGGGGGAAATATGGAATTGGAAAATATATTTATCAAAAAGAAGAAGAGGAGGATATAAAAAATCATCTTTATTCTTATATGAAAAAGTTTTTCCCAAATGCAAAATTGGAATATTTCACATAATAGGCCTCAACATACATGCCCGTCAACTTAAAAAAAATAAATGCCCACAAAACAAAAAAATGAGCTGACTTCTCAGAGGAACTATCTGTAGAGAAAGGAAATTTTCGTTTAGGGGTTATATGAAAACTTAGCTTGGTGGCTCATAAAATCTTCTACTTATATAGCGTATAACTAACTACGGTTTCTAAAACATGGAAATCACTCTTCAAAATAGACCAGTATCGTCATGTAAAACAGGAGAGATTAGAGTGCCAACTATATGGAAAGCTAATCGCTCTCGTTTGATATTGTGTCAATCATGAATTTGAAATAAGGATTTCCAAGTTTTAAAGATAATTTCAATCTGCCAGCGGAGGGAATAAAAATCATGTATTTGTTCCATCGGAACCCATTCCAAAGGTGTATTGGTAACATAAATGTTTATACCAACTAATCGTTTGCTTTTCTCTGAGTACGTTTTACATTCCGTATACACTTGTTTTTTCTTACGTTCTCGAAGTTGTTTTTCAGTTAATCGATATATAATAACGCGTGTAAATAGTTTTTTATCCTTTCCAATATAAGCATCTGTTATTTCATAGACCTGTCCTGGTTTTAAGGTATTCATAATGTGTTCTAAATCAACTTTGATGTACTGAGACTGTTTTTTTACTGTCCCATTTCGAAAGTATTCAGGAAACTCATTTTTGATATACACCATATTATTTAGTTTAAGCCGCGATATATAATACACACCTCGTTGGTCCATTTGATCTAAATCGTCCAGTGAATAATAGCCTAAATCCCGAATGCATAGATCGCCAGGCCGTAATGTCGCTAAACATTCTGTTCCAAAGGTCTTATCATTATTCTTCCCTGGTTCAACTTGAAAATTTAAAAACTGTCCGCTATGTAAATCATATTCTAATTGAATCTTTATACCCGCTGTTTGTGCACAACCACCTGATCCAGGATACACACTAGCTAAATGTTTTGGCACTTGAAAAATCGTCGCATCTAAAATACGAATCCTTTGAAAATAGGTGATTGAAGAGCTTGGAATCACTGAGGTTTCACAAATCTTATTTTTTAATAATGCAGAAAAAACATGTTTTAAAAAGCAAACAGCTTTTTTATTGAACCGTTTATTTAGTCCTTCTGGACTAATAAGAGTTCCTGTAGCTGCATGTAGTTGACTACACAGTCTAACTAAAGAATCACTCGCTATCCGTTGACTCACCCAAATACAGATAGTGGCTAAGTCCTGTCCTGAAAATTTACGCTTTCGTTGAACAAAATCTAATTCTCTAGCAAGCCCTTCTAAAAATGAAGGAGTAAAATATTGATATAATTCCTCAGCAAATAATTGGAGTTCATCTTGAATCAAAAGATTCATAAAAAACGCCATCCTTTCTGCATATTTCTACAAAAAGAATAGCAATTTTTTCGCTATATGGATACAAATTCATCTTAACTTGATGGCGATGTGGTGCTACCCCAGTAGGCGATTCAAGCAAAGCATTGTAACAAAAATGTACAGTATTTTTACGGTGCAAATAATTCTTAACGTGGGTTTTATGTTAGTACGTTGGCTGTACCCAATATCACTTATGAAAAACGAATTTTTTGACAATTATTCCTATCATTGTTATTATTAATATAATTTTTAACTTTATTAAATAAAAGGTGGGATTCTATGATAAAAAAAGAAAACAGTGTATTCTATATCTCCATCTTGCTTACAACCTTATTTATTATATGGGGTGTAATTCCAGCAAGTTGGATACAAGGCTATGATTTACAAAGTGTTACCTCTTCTTTAAACGCATTTATTCTCAATAAGTTTGGATGGTTTTACTCTCTACTTATGACCACAATGATTGTTTTAGCTGGTTATTTAGCATTTTCAAAGTATGGCTCCATTCGTCTTGGTAAAGATGATGAAAAACCGCAATATAGTTACCTCTCTTGGCTTTCCATGTTATTTGGAGCAGGAATGGGCATCGGACTTCTCTTTTATGGAATTACTGAACCCATTTCACACTTTGGAGCACCGCTTACTGGTGAACCTGGAACTGAGGAAAGCGCTAAACTTGCTATGCAATATTCATTTTTCCACTGGGGTCTCTTCCCTTGGTCACTTTATGCAATGGTCGCTCTAACAATTGCATATTTTACATTCCGAAAACAAAAAGGTAGTACAATTGGCGCTACAGTTACTCCATTATTTAATCGATCGAAACATTCTCCTATTGGAAAAACAGTAGATATTTTGGCTGTTTTAGCAACTGTATTTGGAATCGTACCATCCGTAGGAATCGGTGCACAACAAATCGCTGGAGGATTAAGCTATTTATTCCCTTCTATTAATAATACAATTGGTACACAACTCGTACTTATTGCCATTTTCACTGTACTCTATTTAACAAGTGCACAAACTGGCTTAGATCGTGGGATTAAATATTTGAGTAACTTAAACTTCTCCCTCGCTGGAATATTACTCGTTTCCTTTTTAATTTTAGGGCCAACTGTCTTTATCATGAAGTATTTTACTTCCACACTAGGCTCTTATATTGGAGCATTACCAAGCATGGGATTAAATTTAGGTGCTTTTAGCAAAGAATCCTCTTCTTGGATTGAAAATTGGACTATTTTTTACTGGGGTTGGTGGATTTCTTGGTCTCCATTCGTCGGTACATTCATTGCCCGTGTTTCTCGCGGACGTACAATTCGTGAATTTATTATCGGCGTCGTATTAATCCCAACATTCATTTGTACATTTTGGTTCGCTGTCTTTGGCGGTACAGCTATTCATATGGAAATGTTCCAATCACTTGGAATTGCTGATGAAATTGCGAAAAATGGTACCGAAATTGGGTTATTCGCTGTCATTTCGCATTTACCATTCTCAACATTTTTGACCATTATTGGACTAATTTTAGTCGCAACATTCTTCGTTACCTCTGCTGACTCCGCAACATTTGTTGTTGCTATGCAAACAAGCAATGGTAACTTATCACCGAAAAACAGTTTGAAGCTTATTTGGGGATTAACAATTGCAGCTATTGCAGCCATTCTCTTGCAAGCTGGTGGGTTAAATGCACTGCAAATTGCAGCGATCATAGCAGCTTTACCATTCTCTATTGTAGTCGTTCTTATGGTCACGTCGCTCTTTAAAGAATTACGAAAAGAGAATATCATTACTCAAACGAAACAATCACCGCAAAAAATAAAAAAAGTTATATAAGGGGTAGCACCACATCACTATCAACCTAACAAAATAAAATACCCCCTAAAATAAAAAAATACGCTATTCTTTCTGTAGACTTATAGGAAAGGATGGCGTTTTTTTAACACTTGGGGGTAAAGAAAATTCTTAAGTTGATGGATATGTATAGTGACCCCATACCCATCAACTTAAGAATGGAAACAAAGTGTACTTTCATTTTGTGGGGTAAAGCATTCCTAAAATAGAAGCATACTCTTAATAATACGCATACCAAATAAACCCTATCGTTTTATTAAAAATCAAGGAAATAGTAATGAAATCCTATATTTATGCGATTGAATATAATGTCACACATTTTATAAGGTAAAAAGGAAAGGATAGATGAACAGGAGAGTATACCTGTTTACATCTATCCTTTTTTACAACAATATGACCACATTTATTACTACAACAAGGATTTTTACCACAACAAATTTTCATATAGTTATTGAACTATTTTTTGAATAACTAAATTAACCTCTTCGTTAACTTTAATTGCGAATAAATGGTCCCCTTCACCTTCAATTGGATCAACTACATCTTCATTAAAAGATTCAGCATGTTGTCTACCATATCTATTAAACTAGCGGTTTTTATTTTCCCTGATTCCTTTCCATACCTAAGGTACCCAAAAGTCCACTGGATTCCCGAGGCTACCATCCACATTTGTGTCTCTGAAAAGACATTTTGTGCCACTAGACGTAACTGTATATTCCTGAACAAGCAAAATCATGAAAATACACATAAAGATAGATTATCATCCATTACATTACTGTTTTGCTTCGTTCGAATAGAAAAACTCGGAAGAACGCCACTTGTTCGATATCTCCTCAATGTGATAAGGTGTCGTTCTGCAGCATCCACCTATTAAACGTGCACCTGCTTGGTACCATTCTTCAGATTGAATATCCAACGTGTTACATTGTTCATGACCATGCCATGTTTTTGTTTCTGGATTATAAGTTTCACCAGAGTTTGGATAAATAATAATCGGTTTTTTGGTGTTTGCCCTCAACTCTTGGATTGCACCAGTCACAACGGTTACTGGCGCACAATTGATGCCTATTGCTACAATTTGTTCACTTTTCTCAAAAGCTCGTGCACACTCCACGAGTTTCATACCTTCACTAATCTCTTTCTCATTTTTTAGCGAAAAGGAAAGCCAAGCATATGTTTCTGGAAACTCACGCAATAATGTATCTAATACTCTTGCTTCTTGCAGGGAAGGGATCGTTTCAAATGCCAATAGATCTGCACCTGCTTCGATTAACGCTGACATTCTCGAACGGTGAAAGTCTGCTAATGTTTTATCTGTCACACCATAGTTGCCTACATACTCTGAACCATCTGCAAGGTAAGCCCCGTACGGCCCAACTGATGCAACAACCAATGGTTTAGGCCTATTCGTTTGCGTGTTTTCCTTCCAAAAATCATCTCTTGCCCTTCTTGCAAGTAACACCGTTTTCTTAATTAATTCCAAAGCTTCCTGTTCTTGTATTCCACGCGCGGAAAAACCACTAATAGTAGCTTGATAGCTTGCTGTTATGGCACAGTCCGCTCCAGCACGAAAATAGTCCGAATGAACCTGATAAATTAGTTCCGGATTTTCTAGTAACACACGTGCCGACCAAAGGGGATCGTCCAAATTACATCCATGCGCCTCCAATTCTGTAGCTAATGCTCCGTCAAGAAGCATAATGGAATGTTGGGATAAAATAGCATCAATTGGGTTGATTTTGTTCGACATAATCTACGCCCCTCTTTTTTAGATTTTTTGTTAAATAATAACTTCCATAGCAAAACAAAATAAACGGTATGCCGCAATATAAGGCAATTCTCTGTGTTGGATCGAATGCAATTCCAATACACGATGCCAGACAAAGGATAAAAGAAGCAATTGGTACTAATGGATATAGTGGTGTGCGATAAATCAAGTCCTTTTCAGAATTTCCTTCTTTCAAAAATTGTCTGCGAAATAGGAACTGGGAAGCACTAATACTCATCCAAACTACAACTACTGCTAGACCGGAAATGGAAACTAGTACGATATAGACAGTATCTGGTGCCACAATACTTGAGAGCAAAGCCAAAGCTCCACCCACCATGCTGAAAATGACGGCGTTGATTGGAACACCTTGCTTCGTCATTTTTCCAAAAATCGGGGATATCGTATTCTTATTAGCAAGCGACCAAAGCATTCTAGAAGAGGCATAAAGGCCTGAGTTTGCCGCAGATAAAATGGCTGTTAAGATAACGAAATTCATTATGTCAGCTGAATATGGCACCCCAATTCGTTCAAGAACTGCAACAAAAGGGCTCTCTAATACCCCTGCATCGGAAATAGGCAATAACGCAGATAAAACAACAATCGTTCCTACAAAAAAGATGATCAATCTCCACAGAGTAGTTCGAATGGCCTTCGGTATCATTTTTTCCGGGTTCACTGTTTCTCCAGCTGCAATGCCTATTAATTCTGTTCCCGAAAAAGCAAAATTAACCGCAAGCATGGTCATTATAATGGCCGTAGCACCATGAGGAAATAAACCTCCACTTGTAAAATTAGAAAAGAATGGTGCTGCTTTTGAATGAGTCATCGGAAGAAACCCTAGCATTGCCGCTACTCCTAAAACAATAAAAATCACAATAGCTATAACCTTTATCGATGAAAACCAAAATTCTGATTCGGCGAAAAATTTAACAGTCAGGACATTTAATACAAAGATCAAAATGGCAAAAAGAGCACTCCATACCCAGACATTAATCGATGGAAACCATCGCTTCATAAGTAATCCTGCGGCTGTAAATTCAGAACCTAAAGCAACAGTCCAAGTTAACCAATACAACCAGGCTACTGTATACCCTGTACCCGGTCCAATGTATTTAACTGCATAACTATGAAATGCGCCCGTTTCAGGCATATGTACGGAAAGCTCTCCTAAACATAGCATAACTAGATAAACCACTAGCGCACCAATCAGATAGGATAGAATTGTTCCAAACGGGCCAACTTGTTGAATAGTGTAACCTGGGCTTAAGAATAAGCCAGTTCCAATCACCCCACCAAGTGATAGCATGACTAAATGACGTGCTTGCATTTTCCTTTGAAATTCTTGCCCATTTTTGTTCTCCATTTCTACTCTCCTTTAGTTACTATCCAGAAAAAACAAAAACGCACTCTAAAAAAGAGGGCGCTACTGACAAATAAAAACGGAAGCTCTCATCTATCAGGATTTTCACCCGCTGGAATTAGCACAGTGTCTACTTAAGCAGACCTGTTGCTGAGGTTTCATAAGGCCAGTCCCTCCACCTCTCTGGATAAGAAATATTTTTTTATAACCTTATCAATCCATTCAATAACTGTCAAGATAATTCTGTTTTTTAAAAAAATTTATCTATTATAGAAATACAAAAAATAGAGTATTACTATAACTGCAACCCACTCCTTCTTGGGTATTATTTAAAAATCGAACATACAAAACCTCATTTATTTAAGATACGGTTCACAAGCACTTCCTCAAAATTTGATGCACTTCTAAATATCTTCTTACTTCTTTGGCTATGGGGTCACCATACATAACCATCAACTCAGGAGATTTTAATACCCTCAAATATCAAAAAACATCATCCTTTCTAGTCTAGCTTGTTTAGAAAGAATAACGCTTTTTTATACCAGAGGATAGTGAAAACTTCGCGTCTTTCTTACAAATATCGTGACTTTATTTCAAATTCACAGTTTTCTGTTATTTTTAAGGGGACTGAATTGGATATATATGCTAATATGAGAAAGGAATTGTATAGGAACCTGGAAAAATGGAGGGAATTATGAAAACTTTCATATATATGGTGAGACATGGGGATTCACCGAAATCTGGAAAAGAAAAAACAAGAGGATTAACCTGTACGTTCAGCAATCGGGAACTTAAAGCATGACGAACATATCGATGCAGCTATTAAATCTAACATAATAGAGAAGCTTTTATTATTAATTATAATGCATGCAGCGATACACCAATATCGTTTAAAGAGGAAAAAAGAATAGAAGCATTTAATTTTAAAATGTTAGGTATTTCACCTGGAGAAGATTTTGAAGTCCCAGCACCAGAAGGTTATCATGAATCTACAGATAGCATGTACATTCTTGATAGAAAATGTTGGATTGGTAATCAAACTGAACATCCTGACCCATGCAATGATAACTGCAAAAAACCACACTATGACCAAGCAATAGAGTCGATTTACCTAGAAGATAAATTAAATACTATAAATGAGATGGTACCAGGTTTAATACAAGATAATCAATTTACTCAAGAATATATCCTTGATATTGACTTAGATTATTTCCATACGTTAAGGTCAATTCATCCCGAAGACTATGATATCTTTTACAACCTAATTAGAAATGCCAAAATAATTACAATTTCCATGGAATCTCTTTGTGTTGAGGATGGAAAATATGGAGATGAAGATATTGATAGTGCTTCATTATTAACCGCATTACTAAGTCACATAGAAGAGGCATTAAGCTAACCAACTATTAATGATTAGGTATAAAAAAGGCTCCTAAAAAGGAAGCCTTTTTTTATTTTATTTATCCAGTTAGATATTTAAAAACTACTTATTTATTCTCGTCACGAAATCTTTCGGATCTCCTTTTAACTTGTAATATTTTATATTCAGGCGAACAGCTATTACAGAGATTGCTATAATACCTATTACATAAAGAATCATGTCTCCTGCTCCATTCGTTATTGTTTTGCAAACTTATTATGTAAATATTCCACATGTTTCTTCTCTATATCTTTATCGGTAATGTTTGCTCGCAATATAGTTTGATAGATATGCTGGACCTCTTCTTTTGTTAACTGAATGTCTGTATAAGATTCAATACATTTCTTCAGATTGTAATAATATAAGATATGTTTATCTTTTGAATGTACATTAACTTTTTTTAGATTGCATTTCGGATGAAACGCTACAATAGAGATACACGGCAGCTGTTGTTCCATCACCCATTCAATTGCTTTCGTATGTTTATAGTTTTGTCGAAATGGGTTTTGAAAAGAGAATTTCTTTCTAAAAATGCCTTGTGTCCACCTTGCTGATTTCTCACTGCCATAAATCCAGCCCTCGTAGTTCTTCGTCTCTATAACGAATACACCTGTTTCCGCGATAACAATATGGTCAATTTGCGTTGTATCACCATACTCCGTATGAACCGTCACATCATGTAGCACATAAAAACTTTCAGGATCTAATTTACTTAATATACGTTTCACCAGTTTTTCTCCGGCTTTCCCTTTCCATTTAGGTACATGTTTTTTTACAATGATATTCAACGGAATCAGAATCGCAATGAGAACTAATTCAAATATTAATACTTTCATAATGAAATCCTCCCTTTCTTTTTACACTCTTGCGTTTCTGCGCATTAAACGGAATACATGTGTTTCTAATCCTAAAATAAAATATGAAATACATAAGCCTTTTATCACCATCTCTACGAATCCTAACGCTAATGAAACAATGAGCCCACCCCGAAATTGAAAGGGTCTTGTCACCCTTCGATTCACTGGCTTTTCAATGACACCAAAGTTAGCCCAGGTTGGTAAACGTTTTTCCACATTCTTTATGGTGCCCATTAATCCATATTTAAGCGACAAAATGAAACATCCGATTAATAAATACACAATGGAAGAAAAATAGACTGACAGGCCCATAACGATAAGTGTGAGTAACCAACCTATCAAAATGGAATTTCGTAAAGCGATATATTCTCGATTTCTTTTCAAAACAAACAATCCTTTCAAAATAAATAAGGTTATTTATATTTGGAAAATATTTACATTTAATTATAATCATGATATGATACGTCTATATTAATTTACGAACTAGCCTAAAAAGGATTGTGATAGACATGTTAAAACTTGTAGTAGATAATACCGTAACAGTTCAAGAAACAGATTCAGCCTTTTCAAATCTCTTTACGTGCAAAGACTGTGTATACTATCTTTCAAAATCGGATTCTTGCAGTCTACTATTAGCATCTGATTCAAATAATCCTCTCATTCCTTATGAGTGTGGAAATTTTGAGGAAACATATGAAATAGGAACCGAAGATCCATTGAATTCACATATTCATCAGCAGCTTCGTGAAGAGAAAGCACAACTACTGGCTGAAAATTATCCAGCAAAACCTTCTATTGACCCCATCCATAAAGAAGCAATATGGTATGGAGCAGAAGATTTTGGGTGTTGGATTGTGAATGATTCTAAAATACGCTTTACGCTTGCAGAACAGGTTCCTTTCGGTGATAATGGTATGTCATCAGAAAAATATGCATCTCCTTTCCCTCTACATGATCACGGTGCAAAAGAAGGCATTAGACACTATATGTGCTGGTATGTAAATGAGAAAGGAATAGGCGAATACCATCTACTTATTGGTGGTGTCATCATGAAAATTGCAGAAGGAGTTAAGAAACTTGGATTCAATAACTAATCGTATCTACAATAAAAGAATGTTAGAACATACCATACTATTTAGTTTGGTACAGTTGGTACCACTGGTTGTATCTACCGGTATCATATATATATTGCTTGAAATTACTGATACAGAATGGAAATCCTGGTTTAGCTACGAAGGAATCTTTTCTCTCCTTTTCCTTATAACGAGGTTCCAGGTATTCCAAAACAAGAAAAGTATTATTTCTTTGAATCAATACGAAAAGTGGTTTTCAAAGTTAAATATTTTCTTAGTCTCTATATTTCTAGTATTATTCGCACCCATACCAACTCTATTAAAGATTGCTTTCATTCTACAAATGACTGTTATTCTATTTTTATTAGAACGCTGTTGCTTGTATATTGAACGATTACCGGTACATAATTTATATAGTTTAAAAGCGATTATTTGCGACAAAAAACAACTGAAAATTGAACGAATTATCCCCAATAACGAGGAACACGGCACTCTTACAGTTCGAACAAAAGATGAACAATACTTTTTATATACAGCTGTATATCTAAGTGGCATATTATCTCCTATATCACCGGAAGTATTTGAAGAATACGAACGAAGAAATCATATGGGTAGATAAAAGGTACTGAATATAGATTCAGTACCTTTTTCATTCCTCTTATATGTGTTTCTTTACATATTCGCAAATAGCCATGGAGCGAGTACGGCTAACATACAAAGTAAACACGATCCCGTTATGACACGATTGGACCAACGATAATACTCAGGTTGTTTCGTACTCTCATGAATTTTTCGTAAACGAATACCTGCAATTAACATAAATGGTGTAAAAATAAGTGCTGTTGATTTAAACAGGTCTAAAAAATCCGTAAAGATGTTCATAAACGATACTACATCGGAACTGAATAAGAAGTACACACTTAGTCTCATCGCCATCATACTAACGAATGAAAAGATCATACTCCCTGTCGCCCACTTCATCCATTGACCATTCTTCGTAATTAATGCCATAACCATGACAATAACGCCTAATACGAAAGAGATAGAAAAGATATTTACCCCTACTTTAAAGGCAGGTGCATACATACCCTCAATTTTTTGTATTAATGATGAACCGAATGAATCATCCTTCTCTGGTGTTTTGGTTCGATTGTTTAATCCCTCTTTAAAGGATGACGATACATCATTCCCTTTTAATTCATTAAAGTCCACTTTTACAGATGCATGAGCTGCTTGTAAGGGGATAAGAAGTAAAACCATCAAAACAAGCGTACATAAGACTCCTATCATCCCTTTTTCTTGTTTCATCACACATCACCCGCTAATTTTGGTTTAACGCTCTTTAATTTGATTTGATTTCCTTCTGCAACATAATAGAGATCTGCTGAGTAATAGATATTTGCTTTTGTATATGCTCCCATAATTGCATTTGCGATTTCTTCCTTCTCTACTGCCATGTATGTTTCATTTTCATTATAAAATTCAATTTCAATCCGATTAATATTATTATTTAATACTGTAATATGTAACTCTTTTAAGCTATCTAAACGATTGCCTAATCCACACACTAACTTAAATACTTTATTTGCAATCGTTGGTGGTTTGACATAAGTCGTATTAAAATGAAGAGTTTCATCATCTATCACACCATCTTCCTCAACTGCACACGTCATAATGAAAGAATGATTTTGTTTTTCAATTTCTTGTTGACTCAACTTGCGATCAATGACATACTTCACGCTTGTTGATAGGTTTTCTATATATTCATCCAGTTCGGTATTTGAAATTTTAACCTCTGAGAATTCCGGGAAAATCATGTAAGCGTGTATATTTGAACTACTTTTACTTACACGCAATACCTTTACTTGTTTCTTTTCGTAGCGCACCGTCTGTTCTAATTTTTCCACTACATTGTTGCTCATATGATCTATTATCATATTTCATCAGCCTCCAGTAATTTTAATATAATAATCTTAAATACAATCTCATGTATATGAAGCATTGTAATATTACAACGAGTTCTCAAATCGCATATTTTAAGATTAATAATCACTTTAACCTTAGAATATTTTAATATTACAATGACGTACAATTTCTCATTATAGTCGAATATCCTTATATGGTGAATCGTTCTGTCCCACTCATTTGTACAAAAACAAAAAAATTTTGTCCTTGTACAAATGAGTGAGAACCTAGTGTGTTTAATGCTATATAACTAAGAAAATACCAACTAGGAAATAGATTTATATACTCCCTAGTTGTCTATCACTCCACCCAACTAATGTATAGGAATACGGTGAATCGACCTCTAATTCTATATACATTAGTTTATTTTCTGGTAATATCTCTCCCTCTGTATGTATCCAATAGCGCTTCCTATTAGACATATTCATCACACGTGTCAGTCCTTGTTCTCGTCCTATTACTTTTACAGTCCACTTTACCAAATTCATATCATCTACCCCTGATACTCCTTGTTGAATAGGAACGATATGCTCTGTTTCTAGTGGGATCGGCAACTGTTCTAGTTCCAGAAATGTCTCCTCATATTCTAATAATTCCTCTGGTATATCCTCATCGCCAGGAAAAAGGATATCGTATACTGCTTCAGAAGCAGGAGTATGGTGAAAATCTTCAGCATACTCCTCTTCTTTTGCAACTTCCTTGTCCTGTTTTAACGTTTTTTCTTCTTCACCTAAATTCATTTGAACCGACGAAGCAACTAAATCATATATACTTGCTACATCTTTTTCTAAGGTGATTTCCTTCGTAGAAGCAGTAACACGCTCTTGTTCTCTACCAATTGGTCTGTTTTCTCGCGGGCACCAATAAACGGGACGTTCCACCGGTGCCTGTTCTATTTCTTTTTTCTTTGCTTCTTCTATTAGCATGTTTTTTCTGACTTTGCGAACTACAAAAAACATATAACAAAATAAAGCGATAAAAATCGTTGTAAACATGATTTTCTCCTCTCGGTTATGCAAATAAATCGAACTCAAACTGTCCCTCGATTACTTTGCTTTTTCGTTTCCCTTTCTTTTTAGCAGTATCCACTTCAACAATCACTTCATCCCAGAATGCAATATCTTGTTTTTGAACCAGCATACGCTTATCTGTATTCAGCGTTGTTAATGTACGAATGATACCTTCTACTTCTCCATCTATTTCAAGTTCACGTTTCTTCACTTGAACACCAGGTACTTTCCCTTGTTGAATAAATTCAACAGCCTTTTGTACAAATTGGGCATCTTTCATAAATGCAACATCCATTGTTCCTGGTAATTTTTCCACCCAGTTCGTAAATTGAATTTCAATCGATTCAAACACAGGTGTAATCACATTACCGATATTTGCAAGAACTCGTTTCGATTCTTCTGATGCCGCTTTTGTCCATTCTTCTGTTGAGCCTTTTAATTGGTTCCCACTCTTAATGTTTTGAATTAATAAAGTCTGTAAATCCCCTGTATCGCCGAGCATTGCATTTAAACCATCACTTGTCGCATCACCATTCATTGCTTCAGAAGCTTTATTCTTCTGAGCTATCAACTGTGCCATTTGCGCTTGGAAAGTCTCTCGATATCCAAGGTAGAATATTCTACATTGATTGGTTTGACCAATACGCCAATGTCTTCTTGCTGCTTGATTTAATGTGAATAAGCTGAATGATAATTGATAAAAAATCAGGGTCGGTGTTGCCAATAAATCGAGGCCAACTTTCACAAGTTCTTGCGAACAAATGATTACATTCACACCGTTTTTTACTTGCTCTTTTAGCCATTCACTACGTTTTGGCGGAGTAACTGTATTGGTACGGAGAATAGCTACTTTCGCACCAGGTACTTGCTCTGTAACCTTCTGTAAACGAGGCTGAATGTCTCGCTCTTTCACTGTAGATCCTGTATCAGATACATAAATGATAGTTGGACGACCTTCAGAGATTTCAGTATGCAATATTTCTTGCAATTTCTTCTCCTTCGGCTGCATACAATCCTCATCGAATCTATATTCTGCATTAGACCAAACAACATTTTTTTCATTCCCATCTAAGTAATAGTTAGGATAACGATTCATGTTATCTGGGTATGCATTTCCTGTACGAATATAAGAAAGCCACAATTTTCCGACATCTGGTGTACCTTTCGCTGCCTCAATTGCTTTTTCAAATGACTCTTTCATATGCTCATAGGCTTGTTTTTGCTCTTCAGACATATCAACAAGAATCGTAGGTACATTGATTAGCTCAACTGGATTTGGCCATACATCTTTTAAACGTACATTTATTGTTGTATCCATTAAAAATTGGGTAAACACATACGGTGAAATACCAGATACTACTTTAGTTTTATCTAGCATTCCTTGTGCACCACGCGAAGCTACATTGGATACAACTTCACCATCATGGTAATATGTTCTCTCAATGTTTCCGTAGGTTTCATTCCATTCCATTAAAGAACTATATTCAAACCCACTCTTCACCATCTTTTGAGGGAATAAACGCCATAATGTATAAAATACATCGCTCGCTTTACCGCCAAATAACGTACCTGTACCCGCTACAAATTTCGTACAAACCTTCGCTAAACTTCCTAAAGCCGTTCCTTGTGCTGTCTCACTTTTTAATAGCGATAGGTAAGGTTTTGAAGTAATCTCCACCTTTTCCCCCGCTCCACACCGTACGTGAACCTTTCAGCTCATACGGCGTTCCCTCTAGTTTTATCTAATAGTAATTCTTTCGAGTTTACATAGCTTCCTGAGTTGGTTGATTTTCTCAATTTGTTTTGTGTGCAATCGGAATCTATTAACATACCTTAGTATGGTGCCTTCTAGTGATGCATGGATTAGTGTATGGATATCTTTATGAACGATGATAAGATTCTGAAACTCATCTGTTTCACCAAGGAAAGTGGGTTTCTTATGATGACAGTGAACATCCCTAGCTTTAAGCGGTAATCCAGTAATAAAACATTTCCCTTTTTGTGCGGAATATTTGGATAGTCTATTGTCCATATATTCGATGCTCCTATTAGGAAGTCTGGATTTCATCAGCTCGGTAAGTTCTTTATCCCAATCGAATACTTTTTCATCTGTATAGGGGTTAATGGACTGTGAATAATTTAGATTATTCTTTGTTGTAACCTGTCCTATAGGAAAAAGATATACACCTGCTACCCTGTATGTTTTACGTGTATTTTTGTAAAACTTTAGGTATGCCCCTTTCTCCGGAAGTTCATTGGGCTTGCCATACCATGCAATCTTTTTCAGTCGGTTGTTAAGAGTTCGTAAAACCCTATATTCAATGTCGCTCATATCCTGAACAATGTGAGTAGCATATTGGAAATTATTTTGGACTCCTAATACTACTGAATTGTAAAGATTTGCATTGCCGGCCGAAGGATGCTTTTGTATCTCATAGATTCTTTCTTTTAATTTCGTGATGATTTGTTTTTGTTTGTCATCATCTATATGCGAGAAGAATACCCTTTTGTTCTCCTTGATAGCAGTTTTAAATTTATAACCTAAGAAGGAAGAAGACCTCTTTCGAAGATTAATAATTTTTGATTTATTTGGTGAGATTTCAAGCTTTAATCTTTTATTTAAAAAATCAACTACTGCATGAAACCATTTAACCGCTGAATCGTGAGTGTTAGTCATGATTCTAAAATCATCTGCGTACCTCACTAAGAATCCTTCTTTAAGTTTAGAATTTCTTCTAAGGTTAACGTATTTGGAATAGTTGACGGAGTATTGGTACCTTGTTTCAAAGCATTCCCATTGATCAGCTACCCATTGGTCTAAGTCATTAAGGACAATGTTAGATAGCAGCGGTGAAAGAATTCCACCTTGTGGTACGCCTTTTGTTGGTATACCTTCTCCTTTAATCGGTGCTTTAAGCATTTTGCTAATTACAGCGATTACTCGTTTGTCCCTTATGCCAATATTCCAGACTTGTTTAAGAAGAATAGAGTGATTTACATTATCAAAGAAACCTTTTATATCAATATTAACCGTGTAGTGATATTTATTGATATTTACTAATGTTTGAACTCTTGCAACCGCATGTCGTGTAGTACGTGTTGGCCTAAATCCATAAGAATGATTGTAAAATTTCCCTTCGCATATTGGTTCGAGAACGTTCAGGAACATTTTTTGGACGATTCTGTCTTGTATGCAAGGAATACCTAAAGGTCTTTTCCCTTTTGAGTAATTTTTATCTATCCATACACGTCTAACCGATTTTGGTTTGTAGTTTAACACTAGTTCTCTCATATAATGAATGAACTCATCTTGATTAGTATTAGCAAGATCCAAAATTGTTTGGTCATCAGTACCCGGGGTTTTTGAACCGGTGTTTGATTTAACTTGCCGATATGCTAATAAGATATTTTCATCCGAAATGACAATCTCTAGTAGGTTCTTGAAATTCTTAGTACCCTCACGACTTCTTTGGAATAAATCATTCTGTATTCCTGTGAAGTCGTAGTATTGTTTATGTCGATTTGCTATCGCGCTCATTGGTGTAGAAATCAGCTCCTCCAAGTGATTTCCAACTCACCTTCTTACCCGAAATATGAGCTACAACTCTAACTCGAATTTCTTTTAGTAAAACTAGACTTGGGCCTATCCCTCCACTATGTTTTCATAGCTTCAACGGTACTGTGACCCTACTTTCACAACCATAAACACATTTCGATTCATTACTGAATCTTATAGTGAACTTCCCACTGATAGGTGTTTGGTATAGAAGTTGGCTGCTTACCACGTTCCAATATACCTAGCTTTACATATACCCTTAGATGGCTGCTTTACACCTGTGAGCCTTATAGTCTCTTTGTTGACTATCCCGATTTTCATAACGAATAATCTTACTCATCGGTATCTCACACTACATAAGTAGCAAGAAAGGTTTCCCATTCTTTAGTCCTCTAGGCGCGTACATTCGCAGTCTTCGTCAGTTCCCCATGGAACATTCTCATCATAGGTATTTTATAGCGTCCCGGCCTATCTCTAACCATACCTTCTCTGTAAGAGTGGCTTTAGAATTAGATTCAGCCGACTTCACCTAGTTTCATACATAACGCAATGTATCTCTATCAAGATAAATGCATGTAGGAGTATTAGACGGTCAGTTTCAGCTCAACATGACGGCTTTCATTCCTGACATCGGTATATCAGTTGTACCTAAAATACTTTTAGGCCACCTATTTCGTATCAATCAAGCGACACTTATAAGGTAACGTGTCACACATTCGTGGACTTCATCAACGATAAGAGCATCAAAGAAGTGTTTCATTTTCCTACGAATATACTCAACAGTAGCTACCTTTCGATATGCTCGCCCTGTGTGTTTCGCATCATATGGTTTTACACGATTCTCTAATTCTAGTTGTCTTTGCAACGGTTTATTTCCCTCTTTTATTGCTTGCACTAATTTATTTTCATATTTCGTCCAATCTCTAAAACTCGCATATTTCGTTTTTACTTTTGGACTCCAAATAGGAGACTGACAATCGGCACATACACTGTTTTTATTCGTCTTTGAATCTAAGTCACTAGCTGTAAAATCTTTATACTGACAAACTTCTTGTTGTTCGCCATTAACCTTTTGGACCATGGTAGAAGAAGTCTTTTTACGTAACTTAGCCCCACAATCCGGACAATAGAAGCCATTCTTATAATAACTTTGCACCTCTTCCACCGATTTCTTGGAAAGTACAATTTGCTTATAAGATAATGGCATCTGTTTAATAGAATCCCCTCGCATCGTTGTAAAACTAATGACAAAGAAGGTTGGTTTTTCTGGCTTTGGTCTTCCAGCCTGAATCCAAGATTGATGAATACGAATTAAATCCTCTGTACGTTTAATCAGATGTACTTCTGCCTCTGGTATTAAGTGTCGTATTTCTTCTTTTGCCCACTTCTCAGTAAGAGTCGGTGGAACAAATACGCAGGTACGATAACCCTTTTGCCCTGTCAAATGGAAATATCCATCTACTGTAGCTGTCATGATTGCGCTTTTTCCGGACGACATTTCCCCCTGTATAATGATTCCTTTTTGCACTTGTAATGCTTTTGCTGCACCTGTTGCTACATGTGCTTGTACAGGGAATAATGGTCTTTGGTACGTATCAAAATGGGATAATGCTTGGTCTTTCATCGGTTGATGTAAAGGCTCATCTAGTTTTGTTACCTTATCAAGCATGACAGGTGAATATTCCAATAGATATTCATTTAAATCATTGATTTCCTTGATTTTTTCACCTGTACCCTCTTGCGGAAATTGACATTTTCCAGAACGAATCATTTCTGATAAAAACTCTTTACAATCCTCTTCTTTTAGTACGACTTGTGCAATCGTTAGAGAAGTAAACTCATTCTTATCGAAATACACCTCTAATGGTTGTAATAGATTTCTTGTTAGCATCTCCTCATAAATTGGCTTCGCCCACTCTTCTAAAATCGGCAAGCCGTACGGCGGAGCCATTAAGAAGTCTCTTACTTGCATTTCTGGTGCTTCGTCAATTGCAACAATATACTTTTCTTCTATTTCCTTAGAAAATACAATAATCGCCTTTTTTCTATTTGTTGTTTGTGTATTAATAAACTCAAATTGTCCTGTCGAAATTACATTCATTTTTTTACCTAACGCATAATATAATTCTTCTTTTTGTCCCTCTCCAAAATACAAGTGACGTGTACCCATTGATATGACTGCTCGGAATGACTTTAATGTACTGTCATTCCCTCCTAATACTGCAAATTGTATTTGGTGATGACGATTTACTGCCATAGCAAAGCAAAAAGCAGTATGTGAAGCAGTAGCCGTCTCTAATTGCAACATCGCTGGTGTTTGTTCCTGGTCAAATGTATGTTGTTGAATCATATCGTTTATCATAAAATTCCCTCCTAAAAATAAAAAACGCATCTTATTCGATACGTTTCATGTCCTACTCATTCAAATTTTTGTTTGAAAATCTATAAACTGTTTCCACTCTGATAATGATTGTTCAGCCGCATGTAGCATATCACCTGCACCTTGGAACAGTGAGAATTGCTCTAACACTACCAAATGTGTACCTGCACCTAATTGAGATGCACATAAGCAAATGACGCTTAGAACAATAGCAATACGAAACATACGATTGCTAAATTCCCATACGATAAATAATGCTACTATTCCTAATAGTACAGACATAGCCCTCTTCCTTTCCTAGACAAGTTCTTTGACTTCACCTTTTGGCGTTGCAATGATAAATTTAGCGCGACGTTTTTGTAAAACAACTTCTTTCGTTGTTTTTTCCAATTGCTCGAATGAAGTTTCAAAAAACACATTTTCAGATCCACGAACAGCATGGAGTGTATCGCCTTCACCAAGCAAACCATCTGCCACACCTGTTATCAGCAATAGTCCTAATTGTCCAGAAGCAATCGGCATTTTTGCTCTTTCAGCAGCTGTTTTCTCAGCTTGAAGTGAGTAACCATTCCCTCTATTTAAACGCTTTTTGAATGTCGAGATACCTTCCGATTTCCCCACTCCTTCATAAGCACTTTTATAGTCCACCCTTGATGTAAAAATGAGTTTTTTCTGATGATGCAATTCAGGTATAATCCAACTTTTACGATTCACCATTTGCGCTAATGTATTCACATGTTTTCTTACGAAAGCAAGGTCGGACATATTTTCACAAAAATTAGCAAATCGATCGTTAAAATATGTATCATTTTTCGTATTTGCACGTTTACGGCCGATAAAGACAAATTGTTTGAATTGCTCGAATTCATCATCATCATCATCACCGAAACGCATTAATCCTATTTCCTCGTAATTCTTAGCTAAGAAGTAGCTAATATCATCTCTTGCAAAACGATCATACGGAATGACATACACCATCATCCCACCATCTTGTAAATATAGGTGAGCACGCTTTAGGAAGTTGAATTCCATTTTCTCTGAGTTTGCTTTTTCTGTACGAAGCTCCGTATTATAAGGAGGGTTTAAAAAAATAAGCGGAAAATAGTCATGACTAATCATCATGTTCTCAAAGCTTGAGCGTACCGCTACACCTAATTGCTCTTTTGCTTTGTCATACCGATTTGCTTCTAATTCCACACCATATGTATCAAGTTGTATGCCAACTTGCTTCACCTCGTCTGCAAAACTTCGTAAAATTGTTCCTTCTCCACAACATGGATCAAAGCAAGCATAAGCTCGCTCTGATTCCATTTGTAATAGCTTTATTAAATGTTTCCCTTCTGTTAGTGGTGTTGGATAATATCCCGCCGCTAAATCGTTACCTATACGCATTATATATTTCCCTCCAAAGTTCTTTTTGCAATAAAAAAAGGAAGATCCAAGTATATACATCACTTAGTTCTTCCTTTTACCCTCTATACACTACCTCGACTTGTTTCATATATCTTTTAAAATGGTAGTTGTTCATCTGTAATCTCCGGAATTTCATCCAAACTAGCAAAAATATCATCTTGTTCATCGGATGGTTCTTTCGCTTCCTTCTCCTTTGGGTCATTTAACACGCGCCAAATATCTTCTTTCATCATTTTATCCCCTATTCCTTTTACTTTTCTGTTTCATAAACACTGTCATCATCATAAAAAAAGAAATCTTTTACTTTACGCATGACTTTACGAAACTTTGGTTCAGCTACAATCTTTGTGCCATTATAAAAACTTTGTTGACCGACAAAGCGCCATAAGATTACGTATCCTTCTTTTACTTCCTGAATGCCTTCAATAAATAAAGCGATTTCGTGAGCTGCTTCCTTTTCATGAATAGCATGTGGTTTAAAGTATTGAAATTTATCATCTGGTAATATAATTTCAGCCTCGAAACAACCTCGCATTTGATTTAATCTCCCTCTTGTTTCAGATGACATTGTAGATATAGCGTATGACTTCTGTTGATATATCTCATATGTCTCTATTCGTGTTTTATGCTCCTCTACTGTTGGTACTAGTCGTAAGTGTCTACAATCTTTTTTCATTTTGTTTTATCTCCCCTACTGTTTAATTTGCTATGTTTTGATACATAACCCTGCCTGCGAACTTGAAAACAACACAAAAAGGGCTTCTTCAAGTCGATTAATAATGTGCATAGCAAAATAAGCTATATATACACTAATCGGCTCAAAGAAGCCCTTTCACAATTGAAACAAGACGCAACTTGCTTCTACAACTCAACCACAACACATAAGGTGTGGGAATAAACGGAATCAAACAAACTAACAATATACCTATATATTATATAATATCGTTATATATTTCAAGAAGTTTTAAATACAGTTAACGCATTACCTAAAATAATCATTCTTCCTCGAGCTTGTGAAGGGCGATAGTCCAAAGGTAGGTGAGAGTTGAATTTCGGGTAATGCGTTAACTCTTGATACTTAAATACATCATTTCAATCCACACACCTACTAGAGGTGTGACGCATTTATCCCCCTTTCAAGTATGTTATTTTTCTATTTTAAGCAAATATAAAAATAAGAATTATTCCAAATAAACCGTATTAAATATATACTTCACTCTATTAAAATGGTTTTTAGTTTTGATTGGATAAAAGGTTTAATTTAGGCCTAATTAAATTGTATGAAATCCTTACGATAAGAAATTCTCTAAAACTTAACTAAGTGAATATATCCCCTGGATAATTCTACTTAATGGCTTTTTAAACCACTCTAACTGCTTCACTTCATTCATACATCTATTTACTACAGCCGCTTGTTGTTTTGTTGGATTACTGAACCATAAATTCTAAATAGAAGAATACAATAAATTGGAGGACTATATTGTAACATGTATACATAAGTTTTAAATATTAAAATAAAAAAATATTTGGTAAGGGTTTTTGAAACTGAATTTGACTAGTAGATTTCTCTATTTGGATAGAAATAAATAAAGTCCCATAAACGGTCATTTTTGGCACCTGGGTGTTTACATGAATCCACTAAATATATCACCTTCCATTTGTTATGGTTTTCAAAATAACTATTTACATATAATTTACATTAGTGTACTATTTGTCTAGTACACTAATACAGAGGAGGAAAGAAATGAAAACTGAGTTTTCTCCTAATACCCCTATTTATGTTCAGGTAATGGAATATATCAAAAAAGAAATTGTAACAGGACGTTTGGCGCCAGGTGAAAAAATTCCTGCTGTACGTGAATTAGCGGGTGAATTACAAGTTAATCCAAATACAATTCAACGTACGTTTCAAGAGCTAGAACGGGAAGGTATTGCTGAGACACGTAGAGGAACAGGAAGATTTGTAACAATGAATGAAGAAAAAATTACAGAGCTACGCAAAGAAATGGCAAAAGCGTTGCTTGATAATTTTATAAATGGAATGAATAACTTAGGATTTATGGAAGAAGAGGTTCTCTCAATACTCCGTTCTTCTTTGGAAAAGAAAAAGGAGGGAAATGAATGAAAGAATTATTGAAAGTTGAAAATCTGTCGAAAAGATATGATTTAAAAACAGTGATTCAAGATGTAAGCCTAACAATCTCAGAAGGAAAAATTATCGGTCTTGTTGGTGAAAATGGTAGTGGGAAAACGACATTATTAAAAATGATTTCGGGTTTACGTTTTCCTTCTAAAGGAAGTATTACAATTAAAGATAAAAAGGTGGGATTAGAAACGAAAAAAATCGTTTCATTTATGCCTGATAGTCCTGTTTTTGAAAAATGGATGACCGTAAAAGATGCTTTGTTGTTCTATCGAGATATGTATGCTGATTTTAATCTACAACAAGCAATAGATTTAATAGCTAACTTAAAGATCCCGCTAGAGGAGAATATAAGCATCTTATCAAAAGGGAAAACAGGGATATTACAGCTAATATTAACTTTTTCAAGAAAAGCAACGGTATATGTATTAGACGAGCCATTAGGTGGAATTGATCTTGTTTCTAGAAAGCATATAGTAGATTTAATTCTTAGCTTTTATCGTGAAGATAGTACCATTCTTATTTCGACTCATTTAATAGAGGAAATTGAAAATATATTTGATGAGGTAATCTTTTTAAAAGACGGGAGCATTGTATTGCATGAAAATGTAGAAGAAATTCGTTTTCACCATGGAAAAGCAGTACATGAGTTATTTAAGGAGGTTTTTGAGAAATGAATCCACTTTTTCGCTATTTATTTAATTGTAATAGAAAAAAGATAGCCATCCTTTATTTTGGATTTATGACTATTTCATTACTTTTTTTATTTAATATGAAGGGACTATCAAAGCTAACAAATCAGCTTACAAAGGATATAACATTAGGTATATATGTATTAATTATAGGTATCACTGCATTTTTATTGCTTTTAATAGCTTTGCCTTCTTTTAATAAAATGCTAAAAAATACTATGATACGTTATACAGCCATCTCAGGAAAAAAATATATATATGCAAATTTATTCTTTTTCACGTTAATGTTTATTCTTTTACTAGTAATAGGCTTAATTTTTCTATACTATTTCTCCCAAAGTACCTACGGAGGAAAAGTGGTCGGGGGATACCAACAAGAATTTCATAAGTTATTTGCATATGGATTTCTTCATCACATACTTTCTGTTTTATTATGGGGAATCGATTTCATGAGTATATTAATCTTCTGCTATTTCACCATGGTAATTACAAAGCTGATTCCTATAAAGTCATCAATGAGTAAGATGGTTTTATCAGTTATTTTCCTTTCTTTATTCTTAATAATCCAAACATTCATACTGGACGTTTTAAGTAAATTAGAGAAATATGTAATCACCATAAAGAGTACGGGGTTCATAGATAACAATGGTTTTATTGACACATCACTGTATCCGAGTGAAGGGTTCACTATTTTAGATATTTGTTTCACTTGCTTATTCATAATTGTCCTAACAGCTATTACAGGTCGTATCATTGATAAAAAATTAGAAATATAAAGATCTGCTTCAAAGGTAGAGTGTATTTAGGAGGAAAAAATGAGAACAACTAATCCAATATTAAAAAAAGAAAAATTTCATAAAGAGAATACAAATGCTTCTACGATGACTATTGGCGGAACGATAGCAAAAACATTCATTTTGCTTATCTTACTTCTTGCAGCGTCTGTCTATTCATACGTACAGATGACACAAGGAACAATGAAAATACCTGTGTTAGTTGGAATTATAATAGTTACTCTAATTGTCGCATTTGTAGTTATATTCATTCCGCGCATATCCCCAATTTGCGCACCGATTTATGCAGTATTACAAGGGATTTTATTAGGAAGTATTTCAGCATATTATACAATGCGTTTTGGTAATTCTATCGCTTTAGCTGCCGTATTACTAACGATTTCAATTTTATTTGCCATGTTAGTGTTATACGCAACTCGAATAGTAAAAGTAACTAAAAAGTTTCGCGCGGTTGTAATGGTTGCAACACTTGGAATTTTTATTATGTATTTAATCGTTTTCTTATTGGGCATCTTAGGGGTGACTGTTCCATATATTCACCAGGGTGGGACAATTAGTATCATCATAAATGCAATTGTAATTGTTGTTGCTGCATTAGATTTATTACTAGATTTTGATTCAATTGAAAATGGTACTCATAGTGGAGCGCCAAAGTATATGGAATGGTACAGCGCAGTAGGGCTTATGATGACATTAGTATGGTTATACTTGGAGATCCTTCGTCTGGTTTCTTACATTATGAAAAACAAAGACTAGAAAACATCCTGCATGCTTCAAACATGCAGGATGTTTTTGAATGCCCATCAACCTAAAATTTTGAAGTACCCCCAAAACAAAAAATGTACATTTTCACCTGAGGATGCCAATTTTCTCATTTTGGGGTATTTACTTTTCTTAGCTTGATAGGTATGGGGTCACCATACATGCCCATCAACTTAAGAACGGAAACAAAATGAACTTTCGTTCAAATAAACTACAACACTCTTACAACACTTTTTATTCATTAAAAATGAGCATGCTAAATAAACCTAGATAGGTATCATTTTTAAAGATTATGCAGCTTTCTTTTGTTTTCTAAGTTCACTATACTCATAGACAACACCCATAATATCAAAGATTGTTTTCTTCTCATATCGATGAGATTTCCGTCCATTTTTCTGTAGCAGGTGGAATAGACGGATTAGAATCTTTGTTATTTCTTGAGTGTCTTTCTGTATAGCTTGATACAAAAGATATAGATAATCTTGGATCATTCCTATCGCTTTATATTCGCTTAATTCTCTTTTCTTCTTTTGCAAAAGAAGTTGGCGCATTTTAAACATAGTAGAGGAGCACAGGAAAATAGCGATTAGCTTTCCATATAAGTGGCACTCTAAACGTTCTTGTTTTACATTACGATAATGGTCTATTTTAAAGAGTGATTTCCATGTTTTAAAGACAATCTCTATTTGCCAACGCAAAGTATATAACTCATGTACCTGTTCCATCGGAACCCATTCCCAAGGTGTATTCGTCACGTACACGTTTAATCCCGCTACCATTTTACTTTTCTCTGAGTACGTTCTATTTTTGGATTTTTCTTTCTCCAAGATTTTCGCTCGTCTTTTTTGAAGTTGTTTTTCTGTTAATCGATTAAAAATAACACGTGAAAACAGTTGTTGTTTATCACCAATATAAGCATGTTTTAATTCAAATGTTTCTCCGGGCTGTAGTTGGTTTAAAAGCTGTTTCACATCAATTTGTATTTAATTTTAAACGAGAAATATAGTATGTACCTCGTTGATCCATTTGATCTAAGTCTTCCAATGAAAAATAACCCAAGTCACGAATACATAAATCTCCTGGTCGTAAGGTATCTAAGCATTCAGTACCAAATGTTTTGTCATTATTTTTCCCTGGTCCAACTTGAAAGTTAAGAAATTCCCCACTGTGCAAATCATATTCTAGTTGAATTTTGATTCCAGCTGTTTGGGCACACCCTCCAGAGCCTGGATATACATTCTCTAAAGCATTTGGCACTTGAAATACGGTGGCATCTAGGATACGGATTCGTTGAAAATAAGAGAAGAGGTGGTTAGAAATTTGTGTTTATTCACATACTTTTTGTTCTAACAGTAAAGAAAAAATATGTTTTAAAAACAAAACTGCTTTCGCATTTAAACGTTTATTTAAGCCCTCAGGGCTGAGTAGAGTACCTGTCGCTGCATGAAGCCTACTACATAATCGAACTAAAGGATCACTTGCCACCCGTTGACTAATCCAAATACAAATAGTAGCTAAGTCTGATCCAGAAAACTTACGTTTTCGCTTTATAAATCCTAGTTCTCTTGCAAGTTCTTCTAAAAATACAGGTGTCACATATCGTTGTAGTTCTTCAGAAAATGATTGTAGTTCATCTTGAATCGAAATATTCATAAGAAAACGCCATCCTTTCTAATCTAGCTTTTTTAGAAAGAATAACGTTTTTTTGGTACTTAGGGGTATTAAAATCGCTTGAGTTGATGGGAATGTATGGTGACCCCTATTACCCTGTATTTAAATACAAATGCCATTGCCTTTGCTTGAAATTATTTAGCTATTGTTCTTAATAATTGATCGACCAACAATTGAGATTTTAGACCTTCTAATCCATCAATTAGTGGTTTTTCATCATTTTGAATACAATCAATAAAATGCTGTACAGCATCTTCAAACCCTCTTTGCTTTAACGTTGTATCCCAAGAAGGAGAAAATGAAGTAGATAGGCTATTATTAGACTCAACTTCTAAAGTATTCATGTTCTTAATCCTTAAAATTGCTCCATCTGTTAATAGTTCAAGCTTCTCAAGGTTAGTACCCGCTTTTCTATGCATATCTGTAAAGAAAGGTACTCCTTCCTTAGATTTATAAACATGTCCGGCATATACTAGGTAATTCTCACTACTAATATTTACCGTTCCATGTAACACATCCAAATCACCATTTGCTAGCCATCTTACTGTATCAACTGCATGTAAATAATCGTCTAACATTCTAAATTCATAAGAATAAGGACCCATACTATCGGTTCTATGTTTTTCAAAACGAACTGATGCTATGTTTTGAGCTTGTTGTTTTGCTTGTACATACATAGGTGCAAAACGGCGATTAAATCCAACCATAAGCTTTCTTCCTGATTTTTCACTTAACTCAACTAATTTTTCAGCTTCTGCAACTGTTGCTGCTAGTGGTTTATCAACATAAACGTCTATCCCTTTAGTTAAAAGAGAAGATACAACTTCAAAATGTGTACTAGTAGCACTATGTACAAAAACTGCATCACACTCTTCAGCAAGTGCTGATAAACTATTAAAGTCTTGTATACGATACTGATTACAAATCATTTTTCTTTTATCTTTACTTGGGGAAAAAGCACCTATAAACGTCCAATCTTTTTCTTGAGTAAGAATTGGTAAATATGCTTTTTGTGCAATACTTCCTAATCCTATCATGCCAATACGAAGTTTTTTCATGTTTGATCATCCTTTTGTATTGATGTAATTAATAACAAAGTTAGTTTACACAATTTATGATGTATAGACAACTGAAATATTTTTTTTACGGAAATTAAATCACGTTGGAAATAAAAGTAAGGCTATGACCTATTTTTACACGTATCTCGGCTGAATCCCATAAAAAACGCCATCCTTTCCTATAATTCTACAGAAAGGATAACGTCTTTTTGGCTTTATGGATAGTGCAAAACCTTAGTTTTATAGCGATGTATCGGTGCCTTATATATCTGTTTAATCATTATTTCTGTTACCTTTATACATTTACATAATCTTCATTATCAGAAGTGCGAAAAGCTAGTATTTTACTAGATTTTTTAATCAGTAAAAAGTCATATGCTTTTTATCTTCTTTATAATATTGTAAACGATCTTGTAAAGTACCAGTATGAAACTCAAACTTGTGACCATCTAGATCTGTAAAATAAATTGACCGTTTATCTCGGTCATCTCTTTCTCGTCCAGGTAAGATATTAACATGATTTTGAATTAATATTTCTTTTAAAGAATCAAACTCATTATTTGTTACAGTGAAAGCTATATGTGTGTAAGAGTACTGAATTTCGTTTCTTGGTATACTTTCTTCCGCATTTAGAGCAATCCATAAACCATTTAAATCAAAATAAGCTACCTTTCTACCTTTTACTAATAATTTCGCTTGAAGTATAGTTTGATAAAAATCAATAGCTTTCTCTAGATTTGCAACTGAAAAACAAATGTGGTTAATACTTTGTATCATGTTTCATTCTCCTTGTTAATTGATTAAGTTATATATCCCATTATAAGTAAAAATACGTTTTTCTACTAGGAGTACAGACCTATCACCAGCAAGCTAAGGAAAACAAATACTCCAAGACGAGAAGATTAACATCTCAAGATGAAAATGTACATTTTTTGTTTTGGGACATTATAAAATTCTTAAGTTGATGGGCATGGGGTCACCATACCAAAAAAGAAAATTGTACGTTTAGACACAACTTGGACACATTTTAAGGTGTTTGCTGTACGTTAAGGAATTAGTTTGTATATTTGAGGAGATGTACAAGACAGGTGTGAATTTAGGGGAATCCAATATTTTCTATTCAAATATGATAGAATGGAAATATATCCAAAACGGAGGAACAACAAATGAACTCAAACACAAAACAGTTTATTTATGATATCCAGCAAAGAAAGAACAATTATATGGAAAATGTATTAAAGGCAATACAACACCCTAAAAAAGAGCAATCTGAACAGGTCATTCAAAATATAGTAGAGAAAATGGATATGATGATCAGTTTAGTTACTACTTACATGGCTATTGAATCAGAATCTATGAAAGAATTAAAAGAGCTTCAGGAAGAAATTATTCATGCGCAAGCATATATTCAAAAACGAAAATTTGAAGAAACACAGAGATAAAACCCTGTGTTTTTACTTGGTCGTCTATGACGCTAATCTGTTATAAATCTAATTAGATGTAATTTGATTATTGTTTTGGCATAATCCATACAATTTGTTGAATGCGTACAATATACGGTACCGTATCTTCAATGAGCAAATGATCGGGTTTCACATCCTTTAACTTTCCTCTTACATTACCTCTTACAGTTTCAATAACCACATGTTTACCAATTACCGATTGTAATGTCTGATATACGTAGGGATTAGGTACACTTACCATATTTTGTTCACTAAAGTCATTTTCCTCCAAATAACTCATTCTATAAGACTCCTTTCTAACTTACATTCTTTCTCTTAATATATGATATAAATCTTATAAATATGCTAGAAGGATAAATCATTATGTGAACGAAAATAACATTTTAATAAGGTACGTTTTCTATTTCTAAATTGCTAAAAAATTATTTATATAAGGTCACTTTTTCTAGTTAATAGGTGATGATATCGGGATACTTTGCATGTACATCCAGGTTGTTCCTTTCAAGATATGTATCATTTTAAATACGCCCTTTATTAGAATACTGCTCATACTTTTTTTGAGATTCTTTAGTAATACGTGCGTTAAGTAAAATTGCTAACAACAAAAACACTCCATATTCCCCCCCTGTAGCTCCTATGATAATCACACTACTACAAACAAGTACAATTAATAGGAGTAACGAAACTAAAGAAATACGTTCATAGTTCTTTGACATCTTCTCGTATTTTATGCGTTGTTTCCTTGCATCCATCTAAATTCCTCCTTAAAATTATCAATTTTCCTATAAAATAAATCTCGCCCTTAAAAAGAAAACAATCTATCGGTTCAAATAATTAGTTTTTTTAAGCAACTAATTTATATAACATAAAAAGAAATCCTACCAATATTAAGCTTACCACTATGATAATCCCGACCCTCTCCTTCCTTTTAACCCCAATACATTAGATAAAAGTTATGTATATCCCATATTAGCTGCAGCAAACAAAAAGGATCTTCCCTTCTCGTAAAGGCTGATCCTTTTCTTCGTGCATTCAACTATTCTTGATTAATTAGAATAACAGCTGGTCCATCTACACGAATTCCACCAACTTCGATTTTTTCATAAGGCTCAACTGTAATAGAAATGACCCCTTCCCGCTTCTTTAATTCATTACTTAATTCTTTTGTTAACATTTTTTTCATGTGTGCACTCCTTCTTACTGCTTAATTTACTATTGTTATGTAAATAAAATTTAAAATGGTTTCCTGGTCTGGAAACCATTTTTTGTAGTTGACCATATGGTGTTACCAGTTCGTTTATCAATTTTACGTAAAGAAGATCAACAATTACTACTCACTGTCTCAGTAGATGTAAGGAACTCTGAAAGATAGCGGTGAGATTGATTGTATTTTCTTCTAGAAATAATGACTTAGATAGTATATTACCTAAAACAATGAAAGCCCTACCTCTCTTTCATCCTTACGGCTCCTTGTCCGTGCCAGTGTGAATCAGGATTGCAAAAATCAAGTGACTATTTAATCGAGTTATTTGATGAAACTTCGAACGTTCGTAAAAGAAATTTAAAAATAAAAATGGATTAGATTGAAGTAATAACAAAAGAGGTTCCTACTCTAAAAGTGAGTTGAAGAAGTTGAATGTCTTTGAAATGATTTACTTTTAATAATAATCATATTCCCGAAAAATTCAGGATATTTTCGGGGTATGTAATACATTATCTATAATGAACCTTAACAGAAACTTTTTAATTGATTTTCAGTGATCCCTTTAATTAAACCCAGTTCACTAATCAAAAATTCATGTGCGTTATCCAACATTTTTTTTTCGCTTGTATTAAGTGCCTTTTCTTTCTTCATACGCATTAAATCACGTACAACTTCAGCACCTTCTTGTATTTCACCCGTTTTTATTTTGTCCGTGTTCACTTTATACCTTTGTTTCCACGGCAATAATTTATCTGATTCTCCATGCTGAAAAATGTGTATAATGTGTTTTAATGCAAGTATATCAGTAACTGGGCGTATACTCGAACTTAATATTTTACCCATAGGAATCATGACTTGCATATTACTGATTGACATTTTTATAACAAAATACTGTTGTTTTTTCCCTGAGAATTCTTTTTCTTCTATGGCTTCAATTATACCTGCTCCGTGCATTGGATAAACAATGTTATCGCCAATTTGAAACATATAATCCACCTCCATATATGGTAACCTTCTTAACCTTAACATATATGTGATTTTTTATCAAATATTTTATAATATCACAAATTTATTTTTGGAGTCAACTACTTTTTTGTTTAAAATTAAATTAAGTAAAAAACACCCCCAAAACAATAGGGAGTGTGTCAGATTCTCAATAAAGGGACGGTCAATTTGCCCATATACATCCTAAAATATCGATTAATTAACATAGATCAGTTTTCCCTTGAAAACGACCAAATCGATCCCGTATTTTTTTCAATCTTATGTGGTACTCCAAAATCTCAATTCTTGCTTTTTCAGCTAGAGGTGCAATGGGTCGTAAGTCTTTTAACCCCCAATAATCAACTACTACATCAAGTACTTGATCAAAATATTGCAGCGGCCCATAGTTAGCTTCTTTTGCAATTACAGTCATTCTATTTTCAAAATCAGGCATGACAGCACCTGGCATTTTAAAATTCCTAATCACATTGGCAATATGATAGCAATAATTAGGTTCCAATTCCAAATGTGTTCGAATGACGTCTCGATAAAACGCATAATGAAGAGTTTCATCTTTTGCAAGACGGCGTAATAATGTAGCAAGATCTGGATCATGCTTACTTGCAACCTTAGCTACATTATTGTAAAACACCATCGTTGCAAGTTCTTGTAGCGTCGTATATGTCATTGCTTCGATTGGTGTGTGAAAATCGGGCTCAAATCCACCCTCAACGACTGACTTTCTTAATTCATGTAATCGTTTAGGGTTCACACTTCGAGTGAGTAGTAAATATGTCTCCAATAAATTCGAATGTTGATCCTCTTCTGAAGTCCAAGTATGAATAAAGTCTGTAATAACAGAAAGGGACCCTTTAAAAGTCGCAGATAAATACGTTGTAAACCATGGTAAATTCACTTCTGTTAATAAAGCTGTTTCAATGGCCGTAATTACACCAGAAGGAAGAGTAACTTGACTTTCATCCCAAGGAACTCTTTTAAAGTCCATTCCCTTATCCCATGGTAAAAACTCATGATAACCCCAGTCTATCTTCTGCGCTCTTATTTTATGTTGTTCATACAGTTCTTTTAAACGTGGTTCTAATCGGAAATCTAAATCATTTGTTAGCATATATAAGTGCCCCCCTTTTCTTATCATAAATAGTCATTCTATTTTTACCCTTAAAAATTTTCTACAAATAAATATTACTTTCCTTTTTTTAAGTCAAACATAACAAATTTGTAACAAAACTTTTTAAGAGCGCTATATTTTTATATGATTTTATAATATAAAAAGGGGTTCTGAGGCATGCGATATGTTACTTAGCCTAAATAAAAAAACTATCTTCAGTAAATAGAGAATAACATTCATAGATGAAGATACTCGTCATGTTGTAAATCTTGGTGAGTGTAAAAAGGTGCATGCCTATAAAGAATCGTTTTATAATAAAGATTGATAATATTTTATACACACTATCAACTTATTTAGACATAAGATCCAATTTATTAGATTAAGCGCTTGAAAAACAAATACAGTTGATGAGATAGCCTTAAACGACAATTCCCAACAAGAACAATGTACATTGACTATGATAATTTAGACCGTATTTTGTGAAACAGTATACAACACAAAGGGAAGAGGCGATAAACATGCAGTCAACGGAAGCGCATATGAAGGAAAAACAACGTAGAGAAAAAATAGAAATAATATTCAGCCACACGGTAAAAGGAGAGAGTTATTTTCATGGTTCTTCCTATCAATGGAAAAACATTGTATATCAAAATTATAATAGAATACAACAAAAAGAGTTGGAAATCGAACAAATTATTTCGGAAATAGAAAAAGAAGGGATTCGTTTTGCGCAGCACCGTTCACTCATACACTATCCCGTTATTGATTTTGTAAAATATATAGCTAAGGTTTATAAGGAAACCATTGAAATACAATAACCATGATTATATTTTTAAAATAAATAATTATATTCAAAGAAAACCTTTACAAAAAGTTTATTTTTGAACATTGTTAACAAAAAGCTCAAAAACTCATTCAAATATTTTTCATTCAAAATACTATTCGTTCATGTTATAATAATAACCATAACGTATTATAGTCGTTTGTATATATTCAGATTTTTTAAAATTTATTACACAAAAAGACAGCTCTTAATTAGAGTTGTCTTTTATTTTTCTCGATATATAATACTGTTCTGGTGCAAAAATCCCAGGATTCTTACAGCTAGGGAAAAGTTGGATTTTTCATATAAACGGTACGACTTTATTTCAAATCAACATTGGGGTGTATACATTTCTTAAGTTGATGGACATGGGGTAGCGTCCCATGACAATCAAGCTAAGTTTTCACGATGCCCCCAAAACAAGAATTTAGTGAATTTTTACTGTTTTGGGGTGTTTCTTTTCACTAGATTGATGGGCATGTCCTGCTACCCCAATTATGTCGCAAGTGTTTTTTTATGATTTGATTGTTTTACAATACACGAGCGTCGTCTTCTATAGTTTGTTTTTTAAATTTTTGGGTCTTATTTTTAGATTTTTTGAAAGTTAGAGCCATACCAACAAAAATTAGAGTAATCCCTGATACTTGCATTAAAGTTGGTCGGAATCCTGTAAGCACCGTGTCCAATAAAATTGCTACAGCTGGATCTAAAAAAACTAATATCGAGATTAATTTTGTTGATAAATCACGTAAGCTATCAAAGAATAAGTAGTATACCAATCCTGTATGGATAAGGCCGGTTGCTATAATATACGTCCAATTACTTTGAGTCAGTCCATGGAATGCATCAAAATCTATAAAGGGTATTAGAAGAAAAATCCCTAAAAATGTTTGCAAAAAGGTCATTGCATAAGCACTCATGTTCTTAATACCTTTCCCAAATAAAGTTGTAAATGCATAAAACAGAGCTGCGAGAAGTCCCCAAACCATGCCAGAAGACATTAACGAGTCGAAAGAGAAGTTTTTGTTTATGCCAGCGATTAATAACGCTCCTACAAAGCAGATAATGATAGAGATAACAGATAATACTGTTAATTTTTCTTTAAAAACAATACTTCCAATGATAAGTACAATTATTGGAGCAAGGTGATAGACTGATATTGCAACTGTGACTGACATATTTTCAAACGCTTTAAATAAAAATACCCAATTAAATACAAGGAAAAATCCACATATCAAGACTTGAATAACTTCTTTTCGTTCCCATTTATCATGTTTGTACTGTCCAGTAATTAGCCAGCATAGACTTAAAAATATTGTAGCAAAAATGCATCGTACAAATACCAACTCAAATGAAGGTAAATTTGTTTGTACGGAAAAAAAGCCGACTGAACCGAAAATAACCATTGATATTATCATCTTCAAAGCCGGTAATGATTTTCTCTCAATAGAATTTTGTTGAATCAATTTAATCCCCCCGTTAAATATCTAATTTTTAGTAAGAAAAGCACCGTCCTTCTATAAAGGGCAGGTGCTTTTAATTTATCTACAAAAAACACTTAATTATAAATTCTTCCCAGCTGTCCAACCACCATCTATGACAAAGTTGGAACCTGTAACAAAGCGAGCCTGATCAGAAATTAAATATTCAATACACGAAACAATATCCTGCGGTATTCCCCACGTATCTAAGGATTGATTGCTTTTTATAAGGGATACCAAACGTTCATCACTAAAATATTCTTCTGTAAGCTCTGTCCTAATGACACCCGGAGAAATACTGTTCACTCGTATGTTTTGCTTACCAAACTCCATAGCCATCTGTTTAGTAAGTCCAATTAGAGCATGTTTTGATGCAACATAAGCCGCTCTTTCAGGTTCAGCCATTAATCCTGAAACAGATGCTATATTTACTATGCAACCTTTTGTTTTAGACTTGTACCAACGCTTAGCAGCTTCCCTTGAAAGAATAAAGGGTGCTACTAAATTAACATCTATTACTTTTTTAAATAGATCCTCAGAAAGTTCTAATACAGGTGTTATTTCCCTGATACCAGCGGCGTTTATAAGTATGTCGGGACAAAGGGTATCTGTATCCAATTGTATAAAAAGATTATTAATCTCATTGCTGTTACTTAAATCTATTTGTACTAACTTAAAAGACGTATGTGTTTTTGTATAGTCTACTAATTTATTTGTATTAATATCAAGAGCTATTACATTGAATGATTTTTCTAAAAAATATTCAATACAAGCATTTCCTATACCACTGTTGGCGCCTGAAATCATAATAGTTTTATTTTTTATCATTTTGGCTCCTTATAAGAAAACGTTACTAATAAAATGTCACGTACGGCTTCTGTATTACACTCTGTTCCTAGTGGTGTTACAGCGTGGAATACCTTTTGTCCAAATACTAAAGTTTCTAGGGGATCCTCCAAACTTATAAACTTGTTAATTTCCCTAGGGCTGTTTGCAATTAGATTGTCTCCACCAAGAGCTGTATTACTTAAATTCATGAGATGTAAAAAGACAATCGGCTCATCATCCTTATGTAGCCAAATTGGAGAGCTAAAAGAAGGGTTTTCTCTCGTTGCCTTATATCTTACTTGATGTAAACCTATAATTATATCCTTACTTGTATCAAGTATGTTTGTATTAAATGCAAATTCACTATCAAAGCGAACAATTTTCTCAATTAATGAATTATGTAAAAATTCATCTGTTATACTGTTGAAATTTCTAATTTTCCCACCATCGTCATAATTATATTCTTCAGATTGGAAATATCCATTGTCTGTATCTAGAACATAATCTGAAGAACCAGCGTATTTTATATATCTTGAATAGGCTCTAGCGCGACATTCGCCATATGCGTCGTTTTGTAAGCTGTAGTAGTCTAACTGTGCTTTCGTTAGTAATGCCTGATCTTCTTGATCTTGTAAAAAAATATCATTAGAGATTTGAATGTATCCATTTGATTCGAATTCATGTACATTTTGTTCTACGTCAAAACTGCTTGTCTTATTAGAAACTGTTGTTAGCATAAGAGCACCTCAAACTTTCAAATTATATTTTTCCCACTGTATATTCAGAATGAAGCATGGGTTGAGGAGTAATATGTTTAATAACCTTAAATATAACTTGTTAAATTAATACACAACATTAACTATTTGGTTATTAATCACTCCTATTACAGTATAAACCATATTAGAGAATTTTTGCAATTTTTTCGAATTGTATGAAATTTTATTTTAATTAGTTTTTTATTCTGAATCGCTAGGCTTTTTCTCTTTATTCCCCATTTTTTCTTGTCCCCTCCAAAATGTAAGATGTATCATTCAAATGAATTTTTTCAAATAACGTCGATTAATCCACCTGTATAAATATATGTATATAAAGACGAGAATTGATATTTTAAAAAGGTAAAATATTACCTTTTATTAGTAGAATGTTTTATCTCCATATTTTTATTATTGAAAAAACTAACCGTTAAATCAAATGCAAATATACATATCGTTATTTCTTAATTGTAATATATAAAGAACCACCACTTCTAAATGGAACGCTATGCATGACCACCGTCATCCTAGTTCAGCGCTAATCTATTAGCAAAACAGTGGATCCTCATTTTGAGTGCCTTCTCTTTTTATCTTTTTTTTCAACAATGTTTTGCTAATTTAATATTCAGTTGTATGCAGTGTTGTCACCCGTGAACTACCCGCCACTTAACGTCCTAACGGACTGTTTGAAGTGGGGGCTTCTCGGTTAGTCGTTACTTTTGATAGCTAACGAATTCGTCCTAAGACAGCCGAGCTAACTCCCTTGTTCCAAAGGTTATTTTATTGCTATTTATGCTAACGCTAATAGGCGTATTGCTTCATTTTTGATATTGATAGCTGCGTTATAATCTCTATCGAGATTTACACCGCATATGCAAGAATAGACTCGTTCAGACAATGTCATATTTTTCACATTTCCACAACTACTACATGCTTTTGTGGAAGGAAACCATCTGTCTATTTTCACAAGTTGTTTTCCTTGTTCGTTTAGTTTATAAGCTAAGAAAGAAGTGAACATACCCCACCCATTATCAGCGACACTTTTTCCAAAATGAAGTGCTTGCGACATTCCTTTCATATTTAGGTCTTCAATGGCTACAACATCAAAATGAGTAGCCAACTCTTTAGACTCATGATGAAGGAAATTCTTACGTTGGTTAGCTACTTTCTCATGTAACTTAGCTACACGAATACGTTGTTTATTCCAGCGCCCAGAGCCTTTATTGCGTCTTGCTAATACTCGTTGTGCCTTTGCTAATTGGTCCAACATGTTACGATAGAACTTAGGATAATTGGCTTTCTCATCCTCAGAACTAACGTATAATCCATCCATCACAAAGTCTAATCCAACAACTGTTTCTACTTCTTTTTGTACAATCTCTTTTTCGTATTCAGTCAAGATGGACACATAGTATTTACCAGTAGATGTCATAGAAATCGTACATGACTTGATAATATGGTCTTGTGGTATCTCTCTATGCTGTTTGAAACGTACCATTTTCAGTTTTGGCAATTTGATATGATCATTAAGCAACATAATATTTCCGTTTACTACATTCGTTGTATAAGACTTTCTGTCTTTTTTACTTTTGAATGTCGGAAAGTCATTTTGACCACTAAAAAAATTCTTATAGGCAGTTTGCAAGTTTAATTGAGCATTTGCCAAAGCTAATGAATCAACTTCTTTTAACCACTCAAATTCTGTTTTATATTTCGCAGGAGTTGGAAGCTTTTGTTTCTTTAGTTGTTCCTTATCATCTTTGTATTTTTCGTACGCTTCTTTCCGTTCAGCTAACATTCTGTTATACACGAAACGTACACAACCGAAGGTTTTACGCATAAGATATGCTTGTTCTTCTGTTGGATACAAACGGAATTTATATGCTTTATTATGCTTTGTCATATCATTTCACCTCACTTTTCACCTTGATTTTCAATATATTCCTTTACTACGTCTATTGGCGAACCACCAGTAGTTAGTAAACAAAAACTTCTTGACCAAAACATTTCTTTCCAGAGTTTCTTTTTCACTTGTGGAAAGTCTCTCTTGATTAGTCGAGAACTTGCACTTTTATAAGCATTGATGAATTTTGTCATTTCTGTATTCGGATGTGCCTTGAACAAAATATGAACATGGTCTACATCATGATTCCATTCAACCAGTGTTATGTTGTAATTCTCGGATAACCTGATAAACATGTCTTTTGCATAATCTGACATATCATCATCAAACACATTTCTTCTGTATTTTACGACCAACACAAGATGATAATACAACAAGAACACTGAATGATTATTGCTGTCTAATTTCATTTATATACCAACCTTTGCACTTTATAAGACTGATTATATCAGAGGCAAAATAAAAAGCAAAGCCTTTTGGCTACGCCAAACCGAAATTCATCTCCCACCTACCGCTGGGCTACGCCCTTCATGCGCTTGAGGAAGGAGAATTCTTTCGAGGAATTCGTTAAAAAATCAGTGGTCTTTTATTTAGAGAAGAATTTAGCTAATTAATTTCATGTTTTGAATACAAAGCGATTGCAACCAATGGTTTTAGCAATTAATATTTCTTGATTCTTATTTAGATAGATATGAAATTTATATGCTTTACTTACTAACATAGGGTGCACCTCACCTTTTTATAGGATATCTACAGTATATAAAAAACGTAGGCTTACGCCTACTGATATTCATCTCCCACCTAAAATTAGTGTTTCACACCTTTATATTTTTGAGGAAGGAGTCTTCTGTCAGAAACCGAAAAAAAATGAGATACTCCCATTTTTTTCAGTCTTGGATTATTTCGTTTTTATTAGCTTGATAGTGATGTTTCCGTATCCCCTAAAAATAGAAAAAGAAGATTGAGACATCTCATCTTCTTTTCAGGCAGAGTTAGAGAAAGCATTTTATTGGATAAAATGCTTTCTCTAAGAACTAGCTCTGCAAAAATCGCTGTATTTCTATTTCTGGTAATCCTGTAAGCTTTGCAATGTCTTCTACAGACACACCATTTTTATGCATGCCTCGAATGAGTTGCATCTTTCCTTGCTCAACCCCTTGTTCGATTCCCTTTTTAATTCCTTGTTTTCCTGCATGAGCAAATTTTACTGCCTCATCCATTAAGGCCTTTTCTCTTGCTTCATATGCTTGACGGAAAGAAGAATCTTGACTCATACGTTCCCATTTATTCATTGCTTTTTGTAAAAACGGATCTCGGTTCATGGCAATATCCCCCAATGTTTGTGTAAGATGTTCATCTTCATTCTCAGGTAATAATAATAACCAACGAACAAACGAATCTTCCCCCAGATTGACTTTCTCTTCGCGCCATTGCTGCATCAACTTTGGAATCTCTACTATATGAACTTCTATATCATCACTTAATAGCTTAGTCGCTCACAACAAGAGAGGATAGCATTTACATTTTGCTTATTTATTTTACCACTTGAACAGATACTGGTTTCCAGCCCTGATTCTCTACCCAATCAATATCAACCTTATATTTTTTATTACTTTGCTTATCTCGTACATTACCGTAGGCTTTATTTTCACCATTATTTCCAATAAAATCAAAAATCAATTGACCCTCTGGAACATCAACAGCATAAGAAATTGCTTTTTTCATCTCATTCCAATCTACTGTTCCTTCTTTAAATTTCATTGCAGGTTTTGCTCCTTGCCCTGTACCAATTGGCTTCCAAGAAGGATTAGTTTGAGAACCCTTTTCTTGAGATGCCGTTTTTTCTCCCTCTTTATTTTCATTTTCGCTCGTTTTTACCGATTTTTCTGCTTTTTGTTTCTCTTCTAACAGTGCTGCTTCTCTCTCTTCACGTTTCTTCTCTGCTTCTCTCTCCTCACGTTCCTTCTCTTCTAACTGCGCTGCTTCTTTCACTTCACGTTTCTTCTCTTCTAACTGCGCTGCTTCTTTCTCTTTATGTTTCTTCTCTTCTATCTTTGTTGCTTTCTTTTCTTGAGCAATTGCTTTCTTTGATGTATCAGAAGGGGAAAACAACTGGTATGTCACTATACCAACTGTCACTAATACCAAAGTAAATGCATTATTAAAAATCACCTTTTTACGACGATTTTGTTGTTTTTCTTGAAACCTGCTTCCTTGTCCCATTTTTTAAACCTCCGAGTTTATTTTCTCTTCTAATCTTTATGCATTATTCTTATAATTCTTAATATTTTCATTAAACAATGGAAATGAATTACAATTCCCATACAAGATTTCATATCATAATAAAATTTGTGTTGTTTCAAGCATCTGACATATGTTATTCAAAAATATTTTATTACATTATAAATTGATAAGCATCTGTTCGTAAGAAACCTTCAATTTTATTCAAAGGTGATTCCAATTACGTCCACATTAGATCTCCTGTAGAAATCTTTTTAACAATTAAGCCCCTTCTTCCCTTATTTATAATTTTCAAATTAAACTGCCCTCTATGGTACAATAAAGATGTGTTGTTTTCTACTGGGGTATGTCGTAAAATCAAAAGGGATTTTATCTCTTTTACCTTTTTTTCAGAGTAACTTTCACCACTAGGAGACTCTATTATTCCTAATGTAATCTTTAATTCGCTTTCATCAAAAATCCAATCTTTATTAAGTTCCCTTATCTTTTGTATAAAGCTTCTTTTGGTTTTTCCTATATAGATCAATGTTTCATTCTTATCATATACTCTAGAGATTGCAAATATTCCCTTCTTAAAAGCTTCTTCTCTATTATAAAAATCATTTAAACTATACAATCCATACCATTTAATATGTACTGTTTCTATTAACCTCACCTCATTTTTATGATAATATTATAATTTCTGAATGTTCAAATTATTATGGGTACATAGCCTTGATTACTTGAATTATAAATAGTGCTTTTCAATAATACATTTTATTATTACTAATTTCAATAATGAATATGTACATATGTAGTATTGGATGGCCGCAAAAAAACATGGGAATTTAAATCAATCCCTATATCAAAATGAAAATAAAAAACACCTGTGATATACACAAAGTGCTTTTCTCTTGTCAATTTATCTATTTTCTTTTTATAACTCAAACTCCTTCGAATCGTACTTTTCTAGAGTTTGCTGCAATTCATTTTTTTCATATGGAATATGTTTATCTGTCTGTATATCTTCAACATTTTCTCCACCCGCTAATAATCTCCTGTACTTAAAAGAGTGCCCTGTTAATAATGGTGTAATTATGGTGTATGGCCCTCCTTTTGTTTGATTACTTGTATCATAAAACAAGTATCTGAAGCTGATATGTGGTCTACTTTACTGATAAAAATAACAAATAAAAAAGGAAACCTGCATGTTCGTTATAGTGATTTTCATGTTATATATACTCATATAAATTTATTAATATGCAATATTACATATTAGGTTCCTGTATCTTCATGATATTGATGTATTTATGATACTTTTATCTTCATATTTAGAAAGGAATACTATTGTACGTTGAAAAGGCGGAGTCTCTTTGAAGACTTCGCCGTTATTTATATAGGGCATGAATGGTCTCGATACCTTTTATCGTACGTGAAGCATGACGAAGATTTTGAAATCCTGCAGATTTAGCAAAACGTCTCTTGACATGCCTATGATCCTGGTCAATAAGATGGCTAAAATTTTTGATTCTACAATGGATTGTAGTTTGATAAACCGAGAGACCCTTTAGAATAGAAATCACTTTTGACACAAAACAATGATTTTATATGGTGTAGTTTGAGCTGGTATACTCATTGTTGTAAAACTATAAATAGCTATTAAATTTCGATTTACAAGATTACCTGTAAAGAATTGACCATTTGTTAATAAAATTTGAGTAGAAGGAGAAATATTTAATTTTAATTTTCCATCACTACTCTCCAACTGTTCATTAAAATAGTCTACTTTTACATTTTGATGCGGTGTATATTTCGCCATAACAATCGCTTGAAATTGTGGTGGAAAAATGAGAAGAGCAGGAGCGTTAGCATCGTAAAACCCAGTTACTTTATCTCCTACTACTACCGTTGCATAGTCGATAAAATACGTATTTGGTTTCACTACAAAATTTATTAGATTCCCATAACCATTATCTACGGACATTAATTTATTACATCCTATATCTTCGTTTGACCCTGTTACAAAATCGTTAATCATAGTTATTGTACCATCAAATGATTGAAATTTTTTCATTCAAATACCTCTTTTGTTTATATAATTAAACCTCTATCGTTACTCTATAATTTTTAAAAACATGTAAATGAAATAATCCTTCTCGTATCAATTCCAAAAATAACCCAAAACCTACCGTTCCATCTAAAACCAGCAACAGACCTTGGTCCTACAAAAATTGGGAAATACCAAAACTGTTCACCATTACTAAGCCATATATAAGTATTTCGAAATAAACATAATGAAATTGCTCCTGGATCAACAGCAAATGGTGAAGCAGTTGATTGTTGAGGAATAAATGATGGGGGAGGAGATGTTGGAGCTTGTGAACTTTGCTGTCCTGGAAAACTTGGTACACCCGGAAAACCTGGCATTCCAGGTATACCTGGAATCTGAGGACCAGGGAATTGACGATCGAAGCATTGATCATAATTTATATAAGGATAATATATTGAATCATTATACATTTAAAAACCACCTCTTTATTTTTAAAACCCTCTAAATTATTAATATGTAATGTTGTTCGTATAGGAAGCTTATTCGCTTCCTATACGAACAACATTTTAAACAGGAAAGTATACCTATACCCTTTTTTTTCGGTATGGGGTAATGGAAATTCCAGTGTCATCTTTGCTACTACGCCCTGTTACCAATCAAACATGCACAATGTAGAAATATGGCCCGATTGTTGAATAACATGACTGGTGTTTTTTAAAGAACCTTATTTTGTTTTAAACGACTTTATTGTAAATTAAACAACCTTATTATCTCTGTACATGTTAAGTTTTGTTCAACATACGTGTACGTACTCGCATTTAGTACGACAATTGTGGTCAGGTAATGCCTGTCCACATAAAAATTGCAATATCAATGTACGATTTAATTGTCACAAATAATATATTTCAAACCAGAAAAAACGACCTACAATGAATTATGATGCCTCTTCTCTTCACTTGTCGGTGCTTTCCTGTAAATGAATCTTTTTCTGTCAAACAAATAGTATTAAGTCCCCCTCTCCTTGCCTAAAATAACGATTCCTTTCATTCGCCATCCTTCTCCTTTACTATTTTTGCAGTATTTTATCATTTTTCTATTTGAAGCAAAGGCTACATCCTCATTTCTACGCAAAATAAAAACGCCTCCTGTAAAGAAACGCCCCATAATATCAGTTTTTTTATCCTTCTAAATGACTTATTATATATCGCTGCTTATTTATGTCTTGACGTTTTAAAGCCGTCACTAACTCTCGATTAACATCTGATACTGGTAACGGTTCTCCGTATATATCAAACAACTTTATTCCTAACTGACTTATAATCTTTATATTATTACGATTCCTACTCTCTTGTGTATAACTAATGATAGTGCGTAAATTAATCCCAAAACTTATCATACTAACCAACGCCCCTTTTTCATTATAAATAGATATAGGTATACTTCTATTTATCTTCGTGGAATCCCTTGAAGTTTAATATCGCTATATATTTCTCAATACACTAGCGGTGTATACCATCTCCGTTTCTGTCATAATTCTACGCCACCTCCTATAAGAAAAATTAAGTAGGAACGGTTTAAACATCTAAAAAATCCATCGACGAAACTCATACTTTCTTATATTTTGTCGCATTAAATAAAGTATGGACACTCGATTGATTCAGAATATTCTGTATATTTATGAAAAAAACTCATAGTGAAATTTAAAGTATCTAATTCCTGTTATTATCAGAATAAGCCTATACGGAGAAAAGGGGGATATTATGACTGTTCAAGAAAAAAGCAATGAGCAATTGATGAAAATATTAAATGAATGGTATGAAGAAATCCGTTCATATCATGAAAAAGAAGCAAAACAAACATATCTAAAAGTACAAGAAAATTTAAAAGGAATAGAAACAGACCAATATTTATCATTCTATTATTCACTACTGAATTTTAGATATAAGGTCTTGGTAGATGGAATGAGTATTACTAAAGATTCTTTTAATAAAATAGAAGAGCTCCCTAATATCAAAGATGAATTTTCATTTTTAGCTTACTACTATCATTTCTTTAAGGCAATCCACTCTACAATTATAGCAAATTATACTGAAGCGAGAACACATTTTGAAAAGGCGGAAGAACTTTTAATTGATATACCTGATGAAGTAGAAAAAGCCGAGTTTAAGTATAGAATTTCAACTTACTTTTATCAGTCTTATCAACCATTTGAAGCGATTCAACATGTAGTAAAAGCGAAAGAAATATACCTGAATCATGTAGGATATGAAATCAATATTGCTTTATGCGACAATGTATATGGTTTAGCTTGTATAGATCTAAGAGAGTTTGAAAGAGCTGAAGAATGTCTCAATACGGTTATTGATGTTTTTAAGAAGTATGATAAAGAACATTTATTATTAAGAGTACGTTACAATTTGGGCTGGTTATATAATATTCAAGATTTATATCCATTGGCGATCCGACAGAGTTCTGAAATTATAAATAAAATACCGAACCATTTTAAAGCATTATTTGTCTTAGCAAGAGCATATTATAAATTAGAAGGCGTTGAAACAGCAAAATCATATATCGAACAGGGAATGAAATATACAAATGAATCCGGAAATGAGGAATATAAGCACCGTTTCGCAGTTTTAAATGAACTAATCACAGAACTGCCTAGAATTAAACTAGAAAAAGTAGTTACTGATGCAATTTCTTATTTTGAAAAAGAGGGCATGTGGGATTGTGTAAAAGAACATGCAGAGATTTTAGCACTCCAATTTTACCAGGCAGATAATCATGTTAAGGCGAGCAAATATTTCTACATTAGCAATAATGCCAATAAGAATCATTTGAGAAAAGGAGCGTTAAAGTAATGAAAAAAATAAAAAAAATTGTATTAAGTATGGTAGTAGTAAGTGCATTAGCATGTAGCATGATTAGTTTACATGTATCACAACCTTCTTCCTTTAATGGTGGAGATACACCATCACCCACAATACCGAGTGTCTCTGTTGAAGTATCTATTGATTAACGTAATATCATTTGTCCTGCTTAAATAGTCAAAATATCCAACTTTTAATCCACAAAATTGTTTAATCAAAATGAGAGAAATTGTGAATCCCTAGTCCGAAACAAATGTGTTTCGGACTATTCGCGTTACTATTTTTATTTTGAAAAGGATTGGTTAAAACAAATCTATTCTCTATTTTAGGCATTCTCCCCTCCCCCCAGGAACTACGTATTAACTAGGAAACGAACCCTATTAAACAATTATTAAATCTTCTTTCATCCAAGGCAAAGTAACTACAAAGTTTACTTCTCATTCCTACTACCTTCTCATACATAGATGCCTTTACAACAGCCTTTAATTTATTTCATTTGTTGTTATTCCATTTCTAAAAATTTCTGATATCCCCTTTTGAAAATCCCCTGCATTAATTCCATTTCTATCTCTCACAAATGAATGGTATTGCGTATTATACCCAACCAGTTTATAGATTTTAATAATATTAATTACAAAACCTTCCTAAATTCAAATAGAAGGACTATTTTATTCTGTCAACTCCCCCTATATTGATAAATATGAAATATTCAATTTGTTTGACATTTCAATGACTTATAACAGGAAAATATATACATTAAATGAAACCTAATGTATCTTTGATTTGTAAGTCGTGGTTAGTTGGCCAACTTTCCATGCAATTTAATAATAAAAATTAAGGGGGACCTAAAATGAAACAAGTATTAAGGAAAAGTAAGAGAAAAATGATATATCTAGTTGGTTCACTTCTAATTGCTCTATCAATGTTTGCAACTACAAGTTTTGCAGCTACAGAAGGTGCTGTAAAAAGTGTTACAAATAGTAACTATACCGGGATTGCAGCTGATATAAATCTACCAAAATCAGTTGTTGTTAAGGATGGATATGTGAATTGGTATTTAGGTATTGGAGCCTCTAAAGTTGAGGGTGGTATTTCAAAAACATCAAGTGGATATAAAGTATTTCTTAATTCAGGATATAATGAATCAGGTCAAAACAGTAAGTATTGGAACACACAGTATGATACATCAATTAAAGATGGTGATCGAGTAAACCTTAAACTAGTTAATAACGGAAATGGTACGGTTACTATGTATGTAAATGGAAGTCCTAAATATGTAAATCAACCTGTATATGGTACGTTTTCTCAATATGAACCAGTAAAAATGGTTCAGGGCGTTGAAGATACTGGAAGTAATTCTTTTAGCCAAGCTAGCTTTTCAAACGTACTTCTAAGAGCAGATACATCTGGATCTACCTACAAAAGTTGGAACAGCTCAATTTCTTCCTCATTTTCTCAACACGGTACTTATGGTAGTAATTTCAAAGTTTATTCTCAAGTACCATTAAGCGCAAGTTTACGTTAAGGTTTTTATTTGCATAATAATGTTTGTATGAAAAAAAGTAGCTGCGCTTTAAAATGTACCCTATAGAATAGACACTGAAAAAAAAGTCTATTCTATAGGGTATTTCTTGTATAATGAGAGAAAATTGGGATCGGAGAAAGTTCAAAATGACAAAAAAGCTATTTACAGAAAGAGACATTCAAATTCTATCAAATAACCCCTACATAAAATCTGTAAGTCAGAAAGGTATCACTTATACAGATGAATTTAAGCGTATTTTTATTGAGGAAAATGAGAAAGGAAAACTACCTCGAAATATTTTTGAAGAATGTGGTTTTGATATAGATATGATTGGAATGAAACGAATTATGTCATCAGGAAGTAGATGGCGTGCTGATTACAGAAAAAATGGTGTATTTGGTTTGCGAGATACGCGCCAAAACGCGGGAAGAACTCTTGAGAGAGAGCTTACGTTAGAAGAGAAGTATGCTCGTTTAGAAGCCGAACGGAACTTACTAAAGGCAGAAAATGAATTGTTAAAAAAGATCAAACTTATGGAAGGGAGGATGAGAAGGAAATAACTTTATCACCTAGTCAGAAATATATCCTGATTCGTTCTGTCATCATAAAATATAACTTAAGAAATATGGTGAGTTATTTGTGTAAAGTAGCTGGTGTATCCCGTTCGGGATACTATAATTATTTTTCCATTTCATCTCAAGAACAACGGAAACAAAAGAACAATCAAGATGAAATCGTGAAAGAAATCATATTAAAAGCACTTCGATTTAGAAATCGAAAGAAAGGGGCTCGTCAAATAAAAATGACATTGGTGGGTCATTTTCAAGTTGTCTACAATTTAAAGCGTATCCGTAGAATCATGAAAAAATATGAGATTGTCTGTCCGATTCGGAAAGCAAATCCTTATAAAAGAATGCTGAAAGCTTCAAAAGAACATCGAGTAGTGCCGAATCAATTAAATCGAGAATTTAAACAAAACACCCCAGGAAAAACGCTTCTTACAGATATCACTTATTTAGTTTACGGTAAGAATAAAAGAGCTTATTTATCTACAATTTTAGACGGCTCAACCAATGAAATTTTAGCTTACCATGTTTCAGAACAGATGACATTAGACCTCGTAACAACAACTCTTCATAAACTAAAACGGAATAAGAGGATTCGATTGACTGAAGGTGCATATATTCATTCAGATCAAGGAGCCCACTACACAAGCCCTACCTACCAAAAATTAGTCAAAAAGCTAAAGCTCGGACAATCTATGTCAAGAAGAGGGAACTGTTGGGATAACGCTCCACAAGAATCATTTTTTGGTCATCTGAAAGATGAAGCACATATAAAACCTTGCGAGTCTTTTACTGAGTTGAAACAAGAGATTAAGAAATATATGACGTACTATAATCACTATAGATATCAATGGAATTTAAAAAAGATGACTCCTGTTGGATACAGAAATCATCTTCTTGATGTTGCCTAACTTTTTTCAAAATGTCCTTTACAAAGGGTACAGATTACTTTTGTGCAGCTACTTTTTTTAAATAGAGTAAATTAGTAATAGATATTCGAGTGACCATAAGTGACATCTATCATACTTTAGCTTCTTCGAATTCAATAACATTTGATCCGCATGTCTTATTAATTGGCTTAACGTATCGAGATCCATATTGTAGTAACTACAACATGTTTTATTATTACTAATGCTACACTCCTCATTGTAACCTTAATTCCATCTCATTGATTTTTTATTATATAAAGTAGACAACATCAATATACAACTTAGTAATGATAATAGATATACAAAGAGAATAATATACAATTGTTTTGTTTCAATGCCATCAATATAAAGACTCATAATTGGATATGACCAAGGGAATAGTATCCAATAGTTTGTATGAGAGATAAAAAAGCTACCAAGTCCACCTATAACCCCTACTAATAATGAAAGTAACGGGATTTTATAAAATATTATATTTATTAAAAAATGTAGATTCACAATAATTAAAGAGCTAATTACCATAAAAAGTATAGAAAAACTTAAACTTTGATAAACAGTCCCGAGATTATCAACCGTTAATACTATAGGTATACTCGTTATGATTAAAGCACATAGTAAATAACCAAAAGTAATTATTAAGCAAAATAAAAACTTATTACTTAATATAGTTTTTAAAGTGATCCCGTGATAAATAGCAGACATATATCCTTTTCTTCTGAATTCGTTTACAAAAGAAAATGACACTAATAGACCTATCGCAATAGGTAAAAATAACCTACAAAAAAGGCTCAGAATCGCTATATGCATGAAAACGCTATCTTTTAATTGAGACGATACAGTTAGTAAAACTTGAAAACTAATTGGAATCAACAGAAATACTAGTAACAGGATATACAATCCATTATGAAGACTTTTTTTATATTCACCTAAAATACCCACTTGTTTCACCCTTTATTATTCATATGTATAATATTTAAAACTCACAGACAATAACATAATTCCTAAAATATATATTGAAGAAATTGCAAGATATAATAAAATAATTGTTTCTTTAAACGCTACGTCACTTACTATATTCAATGAATAAAAGATTGGAAATGTCTTTGTAAATATTAAAGGGAATAATCCATATGTTATAAAGAAAAAAAGCCAAATAACTGACAAGGATGCCGCAAGAATTCCCTTTTTTATAATTAAATGAAAAAGCAATTGAGAATATGGTATTGCTAGAGATAAAATCGTACAAAGTATCAACATTTTTAAAAAATAAAGTATTGATATTTCATATCCATTTATAAAAGTATAGATACCCATAACCAAAAAATTCGAAATATTAAAGACCAAATAGAACAGTATAAACATTAAATTTTTAGTTACCAATAATTTAAGTTTCGAAATGGGCTGTGTATAAATAATGGCCCAAGTACCATATTTATTTTCCGAAGAAATGATAAAATACCACATACAAGCAGAAAAAATACTTAACGTTAGTGTATTAAAATTTACTGTAATTGCTATAAGATTTGTAGATTGAAACATGTCGGGATGATTCTTATTAAAAATAAAATAACTTATACACAAAAAGCTTGATAATAACGAAAAAAACAAAGAGATTAATAATAATTTTCTCCCACCAATTTTTCTCATCTCACTATTTACACTTTTAAAGATAAATTGCATTATTATAATAACTCCTTTTGTTTAGTGAAAGATAAAAAAACTTCCTCTAATGTTGGCTTTTTAGGGCTAACTTCAAAAATATCTATATCATTTCTAATTAATATTCTGGTTAAACTAGGAACACTATCTTGATCTATTGTTATTCTGAATACCCCTTCTTTTTCAATACTATAAGGTATACCTTCATTACTTAAAATTCTTTCTGTAGAAGTAGTAGTATTAACATGAATGATATATTCTCTAGAAGTAATAATACTGTCTAATTTCCCTTCATAGAGTAAGCTACCCTTATGTAGTAATGCTATGTGATCTGCTATCATTTCAATTTCAGCTAAATTATGACTAGAAATAAATATAGTCTTCCCCTCATTTTTTACCAAATGAAGTAATAAACGCCTTATCTCATGTACTCCCTCTGGATCTAATCCATTTGTTGGCTCGTCAAGAATTAGTATTTTAGGGTTATTAAGAATAGCAAAGGAAATACCTAGCCTTTGTTTCATTCCTAAAGAAAAATCTTTAACTTTTTTATCTTTTGTTTTATATATTCCTGTAGTTTTTAATACTCTATCTATTTCATCTAAAGATTTATTAATCATTTTTTGTACATAGGCTAAATTTTCATATGCTGTTAGATTAGGATAATAAGTAGGTGAATCAATAAAACAACCCACATTTTCAAATAATTCTTCTTTCCATTCTTTTATATCTTTATTATCAAACAATATCGTTCCCTCATCTGATGGAATTAATCCTAATAACATTCGCATTGTTGTTGTTTTCCCTGCACCATTTGGTCCAATAAAAGCATATAAACTTCCTTCTGGAACAGATAAGTTTATATCCCTTACAATGGATTGATTTGCAAAAGACTTTGTTAAATTTTTAGTTTGAATTGCTAATTTCATTTTGTCCCTCTCTCTCATCCCCGCATGAAATTAAGTATCGATTTTCGTATAATCAGATTTACAGAAGATATCATTCAAGTTAATTTCACCATAAAAAGGGATTTATTAACTCAATTTCTTTTGTTTTCTAAGGCTTCACCAAAAAAGTTTAATACAAAATTAATTTGATATATTTAATTACTATTGCAACCATTGGAGCCTCTGCTGCTGTTGGAAGTTCTGGGATGACTGCCGTGGCTTCTGCCGCAATGATTGCTTCTTCTCCAGAATTAGGTCGCATGGCATGTAGAAGAATTTATCCTGAGCATTAATATCAATCTACGTAAAAATGGCCACCGGAAAAAGTTAATGATTCTCAAACATTAACTGATGATCAATGGGTTTGGTCTTAATATAAAACTGTATTTTTTCTCTTATTGAAAAGAATTATTTGTTTTAGTTAATTTCTTCTGTTAGTAATATGAAGAATTGAAATATTATCCAACCAACTAAATGTATAAACCTTTTAATCGAAAAGAACTTGTAGATAAAACTACAAGTTCTTTTTAATTTTCCAAACGTTAAGGAGAAGTAAACGAACATTCAAAACTTCATATTTATAGACCAATCTGTTCAAAATCGATAGTATATGCTATAACAGTATTGGTTCTTTAATTAATGGTAAATACTCTATACTCATGGCATAATTTAATAACAAATTGATATACTCTTGATTTGGTTTTAAACAATGTACATTCTTCAAATATCCTTGCGTATACAAACAAGATGGTATAGCTACTGATAGCTCTTCTACAGATTCTAATAAAGGCATTATGAGCTCTAAAGCTTTCTGTTCATCAGTAGTTAGACTAGTATTAAAAAACTTCTCTATATACTTTTCTTGCCTCATTAACATTAAATCGTATCCGAAAACTTGTAAACTATTAATAAATTGGTCCCATTTAAGCTGAGTTGGATTACAAATATGCATGGTTTTATTTACTGTGTTGGCCTTATAAGATAGTTCAGTAATGGCTAAACTTCCATAGTCCACAGGTGTTAAATCTACATACGTATTGATTTCAGGTGCTATGTTAGATAAGCATATACCTTTCAATAATCTATAAAAAGCGTTTTCATTAATATTGAATTGAAATTTACCCGTTTTAGAGTTACCCACTAAATTTCCCACACGGTATATAGTAGCACGAACTCCTTTTTCCATTGCCTCTCTGACCATTTTCTCGCCTTGAAACTTACTTTCTAAGTATACATTATCTAAATTTTGCCCTCTATCAAAATTAGACTCAAAGAATTTAAATTCTTTTGGATCGCTTTCAGCTTGTCCTACCACACTTAAAGTCGATATATAATGAAAGCGTGCATTTGTATTCTTAGCTAATTCCAATAAGTATTTTGTAGACTGAACATTTACCTTTTGAAAATGCTCACGTTCTCCATAGTGTCTAACTTCTCCACCACAATGTATTATTGACTCTACGTTACTCTTTAAATGATCCACTTTCTTTGGATCAAGACCTAGATTTATCAAAGATAAATCTCCTTCAATTAATTCTACTCTCTCCTCCAACTTTTGAAGAATTTCTTTACCAAAATAAAATCTCATTCTTTCTTTTAACTTTTCATCAATTACTTGATTCTCATTTTTTCTTACTAAACAGTAAATAGTCGTAGATGGCAACTGTAATAATTGTTCTAAAATATGTGCGCCTAAATATCCTGTTGCTCCTGTAAGGAAAACTGCTTTTGGATAATTCACCATATCTAACTCACATTCTTCTAATTTAGTTCTTTTATAAACCGGATTCGTTTTCGTTTCATTTTCAATACATGCTACATTAAAATTTTTCTCTTTCTTTAACGACATATTTTCCATCTCTTCAATATGAGAGGCTAATTTTTCTATTGTTCTATACTTAAAGAAGTCTTGAATTTTCAAGTTAGGATATAACGGTTTTAATTTAACTAATGCCGGCATAACTTTTAAAGAATGCCCACCTAAATTAAAGAAATCATCTTTTAAGCCAATAGATTTTATGTTTAAAACTTCAGACCATACTTTTGCAATGTTTTTTTGCACTTTAGTTTGGGGCTTAAGTATACAATCATCCTTTTTCTCATTATCAAACTCTATTTCTGGCAGTTTTTCGAAATCAATTTTCCCATTAGCCGTTATTGGTATTTCTAATACATGAGAGTAATATTTAGGAATCATATATTCTGGCAATACATTTGATAAATGTATTGCTAACTTATTTTTCTCTATTTCTATACCGTCCACTGTTTTATAGTAAGCTTGCAATAGCATTCCATCTTTTGTTTGTGTTACAACAGCCTGACTTATCCCCTTAAATTGTAATATTGCATCTACTATTTCCCCTAATTCGATTCTATGCCCTCTAATTTTAACCTGTTTATCTTTTCTTCCCATAAATTCTATATTTCCATTTGGTAACCACTTTGCTAAATCGCCTGTTCGGTATACCCTTTTACTATTATCTTCTGAAAATGGATTTGAAATAAATGCCTGTTTAGTTTTCTCTTCCTGTTTCCAATACCCTTGGGCCAATCCTAAACTCTCAATATATAATTCGCCCATGCCCCCTAACGGACAATGTTGCATATATGAGTTCAATATATGAACCTTTGTATTAGAAATTGGAATACCAATCGGTATACTTCCTAAAAGGTTATTTTCGCATTCTAAGACAGGTATGAAATAATACATCGCTGAAACAGTTGCTTCAGTAGGACCATACTCATTTACCAGTTGCACTTGGTTTTTAAAAGTATTTTGCCAACTCCTAATAGCATTTGTGGATGCAGCTTCCCCTCCCATTATCATGAATCTTAAAGAACGTATCTTTTCGCTATCCAGTTTAGTTAATGAAGTCGATAATTCATTAAAAAATACTGTGGGTAAGTCAGAAATAGTTGCTTGTATTTCTTGAATAGCCTGAGCATATGCGACAGTTGAATAGCGCTGTTCATCACTTAATAAATATAGTTCCGCCCCATTTAACAAGGTAGAAAAAATTTCCGATACAGAAGAATCAAAACTATGGGAATAAAACTGTGTTACTTTATCATTTGGGGAAATATGAAATACTTCATTTCTCCATTCAGCTAAATTTAATACTCCTTTATGAGTTAATAATGTACCTTTTGGTTTGCCTGTTGACCCTGAAGTATAAATTACATATGCCAAGTCATCTGGTTTATTTAAAATTTTAACATCATCATTTATTGTCGTACGATATATATCCTCTATTATTGAAACGTTATAATTACTTGAATTCAAATGATTTTTGTATTTGTAATTCGTTATAATTCTACATGCCTCGCTGTCACTTACTATATAATTAATTCTATCCTCGGGGTATTTTACATCGATTGGTATATAGGCAGCGCCAGCTTTTAATATTCCAATCATAGAGACAATACTATTGATACTTCTATCTAAAAATATGGCTACTTTGTCACCTGTTTTTATACCTTTTTCGAGTAAATGTTGAGCTACTTGATTAGAATTCATATTTAATTGTCTATATGTTAAAGACTCTGTTTCAGTCGCTATAGCAATCCTATTTGATTGTCTTTCTACTTGCTTATAGAATTGCTCCTGTATATTTTGAAAATAAGGATACGGTCTTTCTGTATGATTTACCTTTCTATATAGAGATTCCTCTTCCAGTGATAGGAATGAAAGATTCTCATATGCCACTGTTCTTTGATGAATAAATGCGTCCAGTATATTAAGTAAGTTTTGAGTAAACCTATTAATTGACGCTTCCTTGAAAAGATTAATATTATACTCAAATGAAATCTCTACATAATCCGATCCTTCTTCAACAGCTAAAGAAATGTCAAACTTACTAACATCTTGTTTATTAGGTAACAATTGAAGCTTGTACGCATCATGCTGTTGCAAAATATCTTTCTGATAGCTAAACATTGTAGAAAAGATAGGGTTATTTCCAAAACTTCTATCAGGATTTATTTGCTCAATTACTTTATCAAATGGGTACGATTGGTTTTGGAAAGAATTCAAACATTTTTCTTTAACGACTTGTACTAGTTGTTTTAAATTTTTCACATCATTTAATTGTGTTCTAATAGCTAAAGTATTTACAAAAAATCCTTGTATTTGTTCAAATTCCTGATAATTCCTTCCGGCAACCGGTGTACCTACAATAATATCTTTTTGATCCGTTAGATAGTGTAACAATTGTATATATGCTGCCAAAAATAGCATATACATAGACACATTCTCTTGTTCACATACTTGTTTCAAAGACTCTTTCATTTTATTATCTAACTTCATTTCAAAGACTTTACCTTTATTTGTACTTTGACGATCCCTACTAAAATCTAACGGAAGATTTAGTAGGGGAAGAGGCGCTGCATGCTCGGTCATCCAATAAGATTTTTCTGTATCCCACCGGCCTAATTTTAGCTGCTTCTGTTCCCACTCAACATAATCCACATATCGATTAGGAATAGTTGGTAACTCGGGATTTCTTCGATTAGCAAAGGCATTATATACCTTCATTAATTCATCTAATAAATTCCTTACACTCCACTCATCGGTAATAATATGGTGTAAATTGATATATAAATAGGATCTTTTCTTATCAAGATTAAAAATTCTAATCCGGAAAAGTGGTCCATTTTCCAAATCAAATGGTGTATGATCCGTTTGATTTATTGTTCTACGTATATATTCTTGTTGTTCCTTTTTAGTTATGTGTTCAATATCATCGTGAATAAGGTCAATAGATATTGATTTTAATATGACCTGTCTAGGCTCCCCGTTTTTTTCAATAAACACTGTTCGTAGCATCTCGTGTCGTTCAACTAAAAATCTTATGGCGTCTTGTAAAATATTCTTTTTTAAACTTGGCTCAATATTTATGTGTAGTTGTGTATCATATACTCTATTAATAGCGTTATACTTATTTAAAAACCAGATTCTTTTTTGAGCACTAGATAACTTATAACATTCCTTATCTGCAACCTTTAATACTTGCATATCATGTTCTTCTCTATCCGTATTTACTTCCATTAATTTATCAATGTAAGCAGATAGACTAGCAATTGTTGTATGCTCAAAAATATCTCTAATTTCTATTTTCAAATGAAACTCTTTTTGAATTTGATTTAACACTTGCACAGCAATTAATGAATGTCCCCCAAGTTTAAAAAAGTCATCATCTCTGCTGATTCTATATTTCCCTAAATTTAAAATCTCTGACCATGTTTTTACCAACCTTTTTTCTGTTTCACTTATTGGTGGTACATATTGATTCTTCATATTTTCAAGTAAAGATGGGATTTGTAATTCTAATTTTTTTCTATCAATCTTACCACTTGGTGATAATGGAAATGTTTTAAGGTGAAATACATAATTTGGAGTCATAAAATCTGGTAAACTTTCACTTAAGAATGTTTTTAAGTCCTCTTGTTTTATCTCTGTATTGTCTTTTGATAAATAAAAGCTAGCGATTTTGTCATTTTGATAAGTTACTACTACTGCATCTTTTACCTCTAGGTGTTTAAATAATGCTCTTTCAATTTCATCAAGCTCAATTCGATACCCACGTAGTTTTACTTGATTATCTTTCCTTCCGATAAATTCTAAGTTCCCACTTGGTAAAAGACGTACTAAATCCCCAGTACGATACATTTTTTTATCGCGATTATAGGATTCTTCGAAAGAAATAAATGCCTCTTCTGTTTTTTCCTTTTGATTTATATATCCTTTGGCAACCCCATCACCACCAATGAATAACTCACCTACTACTCCTGACGGACATAACGTGTTGAACGGACTGACCACGAAAACTTTACTATTAGCAATTGGTTTACCTATTGGGATATTAGAACTTTCTTCTTTTATCTCATGATTTACTTCATAAATGGTTGTACATACAGTAGCTTCAGTAGGACCATATGCGTTAAGAACTGGAATCTTTAACCCTAATTTACTTTGCCATTTACGAACTGATTCAGCAGGTATGGTTTCCCCTCCCACAAATACACATTTTAAAGAATTTAATGTAAGCAAGATTTCTTTTGGCATATCAGCTATTAATTTAAAAAATGCAGTTGGTAAAAGAACAAATGTAATACCATTCTTGTTAATTACATTTATAAATTCTTCTGCAGAACGTTTTTCCATTTCAGAAATTAAATGCATTCTTCCTCCGCATAACAAAATAGGAAACATCTCCATAATGGAGGCATCAAAAATCATTGTTGCAAATTGTAAAAATACATCATTTTTGTCTAAATTAAATTGATTCATTAATGAATATGATAAATTAATTACTCCTCTATGTGGTACAACTACTCCTTTTGGTAAACCTGTCGAACCTGACGTGTAGATAATATAAGCTGCATCTTCTATGGTATGTGTAGACGCAATATTTTCTATAGAATTAGTGTAATGAAAATCCTCTAGATAAATTGTATGAATCGCAAAACTTTCAATTAATCCCCTGAATTCTTTCTTTGTAATAATCATTTGACTTTGGCTATCTTTTAATATATATTCTATTCTTTTTTCAGGAAACTTTGGATCAATTGGTACATAAACTCCACCTGATTTTAGTATGCCTAGAATCCACACAATTGTATCGATCTCTCTCACGATAGTAATACTTACACGCTGTCCCTTTTTTATTTCATTTTCACGTAAATAATTCGCAATTTGATTTGACCTTTGCTGCAAGTCATAATAGGTAATCGATTTATCCCCCATTGAAATCGCTATTTGATTTGGCGATTTTAATGCTTGTAGATCGATTAATTGATCTAGTGTTTTTGAATTAGGATATGCAAGAGTATTTAAGTTTATATCTTTGTATAAACGATGATCCTTTTTTAAAAGTAAATCCAATGAATGGATAGGCTCATTTACATTCTTCATTAGTTTTTGTAACAAATATATATATCTTTCAACTAAATCATTCATACTCTCTGGTTTATATAACGCTGAATTATAGTCAACCTCAATTTTATTCTCTGTTTCCCCTTCATATCTCATTATTCTCCAGGTCATGTTAAAAGGATTTACTCTTTTACAATCTGTTAAAACTGTGGACTCAATATCTGGAATTTTCAATTGAGGTATCCTTACCGTATTAAATGCTGTTGAATATATCATATTATGATGTGTATTATTATTTAGATTTAAATCTTTTACTATATGTGAATATGGATTATGTTTATACTTAATAGCCAAATGAACAGATTTGTTCACCTTGTTAAGTATCCCCTTAAATGTATCCCCCTTTTCTATTGTTATACGTATTGGTAATGTATTAACAAAATAACCAAAAGCATTCCCTTCTTCCGTGTGTGGTCTAGTATTAATTGGAATACCTACAATAATTTCTTCAGCGTTTGTCATTTGATGAAGCAAGGCACAATAAGTACTTAACATAACCCGATAGACACTTATGTTATTTCTTTTAGCAAAACATTGTATTTGATAAAATAGATCGGCATCAATATTCTTGCTTATATTTTCATTCGTATATATCGGTTCATTCATTTTATTAATAGTAGCAGGAAACTCTGTAGGAGGTAATTCACCTTGTAAATAATCTTTCCAATAGGATGATCCTTCTCTATATATTGCACACTCAATAAAACCTTCCTCAAATTCTACAAGGCTCTTATAAGGAGATTCTAATACTAAACCCGTATTTTCTTGAAGTAATTCACAATACGTATGAGACAATTGTTGGATAAAAATTCCTAAACTACATCCATCATAAATAATGTGATGAAAAATCATATGTAAAATAAATTCATCTTCACACAATTTAATGATGTGGAATTTAAACAAAGGCCCTTCTTCTAAATTAAATTTCTCATTCACTATAGAGTCAAAGAATTTTTTTAAAATAAATTTTTGTTCTGTGTTTTTAAAAGCAGTTAAATCCTTAATTGGTATATCAAAATCTATACTCTTTTGAATGAATTGTTTAATTTTTTCGTCCCTTTTAATAAATAGTGTACGTAGCGCTGGATGAGATTGCACCATTAAAGTAAGCGCTTTCTTTAGAGTCTCTATTTGAAGATTTCCTTTTAGCTTTATTAGGGCAGCTTCATTGTTCATTCCATTTTCTAATTCCATTTGATGAGCTATCCATAATGCTTCTTGCCCTACTGTAGCATCTAATTCTTCTACAATTTCATATTGCTTTTGTATTTCTTTCATATGAATTTCTCCTTTTATAAATATTTTAAAACGGATAATATTTACAGTTACAACTATATGTACATATTCTACGATTTGTAAATGTATATTTTCCGACTAAATTCAACATTTATTTCGCTTATTGCATAGTTATTAAAATGATGAATAAAATTCATATTTATACCGTAAAAGTTCATACTTTTATTCAATTCAAGCATAAAAAATCATTTAACTAATAATTCTAATTACTTTTTATAAAGTAATCTCATATATATTTATTAAAATATACACTCTAATTTATATCCCGAAAATAAATTCAATAATATTCCAACTGATCACTATACATATTTCTAATAACATAAAGAACCTGAAAAAGCCATCCTTCCTTATATTGAAAAACATAATTTAGGTGCTGTGATTAGAGGTCCACTTAAGATGGGGATTTTAACTGGGAAATTTAATTATGAAACTCAATTTCCAGACGACGATTTAAGAAAAGATTGGCCAAAAGAAAATTGGTTTAAAGATAGCTTAAATAAAGTAGAGAAATTACGTTCACTTATACGATCAAATCGAAGTCTCGCGCAAATCGCCTTACGTTATGTTTTAAGTCACCCAGCCGTTTCAGTTGCTATTCCTTGTGCAAAAAATTCTAATCAGGTTGAAGAAAACTCTTCACATTTGACTCGCCCATTATTATTAAATAATGAAATTGAATTCATAAAAAATCTTTGATCGAATAATTATTGTTCCAAAAAAATTATGCTGATTTTGCTACCAAATCCATACTACTTCTTCTCCACTAGAACATATCTTTAGCACTTCCACCCTATTTTTTTATCTTTCCCCAACAATTTCTACAGTTTATAAGGTAGTTGAACCCTTTTATTCAACTACCTTATAATACGTTCTACATTATATTAAAATATCTACTACACTAGTTGAATACACGCTAGGGCAACATGCAAATTAAATAAACAATTAATTCAGATATATTTTTAGAAACTTCATTATCTCACAATTACTTTTTTAATAATAAATCAAAAAATTTTTCTTTACTTTAAATTCCATAGTTCATATAATTTTCTATGGAATTACATTTTTTTCTAAATAGCTCCTCATTTCTAAGGATTCAAAAGGGCAATTACAAATTATTATACCCTTATGTTTAACCAAGTAAAATAAAAATCTAGTTTTTTACAAGGAGAAGTGACTGCATGCAAGATATTTTAAAACTATTTCCGAGCGTTGACGGAAATGAAGAAAAACAACAACTTTTATTAGAATCTATGCAGAAAATAATTAAAAATCTTGACCAATTAAAAAATGAAGAGCGAGCTACTTTAGGTAAATGTGAGGAAAAATCAGAAGGATACTATAATAGCTTAATTCACCAAAGTCATATACCACTAGCTGGAATCACTATGTCTGAGGTTATAGAAGAGCTAAACCAATTTATGAATGGCCATCCTTATCCCAATAAATACTACTTGTCTAATGCTGTACCACTACCAAGTATTCCATCACTATTGGGTATACTAACCATGGCACTTTTAAATGGTAATGGCGTTTGGGATGTCTATGGACCAGGGGCAGCTGAAGCAGAGGTAAAAGTTGTATCCATGCTTTCAAAACTGATTGGTTATAATCCACATAATAGCGGTGGTTATACAACATGGGGTGGACAAGGTTGTGTATTTTCGAGCTTACGTTTAGCAATTTCTAAACAATTCCCATTAGCAAAAGAACATGGTGCTCCACAAAATGTTTATTGCTTTGCTTCTGAAAATGCACATTATAGTTTATTAAAATCAGCTGAAGCAACTGGCATAGGGTCAAATCACTTAATAAAAGTGAAGACTGATCCTTATACAAATTCTATGGATATAGAAGATTTAGAGGCTAAAATGATACAAGTTATTAAAAATGGCGGTATCCCCCTTTATATTCTAGCTACTATGGGGTCAACAGATACATTTACCATTGATGATATAAAAAAATTAAAGAGAGCGCTGAAGCAATACAAAAAAAATATAAATTAAAACCTATTTATATCCATGGGGATTCTGCGATGGGCGGATTCTATAGTTTCTTTAATAATTATAGTTTTGAAGAAAATTCACTCTCATTTGAACCTAATGTAAAAAATGCCTTACAATACGTACAAGATAAAATGCAATATATGTCCCTTGCAGACAGTGTATGTTTTGATTTTCATAAATTAGGACAAACACCTTATGCTTCAAGTATTTTAATCGTAAAAAATCATACTGATTTACAACTGATGGACATTGAACAAGATGATACACCTTATCTCGGTAATAGATCCTATGGGAGTTATCATACAGGCTATACCTTAGAATGTTCACGAGCTGGTAGTGCTATTCCGATGTATATCAATCTATTAGCCTTTGGTGTTGAAGGATATCAAAAATTACTAGCAAATTATATTCGTGTAAATTTATTATTTAGAGAGAAGTTGCGTGAGGCTCTACCTCAGGTCGCAATCACAAATGATTTTACATATGGACCAATTACAACTTTCCGTTTCTATATGAATGGAGATGGCCAAGAAAATTGGGAAAAAGAACGAATAGGTCTTGCAACAAAAGAAGAGATTGAGGATACAAACCGATTAAATATAGAACTATTTAATTATCTAGGAAAAAATCGCGATCAAGTATTTTTTGGTGATACAACTCGTTCTTGTGTAGTAGATGTAATAAACAGTAGTGATAGAAATCCGATTTCCACATTAAAATTCTTTTCTATCTCTCCATATACAACTGTTGAATGTTTAGATGATATCGTATCATTTCTTTATGGACATATTTCGATTGCTACTAAACAGATTTATTCATATGTTTAATAATCATATTTGTTAGCGCTTTAATAGTTAAATTTAACTAGATTAAATAAAAACCTTTATTCTTATAATTACTATTAACTATATCAGGAAAAGAGGAAAAACATATGAATATAGAGCTACTAGATACACACCACGTGAAAGATGCAGCACATTTACTTGCACATTCTTTTGTGAATAACGAACCTCTTGTAAGCAGTTTACAAATTCCCTTTGCTCCTTTTCACAAAATGTGCGAAGAAATGATAAAGCAAGCTGTATCTCAAGCAATGTCATTTGTAGCAATAGATAATTTTCAAATTGTAGGTGTTCTTTTAACAAGAAAAGTAACCCAGCCACTAATAGATAAAGATAAGGCAAATGAACTATGCCCACAAATGGATCCTATTTTTCAACTTTTAGATACATTAGAAACAGAATCTATTGAGTTTTCTCATTTGGATAAAGAAAAATTGGTCTATCTAGACATGGGCGCTTGTCATCCAGAGTGGATGGGAAGTGGGATAGTCACCAGCCTTCTTTCACATGCAATTCAAGAAATAAGTAAAAAAGATTTTGATTTTATTGCTGCTTGTACAAATAAAATCTCTCAAAACATTCTTAAAAAACTGTTTACGACCTTGGAAATGAATGAAATAGTGTATAGTAATTTTCCTTATAAGGAAACATACCCATTTGCTAACACGACAACTTCTTTAGCAGCTCAATTACTATATATACCTCAATCCCAATTCGTCATTAAAGCCATATAAATTTGTGTAGAAGTCTAGCTGTACTTTTGTACAGCTTCTTTTTTATATAGAGTAAAATAGAAATAGATATTCTTACATAAGTGACACCTTTTACACTTTAACTTCTTCGAATTCAATAGCCACTTTCTCAGCATGCCTTATTTCTCTCCTTAGCCTACCTCAAGATCCCCTTCTATTTATTTCAACATGTTTCATCGTGTTTTAATTTGTTATGCTCCATTATTTCATCTATACAAGTAGCTTAAAAACTTTTTCCTATTTTAATGTCTAATCTTTTACTTCTTAAGTAACGAGCGATACATAGATTCCCACTCTTAAACACTTTAAAACATATTGCCTGATAACCCCTTAATATACCTATAATACTGATGGTTACAAGTCTCTTTCAATTCATTTATCTATTCATATTACATACCCTATAGCTATCTAATCTTCCTTAAAGAATCCCATTTAAAATTCATGATAAAAGGAAACAAGCGTGTCATATTTAGCATTTAAGAAAAGAGTGAGAATTACTGGATTCCCCTTTCTTCTCTTCCTTTTAAGAAGCTCTTTTAAGTCTAATTCAATTGTATTCCTGCTAAATAACATGCTCACTAATCATTAACAATTTGTATAACTGTATAAAGACTATACTAAATTACTAAAGGAATCTCCTTTCCCCTATCGAATTATTGTAGAGGAAAGGAGAGGAATACATGGAAATTCTAGGATTAGATCCTCGAGCATTAGCGACTTTAGGTGCACTTGAATACACCAATCGCCGTAATAAATTAATTGAAGACTCGCAGAATAATTTATACGAATGTAAAGAAATAAAAGAAATACTTCAATCACTTCCTAAAGAGAAGCAGATTGAGGTTCTTGAGAATCAAGCTCACTTTGAAGCTGTGGCAAAGATGATTGAACAAAACAATTTAATTCTTTTAGAACAGATGAAAGCTCTACAGCTAATTCAGAAATAATAAACTTATGATTAATTAATTCTACATATGCTTCCATAAATAATGTATCTTTATTTATATCATCAGCCTCTGTTTTTACAGAGGCTTTTGTTATGCGTTGATTCATATTTTGAATTTGAATAGTTTCTTTTACATGTATGAATAGATCTTCTAGTAAACCTGGTGTAGATTCTAATTCCTGCTTTTCAATTTCCTCTGTTACAGCACTTATAAACTCCCATAGTACTTTTGCACCTAATAGTTCTGCTAATCGTTTTTCACGCATTTCAAATGTTTTCATATTCATATTTAAACACTTCCCTTATCTAATATTTTCTTAAAAATAATTAATAAATTATTTCGTTTTAGGAAAACAATATAGAAATGAAATTCTCACCCTATTAATTACACGTATCGTGACATTAATCTTCAAAAAAAAGAGTCCAATCAAAATTTAGTACCCTAGCTATATTCTTTGCGACAGGAACACTTGGATTTCTTTCACCACTTTCAATCATTGCATACATACTTCTAGATATTCTTGCCTTATATGCAATATAATCTTGTGTTTTCTCTTTATTTTTACGTTTTTCCAATAACCAAAACCTCATTATTCCCCCTCTTTCATTGTCACAAAATGTGTAACTAATGATTATATTACATAATAATAAGTTTAAAATCAATATTTTTTACACATTTCGTGTACTTTATTAAATGTTACATATTGTGACGTTATAATTGATGTAGAAAACACCTAAAAGGAGGTAGCATATGTTTGGCACTAGACTACACACTCTTCGAAAAGAACGCAAACTGCGTCAAGAAGACATGGCAAAACAACTAGGGATTGCTCGAACTACATATGCAATGTATGAACAAGGAAATCGAGAACCTGATTATAATACATTGATAAAATTAGCCACCTTTTTTGAAGTATCTATTGATTACCTCCTTGGTACAACTGAAATAAGACAAATTACAGACGTACAAGATCCTGAGCTTTATCAATGGTTTGAAGATATAAAAAATGCGACTCCTCAAAAGCGTGAGGAATTAAAAAGGTTTTGGGAGTTTATAATACAAAGAGAAGACTAGATTATTTAAAAGACCGCCACCTTGACAGGGGGAGGTCTTGAGTTCGACCCTCTCCGGGGTCATAGTTGTAGAAACCGTATCAAATTATTATTTCGTGCGAACTTCTAGTTGTTAAAAAAAAAGAGTAGTTTGTCACTACCCTTTTCTTATAGTATCACTTGTAAATTGTGGTTACTATTTGATATATATAATTCAGTATAAAGGCAACGAAGATCAAAGCAAACATTAAATTAGGTTCGTTGAGTCTCTCTCTCCATGTTTTAGTTTTTTTGTTTATACGAATGATATTACCACCAACAATTCTGCTGGATAATTCTAATTTATCATAATCACCTACAAGGAGCTTTACAGTTAATTCATCTTTTGGATTTAACAACAAAGGTTTGATTCCCAAATTTTCTCCAGAATTATCGTTATAAATGATGCATTGTAAATCATTTGGACTCTTCTTATATATTTCTGCATCAAACACTTTGGCTGTTCTATAGTAATCTGTAAAATTGATTAAGATATCCGTTTCAAAGTCTTCTTTTCTTATAGGTTCATTACCACTGTTTGATATTTTTAATATAACCAAATTCAAATTATGTTTAACTTCAATATCATCAATATGAATACTAACTCTTTTATGCATTTGTGTAATTAGCGGTGTCGTAGATATTTCTTGATATGATAATTCTTTCTTTTTCTTGTTCTTTCGATAAAAATAGATACTTAAGCAAATGCTCACTACCGTCAGTAAGAAAGCATTTTGCTTTATAAAATTCAAAATTTCCAATAGTACATTCTCTCCATTCTTTTGTTGTAAAAAGTAGTAATTCTTATTTTATTGATATATACGATTATCTACTGTTTTATAATCCATAACCATTTCTTCAAAATTTATTCTCTCTTTTTCCGTTAGATCACCAATATCTAAATCTATTACTTCTCCACTCGAATATTTGTCTACAATTCTCATTTTTAGCTATTTCTCTTAATCATTAATTATATCTTTAGTAAACCCTATGATCTCTTGTTTTGCTTAAATAAAAACCAATTGTATTTCCTTTTGAACCAATAACACGGTATAGGTACGTCCATTGATCTTTGACTTTCAAATACGCATCCTTGACTCGCCAAGAACCATTGGTTGATAAAAGTGGCATCATCCGTGCTTATTTAATCTTCCCCCCATATAGACTGATAAAACTCTTTGCCTTCCCTTGATATATCGATATTCTGTATTAAATCCTTATTATAGTTGAAACTATTCTGTGTTTCTCTATGTAAAATAGGAAATTCAGATATATCATCTATAGAGAGTGCCTGCCAAACCTTTTTTATAATTTCTCGATTCTCTACATCAATAAATTTATAATTGCTCATAATTGGTTGAATAGTTGATAAATGTTGATCATCCTCTTCCCAATTCACCCATTCAGCAATGACACCAATAGTATTAAAATCAGGATCTTTGGGTAAAACTGACAAAATAATATCTTGAATTTGTATAGGCAAATCTTCCATCACACCTTGTACCATATTTCGTACAACCATATGATCTAAAACTACAATAATCACTCCCTTTTCCCCAGACATTTCTATTTGTTTAACAGCCTTTATTATGTTCTGTAAAAGAGCTAACTTAGAAGCAGGTGCCTTTACTTCTACTACAAATGTCCCCGTGTTTAAAATAAAATCGGGTTCCCCCTCCCCCCCCTCATTAAAGCTTAGACCACCTTCGAGTAGTCTTACTGCAATGGCTAATTGCAGTTCAAAGTTTCTAAAATAATTGCCAGTTTCGCCGGACTGATAGGCACCTGTTTCGCCAAAATCTCCACCAACCAGCATATTTTTAGCAACGGTATCTGCTAAATGACCGTTTTCCAATTTATCCAATGCCCATAAAGTATATGCAGTTTCACCAAAAGATTTTAATAGGGGCTTATTCTCTTCAAACTTTTCATCTGCTATAATCTTTTTCACATAACTGAGCAAACCATTTATTCCATCTATACCATTCAAGTTATTTCTAATACAAAATTTTTCTACAACATCCACTACAAAATTAATGTCTTTTGTTCTCCACTCATCTATAAAACTTTCAAATAGCATTGAATGCTTCATCTCCTTTTAATTAAATCGGTAGCTAAACTTATGAATCTTTTCGCTTCATAATAGAATCCGTAAATTTATTAACATATATTTATCATATTAGATAAATATATCATAAACTTTTCATAACATCATGCGTGGCTCGCCCAATTCTTTAAAAATGTTTTCTAATTACATTACTAACAATTTCTGCTATTCATTGTTCTGTTGCAAAGTTCCCTAAAAAACAAACAGAAACATAAAAATATGAGGAAAGATTATATGATTATTAGAAATTGTTGCAATTCATGATACAAAAAAGGTGGATTCTGTTTGGGCTATTCATCTTTGTTTATATAAGGCATGAAGCATAACGAATTCATTAAAGTTCTACTGAATTGGAAAAATAACACTATGCATGTCAGTGCTCCTGCTCTATAAGATTGATTAAACATTTGATTATGTAATGAGTCGTATGTTTTCAGAAGCCCTTTCCCATTAAATCCTTGATTGAATATCTCCACAAAATGTTATGAAAATACTTAATCTCAATTTTAGAAAGGATTTATGCATAGCAGATACCTAAATATTAATAAATAGTGATATAATAATAAATATTTCAAACCATCCCAAAAGGAGGATTTATAAATACATGTCATTTAACGAAATTGCTGACATAGCTAAAATTGTAGGTGCAGCTGTAGGAGTTTTGGGGATTATAAAAGGATTTAGTAACCTCTATCTTGAAGCGTCTACAACCGAAGAATTTGATCAATTATTTAAAGATAAAACTAAACGTAAGCAAATGGACATTTTTACGTTTGTGCAAAGTATAGCCCTTTCAGGAATATTTGTTTTTATTCTCCCTGCACTTTATTTTAAATTTTTCATTCCTAGGATACCAAATAATTATTTTTTGATTTTAAAACCATTACATAAAGGGATTGAACTCTCTTTTTATTCCTTATTTCTAATACTGGTAATAATAACAGCTATTCTGCCCTTTATTAAACCTAAAAAATACGGTCTATTCTGTAATGCTATTAGATGGCTTGCCATACTCAACATGATCAATTTTATGATTTTTTATTGGGCTTTTTTCAATATCAATTTTAATATAATACAAAATAACAAAGAGGATTTTATATTATTCGTTATATTCATACCTTTGTTTATGAGCTTTTTTTATAAATACCTTAATCAACAACTGATAGATAAACATAAAACACAATATCTTGTAGAAAATTTAAGTGAAGAACAAATAGAAGAGTTGGAATTAATACACAATTTTATTTTCGATGATAAAAGAAGTGTACTCCATGAAAAGTACAAAGAGGAAGAAGGAACTTTTTATGTATGCGATTTTTCATCCAAAGTGTATTTAAAATACTCAAAAATGAAAACAAGAAAATCCTCTTCTAATTAAAAGTATCAGTATTGAAGATACACAGACTCCCCCACTTTTTCTCCAAAATAAGGTTGTCCAGACATACCATCGAACGTATCTATTGTTTTCTTAAACTGTTTTTGCATTATTTTTCTGTGCTTTCTAACCATGTACTGTGTTTTCATCTCAATCACACTTCTAATTGTAAAATTTTGTATTTATCCTTCTTACAAAAGTTATTATATATAGAACATCTCAAAACGGAAACCAAATTCGAAAAAAACTTTTAAAAAATAAAAACTCGCTAGTTTTAGCGAGTTTTTGGTACATTATAAAAAATTATTTCTCATTTAACCTAGGATTAATAAGCCCACGCATTTCTGTTCTATAGAATTTATACTTATTGTATTTTTGTACAAATGGAGGTGGGGTATTTTCCACTACAATTATTTGTATATGTTCTGATAACTTAATTAAGAATTCATAAATTGCTTTATAACTTTCTGGATCTAGTGTATCTGCATTTTCACCTTCACTATTAGTCCCCATATATTTACTTAATGAATCTAATAGCAGAAATCCAGGGTGATTTTGTCTCTCTGGAAATTTACTTTTCCAGAGTAAGATTGCTCCTAAATAGGATAATTGTATACTCATCAATAGACCGCCACTATCATGTGAAAAAACACTTGCATTATTATACCATGGCATATACGATTGTTCATCTATATATGCTTTTTCTGCTGTCGCAGGATATTTAAATTTCTGTAATAATTCAATATATTTCTTATTCAAAAATTCTAATATTACTTCCTTATCTTCCACTTCATTCAGTAAACTCTGCAAAGAGGCCTCTAGTACTCCAAGCTTCTTTTTATATTCCTCTTCCTCTATCTCAAGTTGTCTTATTTTCTTATGTACCCCTACTAACTCTTTATATGAATTTAATTTACTATCTAATTCGATTATAATTCGATTAATCACTTCAATTTCAGAAAAATTTGGTATAGATATTTTTTGAGTATACTCTTCTAATGCAATAGATAGAACCTTTTCTCGGTTTTCAAAATTAGCATATTCCTTCTCTAAATCATTTATTTTTTCATTTACTAGGGCAATTGTATTATCTAAGATTTTTATTTTTCCCTCTAATTGTTTTCTCAATTGATCAGTAAGATTATAATCAAATATATCTTCATCTTTATGTATAAGTTCAGAGTTACATAATGGACAATTTTTTATATGATTTTCAATCTTTACTAAATGCATAACTTCCACAGTAGCACTTAATTGTTTTAATTCTTCCTGATAATGAGTCATTAACTCTTCCTTACTTGTTAAAGAAATGTTTAAATCTCTTTTCTGCCTAAGAATCTCTTTCTTTTTGTTAACCACTTCTAATGTTTCCTGTTTTAGCTTTTCATACATTGATGACTGCTTTTTGTTAGCTTCTTTATATGCAGATACATATCCTTGTTTTTCGGATTGCTTATCTTCAATTTTAGAATTCAACTCATCTATATCTTCTTGTAGTTGGATAATATCTTCAGCATCCCTTACATCTAAATACTGTTGAAATGTATTAATATCTTTCTTACATTTTTCAATTAAATTTGTAGTATTAGCTATTTCCTCATTTATACTATTTGCATCTGGGCTTAACAAGTTATGTATTAATTCGAACGTCGGGGTATTCTTATAAGAAGTAAATTTATCATTATTCTTTAAAAAAATATTAGTTCCTATTTCTTGTTGTGGGATAAAAGCAAACCTCATAATGTCTCTAAAAGATAGGCGCTCAGTTGTTTTCTCATTTGACTTCGCCTTACTCTTAATCCTATTTATAATTGGAATATCTAATAATCCAAACAAAATAGCTCCTAATTCACCATAATCTATAACCTTTGGTAAATAAGATTTTCTTTCATCATAAGTAGAATAATACAAGTAAATTTTTGTATGATTTTTCTTTAGTGGTCTTAATATTGTAATTTGTTGGTCCGGCAATTCAATTTCTAAATAAACCTCATTGCAATATAATCCTAATTCTTCTTGTACATTAAAATTAAATTTGTCCCTCTTCCCTAAACAGTAATCTATTAACTTAAGAACTAAAGATTTCCCCGACCAACCATCTCCAGAAATAATCGTTAAAGATTTATCGAATGATATGGTTCTTTTATATTCATCTCCTTCAATAATTAATTTATTTATTTTTATTTTCTTGTTCATAAGATTCCACCTTGCAATATAGATAAATTGGATTTATTAAATTTCACTTGTAATTTTATTTTTTCCATCCTCGAAATTAAATGTTTGAAAAATATATTTTCCAAATTCTCTATTTTTTCAATACCAATTAAAGAAATTTTCACTTTAAAATTGTAATCAATCTTCTTTTTAGTTGGTATAAAAGATATTAATTCTAAGTTACTTGCTTTTAATATTAATAATCTAATTTTAGGCTCGTAATAATAATAATTATTTTCAACACTTGAATAGATATCCTTATTTTCTTGTTCAAAAACCTTTAAAATATGTTTGAAATTATCTGAAGTAGCAATACTTAAATAAAATGTCAATTCGTCTACAGATACACCGTTTCTCCTTTCACGGAATTCATACAATACACACAGCATATTGAACATATCTAATAGATTATTATTGTATAGAAAGTCGATTGATAATGGTAATTTCCTTTCATTTCCTGTAAGTTCAGACATCCAATTCCCTCTTCTCTCCCCACCAAACATCTTCTTTTATATCATCAGCAAGTATATGCACAAATCCCTTATTTTCTGACTCTAGAGGTTTAATCTTATGCATTTGTTCTTCGTATCGTCCATAATTTACTGAATTCAATGCTGAATGTACTGAATCTATTAATATCTGACTCTCACCTTTTGGTAAGTATTCAGCTTTATATAGCTCTTTATACTTTATATCTACTATTCTTAAAAGAGATCTAATAAACCCTTCCTCATAATTATTTCTTCTCAAATACCTAAGATAAGATTCTGCCTGAAAGAAATAATCCTTACTTAACTCCAAAGTAAACTTATCAATTTCTTCAAGTTTTATCTTTTTACAAAATAAACTCCTATCTAATTCTTCTTTATCTTCCAATTCTAACTTCTCTAAAAAATGGCTACCCCCAGAGGAAGATGAATTATCTATTTCACCACTATCTTTTTTTTTACTTATTTCTTCCAACAGTTTACGAATTTCTATCACATGCTCTTCATCGGTTGTAGCTTCGTAACTTAACACCTCAACTCGATACCTACTGTTTAAATCCTGTATAAGAGATTGTGATGGCTTATTTAAAATAAGATAATGTTTTGAATGATAATCCGTAACATAAGATTCAAAGAAATTTTTAATATATTCATCATCAAATGAAAAACCAATCATTAAAAAATGATAATTTGCATATAGCAAAGAGAAAAATCTTTCAAATTTATTATTTGAATATAAATCTTGGTATTTCTGATTGGTCATAACAATTGTTCCAGTATCATGGATGTCTCCATGTAAATGCCAAATTCTCTTTGTAAAACTCTGATCATTCAATTCTTCGGCACTAATAGTAGTAGAACATAAATTTTGAGCTATAAATCCTTTTTGGCCTAAGTAGGTTCGTAAAAAATCATCATAATTAGTAGTAACTACAGTGTTAAAATCTAGATTTGCTAAATCCACATAGTTATGAGATCGAGGAGCATCAAGTTGTATTCGCTTCTCTCTTATTATATTTTTAATTTCTTCTTGAATGTCCCTTTCCGTTAAAGAGTAGATATTCATTAAATATTGAAGGGCAAAATCATAATCACCTTTTTCAATTAATGCTACAACTGGCTTGTGAAAGCTTTCATCATCCTTAAATCGATTAGAAATCTCTTTAATCATTTGTCCCCATGTAGGAATTTTAAAAGGATATGATAAACCTGCACCAACAAATGGTATTAATTTTTTATCAGCATAAAGCCCTTGAAGGTCTTGTATTAATCTTTTTTGCTTCAACCCTTATTCTCCTCACAAATTCTTTTTTATGAATATTTTACCATGAAAAATAAGTTTATGAGGGGAATATTATCAAATGATGGAGGTTAGAAATTTAGAATAATATGATAATTACAAAAATAAAAATTTCAACAGATTACATGACATTAACCGCAAAATATAAAGGAACTGTTTATGGAGTATTAACAGCAAATGAATCCAAAATCGTTATTGGAACAAATAATCTTCAACAATGAAGCAAACTTACTAAAACAACTTTATCTTAGCAAATTTCATCTCCCCTTCTTAACCTCTTCATTTTAATCGGGAATTTGAGAAAGAAAATGCCTCAAATAAAAGGATTATCTCTTTTCTTATTCCAAATTAGTTATATTATTCCATATAATAAGAATATACATATATCCTACTACACTTCAAGAGGGCCTTTATCTTGAACTATGGCTTGGCTGGAACTATTGAACAGTTTAAGCAATTAGATATGCAGTTTTTTGTTAAACAATTGCTAGATCATGTCTATAAAGCAAAAGTAAACAATATATAGATTTGAATTATATTTCTCAACAACCAAAATTACTTAATGTGATAAAATAATAATTGGATTGGCATCCAATACCATATTACGATGGTTCCAGTCGCAGGAAGGCACCTTTGGGTGTCTTTTCTTTTGCTTGAAACACATTCTGCCAAAATACCTGTATCTTTGTTGAATCACGACTCATATAATCCAACAAACTTCGTATATATAATTTGTTACCCTAAATGGGTTGACAATACGAACAGTTATAGGAGGATTTTGTGAATGGTAAAAACAGCTTGTGTAAGTATTATTACTGGAATTCTTTTAATATGTTCAACAGGATGTGCCACTCAAACTGATTCTATTACAGCTAAAACTCAATCAATAGATGATGGCACATATACAACAAAAGAGATCACAGACGCATTTCCTGTAGGAACCCCCATAACTACTTACATTCGAAAAGAAGAAAAACTGAACGTAAAACATCTCACCAGTATTACACTTACAGATGGTGGCGTCGGTAGAGTTCTGGAAACAACAGATGGTTTTGTTGTTGTATGTGGGAATGAAAAAGGAGTTTTTGATGTGTTAATATTTAAAACTATGGAAGATGTAAAGAAATATGAACAGAGTTTAGCGCGATAATTAATATCCTTCTTATGCCTTTTACACAGAAATTGTCCTCTAGCTCTTGCTATGGCTTTTCCTATGTATAATTGCATCATGAGTAATCACACGTTATAATAGTCACCTAATTACATATGAAGAGGTGCAGAAAATGAATAAAACAGAATTAACAAAAGTAGTAGCAGAAAAAGCTGAACTTACACAAAAAGATGCTGCTGCAGCAACACAAGCGTTATTAGATACAATAACAAATGCGTTAGCAAATGGAGAGAAAGTACAGATTCTTGGTTTTGGTACATTTGAAGTACGTGAAAGATCTGCACGTACAGGACGTAACCCACAAACAGGTGAAGAAATGCAAATCGCGGCTTCAAAAGCACCTGCTTTTAAGGCTGGAAAAGAATTAAAAGAGGCAGTGAAATAATTATACATATTGAAAAGGGTTTGATATTCATATCAGGACCCTTTCAATAGCCTTTTTGTTCATAAAATAAAAAAGTATCATCCAATATATATTAGATGATTCCTCCTCTCCCACCTACCCACTGGTCTGTGACCCTTCACGCTCCTTGAGGAAGGAGTCTTCTTGGCTAAAATGATAAAAAGAAACATATACCTGCAGAAAATAAGAGGTTATGTTTCTTCTTTGATATAGTGTGTAAGATATACAAAATTAGAGTATATCTAATACAAATATTCATTGATTTGTACTACCTTTTCCTCATTTGGCATTAGAAATTGAAATGGAAGAGAATAGATTTGGAATGCTATTCTCAAAAGCTAATGTAAAGGAAGGGATTAGTTCATGTATTCTTTCTTGCAGTGATCTCTTATCTACTTCTCCAAGTTCGTTCAAAAGTTCATTCCCTTCCAAAGTATCATCCTCAGTGATTAACATGCTTAACATATCTGAGTTAATGATTTCATGAGGCGAATAAACTAGCCCATTCATCATTATATATTTTTGGAGCATGGTAGAATTACCATCCCTTGCTTGCTTTAAAGCTTGTTTAAGATATAAATCAAAATATTTCTGTGTAAATTTCACACCTTTTAGTGGAACTGCTCCTACATGTTCAACACCTTCCCAACGTAAATCCGCAATTGAACTCAGCCACCATGCCGGCTCAATAGCCTGTTGCATACGTTGCAGCACTTTGCGTTCGAATCCGGGTTTATGAGTAGAATGTTCTTTTAAACAAGTATCTAACATTTCAGCTTCAATGGCGGCTACGGTCATCCCTTGTCCATAAATGGGATCAAAGTTACAAAAAGCATCACCTAACACTAATAATCCAGATGGCCAATTTTCCATTTGTTCAAAATGTTGACGAGTTGATTCATGCGCTCTAAATCCTCTTGGGACACTAATTGGATCTAACTCTTTGATTAACTCCCTCATCATAGGGGTAACTAATGAATCCAGTTCTTTTTCATATTCTTTTGAATTGGTTGGTGGATAGTGCGTACCTCCAGCAACAAATAGTAGCGCTTGAGCTATGTTATCTTCAATATATAATAGTCCTACAGCACCCACGCTTTTAGCAGGATCTCCTTCAGAAATTGCACTCAATTTCTCTTTGATATGTGGGGGTACTTTATAATATCTCGTGCTATATCCAAAATTCACCTTTAAACGTTCTGGTTCTGGAACATCATATCCCATAGATGTAAGCCATTTATTGAGTTTAGATTGACGACCACATGTGTCAATTACCAAATCAGTTAACACAGTTCGCTTTGTTTTTAATTCATCTCGTTCTTGAATATTGATCCCAATAACGCGCTTGTGATCAGACGAAGTTAGAAGACCTGTCACCGCTTGCTTTGAATGAAAATGTACATTAGGAATTTCTTGTACACGTTGGCGGATTGTCCATTCTAACAACGCTCGACTGCTCGCTGCACCTTTTCGTTCTATAACTAGTTCAAGTGCCCCATAAGGAGAAAATCGAATCATTTTATCATTCTTGACATTATGGGCCCCTAGATTTAATAAATCATCAACATATCCAGGAAAGAAACGGTTCATAATTATTTCTCCGCGTGGTAATACACGATGAGGATGAAAGTCTTGGGGTGTACCTGGACGTTCAGATGGTTTTTGAGGTAACTCATCTTTTTCAACAACTATCACTGTCTCAAAATAACTGGAAAGCACGCGTGCAGTAAGCAAACCTGCAATACCAGCTCCAATCACGAGTGCCTTTTCTCTTTTTTGCTGTTGATATAGTAATTGATTATCCATCAATAATCTCTCCTCTTCCTAAAAAGTATATTTGTTCAGCATGAATCTATTAAAACTTTTCCAGAAATCAGAATAAACAAATGATGATTCTTCATTATTTCAGTAAGGAGCCCGTTGATATAATAGTTAATATAAGGAAACAGATACATTTCAAAACACTACACTCCCCCTATTACAAGTGAGAAATAATTAACATGGCCAGTAGAATTGTAGTATCTGATAGCATTGGTCTCGAATAGTTTTTTTCGGTTATAAATGTGTCAGTAAACCCAGCGCATTTATCGTTATATTTTCAAAATCATTTCTCTTAAAATATATATGTTTATATTTTTTAGATATACGATTTTAAATCCTTCTGATAACCTAATAGACAAATGCCCCCGTATCATTACAGAATTCATCCTAAAATAGTAATCTGTTGAAAAACTCATTTTAACGAACAGGTACTTTAATTAGATAACTTTATTATCTCTGCAAAGGTATTACAATTTTAAATACGTTTTTCAACCCTTTGGCTTAGGCAATACAATTCATTTAAATAATAAGATTTTACTGTATGCTAGGATACCTAAAGCAATCTTGGTAATTCCTTTCAATATACCCATATTGGATCTGCATCCAACATTCATATTATTAAAATTAAGTTGGTCCAAGTCAGAAAAAGTACACTTAAATGAGTATCCTTTTTCAACAAAATTCAGGTTCATATAACCTGTATAACTGCCCACCGCTTATAATAGTTCTTTTTTTAATACTGCTTTATTCCCCCTTTAATATTTTTTATAAATCGCACCTTAAATGTATCACTTTTGTTATCCTTTTAAATATTTAGGGTTTTTAGAAATATTTATTTGATTTTTAGTAATATTAGAATTCTATTTTATCAAATAGAAAATAGAGGATTTGATAAAAGTATGTAATAATGCGTAATAAGCCAATCAGATATTATGATATACTTTCAAAGAGCTGATACAAAATTTCTTTAGATTGGAAAACTAAAGTCTTATCTACCTAATTGTGGGGACGCCTTATGGCGTCTTTTTTTTATTAATAGAAAACCCCCAAGCATTCATATGCTTAAGGGTTTATCGATTGAAAGGTAGTGCCGTTTGGAATTCCTTAAAAGGTTCATCGTATTCTCCTTTACTTGGGACCTCCAATTCATATTATTCCCCCTAGTTCTTTCCATGTCCCTTATTCAATTCTAATTTACTAACTGATTAGCGTTATTGCAAATCAAGATAATAAAACCGCATCTCCAAATGTTAGATAACTATCTAATACATTGGAGATGCGGTTCACTAAGGTCATTGATGATTCATCTATTCTCTTTATTTGAAAAGTACATCTACCATACTAATTTAATATTATATTCCTGAAGCCAACTATTAACTTGAAGTAAATAATCTATTATACCTCGTGCATCATTACCTGAAATTACTTCGTCTTTTCCTTCTGCAATAGCACGAACTTTTTCTACATTTATTAATGGTAAAATAGGTGATTGAGGATCGTTCAACACATGTAACATCCAATCACTAATACCTTGTAGATAAGAAGCATCCTTTGTGCTTGGATATGCACTTTTTTTGCGATAAAGTACATCCTCTGGAAGTACATTTTCAAAAGCTCGACGTAAAATACCTTTTTCAATATTGTCTATGCTTTTCATTTCGAATGGAACATTCCATAAGTATTCTACAAGCCGGTAATCGCAAAATGGAACTCGTACTTCAAAGCCATTCATCATACTTGTACGATCTTTTCGTTCTAGCATAAATGGCAAGAAACGTGTAATAAACATGTAAGACATTTGACGTTGCTTCATTTGCAGATCACTTTCACCTTCTAAAAAAGGAACCTCAGCAACCGCATCTTCAAATTTTTGTTTTTGATATTTTTCAGGGCTAATCTTTTCTTTAAAATCCTCTGATAAAATTTCTGTACTATACCATAAATTAACACTCCAAGGGAATATCTCTGCATCTAAAAACTTCTCTTGATGGAACCATGGATATCCTGAGAACACTTCATCTGCGGATTCGCCTGAAAGTGCAACTGTTGCGTCTTTTTTCATTTCCTTAAATAGCAAATAAAGAGACGTTTCTAGTTCCCCAACTCCCGGTAGATCACGCGCTCGCATTGGAATTAATAAATGCTCTATTAAACTATCTGATCCTAACTCTATAGAGTGATGCTTTGTTCCTACATATTCAGCCACACGTTTCACCCAAGGTTCATCACGATCAAAACGAAGGAAGTCTTGCTCAAAGTCTTTTTCATCATTGATGAAATTCAGGGAATATGTATGAAGACGTTCCCCTTTATTCCCAAATTCATTTCCTGCTAAACCTGTTAGACCACTTGAATCTAAACCTCCGGAAAGCATAGATACCACTGGTCTATCAGCAATTAACTGGCGTTTAACAGTATCTTGTAAAATGGAGCGGATTGTCTCCACTGTCGTATCAATATCATCTATATGTTTTTTACTTTCAAGTTTCCAATACTGTGTCGTATTTGAACCATTAGAGGTAAACGTCATATAATGACCCGCACGTACTTCATGTATATCCTTAAAAATCGCATGACCAGGAGTACGTGTTGGTCCAAGACAAAATACCTCAGAAAGTCCTTCTTTATCTACTTCTGCATTTACAAGCGGATGCGAAAGCAAAACTTTTAACTCTGAACCAAAGAGAATTGTGCTTCCTCTTTGAGCGAAAAATAAAGGCTTCACACCTAGATGATCACGACCAAGCATCAATTTCCCAAATCTTTCATCCCAAATACCAAAAGCAAAAATCCCATTTAAGTGTTGAACACAATCTTCTTGCCATTCTAAATAAGCATGTAGTAATACCTCTGTATCAGACCTTGTCTGAAATTCATGGCCTTTCCCCTCAAGTTCTTTACGTAATTCTTGATAGTTATAAATTTCTCCATTGAACGTAAGGCCAATCGTATCATTTCCATCTTTATACAGCATAGGTTGAAGGCCACCTTCAGGATCAATGACGATGAGACGTCGATGACCTAATGCTGCTCGTTTTGAAAGCCAATGCCCCTCTGCATCAGGCCCTCGGTGAGTGATAGCATCTGTCATTTTTTTTAACGTTTCTTGTTCATGAGACAGGTCTTTAGACCAGTCTATCCACCCTGCAATTCCACACATAGTGTCTACCTTCTCTCAAATAGTATAGAAACCGACTAAAATTATATATCAGTCGGTTTTCCGTAAAAAAATCCGACTAAAAACATCTTTTAGTCATGTTTATATAATAAAACGAATTGAATAAAAAATCAAATAATTCAATCAAGAAAGAAATCACTGTCCCCTTTCACTTGAATTCTCATCGTCCGATTAAAAAGTTATTACCTTAAACTTTCATTTTTACCCTAAGTTATAAAGTTGCATTCTATTATAGTTATATACTAGAAATGAGAATGGTGTATGTTATTCTATAAGAAGCAAATAGAGGACTTTCTATTAGGAGTTAAAAAATTACAAATGGACTGATACAGAATGTAATGAAAGAAAACTTCGCTAAATATTTCAAGGATAGGGTGTAGACAATGATCAAATTAGAAAAAGAAAATAAAAAAATTAAAATCATTCAATCTGCTACAATACTGTTCTCTACGCGTGGTGTCCGTAACACAACGGTTGATGAAATTGCAAAGAAAGCTAAAGTTGGTAAAGGTACTATTTATTATTACTATACAGATAAAACCGAAATATTATGTGACTGCTATATGCGTCATATTCAGCTTATACGTTCACAATTGTTTGATTTATATAAAGAGGAAAAAGATGTTTTACTTCGAATACAAAAAATCCTTCATTATATCAGCCTAGAATATCATCAAGATCCGTTTGTTTCTACACTCTTTCAAGAATATAAAGAGTACCATTCACCTGAAATTACAGCTTGTTTTAAAAAGTCTGAAGAAGAAGCAATTAAAATGATAAGTAATTTGCTCGAAAAAGGTTATCAACAAGGAGCTTTGCATAATGTACCATTACCACTTACAGCTTTTATGTTAGTACGAATGATTTTTAACTACGAACAGGATTACATAAAAGATGATAAAAGTGATAAAGAATTTCTGCAGTTGCTAAAGCATATGCTTCTTAAAAACTAGTTTTAACAACAAAAAAATAATTGTGGTACAAATATGTGAAGAAGAACGTGAATAATGGATGGTTTAATAAGCTCTTTTCATTCTGGACAAACCTGCAAAATATCCAACGCTTATGTAGGAATGACTGATAAAAGAACAACAGCGATTACAAGATCAAACTGTAAGGGAAAAAAGAATGAAATAAAGTATTCTGCTCGTAGTTCAGACTTAGCTATATTAATGAGAAATACCAATCATTTACTTGTGCTGATAGGAGAAGTAAATGATTGGTATTCTTTACGTTAGCCAATATGATTTTAATTTAACGAATTCCCCGAAAGAATTCTCCTTCCTCAAGCGTGTGAAGGGCGTAGCACAACGGTAGGTGGGAGATGAATTTCGGTTTGGCATAGCCAAAAACTTTTGATAAACTAGCTATATGAAGTTCTTTGATAACTTGATATATGAGGTTGTAGGAAGAAAATAGAGTGCGAAAACCAAGCCATTCGGTTCCTGCGTAAAATATCAACCGTACCAAAAGAGCGTCCAAGCGTTGGACATCTAGGGGTGGAACACCCCAAAGTAACGCTCAGAGAGACGAAAGGGTACTTTCGTCATGGAACTGAGAAGCTCCCACTTCAAGCTTTGCTAAGTGGCGAGTAGTTCACTAATCTAATAACAAACCTTTAATTTAAACAAATCTAGTTCAAGCAAAAAAAGATGTCCTAGTACCATATCTACTAGGACACCCCTTCATTTTAATCATATATACATAACTTCTCTAAATTTCTAAATTCTATACATCTCTATCAATTAACTAATAATTAGATATATTTTCTACCTAAAACATAGTATTATTATTAGCTGTCTCATTTGGAATCTCTTGAATTACATCCCAGTGTTCGACAATCTTTCCATCCTTTATACGAAAAATATCCACTATAGCAACTCCCTTATCTTGAGAATTAGTACGAGAATGTACATGAAGAGCAACTGTATCTCCTTCAGCTACTACACGTTTAATCTCTGCAGAAGAGTTAGAGTTTTTAACAAAATCCTCCTTAAAGAAATCCATGAAAGCTTTTCGTCCATCAGCCACAAAAGGATTATGTTGCTTATAATCTTCACTTACATATTTAGGTATAATATCGATATTATGTTTGTTAAAAACTTCATTATAGAAATCAACTACCATCTTTTTATTCTTTTCTTTTTCTGTCACATTATCTTTCGATACTGATGCAACATTCCCGCTCTTTATTGCGTTACCTTTGTTTTTACCTGTGGAAGCTTGAAATATCAAAGTCGACACAATTCCTAAAATAAACACAGAAATAATTATTATTATTAAATTTTTATCTAATTTCATATATATCTACCTCTTCTAATCATATAAGTTATATTCCATAACATACTTGAAGAAGGAGAAACCTTCCCCAAAATGTGATATAAGGGGTAATGTTAGCAAAATCCGTTTATCCTAACACTACTCCTTATACAAGGTATGTTAGAAACGATTAACTCTAACTCAATACCTCATTAACAGTTGCACTGTCCACAATTTGAATAAACTTTTTAACCTTATCATTCTCATCAAATTCGTAAAGATGACAAAAATCTGCTACAAATGATTTTCCTGTTGCTTTATATGTCCCACTATACTTTCCATAAACGATTACAGTTTTATCATTAAATGCATAGATTTCATCCTTTGCACTATAGTCATTCCATTCTGTCCCAAGACGTTCATGTACGTTTTTCACTACTTCATCTGGACCTATATAAGTCCCTGCATATGGAAATCCAGCGGCTTCTGTCCAAGATACATTCTCATTTAAATACGCTTTGAAAGCATCCATTTTCCCTTCACCAGTCAATACATACGTTTCATGTAATAGTTTTTGATATTTATTCATAGCATTAACCCCATGGCATTTCTTTTGTTACAACTTTTGCACTTAATTCCAATACACCTTTATTAGCATAGCCTGGATATGCTGTTTCAAGTTTTGCTACAAAATCTTTTGAAGTTTTACTTTCCTCAGAAGCTTGAAGTGCTGTTCTTAGATAGTCCATAGTTGCATGAATTGCTTGATTATCTAATGATTTCTCGATTGATCCATGGCTTGGTACAATAATGTCAGCATGTAACGCCTGTAATACTTTCAAGTTCTCAATCCATGCCTCCATAGCTGATTTTGAGCTAGTATCTGCTAAGAACACATGGATTTCGTTAAATACATCAATGCCTCCAATCAATAATTTTAGCTCTTTATTAAATAAGCTAGTTCTGTAATCATCTAAGCCTACAAGTTCAAATGTTAAACCTTGAAAATCAATTGTTTTCTCTTTAATAGCTTGAGGTAATACCACATTGTTTGGTGCATTTTCTCCTAGTACATCTTTCCAAACTTTTAATTTCCCTAATACAGAATGAACAATATGTTCAACAGTAGACTCTGTTGCATACGCTATGGCTCCTGGGTAAGCAGCTTTCATACTTTCTAACCCAAAGTAATAATCAGGATCCCCATGTATAATAAAGATTTTATCTAGGGATAAGTTATTGTTTTTCAGATAATCTACAATTTCTTTCGAATCAGATTGAGTAAATTTTGAGTTTATTAAAAATGCATGTCCTGCTTTCTCAACTAAGGTTGCAGTTACCATAAAACTTTTTTCATCCGAACTAAACACCGTCAATTTTACATCATTTAGATTTGTATCGATTGTTTTAAACATAGAATGTCATTCTCCTTTTGTTAAAGTTATTAAATAGATAACACATTTTTATCTTGTTCCGACAGAAGGCCCCTCCTCAATTCCCCTGCATAGTTAATCGCACCAGCAAATAGATAGGAGATGTATGTCGGTTGGCGTAAGCTAACATGTTTGCTACTGTGATCTATAGTAAAATCATAATTGGACCTTCTTTAATAACAAATAGAAACTATAACTGTTATCAGAAAGATTTAAGTCCATCCACTTCTAGTCTTTTTTAAAACGTTAAATGTTATATACTTTAACTTAAAGTTTTTTAATATAAATTTTTGAAACGTGCTTCGATTTTATCTGGCGTCATTACCCCGCCACCAATAGGGATAATTTGATTATCCTTTTGTAAAAGTAATGAAGGATAACTATTAACACCAAGCTGTCGAACCTTATTGAAATCATTTTGTACATCTACAATTGTTTCTTGAGCATTTAAACGCTCTATTACTTGTTCAGGATCCAAACCATGCTCAATTGCAATCTTACGATATGTTTCAGGGTCACTTAGACTTTTCCCCTCATAATAAAATGCTTTCTGCATAGCCGAAGTGAATTCTAACAAACGGTCTGGCGCTAATGAACGTAAAGCGGAAAAGCCAATTGCAGCATCTTTCGAATTCATTTTAAAAGTACCTTCTTCCACCAATTTTTGATATGAAGGACCAAACTCTGCACCTGTAAGTTGATTAATTCTTTTATTTCCCTCTTCTATATATGAGAAATTTTTTATTGTTAAATCATCTAAAAATAACCCTCCACATAAAACCGTTAACGGCACTTCAGTGTGTTTTTGGTAAAATCCTTTAATACTTTCTGAAAAGCCATAGCACCATCCACAATATGCGTCCCATACATATATAAAGTTATCTTGTTTCGTTTCCATTTAAATCTCCTACCTTTAATTTTATTTACCAGTCCAGCTATCACTTAAAATTCTCAGCCAACTTTTTGGTTTGTAAAAGTACATCTTTTTTAGTATCTTGTTCTTTTTTGAGGAACCTTACTATATTTCCCAAAAACTAACCCTTTTAAAGAAAGAGCAACTAAGATTTTTAGCAAAAGACAACGATGTATATTATTGCCCAAAAGTAGAAAATACTGCAGTACGGAATATGCATTTTTTTTAATATGTCAGTAACTATCTACCCTTAGCGGCAACGTGTGAACCACCATCTTTAAATAAATATACAAATCGTATTTCCACTTAAAATAGGTATTAGTTGTAACTAATTCGATTACAACTTCATGTAACCATTCTAGTTACAACTAAGATGAAAGTCAATTCTTTTTTAACAAAAATATTAAATCTCTACCCTAACGCATTTATAATTCTAATATTAACAACTGGCTTCTTGTTCTTGAACTTGTTAAATCTCTTAGTAATCCCTCAAAATATATATACTATTTTGTTGATAAAAAGCTATACATTCCCTTCATCTTGTATTTTCTAAAGAGTCTTTATTCATTAGTTCTATTTTTTGATCGTGTGCAACGAACAATAAATTCAAAAAAGAAAAAACGATATTAAATTTATTATTCTATTTTTAAAATATCCCATATCAAACAAGATAGTTAACACTATAAATATAGTATTAACTATCTTGTTTGAATATTAGTAATAATAAGTCTAAATATTATCAATTCACTTTATATTACATATATGTAAAAATAATAACATGATAAGCTTTTTCAAATTTTACCCATACTAAAGATTTGAAATTAGCATTTCATTACTCTCTTTACTGTTAATATGCCTTGAAAAAGAACCCTATAGGGTTCTTTTTCTGTTCATTACCGCCCTTCCCAAACGAGAAAGCCCATCGCCTTTAGGCATGGGATGAAAGTGAGGTTGGATACGGAGTGCTACCAAAAAACCGCAAGGTTTGTGGCACTTTAAGTATCCAAAGTGTGGGTATTATTTATTTTTTTAACCTTCTTGTCGCAGTTCGTTTGATTAACTGATACAATGTCAACATGATGAATGATTATAGAAGAACTAAAACAACCGTATCGTTAATTAACTACCACTTTGTATTTTGCCCACGATATAGAAGAAAGATTTTTCTTAACACAAAAGTAGAAGAGCGTTTCAAAGAGTTGGTCCAAGAGATATGTAACGAACTGGATATTGTTATTGTCGCAATGGAATGTGACAAAGACCACGTTCACTTGTTCTTGAATACACTTCCAACACTTAGTCCTGCTGATACAATGGCGAAAATTAAGGGAGTGACTTCTAAAAAATTAAGAGAGGAATTTCCTCATCTTCAACACTTGCCAAGCCTGTGGACGCGTTCCTATTTTGTTTCTACTGCTGGGAATGTATCAAGTGAGACAATAAAGCATTATGTAGAAAGTCAAAAAACGAGGGGGTGAAATTTGTGACACAAACCATCACGGTCAAAGCTAAATTGCTTCCAACAAAAGAACAAATCAGGCTATTGAAACAAAGTAGTTCCGATTATATTAAACTCATCAATACACTGGTATTTGAAATGGTTGAAGCGAAACAAAGTACGAAGAAAAGCACAAAGGATATTGAAGCCAACCTTCCAAGTGCGGTTAAAAATCAAGCGATTAAAGATGCGAAAAGTGTATTTTCTACAAAAGTGAAAAAGAGTAAATACAAAATCGTTCCGATTTTAAAAAGACCAGTTTGTGTGTGGAATAACCAAAACTATTCATTTGACTATACACACATTTCAATCCCGTTTATGGTAAATGGCAAGCCAACACGTTTAAAGGTTCGTGCTTTATTAATCGACAAACATAATCGCAACTTCGACTTGTTGAAGCACAAGTTAGGTACACTTCGTATCACAAAGAAATCTGGTAAATGGATCGCTCAGATATCTGTCACGGTCCCTACAATAGAAAAAACAGGAACGAAAATTCTAGGAGTAGACTTAGGTCTCAAAGTTCCTGCGGTAGCCATCACAGATGATGATAAAGTTCGTTTCTTTGGAAACGGTAGGAAAAACAAATACATGAAACGTAAGTTTCGTAGTGTTCGTAAGAAGTTAGGAAAAGCTAAGAAACTAAATGCCCTTCGACAACTTGATGATAAGGAACAAAGGTGGATGCAAGACCACAAAGTGAGTCGTGAAATCGTTGATTTCGCAACGAATAATACTATCTCTGTCATTCGATTAGAGCAACTAACGAACATCAGACAGACGGCACGAACAAGCCGTAAAAACGAAAAAAATCTACACACTTGGTCATTCTTTCGCCTAGCGCAATTCATCGAGTACAAAGCAAAGTTAGTTGGTATAAAGGTTGAATATGTGAACCCTTCTTATACAAGTCAAACATGTCCAAAATGCACTGAAAAGAACAAGGCACAAGATAGAAAATATAAGTGTCAATGCGGATTTGAGAAACACCGCGATATCGTTGGAGCGATGAACATTCGCTACGCAACTGTGGTTGGCGGTAATAGTCAATCAGCCTAAGAACCTATATGGTCTGTCTTAGGAGGGGTGATGACACACCCTCATCTTGAAGGCTGTTCAAAACAGAAATGGACTGCGAACGTTTAGTCATTCAGGAATCCCATCCGTTACACTGTAAGGTGTAGGACTTGCGGCTTTAGCCGTGGGAGTGTCAAATAGGATCCTTTATTAATAAAGAAAAAAGAAGAGGGATTTCTCCCCTCTTCACCAATAAAATCAAATATATTTACAATTAAGGAAGGGCATACATTCATCAAGAAATGAAAAGAACAATAATAGTTCACCTAGTGAATTATAACACAAAAATATTCCTATTAATAGATAATATTAACATTTATGGAACTATTGTGACAAGATTGTTAAACATCTTAATATTAAAAGGCTTTATATGTATATAACTTGAAAGTGGATAGTGTAGGGATAAAATATAAGGAGGCTATATAATATGTTTACAAAAAAACAGATCTTAGTAACAACCGTAACAGCTTTAACATTTGGATGTGGATTTACTTTCGGATTAACACCAGCCTTTGCTGATTCTAGTAAGGCGTCCGTAGGCACTACACCTATTCATTCTATTCAAAAACAAGAACCCTTTACTGGATATGTCATTTCAGTAGATAACAATTATTTAGTCGTTGCTGCTACTTCTACAAAAGATGAAGCGCTTGCTTATCAACATGATTGGTGGGATCTAGTTTCTCAAAATAAGATTTTAAGAGTTCCAGTTTCCAATGGAGAAGACTACAAGTTAGGTGAAAAATTAAACGTATATGCAGTTGGTTGGACTGCATCATTACCACCAATTGCTGTTATGCCTACCATTGAAAAAGTATTTCAGTAGGTAATATTTCCGATAATAAAGCTGCCCCATATAAAAGGAGTCGTTTAATCTGTACCCTTTGTAAAGGACTTTTTGAAAAAAGTAAGGCACATCGTCCAGTCGATGTGCCTTTACTAATATGCATTTGAATCTTGACTTAGATCTAGTATTTTCACTACTGATATAACAAATAAATTATTAAACAAGTTCTTCTAAGTATGTTAAATGTGCATTTTTATATAAAAACAACTATTAATAATACTATGAAACGCGACAAACTACATCCTTGTGTGTCTATTTTGTGCAATATGAAAACTATTAACGTTACTAAGATATTTTATGATCACATTTCGTGTTAGTGTATACAGTATTAATACTCACTTTTTATCTATTCCCTACTGAATTCGACATCGTTATATCACTAACAACTGTTCTACTCTTGATAATGTAGCTTGATTTTTACTATTACAATTTGGTGCATTGTTCTTCAGCTAAGTCCCTAAGAAATTTAGCTCTTTTAAGACCTTTGTATTCGTCTAAAGTTATATCTCTAACAATTGACCACGAACCAAGCCACATTGTTTCTCTGATATAACCATTCGGGATTTTAATTTGGGAAGTATCGCAAGCAGTTCTTCCACACATAACAAATAAAGCTTTATTATAATCATCTTTATAATCTCTATTGAATCTATGATCTTTCATATATTGTTCAAATCCGCAATTACTACATTTAATTTGCACCTTTCTCAGCCCCTTGTCTTTTGTTGTTCCACGTATCGTCCAATAGGTATGATTAATAACTTTGGAGGTGTTTGTCAGAAGAAAAGGATTTACATGGTTCGGCATTAGATCCAAGCTCACTAGGCCTAACTCACCACCTAGCCCCTCATTTATAAAGATTTCGTTTACAATTTACATTTGCAATAATAAAATTTAAGCAAAAAGGGACGCCCTAGGACATCCCCTTATTTTTACTCATCTTATACATAACTTATCTAAATTTCCAGCTCTTTTTTACTATCAAAGCTCTTTTTTTATTTATTGACTTACTTTTACTATTTCCTTTAGATATCTCTGCATATTTTGATTTACTGCATAGACATAACATCCATTTATCCCGCGAGATAATAATACGTAATAGATACGTTTAATATAGGATGTTAACTCTTCATTATTTAAATCAGTTCCCTTAATCGGAAGACCATTTCGATCTTTATACTCTTTTGGATTGACGATGACCTTTGCTTTATTCAAATCATAGTCTCCATTTTCTTCACCCGTGTAATTACAATCAATTTCGGCCCCTAATATCACACCAACATAATTTAAATCAGCGCCCTGGGTAGTATGAATACATCCTATTTCCTCTACACTATTCTCAAAGTTAATCCAACCTTTTACCTTCGAGTTCCATTTGAATGTATCACCTGTAACAAGATCTTTTATATCCTATAGATTCTTATCCTTTTGTGTAGCCCATTTCCAAGAATAACCTGCGACTACGCGACATAATTCATGTTCTTTATTTAAAGATTTCATAGAATCATTTAATTCTGTAATAGAGTCCATTACTTTAAAGTCATAGCCCTGCAATAATCCTTCCTCATAAACACCAACATTATTTGCTATTTGTAGATATTTGCGCAGCCACGCTAGATATTGATCTCCAGATTTTAAACGGAATTGTTTATGTAAGGGATGTCTCTTATAATTCACTGTCAACTGTTGGAATACATCTGTATCTATATCTGCAGGTCGGATTGTTTGATATGGATCATAAACCACAGTTAAGTGATACGCGAATGTTTCTATTAACTCCAACTCAGTTATATAACCATTATCAGTGACTAAATGTTTTAAATCACGTGCTTGTTTACCAAAATATTGTTTCAGACGATGCGCTTCATCCACAAAAACATATTTATATTTAGTGCCCCTACTTTTTGCCAGCTTAATAAATTGTGAAGGTGACAGTACTGTAATACCTTGTAGACCTAGTTTGTTCATTAAGCTCTTATATAAATTTAATGAGTGATTTTGCGGAACAACAAGTGCTATATCTTCATAATTCAATCCCTCTCGCGCTTTACCAGTTTTATTGTCATAAGCAAGCGCATATAAGATGTTTGTTAATACAATTGTTTTACCGGTACCCGGGTCCCCTGTAATTAAATGTCGACTATTTGATGTTGTAAGCATCGTATTAAAAATGTCTTTACAAACCTCAATTTGATTAGCCGATAGCTCTTTAAATGGTGAATATTTATAAATAAATTTATTATGTATCTCACCTAAATTTTCACTAGCTATCCCTTCTTCAATTAACTGATTCCAAATTTCTTTAAACATACTCTGAACATTTTCAATCCCGTTATAAGAATGAATCTTTTGGCCCCTTACTTTATTTAGTAAGTTAAATTTATCATCTGCAGATAAATATTCAATTAACAATGTTTCAATATGCTTAATCGAACTTTCATTAAATAATTCGCTTTTTATTACAATAACTTCATTGAATGTTTTACTTTCATCACTTAAATGTGCAACGAAACGCTCATATATATCTGTGGACTTACCTACATATAAATTCTTCTTATCTCGTTGAATATAGACTACTGGTACTTTATCAATTTCAAAGTCTCTCGTACTGCCTTGCTCAAACGCTTTTCGCTTCTTCTTAATTATTTCAAATAAAGATAATTTTGCTGCAAATGATATCATTTAAATAACCCCCACTTTTTTGGTTAAAGAATATTTGAGAGTAGTGAATATTGTATACAGTTTGAATCCAATACACACATACAACTCAAAATCCCATCCCTCTTCTTTTACACATTTATTTCAAAAAACTGTAAAGCGATAATCGCTTTACAGTTCGTCATATTTTTTATTACTTCCAAATGCCTTTTCTACTGGATATTTCTCTGCATTCTTGAGTAATTTAGCATATACTGCCTCTTCTAAATCAATATTCAATTTATCACTTAACATAAGCAAATAAATCATTACATCAGCCATTTCTTCTTTCATTTCCTGCATTTTAGTTTCTGTTGCTTCTTCACTAGACTTCCATTGAAAAGTCTCAAGTAATTCTGCTGCCTCTAAATTTAATGAAATTGCCAAATCCTTTGCATTATGAAACTGACCCCAATTTCTCTCATCTCGAAATTTTATTACTGCCTTTTGTAAATCTTGCATCACTATTAATCTCCTCTCTTTTTCGTACTATCTTTTCAAAATAAAACGCACTTTATATAGGGTCTCAACTAATTCACCTTAATCCAGATATAATCGTCCTCATATTTAACATTTAATTTTAATCGGATACCCTTCATATATGCATCTAATTGCTTTGATAGGCTCTCATCACCGACTTGATCATATCTATCTACATCTAAATATAACTTGAATACACTTCCTTCCGTTAACTCAAACTCCCATTTTAAAAAGTTATGTAACATACTTTCCTGACTCATGTATTCATTTGCTTCCATATATTCTAGCAGCTCATGTAAATTATAATATACTAAGCTACTTGGCCTGAGATCATGACATCTTGGACAATATTCTCTATATCTATCTTTTAATTGCATAATCATTTCTGAACCACATTGATTACAGTTACACATGTAGCAATCTCCTTCAATTCTCTTATGTTCTTCATACTCTTGAAATTATAAATTATACTATTTTGTTTTAAAAATGTTACTCTTATGCCACTTAAAGTATAATTTATTTTCTGGGCGAATTTCTATCTTAGCTTTGGGTGTTAATCCAAATATCAAATAATCTGTTTCTACTATCAATGGAGAAATATGCAATCGCCCCTGGCCATCAAATGTAATAAACCCTTTATCATACAGGGCATCATGATTACAGCAAAGGAGCACACCATTATAAGAATTTAAACGCTCCATACTTGTGCTATCTTTCCATGGCTTTGAATGACTGGCTCTTAATAATTCTGGTAAATTTATTCCGCATAATGCACATTTCCCGTTCCACTGCTCCATTAATGCTTTCCTGAATTTTTGCTGTCCAATACGGATTGTAGCTTTCACCTCAGATTCCGTTTCAGATATAACAGGAATTAATGTGTTATTTTCAGTCCTTCTTACCTCATCAACTGATAATTCTAATTGCTCATTTTTCTTCTCATAAATGTTTGAATCACTTATTAGTTCAATTAATTTAACGAATTCCCCGAAAGAATTCTCCTTCCTCAAGCGTGTGAAGGGCGTAGCCCAACGGTAGGTGGGAGATGAATTTCGGCTTGGCATAGCCAAAAACTTTTGATAAACTAGCTATATGAAGTTCTTTGATAACTTGATATATGAGGTTGCAGGAAGAAAATAGAGTGCGAAAACCAAGCCATTCGGTTCCTGCGTAAAATATCAACCGTACCAAAAGAGCGTCCAAGCGTTGGACATCTAGGGGTGGAACACCCCGAAGTAACGCTCAGGGAGACGAAAGGGTACTTTCGTCGTGGAACTGAGAAGCTCCCACTTCAAGCTTTGCTAAGTGGCGAGTAGTTCACAGACACCAGATAGCCTTCATCATTCCATTGATCATGACTTTTCATAATCGATGGTTTATTCGATTCCTTACACTCTTCTTCAGCAATACTAACCGCTACAATATTCCCTTTTACATAATGAAAGATTCGATCTCTTTTTTTACATCCATCATTCTTTTCCATGAATGTGGTACATTACCACCTCTATCTTTTTTTGGTGACCAAATAATTCCTAATTCCTTTTCTTCTTGATAAGTATGTCCCTGCATAACAATAAAATGGTTCATATATTCTCTCCTAAAGCGTATATTTACTACACTGATTTCTATTTAATTTAATACTAAAAAACTCTCCTACGATTAGCAAATAACCTATTTAAGTTTTTACTAATAATTAATTATACATTTTTTATTTCATACGATTTTCTTCTCATAAATTAAATCCCACATACAATGATGTTAACATGTAAAAATAATATAGTAGTTTTACAATAAAGTACATATCACACAAATATCTACAAAATCAGCACATGCGCTATTATTGATTTTTGTGATAAATGGAGAGTTTTAACTAAATACTCATTTATGCAAACAAAAGAGTTGACCTAAAAGGTCAACTCCTCTGCTTCAAATTCTTTATTTCTCTTCTTCTTTTTTTTCCATTTCCCGTTCATTTTTAGCGATTAAATCATGAAAATGCTCTTCTTTGTTTTCTTCTATATACTTCATAAGTTCTTTAAATTCCATTCATATCGCCTCCTATACTTATTATATCAATAATATTATAAGTTGTCAGGAGATTATAGAAATTAAATCTATTTATCATTTTATAAAATTTATTAAATGTATGTTCCCTAAAAAAACAAGAGCTGATTTTTCGTTAAATTGATTATTTCGAGATTCATCAACAATAATTTCTTTTGCTTGTTTTGATTCTTTAAAAGCAAAAATTTCTGGTTGCTGACCCGTATTATCATATAAGCTATAACAATCTATCAAGTCTTTAATTTTACAAAATGTAGTTGCTACTTTCATATGGCTTTCTTCAATAATATGTTCCGGAACCAATCTTCCTGTTAGTTTAAAACGCATGATTGATCGTTCTAAAGCAACCTTTATTGGAACATCTACAATGATTGCATTAATACTGAATTCAGCTTGTCTTAATTGTTGAATCAATTTTTTATATTTCTCTACATTTTTCATTGTACCATCATACATAAAGTTTATTTTTCTCTTCATACAGATTTTTAAAAGTTCCATGGTAATATCACTGCTTTCATCATGAACCAAAAAGGCTGCTTGTTTTATTAGTTCTGTGTCCCCTGATTCCATTAATTGTTGATATTCTGGTATTTTTTCTTTGATCTTATCAGAATCTATCCAAATCATATGTTTCTTCTTACGTTTATACCCCTTACTTACTAACTCTCCAATTGAGCTTTTTCCAGCAGCAGAACCACCACCAAGTAATATGGCTTCAGGTTCTTTTTCTTGCTGTGAATGTTCATTTAAAAATGATTCAATAATCTCATTATGTAGATCCTTACGTTCTATTACATACTCCCCATTGTTTACGTATCTTTCTCGGGTTGTTCTCAATTCGTCTTCTCCTCTTCTATAAATGAATTATTAGGTTCCCTTCAAAAGTTAGAGTACTTACTCTAACCCAGTACTTATAACTTTGATTTCTCGTCTCTACTTGAGATCATTCTTACTATGATTCCATATAGCTCTTTTAGTTAGATGCTATATTTTTCAATTCATCATTACACATTCCTTCTAAACAACCATATTTCTCTCTAACTTAATACCTACTCTATATATCCACTTAAACAAACAAAAAAGGACTCCTTTAAGTCGATTAATTGTGCATAGCAAAATAAGCTATATACACTAATCGGCTCAAAGAAGCCCTTTCATAATTGAAACAAGAACACAACTTGCTTCTACAACTCAACCACAACACATAAGGTGTGGGAATAAACGGAATCAATTAAACTAACAATATACCTATATATTACATAATTTAGTTATTATTATCAAGATGATCTAGTTAAATAATGTGCACTGACTTTTGCATTAATTTTTGGAATATCACGCTCTACTTCCAATAAATTATGAGAAAAATCAATATTTTATTAGTATAGTTAATATATGTACCCACTAATTAACTGCGTCTCTTTAACAGTGATCCATACATTCCACTTTATTATTTAACCTTGGACTGTTTTTTACCACATATATTATATAAAAATAAGAAATTCTCTCAAAAAAATTCTTTCTTTTTATATAAACTTATACACACATACTACAATTCATGTTAATATAACAATATTGCAATTTTATTATTAATATTTTATAACAGGAGATGAAAAGATGAAAGGACTTGAATTTTCAACTAGCCTATTATTCTTTTGGATAAAAGGTAGAGTAGACGTTGATAATAGGTTTATAAAAACCAACTTATCAAACACATTATTAGGATTTATTCCTGCAGGTAAAGACCAACAAAACATTCCTCTAAAAAATATTTCTGGATCTATGTTATCTACGAAATATTATTTTAAACCGATAATTTTGGGAATACTAATCATTTTATTCGCATTAGCTACTTTTAGTGGTAGTTTTCTTGGTGGCTTAATTTATCTAATAATAGGTATTGGAATTGCAGGTAGCGGTATTCAAACAATATTAAGAATTGAAAAAGCCGGAACACCTTATCATATAAGTGTCCCATTCTTTGAAAAAGAAAAAATGCAATTATTAAACGATATTATACACAACGCTTTAGCAGAAGACACAGACAAAACAGATTTAAATTTATTCTTCGATAAAAAATCTCAGTAAATAATTTTTATATTAAAAATAAAACCTTATAATCCATTAATTTGATTATAAGGTTTTTAATTGTAAATTATTAATAATGCCCCTCTTTTTAAGAGGATGCGCTTAATTATAATATAAAACTTGATTTTGTCTCCTCTTAATTATTCATTTCAAATCTACTTGATTACATGAAAAATGTGCTACTAATTAAATTACTATTTTATTTCATTCCATAAAGATAAAGCAAAGATCCAATTCGGATCCCCATTCCCTTGATAGCTTTGGGCCGCCTCGTATTCCTTACCCTCGTGAACTACTCTATCTCCTTTTTTATATGCTTTATACGAATCCCATTTCTCATAAGCGTTTTCTTGTTCCTTCGTAGTAACTGTTAAGATATCACTTTTCATTGATTCATTGCCAGCCGTATCAACTGCAGAAACTGCATACTTGTATGTTGTATTTGCTTGCAAATTCTTGTCTATAAATGATGTGGTATTAACAGTACCTATTTCCTTCGTAACCCCTGCAATTTCTCTGTATACAATATAATGATCCACATCTATGTTATCTTCAGACGGACTCCACATTAAGTCAACAGTATTGGCAGTGATTCCCATACTGTGTAACCCTTTAGGTTGGGTTGGCGCTTCTGTATCTGGTTTTTCCACTGTTGTTTTAATAACTAATGCTTCACTTTCCTTAGATATATTCCCTACAGCATCTACTGCTTTTACTGTATACGTGTAATCTGTGTTTGGGCTTAATTTTTTATCAACTAAACTAGTACCCGCTACAGTATTAATTACTTCTCCATTACGTAACACTTGATACTCTTTCACCCCTACATTATCTGTTGCAGGCTTCCAATTAAGTTCTACGCTATTTGAAGTGGCTTTTACTACTTGTAGTCCAGATGGCTGAGTTGGTGCTTCTGTATCTGGTTTTTCATTATTAACTAGATTCACATCAATCACATTATAAAAAGCATTTACGGTATCAGCTACATCCCAAACCGCTAAAATGACATGATATCCACTACGATCAGTTGGTACATTAATTTTATGTGATAAATTATTAGATGCTGCAGAACCCTCGTGTTTTACAGTTCCTATTGGTTCAAAATCCGCTCTTGTTAGAGGTTTATTTGGATCCCATCCTTTTTTTGTGATGTAATAGTGCCATTGACTTGTTAAATGAGGAGCAGTGTATTTCCAAGTGAATGTATTCTCTCCACCCTTAATCGTATTCTTAAACCATCGATCAGCTGTTTGTTGATCAAGAATCCCACCAAACAGGCCTCCTGCTGAAGCAATTTTCCCATCAACCGGTCCACCTTGTGGGAATCCTTTAGGCGCTTCTAAGCTTTGCGGCTCATACATTACATTGCCACAATTTAAATTCAAAGCTCCATAATTCTGGCTACATAAAGCAGCACGGCTACCTGGTTTTTCAACGAACCCATGTGCATAGGCATTTTGAGGAATTAAAGTTGTACTCATAATTCCTACTGCTACTACAGCAGCACTTAATCCCTTTTTATTTGTAGTCATTTTTCTCAACTGCTTTAGAATTTTTTTATTCATTTTAATAGTCCCCTCCTATTAATTTTCTTACTATATTAAGAGCATTGATGTAAAAGAATAATAAAACATAGATTACAAAGATTAAATAAATAAAAACGAAACCTCATAACTTCATACTTAAATATTCATTTAACTTCCTTTACATCCAAATAGCTTTATAATTAAATTATTACATGATAATTCATTAAACTTATACTGAAATTGTGCACAGTTTTTGAACTTTCTTCTATTCTTATCTACTATTAAAAACTGATTAATACGGAATGACATTAACTCCAACCACTCTTCATGCTCACTTTGTTGCAAATTAGCGATTGCCACATCCTCTAAAGGCTTTCCAACGGTATGTGTCGGACCGTGTTCTCTCATTTCATAAGAAGGAGTGACTTTCATTTCCTTACGAATCATTCCGAACTGTCTATATATGCGTACACTTTCAAGAACACCCTCTAACTTCTCTTGCGTTGCTGTTCTATCAATTTTTGGTAAGAAAGATAATTGTTTAGTCATGTAAGACCACTCCTTTTTATTTTTAAATTACTTTTGTCTAACGTTCCACGTCTACGTTCATAACAAGGTCTATGCATCCCCATTAAATCCTCAATTTCACGAGTACTTAATTTCTCTTTTTGTTTTTTTTGTTTTTCTTCTTTCCTTGTTTGGATTGCTTTTTCCATTCATGTAATTGATTTTTTAATACCTTCATTCCCCACATCCCCTTTCAAAAATAAAGAGGACACCATTTCTTAAAACAGCTTTATTGCTGCTCTAAAAATTGGTATCCTCTAGTTTTCTAGCCGGACTGTATTCTGTATTCTGTTTTCTGTTTTCATTTATTTAATAATACCAGCCTGCACAAAGATGTTTCTCCAAGCTTTGTTAACTTGGTATTTATCAACGGATATCGCACGACGAACGATAGCTTTTCTTATTTTCTTTTTCTTTGCATTTGCCATTCCTCTCATCCCTTTCATGCAAACGTCTCTCATTTCCATTTTGGAGCGTTTTACTCCTTTTGATACCTTATTACATTCAAAAATGATCTAAACGTGAATTGTACCTATTTTATAAATTCTTTTTCCCCACAAAAGGATTATTTTATTAGGTTTTCTAACATCCCTCATTTTAAAATTTTCAGATTCAGATGAACATCTAGACTCATAGACCATATTCTAATTTAAACGCTTCCTAAGAAAGCAGGTGAAACTGATGCCATCTATTGTTGGAAACATGGTTGTACAAAATAGCAACGGTTCTTTCAACTTAGGTGATTTTTATAACGTCTCTCCAAAGGAAAATACAAAATCTTATAATGGTTCAGGCTCATCCAATGTTGCTTTTGTTGCTAATACCTTTAGTGGTGTTAGTGCGACAAACACATTTGATGCTGATGTTGCAGACCAAAACCAAGTTGGAACAGCATAAATTTATTCATTTCCCTCTACCTCCCTGAATAAAACTAAAAATCACGTCAATACTGTAGCTAGGCTTTTAAGCAGCCGGAAATCTCTTATGTGTAACCGTACTAATCGAGATCTCCTTCAAGACTGAGCAGTTAGCTTTTGCTAGCTGCTCTTTTATTTTAAATCCGGTTCATCTTTATGCTTCTTCTGCATAAAGATCTCGTGAACCAGTTTCACGCAAAAATCTACGGCATCCTCATCACTTGTAATATTTGCACCAATGTTGGCATTCTGAAGTTCTTTTATATCCCGTACCATTTGAGTTTTCGGTATCTGCGCCTCTAACATTTTTCGAATTACTTTAGATTGACTCCCCCCATCGTATTCACACAGAAACTCAATCTCACTCCATAACTCAGTTGGTAAAGTTAACGATACTTTTCTTGTTACACCGATCGCTTTACGTCCTGCTCCTTCTCTTTTCCCACCACGATTGTTTTGTCCAGTCATTATATATATATCCCCTTTGATTAAAGTTACTTTATTCAAAAATATCCCTTGCATTGGATACAATCAATTAATTTTAGTTACTTTATTCAAATAGAGTTCGACAAAATGAAATTTTCATTACATTAATCCCCGTATAACATTTCCGGTCCTGCTAACACTATAACTGTAACTTAACGTTACACATCCTAACTTGCAGGGCCTAATTTTCTTTTGTACAACAAGCAGTTAGCTAATTAAGCTGATTGCTTTGTTGTGCCGAATGAAGGATTTATAAAAAGATTTCTCAACACCTAACATTTGGAAATATATTACCTATTATGATAATCCTATGATTTCTATAGCTTCTCTCTCGGACTTCGCCTCAAGCCAACGACGCTTCCACTTTTCGTCTTTGTCATAAAACTCTAATGAGTACGTCATAACGCTATTACGCTTCAAAAATTTGTCCGCTGTACTTGTTGCAGTATAATCAAAAATTCCGACTATATCCCTCCCGTGGTAGTTGTTTCATGCCCCTAACCCCATTGGACGAGATTTAATTTTGTTCTTATCTGCCTGATCCATGATTAATGTGGCGATTTCTAGTTGATTCCTTCCTAGCCCTTTTGCTATTTCAAGAATATCTTTATCCTCATCCCACACTTCTCGTAATTGATTCACTTCGCTTTCATCAAACACTAGGTCCAATCCTTCTAAAGCGATATATCGCCTCTTATTTCAATGATTTTGTATCCTGGATAGCGATTGGGAGTAATGTACTCAATCGCTTTTTCTTTTGCTTCTTTTTCATTTCGTCCTTCCTTCCATACCCATGAAGGAAGGACGACTTTTGATTGATTTTTATCTAACATAGGCTTTCACTCCTTGTTTAATTAGAAGAAACGACCATGTTATAATAGAGGGACAAAATATTGTGTCGTTTCATGAAATAGCTAATTAGGGGTAATCGACTGTTTTTATTTTCTCAATAACGATTATTCAATAAATCTGTTAACATTTAATTACCGATATGTGTATCAACCAGCCTGTGCATCTGCACAGGCCTTTTACTATGCTAATTTTAGTTAGCGGATGCATTTTTCTCACCCTTTATGATGCTTCGCACATCAGAATAGTTCATAATTCCGTAACACATGCATACGAGTTATCGTGTTAAAATTAAGCCATTCTCAAGAAGTAATTCTTATTTACTCGACAATTCTTTTACCCTGTTTAAAGCCTTGCCCCCTGCGAGGCTTTTTTATTTAGCTAAAGTAATATATTTATGTGCTTCCTCTACCTTATCTGCGCTGTTATGTACCCCTTTAGCTCTTAAATCTCGTATCATTTTGATTATGTTTGCTATTTCTTCTTTGTCACGCTGCTGTTTATCCATCACTTTTCATCCTTCATAATCCGTTTGTCTATCTGCATCAGGTAGATGAATCCTGCAATTCCGATAACTAGTACCAGTATCATGAAATGGAAGAATGTACTTTCTTCCATTTTTTAGAGGTGAAATTATGTAAAAAATTCACCAAATTAACCAATGAGAGATACGGCTCTCTTTTTTTATTTCCAATCGACAAAATATGACAATATAAGAATGTTTATTTTGATAAGATTGTCCAGAAATATTACATTTTATATATCTTGGAGGAATTAAATTATGAACAAGAAATTATTAATGGCTTTAGCATGCAGCGTGTTACTTATGGGATTGGCTGCTTGTGGTTCAAGTGATAAAGCAAGTACATCAGAAGAACCAAAACAAGAAACTAAAAAAGAAGATGAGCAAAAACAGGAAGAAGAACAAAAGAAAATAGAAGAACAGAAAAAAGCCGAAGAACAAAAAGAAGTTGAAGAGCAGAAACGATTAGAAGAACAGAAAAAGGCTGAAGAGCAAAAGAAATTAGAAGAACAACGAAAACAAGAAGAGGCTCAAAGACAACAGGAAGAACAAAAGAAACAACAAGAAGCAGCTCGAGCAAAAGAACAGGAGCAACAAAAAGCTACTGCTAATACAGCACCTCAGCAACAAGCTGCACCTAAACAAGAGAAAGTGCACTTTGCAAACTGTACAGATGCAAATAATGCCGGTTACTATGATATAACTCCAGATAGCCCAGCTTATGCTTCACATTTAGATCGCGATGGCGATGGCGTGGCTTGTGAACGAAATAAAGGACATAAAAAATCTAGTAAAAAACATTAGATTTATGGTTAAGCACTCTTGTGAGTGCTTTTTTTATTCTCATTCGACAAAATATAACAAAATACAAATAACTTGTTTGCTACCATGAGATAAGAAATCTTACATTTCAGCTTATATAACTAATACATACTGGGGGTAACACAATGAAACGCAGATTACTTACAGCATTAGCATGTAGCGCCTTACTTATGGGATTATCCGCTTGTGGTTCAAATGAGAAGACTGCAACTGAATCTAAACCTAAACAAGAAGCTAAAAAGCCTGAACCGGTTACTACAACTTCACTTATTAGCGAGTTCAAGAAAGCTGGTATAGAAGCTGAAAATGCTACGGATCTACCACAAAAAGAGTTCGGTAACATGCGTAAAGATGGTAAACGAATCCTAATTCCTAAATTAGGTGAGGATAAAGGTGGCCGTGTGTTTGAATTTAGTAAGAAAGAAGACTTAGAAAAAGCTAAGAAGTACTATGATGAGCTAGGAAACTCAGCTCCAATGCTTTTCTCACATACATATGCTAAGGGGAATTTCCTTTTACAGATGAATGGCGATATGAAAGATGAAGAGTTTAATAAGTATAAAGAAGTTATGGATAAAGTAGTGAAGTAAATAGCGGCACTCGAAAGAGTGCTTTTACTATTTCTCAATACTCAAAATTATCTAACGTGGTAAAATAATAATTGGATTGGCATCCAATACCATATTACGTTGGTTCAAATCGCAGGAAGGCACCTTAGGGTGTCTTTTTTTTATAAGAAAACCCCCAAGCATTTATATACTTAGGGGCTTATCGATTGAAAGGTAAAACTGCTTACAATTCCTTAAATTAAGAACAAAGTGGGATTACTCCTAAACCAATTAATAGAGCTGCAGCAAACGCTGGAATTGGTACAGGAATCTGGATACCTTCTACAACTAAGAAGTATTGTCCACTTACTACTTGGAAACAAACTAATTGCATGGTTATTCCTCCCTTCTGTTAGGATTAATACATTATATTAAATAATCTTATTATTGATATAATTAAATAGTCTGTTTTTATTAATATATGCGATTTATTAATATTCAGGAGAAGTGCCTTAGATTGGCTTTCTCTTTTTTTCAAAAGAACTTGCTCCATTAATGCATAAAAACATAAAGTAAATTGAATCCGTTAAAATACATGAGTGACCTCTTGTTTTATCCTCTTATCTAAAGGAGGAACTATTATGGGCTTTGGTGGAAGTTGTGGTGGTGGTGGCGGCTTCGCTGGAGGAGTTGCTTTACTAGTTGTATTATTTATTCTATTAATAATAGTTGGAGCTAGCTGCTTCTGCTAAACAAACTATCGGAAAAGACACTCTTATATGATATTATCCCCTTAAGGTAGACAGTGTAAAAAGACCATGAACAAACATGGATGTTACACTTCTACTTGGAGGGGATTTTATTATGGCTAAAAAAGGGTCTACATTTCAAACTTATTCAAATGAATTAAAGATACAAGCTGTAGAAAGTTTTTTAAACGGTGAGGGTAGTCAATCAGCTATAGCGAAGAAATATGGACTTAAAAGTAGAACACAATTAATAGAGTGGGTTAGGAAATATCAAGAAACAGGCGGTATTTCAGACTCACGGGGAAAAAGTAGTGGTAATAAGGGCCTCAAAAATCCCTTGAAAGGTCGTCCTCGTACGAAATTCGATAGTATGGAAGAAGAGTTGGAATACTACAAGGCACAGGTGGCGTACTTAAAAAAGCAGTATCCAAATCTGTAGGAGGTGTCCTTGCTCAAACGACGAAGTACGAGATTATTGAAGAACTACGTTCTCGATACAAAGTAATCTGGCTTGTCGTCATTGCTCAGTTAAATCGTTCTAGCTACTATAAATGGCGTTCAACACGTACGCAAAGAAAATTACGTTTTTCAAAGGATGATACACTGCGTGAACAAATTCAAGCGATTCACATAAAACACAAGGAATATGGCTATCCTCGTATGACAATTGCCTTACAAGAAGAGGGCTTTTTAGTGAATCACAAAAAGTATGTAGACTTATGCAAGAGCTTCAAATTCAATCGATCATCCGTAAAAAGCGTCGCTTTTTTAAAGGGAAATCCTCAAAGATTTTCCCAAATGTAGTAGAACGCCAATTCCAAAATCGCAAACAAAATGAGGTATTTGTTACAGACATCACTTACTTGCCATTCAAAGATAATTTTCTCTATTTATCGGTCGTCCAAGACATTTACAATAATGAAATTGTTGCCTGGAAACTCTCACATCGCAATGATCTACAACTTGTTCTCGATACACTTGATTTAGCAACAAAAAAAAGAGATGTGTATGGAACCATCATCCACTCGGATCAAGGATTCCAATACACATCTCATGCTTATCATCGTACGCTTCAACAGCTAGGTGCCATCGGCAGCCACTCTCGCAAAGGAAACTGCCATGACAATGCTTGTATTGAATCATTCTTTTCTCATTTTAAATCTGAAATGTTTTATCTCAATTATTATCAAACAAAAGAAGAATTGATTCAAGCAATTGAAACATACATCTATCATTATAACTACAAACGATTCCAAAAACGACTCAATCATCGAGCTCCGATTGAATATCGAATCTCAATGGCTGCTTAGTCTTTTTTTAAAGCTGTCTACTTGACGGGGATAAGACCAATATGGGTGTCTTTTCTTTATGCATTAAAAAGCCCACCTATTTCCGTAGGTGGACTTTATCTTTATTACACAATACCAAATTATACTCTCATTTTTTCGTAAACTTTATGCAATTATACATATTTGTAAAAAATTACACTAAATAAATATTACATGTAGTAAAATATAAATTGTGGACACGTTCTATAAAGCAGATTCTCCGATTAGAAGGCGTAACACATCTCAACCATATAGATGTGGCGTTGCTTTAATCTAGCCAAACAAACGATCTCGATTCTCTTGTATTTGTACACTAACAATCTGGTAAAAATAAATGATTCTGTTTTATAGGATGTGTTTACTTAATGTCCAATACATATTATTAAAAGTAAAGTGGTTCAAGTCGGAGGAAGGCACCTTAGGGTGTCTTTTTTTATTTTCAAAAGGACCTGCTCAATTAATCCGTAAAAACATAGGGTAAAGTGAACCCGTTAAAATACATGAATGACCTTAATTTTCCCCTCCTACTCAAAGGAGAGATTAAAATGGGATTTGGTGGTAGTTGCGGTAGTTGTGGCGGCGGCTTTGCTGGAGGCTTTGCTTTATTAGTTGTACTATTTATTTTATTAATCATAGTTGGAGCTAGCTGCTTCTGCTAAACAAACTATTGGAAAAGGCACCTACATAAGGGTGCCTTTTCTTTATGAAAATCTCCACACAAGGTGCAGGAATTTTCATGCTACGAATATATAAAACTAATTATTTAATATATAATGAAGTGCGCCACGTATCTCTTGGATAATTTATTGAAGTCTTTTGATATTCAAAAGTCCCTTCTTGATGATTTGATGCGTCCCATTTATATTCCCAACCTACAATAGGATTACCACCAATTATTTGTGAACCAATACTTTTCACATCAAATCCATTCATTTTGGCAAAAGGAAACTGGCCATATCCTATTTCTTTTGTGTAAACATATAAGTAACTTCCCCCATGATCTTTAGTTGTACTAAAACTATTAGGATTAATGTATTCAACTCCACCCAATTGTGATTCTACTTTTACTACACTTAAAGAAGTTAGAGGTGCTGCTGGTCCTGCTGATGCCTCCGATGCCATTCCTAACCCAACTACCGCCGCCACCGCTAATGATGATATCCCTAATGTAACTTTTTTAAACATATAAACATCCCCTTGTTTTATAATAAGTACAAGTTTGATATTAGCAGAAATTTATAAAAATATCCCTTATTTTGAAAACGTTAACAAATTCTACTTTTTTCGATATGCAATTTAGCATATCGATTGACATACAGAATAATCCATCTACTACTTTTGATATAAAAACTATTTTCAAATTTAATACTATTAACTCACTAAATTCTCATAAAAAGACTGGTCGTCTATACAATGTTTTGGTAAAATATAGGTAACTTTTAAGAAGGAAAAGCTAATATACATCGACTAAATAATGTAAAGAAAATGTTTTATTGCATAAAAAAAAGGCTCCATTGCTGGAGCGCTCAAAAAATAATATAAGTAAATGAATTAAAACAAATAACAGACAATTAAACTATATAGATAAAACTTCAATAAATCTATATACATGCAATATTACATATAAAAATCCTATTTATTGATGCTATAATAAGCTTACTCGATGATTGTTATATTTTTATATTTTTTAACGAATTCCTCGAAAGAATTCTCCTTCCTCAAGCGTGTGAAGGGCGTAGCCCAACGGTAGGTGGGAGATGAATTTCGGTTTGGCATAGCCAAAAAATTTTGATAAACTAGCTATATGAAGTTCTTTGATAACTTGATATATGAGGTTGCAGGAAGAAAATAGAGTGCGAAAACCAAGCCATTCGGTTCCTGCGTAAAATATCAACCGTACCAAAAGAGCGTCCAAGCGTTGGACATCTAGGGGTGGAACACCCCAAAGTAACGCTCAGGGAGACGAAAGGGTACTTTCGTCGTGGAACTGAGAAGCTCCCACTTCAAGCTTTGCTAAGTGGCGAGTAGTTCACGCAATACAATACCTTCTTAACACCAATTGTACAAGGAAAAGAAGACATCTTAATCGATGTCTTCTTTTCTTATATGATAACAACACAATAAAATTAAGATGGTTCAAGTCGGAGAAAGGCCACTCAAATGAGTGTCCTTTCTTTAACAATATTCAGGTTCATATAACCCGTATAACTGTCCACCGTTTATAACAGTTCCTTTTAAATAATGCTTTATCCCCCCTTTAATCACTACCATAGGCATATCATCTTTACTATTATAAAGAAAAGCCTTATAATCACATGTTGCGGCAATTGAATTATTACTGTTATTTAACTTATTACCAGTGTCTACAGCTGCGGATGCTCCTGTAGCACCAGACAGCATAACCACAGTTGCTAAAGCCCCTACTACTAATTTCTTAAATATAGAAATTCCCCCTTTAATATTTTTTATAACTTGCACCTTAAATGTATCAATTTAATTGTTTTTGTAATTTGAGAACCAACAATCTGTACGGTATGGTCACAGTACCGTAGCCCACGAACCTATATGGTCTGTTGTGGGAGTGGTGATGGCACACCGCAATGTTGCACGTCAGCGATACCAGAAATGGACTTCGCCTTTGGTAGCAAGAACCCCACTGACGTTAGTCAGCTGGCCCCTTTAGGGGTGGGAGTGTCAAATGTGTTTCATTTTAAAATGTAATGTAGCCGCTACTTATCACTTCCCCCATTCACCCTATATAAAATATTTTAGATCGGCATCCTTTCTAAATCTCATATTCTTTTATAATGGTACACACTTTGATAAACATGCAAAAAGTTCCCTACTTTATAAAAGGGAACTTTTTTGCTTATTATTTACCCACAAACCTAAAATTCCTACAATCTGACGAGCCTTATCATTATCTATATAATAATGCATCTCTAACCCTCTTCTTTCTGCACGGAGTACGGTTCTCCTTAATTTTGATAGATGCTGTGAAACAGTAGATTGTGGGAGTCTTAATATTTCCGTTAACTGCGTAACATTACACATTTTATGATGCATTAATTCATTTACAATTTGTAACCGAACCGGATGTGCCATTACCTTTAAGACTTCTACATCTTCTTCGCGGATTTCAGCTAGATTTCTATCAGATACTACTGTTTTCATTTCGCATTCTCCTTTATTATTAATTTCTATTTTCCTATTATCCTTATAAGTAGTACTTATAGATGATTACCATTTGTCCTGTTGAGAAAATATATTCTCTTTTTAAAACAAAAAGGTTACCTATCCTGAAAACAGTTTTTTTACTGCTTCAATGATTTGATCCCCCTAATTTTTTAACCAGACTATATTTTGTGTTGAGAGAATTATTTTGTAGTCAATTACTTGACTTTGAATGAGGCTTAACACGCTTTGCTAAGCAAAAGTAATACTTCTATCCCTTTGTTTAAAGACAGATTTAAATTCGGCATTTGCTTTCTCGTATTTCAAAATCTATAAGAAACATCTCTTCATCTCTCCTCCTACAACATATATTTTTTATTTCTCAACACCAAACAAATGGAATTTAAATCCCATTAATGGTATTATAATGGTACCTTCAGTTGTTAAATGTCATGCCCTTTTGAAAGACCCTGTCTGTAATGACGGGGCCTTTTAAATTCCTCCAACTAAAAAAAGCCTTTTTATTTCCTTGTTAACACCAATAGTATATATCCCTCTTTCAATCTATTAATTTCCTGTTACATTCCTTCATATAGAGATGGAGGGACTTCTCGTTCACATCATAAATTATGCACCATTGCATTTGATAATCATTTTCATTGTAACTATAATGATTACAAGATTACTATTAATCCAAATATTCTACGTGGAGGTTTTATTATGTTTAAAAAAATCATTGTGTCTTCTATGGCACTTACTATGTTTGGTGGAGCTGCAACTATGCTAGAGACACCTACTGCTCAAGCAGCTACTTATAACTCAGCATCACCTTCTTACTTTGATGTTACACTTGAAGAAGCCGCTGCTTTCTATCAATCTCAAGACTATAAAAAATTAAAAGTATTTATGGATGACTTTGAAGCTAGAAATCCTTATACTCCTGGTGGAGGCTACGCTCAAGGTAGTGTACGTATGCAAAGATTCAACGATGCTCTTAGAGATGCTAAATTAACAAATGTCTATCAAGAATTTATTAGAATCTCATATTACAATCATTATCCAGAACCAAAATAATACAAATGTATAGAATATCTCTTATTGATTTAACTTTGCCCAATTATCTTATCTCCTAATTTTAAATGTATAATCCAAAAATAATTATTAGAAACCATTCTTTTAAGGATGGTTTTTCTATTTTCCTATGAAATTTAGCTTATGAATGCTAATTTATTCCCATATAAAGTTTTTTCATAGTAGAAATTGACCTTATATACAATCTAATGGACAAACTGTGGTATAACGGGTATAGAAATTCAACTTAATTATAAATAAAAAGAAGAGTTAATCTTTTTGATCAACTCTTCTTTTTTTCAATTTCCTGCTAATTCTTAACAGTATTATATGAAACAGCTCTATATTTTCTTTTATAATCTATTAAATCACAAATAATAACTTCTTCTGTCAGTGTAAACCCTCGAAAAAGGTTAATTATTCACCAATATAAATGCGCCAGCCCTTATAATTAGCTGTTTGTCCCATTTTTATTTTATGTCGGCCTTTTTCAAACACATATTCCATATTTATATTTTTGACCAATTTATCAATCTCTTTGTCTAAATTTAAATCTGGGTACATCATAGTAATCCATCTTTTCGTCAATTCAATAGATGGTTTATGATTTTCGAAGCTAATAGCAAAATTATTACCGCCCTTTTCATCTATACTCAATGGTCCATACCAATCTTTATTTTCTTTTGCCATTTTAGATGAAGCTAAATGTAATACAGCACTTGTCTCCCAATACTTTATATCTAGATCATATTTCAAATTTATCTCATTAATGAGATCCTGCGCCTCTTTAGATATAGATTTACTATACACAGAAACAATATCAACCAACGATTTATCAAAAGTGAAATCATCTGTCACCATGGATCTCGGTATCCCCAACGGCATTACTTCAGGTTGTCCCGGCTTCTCTAACTTACGCATTGCATTATATAGAAATTGTGCATACTGCTCACGAGTTACTACTTTTTTAGGCTCAAATAAATTATCACCTGTGCCCACAGCAATTTTGTTCTCTTGTAGGGCACTAATCGCCTCAGTAGCCCAATAATTTTTTTCCGCATCATTAAAAGTAGTAATAGATTGTTGCTTTAAATTAAATGTTTTTTGTAAAATTGCCGCTAATTGTTCACCAGTTAAAACATCATTTGGTCCAAATTCATTATCCCCATATCCATTCATAAGACCAGAACTGACAACAGCATAAATTTCTTTTTCAAACATAGTACCTTTTACATCTTTAAATTGATCTTCAAACCTATCACCTACAAGTAATGGCTGTAGATACACATAAAGCAGACGAGCTGCTTGTCCTCGCGTAATATTATCGCCTAATCCAAACATTCCATTTCCATAGCCAGCTATCATTTTTTTATCTTTTAGATGCATAATTGCATCATAAGACCAGTGATTTGCAGGAACATCTTTAAATACTGTATCTGCTTGTACATTCGCTAACGATGTTAATGTCGTCGTAGCAAGTGTAGCTCCTATTAAAAGCATTTTTGTTAGTTTCATACTTTAATCCCCTTATTTCTATAATTTATTATTACAAATAATTTCATTTGCCTTATATAATTCCTTTCCTAGCATATTAATATTAACATAAAATACAATAATTGTTATATATTGATATATAATTAAACCATTCCGATCATATATTAATAACATCTGTTCTATTTTCGGAATACCTCTAAAAATAGATTCCGTTGAGTATGTATGTAAAAGATTTGTTGATAGTAAATAAAACAGAATTTACTATCAACATCTTGAAATATTTAATAGCATTAAGGCATTACATGAATCACAAAGTGCTTAAAATTTTTAAATAACTAAAATTATATAGACCAAAAAGAACCCCGTACAACATTTAAATGTTTATTTACATACAATGCACAAAAAGAAAGCCAACTAACTGTTTACTTATAGTACCAACGCATGCAAAAAGCAGTTACCGTCCCATTCATAGTTTTGAAGATTTGTCCTCTCCTTCTTTAAGAACACTTTAAACTTCGGATAGATTACCTTATATCGACATCTTATGTATGCAGAATTACATATTAAATCTCATTGAAAATCATTCTCGTTGTAACTATAATGGTTTCAAGAGGTGGTATTTTCACTTCGTTTTCAAATCTCACAATATATTAAAGGAGGAACTAGCATTATGAAAAAAGTTATTTTAGCAGGGGCATTAGGAATTGCAGTACTATCAGGTATGAACTTACCAGGAGCAGAGGCACCTAAGGCGAGTGCAGCAACTACAAATTTAGAAATTCAAGAAGTTACAAAATATTACTCTATGAGTTCCTATGAGGTTTCTCAAAAAGAATCATTTAATCTTAATAAAGGGGAAGAACTTACGGTCTTTGTACAAAATTCTGGGTTCCCAATTTCTTATACAGTCTTTGATGCAGATGATCAAGTAATTGGCTCATACAATGCGAATTCACCATACGGTCGCGTATTCAAAGCACAAAAAGACGGTAATATTTCGGTTCAATTTCAAGCAGGAGTAAATTCTTCTTACATGAAGAAGATGAATTTCACAGCCAAATTTGCAGTCTCTAAATTTAACTAGCAGTAAAAATTTTCACTATCCTCTTTAAAGGCAAATTAAAAAGGTATATCCCTTCCATGGGATATACCTTTAACTTTAGTGAATTTTATATTGACCAGATAACTGCTCTTGCGCCATACGAACTAAACGTTTTGTAATTTCTCCACCTACTGAACCATTTGCTCTTGCTGTTGAATCCGGCCCAAGAGTAACACCAAACTCCTGTGCAATTTCATATTTCATTTGTTCAATTGCACTTGCTGCAGCTGCTATTAAGATTTCGTTTGAATTATTATTTTCGCGAATTTGCATTTTTTAAACACCTCCGTTGAATTTGGTAATATCATGCTCTATTTCCAACAAAATATGCAAAAAAATTATTCGTTTAGCTATTTTACATATATACCTAAGCTTTCATCCCTTATGTGGGAATAAATAAAGGTATAGGTCATACCCATACCGTCTCCTATCCTACTTATTTTTGAATTCCCCTATTAACTCCTGTAACTCTTGGGAGAGCCAATTTAAAGAATTTACCAACTCTGCAATATCTTGTACATACAGTTCTTGCTCTTTCATACTTATCTCTACATTACTACTGCTATTCACATATGTATTTGCAATGTATGATAATTCATTTACAATCTGAACAATAGTTTGATTATCTTTTAAAATGTCACTTGAATTATTCGAAGTCTCTTTAATTTGATTTGTAACAGATTGTGCAGATTCTAAAATCTTTTCAAAGAAAGCATCACTACTTTGAACAAGTGTTATTCCTGATTCTATTTCCTTTGAACCATTCTGTATGGATCTTACAGCCTCCTCTGTTTCAGCTTGGGTTTCACCAATTAATTTAGCTATATCCCTTGCAGATGCCTCGGTTCTTTCCGCTAATATACGTACCTCATCCACAACAACTGAAAATCCTTTCCCCATCTCTCCAGCATATGAGGATTCAGTAGAAGCATTTAAAGCTAATAAATTTGTTTGATTTGAAATATTTGTAATTACAGTAATGATTTCACTAATTTCCTTAAATCGTGCTTCTAATGCATAAATACTAGAAGATACATTTTGAATTAAATCTCGGCTTCTTTTCATTTGATTCACAATTTGCTTAATCAAATCTTTTCCTTCTACAGAATGCTGTTCCATGTCTTCCGAAGCAGTCGCAACTTGTTTTGCAGCTCTTTTAATTTCTTCCATCTTACTTTCCATTTCTTGAACAATTCCTAAACATTTTTGCACTACATATTCATGAGAATGTGCTCCTAAATTTAATCCTGTAATAGCACTTGCAATTCCTTTAAAGGCTATGCTATTCTCTTTGGTACTTACCGACAATTCCTGTGAGGATGTTGAAACTTGTTCAGCAGTCTGCCTTACTTTATCTATAATCCTATTAAACTTTTTAATAGTGTTATTAAAATAGATATTAGTTATCCCTATATCATCAGACCTTTCATTCAACTTAATACTTAAATCCCCTTCACCAACTTTACGTAACCCTTCTTGTAAATCCTTTAAAGGCGATAGAGATTTTCGTGAGATGAATATTTGAATTGTAATTGCGATTGTTAATGAAATGATTATAAATAGTAAACCGTGCACTATAAATTCTTTCTTTGTAAGAGGAATAATAGAAGCGTCTAAATCCGCTGCAACAATTGCAATTATATTATTATTTTCATCAGTAATTGGCTCTAAAATTGTTACCCATGTACCTAGTACATCTTCATACACTTCTGTCATTTGTGCCTGTTTCGTTTTCATTACTTGGTAGTATGTCTTCTTCCAATGAGTAGGATGCTCATAATAGTCACCTGTTTTTACAGAACCTAGTTTTACAGAAACCGTATCTGCTAATTCTGTATCCAAAGCAACTAATTGTAATTCAGCTTTATCATTTAGCTTAGTCCCTGTAACATATGTTTGTCCGACACTTTTCATATTTTTTATAGCTTTATCTAATTGCTCTGTCAATTTTTCTTTCTTCACTCTTTGTGCTGTAGGGTCTTTTGCTACATCTCTTACTATTTCTAGATCTAATTGATTTATTATTGTATCTCCTGTTTCAAAAGACTGCCTTTCAAATATAGACATCATACTATTTTGAAACATGTTAAAGCTTAACAACCCCATACTTCCCACAAGTGTTAGAATTACTACTACCGTTAGTAATACATTTTTCTGAAGCAACGATAGCTTATGCCAATATTTTTTCATTGATTTCACCTTTCTTATTTTCAACAATACAAAAACAAAGTAGTAACATATTAATAGGTTCTATTTATGTTATTAACTTGAACATGAAAATAGCATACTAGTCATTTAATCAAACGTTCCAATTTTTTTGTTTGATAGAGTTTCTTTCCTTTTATACTGATAGTTTCACTATAATTAAAGCAATAATTTAACGAATCTAAGCATTTGTGTATACAAATACAAAAGCATGATACCATTGTGATTAGCATTAAAATGCAGCTAATTTTCAGCACTCTTTTATATAGCAGCACTAAAGAAATAATAGTTATGACACTTTTGAATAATAATGCTAAAGTTTAATTTCTATTTTTTGAAGCCAATTCTTATCTATTGTACAAATATCAGTTTTCCCATTTGCAATCTCATCTTTTATATATCCAGCTGATTTTGGAAATCTATTAGTAGGAAGACGTTAACCTTCTACTACTTCACCTTTTCCATTTGTACTGATACCTTCGTTAAGTGTTTGTTTTAAACAAAAACAAGAATTCCTAAGCCCTTATCTTTGGTTATCTTTATCTTGCACAACAAAAACAAACCGAACGGTTCCGTTCAGTTTCCTATTTTATAACTATTTCCCTTATTTTTCTATAGTGTTTTAATATCCACTTGTACAAAGTTAGCCTAAACCCTTTTACCCTAATCCAATATATTTCTTCAATTATCTTAAAGTCATATGAAATAGCAAAATCAGTAAATTCTTATTACGAAACTTTTGTATTAATAAATACTAAAGGACATACTCCTAAAATATAAGCCATGGATTTAATTACATTACGATTTTCATCAGTAATAAACGTACACATGTTAAACAAAAAAAGACCCAATTATTTATATCTCATTCCTTCTTTTAATATAAATCGACTGCTTTTTTCTTAAATTCTACTTCATCAGTGGTGCTAATTTTACTCATAGAAAAATCCCCTCCATAGTAAACAGGTTAATGTGTTTTCTTTATCCTATCTACTATAAGGGGAGTATAGCATAGCTTCTTTTTTGTAAAAGATCTAAGATTCTAGTGCAGTAATTAATTGCTGACGTTCTTTATCTCTAAAAATTTTAATTTCATGTTTAAACTCATAATTTCCTTCTTCAAATCTAACCCATTCCTTACTTGTCCAATATACAACATCTACATTTGCATCTAAAATTACAGAACATATGTCTACTAATTCTTCTTCGTAAAATGGCGCTTCTTTTGCTAGTTCAAAAGCTAGTACGTTTGGATCGTTACTTTTAATTTGAAGTTCCCTTGAAGTTTGCCCTAAATACCGCCATGGAGAATGTAGAGATTGTACATGGGAATTTTAAGTTTCTTTAAGCTGTGATGAAGAATGTAGTGTTGCAGCAAATGTAGGTATACTCACTCCTATTGTTGCGCCTAAAGCAATAGAACCAATAATAAGTTTTTTAATCAATTTTTCAGCCCCTTTAATTATTTTGGATATGCTTCATTTTTATACTACGTTTATGTTTGTGTAAATGAAGATGATTTGACATGATTCATCATTTTTCTCAAAAACTGTATATTAATTAACTGTTGTAAATTTACCAAAAACAAAAAAAGTTTTAAAAATATTTACTTATTTGTTGATAAAATTGTATATGGATATTGCTCCTACTATTATCTACATACATTTCATGCAAAGATTCACTTCAACATGAACAAATTCATCTTATGACCGCTTTTCTTTTTACGAAATTAAGTAATTGTTTCAATAGCTGGTATAAATTACTTTCTTTCTCAGCTCTATTATTTTGTTCTTTCGCCTAAAATTCCAATATCCCCATTACTTCTTTCGTAAATAGTTTAAAATCAGTTAAATGTTTTTCAATAATTTGACGAACAATATCTAAATTTACACTTTGATAATCATGAACAGCAATATTACGAAATCCAACCATCGCCTTTAACTTATTTGCTAGATCAGCGCTAAGTAATCCTGCTGTAACCAACAAATCAAAGGCTTCTCGACTAGATTGGGGTAGTCCTAATTTTTTTCCTGCAACAATATGCATCGCTAAATCAATACTCGCTTCACAAGCTCTTTGTATGTTCAATATTATTGAATCTTGTTTTGTAAAATCCTCTAAATTTTCAGGGGCATTTCCATACACATCTTGGATTCTTTTTATACAACGCTCTATTGTAGAAATTTTATTTAAAATAACCTCATTCTTCATATATTGAACCTCTTTTCTTTATATCATCAAATACTACCTGTCGTTCTTCATTCAATTTTGAATACATTTTTAAGGTTTTCATTTCAAAAACGACCTTACGTTTATCATCCGAACAAAATATTGTCTTTCCTGTATGTATAATCTGAGCTTGAAAAACTGTAGAAGCTTCGGATAAATCAACTAAATCAACATCTCTATTAACGATGTTTGCTAACTCCTGTGCTAATAAAAAACGTTCATAGTTCCCTAAGGTTGTGTCACTTAAATAAGCTATATCGATATCACTATCTTCCCGTTCTCTGTTCTCAGCCGTTGATCCAAACACAATTATCCAATAGGGATTCACCGTCTCTTGTAATTTTTCTATAATAGCTGTAATCATGCTTTGAAAAATCATTTAATTAATCCCCCTTATTATACTTGAATTTTATTATATCATAGCCATTACGAAATCCATTAAGTTACAACAAATACATAAACAAAATTAAGCCTTCTTAGTACTTAAAGCACCACAAAATTACGTGCTTATTCCTGTAAAAGCAAAAGACCGACAATAACTGTCAGTCTTTCGCTTTTGAAACTCTAAAGAAATAGGGGATATATTTCTCTAACAATGGCGTCTTTTATATGTTAATTCAACTTTAATTTTTCTTTTACTTTTGTAGGGAGCTCGTCTTTTTTAACCTCTTCCCAAGATTTCACACCTTTTTCCTCAGAGTAATATATAAGTAAAAATGCTTCTTTACGAAGGTTTTTTAACGCTGTAAACTCCATTTCTTTCTTTTCGCCATCCTTATCAAATCCAGGTAATGTATATTGGTAAGTCGTATCCCCATTTACATTTTTCTCTTTTAATTGTTCACCATCCTTGGTAATTTGCACATAATATGTATCTGTACCAAGACGGTTTAAGTTACAACCTGTTAATAATACTGTAAAGAAAACAACAACACTACACATAAGCATAATTCGTTTCATATTATTCACCTCACATCTCTTTTCACAAAAATTATATCCTAATCTTCTTAATAGCAAAATTCATTTATGTGACACTAACATTACGCTTTTGTAAGATCATAAATATCATTTACAGATTTCGCGATGTGGGGAAGCTCATATCGGACTTTAGTCCGCCTTTAGGGATGGGATGAAAGTATCACTTAAGCACTGATACGGTTTATAACAACTTAAACGTATATGCTAAAAAAGGAGCTAACAATTATGTGAACTCTTATAAAAATAAATAGAAGTCATTTTGAAAAAATTGATTAAAGCATTTTTCTCTTTTAGTTAAAAGTACAACAAACAGGCTCTTATGCTATTACACATAAGAGCCTATCTCACTGGTATCATAAGCAACTAGTTACATAAGATTCCTTTATACTAAATAGAAAGTATTTCTACAATTATTCTGGGAAAATGAAGTTAGAGTTCCCTTCACTATTAGCGGAATCCTCTTTCGGGAATGTAATAGTAGTTCCTTCATTCCCTTTATTTATTTCTTGTTCCTCTGGAAATACAATGGAAGAATCATTGCTTAAGTTTGGCGAAAAGCCAAGTTTAGATACAATGGCTTTTAAATCAGGTAAAACACCAATTTTATCAGAGGCTGGATCATTGGATTTCGTTCCTGTACTAGGATCACTTAAAATATCCCTAAGCTGGCTTGGTGTATATACTTTTCCCTGATTATTTTTTGCAATTCCTTGAATTGATGCAGCAGCACCAGCAATAATAGGTGATGCGCTAGATGTTCCACTAAAGCTAGAAGTATATAGATTTGTTGTAAATTCACTTGGTTTAGCATCTGTTGTATCTACTGCATTCCCCCATCCATACACATCCACTCTACTACCATAATTAGAGAAATATGAACGCTTATGAGGAACTCTTGCAGAAGCTGCCCCAACCATAATTGCCCCTGAATCTTTAAAATCAGGACTATTACGATTTAAAACTTGTTTACCATTACGGTCTCTAAATTGATCTAAATCATTTCCGCCGTTTGAACCAGCTTCAATAATAATAATTCCCTTATTTGTTCCCAGACGAATTGCATCAAATATATCCGGTTTTACTTCTACAGGAAGATAGTTCTTATCTCCATATCCTTCATAAGTTGCTTGAGCTTCTAATAAAAGAATATCTCCAGCTTGCATATTGTTAACCGCACTTAATATAGCATCAGCTGTATTATACCTACCGTTATCTCTAATCTGAGACACAACCTTTACCTTAGCTTTTGGTGCAATCCCTATTCCACCTATGTTATTATCTTCTGCAGAAACAATCCCCAAGACAGAGGTACCATGATCATGGTGTTCACTCTTATTCTGCCCGGATATCAATTCGATATTCTGGTTCACTAAATCCTCATGATTGAATAACCAGCCATACTCCATATCTACAAAAGTCGTTCCTTTTCCATCTCCACCTTTAATACTCCAGGCATAAGGTGCATTAATTCCTAATGGTGCTGGTTCGAGGTAACCTTGCCTTGTAAGTCTAGGTTCATCATATGGATTAACTGATAAATTGGATAAACGCTCTTCAGGTGGAGCTTCTTCTTCCTGTAAATATGCCGTTTCAACAAGAGATGATTTCTCAAATTTTACAAGCAATGCTTGTACATCAATATCACCTTGGGTTTCTACAATATAATAGTTTAGCAAATTAGAAGAAATATGATCAGAGTCTTTTATTTCTTTACCTAGATTTTTAATTTCTTTAGGATTTAAAGAACTAAAAAGTCGATTTATAGTTACATTTTGATATTCGGCTAAAATTCCAATTAATTCAGGGTCTTGTTTTTCTTCTTTAATGAATTTTTCTATCCCATCCTGATATGGCAAATTTGCTTCATTTTTAAATTTCAAAATTAATTGTTTAGTAACTTGCTTATGTACAATAGAATTCAATTGCTTATTTGAATAATCGTAACTAGCTGCGTAGGCAACTTCTGATTTTTCACTTGGGAGTAGTCCGCCCACCCCATTAAATGCTGTTAATGCAATTGAAGAAACTAGAATTCCCTTAAAAATTTTCAAATCGTGCACCTCTTTTAATTTATATATGATTATAAAAAACTATAGATTACCTAACTTCTTTTTTATACAAGCGTCTTATATTTAGGGTTATATTTTCAACTCCATTCATTTTTTTATATTTGGTTATACATCATTAATACAAATAATTCATGTAAACAAATCTATTACCCTAGTTATATAGCTGTAACCATTATAGTTACAGTTATATTGGATAGTCAACCTTATTTTTCATGCAAATTTGCATGGAAAATTGGTTTCCAAAAAGAATTCTCTCAATTCAATTGTGTGAAGGGCCTAGCCCAACGATAAGTGGGAGATGAATTTCGGTTGACTTACACCAAAGTGTCTTTGAAATAACCATCTAAAATGTAAAAATACACTTATACAGATCGCCCTATGAAAACTGAAGATATGAGTTTGTTGTAGGAAATTCGTCTACAACGTAAAATTTTCAACGTTCAATCACCCTCAGCTACTGAAGTATGTGAAAACCAAGCGAAGTAAGTAGTCGTATTCAAGTCCAATGTACAAATACTATTTTTAGGATAGGGGCTACCCTGTTAGCATGGTAAACATAAATGGCTAGTAAAATACTTCCCAAGAATCTCCCACTTTAAGAAGGGTTAGTCTTCTATCTCTTTAATTAATTGCATATATATAATAAAAAAATATAAGGGAGATTGAAGTATGGTAATTACAAGACAAGATTCCTGGACTAACGATAACGATTTACTTCTCGCAACAATAGTACTTCAGCATATTCGTGACGGTGGAACACAATTAGCTGCATTTAAAGAGGGAGCTAAGCAATTAGCTAGGACACCTGCTGCTTGTGGATTTCGTTGGAACTCATGCTTACGAAAACAATACGAAGAAGAAATACAACAGGCTAAACAAAATCAAAAAGCTGGAAATAACAAGTCCCCCATCCAACAAACAAAAGAAACAAGCTCGTTATCTATTACATTAGATGACATTATTATCTTTCTACAAAATTATAAAGCAGTGAGTGAAGTGAACGATTTACAACAGCAAATTGAATATTTAACGGCAGAGAATAAATCCCTTCTCCAACGGTTAACTACATACGAAGAAGAGTATCGTATGTTATTTAACCATATCGATAAGACAAGAAATCTGATTGTAGTCGACTAAGAAGAATCAAATTAATTTTTATCATATTAAAACCGTAGCCTCTCAAAATTACTATGTATGAATTAATTTCAATACATTATAAATGATATTAAGTAAAGCGCACGTTTATTGTTAATAAACGTGCGCTTTACTTAATTCATAAAATAGAAATTTTTTCCAAATCGATAACACTTTTAAAATTAAGATGTTTGTTTTATAGGTATCTGTTTGCTTCTATTCTCAACAAGTTTATCTAATAATAAGTAAACAAATCCAGACATAACACATCCCACACCTAAGATTGTAAATAATATATGCCCTAGAAGATGCTCCAGTAATAAACCGCCTAAAAGAGGCCCTAATATATTACCTGTAATCCACTGCAGATTAGCGGCTCCCATATAAGTACCCCTCAAATGTTCTGGAGCTAAATTAGCAACAAATGTCATTTGGACAGGTGACATAATCATTTCTCCTAAAGTATAAACTGTATAGGCTATTAATAATGAAACTAAAATAACTAAATCGTTTGTGTTTATTACTTGAAACCACTTTGGTAACCATCCTATTGCCAAAAGACCAATACCAAAAAGAATTGCGCCATATAGCATTGATTTCCCAATCGATTTGTGAGTTAACCATTTTGAAATGGGAAATTGAAAAAAAACAACTAATAGGCCATTTAACGTCATTAAATATGGAAATGGATTACTATTTCCAAAAATCATTGTCTTCTCATTACTAAAATGAAGCGGTAACATACCTTCCGATTGCGAGAATCCCATAAATATAATGATTCCTGTAACTATATAGAAAAGTAATATCCTATCCCTTATAACAACTCTTAATGTGGATCTTATTGAATTTCCAGGTGGTTCTTCATGTATCATGACATTTTTAGGTTTTGTTTCCTTTAAAAACAGTACCATTAATATTGTATAAAACAGCATGGTTCCAGAAGTAATCAAAAAGATGACATCTTTTGATACAACTACAACTGCTGCGCCAATTATAGGACCTATCGCTGCTCCTATATTATGAGCCATTCTAAGTAATCCATATGCCTCAGTTCTTTTTTCTGGTTCTGTTACATCCGTAACCATTGCAGATGCGGCTGGTTCAAAAAAAGAGTTACATAACCCTAAACCGATAGATAAGATTGCATATGCTATAAAACCATCTATGAACAAAAAAAACAGCATTAATAACCCATTACTGGCCATAGAGAGTACCATAGTTGGTTTCCGGCCATAAGTATCTGCTATATGTCCTCCAATTAACGAGCCTATACTTGCTGCAATTGGAGATAAAGCTATGATCACACCTACCTCAAGCAAAGAATCTACTTTATCCTTTAAATATAATGCGAAAAATGGCATTAACATCATCATTGCAATACCATTTAAAGCTTCTCCAATAAAGCGAATCCATACATTAAGGTCCATCCCCTTGAACTCTTTCCATGTACTTCTCATATATATCTCACCTATGCTCACTGTATATTTTTTATTACAGAATTTATGAAGCGTGAAAGCCCACGCAGGACTTTAGTCCGTCTTTAGACGTGGGATGAAAGCAGCGTTTTTGCATAGCAAAACATGGTATACTTTATTTATAGTCATGCAAAAGACTCTAAAACGACTGTTCTCTGAAAACAGAATACATATGAGGTTGGGGTAGCAAATTCTTCTACTCCGTAAAATGTATTAAGTCGTCATGCAAAAGACGTAAAAACATTTGAGAACCAATAATCTGTATGGTATGGTCACAGTACCGTAGCCCACGAACCTATATGGTCTGTTGTGGGAGTGGTGATGGCACACCGCAATCTTGCACGTCAGCGATACCAGAAATGGACTTCGCCTTTGGTAGCAAGAATCCCACTGACGTTAGTCAGCTGGCCCCTTTAGGGGTGGGAGTGTCAAGTAAAGAGCTTTATAACACTTTTACCAAAATCTAAATTTAGCAAAATAAGCTACCAATTCATAAAAATACTTATCTTTTGATAAAATAATATAAACTCGTACCAATAATCTCCAGTGCATCTTGCATACGTTGAGCCGAGATGTTCTCTAAAACGGTATCTTGAGGTGTATGGAAAACCCTTTCAACATGATAAATAAGAGGATCCCAACTCTCTACATCCATCCATATAAATAAAGCAGAGGGAATTCCAGCTTGATTAAATGGTACATGATCACTAGAATCAAACTTTCCAGTCAACACAACCGATTTCCTCAATTCTTTACTAGTAGCTACAGCAGTATTTGTTACTTCATTTTGAGAGCCATCTAACGTCATTGCATATAAATCCTTAGCCTGATAATAACTTGTTGCAATCATATCTGCATTAAACACTCCTCGAATACGTGTTTTGTCTTTAGCAGATAACTGATTAACATAATGATAAGCTCCTAAAGATTCATTTTCTTCCGCTCCAAAAGCAATAAATTGAATTTCTTTATTAGTCTCTATATCCTTAAAATTGTAAGCCAACTCTAATAAAAGCCCTACTCCAGAAGCATTATCGTTTGCTCCAGGTGCCCCGATAACACTATCATAATGAGCACTCATTATTGCTACTTCCTCATCACCTGTCGTATGTTTAGGCTTTTTTTTCGCAATAACATTTAATGAGCGCAAATTTACTTCTTGCTTTGCCTTTAAACTGACTACATTTTGATTATGTAATAACTTTTCTTTCATTCTAATCCCCTGATTATAGGCAAGTCCAAATACAGGTATCGATTGTTCCTTTTTTAAAATTGGATTAAAAGCTTCTCCATAGTTCCCTCTATCCCCAATCGTACTATATAACAACACACCTTTTGCTCCCTTTATCGCTACATGCTCAACCTGTTCATTATATTTTTCAATAGTATCGGCTTGTTCTAATAATACTATTTTCCCATGGATTGACTCAGATAAACTATTAATATTGGTCTCTTTTCCTATAAAAACTACCGAGCCAACCACCGGATTTTTAGATATAAATGCATTAGATGCTGCCCCAACCTGCCAATCTTTTTCCCCATACATACTAAAAGAAATACTTCCAATATATTGATCAGGTACAGGAAGTGCTTGATATTCAACCTCATACCCTAATTTCTGCAATGTATCTCCAATGTATTTAGCTGCTCTATGTTCTTGCATAGTCCCACTTGGCCTTGGACCAATTTTTTCAGAAAGAAAACGTATATGTTCAATGGCACGACTAGCACGAACTTGTTCTGTCACACGAGAATACAGATTATTATTAACCATAGCATTTACTTTTACTGGTTCTCCATATGGATTACTAAAAAAGAAAAGCAATAGAATTCCAAAACTTACAATGATTTTTTTGTAATAGCTAATTTTTTCATTTGTCCTCCCTTTATTAGAAAACATTAATAGTAAAACCTTCCCTTCTAACATACTTATTTAGAAGAAAAGGTTTACTAAAATCATCTCTAACTTAAATTACTTGATATGATATTAAAGCAGTAACTCTTTTTATATCTTTAAAAAATTCGAGTTTGCTTGTATGCCAGTAATATTCTTTTGGAACCAATTAAGAGTCTCCCATGATTTCACTCTATTTGTGTAATCAGTCTCCTGTACTTCGAATACAATTCCTATATTTCTACTTGAAACTTGATTCTTTACTTTTAATAAAGTTTCATGTAATAAATTTTCATTAATAGAACCATTAGTCGGACTTTCTCCCTCAAAGCAGCGTACCTCACTATAAGGAATCGTCAAATGTTTAAAAGAACTAAAATGTAAATGTTTGATATGATTCATTAAATTTATATACTTATGAAAGTCTTTATACTCAATTTCCTCTTGTCTTAATAATTTAGAAATACCTAGACGTGTAAGATAAGTGATAGACCAATGGCATATATCCCACGTTATTCCAACATTAGATAAATCTAAATTTACCAAGTCATTAAAATCTTCTGGGTATACAAATATAGGATCAAAGTCATCACCTAAGTTTCCAATGATGGGTAAGTTTTCAACACCTATCCATATATTGGTTCCTTTTATTTCCTCATCTATCATTTTAAAGAACTCTATAATTCTTTTTCTATTATCAATAAGATTATACTTTTGAAATTCTGCTATGTTCATAAATTGATTAGCATGAACTGTTATACCTGCTGCGTTATATTTTATAGCAAGATTAATAAACTCATATAACTGTTTTTTTATAAATTCACTATTTAAATAGTCTGCATTATCAGTTGGAAAATGCAAGGTTAATAAAGATGGATTAAGTGTTTGAACAAAAGAAAGTACATCTGAAAACTTTGTTGTATATGACTTATCATGTAAAGATTCTCCATCAAAAATATTTGCTTCTAATCCATAACCTTGTTCAACCCATTTTAAATCAATTTGTTTGCTATCTAATCCAAAGAATGGTACCTGTGGTATTAGCATATTCTCTTCACCTACCATGTTCCTCTTACTAACATAAATGCTTCAGCCGCTTTATATCCTGACTTTGCTCCCCATACAAAAGCATTGTGCTTCATTGCTTCTATTGAACGTGGGTGAGGAAATTCCCTTAACTCCGATTCATAATGTTTCATCGCATTTAATTTTGTCTCCAAATGTTCTTCAATATTTACGAAATAATTAGGAAGAAACTTATCTTTCTCATTATAATTCCACTCAGTAGAAGATAAGGTTTCATATGCAAACACCCATTTAACATTACTATTTGGTAGAGGTCGTGTAGCTGTCATCACTGCTCTATAAACAACAGTATGATCGATATTTATATCTCCACCATATTGAGTATAAATAATCGTAGGGTTTATTTTATTAATGTGCTCTTCAATTTCTTTTACAACATCTAGTAATGGCAATGTATCAAGACGATTATCAGGAAAATCTAACCTCGCAAAACTTGTTACACCAAGTGTAGTACATGCCCCCTCCGTTTCTTTATAAGACAGGCTCTTAACCTCTAAATCTAGTTCTCTGTATTCTTTAGATCTCGAAGATTTCCCCTCTGCAAGGATTACAACATGTACATCATCACCTTGTTCCACGTGTTTTGCTATTGTTCCACCAACACCAATAATTTCATCATCCGGGTGTGCAGCAAATACAAGTACATTCATATGATTTTAAACTCCTTTAATTAATTTTTCTGTTTCCTCTGGACCACAATTTAATAAAACATCTAGCATAGATAAATGTGGTATAAACTCTCCAAATAACTGTGAGTAAGAATACTCTCTTATCCTTTGGTATATGATTTCTATATTTTCATGCTCAAAATCACTTTCTATTAAATAATCTTGACCTAAACTTCCAGAATAATAAGTATTGGCATTAAACTTTTGACAAATCTCTAATACAAAATCACTTTTTTTCCCTGTAATCCCCTCTAGCTCTGATGCATAATATAATTCCGTATCAATATTTAATTCTTGAATAATAAAATGAATAAAGCTCATATTCATACTATTGAGATTATCCCATTTTTCTGAATAAAAATTTTCTAGATAATCCTTGTATACATTGAAATAGGGCGCATTAGAGTAATTAATTCTTATTGTCTTCCAATGCTTTCGCTCCCAATCTTGTGTATTGTCTATCTTTAACTTATTCAATGGGATTTCTTTATAATTTTTCATTTGCATCGGAACCGTTAACCAGGATACTCCTTGGGAAGTTTTAATACGATTTCTATTTAAAAAACCTTTTTTTTCAAATTGTGCTATATCATGAAATACAAACACATCCGATTTATGAATTTTTTCAAAAAAACCATACCAAGGTAAATAACTTGGTTGGTGGCCACTAATAATCATAGTTTAAATCCTCTCTTTTAAACAAAAACATTTTTTCAAAACTGCTCCCCAGTATATCTTTGGTCTAGCAATTCCTTTATTATGCGAATATCCTAAATCCGCATACTTTAATTTATTATGAATTGCTAATTCAAACGCATCATTTAGTAGCAAATATGAAGATTGTGTATTTTTCCCTTTAGTATTATTAATATTAATCCAGTAATATAAAACTTGTTTATCCATTATAAATATGCTGGAACTAATTAGTTCTTCTTCTAAGAATGCTCCTAAGAAAAGAATTCTTTCTTTTAAATTAACAAATAAATGATAAAAAAATTCTCTACTAAATGAGTAACTCGCTCCTATACTGTTATTATGTTCCTGATATAAATTGTAAAATTCATCTAATTCTTCTAAAGCTATAGGCCGAATTTCAACATTCTGTTTACGTGCATATCTAACACTTGTCCTAGCTTTTCCTGAACACGATGTCCATAAATTCTCAAAATCATTTGGTAGATCTAATATATAAGTTTCTTTATAATCCCACTTTTCATCACTATAACTTTGAAAAGGATTTATGGTTCTAGGTAATAAAAGTTTTTGAATTTTATTCTCAAACTTCCTATTTATTATCGATTCATAAAATGCAAAATCTATTTTATCTTGGCCAATGATTACAGGGCCTCCATAACCAATTAAACTTCCCAGCACCCTACCATCCTGTACATATATAGGAGATAAAACTACTGTACCCCTTGTTTTTATTAATACTGGAAAAAATTGAACACCAGGTAATAATTCCATTAATTTTCCCCATTCATAACAATGGAATACGGAACCATTATATTCTTCCATACAAGTATCCCAATATCGGGCATCAGTACATATTTCGATTTCCATATAATCACCTTTTACTTCTTTTTCTCTAAATATATTAGAATTTGACTACATATATACTTAAGGTCTTTTTTCCTTAAAGGATATTTAAAAGGTATTGATAATACTCTAGACCATAAAAATTCTATATTTTTTGACTCTGTAGCATAATTGGAAAAGATAGGGATTTCACCTAGAGGTAGATAATTCCAACAAGTTTGTATTCCTTTTTCCGCCAGATATACGGAACACTCATATCTATCAGAGGGTTCTTTGAAAATAATAGTGAAATAGTTCAAATAAACATTCTGAGCTGAAAATATAATCTTTACCCCGTACTTTTCTTCAATTGATTGCAGCATCGTATAACACAAACTGGCATTACATATATTAATTTCTAAAATCTTTTTCGTTCTCTTTAAGTGTTTATCAATTAGCAATGAGCGTAATGTGGACATTGTTTTTGGATATATAACTTCCGTTTCCTCTGGCAAAGAATCCAATTTGCTATCATTATAAGAAGGAAGAATCCCTGACTTTTCCCAATAATCAGTAAATAAACTCAGTAGCCTACTCTTCTTAATTCTTAAAGCTAATTGCGTTTTCAGGTGGTTTTTATAATCTAAAAGCACTTCTTCTTTCTTTTCTTCATCCATATCACACAAGTCATTTACCGTACGATTAAGAAGTAATGCTCCTCCTCCTATACTTGGAATGGGTTTAGTTCCCCCAAAACTTAAGATTCCAATGTCACCTAAACTACCAATTAATTCTTCGTTTTGATAAGAGAACATTGCTTGTGCTGCATCATCAATTATATAAATATCATTGTCTCTGGCCCAATTAATAACCTCTAAATCTTCATGACATCCATACACATGTGTAAGAATAATTGCTCTTGTATTTTCATTTGAATATTTTTTTATTTTATTAAGAGAAAGTGAGTAATCAGTAGTCAAATCAATTAATACAGGTTTTGCTCCTACTGTTAATACAGCCTCTATTACATTAGGACAATTAAAATTTGATAAAATTACTTCATCCTCTTTTTTTATCTTTAGATACTTCAACCCTGCTACTAATGCCGAAGAACCACTATTAGTTAATATAATTTCGGAATTAGGGTAGAGGCTTTGTAGACTCTCTTTTAGATTAGAATGATTGGATCTATATATATTTTTCAAAAAATATATATGATCAAATACACTCCAAAAAGAAGGATATATTGGATACTTAATTTTTTTAGGGTTTTTAGGATATAGATACTGTGTTTCCATATTTCTCCTCTATTATTATCTCTAACCCTTTATTTAATGAAATAACCGGTTGATAGTTTAATAATAATTGAGCTTTTTTTATCGAAGGAATCCTTCTGAATATTTCAATATTAGAATCTCTTACTCCCTCATCTCCTAAATTAAGAAATTCAATTTCACTTTTGTTTCCCATTAATTCATTGATTTTTACCGCTAATTCCCCCATAGATATAGGCTTGTTATTTCCTATATTAAAATCTGCAAAATTCTCTCCTTCATATTCAAATGCTAATATCGTTCCATTAACAATATCGCTAATATAACTAAAGCATCTAATTTGCTGTCCGTCCCCATAAATAGTAATATTTTCGCCGTTATGAGTTTGTTTTAAAAACTTAGAAATCACAAAGTTATCATTTTGTTGTGAACCGTACACATTAAAATAACGTACCACTCTGACTTTAAAACTATTATTAGCATATTCTTTCAAAAAATATTCTGACATTAATTTAGCTTTTCCATAAGCTGATTTGGGAATTTTGACATCATTTTCTTTAAACGGAACACTCACACCATCCCCATACACCTCAGAACTAGAAGAAAATAATAACTTACCTATTCCATTTTCTATACAAACTTCTACAATATTTTTCGTGCCTTCAAAATTCACCCTTACTACATCTTCTTCATTTGAACGACAATTATCAACACCTACTAATGCAGCTAAATGTATGACCCCATCCACATTAATAAGCTTTTCTCTTAATGTCGCAATATCTAAGATATCAATTTCTTCAAAAGGAACATCAATACTTGGTTTAAATTTATCAAATATAATTACTTCATAACCTCTTGCTATCAACTCCTTTGTAACATGTTTACCAATAAATCCACCGCCACCAATAACTCCTATCTTCATAAATATTTACCTCCCTACCTTTAATTGGTATAAACTTTTTAAAGATGTAACGATATGTTCAACCTCATTTTCTGTAAGTGCACTATACAATGGTAATGAAATAATTTGATCAAATACTTCTTCTGTTTTGGGTAAATGTACATTAAATCTCTCTTGATAATATGGATGCATATGAACGGGAATAAAGTGAACACTCAGCCCAATATTTCTCTTTTTCATTTCTTGAATCATCTGATCTCTACTGATAGGAGAATTAGGATTAATCTTTATAACAAATAAATGCCATGCATGTTTTATACTTGGATTGTTTACATAGTTAGGTAATGTTATATACTCTTGGATTTCTTTTAATTCTTCCTGGTATATTTCCGCTATTCTCTTTCGTTTTTCAATCATTTCATCAGCTCTTTTTAACTGACTAATACCTAAACTAGCTTGTAGATCCATCATGTTATACTTAAATCCAGGTAATAGAACATCATAACGCCAACTTCCTTTTTCGCCATAACGATTCCATGCATTCTTGGTGATGCCATGCCAACCATATAATCTAGCTTTTTCAGCAATCTCCTCATTTTTAGTGACTAACGCTCCACCTTCACCTGTTGTTATATTTTTAGTAGCATAAAAACTAAAACAAATAATATCTCCATGTGTACCAATCAAAGTATCATCATACTTAGTTCCTAATGCATGAGCCGCATCCTCTATCAGAAATAACCCGTGTTCTTTACATATCTTTTGAAGTTCTTTTAATTTGGCTGGGTATCCAGCAAAATGAACTGCAATAATGGCTTTAGTTTTTTTAGTGATTTTTCTTTTAACATCATGGAGGTCAAGACATAAATCCTCTTCATCTATGTCTACAAATACTGGTTTTGCACCTACATGCATAATAACGTTTACACTTGAACAAAAAGTAAAACTTGGAACTATTACTTCATCTTCTAATCCAATCCCCAAAGACAATAACGCTAAATGTAACGCCGCAGTCCCTGAATTGCAACTTACTACATGTTCAGTATTTAGATATTCTTTTAAATTCTCTTCAAACTCTATCACTTTTGGCCCCTTTGAAAGCCATCCAGACTTAAGAGCACGAATAACTCCCTCAACATCTTCATCATTTATTTCTGGTCGATAAAAAGGAATAAATTCTACCATATAATCACCTACAAACATATAATATTTTTTTTATATATTGATTCATCTTTAAATATGTTTCTTGTATCTAAAATTAAGCAATTTGCCTCATTGAACAAATCAAAATTAATACAATCATGATCCGTATGAACAATAATTAAATGGTATTTATTTAATGCATTCATAGTTAAATCGATAGATTTTTTCACATTATGATTGTCCACAATTAGATCCTCAATAAATGGATCATGGTAATCGACGTTATACCCTTCTAGCATTAAACCATTCATAATATCCAAAGCTGACGATTCTCTAGCATCGTTAACATTTTTCTTATATGCTACGCCAATCATAAGAACATTCTTTCCATCTTCATCTTGTAGTAACTGTAATGCCCTTTTAATAATATAATTTGGCATATTTTCGTTAATCTCTTGTGCTACATCGATCATTCTTGTTGCCAAATCTTTATTATTTGCAATCCACTTAAAATATATAGGATCAATTGGAATACAATGTCCTCCTACACCAGGACCTGGATAGAATTTTTGAAATCCAAACGGCTTAGTCCCAGAGGCATCAATTACTTCCCAAATATTAATGTTTAATTCATTACATATTTGTGTCATTTCATTAATAAAAGCAATATTTATAAAACGGTAAGTGTTTTCTAATAACTTCGCTGTCTCTGCCACTTCTGGACTACTGACCTTATGGATCCCATTAATTAGGTTACTGTAAAAGGCTGCAGCACAATCTGTACAATTAGACGTAACTCCACCTACAATTTTAATAATATCTTGGATTGAAAATGATTTATTCGCAGGGTCAATCCTCTCTGGAGAGTATGCTACAAAAATATCTGTACCAATTTCAAAATTGGTTTCATGTTCTAATTTATATAAAATCTCTTCTCTTGTTGTACCTGGATAAGTAGTACTTTCTAGAATGACTAATGTACCCTTTCTAATGTACTTGACTATTTCATTAGCTGCTGAATGAATATATGTTAAATCTGGTTGTTTACTATCTTTTTCTAAAGGAGTAGGAACACATATAACGACAACATCACATCCATTTATATATTTCATTTCTGTACTAATAAAAAACCTATTTGTATGTAAAGCATCTTGGATTTCGGTATCCTGTATATCACTGATATAACTTGTTCCACATTCTAATTTTTCTATTTTAGCTGTGCTTTTATCGAATCCTCTTACCTCATAACCTGCTTCTAAACATTTAAGAGCCGATGGTAGTCCAACATATCCCAGACCAATATATCCAATACACGCACTTTTATTCACAATTTTTTCAACTAATGATTTTTTAATTTCATTATTTAATGCAGTGACCATTACTTATCACTTCCCCAGAAATTTAATATTAAAATTCTTACTAGCAAATAAGAACTGTGCGTTCTAAAAGCCCATGGATGCATATAAAATACTGAATTAGCAACAAACTAAATTATTAATACTATCATTCCTCCTAATGTAATAAGCATTTAAATTTGTAGAAAAATCACCTCAAACATCAAAGTGTTTTCTTATATCTATAATATTCACACGTTATTTCATGGGATTCAATTGATTTTTTTCTAATTTTTTACTTTCTCAATACATAATAATATTTATTATTATGAAAATTCTAATTTTAAGAACTGTACATTTTTATATCATTGAAACGACATAATAGTTGTTATATCTACATTTAGTAAGAATTTCATCCCATAATAAAGTAAAAATTACACTCATCATTATCCAATAAATTACACATAACGATTATTCAAATGAATATTTAATTATAACTAAAACGGATGAATTTCATATTTTTTACTTTTTATTAAAATTAATGGAAAAAAATCTATCTGAATTATAAAAAACAATTTGAAATATATTCAAATTGTTGACATAACAGATACATTTATTAACACTTGTTTATCTTGTAATAATTCACAAATACATATACTCGCTCTTACTACCCACAAATCATAATGACGCATTACATCAAAAAATCGCAACTCTCCACATTTAATGGACGTTGCGATTTTTATGTACAAATAATTTTTATATATTTTGCGTTAACCTAATCATATCCATACATTGAATACCATTTTCATATATTTCTTCATTATAATTGCGTAAGAAAAAGTCCTTATCCACACTGGTTATTCTAAAACCACATTTTTGATAAAGGCCTAATTGCATTAAACTAGAATTCCCCGTGCCTATTTCTATAGTTTTATATTCTTCTTTTTTAGCATAGTCTATAGCAAATCTAAGTAAATATTTCCCATATCCTTTTCCTTGCTCTTTTTCGGAAACTGCTATATTTATAATCTCAATTGTTTCAGTTCGGGTAGGAATTAAAATCATAATACCCACAGTAACAGCACCTTTTTTTAAAACAAAACAATCCCCCTTTTTAAGATACCCATTAACTACTTCTGTTGAGGGATCAGCTAGTAATAATAACTCCATTTCTTCCATGTTAATACTTGTACCTTTTTCTATACTAATTCCATCCCAATTATTTAATTCCATTTCTAACATCCTCCCAATTAATATTTTCAATTAATATCTTAAATGAATTCCTTCTTATAAGACAATATCAACAACAATATTAATATTTAGTAATAGACAGAGTGTTGAGAAATCCTCTTGGGTTTCCAACACTCTGTCATCTTTTCGAATTTTATAGAATAAATATCATAAAATATGATAGAAACTATAAATTTACCAATTAATCCACATAATAGGTATATACGTTATTTTATTTCTGTTTTTTCATTTCTTCTTGCTATGTAGCACCAAAACCACCTGATGGCGTATACTCATGGACAGCTTGCCAATCTTTGAACTCAAATTTTCGTATTAAAAACCTCTCTTTTTTACAAACTTTTACATTTATTCCCTCCCCTCAAAAAATCGTAACTTTATTTCAAATCCACATTTAACCCTTAAAACAAAAAGAACTTGTAGGAATCTCTACAAGTTCTTTTTAGTTTCAGATGAATATACGAGACAAACAAACTATCTTACAGATTCATCATAGAAATTACAGGGGTAATGCTTTGACAAATATATTATATAACAAATATTAACAGCCATAAATTTTAATTTTGAAAATTACGTGTATTAAGAACGAAATTAGCTTTTTTCTTAAATATTATTAATTTCGTTTACTACTAACTTCTTTTTCCTTAAATAAACTGCTCGATCCGATTTTTTTGCAACTTCTTGTGAATGCGTAACTACAATTACACATTTATCCTCTTGATGAGCGAGCTCCTGAAACAACTCAATAATTTCATTTGCTGTTTCTCCATCAAGGTTTCCTGTTGGTTCATCAGCAATCAATAAATCGACATTGCAAGATAGTGCTCGAGCAATTGCTACACGTTGTTGTTGTCCACCACTTAGTTGCAAGACATTTCGTTTCGCTTCTACTTCTGTGAGTCCTACCTTCTCTAATAATTCTAATGCTCTTGCTTTTTTATTTTGTACCTTCACACCTGTAATTTCCATTGCCGTTAGTACATTCTGAAGAGCGGTCATATAGGTAATCAAATTATACGATTGGAAAATTACAGATACATTTTGATTACGGTATCGATCCAAACCAATTTTTCGAATATCCTTGCCATTATATAGTACATAACCGTTTTTAGGTATGTCCAGCCCACAACCTAAGCTAAGAGTTGTGGTTTTTCCAGATCCAGAGGGCCCTAAAATCGTGTAAAAATGCCCTTTTTGAAAAGAAAAATTAACATTATCTAGTATCGTTACTTTTTTCCCATTACTTTCATAATAATAATCTAAGTTTTTAAATTGTAAAATCGTCTCCATATCGAGCCTCCTTATTCATCTTTTAAAAGAATTTGTTTTGGATTTAAGCGTAGAATAGATAATGCTGGAAGAAGCGTTGCTAATATAGCAATAGCTAGTCCAATTCCCCCCATTTTCCCTACATCCTCTCCCGTTACACTTACATCAATTTTATCAATTGGCTCCTTTTTTTGGTCTTGTAGACTACCACCAGGTCCAGCCACCATTACAGTACTATTTTGTGAGGTGTCTGTTTCTTCACTTGCTGTAGCAATTTCACCCGAAAGTAAGTTATCCCCTACGAATTGAGAAACTTTAGCTCCTGTTGTTAGGGATAATCCAAACGCTAAAATAGCAATACATACTACTTCTACTACGAACTGCGCCATCAGTTTCCATTTTTTCTCTCCAATGGACAATAAAATCCCCATTTCCTTACGACGTGCTTTAATCGATAACATAATAATTAATCCTAAGATAATCGCACCTGCAATAGATACCATATAGATGATCATTTGAGACGTAGAAGCGATATTTTCGATAGGACCAATCATTTGCTTGTACAATGAATCTTGTACATCTAACTTAAAATAATTAAAATCAATATCAGATTTTTTTGCTTCTTGTTTAAATGCATCAATGTATTGTGGATCGTTCAATAAGTACACAACTTGAATACTACTACTCATACCTTCATCTGTTTCTAATTTTTTTAAAGTAGAGTAAGGCATATATAGTTTATTAGCTGGATTCATCATAGGAGGGGGGTTTTGACCCATTGGTTGCTCATTCGTTTCGTAAATACCGATAATTTCAACTTCAAGAGTTTCCTTCTTATCCCCTGATTGAACTTTAACTTTATCTCCTACTTTCAAATTGTTTTGTTCCGCTAATCGTTTTTCCATTAAAGCTACATTCTGATCTTGCATCTGTTCTGTAATTGGTTTTCCATCAACGATTTTACTTTTTCCATTTTTAAAACTTTCTTGTAATAAAGTCTTGCGAACTCCTTCTATCATAAGAGAAGAATTCATATCTATTTCTGAACCTGAACCTGATCCTCCCACCATTGCAACGTTACCTTTTCCTTTTCCTTCTCCTTCTGAAGCTCCTACTAATTTAAACCCATCCGCAATTCCGAAATTATTGGTTATATAATTATAGTCTTTTACATGCTTGGACTTCGCTAATTGGTCTGCTTCTTTTGTGTTGAGCTTCGGCGGCTTAGGCATCTCGCCAGTTTCCCTAGCTTGTTGACCTAATTTGTCAAAATCAAGACCTAAAGTAACATCTGCACCTAGTTTTTTTCTTGCTGCATCAGCAGCTTTTTTTGATGCATTTTGGATTGTGAATCCTGCCAGCACTAAATTTGTAACAATCAGGAAGACTGCCATCAAAATTAATGATGTTCCTATTCTTTTTTTCATACTGAGCATTGCACGTTTTATAAAATTCATTTTTCCTAACCTCCTTGATAGCTGTTATTCTATATACGCTATCTAGAGTTTGTATGGAGTTACTCAGTAGTTTATCTAGAGATATAAGGAGTTTATGTGTAGTGATTCTTTGACCTAGGCAAGAAAAACTGGAACACAAATTAGAATACGCAATCGACTTTGAATATTGGTAGAGAGCCAGTCCATTAATGTGGAGTGAGGACGAATGGAATGATCGTACATATAAAACTAGTAAAATAGAAAAAACCACCGAAAGGTGGCTGTTAAGCGGTACGTGTTTGTTCCATTAATTTCACGGTTTTTGTTAGTTTTTCACCATTTCGATAAACGGTTACTTTAATTGTATCCCCCAATTTTTTCTTTTCATATAAATATTTACGGAATTGAACGACATTTTCTATTTTTTGTTCATCCAATGCAATCACAACATCATACTGTTGTAAGCCGCCCTTTTCTGCTGGTGATTGATTTGAGATATTCCCCAACATGGCACCATTTGATATCTCTTTTGGTAATTTTAATTGATTACGTGCAGAATCTGTCATTTTCTCTACATCTAATAACTGTGCACCCATCATTGGACGTTTAACTGTTCCCTCTTTTTCAAGAGACCCTAGGATTGTTTTGGCTATATGAATCGGGATTGCAAATCCACCTTCCATTGTTTCAACAAATCCTTTTTACGTCGCATCAAATTTGTACCCCTCAGATTGAAATCAAAATCCAATAATTGTATTATATACATTTATATATAATTTTCAATAAAAAGAGAGCACCCTCGCTATTGGATGCTCTCAACGTGAATAGGGGTTAATCCTGAGCATTGAATAGGACACGAAGAACTCGTCCTATTACATAATATGCTTGTCCGTAATATAACGTGCAATAAAAAAAGCACCCTCGCCCAGGCACCAAAAGATACATATACATTGAGGTAACTAAAACGCTAGAAAAGACCCTTCCATATCATTGTATGATTCTCAATTATCTTTATACCTAGCAAACTCATTAAATACGTTTAATATATAATTTCTATTGATTTAACCATACATAATTCCATCCAATTCATGGTTAATATTCTAAATAGACCAACGATGTATTATAATTTTTTATATACCCAAGGAGGTTTATCATGCTCAACTTTCATAAAACACTACCCATCTTAGGATTCTTTTTGTTTTTATACGGTTTCATCAGTTTCATCGTTTTATTACTATTCCTTAGCGTGTAGTAACAATGCGTGTGAATATATGTTTAATGTGTAATGTGTAATTTCTATATAACAAAAAAAGCACCCATTTTGGATGCTTAATGTATACTAATATTAATATTGAATAGCTTTATTGATAGGCTTTCTAGAACAATAAATATACTAGCTGAAACCAATCTATATCCGATATTCTTTCCTGTAACGTTAATAGTAATCTCCGCTAAATGGGTTTGCACATCATCTTTTTCAAAAATTTTATCTTCAACCTTTTCAACTATTGCTACATTATCCACTTCTTTAAAAGTTTTAAGCAATTTTGTTTCTAATAAAGTAAAATCAAAATTTTCATCTTTAACTACCTCAAATGTTATCTTCATTTTTATTTCTCCATTTTTAACTAGTTAATATATTAAAATCAATATAATTATATATATTTGTATTAAATAATTCAAAAGTTATGTTTTATTAAATTCCCCATAGTTCACATATCTAATAGAGCGAAATTATTAAAAACAAATGGAAAAGTTCCTCTTCCAAGGTCAAGATTACTCTCAACCCTCTCTAAGCCACCGCATCATATAATTTTCTATCTATCTTAGCTATTCGCTTTACGTTTGGTGGTTGAGAGAAGACTAAGAATCTTCTCATTTATCCTCCATAGGTTCGTTCAATACTTCAGTTGTCCCATCGCCTTTGCTAACCGATTATGGTTACACAACGTGATAATTCATAAATATTTAAATCCTTATATAAAGTTGCAAAAATAATTGATTAAGTGTTAAATGTAAAAAGACAATAAAGCTATTAAATTTTTAAAACCTAAAACAAGCATAACCCCGTTCTAATTTTAGGACGGGGTTAAAATATAGTTGTTTAATTTTCGATATAAGATACTTAACTGTACTCAAAAATATAACAATAAAGTCGTTTAAAAATCTAAGGTTTCTTCAAAAATAGCGCCCAATTGTTGAAGAAGATTCATTCTATCCCCTTAAGTCCCCAATATTTTTAGGGAAAATAATTATTTCGTCTATATAATTAAATAAACGATTGAACTTTGTGATAATTCAACCTAAAATTCTATTCTATATTTTTTTTAGCTGCGTAATCACCATAAAAGTAATTGTCCCTTAACTCATCGTATTTAGGAGTAGCAATTATAGTGTACTTACCATTTTCATCGACTTCAAACAAAGTTACATTACTATATTCCGAACCTACATTGTGTTCTGGATTTGAATCCTCTACTAACATATCTAATCCCAAAAGCTCCATAATTATTTATCCTCCACTTTCTCTAACGTATTTTCAAAGTTTTTCATAGAGCTAATTGAAAACTTGTTATCTTTATTTACTAAATTTAAGTCATATGTGTATGTGTACTCTAAGCTGCTATCGTTGTCTTTTAATTTTGCATCAACTAAGACTTTATAACCTTTATCTTCATAAATACGAAGGTTTTCTAATTTGCTAAATGTCATAATGCCTTTAAGTCCGTTTGATATATTACTTTTTTCAAAGTAATAAGCAATTTCTTCTGGTGTTCCTTCTGTGTAGACTTTAAATACAGATTGAAAAAATTGTTCTACTTTTTTCACTTCTGCATCGTCATTAATTTCTCGTCCTTCTGGTTTGAATGTAGCTACTTTGTATAGAGCCTTTGCTTTCTCTCCATGGACGATAGTAGGGTTATTAGGAACTACCATTTTGCCTTTCTCCATTAAAATAGGAATAGAAAAGTACCTTGTAACCTCTTTAGGTTCTTTTGATGTAACTGGGGCTTGAGTCGTTCCAGGAGCTGGATTATTTACAGTTTCTAGCTTCTGAATGCTTTTCAATGTAACTTCTGCTTCATTTCCTTTTTGACGGACTTCTACTGCTTCCGACTTAACTAAAGTACTAGAAGCATTTTTTTAAGTATCTCTATTTAATCCTCCTTGCTCATCGAATCCTTCAACTAAATATTTTTCTAATCGTTTTTTCCGCGCTTCAGCTACATTCATATCAACCTTCCAGTTAAAATAATCAGCGGCAAAACTATTAGCATATGCAATTAATTCTGCTTCTGACATTTTAATTTTTACGGGTCCTCCTTCTTTTCTTGAACAGCTACTGCTCTAGGAGGACCGGCAAGTTGGATAAATGAAAGGGAGCTTCCTGCAAACACGAATCCCATCACACACCAAAATGTAACCTTACCTACTTTTTTCCCTGTAATAGCTGGAACTTTCTCCCTTGTTTTACGTTTCTTTTTTTCTTTAAGCGCTTCTGAATTTTCTTGTTGCATATCTAATATTTCAGTTTTTTTATTCTTTGCTTTTTTAAAAAATGTGAATTTCTTTTTTTCGGAGTTTTTCTGGGATTTCTTTTTTACCATGTCTTCCCCTCTCTTATTAAATGGTTAGGAAATTACAAATTTTATTATAATTTCCATTAATCAACTATCTACTTTAAGTATGATTTACTTTTTTCGGAAATCTAAGAGAATATAAAAAAAATTTATATTTTATATCAAAGTTTTTTAGGAATGATTAATACTAAATAAAATGTTTATTACAGTACATAAAAGAACCAATTCCATTAAGAAATGAAATTGGTTTTACACAGGACCTATTCTCTATAGTAAGCATTAAACAATATTAAAACCTAATATAATATATATCTTTAATATATATAAAGAAAAAAGATAATACTTTTATACAGAGGGAAAATAGTGTTAAAACAGTGCTGTGCTAAGGGTTCATAATTACTCTAGCCGCAAAAAATCATAAAAAGTAAATACTGGGAACGTACTTAATGAGCTGGATGATGATTAAAAACTACAAAATATCGTAAAGTAGGTATATAAAATCTACATATAATCATCGTTAATTTGATTCGAGTGAATGAATAAATAATAAATGCAAATTTCGCTGACTTACGAACAAACTTTCCACATTTCTTAAAAACTATGACCAATTTATTAACAAATTGGTCATAGTTAGGAACAGAATCAACTTTTTAAACATAACTAACAGAATTTTTTCTGATTTTAAGTAGATTTAGAGATAGAACATGATAAGAACAGTACTTAAAGCTTTCTATTATACACATCAGGACAAAATTATTAAGATATCAACAGAATAATAAAAAATATTTATGCTTTTTTGTAGATGAAATGGCATAAAAAAATAAAAATTCAGATTCTTCAACTCGAAAATTGTGAATATCTCATTTTGTTTCACGTGCAATGTATGTAATTGCATAAAAAATAGAGAGTCGTAATCATTAAGATTGAAAACTTTCTCTCTGTTTTGTTTGAAGTAATGCATTCCACATGTTATCTCCAATACGAATAGCCCTCCACTTTTGTTTTTTCAAAAATAGAGAGCTTTATCTTTACATTGCTGGAAGCAGCTGATCGACCGTATGCGGTACTTCACTAGTTGAACGGTAATATGCTTCTAAGGACTGTAGAAACTGAATTAAATCAAAGTCTTCAGCGACCTCAATTACACGAATCTTTTCCTTCGGCAATTTATCAATTTTTTCAATGAACAGTTCACGAATATCGCTAGGGATTTGATTTCCTTTATGCCCACTAGATTTTAATAGTTCGCGAATTTCAATTTCTAATGCTGTATATGCGTTAATATTTACTCCTTGCTCATAAGCATATTTCCTAAATAGTGATTCCTCTTGATACTGCATGTAATTACGGTGATAAGCATCTATGGTTACAGGTACAGCATATTTCGCATGAAGCAGGTCATGCGCTTTCCGGAATAGCTTTTGAACATTGCGTAAAGAGTATATAGCAAAATGAGTACCAAATTTAAAAATGGCCTCTTCTTGTTCATGCTTTGGTACATTGTGTGTAATTAAAGGATAAATACCAGTTTTAGCGGCTGTGTCTAATACACGATATTGAGAAGATTGCTTTAATAATTTACTTAGTGTATAAACAAGCTTTTTCGGATATCCTTCTTGTCGATCAATCATTTCTCGTAATCCACGAACTACTTGGCGAATTTGACGATGACAAGAGTGTTTTAAAACGTTAATGAATTGGTTCATATCCTTTGCAAATTCAGCAATATTCATTTCAACTAACAAGTTCTCAATGAATTTAACTTTACGCTTATATGTATCTCGTGGTGTAAATGGATCACGGTATTCTGCTCCTTCTTCTTTCGCGCATAAGAAATCAGGATGTACAGATAAATGCAATGTTGTGTATTGCTTTTTATTCCTCTTCCCTTTTTCTAACTTGCAAATTTTAAATAAAGGAGATCCAGTAGCAGAAAGTTTTGTTTCTAATTCCTCAAGTACAGCACGAATCTGATGTGGGTATTTCTTATGTAAGTAACGATACATACCACCAAAGTGTGTTGAGTTTCCTTGTTCATCAACTTTGAATAAAGAACGTTTCAGGGTAGTTTCGCGTTTCTGCTGCATTGCTACATCCATGAATAGTTTCTTAGCTGCAATGGATAACTCAAAGAATTCTTTGGTAAATACTATCGGGCTAATAAATGTATATGCATTTGCTTTATTCGTTTCCTTATTCATGAAATCAGTTAAGATGATTTTATATTTACCACTGTACTCATTTTCGATTGTAATGATGTTATGGAAACTTAACTTCTTCAAAGCCACATAAAATTGTGAGTGGTGAATATGTGCAAATGCTTCTTTATAATTTTTATAATCTTCCCAAAGCATGTGGATCGATACATGCGAAAGCTCACCATATGTATTACATTTTTTATAAAGAAATAGAAATACTTCTAAATCAGCATTTGTAATACCATATAGCTTATGTTTTCTGCCCTCATTTTTATCAAATACACTTACTTTATCTAAAACTTTTTTCATTTTCAGTGAAAAAGATGGCTTTGCTTGTTCAACAAACCCCTCTTCATCTGCAATTCGTTCTTCATAGGACATTGACTTCACAATGTCTTCTAAATAAGTATCTTTAAAACTGTAATACTTACCTTCCAAAGCTTCTACTAACTTTTGCCATGATTTAATTGTTACAATTACCGGTGTTGTTGTTTCACCATTCAAACTACGTTTGTTCTTTATAACGAAAGGTTTTTCCATCTTTTTCACCTCCTTTTATTTTAAGTTGCAGTTTTCCCCACAATTAGGTATAGAATTACATTTTTGATTATATCAAATCGAATGCTGGTGAAATCTGTCCCTTTAAGAGGAAAAACAAAAAAATGAAACGTGCCTCAATCCCTTGTGCGACAAGGGGTTTGACGTTTCATGAAAAAAAGTTTGTTGCCACCATAGGTCTATGAAGTTTAGTAAATATGAAACGTAGTATAAATTGTAGTAAATCTTTATTAAGCATTGATTTAATAGGGTTTTTCGCTGATTTCGTTTTAAAGTTGTAGCCATCATATAGCTATAACGTTTCATGTTTTGGTTGAATAATAATATTTTGTAAATACCACATAAACGTTGTTATATAGGGATATAGATTTGCTTTTATTTGAAAAGTTGTAGCCATCATACCGCTATAAACGTTTCATTTTATTTCATATTTCCTGCCGTCATATAGCTATAGCGTTTCATGTTTTCAAAACAACTTAACTTATATAAAAAACCGCTGTAACCCTTGGTATATAAGGGTTTTCATGAGTTTTTATGATGATAGTTGTGGCCATCATATAGCTATAACGTTTCATAAATTACTAAATTGTTGCCACAATAGAGCTATGTCTAATTAAAGATAAGGAATTGCAGCCACAATAAGGCTGCATGATTTCAAGTAAAGAGTTATAGCCATGATAAGGCTGTATGATTTCAAGTAAGGAGTTATAGCCATGATAAGGCTGTATGATTTCAAGTAAGAAGCAGCTGGTTATAAAGGGTGTAACCTAATGTAGTAAGTTATCTAAGCTGTAGGAAGAAAATCAGTGTAAATAGTTAATTTACTTTTAAAAATTGAAACTGTATTGTAAAGTAGTAATTTTACAAATAGAAACAGTTTTATATAATAAAGACAAGCACAGAAGAAATTAAATGAGTCCATAATTAGATTGTATAAGAAAGCTGATACTTGTAAGGACTATTCTGATAATATTTTAACTTCAAGGCTATGTAGCCATCATATAGCTATGACGTTTCACATTTTTAAGATGCAAATTATGTTTGTAATTAACATTGTTAGGAGGTATTTAAATATGGAAAAAGTATTAGTATTGTTCAGTGATGCCCTCCTACTTGCTGCTCCAATTTATGAAGAAAATAAGCAGTTATGGGGCAAATGGAATAAATATTATAAAGAAGTACAAGAGAATCACGATAAATTAGTAACATCTGCTAATATGTCCCCTTCCTTTTCAACGCTTGTTTCTTGGTTAGGTCAGAAACAAGAGCAAGGAGTATCGGTATTGAACATTTATGCCAATCTGGATAAATATAAAATTGAGATTCAAAATGTACTAGATAAGATCATTGAACAAGAATTCGGAGGAAAAGTTGAAGCAGTTGAGCCAACTCAAATTTCAATTTTTGAAGATAGTCAGGTAAAAGAACATATAGCAGATATATCGGATGATTACTATCCTGTAACTAATGACGCAATGTACTATCAATTACGTGATGGAATAGCAAAAAATCATTTTGAGGAAGATGAAGCAGTAGCAAAACCGGTATTGCCATTAGAAACGAAAAATTCAAGTGGAGTTGCACAACTATCCTCACATAAGGATGAGGATTTGAGACTAGTTAACACAAACGAAGCAGAGAGATGGTCCATATTGGTCGATGGAGTAATTAGTAATATGGATGACCTTACAGCAGATTGTTTGGATACCATTACAATCCAGTGGCTAAATCAAGCTAAATCACCAGATGAATTCATAGATTTTAGTTATGAAAACGTATTGGAATTGTGCAATATGCCAAAAGCATCCGCAAATGGTGTAGAGTATTATCGCGCAGAAGATAAGATAAAAATAGCACAACGTATTGCAGCTTTAGCTAGTATCTTTATTTATTTGAATGATGATAATGAAGTTGTAGTATTGAACGATCAAGCAGAAACTGGGAAACAATTCGAAATGAAACGTGAAGTAATCAAAAGGCTGTTCGTACTTGATTCTGTAGTGTTATGGAGAGATAAGAATACTAATGAATACATGGGAATAGAATCCTGTAAGATTAAGCCAGGTAGTTTCTTATCAGGTTATTTGTATGGATCTAATAGTACAACTGCTTTATTGTCGAAAAAAGCATTAGAGTATAATAGCTATAGACACAAGTTTCATAAACGTTTAATACGTTATTTATCTTGGCAGTGGCGAATTCGTCAACAATACAGTACTTTAAAAAGGCCATACTCCATTGGTGGAGAAAAAGGTCTACTATCTGTAATAGGTATTAAAACAACGAAGGGTCGCCCAACTCGAATCCGAGAACAACTGGAAAATGTTTTAATTGACTTAGAAAAAGAAAATGTCATTTCACATTGGGCATATGCAGAAGAATTGGATGAAACAAAGATAGGCGAACGTAATTGGTTTAAGAATTACTATGAAAAGTTGGGAATCATTATCTTACCTCCAAAAGAACTGATGAATAATATAGATAGTATGGTGAAGAAAAAAACAATAGATATGCAAGAGAAGCAGGAAGAACCTTATACTGCAGATACAGTAAAACAAACTACTATAGGATCAGAGGATATGATTCGGGAAAAAATTATGCATCAGCATATGCATCAAAATAAAACAATGCGTGAGATAGCAGATGAAATAGGTTTATCCCCTGCTACGCTATCAAGATTTTGTAATAAAAAAATGAAACGCATTTCAAAAAGTGTTAATGAAAAACTTAACAAGTGGTATGAAAGACAAATGATTATAGAATCTATGTGAAAAGAAGCAGATACCTTTAAGAGGTACCTGCTTCTTTTTTAGAGAGTGTAATGTTGCCGAATGTGTCAATTCAAGTTTCCGTAAGATAACGAAAAAGCGCTTTCCCGATCGGAAACGCCTTAATAAAAGTTCTGTTTTTACGTGTAAAAGAAATCCAAAACAAATGGAATGTCGGTCATATCCGCAAGTGGTCAATGGTGTTGAATCAACTTATAGATAACGATAAATTCGCCAAAACGTATTGAAAAAATACAGTATTTACCTATCGTAATTTAAATGCTTCGTTTGTTCGATAAGATAATTTGATATATCTGTGTTGGTGCCATTTCGCAAGAGGAATTCCACTAAATCTTGCTTTTGAAGAACAGGATTAATAACGGCTCCATCTAGCTGACTTAGAATCTCAACGATGCCATGATGTGAAAAACTCTTGATTGCTTTAAAAAGTTCTGCATCACGTTTCTTTCGTTCGGCGGATTCTTCAGGATACCCAGTATTGAACGGTTCTTCAAATAATTTCTCAAGCGTGAAGCGAAGATTTAATTCGCCCGCCCAACCGAAGTTCAATCCAAGTGGCAGTGATGCACAGTTTCCGTTATTTATCCTACCGAATAGGAACGCATCTGTTGGAGTTGGCAGATAACCGCTAATGACATTCGGAAGTGTATTACAGGCAATCGACATACCAACACCGCTACTACATCCAGTGACGACAAAATCAACTGCACCTGAATTTAGAAGTAGACCAACAGCTAAGGACACTTGGATATAGCTTAACTCGGATTCTTCAACTGTAACACCAAAATTGAGCACTTCATATCCATGCCTCGCCACAGCCCTTTTTGTCTCTTCAAAAATCAGTTCATTTTTGCTAATTTGGGTACTTGCTTGTATCACCGCTATCTTCATTCTTCCACGACCTTTCGATTTAATTATCACACAAACCGAAAGTCAAAAGAAGATAAAAAAGACAGAAGCGATCTTGCCTTAATATTTGCGATTCTATGTGTTCGTTTCAAAAACTTACACAGATTTCTTGACAATCCCAATATTTTATTTATAACTATTTCTATAAGTAGTTTTTAGTCTACGTTACATTTTCTCTAATATTTCTTGTCTTTCACACCATTTTGTTAACTTTTCTAATGCTTTTTTAGACAAGCGTTTTGTTTTATAATTACAAAATCTAGACAGCGTAGATGGCGAAATACTAACTTCATCTGCTATTTCACGAATACTTACATTTTTTTCATTATGCACTTTCAGTATTTGATCCCGGATTTTCTTCTCTCTTTGTTCGACTGGTTCCACAGTCTCCCTAACCTCTTCAACAACTGTTACTACAGGTAATTGATCTTGTGGTTCCTCTATAAATTTCTTTCCTATTCCACTATCCATTGACTGTAGCATTTCCTCAGGCGGTAAAATAGTTATACCTAAGTTAGAGTAATAATTTTTAAACCAGTTACGTTTCCCAACTTGTTGTTCATCAAGCGGGTCACTATACTCCCAATGAGAAATTACCTTCTCATTTTCTAAATCCATTAAAACATTCTCTAGCTGTTCTCTAATTCGATTTGGCTTCCAATCTTTTGGAATATCCATTACTGATAGTAAACCCTTGTCCCCTCCTATAGAATATGGCTTTTTCAATGATGAATACATTTGTCTAATTCTCCATTGCCATGTTAAATATCGAATTAACCTTTTATGATATTTATGTCTATAACTATTGTATTCAAGTGCTTTTTTTGACAATAATGCTGTTGTATTATTTGATCCGTATAAATAATTCGTTAAAAAACTACCTGGCTTAATACGACAAGATTCAATCCCCATATATTCGTTTGTAACACTATGTCTCCACAATACAACCGAATCTAAAACAAATAACCTTTTAATAACCTCACGCTTTAATTCTACTCGTTCTCCTTCGTCATCACGATCGTTTAGTACTACGACCTCATTATCATCATTTAAATAGATAAAAATACTTGCTAAAGCCGCAATCCTCTTCGCTATTTTAATTTTATCTTCCGCTCGATAATATTCTTTATTTTTAACGACTGTCTTTGGAATATTGCACATCTCTAAAACTTGCTCGTATGAAAAATCAATGAATTCATCTGGAGATTTCGCCTCATTTATCCACTGTATTGTAATTGCATCTAAACAGTCTGCCGTCAAATCATCCATATTACTCATTACATCATCAACAAGGGTATTCCATCGAGCTGATTCTTCATTGTTTGTAAGTCTTAAATCCTCGTCTTTGTGTGAAGAAAGTTGAGCTACACCATTAGAAGACTTCGTTTCAATGGGATACTGTAGGACTTTACTTTTTTCATCTTCTTCAAATTGATTCTTTGCAATTCCATCTCTTAGTTTATAATAAACAGCAGAATTATTTACTTCGTAATAATCCTCATGGTTCACTATATTTGTCTTATCTATATTTTGATCATTTTCTAATATTATGGAATTTGAATGCGCTACATTCTGAAATTCTTTTTCTATATACTCTTCAATTTCCTTATATATTTCTTCCTTATAAGAATCAATCTTCGCATAAATTTGTACTAATGTAATTCCGGATTCTTGCTTTTTCTCTAACCAAGATACTAATGCAGTAAATGATGGAGAAGCATAGTGTGAGGTTAGTACTTTGTTATTATTATTTTCAACATCTTTAAAGTACGCATTCCACTTGTTCCATAATAGCTCGTTCGTTTTATAAATTGGCTCAGAGATTAGCAATGCATCTCGGAACATTTGTAATAAGTTATCCACTTTATATTCCTCCCTAAACCATGGATCACAACAAAGTAGTTTTCATCATAAAAATCTTTACTACTATTATATTTAATTTATTGTAACAGATATTTACAAGATTTTGCGGTTTCTTCTCCTTAATTCCTTAACTTGCAACATGTTTGCTCTTTCTTTTCCCTATTCCTCTTTACTTGCATTCCTTTTGCGCTTTTCTTTCCTTTACTCTTCAACTTGCAACACGTTTGCTCTTTCTTTTCCCTATTCCTTTTTACTTGCATTCCTTTTGCGCTTTTCTTTCCTTTCCTCTTCAACTTGCAACATGTTTGCTCTTTCTTTTCCCTATTCCTCTTTACTTGCATTCCTTTTGCGCTTTTCTTTCCTTTCCTCTACAACTTGCAACATGTTTGCGGTATCCTTACCCTATTTCGTCTAACTTGCAACAGTATATTTTTTTCTCAACCTAATACATTACACAAAAAATCGTTCTATTTTTAAATTTTTGAGTGATTTTTTTATATTTACAACAAGTTACTCAAATAAAATGCAACATGTTTGCGGTATCCTTACCCTAACTTTTTTGTCTTTTTTAATCGAATCCCTTATATATCAAGGAATTAGGTGCTTTTACTTATTCTTATACATATAATTCAACTTGCAACACGTTTGCGGTATCCTTACCCTTATTTTTCGCATAAGATGCAACACTGTTTGCGGTATCCTCACCCTATCGTAATCCATACAAATCTAATTAAACCTATCACATCAACGATAATCGTTATATTTCATGATTAATAAGCGTACTTCTTAACTTGCAACACGTTTGCGGTATCCTTACCCTAACTTTTTTGTCATTTTCAATCTAATCCCTTATATATCAAGTGGGGAGATGACTTTTTACTTATTCTTATACATATAATTCAACTTGCAACACGTTTGCGGTATCCTTAACACAAAAAAAATTAATAGAATTCTCATATCCCTTGATACACCTAGCTTTATAAGCTGTTGCAAGTTGCTATCTTTCTTCTTAAAGGAGCACCTTTCGCCAATTTTCGATTTGCTATAATCAAAATTGGTATATTTTATAGTATTTTGACATATATTTCTGAATTTGCAGAACGGAGGTGAAAAAGATGGGGAAATCATTTATTATTCAAAATCAGCGTAGCTTAAATGGAAAAACAACAAATGCTGTTTTAGTTACACTAAAATCTTGGCAGAAGTTTGTTGCAACATTTGAGGAGAAGTACTACAGCTATAAAGATACATATTTAGAAGATATTCTGCAGCACATGACATACGAAGAACGTATTGCGGATGTAGAAGGCTTTGTCGAACAAGCGAAACCATCTTTTTCACGTCGAGCAATGTCTGCACTTGCAGAAAAAACAGGAAGAAAACATAAGTTATATGGTATTACGAATGCAGATCTTGAAGTGTTCTTATATCTACATAAAAAATGCTTTACTAATGGTGTCATTCCAAATGTAACGATACATATGATGTGGGAAGATTACAAGCAATATAAAGAAGAATTTGCATACATCCAGCATTCTCAGTTCTATATTGCTCTAAAGAAATTAAGTATACATAACATAATCTCTATCGAAAATGGCGTAGATGGCCGATATACAATCAAACTCACTCATTTTATGAATGAGGAAACAGAAAAAGCAAATCCGTACGTATATATTAGTCCTGTTGTATTTACAAAGGCTTTCTTTAAGCTATCTGTAGCAGCTAAGAAACTATTCTTAGACATTGCTATGCAACAACATACAGAAACAACGTTAAAGCGTTCTTTGGACAAGCAGGACGAAAGAGGCAACATAACTCACTTTGGCGGGATGTATCGTTTCTTACATAAAAAATATCCGCACCAGATCCGTGCGGTTATCGAAGAATTAACAACTGCATTACCATGTACGGGTAATCCCCTATTCAAAATTTGCAAAATGCAAAAAGGTGTAAAGCATACAAAACGATATACAACATTATATCTATCTATCCATTCGGACTTCTTATGTACGAAAGAATCTGGAGAAGAGCAGCACAGGGATCCATTTACTCCAAAAGCTACCTATGCTCGTAAAGCCAAATTTATCGAAGCAGTCTTACAAGAGATGCATATCGGCGAACTGTCTGCAGACATGAATAAATTCATTCATGTATTAAAGTATACTTGTCATCGTCAAATTCGCAGTGTAATTCGTGGACTTCGTGACATGGTTGACCGAAAAGAAGGATATCCAACTAAAATTGTATATACATTGAAAAAACTATTACATCAAACATCTCAATATCAAATTCTTGATACTGCGGCGAAAGAAGGCATCTACCCTCTTATTGCGCAACATGTACCAAAAGAGAGAAATAGTGACCGTGAACAAGCTGTCTTTAATTTTGGTCTACATTATTCCATGTACTCTCTTCGCAACATTAAGAAGATGTTTAAAAGTGTGCATGCACTACTGAAGCAGAAGTTTGCGGTACCAGTGACGGAAGAGTCTTATCACCGTAATTATCTAAAATACCAGGAAGAAACGTTATTTAGAAAATATGCATATGATCAGGGAGTGAATCTCCATACATATATCGCTTTAGAAATTGAAATGCGTGAAAAATTAAAAGTTCGTGGCCATAAAGAACGTACGATTCCAAGTGATGTACGTGAATGGTTTATCGAGGCAATTGATAAGCTGCCACAAGAAAAACTTCGTGTTATTGAGCTGCCAAAGCAGTTTAATTTACTAGAGTTTATGCGTACCTTCGAACGTTTAGTACGTGCTGGTGTAACAATAACAGCTCCAGATCAGGTGCTAACCGCAATGGAAATAAAATAATAGCAACAAGCTCTCTATTTTTGAAAAAATCGAAAGTAGAGGGCTATTCGTATTTGTTTCATTAACACCCCTTTTCTACTACTCTATTTATAAATACCACATCAGAAGAACTTCATGTAAAATGGAGTCTTTTTTTATACATTTCTATACAAATCCTCTTCTACCTATAGAAGAATCTCCACACTACACATTGAATATTCTTCACGTGTAGTAAAACATCCGATTTTATATCTACAAAAAATCAGAAAGATATTTATAAAAATAGTGGATATGAGGACAAATATGATCAAATGTGAATAATATTTCCCCAATATCCTTGAAAATACTAGTGTCGTTGCATTTATCTAATAAAAATCATCAATAATAATGTGAGTTATGTGTAAACACTGAGTAATGTTAACAAATAGCTACATTATCTGAACAAATTGTGGATAATTGGACGCTACATACTGCTCCATTTACCAAAATAAAGAAAATAAGCCCAATTTCCATGGTTGAATAAATATAATATGATTTGTATCAATTTCTTTCCGATTTCATGTAGAAACATATGATTTTCTTTCTGCTTTTTTGTAGAATTGAAAGTCTAACAATCGTTGAATCTACGGATACATTTTCTACTATTTATGATTTTTTACGTTCTAACATCAAATTATCCCTTGTAGGAGTAGGTCTTTTCCCTATTTTTGATAACCTATAAAAGTTTTATCTTTATTTCTTTTTAATATATAAGATATATATTTATAATAGATTTTATTATTACTAGTATGATTGTTAATAAGAAGTCTGACCTAATTGAAAATATTTGTTAATTAAGTTATAATAATGGTAATTAAACATATCATTACCCACATACAAAAGGACAAACCTACGTATCCCTACCAGGACGAGGTTTGTCCTTTTTTCATTTTATAATCAATTAATAATTGGAGGATTAAACATGGTCGTACTAAAGAATACAACTAATATAGCAATGAATGAATATAACGAAGTTAGATTTTTTAAAGGGTTTTTTTGGGGATTATTACTTGTACTCCCTTTTTGGAGTATTATGATAGCCTTATTCATTTGGCTTTGTAAATAATAATCAACATATCAAAAATGCAAAGGGTTGTTTGTCCGTTTGCGTTTTTGATATGCCAGCAACCTTGCGTAGCAGGTCTTTCACCTGTTTTCTGTTATAATATACCCAAAGAAATTAGGTGATTATAATGAACGAGACAATTAGGTTAGAAGAAACATTATAAGCTTTTTCTAATTACTTAATTGAAAAAGGTCGAAAACATTCTACGATACAACGTTATTCTTACGATATTAAGGATTTTTTTAAATGGTTAGAAGTAAATGAGATACTTTTTCATATTAAATCGTGGAATGAATTATCTCCAAAAGATTATCAGGGGTATTTCTCTGAGTTAGAAAGCAAGCGCAAATATTCCCAGAAAACAAGGCACAGAATATGGGTGGTTTTAAAGAAATTGAACATGTTTTTAGGGATAGATAGTCCATTAGATGAGTTTCACCTCTCCTTAATTCCTGATCAATCACTAAGTGACAGTGATTTTATTACCGAAGCGGAAGAAAAGCTTTTAAAACACACTGTACTATCGCCAAAGGGATTAACAGAAAGACGAGCTAAATATCGTCCTCTAATTATGGATAGAAACGCTTGTATAATTAATTTAATAGTAAACTACGGTTTATCCTTGCAAGAGCTTATATCGCTTAATATGAGCCATATACAGTTTGCTAGAAATACCTTAGTGGTACCTGGGGAAGATACACAGCAGCTTTACAAATATTATACGACTATTCCGGAACCGGTAAGGCCTCGACAACACACAGATAATCCCCTATTTGTGGCATTTGATTTTAATAGAGGTACTTATCGTTGGGTGTACGAAAAGGATGCGCCAAAGGCTTTGTCTGAAGTTGCTGTTCAAAAGATGATACGACTTGAAGTAAAACGTGCGGCGGTAAATAGGCGTATTTCTGCACAGCAGATGAGGAATAAATGAAGATGAATTGGTAAGTAGAATGGGGTTCAAAACTAAGATATCTCTAAAAAGATATTTCCGATATTTACAACAAGTTCCACTCAAGCACGTTCAAAATAATACACATTTTGCTCATTTATTTTTTTCTCCTCTATTATGGGCTTTACTCTATCGAATGTAGTTTTAAAATAAAGTTTGATTAAAAATATCTACACCACCCTTACTCTACGGAATATAAAAAGAATCTAATTTGAAGAAAGATTAATCAAATTAGATTCTTTTCCAGTAGATTTAAGATTGGTTTTTATAAAAATATTTGATTTAAATTACACATATTAACCTCACTATATGATTCTCTGATTAACAAAACGGATAAAAAATTTGGGAATAGTAGGACCGAATCGCTTCGTTTCTAAGGTTCAGTCCTGCGTTAATATTTCTATCGTGATGTGTGCCACAAGAAGGACAATCCCGCTCACGAAGATTTAGATTTTTAACGTCTTTATTTTGGTAACCACAACTTGAACATAACTGACTAGAGGCAAATGTTCTTGAGACAACTACAACTTGCTTCCTGTACCATTTTACCTTGTATTCCAACATATTTCGAAATTGTGACCAAGATACTTCACTGATTGCTTTGGCAAGTTTACTGTTTTTTAGCATATTCTTTACTTGTAGATCTTCAATACCAATTACATCGTGGTTTTTGATAATCTCAGTAGAAATTTTATCTAAGTAATCTTTTCTTGCATTCGTAATATGTTCATGGACTCGTGCCACTTTCACATGTTGTTTATTCCAGTTAGAAGAACCTTTCGTTCTTCTGGGAAGGATGCGTTGTGCATCCGCTAACTTTTTTTCTAATGTACGAAAGAATTTAGAATTTTTGTATGTAGTTCCATTTGAAAGAATAGCAAAGTCCTTTAAGCCCATATCAATACCGACAGAAGATTCTGTTTTCGGAAGTTCTTTTACTTCTGTCTTAACTAGCAAAGATATAAAGTATTTACCTCTTGGATTCCGTCTAATGGTAGCACTCATAATACGTCCCGTTACCTTACGGCTCTTTGCAAACTTCACAAGTCCAATTTTAGGTAATTTCATTTGATTACCTATTACAGCAATGTTTCCATTTGTTTGTTTCGTCGTGTGAGATTGAATTTTATTGCGTTTGGACTTGAATCGTGGAGGATCGTTCTGTTTCTAAAAAAACGAGAAAAAGCATCTGCTAGCTGTTTTAATGTGGATTGAAGAGCAATACTGTCTACTTCTTTTAACCATATCGTGTCATTCTTCATGGATTGAATTAAGAGCTAAATAAGCATTTGTTTGTGCTGCTCTGCTCTTTTTCCATGGTACATTTTCATCTCTAAACAATGACGCACAATCCTTTCAGCATCTCTTTCATCTGTTATATCTGATGTTTACGTGGAAAAAGTGAATATACTATTTCGCAGAAAAAGATTTTTGAACTGCACGAAGTTCTGCTTTTGTTAATTGTTGCTTCTTTTCATTAGAAGAATAAATCTGATAATGAACGTTTTTTTCATTCCAATCTATATGATGGAATTCATTCTTTGTCTGATTGAATGCTTGACGAGTTTTATCAAATGCATTGATTTCTTGAAAGAATTTTTGTGGAAGCACTTCTTTTCCTTTTGTTATTTCAACAATTAGTTTCTGATCTTCTTTACTTGAATAAACGATGGAAACATGTTCTGCATTTTCATTTGCAACCGTCATCGAATCTACTTCAAAAGGTAATTTAGTAGGATATGATATTGGAAAAGGGAGTTCTTTTGGTGCAGTAGCCATGACTTCTTGTGATATCGGATACAAATTTGAATCTTCTGCAAAACAGCCTGTAAGCATAGTAACAAAAAACAAAATAACGAACCAAGATTTTTTCATTCCTTTCCCTCCCTTTTATAACGTATGTAGCTTTTTGGCATACATTCTTGAATGGAATGGGATAAAATCTAAAAAATAAAAAATGCCCAAGATAACTCCATTAGAAGTTATCAAGAGCATTCACTACGTACATAGTTGGATTGAGGGGCCGATTATTTCAACTTTAAACAGATTTATGTTTTTCACTTCCTCCTTTTGACCGTAGTAGTTTTTTTATGTTCATAGTTCCTGAGATCAACAAACCACCTATTACTAGAATTGCACCAAATAGATGATACATTGTAATATTTTCTTTGAGTATTAACCAAGCTAGTAAATAACCAAAAATCGGAGTTAGGAATAGATAGTTGTTTGCTTTTATAGGATCTTTCTTTAATAAATAAAACCATAGTAACATAGATACAATTGAAGTCATCACGACCTGCCAAAATAGACCAATAGCAAAATTCATATCTAAATAAATGTACGGATTTGTATCTAATAAGAAACTTAAAGGAACCGCAAATAGACTACCAAAGATGATTTGCCAAGTATTAATGACCAGGCGATCGATCTTCATATCATATTTTGTGAAACATACACTCCCAATCCCCATAGATAACATGCCAATCGCGAGAATAATGACGCCCGATACAGTGGCTTGCGTATCTTTTAGGTAGGGATATACGGCAATGAATAAACCAAGCGCTGCAATACACATCCCAGTCCACTCTTGTTTTGTTACTTTTCTACTTAAGAAGATAGAAGACAACAAAGCAACAACAAATGGATTTACAGTGATAAACAAGTTAAATAAACTAGATGATACTAACTTTAGCGACAAGAAACAGCAGCCTACATACAAAGTAGTATTTAATATACCTAGTACAACTAACTGCCTCCACTCTACTCCTTTAGGCCATCTGTTGGATTTGATAAAATAAGTAAAGACAAACATGATAAGACCAGCACTAATAAGCCTCGTTGTCGCAAACATTAAAGGGGATGAAGATAAAAGACCAATTTTTGTGGCGATAGCACCAGATGCCCATAAAATACTAAACAATATACCAATTAATATCTCCATACGAACTATTCTCCTTTCCTACATTAAAAATAGTAAAACAACCGATTTTATTTTGATAAAATCGGTTGTTTATGTGAAGAACTATACATTACCAGTTCTAAAATCAGACGGTAACTTCTTCTTTCCAGTTATCCATACTGAAACGCTCACCTAAATCACGATGTTCAATAATATACGCACGTAAATGTTTTGCTTTCTGAACAATTGCCTTGTCACCGCTTCTTTCTGCGATTTGATCTAGCCAATCGTAGCATTTTGCAACAGGAATATCTTTTTCAAAATGAATTTTTGATAAGAAGAATACAACATCTCTAAAATTAATTCTTGAAATTACTTTAGATAGTGAAGTAATTAACTCCTCTTCAAATGTTTCATCTAGTGTATCGCGTTTGACAATAAATCTTTCTAAATCACGATTATATGTCTTTTTATCTTTGAAGATATCAGATGGATCAAAATCACCATCAAATACATAGTCTAGGCAAAGGAAAACGCGGCTATCTTTAGAGAAATTAGCGGCTGCATGTCCAATTGCTGCATCAAGGAACCAAATTTCGCCTTTTCTGATGCGGAATACTGCTTCTTCATCTGAATGGAAAGCCTTTTCATTATCTTCTAAAGCTAAGAAGACACGGAAGCGTTGTTTTGTACTATGAGAGAATTCAACGAAATCTCTATGTGGGATAACCATTGCATCCACTAAATTACGTGTACGAACCATTTTTAAATTGTCAAAAGTGAAGTATTCTTCAAGAAGTGAGTTAATGTATGGTAACTGCTTACCGTACTCCGTTTGTTGCGCTGCATGATCAAAATCACGATACATTGTATCATTTTTATCATTTGAAGCATTCCATAAAGAATTGTTCATCCAATAACCTGAACTGAATTCATCATACTCTTCTGGGATAACTGGAAAGTTCGCGATTGTAACTAAATCTTTCTTTAATAATTCCTCGTTTAAATTTAATTTACCAATGATATAAGATGCCATATTAACTATTCTCCCCTTTAATTATAATGTGAACATTACTAAACCGCAATATAAGTGACGTAATAATCTGATTATGTATTCTTTTCAGAATCTAGATTAAAAGATTATTTGCATAGACTAATAATCTATATAGTGTTTTTTAAAAATAACATAACCTATTGGGTACTGATCATTCTTAATGTTTTTGATATATTCCTGAAATCAAATATATACAATTCATATTGAGAGACATGGTCACAGTACCTACATTTTATATTTTTGTCTGTTTCACAAATATGCGGTACATTTAGATTTTGAATCACTTCTAATACATGTTCTTTGCAAACAAACAAAAAATCACCTTATTTCCATAAAATGATAATTGATTTTTGTAGTTTTTATTTTACTTAGTAAAAGATATTTTAAAACAATTCCTAGTTCGCGCGAATTCACAGAAAGTTAAATATCAAAACTACAGATTGATTATAGGAAAAAAATAACAACAGGTCTATATCTATTTCATTAAAAATTCTGAATTTAGTGAATTCGATTGATGTTAAACTTCCATAAAATGCTATAGCGACGCGGTTTTATCGGCAAAAACTGAAAATTTTGTAAAAAATTGAGAAATATTTATTGTGTTTATATAACTAATTATTTGGTGTAATAATCTAGTTATACATATTAGTTTAAAATCAGAATTCGTCCATCTTCCAGAACCATATTAAACTTTACTCTATATTCTTTCATTAGAGTCTTAAGTGACATTCTACATTCCTTTCTCTACGCTCAAATTATAGTTTCAACTTTGCTATGAGTTGATGAATGGCTTCTGCATGACCATGAAGTAACCATTCTCTAAAAGACGTGATATCGCCAGTTATATAGGTAGATAACCAGCGATTAAGCTGTTCCTCATTCCCATGGCTAATATCTTGGCATCGTCTGGTTTCGTCATATCTTCTACTTCAATGTTTACAACTTTTAGATGGTACGGCATACGGCCATTGCTAAAAACATCCCCTACACAAATTGTCCAAAGACTCGTTTCAATTTCAGTTACAACATTCATTATATATGCTCCTCTGCAGATTAATAAAAAAGACATTGAACAAATTCGTCCAATGCCTTTTTCCCTCTTATATATTCTTTAACTCAAAGTACAATTTTTCAGGTTTTCCATACATGTTAATTTCATTTTGATATACGACAGCTAATTGTTGAGACATCTCAATGCTTTCCATATAGGATAATGAAGCAGCTGCTTCTATTTTTTCTTTAATTTCATTAGGAATAACTGCGTAAGATAAGCTATCCATTTTACTTCCTAATTTAGTATCTGTAGCAGCCTCATAATAAATTTCGGTAATTAAGACCTCATTATCATCTGGATCATACATATATCCTCGGTTAACTGTAATCATATTAAAGTACTCCTCTCAAGTTTCACATTCTAATCCCTTGTGCTTTTAGCATTGCAACAAGTATCTTACGTATATAAATACTCTAGTTCTTAATTTTTATATTCCATTCTTTATCTAGTTTACTATAAATTAGAAATTAATCTCTTTCTTTGCTGTCAAATTCAAAAATCTTTAACAATAGTAAGAGTCGATAAAGACCTGGTAAGTGTTTTTCTCCATAATAGAAATAGAATTCCTGCGATTCTTTTTTATAAGAAAATTGTACACCTAAGTGTGCAGGAAACGACTTTTAATGGGTTCGGTGATTTCTTTATTTTGAAAGGTTAATATAAGTTCCCCTAGTGATAATGCTAGTTCATCTAATGTAATTGCATGTTCATGTTTCATCATAAATATCTCCTTTTCCAAATAAAAAAATCACAAATCATGTGCTATTTCTTCACAGTATTTTTTAGTTATAATACCTAAATATCTAGCCTTCTCATTCTTGCTTAGTTTAGTATCTCTACTACAGTACAAGGACATGTTGTAAAGCGCTTCTCTTTAGAGATTTCTTGTAAAGATTTAGTAACAGGATAACCATTGTACAGAACCTGAATATGCTCTGAGAGGCCCGTTATTTGAATGAATAACTCATTTAAGTCTGTACAATTGTGATTTGTTTCTAATAAATAGTCCCCAGCTGCCTCATATGAATTTCGAGCATAAATTACTCTCATAAACTCTTTTGAACTTCCTATCTTGTAAAATTTCATATTATCTCTCCTCTTAATTAAACAAAAAAAGCACAAGATAAGTGCTTTTTCATTTAGCATATTATTAGCCCCGAAGGTCTATTTACATGTTCTTCCTAACTTAAAGACAACACAAAAAGGGCTTCTTCAAGTCGATTAAAATGTGCATAGTAAAATAAGCTATATATACACTAATCGGCTCAAAGAAGCCCTTTCATAATTGAAACAAGAACACAACTTGCTTCTACAACTCAACCACAACACATAAGGTGTGGGAATAAACGGAATCAATTAAACAATAAATATAAATTTATATTAAACTATTTTTATATTATATTCAATTGTTTTTAATGAAATGAAGATAAGAAGGAATTTATTATGCAGATGTTATATGTATTGTATAATAATGCCCCTGTTTCCCCTGCTATAAATCCCCTCTTATTTTCATTTCTTGGTGTTACTTCATATACTGCATTTCAAAATATAGTTTTTCTGGCTTTTGATGTTGGTCTAAATAACAAAGTATTTCTTTAATGGTTTCTGCTTCAACTTCAACAGTCTCCATGTAGGACATACTTTCAGTTTCTTGGACCTTTTGAAAAATAGCAGTAGGTAGTTTAACCGCATCGAACACACCCATTTTGCTTCCTAGCTTTTGTTCTGATGTAGCATCGTAGAAAATTTCATTAACAATTACCTTATTATCATCTGGATTGTACATGTACCCTCTTTGTATACGTAGCAATGTATTACTCCTTTCTTATATATTCTATTTCAACAATAATTACATCTGTATATATCATTATTGTTGAAACAGGTATCAAACAATATTATTTCGTAAAATCCATACTTTGTATAGAGGTAGATACAGGATAATTAGTTTTCGCAATTTATTTTTGAATATTTCTTCCTTTTTTAAACGTTTCTTTAAAAAAAAGAGAAGCTAATATTCTTTTACGAATGGCTTCTCTGAAAAAAATGTTACTTATTTTTTTTTTAAACGAAGTTACACCCACCACATCTGTGAAGGGTTTTCTTCAATTAAAATAGATTGAAGATTTTTTGTGGCACGTTTAAATCCTTCTTGAATAGACATGAGTGGATCTTCGTGTTCGATACTTACAACATAATCATATCCATATGTACGAAGTGCACTCATCATTTGCGACCATTCTTCTAAGCTATGACCACAGCCAACAGAACGGAATGTCCAAGCTCTTGTTTTCAGTTTACCGTAGGGCTGCATGTCTGTTAAACCATACATATTTACATTATCTTGATCGATGTAAGTGTCTTTTGCATGAAAGTGATAAATTGCATTTTCTTTCATTAATAACTTAATAGCAGCGACAGGGTCAATTCCTTGCCACCATAAATGACTAGGGTCTAAGTTAGCACCTATCGCATTGCATGTTTCTTCACGTAGTTTTAGTAATGTATATGGCGTATGTACTAAGAAACCACCGTGAAGTTCTAAACCAATTTTTACACCATGTTCTTTGGCAAATTCACCAACTTGTTTCCAATAAGGAATGAGCTTTTCTTCCCATTGCCATTTTAAAATATCATTGTATTCATTTGGCCATGGTGCAACAGGCCAATTCGGGTATTTTGCGCTTTCATGGTCACCTGCTACGCCTGAAAAACAATTCACAACAGGTACGTCTAGTAGTGAAGCTAGTTGAATGGTTTTTAACAATGTTTCATGAGATTCTGTTGCAAAAGCAGCATCTGGGGATAATGGATTTCCGTGACAACTAAAAGCGCTAATGATTAAGTCTCTTTTTTGTACATGTTCTATATATACGCTTCTGGCTTGTTCACTTTCTAATAATACATCTAAGTTACAGTGCGAACCTCCAGGATAACAACCTGTACCAATTTCTACTGCATGCAAACCGGCTGCTTGTACATAATCAAGCATTTCTTCAAATTCCATGTGAGAGAAAAGTGTTGTAAATACTCCTAATTTCATTTATCTTCCCGTCCCTTCTGCATGTGTGTTACTACTTTCGTAAATTGCATCAATAATTTGCGATACTTGCAGCGATTCCTCAGGCTTTACAATTAATTCTTCATCGTATAAGCAAGCTTTTACAAAGTTTTCTGCTTGCAAAATTCCAGGATCGCCGTTATTTGCTATCCAGACTGGTTCACTATTTAATATCATATTATGTTTTATTGTATATAATTCAATTGGAAAAACATTTATTCCACCGTTTACTCCGGAAATACTCACATGTTCTTCATCATTTTTAATATTTGCTGCCCAAGAAGTTTCAAATAACAATGATGCCCCATTTTCAAACTTTATATATGCGGTAACATGATCATCAACTTGAAACGTTTTATAATCATATTCTCCCCACATATTTACTTGATTTGGTTGCTTACTAACGGCATTATAGACACTACCAATGACTTCTGTTTGTTTTGGATTTCCAATTAACCAAAGTGCTAAATCAAGAAGATGACAACCGTAATCTATTAAACTTCCTCCGCCTTGTAATTCTTTATTTGTGAAAACGCCCCAGCCTGGTACTTTTCGGCGACGGAGTGCTTTTACACGAACAACAAGAGGTGTGCCAATCTCACCTATCATCATTTGTTTTGCAACTTGCGACTCTTTCATGTAACGATAATGATAAGCGATAGCAAGTTTTTTACCGTTGTTTTTTGCAGATTCTATCATTTTTTCGCATTCTGCCGCTGCTAAAGCCATCGGTTTTTCGCATAATACATGTTTCCCTGCTTGTAATGCTGCGATAGAAATCTCAGCATGAAACTTATTAGGTGTACAAATACAAACAGCATCAACTTCTTTAAAGACTTCTTCATACGTTTCAAATACATAAGGAATGTTATATGTTTCAGCGATTTGTTTTGCGTGTTCTATGTTTCTATCATGTATAGCCGTAATCGTACAATATTGATGTAACTTTACAAATGCAGGGATATGGCGACCTTGTGCAATTCCTCCGGCCCCTATTATTCCAATGCGTAGTTTCTTCATGTCTTCACCTTTTCTCATAATGGAATTGTAACAATTTGTTTTGTTTCACTTGATTGTATGGCTGCTAAAATGACTTCTAACGATTTCATTCCTTCTACACCATTAATTAACGGCTCTTTATCAGAAAGGATAGACTCTACAAACTGCTCAATTACATGTGAATTACTTTGACCAACTGCAGCATTCGATTGAATTTTATCAAGCTCATATTTTAAAACTTCACCATTTTTATATTGAAGAATGAGTGAGTAAGTCGGATCATCTTCTAGTCGAAGAGTGGCCTTTTCACCATAAATAATTGTTGAATTATCTTCTTTGCTAACGTAAGACCAACTTGCTGCAAGTGTTCCGATAATGCCACTTTCGCTTTTCAACATACATACAGCACAATCATCTACATTCGAAAATGTTTTTGCGCTCGTCTCAACAAAGGCACCAACTTCTGTAATTTCTTCATTAAGAATATACCGAATTAAATCCGCTTTATGTACACCTAAATCACCCATTGCACCAAGAAACGCTTCATCTTTTTTAAAGAACCAGCTCTCTTTTCCATCTACACTCCAATTTTCAGGACCACTATGACCAAATGCTGTACGGAAGCTATATATTTTTCCGATTTCTCCATTTTTAATCAATTGTTTTGCCTTTTGGTGAGAAGTAACAAATCGCTGGTTATGACCAATCATTAACTTTTTACCGCTTTTTTCAGTAGCTTCAATCATCATTTCCGCATCTTTTTTTGACGTCGCCATTGGCTTTTCACATAGTACATGGATGCCCGATTGTAAAGCAACGATAGAAATTGATGCATGTAAATCATTTGGTGTACATACACTCACTGCATCTAACTCTTCACAATTGATAAGCTCGTTATAGTCAGTGTACATATTTACACCATACTTATTGGCAACTTCTTTTGCGCGCTTTTTATTACTGTCACAAACAGCCACAATCTGTACATATGGGTTTGCTTCGTATTCTGGTAAATGACGATACTGCGCGATGCTTCCGCAGCCAATAACACCTACTTTTAAAATATTCACTATCATATCCTCCTTTTGCTTGATTTGAAATTATTATAGAAATTTTTTTACTGAAAAAATATGCTATATATCGTTATGTTTTTATCAAAAGTTGCCTTTTTCTATAAGAAATAAGGCAACTTACTTATCGCATTTTGATAAAGGTGTTATATTGCTAATAAGGAGGTGTAAACGTCTATGTCAGAAGGGATTTGTAATAAGCTTGCTGAAGCAATTGAAGAAAAGGTTATTTATCAAAATCCATTACTATTTTTAAAGGTATGGGACATTGTTATGGAAACCTCTTATAATAATCAAATTGAGAGTGCCCCTTGGCATTATCATGAAGAGATTGAGTTTCTAGCAATTATAGAAGGAGATTTAGGCATACAAAATAAAGATAAGTATATTGTTCTTGGCCCTGGAGATGTTTTTATTTTTGGGAAATCTGAGTTGCATCGGTCACATAAACCTTCTGCAGGTTCGTTACACTACGTTGTGTTTCAAGTAAATTTAAAACAACACTTTGACCGAAGCATTATACAATATTTACATTGCTTTTCAGAACAAACAAAATCCTTAAATGAGTTAAATTATATTTTTGAACAAAATGAAGTGGTGAAACATGAGGCTTATGTTCTTATTACAGAAATCTTTACAGAATCAAAAATGAAAATGAACGGATATGAAATCGCAATTAGTGCTGCCATTAAGAAATTACTTTTATTACTAGTAAGAAACGACACGCATAACATATTAAATTATAGTGAACAAGACGACTTTGCTCGTTTAAAACCAGTACTTGATTATGTAGAAGATCATTTAGGAGAAAAGATAACCGTAACCAAAGCATGTGCATTAATAAATTTAAGCTATCATTATTTCATCAAATACTTTAAAAGAATTATGGGTATTTCCTTTTTAGATTATGTGAATTATAAGCGCATCAAACAAGCTGAAAGTTTATTAATAACAAGTGACCTTAGTATTACAGATGTCGGATGCGAAGTTGGAATTGCAAACATGTCACAGTTTTATAAGTTGTTTAAAAAAGAAAATAACTGTTTACCGAAAGAGTTTAAGCAGCGAATACAAAGCATTGAACTACCCCCACTTTCACTTCGTTTAGAAGTGGAGGATTCCTAAGTAAAGAGTTCTATCGAACTCTAATTTATTAGGCTATCCCCGCAGTCCTTGCGGTTAGAAGCTGTATTGCTTCATTCTTTAGATTGATACTTGCGTTAATATCCCTATCATGGTGTTTACGACAAGAAGGGCAGTCCCATTTACGTAGGTTTAGGTGTTTAACGTCTTTGTTTTGATATCCACAACAAGAGCATAATTGGCTTGAAGCAAATGTTTTCGATACGACAATGACTTGTTTGCTGTACCATTTTGCTTTATATTCCAACATGGTTCAAAACTGTGACCATGATACCTCACTAATTGCTTTTGCTAACTTATGATTCTTTAGTATATTCGATACTTGCAAATCTTCTATACCGATAACATCATGGTTTTTGATGATTTCAAATGATAAAACACGCAAATCATCTCTATTTGTAAAAGTAAACAAGCCACCCTTTAAAAGAAAGCAATAGCTTGTAAGGATGGCTTAGTTTGTTGCGAATAGCTTTGTATTTAATTGTTTAATCTCCCCTTCTGCAAGAGGCTGATAAAAAGCATGTTGTAATCCTTGAGAATGTAAGGTTTCTCCTATACATAGCAATACTTTACCAGGAATTAAATCAAGTAGTAGATCATTATTAATTTGCTTTGCCTGTTTTTCAGTAGAAACATAAACAACTAAGATTGTAGGATTATTCCCTAAGTCTTGCATAATAACATCTTTCCCTGACTCTACAAAAGTCTTCCATCTAGCGATAATCCGCTTTAATCGATCCTTTGTATCTGATAATAAGGTGGAGTATACAACAAAATTAAATTTACGATCTTCTCCACCGCTTACTACAAAACTTAAAGGAGGGGTAAAAACCCCTTTACTTATAGATGGATGCATAATATGCCCCACAAAGGACGGAGCATAGCGTAGATGGCAGAGTAAGTCTATATCATGCCAATAACGTAGGTGAACGTATTTGCCGTGATTATCAAGGCGCTCCGGAGCAAAGTAAAACATATTTCCTTGCCAGTACTTTAAGAGCTTAAACCCATTATCGGATAACGTATAAGCCTCCTCAAGAATTTCCATATCAAAATTCTCTACTTGCCATTTTTCAATGAGACGATAGTAAAGTAGTCCTTGAAGTGCATCATTAATTCTCTTACGCGAAAACTTATCTTTGAATAGATATAATAAATGATTAAAACGAACAGATGTATGAATACCGATGAAAGTTAGTATTGCATGCTGTTCTTCTGTTAAACGCTGCTTAAACGTAACTAATTCGTCATAGGAATGGAATACATAGGTTTTATCCAGACTATGTATCCGATATACCTGAAGTCCCTGTGCGTCCTCATTTGATAAATGTGGGACGGAAGGGAGATATGGAGACATTTGATTCTCTATTGTACGCATAGTCATTCATTAAAATTGAAAGATTGCAGAACTAGATTTTTTACTTTGGCCTTGAGGATAATTTAAAATACGTACAGTTCCTCTGCGATTTTTTGGATCAATATTAAGCAGCTCACATGTAACGATTGTTTGGTTAATTGCATCTTCTGGAGTTGGATTGGCAAGATTACGGCTCTTTAAGCCTTTAAACTGAATACCTGGTGCAACTTCTACGAAAATACCAGCAATGGCATCTACACCTACAATTTTACCTACAAAACGGTCACGTCGTTTCTTAAGATCTAATAGCTTTTCCATTGGATCTGTTTCTAGTTTCTTTTTATTTCCTCTAAATTCATAGCGGCCGTTCTTTTCTACTACTTTATCGATAATGAGCTCTACAACATCACCAATAATAATATCCTCCGGACGTACAAATGAATGTGACCAATGTGAGTACCTTACCCCTATAGTTACACCATGGACTTCAACCAGAACGGTTTGTGCAGTTGGAATATGACCTGAAACTGTTCCTGTGTATACTTTATTCCCACCTTGTGAGGTTACTTCATCATATAATCTTTTTTGTAATGCGAGCTCTCCTGCTGTGATTGATACAACGGCAAAGTTCCCTTCCTCTGTCTTTTGGAAATGCTCAATGATAACAGGTTTTGTTTTACCAACTAGCCATTGAGGATTTTTAGGAATTGTTATCCCTGCCTCTGTAATAGGGCAATATGCAGTTGTATGGGTACCAATTTGCATCGTAAGTACGGGTATGCGTTCTGATTTACCATTTTTAGTTGGGAACAACTTTTCAGAGACTACTGTAATTAAGCCTTTACCTATAATACGTTCCCGTTTCATACGAGCTAACTCTTCTAATTCATGCTCACGTACTCGTTCAAATTGGTTGAAGTTTGTTTCTACTGGTGTGTCCCCTGCTGTGATTTCTTGTTCAAAAGCCATTCCTAGTTCTTCTGCAACGTGTGTTGTTTCTTTCTCTACTGTCATCCTATTTTTCCTCCTAGAACGTAAAAAAGGACACACCTGTACCGTTGGAATGGTACGTAAGGTGTGTCCTTCACGTAAGTTATAGTTTATTTATATAGTTATTAATTCTAATATAATGGTATTTCAAAAATTTTGCAAGTATAAAATTAATATGAGTTTAATAGAAAAATTGTAAGTAGAAATATTATTAAATCTATAATACAAGTACATTAAGTAGAGGAATAAAAAAACAGTAACAATCCCCGCTGTACCAATAATTACCAATTGATCTCTATATATAAAATGCTAACAAAATATTCCATTATTAATACAAATATGTTATTTTTTGGTTGAACGATAATAAAGGAGGATGATTTAATTGTTAAAGAAAAGTATTATAACTAGTCTTTCAACTTCATTACTGGCAATACCTATTTTAGTAGGATTTACCCCGTCTGCTTCAGCCGAAATGGAACCTCAAAACACATATGAAATTGAAATTTTAGATGAAAATGCTGTATTAAATCCAGCAAATTTCGGTGTTCAAGAACCAAAACTTTTATGTGCTACTTGTAATCAGTATAAAAGTAGTATCGTTTCTGAATCCTTAGTTTCTAGAACGTATAAGGGAACTGTTACATTAAGTAGTACTTCGACACTTTCAGGAGAGATATCATTTTCATATAAAGGAGCTACGGTTAAACTTGGAGGCTCTAAAGTGAATTCATCAAGCCGTAAATTCAAAGAGTATTCTGTAGTAAAAGATTATCGTATAAGAGTTAAAACATATAATCCAATTGGACAGCTTATTTCTGACGAAACAGTAAATAAGAGAATTACAACTCTTGATAGAGTACCAGTTTAAAAGAAAGCCCTTTGTAAAAAGGGCTCTTTCAAATAATACTGGTTAAGTTCCATAGACAGTGGATAAAAAATGGTGCTAATAATGAATTTGTTTTTTTATATATAAAACTAGTTACAACACTCAATATAAATGGAAAAATACGATACTCCATTGGCATACTATGTAATGAGGCAAAAATAATGGATACTATGCAGATACTAAGCCAAAATGGAATGTAACACTCTAATGTATCTAATACAATTCTTTTAAAAAACATCTCTTCCCAAAATGGTGTCATAATAACCACGCCTAAAATAACTATAGCTATGTGGGTCATGGATGTAATCTGTATTGTCTCGGTATCTATTGCTTGATCTTTTATAACGATTAAATTCCCTGTCTGTGATAAAACAAATATTATGATATATCCCCCAAATACATATAAGTAATTTTTAAAGTCGACAAAAAACGACCAATGAATTTTTTGTAGCATATACTGCCTTACCTTTTTAGGAAGAAAAAACATTATCAAAAAAATCAGAGTTATTATAAAAGAATCACTCATTTGAGTATATATTGTAATATTAAACAAATATTCAAAGAACCTCAAAAGTAAAACTATGCCTATAAAAATTAAGGTACAATACAATAAATCCTTAGATTTTTTGATATCCATCGGCCCCTCTGTTATTAATTTCAATTTGTGTATATTTTTTACATATCTATTAGTTTTATTTTATCATATTTTAGGTAGTATGGGTTCTATGAAATTATCAATTAAAAAACTCGTCTAATTCTTTGCTCATCACGTTAGATGTATTTTTCTTAGGTTGTTCATTTCTATATGACAGTGGCTGTGCACCACTATACTTATTTTTCTGTTGAGCCTTGAGGCGTTCTTGACGTTCTTTATAGGTCATACGGCTATACTCTTGTTGCTCTTCAGTGTTTTTTGTGTTTTCTACCATGTTTTTTTCTAAGTTTTTATGAACAGTAGCACTAATTGATTCGTAAACTTTTGCAACTTCGTCATCTAGTTTGTTTTCTTCTGTAAAATCTACTGCTTCTATAACTGGAATCAGCTTTTCACCAATATCTGTTTCTGATTCTTCCGCTATTTGCAGTGTATTTACTTCTTCTTGTAACTCTTCTTGGAATGGTTCGGTTCTAACTGAAAGCTCCATCTCAATTGAAGCATCTGTGTTCCACTCTTGTTCCATTATAGAAATGGATAAACCTTTGTTAAGTTCGGCCACATCCATATCTATTTCATAGGAATCTACTATATCCTCTGGCTTTAGCTCAATTACTTCCTTGATTATTTCTTCAACTATCTCTTCATGTATTTCAGGTGTTACACATTCCAACTTTTGTTGCGTGTCTATGTCATTTAAGACTCCATGACGTTGTAAGGCATCTAGTAAGCGTGAGGCACGTGTAGAACCAATATTAAATTTATCCTGCAATGCCGATAGGGAAGCCGCCCTGGACTGCTTCACAAAAATTACAACATCATCATATAAGATATCTTTAAAAAAGCTTGTCTCTTCAAGCGCGGCCTCCTTGTCTTCGCTTGGAATGGCTACTTCTTGAGGAATACTTTTATCGGGATTTGTTTCGTACAAGACGGTAGAATTTATATCAGACGCCTCTGGCGATAGTGGACTACTATTGTCTTTTGAAATTAGAACTTTACGAGGTTCTTTTCCTGTATAGGAGCTGACAACTAGATTTTGTTCTAACTTCTCAATTAATCGCGCTGTCTTCATATAGCCAATCCTAAATTTTCTTTGCAGCAGGGATGGCGAGACTTGCTGTGATTCAATTACGAAGCTTTTAATCTCTTCATATAGAGAAGTGTCCTCTTCATCTTTCTCGTTGTGGCTTGTCTGTTGTTCATTAGCAATGGATGTATTTGATACAACTATATCTTCGACTTCTTTTGTTTCAGGTTCAGATTTATTCTCCTTATAATTATCCAATGAGACAATTTGCTGTTGTCCCTCGTCTGTTCCTATAGAATTGTTCTGCTTCATCGTATCAATCTGTATAGGTGGTAATGGTTCTTTTGTTTTCATATTCTCCGCATCTACGTGCCTCATTGGATTTGCTTTAGTAATAGATTCCTTAATTAGAATGAGACGCTCATTTCCCCAATATTGCCCTAGTTTTTCGTCAACTTGAATAATCGCTTTAGCAAACTCTTCTTTGGGTACAAAATTACTTGTGATTTGTTGTACAGGCTGCACATGATTATCTTGTACGATACGAGCAGCACAAATAAATGCACCTTGTGCCATAATATCCCCTGGCGACATAACCACTTCTTTTGTTTTTTGATAGGTTGATCCTAAACGACTAACGGGATTCTCTTGCATAGGAGAAATGCCTTGTTCAGATTCAGATTCTTTAAATTCCTCTTTTTCGCCAAACATGTCAGAGAAAATCTTTGCATCATATGGCGTAACATCTCCAAATATCATTTTGTTACGGAATGAGCCCAGCAAGGTAAACATGTACTGCTCTGTGAAATCGAGAGCTAATTGAGATAGTGTTTGGCTTGCAATTGTCAGGATTACTTTATATTTACGAGATTGTGCAGGGAATTCTTTAAACGGGCGGACAACGTAATCTGGGAATTCATCGACAATTATATGGTGGTATGGTGAAACGTTTGGTTCTCTACGGAATACAGCATTCTGCATACTAAGTAAGACGAATTTTCCTAATACATTAGAAAGGTCTGCCAATTCCCCTTTTGCCGTATTTACTAATAAAATTCCACCTTGTTCTAAATGTACATCAAAATCGAAATCGGATTTACCAAATAAAACTCGTCGTATTAGTACGTTCGAAGCAAGGTCTTTTAAAATATTACGTAATCCTTTTACATATTCTTCTTCTCTATCATAATGCATGGGGTGCCCGCGGTATTTCCCTTTTTTATAAACCGCAGGTTCGCCTTGAGAATCTGTTTTTTCTCGAATTGTATTATCAAACCACTCATCTATCCCTTTTATAATTTTATATTCGTTGTTCTGGTCCCGCGAAGCAGCGCCAGTTTGAACAAAATCGTATAACCTTTCCACCTGTACTTTTAACAGTTTATGCATACGATGGACACGTTCTACATCATCATACATCTCTATCAAGTCGTCGAAGGTTACATCTTTTTGCGGGTTGTGCAGCTTTAATAAATAGATATGTTGCTTAAGATGGTTACGCTGTGCTTGTTCAAAGAATGCATTATTGGATTCAGATAAACCCTGAATAACCATTGCGAAAACCTCTGCTACTTTATCAACTGGTCCACGCAGAATGTTTATGTTTTTTGTATCAGGGTTAGTTGGATCAATATAGTAAACAGAGCTTTCAGGAATTTTGTGTGCTTGTACTAACTTAAATACTTTTTGACATAAATCATTACTCGGTTCAATAACAGTGACACCATTTAAAAACGTCCCTTTTACTTCTTCCATATCATAATCATTTTTTTTATAAGCATTCTCGAACTTATTAATGAAACGTACCATCCAGTGTAAATCTTGATTAATCATTGGAATGATTAAACTAGATGTTTTACCAGAACCAATTGGACCAATAATGATTCCATTTAATGTTCTATCTTTCCCTTTGATACGAACCATTTCTTTATGCTCAATATGAGGACCAATTTCTACATCAGGATATATTTGTTGTTCCTGACTATTAAACCATTTTTGTAACTTGTGGTTTTTGTACTCATATTTTTGTACCCATTTTAAAATTTCTTCCCGGTAACGAACAATATGCCCGCTATACCAAAGAGTAAACAAGATCATAAATACAGTAGGTAAAAACACAAATATCATGGTTAATGTGTGGAAATTCCCCGTTAATACATGGCCTACTGCCTGATATTCACCAAAATTAACATGCGTTGCTTTATCCGTGAGATAAGGGATAACCTTTGCATGGATAGGAGCAGTTGCAAACCATAAGAATTGGATATCAACTGCGATGTGTGAAGCAATTAGAATGAAAAGTTTCCCATTTTTCACATGTAAAGCTGGAATACGGCTGTAGAAACGAAAACTAAATTCTCCTAGAAATAAAGAGAAGAACATTAAGATAAGTGGTACATATGTAATTTCTATAGGATAAGACGGTAGTTCAAATGCATAGTATAGTAACTTTATATAGTTTATTAAACCGACTCCAAAAGAAATAATAAATGCGCTAATTAGTGTAATAGTTGTAAATAAAGGCAACCTTTGCTTAAACGTATTCATAAAGGCTCACCTATTCCTTACAGAAACAGCTGAGCTTTATGGCGGAATGTAAAACGTTCTTGTAACTCTGGATTAAATCGCTCTTTTGACTTTTCTAGAAAGAACTTTGCTGCATCTTCAGTCTGTTTTAAATATAGGTCGATACTAGCTTTTTCACAAAGCTTGTCATATTCTTCTTGAGAAAGTACAGCAATATTCACTTCTATTTTCTTAGCAGTTGCAGTTTCAATCAATACGTCGTACCAATAATAATTAGGCTTACCAGGTATTTGAATATCTTGTAGTGAAACGCTGAACTCCGCACCTTCTTCTGTAATATGTTCAAGTACTAGTTCTGGATTTGCTAATGCCTCTCTCACAGAAAGCACTCCCCCATTGGCTGTTGATGCAGTTGTAAATTGCAAATTCATTTTCATTTTCCACCTTTCTCCAAATAAAAAAAGGCAAGCGACACCCACTGTAAAAACAGCGTGTGTCGCTTGCCTTAATTCATATGTTCTGATTTGATTGTAGTTTTAATTATATGTTCAAACGTTATTCTACCACCTTAAATAATGAAAATCAATAAAATTATATAGTGTTATATAAAAAAATAATAGATTAATATAACTCAACAAGTTTACGTCTTTTCGGATGAACGTTATTTGCAGTACGTACCATGATCTGTTCATCCATGTCTATATGGATACTTTTATTTTGGATTGATAGCAGTCGTACATTTTCATAAGTGTCCATCAGAAGAATATCTCTGGGCTTTTCACGTTTAGGATAGATAACTACAAGTGGAACACCGTCATCCCCTTCTCTTCTTGAAAACACGACGTCATCTAATCTAGCGATCATTCGATAATCATTTTCGTTCCCAAAAATAAAGAAGAAATCTTGTATAACGTCTTTGTCTCGCCTATAAGTTCGACGTAGACCGCCATCTATTGGTTCCTTAAATATTTGTACGTTCTCAACAAATGCATAACGCCATTCAGCATCTCCTACTGTACGTTGAGATAAAGGCACAAGAATATCTTGTTCGAAATTTTGGTTGTCATCTTTTCCAAGAATGATATCTGAAATAACGTCTCCAGCATCTTTAAGTGAGCAGACGTACATATTTAGATTAGGTATTGTCATTAAAAGTTCGTGATACTCCCTCATAGAAAATAATAGATTCTTCATACGTACGTATGGTGGTTCTGCTTCTTCTGCAAGGAACATTGATTTGTCGTACATGACAAAAATAACTGAAACATTGTCCTTCGTTTTTTGAGCATATTCTACATACTTGCCTACTTTTTCAACTAAGGTAGAATTGGTTTCTTTACACATATCCATTTCAATATAGATATTTTTATCTTGATATGAAATGTGTTCATCAGGTATCACCGGTAACTGGCCATCCTCAATTCTCATATTTTTCTTCAGGTAATAAGAGCGGATATCTAATTCATATAAAATCTCATTATTTTGTGTCTTCTCTGTAGTAGCTAGTAGAGTACGAACAAGAACCTCACGTGAACATAAAGTGTGAAGTGAATTTATACGTGAATATCTTTTTTTTGAAGCGCCAGGTGGGAGCTTCCCTATCTCTTTTAAGAATTCAATTATTTTCTCTTTCAAGGAAAATAAAGCGCGTTTTGTTATACTGTCATCCCTTTTATCTATTTTTTTAGTTAGGATAGCACCATATTGGGAGTATCGGTCGAGTTTTGTAAATACGCTTGCTTCTGAATATTCCCTCCCCTCAAATGCACTATATAACGTAGTGATTTGACGTGTTGTAAGGGCTCTTTTGTAATATAAAACTGTAAAAACAAATATGTCTGCTTCTTTTAGATGAAAATATTTTTGGGTACCTGGTCGTTTATATTTATACAGTTTTTTGAACATTATATACACCTCGTATCTTAAATTAAACTAAAACTAAATAAGTATCATTTTATATATACTAGTACATCTAAATATTGGTTGTAAAACAAGAAAAAATGAATGAGAGGATTTGCCTTCTAGAGATATCTACTCTTGTACTCCAAAGTTGGGATGATAACTTGCTTTATAAATCTGTAGAAAATTATTGATTTAATGGGATTTACGAGATTGTTCTGATTGTTAGGACGGGGTACTGCTAGATACCTAACAAGCATTCAAAAGAAAAATTACTAATAAAGTGATGTTATACCGCCCTAACAAGACGTAGATAGGAATATTAAGATTTTTATGGATTGAAATTATTCAAGAATTATAAAAAGGATTTTGATAACAAAGAGTGATTTTCTTTCCTCGTTATTAGATTATTAATTTCTTTTTTGTGATTGAGTGTCTACTTCTATTACTGGTTCAGTGCGAGATTCAATTTTTTGTAGGCTTTTCCTTTTGTGTTGAATCATCAATTTACTTAGATGAAAATTAATGTTATTTCTTTCTGAATCAACGGCATGGTATAAATACGTCCATGGGCTCTTTACCTTAATATAGATCCCCATTCACTAAACCATAAAACTACATAATAAATTTTGAGATACCGTCTTTTGTTCATATGAAAATAATGGAGTGAAAATGTCAGAACGATCGAAGTAAACTACTCAATCATTTTAAACTACAAAGTGTTTAAAATGATTGAGTAATTTTGTGGATATGAAATTAACAATCTTCCCTAATAGATTTTTAGGAATGACTGAAATTGATAAGAAATTGGATTCACATGCAGCACCCTTGTTTTTACTGCATACACAGTTGTGCGAATTAATAAAAGAGTTAAGTTAAGTGAAGAAATGCATTAACATAACATTAACAATCCCTTTTCTAACAAGAGATGAATCATGTAAAAGCAAATTGTTAATGAAGGGAAAATGAAGTATGAATTTTTATAGAAACTTAATGGAAGCTTTTAATCAATATAAATAGATGAGTGCAATGTTAATTATTAAAATACAGAACTTTCCCCTCATTATTATATAAGCGGTACATATAATTCTTATACACACAACTTACATGTACCGCTTACTATGTAGTGTTGATGTGAAATTGATATATATAAGAATGGAATTTATTGATATATATAGCGTTTAATGTACGCTGTATATACAAAGTGTATATATAAAATGCACAAGGTTTTGGATTGATAATTTATAAGTTTTATGTCAATAAAATAGAGCTATTTTTTGATATGTTCATTTCATGTAGTCATGATAGTAAATCAATCCTTGTTAAAATGTGAATTACATGAAGTGTGAGATTGATATATCATATATACGCTTTATATATACATCGTATATAAGAACCTATGTAAAATAAGGATTTCTTTTATTAAGAGACTTATAAGTTCTATATATAAGTTTTATATATAAGTTTTATATAGAATGACTTGATATACGACGTATAATGATGTACTATGTTTCTAGGAATAATTAACCAATGCTTTAAGGGGGGGACAACTTGAACGAGGTTTTAAGTGAAAAATATCAAACAATCAAGTTTACAGATGAAGTAGTAAACATGTTTGCTGATATTCTTGAACAAGATGAGATACTATACAGTGTATTTCTATACATAGGAAACGTAGTAAACAAACAATTTCAAGAGACAACATATATGAGGGGCATATCCATTAATGAAATAGTGGAAAATGTAGTTATAGACAGGAGAGTAAAGAAAACAAAAGGAAAATCTTATTCATTAGAAGTTGAACGTACAAATATATCAAGGCGTTCGGCTGAAATAAGTGTGAGTACATTATCATCAATGTCTTTAATTTATGAAAAGACTATGCACCCATATAAATTTTTAATCTTAACTTATAGAGGACAACAAGTACTTATTGAATTAGGAAAAAGAAAAAAAAGTGAATAAGGAGAGATAAAATAATGGCAAAGAACTTTTTGAAGAATGAAGTAGCAGTTAAAATGACGATGATTGGTTTTGGTCAAGCTGGTACTAGAATGGTAGATAAATTTGCGGAATATAAACATACAGACGGAACAGCAGTATATAACTGCTTAGCGCTAAATAGTAATGATGGGGATCTAGCCGAACTAAAAAATGTACCAAAAAGCAATCAAGTTTCACTTAAATTAGGTGGTTTAGGTAAAAACCCTGAGCGTGCGGTAAAGGTTCTTGATTCAAATGATGACGCAAAAGAAAAATTAAAAGAATTTATAACTGAACGTGTAAGACCATCTGATGAACTTGTTTTGTTTTTTGCAGGACTTGGTGGAGGCACAGGAACTTCTACAATCATTAAGGCCATTGAAGAGTTTTCGGCTTTTCATAATAAGCCAGTAATTAGACAAGAATTACAAAAAGTTGCACAGCAATACCCAATGGCTGAAATAAAAGCAAATCAAGCGAAGTTTACGAGAATCGCCTTTGAAAATGCTATTGAACGCAAAGACTTTATAAAAATGGGGATTGTTGTAACACTGCCTGTCCGAGCAGATGGGCCAGATGTATTACGACAAGTAAATAAATTTTCACAGGAGATTTGGAAATTAGCAAATGATAAATCAAAAGGTGTAGCATTTGTAGTATTTGCTGATAACCAGCACTTTTATGATGAATTTAAGAAATTAAATGAAAATGAGAAAAAAGGTATTGCCAATTCACGAGACTATGCAAATCAACGCATTAGTGAGATTATTCATGAGTTAAATACTGCTGCCAATGGATCTGGTACATCTGTAATACTTGATTCTCAAGACTTTAAACGTATTTTACTTGAGAAAACGGGCTGTTTAGTTATTAATAAGGTTTCACGCAATATGAACCAGATAGAAAATAGCCATGCAATTATAGAGATGTTCCAAGAGTCATTAAGAGGAAGCTCATTCCATCCTCCAATTGATTTGATGAAGAAAAATAACGATGGTTCTGTTGAAGCGTCAAGAGTACATCATTTTGGCATGCTGGCTATCTTAGATGAGCAAAAAAACATTGATGATTCCTTTATGGATGATGCTAAAGTAGAAGTTTCAAATAATCTACCTATAAATGGTACCGTTTTTAACGGGTATTTAGTAAGTAAGAATGATTTCTTAGGAAGTGTATATACGTTCTATAAAACTGATGCATTACCATCAAGGTTATCTAAAGGTTTAGTTGAAGAATTTAATGAGTTTAAAGAAAGACAAAGCCAAATTCAGTACACAAAGTCTCAAATTAGTACAATAGAGAATGTAGATGATGATGACGACTTAGGCTTTGCATTTGGAGATTTTATTGATATGGGTAGTGATGAAGAAAATAAAGATGCTGGAGCAAATGAAGATGATGAATTTGCGGATTTCCTAGATCCAGATAAGATGTTCGGTACTACAAAATAAAGAAAAAGTCTGGATAAAGATCCAGACTTTTTTGTTATTCCACAGTATTCATAAGAGATTTTATATAATCAATAATATTATCCTGTATGTACTGCTCAATGAAGAGTTGTTTTCTACCCAAATCTTCCTCTTTTTTAAACCACCCTACTTTTCTAGTACGCTCTTCTTCAGGTTTACTATTCCACAGGCTTTCTGCTTGTTTTCTTAATTCCTGACGTGCTCTATGCTCAATAATGAAATTATCCAGTCTATCTTGGCGTTGGCGTAATTTTATGGTTTCTACATCTTCTGGTTGTGGTAACTGTTTCAGTATATTTTCAACCCTTTCTTCATAATGAGATTCAATATGTTTTATTTTTTCTTCTAACTGCTTAGTTACCATTTTTTCGATAATTTCTGCAGCGGCTTGAAGGTTTAATTCGGTAGATACTTCATTTGTTTGATTCTCTGGTGAAACTGGTCTTAAATCAAACTGGTGTGGTAAAAGGTCAATAATGGCATCTAAAGACCATTTTTCATCTCTTTTTTGTTTTATAAATAGAGCAATTTCAAGATCTAACGTATTATAGAGTTTTTCGTTTGTGTTTTGGGTTCTTAAAGTTTCGTGAAGCCCTTTTTCCTCTAGAATGTTGAACCAATTATAAACAGTATTATGATGACGCCCTACTAGTTTAGAAAATTCAGTTATTCGCCATGCTTTTTCAAAAACAGTATCATTTAATATGTCATCATCATTAGTTTGATGGTCTTGTGATTCGTTTTTTTGGTCAATCACTGTAACTACCTCCTTAAAAATCAACTCATAAACACCCTATTTGTAATTAACATGTAAACTGAAATTGACATGTTAGGCATTAATTCGATAATAATCATGTAAATCCCTACCTGTTCAGTAATTGACATGAAATATAAAATTAACATGTAACCGAATGTTTGTTAACAAAACATTAACTGTTAACACGTAATATGCTTGATTTGTTGATATTACTGTTAACTCTAAGTGTCTAAATGGTAATGTTCTATCGATGAAAATACCTATCTTTTATGTTAGTAAGATTAATGATAGTTGCCATGAGATTAACAAATCATGTCACTTAATATTAATGATAAGGAAATATAGGTGTTTTGTAAATAAGTTATAAGGATATAATTAAAGTATACTATGGAAAAACAAGCATACTAAACTAAGGAATTTAAATTATAATGTATAAAAACTAGAGAAAAAGGTAATAATACTAATGTAGTAGTATTATTTGGTGAATTTAAATGTACTTAGCGATATAGGATCAGAATCAAGATAAATAAACTGTAAGAGTTAATTCCCACTCTACGCTGCCATTAATGTGAAATGTACGAGTATTTTAATATGGTATAGGATACTTGGTTGGATTTGCATAGTTAATTTAATACTGGTAGCTTTTAAACAACTTAAAGACGTTATTTATCTAACATAAAACGCCTTGTTTTTTAATAAAGGTGAAAATCATCCGATCCAGGGGCGAATCTTGGGTTTGTATTGACATTAACATGGAATGTGACATTGATATGAAATAAATTACACAAGAACAGCCTCCTATCAATGTTAATGTTTTATCAACTAAAATAACCATAGGCGCCTGCTGTATCTATGGCGGTCTTCCATAAAGGGGCACTTTCAACATAGAATGTTCAATAATCGCTTTGATTAATATATAAATAAAATAAATATATAGTGATGGATTTTATAGAACACTTTGATATGGAGGTTAAATATGCTAAAGTTTCCTTTTGATCATCTAAATAAATCGATCAATACCTTTTCGGTGTTAATTGATTAATTATGTGTGCAAATAACAAAGTGAATAAAGAGAATGAAATTAACATGTTGACCGGTTATTGAGTGATATTGTTAAGAATATCTATATTATTATCATTAACATGAAACTATAATGCTATTAACAAGAGATTGATATTTGAATACGATGCTATACTTGTTGTTAATTTTGTATCAACTAAAAGGACAACTTGTTAAGGGTTTAGTTTCATAGAGTTAAGAGTGAATTTTGAAGCTCCATCGAAGTAGTGTTTATTTAGGTGAAATATATCAAAAAAATAATTGAGATTTGTTATAGAGGTTATTAATACACTGAAGTATGTATTGGTTTATAAGTTTTATTATATTTTGTTAGCTTTTAACTATGGTGCAAGCCTGGGCAGGTTCTATAGGTATTTATAATTCTAGTCATTTAGAAATGTTTCTTATAAGGTTGTTAATGATGTCAAATGAATGTGTGTGTATACTTGTTCTCCGCTGTTAGATATTGATATGAAATCAACATTTAACAGCGGGAATTTGATTACATGTTAATGTCAGTTGATATGTTAATGTGAATGCATTCTCTGGAATGAATTTTAATTGTTTACATAACATTAATATGTGAGTTAATTATGTACTAAGTAGTTTTGAAAATCCGGCTGTATATAAAGGTTGAAAGGTTTTGGTGCAAAAACTCTAAAGTTTTTGCAAGTAATCTTCTAAACTTGGACATACTGATAGTGTTACGCTAAAAAAAGTGTGGTTGTTATGGGGAAAGTCTATTCAAATGGAAATGATAGGAAGTCGAACGCATATTATTAACAGTAAGAGGATATCTACGGTACAACTTCTAATTAAATCAATTATAGGTTTTATTTCTTATAAAATTTAAATGAGAAAATGTATTGACATTTTAATTTTATAAAGATAATCTATACATGAATATCAATTGTTTAAGGGTTATATACAAATAAATAAATAAAAATTTGCTAAACGGACACACCGAAGGCGTATTACCTGCCAGCGGTGTGTCTTTTTTGTGTTTTTGGGGAGGGGAGTAAAAGAAGACTATGAATGCGCAAATGGCTTTTTCCCAACAGAACTTTAAGGTTCATGGGGTTAAGTTTTTCGATGGATTATTAAACATCGTGAAACTAGAAAATGAACGAAAAGAATTACCATCTTCAGCTTTAGCTACTTATATCTTGCTTCACTTTGAATGTAATGATATTGGTATGCTACCACGTGAATTTCAAATCATGGATCTTGCTAAGAAAAGTGGGATTCCCTACACAACAATTTATACGGGGTTTCAAGTTTGCTTGGAGCGTAGGCTCGTAAAAGAGACACCTGTTGGAAATCGTACTGTATATGAGGTTGTAGGTTATGCCTTGTATAACCATACTGCTGCAAAAACTACAGATATATCACTATCATATTTCCGAATTCCATTTCATCTTATTCAAACAACTATACTTAGTAGTCTTGTAAAGGCTCGTGATAACAGAGGGATTATGTTCCTATTAGAATTAATAAATACTTTTTCGAGAAAAATTGGTATGGAGCATTATAAGCACCAGATTCAAGAGTTCGAGATTACAAGAAGAATGGCTTTTTTAAAGGATAAATTGAATCGTAATGCAAAGAAGGTACGACAATACATAGAAATTTTAAAACCAATTGTGAAATTTACAGCAATTGATTCTAAGGAAAAGAAGTCTAGCGACTCTCGCATAGCGCGTGTTAGAAAACAGGTGAAGCAAGTCATCATTGAAAAGTTCAATGTGGTGTTTTCTTCAAACTGTGTAATGGAGAATGATAAAAAAGATTTACATAGGCCAGTAGCGAAATGCAGAAAGGAAGCAGTATCTCGTTTAAAGTATATGGGACAATCATTACGAAAGAAAGATCGTGAAAATATGATGATTGCATTTAAACAGGAAATTGTGGACATTGCTGCATACATGCCAACAAAGGAAAAACAAAACGTATTACTGATTACCGCAATGACTTATGCATTAGATCAGGTTGAAAATTATACGAAAGAGCAAGAAATATTCTCTATTCCTGCATTTATGCGAGTACAATTTAGAGAATCCTGGACTAATTTTACGGAAAAAAGCTTGTCTGTAGAAGAAAGATACGATGTAATGATGAATTATTATAATCAAAATGGTGCCTATCCAGACTTCATAAAATCTTAAAAAATATAGTAAGCAGCAGCCCTTGTTAAAAAATCACATAAAAGCAAGGGTTATTTGGCATGTTCTTTAATTTGAGGACATGTTTTTTTGTTAAGGAAATGTCTTTACCGGCGCTTTTACGTAAATATATAAACAGTTTATGCTGCTTTTGGATACGATTCATTTTGTTTATAATTCGATTCAATACTTGTGATTATCTTAATACTATATATTAAAACCTGTGAATTCTTAGTAATATGATATTTAGCTTCTTAATTTGTGTTTTTTATGATTCATTACTTGTATGTAATGGGGATAGTACGATATGTAATTTGATACATTATAAAAGAACGTATGGTATATAAGGATTCATAAGCACTTGTATTTTCTCTTTATATCTAATAATTGAGTTTAGTTATATATGATTCTTGTATTGTTTATATAAAATACTTGAATATATTTTTATTTGAAATATTGTTTTCTTTAGATTAGATACATAAAAAATAAGAAAAATAAAAGTGAATATATTAGCATTATAATTTTTTGAAACTGTTGACTTTTAAAATTCAGAGATGTATTCTTATACATGAACAACAATTCACTAAGAGAAATATACAAATTAATAGATGCGTTCTTTAGCTAAACGGACACACCGAAGGCACATAACCTGCCATCGGTGTGTCTTTTTTTATGTATTAATAACATTTGAAAGGGAGAAATCAGAACTATGAATGAAATTGTAAGCATGAGTAAAGAGAGATTTGCAAAGTATTGTGAGGATAATTCAACGTTTGAAGAAAGTATTAGTCGTATCATTAGTCATTACTTTTTATTGTTAGGTAACAAAGCTAATATCCTACAAGAAAGGGAGTTTAATAACGAAGTTGAAGAAAAGAAATTTAAGAACAATGTAAAGCGCTTTGAAACTCTATTCCCAGCAGCAGCCAAGAATGCATTTTTAAAAGGATATCAACTATGCCTTGAGTTTGTACATCATCCTGAAACCCACATTCCAGAGGAGCTTTATACTGATTCGAATCTTATTAAAGATATTCCTTTTGCTTTAGTAAATGCTTCTGAGTTTGAATTATATGAAATCATTCGAACAGATGAAACACAGGAATTTAGTGTATTTGCAATACGAACATTTGAGGGGATTCGTCCATTACTAGAACAAGTATTTTGCGAAATTGCATTTGCTGGCGCTGAATGTGCGTTTGAACACGAACGATTGGAAAAAGGATTGGAACTAGTAAATGGGGATACCACTACTTTAACTAAAGTTCCTGTAGATCGTCTTTTTGCAATTACGCCTTCAGTAAATGGAGTTGTTGTGCATGCGGAAGAACATTGTGAGATTTGGAATCTAACTTGGAATAGCGGAGTAACGATAGACAATCCTTTCATTGAGCTTGCAGAGGTTACATTTATTCATCAAACAAGAGATATGATTCAAAAAAGCATTGAAGATGGTGTTTTATACTACAGAATTCTTTATCTCGATACACCATTAAATGAAATTCAAGATCGACTGGAAATACGAATAAAACTTAATTCTGATTTTGAGGCACCACGACCATTGGAACAAGTTGAAGTGGAGTATATTCTGAATGAGATTTTTGGGAAGATTCATCAACAGGCGCAAATTCCAATTGAAAACATGATTTTAATCCAACGCTAAAAGTTAAAGGAGGTCTACCATGGTCAAAAAAATTGTATTAGCCATCAGTGATACTGTATATACGGCATATTTACGAGAAGATTTTGTTGGCGCGGGATTTGAAGTGGCTGATAGTGATGTGATGCATATTAAATATCTAGATGAAATTCTAGATACGGAACAACCCGAGATTCTATGTATTAATGACAAACGATTAAATATTGATGCGGGACAGGAAGATAAACGTGAATTGATTATCTTACAGAAGTTAAGGGATATACGTTTTAATCGAGATATTCGTATTGTAGTTTTTACAGAACGTGAAAATGATGATGAGTTTTTAGCGAAACTGATTTATCTAGGTATCTATGACATTTTCAACTCTCGTAGAATTGATATTGATAATAAAGTCATCCCGCAGTTGCTACAGGAGTCGGATATTAAGAATGTAGCCGAGATTGTTGGAGCAAGTCAGGCACCGCAACAAACGAAATTACCGGACATTCCTGCTGAGGAAGAAGAGGAAGTGCGAAGTGATGAGGAGGAAGGAAGCAATGATGAACCTGCCTCTAAGTCAAAAATATTTAAAAACAAACAAAAACGTAAGTCTGTACAAGAGGAAACGGTAAAAGCACCCATCATTAAAAAGCAATATAAATTATCGTTTGAACCTGTATATGAGAAGCAGATTGGTATAGCAATTCCAAGGAAAACAATTGTTGTGGCCAGTATGAATAGGAGAAGTGGAGCTACTTTTGTTTCACATCTCCTAGCTGCCTATTTGAATGAACTACAGATTGATGTGAACTATATAGAGAATCTATACGATGAGGGATATACGTATCCACTATTAAAGGGCTACACAGAAGCACCAGAAAATTATCGCAGCGAGTTCATGTTACAGCGCTATAAAGAGATGTTACAGAAGGAATCCGATATATTATCGATTCCAAAGTGGAAGCAAGGAAAAATAAACTTTATCGTAAAGAATCCTATTGTAGACCAAGAATTAAAAAATGAAACAGAGCAGGACTTTGACCATTTTATTAAGGTCTTATTGGGGAACCAAGAAGCACCTATTTCTATTATTGATGCAGGGAATGATTGGGACAAAGATTTATACCATGAGATATGCGAAATGGCTGATTACATATTCTTTGTAGCGGAGCCAGATCTTCATCAAATGTTAAAGATAGCACACCCTCTTACGCAAAAAGAAAGAAAGTTAGTTTCCTACTTAGCATTAGAGAAAACAAAAGTAATTGGGAATAAGTTTTCATCATCATTGTTGAAACACGAGGTAGTGGAAGAGTGTTTAGGGCAGAAGTTATTAGCAGCCATACCACCTTATGGAATTGAGGATGTATTTGAAGCACAGTTGAATAGTAGTACGTTACTGTCAAGTCGAAACTATTATAGAGAGTTAGAAGGAATAATGAAGAAGATAGCAGAGTTATTACTACCAAACGAATTGCTGAACCAGAAGAAAAGTTCTATATTAAGTGGATTTCGTTTCCGAAAGACCGAAAATTAAGAAGGGATGATAAAAAATGCAAAAATTTATAATAGCTGCAGGTGCGCTACTTTTATTCATAGGCTGTCTTTTCTTTGTAACAGATATGGTGATTGGGGATACAACACATACTGACAATAAGGCTGCATTAAAGAAAGGGAACAATACTGCCTTATATAAATCAGTAAAAGTCGGTACTTTACGTGCTGAGGAAGAAATAGCCATTGATCCAGAACTAGCAAAGAAAGAGTTCGAGCAAGCGTACAAGCAGAATGCGGCATTCAAAGACCCTGCGTCAAAGCGTGATTTTTCTGTTCATGTTATCCAGGACAAGCCAGCAATGATTGCAGTTGAGGGAAATGTGGATGCAAAGAGCTATCTAAAACAATTTGATGAAAACAAAGGAACAATTAAAAGTAAAGCACGAAACATCTATATTTTTGAGTCTACCTCTGATAAAAAACAACCTGGAGGAAACATAAAATAATAGGGCCAAGAACTGTAAGGAGTGAACCAGTATGCAAAATACCGTAACAACAGCTCTATTATTAACTCTTTTTCTATTCTTTATCTCTTTAATCCCGGAAGGCGTACTATATGGTATTCAATTGGTCAAAGCGCATAATTTTGCTTCTAATACGATAGAGTTAGCTGAAAGAACAGGCGGATTTCAATATAGTTATAATGGGGAAAATGTAGATTTAATCCCTGATATTGAGAAAAAGATGAAGGCAGATAATATGGATGGATGGAAATATGAATTTACAAAAGGACGAGTAGATCGTAACCAACCTCTTTATTTTAAGATTAAATCGGAGCATCAGTTTTATATATTTAAATTGATTGGTGTTGACGGAGTAAAAGCGCCAATTTGGAGCAATCGTGAAGGAGTAGGAAAAGTATTCTTTCGTGAATAGAGCAGACATAATATGAATCTGGTAAGAAAACTATGCTGAGAAAAGTGTAGTTTTTTTGCTAGAAAAATATATTTAAAAATAAATATATAAAAATACTTTACAAGCCTATTTTTATATGGTGATATTTTCCATATAGAACAGCGGTTATAAAAAAACGCTAATCAAATAATTAATATGTTAAAACATCTAGATTTTATGTTTAATTTAGGTACAATAAGAGAATCTATAAAAAAACTAATATATTCGGAGGAACAAACAATGGCTAACAAATTTTTAAAAACAGCAACAGCACTAACAATTATGGGTACATCACTATTAGGAGCAGGAGCATTTACTGCTAAGGCTGATAACACAGATTCTTTAAAATTCAATGATGTTCCAGCTAATCACTGGTCTACTAAAGCAATCTATGATTTAGCAAACCGTAAAGTAGTAGCAGGATACGGAAATGGACAGTTTGGTTTTGGTGACAATGTAACTCGTGGACAGGTTGCTCGTATGATTTACGCATACGTAAAACCAGCAGATGCAGATGCTAGTTTCAAAAATCCATTTACTGATATTAAAGGACACATGTTTGAAAAAGAAATCTTAGCACTTGCGAAAGCTGGTCTGGTAAGTGGTTACGGTGAAGGGAAATATGGTCCAGATGACATTTTAACTCGTGAACAAATGGCACAGGTACTTACTAATGCTTTTAAATTTAAGGCGACAACTACAACTTCATTTAAAGATGTTGATAAAAACTCTTGGGCGTATAACGCAATTAATGCTTTAGAAGAGAATGGTGTTACTTCTGGTACAGGAGGAAATATGTATTCACCACAAATGCATGTAACTCGTGAGCAATACAGTCAGTTCCTATATAACTCTATTAATGTAATCGAAAAAGAAACAAAACCAGAAGAAAAACCAGAGGTGAAGCCAGACCCGAAACCTGAAACAAAACCAGAGGAAAAGCCAGAAGTGAAGCCAGACCCGAAACCTGAAACAAAACCAGAGGAAAAGCCAGAAGTGAAGCCAGACCCAAAACCAAAACCTGAAACGAAACCAGAGGAAAAACCAGAAGTGAAGCCTGAGACACCTAAATTACCGGAGGGCTTAGATGTGAATATTGCATCTGAAGATTTCAAATATTTCCCTGAAGCGTTAGAAAATCCTACGGTCAAAAAACAGCTATCTTCTGATGCGCAAAATATCTTAAAAGGTATTAACAGTAAGTATAATACTAATCTAAAATATGATAGTCTTTTAGGTGGTGTCTACATAGTAGATAAAAATATGTACTTACCAGAAGGTACAATTGGAGCGCAATTTGTTGTGGTAGGCGGTGGAAATGACTTTAAAATTCTATTCCTTGATAATAACGAGGCGACTGTAGAATTAACAAAGAAATGGGTAACTTTTATGAGCGGTTTGAATTTAGACAAGGAAATTCAAGAAACAGTTGATGCACAGGCAATTAACAATTATGAAAAAGGTAATTATAAGGTTCGTGTGGGACATTCAACAGCAGAGCATACAATGTATGTGGAAGTAGAGCCTAAATAATTTTTTAGTGTTTACATTTGAAATTTAATATCGTATAATTGTATAAAATTAATATAATAATTATTAATAAATACGTAAAGGACAAACCTTACGTACCTTCCCAAGGTACAGGTTTGTCCTTTTTTTGCGTTTAAGGAGGAAAATTTTATGAGAATGCGAAAAAGGTTATTGTTAACTTGTACCTCTTTAATGTTGGCATTGCCATCAGTAGCAAGTGCGGGGAATAGTGATGTACCATTTTATGATGGAAATGAAACTACGTCTTTAATATCAGACGAATTACAATTGAAAGGGAAATTACTTAGACCTGGAAGTGGATATAAATCTGAACAATTATTATATAGAGCAGATTTACATTTTCCAGCAGTGTATAACGGTTCGTTTAATTGGGATAATCCGTGGGAAAATCTGGTCCAAAGTGAAGATAGGTCAGAACCTTACATTCGTATTGCAAATGATGGATACATTAACGGTCCAGTTCCAGCTGGTGATCGTATGGTAACAGAAGTTGAACACGTGAGTAAGTCTGTTATTAAAGATAAATATTGGGGGAATCCAGACTTTGTTTTAATAAATATGGGGAAACATAACATTATAAGGTTTAAAAGTTCCAATGAATCTTTAGGAAAGTTTTATTGGATTCGTGACTTAGCTTATCTTTCTGGCGGATATGCAGGGTCTGGTGCTGTAGATGATGTTAATAAATATAACTTATGGTATGTACGTACAAGTATTCCTGAAATTGAAGATTTTAAAGCTTCTAGTGGTGCAAAGAATGTCCCAGTAAAATTTACATTTAACGGTTTTGAGTATGTAAGTAAAAATAAGGGTTATAATGACCGAGATCTAAATGGAACAACTGTAAATCCTTATCAAAAAGCTGCTGGTGAACGAAATCGTGTGAAATGGATGCTAGACATTACAAAAGATGGTGAAACAGTGCATCACCAAGAAAATTATCTACGTTCGAATCCACAAAAAAATAATGATAAACCAAATGAAGGCGATGCAGGGAATTTTACTAAAGCAGATGTAAGCTGGCAGCCGCAAATGTGCGGGCGTTATACTGCAAAAATCAAAGTTACTGACGCTGTTCAAAGGGATTCAATTGAGAAAACAGTCAACTTTAATGTGGATGGTAACTGTGGTACAGAGGTTACACCTAACCCAGATCCAGGCAATGAAGATGATTACAAATTTAAAATTGATTTCTCGGCTGACCGAATTGAAGGTGAAACAGCAAGAGAAGGAAAGAATATTAAAACAAGGGTAGATGTATCACGTGATAACTTTAAACAAGAACGTGACGAATATAGAACGAAGGTAAATAACAACATTAATAAGTCTCAGCAGGAAGTAAATAGCACTGAATCAGATAGTGATAGCGCTCAATCAAGTCTAAGTTATTGCCGTCGTGATCCTATTCATGAAATAGATGCGGAAGGAAATCACCACTATTATGATAGGGACTGCTCATGGGAAGAGAATAGACTAGACAACGCTGCGGGTAGGTTAGATAAGGCAAGAGAGAAGCTAGATAAAGAGAAGAAAAAAATTAAGAAGTTAGATGGATTAGAAGAAAAATATGTGAATCCTGAAACAGTTGTGGTGTTAAAACATAATGGGCAACAAGTGGCTTCACAAAAGATAAGACTAACAGAGGGAGAAAAGAAAACATTGAATTTTGATTGGCAGCATAAAGGGAAAGGAACAATTCAGGCGGAAATTAACCCTGCTGGTAATCGTATAGATATAGAAGAAACCACATACAAAAATAATCCTATTAAAACAGCTATCTATGCACCATCACATGAAAAAGGGATGTGTGGTGTAACTAGCGTAAAAAGTGTGGTAGAGACAGTCAGTGAGCGTGTTTCTAAAGATGATACAGTTGGAGAAATGTATTATGAAACATTAAGTGGAAGTATTGATAATCTAGTACCTTCTAAGCTTCATAGTGGATATGGATTCACTTATGAAGTAAACGGAAAATACAAAAATGATTGGAATGCAAATTACCCTGGTGTGTTTACAGAAGCAACGGCGCAATATCCTTTCGCCGATGAAGGATTAAAAACTACACAAGATTTGGAGCGTGTTTCTAATAATGGATTGACATCGAAATTCCTACTTAAAAATATGTATTTGTCTGAAATAACAGGTCTTGTATTTGATAGTAAAAGACCGACTAAGTCTCTATATTGGGATGGACAGGAAAAGATGATTGATGGGGGACGCAAATGGTACGCACCATTGAAAAAGAAAGATGGTAAATATAATTTTACAGTTGAAACACCCCCTGCGGGAATTAATGAAATGAGTTTATGTATGACAAATCAAGTAGAAATCAAAGGCGCAGCATACGATGATTTTGTAGATAGAGATGTGCTTGCAGATCTTCCATTCCCTGTACAAACACCAGGATGGAACTGGGCAGGAAAGGAACATATTATTACTGACCTGTCAGACTGGTACTATATGAAGAATAGAAATTAGTTAAGTAGTTAAGTAGTATTGTATAATAAGTTGAATTAACACAATAATATATCCATCTTAAACTAGTAGCTGAATGGACAAACCAAAGGCACATCCCTTAATGGGATGTGCCTTTTTTTCGTAGAAAGGGGAATTTGGAATGGACAAAAAGAAAAAACAACGTGTGAGACGTGCAATTTTCATCGGGGTTGTCGCAATGATTGTATCTCTGTGCATTGGCAGTGAATTTCAGGATCGTGATGGGAAAAGCTATGCTCCTGCAAAGTATTTTGAAACAGGAACAAAATTGATTTCGTTTTAGAAGTAATTTTATTTATTTCATCCACTATAGTGGATGCAGAGACATGACATGGACCATAGTTGATGTTATAATATGTGTAGAAGTATTACAAAGATAGTTTTTGCATAAACTAATAAAGACGAGATGCTTCAACATCTCGCCTTATGTAACTGCTACCGCAAGGTGGATGGTTGCTAAAAAAGTTTATTTTTTCTTAGAACCGCCCTTCACACGCTTGCAGGCATTGTGGGTGGTTCTTTTCGTTTTTCGTCGCTTTTTTAGTATTTGTTTCCAAGACTTTGATAGGAATTTACCTACCCGTTTTGCAAAAAATACAGCGACTTCTCTAGCAATAACTTTTACAATTTCAATTGCTATAGTGAAAAGTATATCCATACGGTCACCTCCTTTCTCCATAAAATGAAAGAGAAAGGATAGCAACCGACCACCCTAAAATATTCAGTTACGTTACATATATTATATCATATTTACGAGATGTTCAATAGCTTAAAAACCTTGATATGACAACGTTTTTTTGGGTTTTTTGATTTATATAATATGTACTTTTATATAGAAAAAACAGATATTTTTTTAGAAATGATTGACATAAAACCATATATATCATAATATTGAAATTGTAATATTAAAGAAAGCAAATCCAACATTTTCATATAGACTTTAGATTAGCTAAAAGGACACACCTAAGGCGCATTATGCCATAGGTGTGTCCTTTTTTTGCGTTTAAAGGCTACATAAGGAGGAACACAAACATTGAAGCCATCTAAGTTTCAAAAGAAGCAGATTGCTGCGGTTGGTCTTGCCGCTGCAACAGTCGCTGGTATCTATGGATACAATCATTTTGCAGTGGAGAATGCAGTAAAACCAACAAAGATTGTCGTAGCCGCAAAGGATATACCCGCTCATACAGAGATTAAAGAGGATATGCTAGTTGAACGCACATTACCTGGTGATTCCATTCCACCCAATGCATTACGCGTGAGTAAGAAAGAGGTCGTAGGAAAATGGACAAATGATGGGCAACCCATTACAGAAAATAGCTATCTCTTCAAAAATAAAGTGGTAAAGAAAGAAGAGTTACCAGACTCTGCAATATTAAACCTAAAAAATGAAGAAGTTGCTTTCCCATTACTCGTTGATCTTGAAACAAGTTCCGGGAATAGTATTATTCCTAACACATACGTGGACTTGTATTTCAAACAGGTTGTGAAAGAAGGAGACAATGAGAAGGTTGTATTCGGTGGTCTTTTCCAACGTGTACGTGTTACGGCTGCAAAAGATAGTAATACAGAAGATGCATTCGTGTTAGAAAAGAAAGAATCAAAAGAGGAACAAGAGGGGAAACAAAAACCGAAGGTAACTCGTTTATATACATTAGCTGTTTCACCAGAACAACTCCAATACTTAAATCGTGCGAAAATGCTTGGAGATGTGATTCCTGTTGCAGTCGGACAAAAGGTAGAACAAACAGGGAAAGAATTACAACCAGCAGAAGGGTTCTCGCAAATATCTGATCAGAAGAACATTTTAGATTATGTAGAGAAACATTCAACCAATCCAATTTCTAAAAATGTAAAAGAATATGTTGCACAGTATCTGAACGAATCCAAATAAGAAAGGGGGTATTAAGATGGAGCGGCAAGTCAGAATGGTTGCTTTTTATGCGACAAACGAAAATGTAGGGAAAAGCACGTTAAGTATTGCGATGGCAAATGAGTTAGCTCATTTAGGGAAAAAGGTGCTGTATGTAGAAGCAGACCAAGTAAGGCCGAGTTTTGCAGTTGGAACAGGTCTTACCCATGACAGCAAAAATATATTAGAGCTTGTTAAAAAAGAAAATGAGTACAATCTCTTGCAGTATATTTGTACAAAACAAGATTTGGTAGAGAAAAAATTGAATCCAAGGTTGATACAAAAATTGCACGATAAGATGGATTTTCTGGTATTTCCATCAGGATATAACATGGCTCACTTCCCTGAGATTCAAAACAAAGAATTATTTGTAACAACATTCATCGAATCGCTTGTAGCCACAGAATACGATTACATCATTCTATCTGTACCAACTGAATTATCAGAGGTACTGAGTTACCCAATCTTATATCAATCAGATATTGTGGTTCATGTGCTAAATAGTAATCCTCGTGGTGCTTTAGCAATTAAGCAAGAATTGCAGTTGATAGAAGAAACGAAGCTGACATTACCTCGTATGATTCATGTTTTGAACATGGGGGATGAGAATTATGTAGAAGATATTGAAAAGCTTTCTTCTCAAAAAATTGCGGTGACCATTCCATATGATAGAGATCGTACAAGTTACGAATGGGGAATGCAGATTGGTTCCCCACAAATTAATACAAAGGTCCATCACATTATGGAAGCAGCTGGTCTTGATATTGCATCCCAGCATACATCCTCTATGAAAAAGGGTATCTTTGGTTTTCGAAATTAAAAGGGGAGGTTAGTAGTATGTGGGGTTATTTACAGGCAAAACAAGTGGCCTTAAAACGAAATCGAGTAGATTTATACCATTTTGGTTATATGATTCGTTCCAAATCGGCTCGGAAATTAGGGACGACTACAGCTCAACAAATTAAAGATATAACGGATGAAATTCGTGCGTTTTTAGTAAAAGAACATCGTGATATTTTAAGTGAGTCCTTTATGAATAAGGAGAAGAGAGCTGCTGTAGAAACGATCATTAAAAACTTTTTGTTAAGTAATCAAGTTGTTATCGCAGATGTTCCTTCGGATCAGTTATTAAACATGGTATGTGATGACATTGTGGGATTCGGGATTATAGAGTCTTTGAAAGAGGATAAGGACGTAACCGATATTTATATAAATGGCACAAAAGAGATTATTTACGAAAAAATTGGGGAGGGAGAATGTACATTTCCTTACCGATTTGAAACGGAAGAAGAAGTCAAAGCTTTAGCCTACAAGATGGTAAACAGTACGTCAGAATCATTAAATACAGCAAAGCCATATGTAGATTGTGTATTTCCGTATATACGTATAAATATTGCGTTAGATGAACTTGGGGGACTAGGAACAACGATAACGATTCGTAAGAATGCGGATCATCTTCGTGCCTCTGAAGAGCGTATGTTATCTACAAATCAAGCATCGAGAGAGATGTTGGATTTTTTGGCCGCAGCCGTGAAAGCCAAAATGAATATTTTAGTGGCGGGAGCAACAGGTACAGGGAAGTCAGAGTTTATGAAATATCTTGCTTCTCATATTCCGAAAGGGAAAAAGAAAGAACGTACTCTCGTAGTAGAAGATAACCCTGAATTATATTTGCATCGTATTTTTCCAGAACATCATTTTGTTCCGATGCAGTGTAGGGCATCGGAAGTAGAAGAGAATGCAATTGACTTTGATAGATTGCTAACAAATGCGTTACGACAAGGACCAAAGCGATTAATAGTAGGGGAATCAAGGGGGAAAGAAGCATTAAAAATGCTGAACTTCTTCCAAACAGGACACCCTGGTTTTACTTCTGTCCATGCAAGAAGTGCAAAAGAAGCAGTTAGACGTTTAATGCTCATGTGTCTGCAAAGTGGTGCAAATATTGACGCCCAGTATTTATATGAATTAATTTCGCAGACATTTGATGTGATTGTCTTTTTAGAGAAGAAAGATGATGGAAATCGTTATATTACAGAGATGATTGAACTGTTGGATTATCAAGATGATATACAGTTCAATCAGCTTTCTCTGTTTATCCCGACATATGAGGAACACGATGAAATGAATGAGAGAGTAGGAAAGATTCATGGAGATCATATCACTACAGCGACTATGTCGGCTGATATGGAAAGGAAGTTCCGTTCTTCTACTGTAAATCCAGCTCTTTATGCACCATTCCTTTCACAACAGGAGGTGCAGTATGCATAGTTTGTTAGCTTATGGATGTATCTTCCTCATATTCATGAGTGTACTATTGTTAGTTTTACTTTTCACAAAATCTAAGGGTTCTGCCCTTTCCCAATTTGTACAAGAAAATGAGAAAGAAGAAAGACGCTTAGAATTGCGGAATATCAAAGGAATACGGATGTATCTTCCACAATCCGTTATCCAGGAAGCCCAAAAGTACGAGTGGAAACTGACGAAAAGTATGTACTGGGTATATACGGTACTTTCAGGCATGAGTATTGCAGCTGTATTCTACTTCTCTTTTGGAAGAGATCCTTTTACACTGATTTCCGCTTTATGTGGATTTTTAGTTCCGAGGTTTCTTCTCTATCGTAGAAAAAAACGTTATTACTTAGTTGTCATAGATCGTCTTTCTATCTATATGAAGGCTGTAGCAAATGAACTTCAAATTAGTAATAACGCAAAACGCGTGTTACTTCAGGTGAAACCGATGATGCATGAAAGTATTCAAGAAGAAATAGAAAAAGTTTCTCTTTTATTAGAAGGTGGAACCACGATGCATCGTGCATTTAGAGGGTTTAATGAAACCTTTAACTTTAGAGAATTGGTTTTCTTCCACGAAATGTTGGAAGTATGTAGCCGAGAAGGTGGAGCAAATTCAGTGCAAGTCTTACTAGATATTGCAGAAGATTTCGAAAAACAAAAGCTATACCTGGCAAGATTGCGTTCTAGTTTGTCCCAAGCGCAACGTGCTTTTGTACAGAACTGCTTAATAGTCATCGCAATGCCGATTGTCATTATGTTGATGTCAAAAGAGGCATATGGATTTTTGGCAGGTTCTATGATGGGGAAAATTGCATTAACAGTCAATATGTTTATTGTATTTTTCCTAGCAACACGTGTAGAAAAAATTGCAAATTATAACCCGACAGAAAGGGGGGAATAAGATGGCTGTGTTTTTAGGTTTAGTCATATTTGTTGTCATGTACTGGGTATTCTCCACCTTTCTACAAAGTAAAAAAGACAGTGAGAGTGTACTTACTCATTATGTAGAAAATGCGAAGCGTATTGAAAAGAAGAATTTGAATCAAATGATGCTTGCTCCTTTTCAATCGTTATCACATAAGTATCTAACAGAAGAAAAGAAAGAGCAGATTCAGAAAAAATTAGAGGAAGCTGGCTTGGATACGAAACCAGAAGAATATTTGAAAATGAAGGTTGCGTATCCCATCATTTTCACCTCTGTTTTCCTAATTTGTAGTGTATTTCATGATTACTACTTATTTAAAGTAGGTGTTTTAATTTCGCCATTCCTTTACTTCTATCCAGACTACTTATTAAAGAGAAAAATGAAGCAGGCGATAGAAGCAAGGAAGTTTGAATTACCGGAGTATTTAATTCCGTTGCTGCAGTTGTTAAAGACACATACAACATTAGAAGCAGTAAAAAAGGCACAGATATATGCAGGGAGACATCTTAGTCCGTATGTATCTACTCTTACAGCAGAATTAGAAATGTATGCGGGCTCGGATCAACCGTTTAGGAACTTCGCAGCAGCTTTAAATAGTCCAGAAGTAAATGCCTTTACGATTGCGTTGCAACAAGCGCAAAAAACGGACAAGGTACAAAGTCTTCGTATTATGGATTCGCAAATCAAAATGATGCGTGAATTAAAACATGAGAACTACAACCGTCTGATTCAAGATAAACCAATGGAAATGAATAAATTTAACGTTGCGGTTATTGGTTGTATCGTTATGTATCCGATGGTCATTGTTATTCAATCCTTATCACAAGGATTTGCAAGTTTATAAAAAGATATTATCCCAAATGGAATAGGTAAAGGAGCAAAACACATGTTAGCGAAAATGAAGAATTGGTTAAAAAATGAAGACTCACAATTATCATCAGAAAACGGTATGCTAATCGCTTTAGCGGTAATTATTGTACTAGTCATTGGACCGTTTGTATGGAAAGCAATCCAAGGTGGTTATGAAACAATTCTATCTCGATTCACAAAAGCATCAAGCAATGCAAATGTGGATTCTTGGAACAAGTAATAAAATTTTAATTAGGTAAATTCTTATCCTAGTAGTTTCCTAAAATCGATATATAAAGGGGCAAAAATAAAATGTTAGTAAAAACGAAAAATTGGTTAAAAAACGAAGATTCACAGTTGTCATCAGAAAACGGTATGTTAATCGCGTTAGCGGTAATTATTGTACTAGTCATTGGACCATTTGTATGGAAAGCAATCCAAGGTGGTTATGATACGATTCTGGCACGATTCACAAAAGCATCAAGCAATGCAGATGTAGATTCTTGGAACAAGAAATAAAATTTTAATTAGATAAACTCTTATCTTAGTAGATTCCTAAAATTGATATATAAAGGAGCAAAATGAAATGTTAACGAAAATGAAAAGTTGGTTAAAAAATGAGGATTCACAGCTATCATCAGAAAACGGTATGTTAATCGCGTTAGCGGTAATTATTGTACTAGTCATTGGACCGTTTGTATGGAAAGCAATCCAAGGTGGATATGACACAATTCTAGCTCGATTCACAAAAGCATCAAGCAATGCAGATGTAGATTCATGGAATAAAAAATAAGCTTTAAGGTTGTATATAGGGGGAGTCACGTATCATGTGGCTCCTTCTATAAAATAAAAATTAGGAGGTATTATGATGAAATTTAGTAAAGTAATGATTCCTACTTTAGCAACAATTGCTCTTGGTATGTCAGTAATGGGAACACCTGCAAGTGCAGAAGCAACAGCTGAGACGAAATTAACACAAAGTATTACGGGTGGCGAACATAACATTGCCGTTACACCAGTGAGTAACTTTAACGCTGTAACACTAAGTGGAGAAACACAAGTGACAAATGCCAATCCTGGTGTGCTTACAGTAACAGATGCGACGGGTTCAGGAAATGGCTGGAGAATTAATGTAAAAGCAGACCAATTTAAGGTAAATGGTGATGCGAAATCAAATCGAACACTTCCAAAAGGATCTCTAGTCTTAAATAGTGGCGGTGCTGCTATTACGAAAGTAGGAGGGACGAGTTCACCAAATCCGGAGTTTAAAACGGCTAACTTTATTATAGATACAGATAATCAAGTTACGATTTTAAGTGCGAAAAAAGATGAAGGTATGGGGAAATATAATGTAGCATTTAATGATAAGTCAATGGCTTTAACATTAAACCCTCATAGTACATATGTAGAGAATAAGGCTGGTGCTACATCGTATGAGTCGAAACTTACCTATTCCATTGTAACAGGACCTTAATTAGTAATGATCATGCAGAAGAGATTCATATTATAGATATGGTTCTCTTCTGTACATAGAAAGAAGGGGCAAAATGAAAGACTATGCATATAAAATTTTTATTAGTATATTGGTGGCTATTATATTCATTTTAAGTCTAAGCCTAAAACCTTTTCAGCTTGTTTATGCAGAAGAAAAACAAGATAGTCTACCATTTGATGTAAAAATTCATGTTCCAGATAATCAGATAGGCGATATCAAAAACTATTTTACTTTACAGGTGAATAAGAAACAGAACCAAACAGTGAAAATGGATGTACACAATAAAGCTAATACTCCGATCAAAGTGAATGTAAAAGTGGCCAATGCTCTCACCTCTACAAACGGAGGTATTATGTATGTGCCAAACCGTGAGGTTTCACAAAGTACGTTAATGGATACAAATTTTTATATGGATCAGTATGTGCAAACTCCTTCCGCTGTTACTTTAGAAGGTAATCAAGCGAAGACTATAGAGGTACAACTAACGACACCTAATCAAGATGGAGTATTTTTGGGCGGATTATTGTTTGAATTAGTACAAGATACAAAATCACAGGATTTTGAAAAAGATGGACTGAACTTCTCTGTACATAACCGTATCGAATATGCGGTAGCGATACAATTGAATGTATATAAGACTGAAAATTCAGCTAATAACTCATCTCTAAAGCTAAATGGCACAGCCGTTGAATCGTATCCAATACAACCACAAGTGCATGCACTTATTCAAAATACAAATGCAAATATCGTGAGGGATGTGACTGTTTCTTATGAAGTTTTATCTAAGGATAATGTCCTATTTCGTGGGAATATACCAGCATTTAATGTTGCACCGAAATCCAAGGTAGGATTGGCTATTCCATGGAAAGCGAAAGAGTACAAAGATGGAAAGTATATGCTAAAAGTCACAATAAAAGAGAATGGTGTACCAAAAATATATACAGAAGAATTCCAGATAACTGCTTCTAATGTGACAGAGTACGCGGAACAAACAGGTGCAGTAAAGGTGTTACCGACGTATTCTAATCAAACATATATGATAGTGGCTGGTATTGTAATCGTAATCATTTCAATATTTGTATTTGTATGGTGGAGAAAGAAGCATTCTAAACAGAGAGAAGAACAAAAAGCCTCATAAATACGAAAGAAGTGAAAGGAGAGGATAGGGTGAAACGGGGGAAGATTTTCACTTCGGTCATGCTTTTAACCGCCGCATGCTTATTTATAGGTATAAAAGATAACACTATATTAGCTGATCACACAGTAAGCCAGCAGAATGGTATTCCAACACTCACTGCAAGTGGAAAAGAGAATGAGGTCAAATTGGAATGGGCAATTGATATCTTAGATCAAGATGTACTATGGAGAATTGATTTTAATAACCCTAAAGATGTCAATTTAATGAATGGTTGGGGAGAATTTTATGGGAATGGGAATCAAAGTTTACAATCAGAAGTCTTTTATCCAAATGGTGCAGATACCAGCGGATACAAAGTATTTGATACAAAATTAGGAGGGAATCGAGTCTTATATCCCTATACGGTTAAAACAGATTCTATCGCTGTTTTTAAGAGGTTAAACGTCCCTAATAATGCTTATATTTCCGCTACCTTTAAAGCAAAGTCACAAGGATTAGGAAAGATTAGCTTTTATGGTGATGGAAGTTGGGAAACGGGGAGAGAGTTTGATTACTACAACGCTATTATTTTAAAAGATGTGCCATCCGGTTCGAAAGAATTAGAGATTAGTAATATCGCTTTATTTCCGGAAAGAGAATCAGGCACCAACATACCAAAGGATAGAAAACATATAACTTCGGACATAAATAAAGATGTGTATCAAGATTCTCCGATGGTAGATAAAGTAATTCCTTATCAGGATGGTTCTGGACAGGGGAAGTTAATATTAAATAGTCCTATTATGACTCCAATGAAACAAGGTGACCGCTTAAAAACAAGAAAATGGGCAGCACCTATCCAATTACCAAATAATCGTACGGTCACAAAGGATGATTCTAATAAAGACATAAATGGATGGTCTACATTTAGTATGAATACCCAAGTTGCAAATAATCCTTTTTATATTACCGAGCAACGAGGCGTAACGTTTTATATGCTTGCGTATTCAGAAGGGATTACATATGTGGATGAATTAAAAGTGGGATATGCATCAGAAGCAGAAGTATACCGAGCGAATCAGCAAATATATAAAGGTAGACTTTCTGACTATGTAGATAAAGAAGCAAGGGATCAGGCAGCACCAACAACACCTGAAGGTTTTCAAATAGAAAATAGAGAGCTAAAGGAAACAAAAGTAACATATGATTCCGCGAAAGATGAAGGGAGTATCTATCATTATAAAATTCGTGGAGTTGGTAGGAATGGCGCTTCAGACTTTTCTAAGGAGGTTCCTGCTACTGTAACAAGTGGTGTGAAAGGGTATGAATATGTAGTAAATGACAAACCGGACATATCACTCGATAAAGCAAAAGGCGTTCAGTTTACAAATCAGACTAGTATTCAGTTTCCGACTGATTATGCGAAACCGCAATATGTACATATCCGAACAGTAGATAAAGCTGGGAATAAAAGTGCGACAAAGCATGTTTCTACCACACAAAAAGGACATGTAGACATGCTCACTGTACCAAAAAGTGTGGAATTCAGTCCGATCCAATTAAATGGAGAAAAACAAAATTCATTTGGTACCTTAGGAAAAATCATGATTCATGATAGTCGAAATCAAGCGGATGGATGGAGATTGAATGTTACTATATCACCTTTTAGAGAGTCGAACATATCAAAACAATTGCCAAAGGGTTCTCTATACTTGAAAAATCAAGTGAGTGTAACAAAGGTAAAGGGGCCAGAGACAGGAAAACCTATTGTACAGGTTCCAAATGCTCCTATTGATACTGGTGCGGCACACACCATTATCCAGGCTCCAAAAGAAGTAGCGATTGGAGAATATCAAATCGATTTTGGCCAGCATGCATTCGAACTGCAGCTAGATCCAGGGACAACCTATGTAGGGAAGAATAGGCAAGCTGCTTATACTTCTACGGTCACTTGGTCTTTAATAAGTGGACCTTAATAATCCATCTAAACATGAATGAAACAAGGAGAGAAAAATATGGGCATATATATAATGGGAATACTGATAGGGTATATGATCCTGAATGTATTTACTGACTTGAAATATAGAAAAACAAAAAATATGTGGCATTTACTATTCTTAATAGTTGGTCTGGGATTAACGTATTTTGCTGGAATACGAACAGGGAAAGAGATTGTGATTGTACTTGTCATGGCTCTATCATGTGGTTTATTGTTAGAGACGTTTAAATTTTCATCACCTGGTGATACGAAAATGCTTGTGGTGGTAGCTTTATATGTTAGCAATGTAGTAGAAGAATCGGCTATGCTTACCGCTATTACATTAACAGCTTTCCATTTACTATTCTTTTGGATTGCCAGTTTGTATCGATTAATTAAGATTTTAGGGTTTACAGGAGCTATTAAAGACCAATTAGAGCATGCTGCCTCTATATTTGGTGCGAGACTACCAAAGAAAGAAATACAGCTCATTCAGAGCTTTCCAGGGGCTTGTTCTATTTTATTAGGAGCACTTGTTTATGCTGCTTTCACTATATATCAAAACGGAGGTATCTTGGCTTGAACAGTAGAATCATTCATCAAAGAGAAACGTATATTTACTTTACAATATTTGCAATAGTAGGAGTACTTCTTGTAAACATGTTTATTAATATGGTGTTTGTACTAGCGTATCCGTTACTTATCGGATTAATTGTACAGGTTGTTTTGTTGCAGAAGATGAAAAAGCCATTTTATCAAAGCGGAAAAGAATTAACGGAACAGTTAAAACTAAAAAATATATTTCTAGTAGAATCGAATATTTTAGGAGATGAAGAAGGAACAGTGTATGAGGTGCATCAAATGCCTTTTGAATTCTCTAATGGATTAATCAATAAAGAGAAGAGTTATAAAGTAGTAAAACAAGAGTACGAAAGAAAGGTAAAAGAAGATTTAACGAAAATTGCAAAGTGGCAGGTTACAACAAAGGCTAGACTCGTTACTACTACACATTTTCGTCTGTATGTGATTTGGCAGAAAAATAGTACAGGTTATCAGTTAAAAAAGTTTGAGGATTGTATCGATCCTTACGCAAAGATGAACCTAATTCAATGGATGATTGCTTCTTTTTGTACAACTGGACGTTTGAAGTATGATAAGATGCCTAAAGAATTTAAAAGCTATGAATGGATTGCATTAAAATAATGTAGATAAGCAAAGGTAGAATCTAGGTAAAGGGAATATGCATTTTTGCATATTCCCTTTACCTAGATTCTTATTATAATAAAATCGAATATAATAATATAAGGTTTTAAATTCGAATGAGGATAATAAGGTTTATATTTTTATCTAATTAGAAGGGGTGTTTTATGTTTAAAAATAAGAAAATGATTCGATTTGGCTTATGGTTATATGTTTGTTTATGTGTTGTGCAATTTACTATAGGTTATATTAAGGCATATTTTACATCTTATACAGGTAATGAACTAGTAATCTCAGGCACATGGAAAACTATACTAATAGATGCTCCTGAAGGTATACTCGTTATTTTAGGTGCATGTGCCTTATACGAATTTACAAAAAATGCACCAGGAGAAAACACATCTATATAGATGGGATTTTTGTAATTATTGTTCCTTTTTTCCATTCATACTTCATCTTTAATTGATCACCAATTAATTCTGCTGATAAATTACCATCCATCTTTGTCATTAGACTTTTCGCAATAAGCAAACCTAAATCTGTACCTTTTTTCTCCATGCTTGATCGACTTTATAGAAGCGATCAAAAAGAAAAGGAAATTCTTCTTCTTTTAATTGTTTAGCAGGATTCATTATATTAGGTTGAATGGTAACCTCTTCACTTGAATGCTTGATTGCATTGGTAATTAAATTTTCAATTATACGTTTAACAGCTGATGAATCCGCCATAATATAAATTTATTCCTCAGGAATAAGGATGATAGGTTCTATTTGTACTTTTTGGAAATCATCATAGAAACTGATTAAAGAATCTAATAACAATGTATATGATTTTATGGATTTTTTGTTTGCACAACAAAAGGAGTAAATAATATGTATAGCATTGAACAAATATATCAAGAAATTTTAGAAGGTAAAAGAAAGCAATTTCCTAAAAGTACATGGAGTGATGATTATGATAATAATCTAGCAAAACGTGTAATTAAGTATTTTATAGAAAAAGTTTTAAAGAGGGATAAAAAAACAATTCTTAAGAGTTGGAAATCCCAATTAATTATTAAATATAAATTAGGTGGTGTACTTAGCGTTAAATATCATGATAGCCCATATGCCATGATAAATGATGTTTATCCGAATTGTTTTAAAGAATGGGAATTTCAAATGACACCTAGAAACTATTGGACAAAGGAAAAGGCATTGGAAGCATTAAAATGGACGATAGAAGAAAAAGAAAGGTTAACAGATAATAAATTATTGGAGGTTTATAATATTCAGTGGTTAACTAAGCATAATTTGAGTTCACCTTGCCAAATTTTTTGGGGAAATAGTCCTTACATAATGATAAATGAATTATATCCAGACCATTTTAAGGAATGGGATTTTAAAAAAACTCCTAGTCGTTTATGGACAAGAAAAAAAGCGTTGGAAGCATTGAAATGGACGATAGAGGAAAGAAAACAAATGAATAATGAGGAGATAAGAAAAAAAATTAGTGTAATTTGGTTGTCAGAAATAGGCTTAAGGACCCCATTGGCGAGATATTGGAATGATAGTCCATTTAGTATGATAGATGAGTTATATCCTGGATGTTTCAAAGAGTGGGAATTCCAGAAGACACCTAAAAACTACTGGACAAAGAAAAAGGCACTGGGGGCATTAAAATGGACGATAGAGGAAAAAGAAAAGTTAACAAATGAAGAGCTTATAAAAGTCTATAGTAGAAGATGGATAATTAATCAAGGGTTAAGAACCCCATTAGATAGATTTTGGAAAAATAGTCCATATGCCATGCTACACGAGTTGTACCCAGGGAAGTTTAAAGAATGGGAATTAAATAGGGCCCCTCGTGGATTTTGGACAAGGGAGAAGGCATTAGAAGCATTGAAATGGACGATAGAGGAAAAAGAAAAGTTAACAAATGAAGAGTTTATAAAGGTCTATAGTAGAAGATGGATAATTAATCAAGGATTAAGAACCCCATTAGATAGATTTTGGAATAAGAACCCACATGCTATGTTAAGTGAACTATATCCTAATTAATTTATAAAAAATATGAAAGCTTAGCATAAATGAAACTCAAGTCAAATTACAACAAATTCTGTTAGTAATTTTTTGATTATTTCACTTTTTATCAGTACTCTGCATCTAGACCGTACTTTCGTTGACTGCGGTAAGACTTTATTTCAAAGCTACATTGAGCTCTTGTTATTTATATTTTTTACATAAATAAAAAAGGCCTTATTTTTATATACAGGCCTTTTTTGAATGACGAATGAGATACGACTCAATATCTCGCGTAGGATACTTTTATTATACATTATTTTCAATAAAAATAAAAGTAATAATCAGAATATTTAAAGAGGCATAAAATTGTTGAAATACTGGTATGAATTTATTATTATAAAACTATATTTATTGTTTAATTGATTCCGTTTATTCCCACACCTTATGTGTTGTGGTTGAGTTGTAGAAGCAAGTTGCGTCTTGTTTCAATTTTGAAAGGGCTTCTTTGAGCCGATTAGTGTATATATAGCTTATTTTGCTATGCACATTATTAATCGACTTGAAGAAGCCCTTTTTGTGTTGTTTTCAAGTCTGTTTGATTGGTAAAACCCATTATCACAGTGGGCAAAATTATTATTTAGGGGGATTTATAATGAATACGAGTTTTGAAGTATCTATATTTTGTTCTGCACATCTGGATGATTTTATTCCGAGTTTACGAGCACTGCGATTGAGAGTTACAAAAGGAGGAGCTTTTTGGGAACGGGATTGTTATCAGTTTTCAATTAAACCATCAAACTTGTCACAGCAAGTAGCAAAACAAGCAGGGGAAATCTATTTGTATCATGTTCATTTTAATGGATGTGTACGAGAGTTCCTTTTTTTGTTGGAAAGATGTTTTAGAGGGACAAGTTTTCGCTTTACTGCAATCCGTGGTTTTTTAGATGTAGAAGGGTATTCACTTAAGAAGTGGAAGCCGATTTTACGAAGCCATCATGTAAAGTTTTCAGATGAAGATTGTATTTTCAAGAAAGATGATCTTACAATTCTTGTTCATCATCATGGAGGATTAGAAGTGGCAAAGCGTGCGGAGAAGGGAGAACAATTAAGAAAAGTAAACTTCCTACAGGTAGATAGTTAGTTGCAAGCACTTAATCCGACAAAAGAGGACTTATTCTCTTTAACGGGTGTTAGTGTATCGTAATGAGTGATTTACAGAACCATATGAAAGTGTACAGACAGAGGGAATGACAGAAATCCGTAGTGAAAAATGACTATGAATTTCTGTCCTTTTATTTTATTGGGGAGAGTTTAAGATTTGAGATGTGTGAAATCGACTTTGTTAGATCAAGAACATAGAAGCGATTATTTAGTTTGCGATACATATTCTTTTGTATAAACGTTAGAAGTACAAGGGTAATATCTAAATAGAAGTATAAAGAGTTTAGTGGAAGTGATAGTTACATATATAATAAACAGTATACAAGGAGTTGGGAGACGTGAATTATAACATTCAAAGAGGTCAATTTCGTTTAACAAGTGCGTATCCAAGAGGTAGCTGGTGGGAGTTTTATCGTGTTCCTTGTCCAATTTGTCATGATACAGGCAATTGTATGCTGCATGTTTCGCAAGAGAAAGTAGCATGTACCCGTGTAGAAAGCAAATGGGTCTATGGGAAAAATACGAGCAATCCAAGCTACATTCATTACATAAATGGAAAAGATAAGTATCAATTGCCTGAAGTGGAGGAAGTTCAGGTTCATGATAAGAAAAGCAATGAGGAATTAAATGTGTTTAATCGTAAGTTAATGGATTTCATACCATTACAAGAGCATCATTATATACATTTATTACGAGATAGAAAAATGACTGAAGAACAAATACAAGTACGTCAATATCGTTCTTTCTTAAAACAACAAATTGAGTTAGAAGAGGATAATACATATACGACAGTTTGGGAAAAGCTATTTAAACAGATTGGGAATAAAAATTGCTGGCAGGGAATTCCGGGATTTTATGAGATGAAGAAAGGTCAACTTTCTCTTCGTTTGATGTCAGGTTCTCCTGGTATAATGATTCCTTTTCGAAACCAGTACAATCAAATTGTTGGATGGCAAGTTCGTGTGGATGAAGTGAAAAACTCCGTTCATGTAAAATCGGCACCTACTGGAGTTCAAGCGGAATTAATCGAACAGCCTAATGTTGTAAAGATAACTAAAAATGGTGATTGTATCTTTGAAGGCGAACTAGAAGTGAGCAAAAAGGTAGAGATTCCATTTCATGAGGAACGAATTGTTGTAAAGATTCATAAAGGGCAAAAATATTTATGGCTCTCATCAGCAAACAAAATTCAAGGAACTGGTGCAGGTGGTAGTGAACATCCACTTCCTGTACATGTAGCGGTACCAAGCTCTCATTTAAAACACTGGAATTCTGGTGCCTTACATCAAACGAAATCAGTAATGATCACAGAGGGCCCCATGAAAGCTGATTTGATTGCTGATTTGATTCCAAAGAGATTTAATCAAGAGGAACTTTCTGAAGTAGGGACAACAGTTCTTGCGATTCCTGGTGTAAATGCTTGGAGGATTGCTATGCCAGTATTAAAAGATATGGGTGTAGAGAATGTGTATTTAGCATTTGATGCCGACTTGGTTGAGAATGAGAAAGTAAGAGCTGCCTTAATTGCTTTTGCGACAGAGTTAAAGAAAGAGGGCTATAACGTAATTATTGCTGCATGGAACCCAACGCAAGGGAAAGGACTGGATGATGCTATGCAAGCATCTTTCAAGCCAGTTTTCCGCACGATATAATAAATCGTAAAATTTCAGCTAGGGGATTTTATAAAAGAAAGGTGTGTATTAAGTAGATGAATCTTATGCAACAATTAATGGACGTAGACAAAAAAGCTAGAGAACAAGAAAGAAGGGAACTAATTCATAGATTTTATAGTGAAGGAGTTTCTATTACGACAATTGCAAATGCGACAAATATGTGTGAAGAGGATATTTCATATATATTAAACAACTAGTAGCCATATTTGGTGAGGTGAATAGAAGGGGAAAAAGATAGAATTGTAATTCTATCTTTTTTTATGCCTTTAAATAAAATGTTTAAAAGTAGAAAGGTAGAGGGAAAATATGAGTGTATATGTAAAAAAGAATTTAGTGAATTTACGAATTGACTTTGCTTTTAAGCGTTTGTTTGGAGTAGAAGGAAACGAAGACATATTAATTGGTTTTCTAAATGCGGTATTACAATCATCTATAGATGAAGAAATCACTTCTTTACATTTTGATGATCCGCATCTTCCAAGAGAGCAAAAGGACGATAAATTGTCTATTTTAGATTTGCGAGCTACGCTAAATAATGGTATAAAAATTAATATAGAGATTCAAGTTCGAGACAAGAAAGACATGATAGAACGTTCTTTATTTTATTGGTCAGGTATGTATTATTCTCAAATGACTCAAGGAATGAAGTACACGGAATTAAGACCAACAATCTGTATTAATATAGTAGATTTCATTCTGTTTCCAGAAGAGAAAGACTTTCATAATATTAATACGGTGATGAACAGAAAATCCAAGCGTATCATTACTGAAAATATGCAGTTGCACTTTCTTGAAATTCCGAAAGTAATGCAAGAATGGAAAGAAGAACGAGTGGATCCATGGGAGGATATACTAGCACGTTGGTTATTATTATTTCCTGCATATGAAAATGAGAAATTAACAACAATCCTGGAGGGAATCGCAATGGAAAAAGATCCAGTTTTGAAAAAAGCAATAGAGGATTGGGAGCGTCTAAGTAGAGATAAGGATTTTTTACGCTTATATGAGGCTAGAGAAAAGGCGATAAAAGACAGAGTATCTGAAATAGAAACGGCAGAAGAAAAAGCTGCAAAAAAAGCCGAAGAAGAGACTAGAATTGCAACTAAGATAGAGATAATTCACAATTTGATTAAAATGGGGTTGCCTATAGAACAAATTGCGAAAGCTGCTGATTTAAGTGTGGAAGAGGTTAATGAAATTTTAAAAAGTAAGTAGTATTGTGAGGAACATGAGAAGGTAACAAAAATTTCAGGGAGATTGTAATGGAAAAAGAATCTATTTTCAAACAAGAAATAGAAGATTGGGAACGTTTAAGAAATAATAAGGGTTTTCTGCGTTACTATGAGGCAAAAGAAAAGGCGATTAAAGATAGAATATCTGAAATAGAAACAGCAGAAGAAAAAGCAAAGGAAAGAGTTAAAAAACAACTAGTCAAAAACATGATTAAAGTAGGAATATCTACAGAAAATGCTGCGGAAGCTGCTGGAATTAGTATAGAAGAGGTTAATGAGATTTTACAAAAATAAAGAGTAGATATAAGTAAAAAAACAGGTGATTGTGACATACACACAATTACCTGTTTTTTTATGTTCTTTTCTCATAAATCAAAAGTATATTTCTTGTATACGATCCAAACAAAGACAATAAGCAAAAATAAAAGCAAGATGGCAGAAGATGTAAATCGATAATATAGTTGTTTAATTTTGTTATGAAAATATAAGAGCATTGCTACAATCTAGTGTGTGGTAAGGCTCTTTAAAGTTGTTTAATTTCTATATATTTAAAGGTATTTGTACTCAAAAATCATTAATAAAGTTGTTTAATTCTTATTGAACTAAAGCACCTGTTTGTTTAAGTGAATCACATTTATAATGTCTCTCAAATATAATATCAGTTTATATATTCACCCAAGATAAATTGTAATTTGTTAATCGATATGTTTGTGTAACCACTGTTCAAATATCTTTAACTGTTCTTCAGTATGAAAGTAATGTTCACCTGTTTCTATGACTTCTAATTCACAACGATGTTTTTTTGTAAAATAGTTAATAGTTTCAAATTCGCACAGGTCATCCTTGGCTCCATACATAATATATGTATCTGTATTCCATGTATTAATAGGATGTTCTTTTACATAGCATAAATAATCCCAATATAACTTTTGACCAACAGGTGTTTCTATAGTCATTTCTTTTTGCAAAAGCTCTGGTGTTACATTAAACCATTTCATCATATTTTCGATAATTCGTTCCATATTAACTACTGGTGATAAAAATAATGCCTTTTCTAACACATCATTTTGATAGGCTAAAAGGCTAAAATAAGCGCCCATACTACATGCAAACACGCTTACTTCTTTCCAATGTTCTTTTGCGTAATTCATAACTATAGATAATTCACTAACACAAAACTGTACTTTGCAAGGAGTATTATCATTTTTTCTTTCTCCATGTTCAGGTAAATCAAAGCTTAATACTTGATAACCTTTTTGATTGGCTTCTTCAGCTAATATTTCAATAACTGCATCTTCCTTATTTGACATACTTCCATGTACTGCAATAAAAATTTTTTCACTCTTATCTCCCCGTAAAATCGTGGGAATATTACTAATTTTAAAATTTTCTTTAAGCATATTTCCTCCAAAGGATAAGACATATAGGACTTGGTAAAAAACCGCACACACTTTATAATCCTCTACTCAGTTTTAAACAAATCAAACTATTCCTAATTTATCACAAATGAATTATAATATCTCTCTACCCCTGTATAACAGAGTCTACTTTGTATTTAAAACCTTTCTTTTTTCCATTTCTTCAGAAGCTACAAATTCTTATTGTGATTCCTTATTGAGCTAATCTACTCCGTTAGTGGAAGAAGGATTTTTAAACAATTATATTATTTTTTAATTTAGAGATGATTATAATTTTGAGAAAGATGATCCCCAGGAAATTGCAGAAATTATCAATGTTAATGTAATCTCCACAATTACTTGTATACAAAGATTGTTGCCTAATCTAAAAAAATCAGAAAATGGGAAAATTTTGCTGATAGGTTCAACAGCTGGTCTAGAAAATACTGATTTTACGCAAGTTTCATTTGTGGCTTCAAAGTTTGGATTGCGCGGTATCGGCAATTCTTTACGGGAGCATCTAAAGAAGTACGGCATAGGTGTAACATGTATCAATCCAGGTGAAATAGCTACACAAATTCCTTATGAAGACGGTATAGAAAAAGTTATATCGACTTATAATGGCACACAAATTCCACTCCAAGATATTGTTTTATTGGTTAGATGTGTAATTAATCTTTCTAAGGCTTCTTGTGTAAAAGAAATTAATATTCCAGCGATGTTTGAAACAAAAGTCTAATTAATCAGTTGAATTCCTTAAAGTTCAGATACTTAACTACTGATAACACTGATTATGTGAATGGAAAGTCCCTTCAGAAGAAAATGAAGGGACTTTTAAATGTTTTTCGATACTTTGGTTTTATGTTAGTGAAAAGTGCTTTCATGTACAGAAAACACCTTTTCAGTCTACAACTATTTTTTTACAGTCTAATACTTTTTTCTATAGTCTAAAACATTTTTTTAATGAGACACTAAGAGCACTCCGTTTCCTATTTGTTCCACAAACGGGCCATTTAATTGAATAAGACTACACAAAAAGTCGCTTTCCCTTACGTAAGGAAAGTGTCTTTTTAGATAGATTTCCCCCTTGTTATCAAGCTATTTACTTTAAGTTCCTTTGACAAATTTCGGAAATGTTGTTGACTATTAAGTTGAACTGTATTAAGTTGTTATTAAGTTGAACTATATAGTCGAACTGAATAAAGGGTGAGGATATGAAACATAAATTATTACCGTTGTCTGAAACAATGCATTATATTTTATTAGCTATGCGTGAGCCACTCCATGGCTATGCCGTAATGCAGAAGATAGAAAAGATAAGTAAAGGTACTGTTATTTTAGCAGCTGGTACATTATACGGTGCAATTGAAAACTTGAATAAGCATGGTTGGATTGAACCTGTTGGAGAGTTAGGTCGAAGAAAAGTTTATATGATAACTGCAGAAGGAAGCGCCATTTTGAAAATGGAACAAAACAGGTTATTACATATTTTATCTCTGTACGAAAGAAGTGAATCCAATGAAAAAATTTAAGATGTTTTTTGATATTGAAAAAGAGGAGCAATGGCTGAACGAGCAATTACAAAAGGGCTATCGTTGTACAAATATTAGTGGATTAGGAATATACACTTTCGAAAAAACTGACAAGAGATATGTTATGCGACTTGATTATCAAGATTATTTACCTAAGAAAAAGTTGGTTGAATACAAAGGGATATATAAGGATTTCGGTTGGAACTATATAAAGGGGCCCCGGCTTAGTGGAATACGATATTGGCAAAAAGAAAATGATGATCAAAATGAAATCTTCTCGGATCGCCAATCAAAGGATAATTATTATAAAAGATTAATGGGTTATTCATTTTGGTTTGGTACGCTGTGTTTAGCTTATTCTTATATGTTTTACAAGGATTCGGGATTATATCATGAAGGTCTTTGGAGTATGAAAGATTCATTATTTTGGAAGGCATTTTTATTTGAAACTCCATTTGTCCTTGTGAAGTTGTCTCCCACACTTCTGTTTGTTTTTTTGGCTAGCATTTTCTATAAAGTTTATCGAAAGTATTCAATGTTAAAAGAAAAATAAACGTTTTTGAAATCTTCCAGAATCGGGCGCGATTGTTGAACATGAAGTCAAAGGGCGATACATATTAGTCATGACTAATATGTATCGCCCTTTATTTTTTATGACTTTTTAAAATTTAGGTCTTGATAATAAATTAAACAACTTTATTATCTCTGCTTAGAAGAAATGTCTATCTTGCTTTTATTTTTGTTAAATATGTAAAGAAAGTCTTGTGTTTTAAAAATCGCATTGCTATAATATAAACGTAATAGGATTTAACAATAAAATAAAAAATTAATCAGTTCGCATATAAGAGAAGACCTCAATATGCGCCATGTCCTTAGGGGACGTGTGCGTGTATTGGGGTCTTTTTGCGTTTTGCGAACAAAAACACCCGGAGGTGCAGGAATTATGTTGAATTATTTGTCTGCAAAACTTATGACAACATCGGTAGGAGATTTTCTACTGGCAAAAAGTAGTTTTGAGAAGGGTCTTACTGGGCACACCAGTGGTACGAGTGCTGAAACTGTACAAAAAAGCATGAATACCCTTGTAACAACACTAATTGGTTTTGGTGGTATTTGGGTAGTTGCTTGTGTTGTATTCGCAAGTATTAAACTTTCTGGTGCACAAGGGAAGAACCCTGAAAACCGTACACAAGCCATGGTTGGTTTAGCTTGTGCGGCAATTGGAGGCTTTGTCATGATCAAAGCATACGACATCGCTGCTTGGGTTACAAAAATCTAACATAAGAGTTTGTAAAAGCTCTCCTCTATTTGGGGAGAGCTTCTCTTATACAAGGGAGGAAGCAGAATGAGAAAAGTAACCGTTCCTGTTGATATGACTTCGGAACAAAAAACACTATTAGGTGTGCTGAGCAAACGCCAATTGATTTATCTATTAGGTGGCGGAGCATCCCTTTATTTATATGTACCATTCTTATGGCGGCTATTTGCACCTTTTAATTCGGTAGTAGCATTTTTTATTTGCTTAATTTTAGCAATACCAACGGTAGTAGGTGTAATAGCTTTTGCTTTTATTTATAAAGAGAAACAACACATGTATCTAGATAAGTTTTTCCTTATCAAAATGCGTAGCCGTTCTGAAAAAGGCAAGTGGAGAAAAGGGTACGAGCCAACTACATGGGTAAAGGAGACGTTATAGATGTTAGAAATGATATATTTTGCGGCGATAGCCATTGTAGGATTTTTCTTTTATCGGAAAATGAACGGGAAACCGCTGTTTGGGTCTAAAAAAAAGGGGAAAAACCAGAGTGGGATAGAGAAACACATTGCTGAAAACGGCGGAAAGAAAAATAAAAAGAATATGCCTCCTAAATCAGAAGTTGATGAGGATAATGTTGATTTCTTTAGCGCTTTTGTAGAAGACATTAAGGAAATTGACAATCATATGATTCGATATCATGATGACACATTTGTCCTAATCGCGGAAGCACATCCAGTAAACTATTACTTACTTTCCAACATGGAACAAGAAGCAATTGATATCAAAATTGAATCATGGTTAACAACATTAGAGTTTAATACAAAAGTATATATACAAAGTAAATTTGTAGATTTAACAGATCCTGTACGAAAAATGACAGAAACGATGAAAGGTGCGAAGGACCTTACACCAGAGACAATACTATATGGTCAAGAAGTTATCGATAACTTAGAGTACTGGCAACGTTCGCAGCCCCGATATGAGCAAAAACGTTATTTAATTTACCCATACAAGGTGGATATTAGTACGATTACAGCTGATACAGAGGAAGAATTGGAAGAAAAGATTGTAGATAAAGCGTTTAACGAATTATATCGTCGTTATAATGCTTCGCGAAATTTATTATCAAAAGCAAAAATTAATGTAGAAATGTTAACGAAAGATAAATTGATAGAACTCTTATACGTAGCGTTTAATCGCCGTAAAGCTGTGAAAGCGCGTTTCCAAGATTTAATTGAAAATGAAAACTTCTCTCTGTATTCAACAGGTGAAACAAATGAGAGAAAACTAGAGTTAATAAAGAAAGTTCTAGCAGAAGAAAAAGCTGAAAAATCAAATAATGGGGTGGCGTAAATATGAAGTTGTTTGGAAAGAAGAAAAAAGAAAAAAAGAAATTAGAAGCAGAAGAGAAGGATGAATTGGAACTAGAGGAGGAAGAGCAGGAGCAAGAAGAGGTACCCACTCAATTAGATAATCAAACAACCGTGTTTGATGTCATTGCCCCAGAAGGCATGAAAATTGATGCAGAAGACTATGGGGTGATTAAACAGTCTTTAGGAAGTAATACCTTCTTCCGTCCGTTTTATATTCCACGTGATGGATACCCTCGTATGATGCAAACCAATTGGTTGAACATGTTAACTTCAGCTGGGGAAGTCGATGTCATGATTGATATTCATAAAGAGCCAAAAGCGAAAGCGATGCGATCGTTAGATATGCAGCTAACGATGTTACGTTCGAACCTTTCTTTCCAACGCACAAGAGGAAACATTGACCAAGAAAAAGACTTAGATGCAAAAATTCAAGATACAAACAATTTAATGGATGAAATTCAATTTAATGAGAATGACTCCTATATGGTGAGCACGATGGCTGTTGCATATGCAGAATCAAAGAAAGAATTAGACGTTTTATGTGAGTATCTTGAGGATGAAATGCAAGCATCACACTTTAAGATAGCAAGTACTTGGAATCGTGTGAAGAGTGGTTTAAAAGCGGTTATGCCACTAGGGGCACCGAATACGCTGCAAGATACATATCGAAATATCGATAGACGTGCGTTATGTACGTTTGCACCGTTTGTATCAGGATCCGGGAGATTTAATGGTGGTATACCAATAGGAAAGAATAAAATTACTGGGCAAGTAGAATTTTTGAATTCGTTCGGGAATGCAGATTATCGTCCGCCAAACTATAACATTGGTGTGACCGGGATTTCGGGTTCGGGAAAAAGTTTACTTTTAAAAATGAAATTAGCTCGTGAAACGTCACTTGCAGATACACATGCAATGATTATCGATCCAGAGGGAGAATTCGTAAAAATTACAAAACGTCTAGGCGGTATTAACTTAAATATTTCACCAGAAAGTAATATCATTATTAACCCTTGTGCAATCGCGGTAACAGAACTTCAGATTACAGATAAAGATGAAGAACTAGAAGCACTTGAACAATATGATAAGAAAGAACTCATAGAACGTGATGGCGTGAAGTATGTAAGATTCGTACCAATTTTAGAGAAAATTAATGAAATACTAGGATTCTTTGACATTATTATTCGTGGACAAGATTTTGATCAACCAGGATTAAATGTATTCCAGCGTACGATGCTGGAAGATGCGATTCGTGAAGTGTTTGATAAACATGGCATTACTTCCCACCCTTCATCTTTATATGCAGATGAAGTGAAAAAGGTGGATGGACAATTAATTCAGTCTCAAGTGAGAAAGCCTGAGCCAGAGTTAAAAGAAATCTACGATGTAATAGTAGAACATCATGGGGACGATGTGAAAGCAGAAGAGTTAATTGCCGCGATTCGTCCGTTCTTACGTGATGGTTCAAAACCATTATTTGATGGACAAAGTCATTTTGGTCGTGGTGTGGAAACACAGTTAAATGAATCACGTGTTGTCAACTTTAATATTAGTCATTTAGAAGAAGGATTCTTAAAACCAATCGCCTTCCACGTTATCCTGAACTATATCTGGGAGCATTGGATTAAGAGTCCTGAACACGCTATTAAGAGAAAAGTATTATATGTGGATGAAATGTGGCAGTTTATCGATTATGAACAGACGGTTAACTTCTTAGAAAAAGTAGCACGTCGTTCACGTAAAAGAAATGCCGGCATGTGTTGGGCAAGTCAGGACTTTGTTCGTATTTTAGAAAATGTAAAAGCGCGCGGTATCTTGCAATCCACTTTCTCTTATTTCTTCTTAGAACAAAATAAGATTGATAAGAAAAAGATCCAAGAGAACTTTAACTTAACTGCTGGGGAGCTTGATATTATTCTCAACAACCCAGGAAAAGGAGAAGGAATCTTCCGTGTAGGGGATAGCTCGGTTTGGATTCAAACAGATCCATCAGACAAAGAAATGATGTTCATTGAATCGAATGAAGCAGTACTACAAGAGCTTTTAAATAACATGAAGAAAGTACAAGGGTACGCAGGGTAATAGCGTACCTTTGAAAAGGAAGGTGAAATTATGCTAGAGAAAATAGTAGAGTGGGTCGGAGGCCTAATTATTGTTTTAGTGAAGGCTTTTCTTGGTCCGGTTTATGCGACTTTGGATCCTCTTCCAGTCTTAGTGTTTGGGGGAAATGGGACAGAAGGAAAAGGGACAAATTTAGATTTCTTATTTTCGGGAGATTCTCTAACCAAAGTATTAGACACAGGTATGCCTGTCATGTTTAAGTTTGTTGCTTTTTGTGTCCTCATCAGTGTAGTGATTACGGCTGCAAAATATTCAGCGACAGCTATTAATCCGAATAATCGAACGGCATTAATAGAGTATGCGAAAGATTTAATGATTATCTCGATTTGTCTTTGGCATTTGGATTACTTCTATACTCTTATATTTGATATCAATTCGTGGGTAATAGTAGAGTTCAGAGACGCTATCAATGGAGTAAGTGGTGGGAATTTTGACCCGGATAAGGGTACTGAATTTCTACAGCCTGGATTTGGTGGGGCTGGACTTACAATTACTGAGCTGAGTCTGAAGGGTCATGAAAAGGACTATATGTTTATTATATTTGGTTTGTTTATAGAAGCTGGTCTCATCGTCTGGGCAAACTTTTACTATTTAATGCGTGCGGTGTCACTATATGTCTTAATGTTAATGGGTCCTTTAATGGTAGGTATGTGGCTATTCCCACAAAAGAAACAACAGACATTATATTGGATACGTGAATTTATGGGGGCAGTGTTCATACAAGCGATTCATGCGATTACCTTATGGCTCATTATTTCTTTAATTGGAGCAGCAAATAGTCCGTTACTCAAATTAATGTTACTTGCTATGTTTATCCCAATAGGTGAGATTGTGAAAAGTTTTATTGGTCTTAGCACCAATGCATCAGGTGGTATTCATAAAGCGGGTACGATGATGGGGATGGGTGCCTTAGCAAGTGTGGCTGGGCTGGTTAAAGGTGTTCGTGACGACTACCGTAATTCGAAAGCGAAACCTAATGATAAAGGGAATAAAGAAGAGACAAAAGAAGATGCTGACAATCCCAAAAATGCATTGGGAGCGAATTTAGGAACAGATATTGGTACAACATCTCGTGCAGCTCGTATGTTAAAAGCAGGGCAAATTGGAAGTTCAATTGGTAAAGCGGCAACGGGACTTGCGGGTATGGCCGCAGGAGCTGGGCTTGGACCAGAAGGAATGGCAATAGGGACAATGGTTGGTAGTAAAGCGGGTGGAATTACTGGTGCAGTGGTTGGTAGAACTGCTGCTACAGTCGGCGAAGGAGCTGTAGCGTTAGGGAAACATATTGGTTCAAGTGTGAAGAAGGGTGCGGACACGTATTCAAATTTAAATGGAGAATCCTATCCAGAATTAACCGATGAAGATATTGCACAGGATTTAGCTACAAAAGATTTTGAATCTTGGAAAGCGGATAATCCTGATTCAGCAGTTACGAGTCGATTAAAACAAGCATTTCCTGGTGCTTCCGATGCAGAAATTGCTAAGAAATTAGCGAAAACCAATAGTGATCAAATGTCTCATTTCAAAAATCAGCGTAACCAAGATTTACAAAGTATGAAGAAAAACGCTACACCATATGGAAACGCTAGAGATCTAGTAAATGCAGCAACAAATGCATTCCAAAAAGGATATGAGGCAGACCATAAAGATACGTTTATGAGTCAACTGCCAGAAGGTATGCCAGTTGAAGAGAAAGAGAAAAAATGGAATGACCATCTGAACTCAAAAGTACAAGGATTTAGAAATCATGCAGAACAGGCGGCAACAAAAGCTGGAGCAATGCCAGTTGATGCAAAAGATAAGCAAGGAAATAACTTGTTTGATAAGTCCTATGTGAATAAAGATGCTTTTGCTTCTCAACTTGCATTAGGAAAAGTCGGAAAAGCAGTTGAGGGTGTAAAAGGAGAAACGTTAGAGAGTGGCCATCAAAACATGGGACAGGTTGGTGCTCTTGTAGGTGCTTCAACCGCTGCGTTTAAGAAAGCATATAGTGCAGATCATAAGGCTGGATTTATGAAGCAATTGCCTGCGGATTTACCACAACAAGAAAAAGAAGCGGCATGGAACAAACATGTAGGCCACAAAGTACAAGGGTTCGAAAATCATGCCCAAAAAGCTGCGGAGCAAGCAGGTATTGTTCAGCAAAAAGATGGAACGAAATTTGCGAATAAGGAAGCATTCGCTTCTCATTTATCACAACAGTTACAAAAAAATCCAAACTTAAATGCAATGGGTGTATCCAGTACTGCGGGCATTCAAAAGGCAGTCAATGGCGTGAAAACACATGGTTTGACAAGTGGATATGGAAGCCAGAATGCCAAACAAGTAAGTAATGTTGGGAACCTGGTACAAGCTTCTACGGAATCCTTTAAACAAGGATATGCAGCGGAGAACAAGGCAAACTTTATGAAAAACTTGTCTCCAACTATGTCTCCAAAGCAAAAAATAGAAACGTGGCAGGCACACTTGAATGAAAAAGGAAATGAATTTAAAACAGTCGCTCAGCAAGCAGCAGTACAAACTGGAGCGATGCCAGTACAAGCAAAAGATACGAGTGGTAAGAGTCTACATGCCCAGTCGTATATCAATAAGGATGCTTTTGCTTCGCAATTAACGAAAGGTTTACAGAGTCATGCAACCCTTGGGACAGTGAGCCAACAAGTAAGCTCTGGGATTACAAGTTTTATTCAAGGAGTTAGATCACACGGTGTTGCTGCAGGTGGTGCAATCAATAAAGCTGTGTATGCAGCTACACAAACGCAAGCGAGTATGGCGAGTGCAGGAAATCTTTCCGTTTCTGAAATTCAACGTTCGTATGCAGATGCGTCTGCAGGTGTAGCAAGTATTGCACAAAGTGCTGGCAAAATGTCTATCCCCACTTCAGCTGTGGGACGTATGACACAGCAAAGTAAGATGGTAGGTATAAGTATGATGGAAGGTGCCAAACACCTTGCGCATATACAGGGATTAGAAAACGTATCAAAAGCATACTTTAATGCGTCAGATACTGTTCAGCAAGCTGGTGGAAATGCAGTACAAAAAGCGATAAGTGGAAGTGCAGCCGCTGTTCATACTTCATTAGGAGGTAACGCAGCGGAACGCCATTACAATGTCACAAAAGGATTAAGCTATGCTGCTGGTGTGATTGGTGGCGCAGGTGCTTACCAAGCAGCTGCACGTACGGTAAGTAAATATAACCCGTACAATAAAGCAGTTCAAACTGAAGCAAAAGAAATTCAAGAGATTCAGAGAATGGTACCAACAACAACAGACCATACAGGAACGCAATCTGTTGCCAAAGGGGCTGTACGTTTAGTTACGACGAATAACAAGTCATGGATTGAAGCAAAAGATTCCAGTGGAATGACACAAGTTGTATCTCGTTATGGTAGTGGAGATAGTAGTATTCGTTCTGGACAAATGGTATATCAAGATTTAAATATTGCAGATGGACAGCTGACGCAGTATCGAAATGGTATGAAAGCCTCCCCAGCATATATACAAGATTCAAGTGGTGGGAAAATTAGTATAAATCGCTCGATTAATACTAATCCAAATCAATTGGTAGGAAATCAAAATCCAAGACCAATACAACAGAAACCAGTGATAAGTGAACCACCACTTACTGTGAGTCATAAGGTAGACAATGGCCACTTCTATATGTCTGACTTAGATCAAGGTGGATATAAGAATGTACAAATGGTCGTAGAAAGAGACCGTAGTTATATGGTGGCTACCACAACAGAAGGTACAGTTTCACGTATCTCACCATTCGGAAAAGGAGATACACGTTTACAAACAAACCAAAGAATTGAAAGAATCTGTGAAGTAACAGATAGCAGTATTAAACCAAAAGAAGAAATTTTGGTTACACATACACAGGACGAAGTAGTACGTGCAGAGACACAACTGAATTTATCAGAACATGACCCGCAAAATCTGATTCCATTTGCACCAAACCCGCGTTTAGCACAGCGAAAAAGACGAAATGATGAGTATGGAAAGTATGGTGTGACAAGTCTATGAGTCAGAACCCAAACGATCCAAATGAACAGAAAAAAAGCAATCCCTTAAAAGATGTAGCGTCTCACTTTATCAAGAAAAAAGGGATGCAAGCTGGCGGGAAAATGGCAAAATTGGCAGGAAAAGCAGGAAGGGCGGCAGCGAAAGCTGCTGCCAAACTGCTAAAAAAGGCAACGCTTAAAATTGTAGGGTCAATATTAGCCGCGGTTGGATTACCTGCAGCTATCATTATGTCGCTGATTATTGTGGTGTGTGTCATTTTAGCATCTCTTGTACCGTTTACAAAAGATGAAAGTAAAACAGAAGAACAAGTGAAAAAGTATATGGAAGTAGCGATGGCTTTAAATGTGGATTGGAAAGAGGTTGTCGCTTTTGACATGGCGCGTTATGATAATGACCTCACCGGTAAAGATCCACATGATGCGATTTCATATTTTTTGGATATCCAATATGAAGAATATACGGAAAAAGAGGTATGTGAGGCAGGACCAAACGGTCCTTGTGAAAAAAAGAAAAAGGAGATGCAAAAAACAAAATCTGAGAGTTACTCCGGACCAGATGTAAAAAAGATTTTAGGAGATACAGATTTTAAGAAAAAAATAGATGAGATTAATGCTAGTGGTAGTAAAAAGGTGACAACCTCTTCTCATGGGCTAGAGAAAGCGATGGAACTTGCAAAATTTAGTGAGAGTCAAAAAGATCGTGCACGTGAGATATTAGCTGCAGGGATGTTAGAGGGAATGTATGGACATCTAGCCCCAACTGGTGGATTTATCGGGGGCATGTGCGTAGGTGCTGTTAGTCCTGGCGGAGAGCCTGTTAATATCAATGAAAAAGTAACAGGTTATCTTCCAAAAATTAAAGAGATGGCAGAAAAACATGGTGTTGCTCAATATGTTGGTATTCTGGCAGCTCAAATGATGCAGGAATCAGCTGGAGCAGGAAATGACCCGATGCAGGCTTCAGAGGGGCAATATGGGGACATGAGCTCATCTTGTATAGGTGTAAAGGGAAATGCTCGTGTAGGGTGTATTAAAGATCCCAATATTTCTATAGAAGCAGGTGTACGGGAATTTAAAGATGTACTAGGAAAGGCGAATGGTGACATTGCTCTCGCTTTGCAGTCTTACAACTGTGCGACACGTTCCTAACTGAAAAGGTTAGGCGCTGATTCAATATTCAGCAGAACTATTATTTCGAGAAGTCAAATGATAGGGTAACGCCTTGAAGGGCTTCCTCTGATACTCCGACATGCAGCATACAAAAGATAAGCCTGTAGTTGTGTGAAGCTCGGTGAAGTCGGCTGAGAGCTACCGTTAAAGTATCTCGATACTACGAAAACTGTCCAGCGGTGGATGGTGTAGCCTATAGGCCGGGAGTCTAAAAAGCACTCATGGGTAGAATGGATTCAACAAAACCAACGGGTAGGCAGAATCTGACGAATCTTCGAATGTACGGGTCTAGAACGATGACACATAGAAATGTGTGTGCCACGAGCGTGGTGCTGATGTGGATAAGTAAAAATAGTTGTTATGAAAGTCCATATGTCGTTATAGGCGACATCAAGTCAGTAGGCTTAAAGGAGAACCCTAAAAGTGTTATGCATAGATAGAAATAATGGAACGTGGAAAGCCACCAACATGGAGAACTTATCTTCGAGGAAGTGTTTGAAGGGAAGGTGTTTGTGAGATTAGCAAACGTATAACCTTCATTTATGGTGGTGAGAGTGATGGCATAGTACCGGTGAAGCAATGGAAACATTGCAGAGGGATAGCCATTAGTCTGATGAAAGATTGACCAACCGTTTCAAAAAGCTACGCAGTCGAATTATAAGGTTCTTGTGAGACTAAAAAAGGTAAACTCTGAAAGGAGATCCGACTTATAAAGAAAACTGAAAAGTTTAGACACGCTGAATATTATGATATGCAGTCTACACTAGATGACTTGTATCAGCAAAGTCAAAACGGTAACAACTTTTATAAATTAATAGGGCTTATGAAGATGGATGAAAACATACGTTTAGCATATCGAAATATAAAAAGAAATATGGGAAGTCTGACAGCTGGAACAGATGGAATGACAATTAATGATATTAAAATGCTTTCAACGGATGAAGTGATAGAAAAAGTAAGAACGATGTTTGGTTGGTATGAACCACAATCTGTAAGACGCGTATTTATACCAAAACCAAATGGAGACCGTAGACCTTTAGGGATACCAACCATATGGGACAGATTATTTCAGCAATGTGTATTGCAAATATTGGAACCAATATGTGAAGCGAAATTTCATAACCATAGTTACGGTTTTCGCCCTAACCGAAGTACACATCATGCACTAGCGAGAATGAAATCTTTAGTGAATAGAAAAGGAAACGGATTTCACTACTGTGTGGATATAGACATTAAAGGTTTCTTTGACAATGTGCATCATGGAAAACTTCTAAAGCAATTGTGGACGATAGGTATACGAGATAAGAAATTACTTTCTATCATTTCAAGACTACTGAAAGCAGAAATTGTAAATGAGGGTGTTCCTCAAAAAGGTACTCCGCAAGGAGGAATACTAAGTCCGCTTCTATCTAATATCGTACTCAACGAATTAGATTGGTGGGTAAGTAACCAATGGGAAACGATAAAGACCTCACATCCATATAAGGGAAATAGTGAAAAATATCGAGCGCTAAAGAAAAGCAAATTAAAGGAATGTTTCTTAATTCGATATGCAGACGATGCAAAAATATTATGTCGTGATTATGTAACGGCTTTAAAAATGTTTGAAGCAACAAAAGACTTTCTTAGAACACGCCTACATCTGGATATTAGCCTTGAAAAATCAAAGATTATAAATTTGAGGAAAAAAGCGAGTCACTTTTTAGGCTTTACAGTTAAGGCAAATAAGAAAGGAAACAAACATGTGGCTCATAGCAGAATGTGTGTGAAATCCAGAAAACATGCGTATAGCAAGCTGAAAAAGGCTGTTAAAGATATAAGCAGAGAACAAACACCGGAATCAGTATGGCGATTTAACACGACTGTAATGGGAATACAAAATTATTATTCAGCCGCCACACATATAAATCACGATCTAGATCACATGAGTTGCCATCTCATAAGAACACTCTATAATCGACTGAGGCGAGATTGGAAAAAAGCCACTAAGAGTGACATGTCGACTGTATTAAGGAAAAGATATAAACGATACAATCCTAAATTGTATAAAATCAAAGACATCGTATTACTACCTATCCATGCGCAGAAGCACAAACCGGCTAGAAATTTTACTCAGTCTATCTCAAATTATACAAAAGAAGGTAGAGAGAAAATACATGATACGCTAAAAGCCGTAGATAGGGAGACACTCCGACATGTACAGCGTTTTTATATGAAGCATCGAACAGTAGAATACAACGATAACAGAATTGCAAAGTTTATTGCACAGTATGGAAAATGTGCCATTACGAAACAAGAAGTTGGATTAGTAGGTTGGCACTGTCATCATAAAATTCCGTTGGAATTTGGGGGACAGGACAATTATGAGAATCTGGTAATTGTACTAGAAGACATACACTTAGCAATTCATAGCGATGATTCAGATAAGGCAAAATCAATCTTAAATAAGTACGACATTATTGAAGATAAGAAAGTGATGTTTGACAAGCTGAGAATATCAGCGCGTCGACATCCTATCTTTTCTTCAATACAAAAGTTGGTCAATTGAATTAGATGGAGCGCCGTATGAGGTGAAAGTCTCACGTACGGTGTGAAGTGGGGGAAAAGGTGGAGATGATGTCAAAACCTTACCTATCACTATTTGGCGAAGGTTTTATTAGTTACGCTTTAGCAAAGGGTGGCTATTCAGAAGAAACAGCTATTGAGTTCTCAAGAAGTAAAAATCATTTAAATCCAGATGGTTGTAAGGATCCGAATAACTTCAGGACAAAGGTTAATGCGTGCTACGGGGATTTCACATATGTTTCCAAAGTTTTGAAATATTACAAAGATTTAGGTTGTGTGGCGGATGTATCAGGCGAATGGATTTCTGATAAAGGTTGGAAATGGCCAACGAAATCAGGTCGTATTACAGATACGTTTGATGCGGTTCGTGGTGGAAAACAACATAACGCTGTAGATATTGGGGCCATGACCGCCGGAAAAGCTGGAGACCCTGTGTGGTCGATGGAAGTTGGTATTGTAACGAACCAAACAGGAAATGTAAATGGTGGTGGTTTAGGTGTTTATGTAGACCATGGCAATGGCATTGTATCTCGCTACTTACACTTGAGTAAAATATCAGTTGCACCAGGAACCATGGTAACAAAAGGACAAATCATTGGGGAGATGGGCGGTTCTAACTATAATAAAGATACTGGTTTACTTAATATGAATGGATACGCTGTCCATTTAGACTTCCAAATTCGTATTAATGACCAACCAACAGATCCGATGAAATTCTTTAAGAAAAATGATGATCCAGGATTATCATCAGGCGGTTCTCCTGTTATGACGAATGACAAAAGACAAAAGGTACTAGCAGAAGCGAAAAAATGGCTTGGGCAAGGAAAAGTTAGATATGTATTAGGGAATCGTAATCCACCAGGCGGCACTTCAGATTGCTCAGGATTTACGCAGTATGTCTTTAGAACAAGTATAGGTGTGCAACTTGGAGAGTGGACAGGTGCTCAAGTTGGACAAGGTAAACAAGTACCAGACATTAATCATGCACAACCAGGAGACCTCATCTTCTATGAAAACCCAGGACACGTTGCAATTTATATGGGGAACCAGAAAATGATTCATATTGGTGATGATAAGGGTGTACAAATTACAGGTCTAAACTATACGGCAAGAGGACAACATATGACTCAAATTCGTAATGTTATAGACTGATAAGGGATGAGAGAAGATGAAGAAAGTAATCAATATTTTGTCCAATATGCCTCGTAAGTACTTGGTGGTATTGGGGGTCATAATTTTAGTACTAGGTGTAGCTACCTATAATACCATTCATCGTTACATGATGAAATCACAAGTACAAGAGGAAGAACAAGTAAATCAAGATGAAATAGAGATGCTTGGAGATAAGCCAAAGGGATTTGATACAAAAGAAGAGGAATATATCGCGAAAACAAAAACAGTAGAAGACTTACTACGAAAAATATCTTCCAGCAGTTATGATGTGCCATATTTGTTTACAAAGGCTGGATTTGGTATTGAGCCAATGAAAATGACAAGTAATGAGCGCATGCTTGCTACAGAAGCTGTACAACGATATTTCCTGCATGGAGATAAATTCTATAATGCTCGTATTACAAAAATAGAACGCGGAAAAAAAGTAGATACGTACCACATTGAAGTTCAAATTCAACAAGTGAATTTCCTTGAACCACGTCAATTTAAAGTGCAAGTCAATCAATATGCACAAATTGTAACACCAATTGAACAAATTCCGCACGGGCAAGAAGAAGTACCAGTGGATTAAGTGGAAAATGAGGGTTGTGGAAGAAAAAACACAACCCTTTCTAAAAAAATAAAGAGTACCCTAAAATTATTTATTGAATATTCATAATTTTCTGATATAATAAAACCATAGCTAAATGAAATCTATATATATAACTGATTTGAAATAGATATGGAGGAAAGAAAAAATGAGAATGTTATTTGGAACAGCAGCAAACTTTTTTGCGGGATATTCTTCTGGAAGGGGATCAGGATTTTTAGGGACATTATTCGGATGGGCTTTGTTTTTGGGTGGAGGATATCTATTAGTAGAACATTGGGACAGTATCACGGCTTGGATGCATAGTTTAAATATAGTGCGAGGATTAGACGGTTATGAAGACATGAGTAATGGGTTCATCTTTGTATGCTTGGTCGTAAGTGCTTTTATTTTTATGCTGTTGTTGCCGGTCTTTGCCATATTAATTGTAGTAGCCGTAGTGTTAATGAATATTGTAGTTTGTACCCTTGTACTGCTAACATCGCCAAGTACATACACAAAAAAGAAAAATAAGGAGAGTGAGTGGGAATGAATACAATTCTAGTATTAGGTGGATCAAATGGTAGGACGTTAGAAAAACTAGCGAAAAAAAGAGATTGTCAGGTGATTTTTCATGACGGAAAGAATCATGGTGGCGTAAAGAAGACTTTTCGTAGTGTCATTAAAAAATGTGATGTCATTGTTGTGCAGAAAGGTGCATGTGGCCATGTATCTATTGATGTAGCAAAGGAATACGCAAAGAAGTATGATGTCCCGCTTCTATTTAATCAAGGGTTTGGTGGAACGGGTGCGTTAGAAATAGGTTTAAAACACCTGCAGGCAGCGTGAGATTAGTAGGAAAAGAATATTTCGGTTTATAAATCATAAAATTTTTATATGCAGATTATATTTTGGTAGGTTTTAATAATATATAATTTGAATTTCATTCAGGATGGGGATTCAGTATAACAAAAAGTAATGAATAAAAGAGAAAATCCCTGCGGGGACAGGGACTTTTTAGGAGAGATATTGTTGTCGTACAATGTCGAAATATGGCGGATTCGACGAATTAATATTATCACGAATTTTCAAGTAATTGCGGTGGCTGATGTGTCAAAACTGTGTACGATTTTCATATAAAAGCGTTATTTGGTCGGAAAGGGGGACTATGATGTATCCATTTTATGTAGATGGCAAAAGGGTGTTTTCATTCTCTTACAAGCCAAGTAAAGGTGTTGTTAAAGATGATGATACTGGCAAATGGTACGAAATAACTGAAGTCGAGCAAGGTCGTGGTCGTAAGGTATACGGTAAGGAAACATGCAATTTGGACAGTTGGGATTGGAAACCTTACAAAAATTAATCGAAAAGGGGAATTTATATGTATACAAAAATAGTTAAATACGAAAGAAACGGAATTGGAGCTTGGGATAAAGAGTATAGCAGTATGGAAGTTTTAAAAGAAATGAAACCAACGGAGAACGATTTTTTCGAGAATATCTTAAAAATAGAGGGTAAATTGTACAAGCCTTGCAGCGCGTACGGTGAATATATAGCAGTTGATGAAATTAAAATCAACTACAGTCCTAATGCGGATGTTAGAAATGAAGGTGGTGTTGAATGTCCATATTGCGGTTTTGCTGATCAAGATACACATGAGTTTTCAAGTAACTCAGGCGAAACGGAATGCACTAATTGTGAATCGGAAATCAAATACGTAATAAACGCCGTTATTAATTCGTTAGGAGAATGTTTAGAAGTTATATGTCATACGGGTCCAGTTAAATTAAATGAACCTATCGAACTTTAACAAAATAGTTATTTGGGAGAAAAAAGTTGGCCAAAATTTATTAGATCCAAAACACTGTAATAACAGTAAAGGTGGAATGAAGGATGGAAAGTAATGAGTACAAAAAAGGTTATTTAGAAGGGCAGTTGGATGAAGCGGAAACTGCATATCACAACTTGGCTTCAATCCTTAGTCATATTAATGAAGAACCATCAGATTTTGCTAATGAATATTTGGATGAATTAGCAAAATTTTTAACAAAACATGGTCGTTTGTAATTTATAACAAAATTCTTATTTAACAACAAATAAAAAGAGCGCATTTTTATATGCACTCTTAGTAAGATAGGTGAATGTCTCATGAGATATAAAAAATTCAAAAAATCGTAATCAGATTTTCATGAGTGAATTTTTTATATTGTATTCGTTACTTGGAGTTATTGAGCCTGTCACTATAAAAATAAAGAGCGCTTTTTAAGGCGCTCTATGACCAAGACTCCTATCGAAAAGCTTACCATGATTAATGTATGTATGATTTTAATGTATGTGCAGTTTTTTAATAAAATCCTTATTTGAACGTAAAAAACCCTAGAGGGGACTAGGGTCTTTTACATAATAAATCTTTCTGTTTTTAAAAGGACCTACTGAAGATAACACATGAATGTTTCATAAATGTATCAAAAAATGAACGAAATCTTTATTTCATAACAAGCGAAAAAGAGCACACATATAAGTATGCTCTTCGACAAGAAAGGTAGATTTCTATGAGCGGAGAGTCTCCATACAATAACATATGCTTGTCCAGTTAAAAGGTGACAAGTTTTTAATAAAATCGTTATTTGAATGAAAAGACAACAAACGGAGGGGTTTGCTGTCTTGATAAAAAGGAATGGCACTAAGTATATATTAAAGAGGTAACTGGTTAGTAAAAGTATATGCATTATATATATAAATATCACCAAACAAAGGTGATAATTTTTAAAAACACGTTATTTCATAGTAAATAAAAAAGAGCACACATATAAGCATGCTCTTAGATAATTAAGCTTATGAGTGGCATCCCATACAATAACATATGCTTGTTCAGTAAAAAAGTGAAAATAGTTTTAACAAAAACGCTATTTGTGCGACACGTTTCCTTATAAGTGTGCAAACACGAAATAGGAGGGTTATCAATTTGATGACAACAACGGATTGACTGAAAGTAGGAATGAAAGCCGTCAGGTTGAGCTGAAACTACTTATCTGATACTCCTACATGCAAGGCGTGATAGTAGACGCAAATTGTATGAAGCTAGGTGAAGTCGGCTGAACAAAACCTAAGTGAGAAATCATATGGTGATGGATAGGTCGGGATGCTACAAAATATCTATGGTGAGAATGTCTAAATAGACTGGCGAACTTGCGAATGTACGGGTCTAAACGTTTAATACATTAGAAATGTGTATGTCGTTAATGACGACGTTATCTACCGAAAAGTAAGAGTAAATAGTATGAAATTCGGAACATCTAACGATGAGGATGTAAAGATAACAGGCTTAAAGTAAGCACCTAAGGATATATGTATAGCTAAGTCAATCGGAACGTGGTAAGCAAGAAACTGTCATAAACGCCTACTAGCAGACAGGTGCATATAAGGTTCTAACGAACCGAAATTGCTTTATTCTTGTGAAGGTGGGGACACATTACCGACGAAGCATGTAACGAATGTGGAGGGATAGTCCCTAGTCTTGTTCTTTGAAAACTAAATCAACTGGATGTAACTCACAGGATCGAGTAAGATGATGTGACTTTTCGTAAGAAAAGGGAATGAATACATTGGTGAGTACAACATTGTTTGTAATCTAGTTGCTTTAATATAAAAGGATAAGATGGGGCGCTGTATGCGATGAAAGTCGCACGTACAGTGCTAAGCGTGGGAAAAGATGGAGATAACTTCAAAGTCTTACCTATCGCAACTAGAGAAAAAGGTAAAGGATGAATCCAAGAATATGAATAATAGTAATATATACAAATCAGGTTATGTCATTCTTATTTATTTTGTTATGACTCAATTTGTCGGAATTATAGGAGTACAATTACTGGCTAAGACAGGTTGGTATGATATTCAGGGGAATCAGCAACAAGCGATTCAAGAGATCCTTGTACATTGGGAGTTAATAGGGTTTCTGCTTACACTAGGAATCATATTTCTTGTATATAAGAAAGAACGGATTAAAGAACCTAGGCTATCAATCAAATTATCGAAAGCCACATGGGGGTGGATTCTTGCTGGAATCGTATTCGTTTTTCTTGCACAGATGATTGGTAGCTTTTTAGATAAAAGTTTATTCCAGTTATCTACGCAATCAGAAAATACATCTAGTACAGTCGCAGCTGCAGTGATATCACCAATTGCGATTGTATCCATTGTAATTCTTGCCCCATTAGTAGAGGAACTGGTATTTCGATATGCAACCATGAATATTTTAATGAAGAAGTTTAAAGAAACAGGGAGTATCGTAATCAGTGCATTGTTCTTTGCAATTATGCATTTTGATTTTCCATTTATCTTTGGGTATTTCTGTATTGGGGTTGTATTAGCCTTCGTATATAAGCGTTCAAATCAATTATTAGTTTCTTATATTGTCCATGCAGTGATGAACTTCATTGTACTGTTGTTACAAATAATCTAAATGTGAGTAAATAAAAAGACATGCTGGATAAAACAGCATGTCTTTTTATTTATAAATCCATTTTCTCCATAGCCATTCGATAGGTCCATATCGGAAATACTTACTCCATAGTGTACTGCATATACATTGTACGATACAAATAAGAATCCCAAAGATACATAGTTGCCAATATGTTACTTGTGAAATGTCCTGGAAGCACGCTGAGAGAATCACTAGCGTGAGTATACTTTGGCTAATATAGTTAGTTAAGGCAAAGTTACCAACAGACATAAAAGGTTGTAGCCACCCTACATATTTTTCATTCTCGCATATTAAAAGAAGAAAACATATGTAGAATATAGCGAGGGATTTTCCTCCGAATAGAATCCATAACTGGATATGGCTAGAGTAATAGATATCTGTTTCTATAAAATAATAGATGATAGGGAGGGAGAGCAGACATGATAGGAATAGCGAACTCCACTGTAAAATTTGAATTTTCCCTCTGAGTTCCGATACGCGTCTAAAAATATTCTTCTTTCCAGCCCATAAACCTATTAAAAATAACCCAATATATTCCGGGATCCCTATTAGAAGTTGCTGAAATTCCTGTGTCATAAGAAAGAACAAACGAGCTTTTACTTGATGTAAATAATTTAAAAATAGATTCGCTGTGTGATTAGTAGTGTTGCCTGTAAACATATATTGATAGTATTTTGGTATCTCTTCAGGAATAGAAGGGCTTGCATGTAAAAATAAAATAACATGTAGAGTATAACTAACTAGTAAAAAACTAAAACCTGTTATAAAAATAAGCTTAGTAGACCGCTTATAAAAGAACAATAGAACAAAACCTGCTATAGCATATGCATGTAAAATATCTCCATACCACAGAAAGATAAAGTGAATTACACCAAATAGTAATAGAATACATAACCTACGACTAAATAGTTTATATATGGGATACCCTTTTTTTTCTGTATTCCTCATAAAGATATAAAATCCCACGCCGAATAAGAATGCAAAAATGGTATAAAACTTTGATGATATTAGTAAATCTACTAGAAAACGAACTACTTTATCTATACCGGAGTAACCTGCTTGATTAAAGGAATCTAGTCCCGTCATAGTAGGTAGATTAGCAAATAGGATACATAGTATGGCCATACCCCTTATTATGTCTAAAGAATAAATACGGGCGTTTTGTTGCATGTAAATTCTCCTTTCTTACAAAGAAAAACGAGCACTATATTAACTAGCGCTCGAATTACGTCTCGCAAAGAATCCATCATATGTAGCAGCTGACACTGCTCCTTCAAGGCGTTCAACCTCTTCTCCTCTGTTATAGGCTATAACAACTGGAGTACCAGGAATGTCGAACTCTTGAAATGCACTTTGATTTTCTGGTGTAGAAATATCAATACGATAGATGGTTCTATCATGATTTTTTGACATACTATTGATATCCGGTGCAGCTTTTTTGCAATAATGACAGGTTGGTTGATAGTAATAGGCAATAAACTCTTCATGGGATTCTATTTTTTGCTTTAATTCTTTTTTTGAAATATCTTTTATATTTTTTGGTGCTCTTTCTGCATCTGCAGCAGATACAATTGCTTTTTCTGGTGTTACAGTTTCTGTTTTGACGGATTCATTTTTTGTTAAAGTGAAGATCGTGATACAAACAACGAATAGGGTGGTTACAACTGCTCCGATTTTATACATTTTTTTCATAGTAAATTCCTCCTTAAAATAAAAAAAAGGACAAACCTCGCCCGAGTTAACTGGGCGTAAGGTTTGTCCTTCACGCTACGTACAATAGAGTATAAACAATGGTAACAAATTTTCTACTTATATATTACCATATAATCTATATAGAATGCTATATTAATTTTTACAAGTGACAAAAAAACAAACAAAATCATTATAATTTCACGTACCAGAATAATAATAAAAAAAGCAAACAACATACAATAGGGGATTCTATACAGTTTATAACTATGTGTTAGTTCTACCCTAGTATTAGGGGCCAAAACGTATAAAAAGACACTACTTAAAGTGTCTTTTTATACGTTGACATGCTATTTAAGAAAATGTAGTGATTAATCATAATTAATCAGATGCTTCTCGATTAATCTTAGTATAACATCAATATAGAAGATTTAAAATGCAATTCTGCATATATAGATTCTTATATATAATTCCGCCTTAAATCTCTATTACAAAAATTAACAGTTCCCTTATTTTTATATATATACTATAATTTAACTGCTAAATAGTATTAAAGGAGCTTTTAAAGATATGGAGATGAGAGATTTACAAAAACTAATTGAATCAAAGAAACAAGAACTAATTAAACTTGTAGAGAAGTATGGGTTTACCCATAAGCAAGTTTTGTATTTAAGTCAAGACATCGATATATTAATTAATGAATGTATATATAATTATATTAATAAAGGTGAATGAAGTTACAGTTTACATAGGGAAAGCACCACATCGCTTAAAGCTAATAAATAGAAATGCCCCCTAAAATAAAAAAATACGCTATTCTTTCTGTAGAATCATAGGAAAGAATAGTGTATTTTTTACTCTTGAGGGTAGTTAATATTTTTAAGTTGATGGGTATGTGACTCTACTCCTTATTAAAGTAATGGTATTAGATATTTTTCATAGCTCTAAATTTTCTTTGCTTACTTTTGCAATATATTTCAAACATTCTACAACTGGATACTGAATCAACGCTTTAGGTTGTGAGAACTTGATTCCCTCTTTTTCAAGAAAATTGACAAGTTGTTCAACAGTCATCTCTTTGCGTTGTATCCGATTGAAATGCTGTACCACAATGCCTTTCCAGTAATAAGACGGGCTCTGGAAATAGCCTTCTCCCTGCACTGCATGATTATAAATCATATCCAGCTTTTCTTGTTTCCTCTTCTTTTGTAAATCTCTTTCCATTTGACTCATCTTAATTCACCCATTCTTTAGTGAAAATCTGCATTCCGTCCCCTTTATAATAAAATAGCTTTTTTCTGTGTAGATACCCTTTTGAAATAAGATAGTAAAATTAAGATAGGGGGTACTGTCTAATTATACACGATATAGGGGTCTCGCCACACATCCATCAACTTAAGGATTTAGACTATTCTTAAACTTAAAAGCACGTTACTATTTTCTTATGTTAATGAGAAAGGGTGACGTGCTTTTTATGAATATGCATCAAAAACAAGAGCTGTCTTTATTTGCCGAAGAGTTATATCGATATATGTCTCCCGCTACACTTAATCAATTAGCTATAGAAGCAGGTGGAATGAAACGAAAACGTAAGTGCCATGGGCACCATTTTTTATCTTTGTGTGTATGGTTAAATCAACAAATCGCTACAACCTCTCTTACTCAACTTTGTAGTCAATTAGAAACTTCAACAGGAGTTTTATTAAGTCCTGAGGGACTTAATCGACGATTTAACTCGGCTTCTGTAGCCTTCTTTCGAAATGTATTTACTACACTTCTACAAGCTAAAATTGGAGGATCATCTACAATTTCTCATTCTCTTTCTGCTTACTTTGAGCGGATTCGCATCCTTGATTCTACAACCTTTCAAGTTCCAGATCGATTCGCAGCTACTTATCCTGGTGCCGGAGGCTGTAGTCATACAGCTGGTGTGAAAATTCAATTAGAGTATGACTTGTTGAGTGGAGAGTTTTCTGATGTGAAAATTGAACCAGGAAAACGAAGTGATCAGGCATATGGGGCGACTCGAATGGACATGACACAAAAGAATGAACTATATATTCGTGACTTAGGGTATTTTCGTTTACAAGACTTTAAATCGATCCAAGATAAGGAAGGGTATTATTTATCTCGTCTTAAATTACCAACTAAAATATATAGAAAAGAATTCGAAACAGTGGTATTTAAAACAAAACCTGCTCAATTGAGACCGGTATATATACAAATTCATTTGGAAGACATCATGAACCAATTACAACCTGGCCAAGTGTATGAATTACATGATGTATATGTAGGGAGCAAAGACAAACTACCCACTCGCATTGTGGTTTATAGATGTACAGAGGAGCAAAAACAGAAACGTCTACATGATCGAGCTATTCGCGAAAAGAAAAAAGGGATTACATATACAGAGCGTACGAAACTTTTACAAGGAATTACGGTATATATGACAAACATTCCTACGGAATGGGTACCGAAAGAGAAAATCTATGATTTATATTCACTGCGTTGGCAAATTGAGCTGTTATTTAAAATATGGAAATCTTGGTTTCGAATTCATCGTTGTAAATCTATTAAACAAGAGCGATTAGAATGCCACCTTTATGGACAACTCATTAGTATCCTATTATGTTCTTCTACTATGTTTAAAATGAGAGAACTCCTGTTACGTAAAAAACAGAAAGAACTAAGTGAATATAAAGCGATGTACATAATTAAAGATTATTTCTTACTTTTTCATCAAGCACTACATAAAAACACCCAAGAATTATCAAAGATTCTCCTTCGTCTGTTTAACCTCCTACAGCGAAACGGACGAAAATCTCACAGATATGAGAAAAAAACAGTCTTTGATATTTTAGGTGTTGTGTATGAGTATACCACTTCTACCCATCAGGTAGCATAGCGAAAAATTTGAAACCCGTCAGGGTTTATTTGATGTGCCTACTTTTATAACATCTATAAAAGATAATAAAAAACTACGTGGAAAGACCGTATTTTGTATAAAAATATACCTTAAGTTGATGGATGTGGGGTCTCGCCACATGCCCATCAAGCTAAGAAAACAAGTTACCCCCAAAACGAAAAAATGAGCTAAATGTAATAAGCTAAATTTTATTTTTGAAGACTTCAAAGTATTAGCTTGGTACAAATTGGTGATATTTCAATAAGGGATGTGCTCATTTTCTTACTACTGATAATGAAATTTATGTAAATTACCAAAGAAACATCTTTATTTAATGAGAATGTATAGCTACTCCATTTGTAATATTATTGCAACAATTGTAAAGATAATTCTGTAAAATCGAAATAGAATTCTAATTCTAAGGGTATTTCCAATTGTTTAGTTGGGTTTTCAGAAAGAGTAAGGTAAATACTTTTAAAGTAATATAAAAGGAAAATTAGGTATCTTTATGCGCGTTAAATTAACATAAATAGGCATATGTAGAGGATTCAAACTTATTTGAATTTAAAGTGTTGTTAACCCCTATGAAACACGAATCATTCTAATTGTTAGTACAATTAGAATGTAAGATTTAATTGGAAAGAAGGGGTTATTGTGAAAGAAACAATTAGTAGTTATGAAGATTTATTGGATATGTTAGATTCATTATTGCGTGAACCAACTCAATTTTGGGATAATTTTTATTCAAATCGTGAAAAAGGAGTTCCCTTTTTTACTAATAAACCAGATGAGAACCTAGTTAATTATTTCGATAAAAAATTACTTAATCCAGGGAAAGTTCTTGAACTTGGATGCGGTCCAGGCAGAAATGCAATTTACTTTGCTGAAAAAGGATGCTTAGTTGATGCGGTAGACTTATCGCAGGAATCAATTCAATGGGCAACCGAACGGGCAAAAGAAAAAAATGTACATGTGAATTTTATTTATAACAATATCTTTGACTTACAAATTGAAGAAGGTACATACGATATTGTGTATGATTCAGGATGCTTTCATCATATTGCTCCACACAGAAGAATGAATTATATAAATTTGGTAAAAAAGGCTTTAAAACCAGGTGGTTATTTTGCAATCACTTGTTTTGTTCAAGGCGGAGAATTGGGTGGGGCAGATATAACGGATTGGGAAGTATACAAACTACAAAGTCTTAAAGGTGGATTAGGTTTTACAGATGCAAAACTTAGAGTCATCTTTAGAGATTTTTCTGAAGTAGAAATACGTAGAATGAAAGAGATAAAACAATCGAATAAAGTATTTGGTGTTTCTGGACTGTGGACAGCTTTATTTATGAAAAAGCTTACTGAATGGTAAAAAGAATTATGTTTTCTAGATACATTAAATACTAATAAGGGTATCATCTCATCGCTATCAAATTGAGATAAACTTGTATCTAAATAATAAGAAAAACGCTATTCTTTTTGTAGAAATATACAGAAAGGATGGCGTTTTTGTATGAATCTATCGATTCAAGATGAGTTCCATTTATTCGCTGAAGAACTACAGCGATATCTATCTCCACATATTCTCCAACAACTCGCACAGGAGACAGGTTTTGTAAAACGTAAAAGTAAGTATGGCGCACGAGATATGGCTGCTTTATGTATTTGGATCAGTTGACATGTAGCAAGCGATTCTCTCACTCGATTATGTAGTCAGCTTTATGTAAATACAGCTACACTAATGAGTCCGGAAGGACTTAATCAACGTTTTAACCGATGCGCTGTTTTATTTCTACAGCGTATATTCTCTCTTTTAGTCAAAAGCCAACTAAATGATTCGTCTCAAATCCAAAACCAATATACTTCTTATTTTCAACGTATACGTATTTTAGATGCTACTATTTTTCAAGTACCCAATCATTTAGCTCCTATTTATCCTGGTTCAGGAGGATGTGCACAAACAGCCGGTATTAAGATTCAACTAGAGTATGATTTACATAGTGGGAAATTCCTCAATTTTCAAATGGAACCAGGCAAAAATAATGATAAAACCTTTGGTACAGAGTGTTTAGATACCTTATGCCCAGGAGATTTATGTATTGGAGATTTAGGATACTTTTCTCTAAAAGATTTAGACCAGATGGATCAACGAGGGGTATTCTATGTTTCACGGTTGAAATTAAATAATAGAGTATATGTAAAAAATGAATCGCCAGAATTCTTTCGGGATGGGACAGTTAAAAAGCAATCTTTATATGTTTTACTTGACCTTGAAGATATCATGCATCAGATAAAACCAGGAGATACTTATGAAATTCGGAATGCCTATGTTGGACAACAAAAATTACCCTCACGAGTTGTAATATACAGACTTACATCAACTCAAACTCATAAACGTAGGAAACAGCAATCTTATGTTGAAAAGAAAAAAGGAGTTACATACTCTGAAAAAGTAAACGATTAACAGAAATCAACGTTTATATTACCAACATACCATGGGAAATTGTTCCGATGGAACAGGTCCATGATATCTACTCACTACGTTGGCAAATAGAAATTGTATTTAAAACATGGAAGTCTCTTTTTGGTATCAATCATTGTCACAATATTAAGCGAGAGTGTCTAGAATGTCATCTTTATGGACAGTTAATCGCTATTTTTCTTTGTTCTTCTACTATGTTCAAAATGAGACAGTTGTTACTACAAAAAAAACAAAAAGAATTAAGTGAATATAAAGCAATTTATATGATTCAAGATCATCTGTACTTAGTATATGAAGCCATCCAACAAGACACCCAAGAAGTATCAAAAGTTTTCCTTCGTTTGTTTGACCTCTTACAGAAAAACGGACGGAAATCCCATCGATATGAGAAAAAGACAGTCTTTGATATTTTAGGCATTGTTTATCAGTGCACTGTATCCAATCTAAAGCGGAAAACTGCATAATCTTTAAAAATACACCTAATCAAGGTTTATTTGGAATGCGTATTTTTAAAAACAAATAAACAAAATATCAAGCATGTGGGCATCAAGAACGGAAGTTCATGGAATACTCAACCTTAGCTTGATGGGCATGGGGTCTCGCCATCAAAACGCGAATTTCGTACGTTAAGGGGGTTCAGCCGAGATACGTGTAAAAATGGGTCATGAGCTGTATTTTATTTCCATTATTAGATTTCGGTGTAACAAAAAGGTGTTTTACTAGTAATGCTACAAATTATTTTTGATACAGTATTTTGTTACAGATAGTTCAATGGTTAGGATACTTCATATTTTTAAATACAAAACGTAACAAAAACGGTCGTTTTTGTTACGTTTTGTATTTCCATTATCTGGTCATATCCAAAAAATAAAAATGAATCCAATAAATATTCGGATTCATTCTCTACAATTGTAGAGAATGAATAAAGTTTGATCAAATGTCTTATTAAAAAAATGTTTTAGACTATAGAAAAAAGTATTAGACTGTTAAAAAATAGTTGTAGACTGAAAAGGTGTTTTCTGTACATGAAAGTACTTTTCGCTAACATAAAAAGTCTCGCAAAACATTTAAAAGTCCCTTCAGAAGTACTGAAGGAATTTTCTATTCACATAATCAGTGTTATTAGTTGTAAATCAAAAAGCCACTGATTTTCTTGAAGAAAAAGAAAATACTTTTCTTCTTCTTTTATTTACTTTAATATCAATAAGGGCACCAAAAAAATAGATAGAGGTGCTAGAATGTACGGTATTATTAATTATGAAGTGTTTTTACTAACAGGGATTTTATTAAATCTAATTCCTGGCGCAGACACCATGTATATTGTGGGGAGAAGTATTTCACAAGGTAGAAAAGCAGGTGTGTATTCTGTTTTTGGTATTATTACTGGTTCTTTAGTTCATACGTTATTGGTTGCTTTTGGTTTATCTATTATACTTACAAAATCCATTGTGTTATTTAACATCATTAAGGTTATAGGTGTTATCTATCTTGTATATTTAGGGATTAAAATGATACTTGATAAGACAAATGTAGCTTTCCAAGCCTCATCCAATAAATTGAACATTAAAAAGATCTATTTACAAGGACTTTTAACAAGTCTTACGAATCCAAAAGTCTCTTTATTCTTTATTGCATTTCTTCCGCAATTTATAGATACAAAGGCTTCAGGTCCTATGCCTTTTATCATTTTAGGACTTACTTTTACAGTAACTGGACTATTGTGGTGTTTATTTGTTGCTTATTTCTCTTCATATGTCACAAAAAAATTAAGAGGAAACCAAAAGGTAGGAATGATTCTAAATAAGGTAACAGGAATGATCTTTATTGGTATGGGGTTAAAGTTGCTTCAAACGAAAGCTCCTCAATAAACCTGAATAATATAAAAATGCCCCCTTTCAAGAGATGTTATCTTGGGTTTAAGCTAATCTCTATATACTAAAAAGTCCCTTCAAAATTTGAAGGGACTTTTTGCTTGTTATTTTGGTTTATCTAAAAATTTATTTCATAGTTCATGATCCAGTCTAATACTTTATTTTAATCAATTGTCGTGTATCTTCGTACCCTCTAATGACAAGGCTAAATCTTTTCTGTATTACATTTAGAAAACAAGAATAGGGAAATCTAGTTATACCAACTAAATAAAGTCTAAAACATTTTTTAAACTGAACATCTAACGTGGATTCGGCGGTGGCAGGCGAAGTGAGTTCCTCCGCTTGGTCAAATAAATTCCTTTACCTACGACATAACAAGCAGGCCAATCCCAAGACTAGTAAGAAAAAATTTGTGGTATAATAAGCGGTGAATAGATGAAAATAGAAAAAAAGGGGATATTTTATGAAATTAACAATACTTGTAGATAATAATACATTCATTGATCGCTACTTCTTTGGAGAACCCGCACTTTCTTTTTTTATTGAAGATGATAATAAACGGATTTTATTTGATACTGGATACTCTGATGCTTTTATAAAAAATGCAGAGAAGATGAGAATTGATCTAAGGGACTTAGATTGGGTTGCTTTATCACACGGACATGTCGATCATACATGGGGACTCACGCATTTAATTAGGTTGCATATGGAAGCAAAAGGTGAGCACATAATACATAATACGCCTACAATCATTGGTCATCCTTTAGTTTTTGAAAGCAAATTACTGGATCCAGTAGGTGAGATAGGAAGTATCTTATCTTACAATAAATTAAGCAGACATTTCCCTATTCGCTTATCTAAACAACCATTTTGGCTGACTGATAAATTAGTGTTTTTAGGTGAAGTTAAAAGAAAATTTGATTTTGAAGGTAAAGAAGTTATGGGGAAAGTTACCACTACAAAAGAAGAATTTGACGATTATGTTTCTGATGATACTGCATTAGTATATAAATCATCTGAAGGGCTAGTTATTATGGTAGGATGTGCTCATTCGGGAATATGTAACATTATTGAATATGCTAAAGAAGTATGTGAGGAAGAAAGAATAGTAGATATCATAGGAGGATTTCACTTATTGAATCCATCAAATTTTCAATTAGAGAACACTGTAAAGTATATAAAAGAAATTAGACCCAATAAGCTTCACGCTTCTCATTGTACAGATTTACATTCTAAGATAGCTCTATCCTCAGTTGCTGATATAGGGGAAGTGGGAGTGGGTTTACAACTAGAGTATTTCTAGATCAATTATATAGGTCCCTAGATGCAGAAGGGTTTAGAAAGTTATTAGATTTATGATCAACTAAACCATCTGTTAATCTAAGATATTTACTGCAGCTTAACAATGAGTTTAATAAACATCTAAAATAACCTCAGAAACAGTAAGAAAAACCTCACATATCATAAATAGTGAGGTTTTTAGTATAGAGTTTATTTAAGCCTTAGGTTTAAAATAGGATATGGACGACCACTAGCGTCAAATCCTGATTGATTTGCAACGTAAAAACCGTTCTTCATATAAAATTTAACAGCCTGCTCATTATCTTTATTAACATCAACAGTTGTAACGTTAAAGTCATTTATTAAAGAAGTAATAATAGAGCTTCCAAAGCCTTTACCTATTTTTACACGTATCTCGGCTGAACCCCTTAAGGAAGTGCCATAAACAATATTTCATGTTTGTTATGGCACTTTGTTTTTGATAATGTGTTTTGGGAATGATTTTTAACGATATTTTATTCTAATTTAGTAGAAATAAATAAAGTTCCATAAACGACCGTTTTAAGAACTACCTGGTCTATTTGGTGCTGGTTAGTAGACCTTAATAGTAATAATTATAAGGTTTTTAAGACCAATTAGTGGATTAAATCCATTTATTGCTTCGTTATATAGAAAGCTATCAGAAGGGAACAAATAGTTTATCCTGATTCTATCAAAAGTTGTATTTTTGTACCAACATTTTTAGGCATGAAATGTCGGCAATTATTATCTATTATGTTTTAAAGTAAATATTGAAAGGGAGTAAACTTATGGATTGGCTAGAAAGAATGAACAATGCGTTGGACTACATTGAAAATAGTTTGGATGAAGAAATAGACTACACAGAGATTGCAAAAGCAGCTAATTGCTCTGAGTTTCATTTTTCAAGAATGTTCTCTTCAATTTCAGGTGTATCGCTATCAGAATATATTAGACGAAGACGATTAACACTCGCAGCATTTGAAATTCAAAAAAGTGATATTCGGATCATCGATGTGGCAATTAAATACGGTTATGTTTCTTCTGATACTTTCTCACGTGCTTTTCAAAAAATTCATGGAGTAACCCCTTCCAATGCTCGTAATAGAGGGGTACAGTTAAAAGCCTTTCCTAGAATTTCCTTTCAAATTTCTATTAAAGGAGATACCGAGATGGATTACAGAATTGAAAACCTTGATTTTGAATTAAGAATTGTAGGAAAAAGTAAACCAGTAAAAACAAGTAGGGCTTTTAAAACAATCCCTACACTTTGGAACACTGCGAAAAAAGATGGATTTATGCAAGAACTAATAGATATGTCTTGGGAAAATCCAAAATGCACGCTTGAAAGCCTTTTGGGGGTTTGCGGAAAAGAAGCCGCCATAACAGATGAAGAGTTTTCCTATTTTATGGGCGTAAGATACGAGGGGGAATCCCCAGTAGATATGGAGACGCTTATTATTCCTGCAAGTACATGGGCAGTTTTTCCGAACATAGTAGATACATGGAAGCGTTTATATTCTGAGTGGGTCCCAACCTCTGAGTATGAACTTGCAAATTTACCATGTATAGAATGTTATTACGGTCCGAAGCATAAACCAAGACACGAACTCTGGGTCCCTGTTATCCCAAAATAAATTATATATCCAATAATAGAAGGCTTTTTATATTGGCATTTCCTTATCTTATCGTACGAAATTCGCGTTTTGTTGGTGCTACCTCATATACAGTTAATTCCCTTCAAGTTAAAAAAATCTAGTCCTAACCGATACGCTGTTTGATGTCTACAGCGTGTATTTTTCCTTTTCAGCAAAAATCAAATTTAGCTGGAGTATGTGGAGCTAGGAACAAGAAAAGGATGGACACAAGAACAGATAGAGAACTGGGCTAAAGAAAATGGCCTAAAATGTGATTGGTCACAAGTAGAGGAATTATAGAGGAGACTAGATCCCACTGAAAAAAATACAAAGCATCGCAACTTTATTTCAAATATATAGTGCACTAATAATTATTATTTTCAAAATTTAACAAATATGATATAATTTATGTTAAGCGATGTTTCTTAAAAGTAAATGGTGGTTCAAGTTAGGGGAAGGGCACTCATACGGGTGCCTTTTTCTTTAGAAATCATTAAAGGAGAGTGCAACATGACTATTATCAACTTGGATGATTTTCGAAAACAAAAAGAAAAACAAGTGGTGACGATACCAATCATTGAACGGATATACAAAGAAGATGGCGAGGTTAAGATTGAAGTATCTGGAGAACGAAAAGTTTCTAAAGCCTGGTTAAACAGACACGATAAGCAAGTATAATATGTCACTAAAGAAAAAGGACCTGATATGAATATCAGATCCTTTTTCACTATGTATAATTATTTCACTGCTTCTTTTAATTCTTTTCCGGCTTTAAATGCAGGTACTTTAGATGCAGCGATTTGCATTTCTTCACCTGTTTGTGGATTACGTCCTGTACGTGCAGATCTTTCACGCACTTCGAATGTACCAAAACCAATAATCTGTACTTTCTCTTCATTTTCAAGAGCATTTGTTATAACATCTAATACAGCTTGTGTTGCTGCAGCTGCATCTTTTTGTGTAAGTTCTGCTTTTTCTGCTACCATTTTTGTTAATTCGGTTTTATTCATTTTTTGCACCTCTTTGAATGTAATAAGAAATTATTATAACGTACCTACGTTTCTGATGTAAATAAGATATATAGAAAAATCCCTAGCAAGAGCTAGGTACGATTCTGTGTGATAGTAGTACCAAGGAAACTAATCTCAGCATACAGTTAACATTTAGATGTTTATATTAAGAAATATAAAGCGGTGTTTCAGAGTATATGGGGTACGGAAACGATTCAGGGAATGAGGGGCCACTCTGGGATTAAATTACAATTTCAAGATTTAAACAAAATTCGAAAGTGAATTTTGTTAATGTTCATTTAGTGAAAACGAGTTTTACAAAAGTATGAAAATAGCAAATTAATACGAATTAGCTGTATTATTTCCATTATCACAAAAAGAACTTGTAGTAATTTCTACAAGTTCTTTTTGTTTTTAATTATAAATCTGAAAGTAAACTTTTAAATATTAGCAGTCCATTTCAGATATATGAATCCTTTAGAATATTTTTCTCAATAAACGATATGGATAAATATTGTGAAATTTGTGCTATCGGTGATTTAAGAGTAATAAAAATGACTGGTAGGTATGTATTACGAATCTTAAATAATTTAGGTAAAGGGGAGTGTTTAAAAGCTATGACCGATAATTTTAATGAAGATTCTTTAGCAAATGACGAAAGAAATGAAAGTTTACCAGAAGAGAGTCGTATGTTTGCATATTATCAACCGGTGTCTACAAATAATAAAGTATGGGATGCATCCGAAGGTGGCGGTGGGGGTTTTTTTGGCTGTGAACGTGCTGCGCTCGGTAACGCTATGTACAATTATCCTTACCACGGTGGACTAAATCAACAATTTGTTTGGTTTCAACTTGATGATGGTCGATTTGCAATTGCAAATAAACAAAATGGGCTTGTGTTACAAAAATATCAATTTACTAATCAAATAAAGGAAATAGTTAGTTTACCATGGGAAAGTAATTATGCCCAGCTTTGGAGGAAAGAAAGCACATCAGCTACTAATTTTAGATTAGTAAATGAAGCGGATGCATTAGAAGTATGTGGTGGTAATACTAGCGCACAGGCAAAAATGAGCTTTATACCTAATCGTCCTGATAATGCTCTTCTATTTAAACGTAGAGCAATTGCTCAAAATAATGTAGTACCAGCTTTACCGTCAAAGCAGCCATTACCAGCACTTCCAATTTTATCGAATCTAAATGATCCAGCCCCTCATGAAACCGCAAGAGCTATCACTGGTTCTTCACTAGTACCTTGTATTATGGTATCGGATTATATTCCTGTATCTCAAAGAATAAAAGATAGTCCCTATTATAGATTGGTCAAAAAACAATTTTGGAAACGTTTATGGCATGATACTTTTATTCCAGGTGAATATCGTGAGTTTCAAGAAACAACTGGTATGTCAAAAACACAGCAAGAAGGTATGACACAAACTACAAATATATCTTTGCAAGCTGATTTTGGATTTGCATATAAAGCCCTAACACTAGGCTTAGGAGTAAGCATTTCTAGATCAATAGAAATAAGTAGAAGTACAACGGATACAGTAATGTCTCAGTATACAGATAAACAAGGTTATACAAATCAAAATAGCTTTAAATTATCATGGGCTAAATATGCACTTGCAACTGAGTTTATTTTAATGCGTAAGGACGGTACTACAGCAGGTTCATGGGAGGCTGTTGATAAAAAAGTCACAAGATCTATTTCTTATCCACCAACTAAATCTCTATCTTGGACAAAGAGTATAGGAGACCAAGAAGATAATACTGTTTTCGAACCGACTACAATAGAATCTGATTGATTACTAGTGAAGTTTATTTTCTCCTATAATTTCACAAAAAGAAGAATCCAAAATGGGTTCTTCTTTTTATTTTAGGGTTTTTAGAAAGTATTACATATGAAGACGATAAAATGAGTTTTACAAAACTAAGAAAATGTTAAATCCATAAAAACCCGTTGTATCATGTGTATGTACTGATACAACGGGTTTTTTATATGAATATATAACTGTCTATTTTACTAATTATTAAAAAACATGAACTTAGTTTTACTTTTTAGGTCGGCTGAGTACGGAAACAATTAGAGGAATAAAGTTCCAGAGTGGCCCCTCATTCCCTGAATCGTTTCCGTACCCCTATATGTTTGTTGCTGCATATTCTAAATTTAATAATATCCTTCCAAACTCATTTCATTTTAGAAGGATATTTCCAATCTTTTTCTGTTCCTGCTTTTGGAGTAGAATTAGACGTTTTTTGAGGAAGGGTTTGTTTCTCTATCTTATCCAATCGCTCTTCTACTTTTTCTATTGCTTCTTTTGTTTCTTTCAGCTCTAATTTAATTTCCGTCAACAAACGCAATATAGCGTCTCCTTTTGTCATTTTCAAAGCCAAGCACCCCTTCATATATTCGTTCAAAAGAGTTTATATAGTTAGCATTTTACCATATCGACCTTAATACAAAAAACAAGTATTGATGTCACAAAGAAAAGACACTCTCCTTTGATATTATCCCCTTAAGGTAGACAGTGTAAAAAGACCATGAACAAACATGGATGTTACACTTCTACTTGGAGGGGATTTTATTATGGCTAAAAAAGGGTCTACATTTCAAACTTATTCAAATGAATTAAAGATACAAGCTGTAGAAAGTTTTTTAAACGGTGAGGGTAGTCAATCAGCTATAGCGAAGAAATATGGACTTAAAAGTAGAACACAATTAATAGAGTGGGTTAGGAAATATCAAGAAACAGGCGGTATTTCAGACTCACGGGGAAAAAGTAGTGGTAATAAGGGCCTCAAAAATCCCTTGAAAGGTCGTCCTCGTACGAAATTCGATAGTATGGAAGAAGAGTTGGAATACTACAAGGCACAGGTGGCGTACTTAAAAAAGCAGTATCCAAATCTGTAGGAGGTGTCCTTGCTCAAACGACGAAGTACGAGATTATTGAAGAACTACGTTCTCGATACAAAGTAATCTGGCTTGTCGTCATTGCTCAGTTAAATCGTTCTAGCTACTATAAATGGCGTTCAACACGTACGCAAAGAAAATTACGTTTTTCAAAGGATGATACACTGCGTGAACAAATTCAAGCGATTCACATAAAACACAAGGAATATGGCTATCCTCGTATGACAATTGCCTTACAAGAAGAGGGCTTTTTAGTGAATCACAAAAAAGTATGTAGACTTATGCAAGAGCTTCAAATTCAATCGATCATCCGTAAAAAGCGTCGCTTTTTTAAAGGGAAATCCTCAAAGATTTTCCCAAATGTAGTAGAACGCCAATTCCAAAATCGCAAACAAAATGAGGTATTTGTTACAGACATCACTTACTTGCCATTCAAAGATAATTTTCTCTATTTATCGGTCGTCCAAGACATTTACAATAATGAAATTGTTGCCTGGAAACTCTCACATCGCAATGATCTACAACTTGTTCTCGATACACTTGATTTAGCAACAAAAAAAAGAGATGTGTATGGAACCATCATCCACTCGGATCAAGGATTCCAATACACATCTCATGCTTATCATCGTACGCTTCAACAGCTAGGTGCCATCGGCAGCCACTCTCGCAAAGGAAACTGCCATGACAATGCTTGTATTGAATCATTCTTTTCTCATTTTAAATCTGAAATGTTTTATCTCAATTATTATCAAACAAAAGAAGAATTGATTCAAGCAATTGAAACATACATCTATCATTATAACTACAAACGATTCCAAAAACGACTCAATCATCGAGCTCCGATTGAATATCGAATCTCAATGGCTGCTTAGTCTTTTTTTAAAGCTGTCTACTTGACGGGGATAAGACCACCTTTGAGTGTCTTTTCTCCAACTTGAACCATCTTAATTCTAATAACATCCACTTCTTCTTACAATTACAAATATATCAGCAATCTTTCAAATCACATTCATTTTACCATATTTCTCTATAAAAATTTTTGAGAAATATGATATATAACTATTTTAAATTAAAATCTAGCAAAAAACGAACGTATTTTCGTAAAATAGGTTGAATATTTGGGTTGAGTAGGAATATAATAAGAACAAATGTTCTTATATTTTAGGGAGGAATCACAGTGTATGACTATTCAATCCTACCGAATAGGATCATCTTATGTGTTGATTTACGAAGTTTTTACGCTTCAGTAAGCTGCATCAAAATGGGATTAGACCCAATGCATACAAAATTGGCTGTAGTAGGTGATGTGAATAGAAATGGTTCAATCGTGCTAGCTGCAACCCCTCCATTAAAAGCATTGGGTGTAAAGAAGATGGCAAGATTATACGAGATTCCTCGTAGAAAAGACATTCTTGTGGTAAATCCAATTATGAGCACTTATATAAAATGCTCCAATTACATAACAAAATTAGCTTTGCAATACGTTCCTATTGAGGATTTTCACCAATACAGCATAGATGAATTTTTTATGGACATTACGGATAGCATCCATTTATTCGCCCCAGATCCATACGAATTCGCTATGAAATTTAAACGAGAAATATACAATCATACACGAGTTGAATGTACCATCGGAATTGCTCCTAACCCACTCATGAGTAAGATTGCTTTAGACATTGATGCTAAGAAGAACAAAGACGGGATTGCATTTTGGAAGTACGAGGATGTACCTGCAAAACTATGGAGCATACGACCGCTTAATAAATTTTGGGGCATATCCTATAAAACAGAAGAAAAGTTAAATCGAAAGGGAATACACTCTATTGGAGATTTAGCCAATTATCCCCTTAAATACTTAAAACAGAGCTTCGGCAAGATTGGAGAAGAATTACACTTACATAGCCATGGAATTGACTTTAGTCGCATTTCAGAAAAATATGTTCCTGCCACAACTTCTATTGGGAAAAGCCAAATTCTAATGCGTGACTACACAATAGAAGAATTTCCGATTATTCTACTGGAACATATTGAAGAAGTTTGCTATCGGCTTAGAAGACAAAACAAACTTGCTCAAACCGTTCATTTTTCTGTCGGTTATAGCAAGAGTTATACAGGTGGTATTAGAAAAACACATACTTTAAACCGCCCAACAAATCTAACGATGGATATTTATCATATCTGTACATACTTCTTACATCAACAATATACTGGCGAACCCATTCGCAGCATAAACATATCCTTAACAAACCTAATTCAAGAAGGGGAAGAACAAATTTCTCTTTTTGATAATGTCACGAAACGAGAACAAGAAATGAAGTTAACAAAAGTAATGGATGAAATACGCACTAAGTTTGGGAAGAACAGTATTTTACGAGGGATTTCCTACACGCATAGCGCTACAGCTAGATACCGAAACACACTAATAGGGGGCCATAAATCATGAACAACGCTAATATGCCAAAAGGAAGAGGAATGGTGAAATTCACTCCGTTCGCAGCATTAACAGCACAATTTGACGGCATACGTGAAATCATTAAGGAGAAAAACAAAGTAACTCGGCCGATCTTAACAGATGAAGAAAAAGAATTGATCGAGAACATGTTGCTATGCTCCTTATTATCTGAAGAAGAAATACTAATTACATATTATGAGGATGGTTATTTACTCTCTAGCTACATGACTGTTGTTGGTATTGACCAGCAACATAGTGCTGTCATATGTACTGATGCTTTTTATAATAAGATGACACTACAATTTTCTAATATATTGGATGTGAAATAAAATATCTCTAATAAAAAAGCCGAATCTTTAAAGGGATCGGCTTTTCCATTTCACACTATATGTGGTACTACCCCATGCCCATCAAGCTAATATTTTGAAGTGTCCCCAGAACGAAAATTTTGTGGATTTTTTAGCGCGGAAGTTCATTATTATCGTTTTTTATGTTTCTTAACTTGATAGAGGTGTGGTGAATCCCTTTTTTAGAAGTAAATACTTCTAAAACCTTGAAGTATTTGAAAATCAATTTTATCTGCTTTTGTCCTTTGAATTATAAAATCTAATCCATTTTTGGTATTGTCCGCATATTTAGGCATTGCTTCAAGAGTATCTGTCAACGGTTTGGTGAAATCGTCCCAATGTATTGGAATAACAAGCTTCGGTTGTACTTTTCGTACAGTTTGCTCGTAATACGTATTTTGGAAAGTACTTTCCTGCTTTCCTAATACCCCTATTCCTAAAAATAAGACATCAGCTCGAATATCATCTAATACCCCTTCTATATAGTTAGCACTTGGTTTAACAAGGAAAGTTTTATTATTATACGTAATCAAGTAATCATATGAAGAGTCTTCATGATAATCTAGGGCTTTAGCTGGTTGTTTAAGTGGCTTTTTTATTTTTTCTCCTTCATCAAAGGTTGGGGAATGTTTCGATGGAAGGACAGTAACAGTAAAATCACCAAACTTCATAGCCTTATTTACTTCATATACAGACATCTGGTTCTTATTTATATCACCACCAATACCTATGTTAATTGCTGATTCTGAACCATATACATGTGTTCCAGTTCGTTTAGCTATATAAGCTAAATCAAACGCATGATCATAATGTGTATGTGCAATAAATAATCCCTTAAGTTTATTATTATCAGCCCCTATTTGATTAAAAACTTTATCCACATTATCTTCATCTGTTTTTATATTGCTGAACAACATTTTTGGTAAGGATGGCCTAGAAATAAAACCATCAATCATTAATTGTGTATTTCCATCATCAAATAGTAAAGATGATGTTCCTAAAAATGTGACCTTTACCTCGCCTTGATTCAATACTTTTTGTGTTGTTTTTGGAGCATAATACGCCTTGTATTGTTGAATATCTGCTGAAGGTGTTAAAAACTTATAATAAACGAAAATAGAAACGATTATTACTAGTACTAATAATCCTATAAAAAACACCCTTAATTTTTTTCTTAATGTGTATTTCAAAATACATTCTCCTTTCTAGACAAAATATATTATTATTTGACTGTGCTAAATCCTCCTACTTGAGGTTACCACAAAGTATCTATAAAATTAAAAAAACGCCATCCTTTCCTATGATTCTACAGAAAGAATAGCGTATTTTTTCATTTTAGGGGGAATTTTGTTTTGTTAGCTTGATAGCGATGTGGCGAGACCCCTATTATGGGTTAACCCTAATCATCCATTAGTTAGCTACTGAAAACACCTCATCCCGATTGTATGATTAGGATGTATGATAATAAGTTCAAAAATAATAGAGAAAACCCCGATTTTAAGTCTGTTTGGAAATTAAAGTAAGCCTATGACTCAAAATTACATGTATCTCGGCTGTACCCCGTATTTGGGATTTTTGTCTTGAAAATGATGTGTTATTCACTCTATTTTTGTAGATTATTTATAGAGAATCTATCAGATTACGCAAAAATCAGTTCAATTGTAGTAAATAATTCCATTTAATTGAATACGATTGACGCTCGGAGATTACATGTGTAGTATGATATTAAGATAACTTTCGCACTTTCAAAGACCGAAGTAGTAGGAATAACAATCTTTTTGCCTATATCAATTTGTGACAGAGAAATAAACTTATTCAAAAAGAAGTTGACAACACAAGATTACAAGTGTAGTCTTGTGTTGTAGATTACATTTGTAATCTTAGGAAGGAGGAGACAAAATTATGAAAAATCTACCGAAGATATCAGAGGCCGAGTTAGAAGTAATGAAGGTTCTTTGGTCGAAATCACCTCAAACAGCAAATGAAGTCATTCAAGTGCTAGAAGGACAAACAGACTGGAGTCCTAAGACGATTCGAACATTACTTAACAGACTCGTAAAAAAAGAAGCCCTATCTTCTCATCAAGAGACAGGGAAAATGTATACGTATTCTCCGTTGGTATCTGAAAATGAATACTTACAAGTAGAAACAAAGTCATTTCTCAAACGATTTTATGGTGCGGCATTAAAACCGTTACTTGTTAACTTTTTACAGGAAGAAAAATTGTCCCCAGGCGAGATTGATGAACTCAAACGTATTTTGGACAATAAAACGCAGAAAGATCCTAAAGAGGGAAAATAATTATGGTATATTCAGTACTAAATGTCTATCTCCCTCGTATTTTTGATTGGTTACTCCAGACAACTATAATGGCTAGCATAGCTGTCGGGCTTATCTTATGTGTAAAAGTAGTATTAAGAAACAAATTAACACCAAGGTGGCACTATGCATTATGGTTAATTTTAGTTGTAAGATTACTCTTGCCCTGGTCACCAGATAGTTCATACAGTATCTATTCGCTACTTTCTCCTAAGTATGATGCACCTTACACTGTTAATCAGGCGGAAGTACAGGAGGAGGATTTAAATAAAGCAGATATTAATACAATTAGTTTAAAAGCATCAAATGAGACAACAAAAGGAATGAGTAGTAACCAAAGTGAAAACCAAGATACTCATCATATATCAATGTATCAGATTTGTTTATATGTTTGGCTGTTAGGTGTCTTTTGTCTCGGAATGATCACGTTGGTTGTAAATAATCGGGTGTATGCGTACATAAAAAAACAACCTATTGTGACGGATGAAAGAATTTTAACCATTTTTGAAAACTGTAAAAAGACAATGTCTATTAAACGAGATATTCCTTTATTTCTAGCTGGTAAAATTTCAAGCCCAACACTTCTTGGATTTAGGAAACCTAGGATTTTGCTATGTGAGAAACATATCCAAAAATTAGATGATAATCAGTTACGGTATATTTTCAGTCATGAGTTAGCACACTTCAAACGAAAAGATGTAGGAATCAATTGGCTCATGCACAGCTTACTCATCTTGAATTGGTTTAATCCCATCCTTTGGTATGCGTATTACGCCATGCGTGAAGATCAAGAAATGGCATGCGATGCGCTGGCTCTTACCTTTATCGGTCCGGAAGAACAAATTGAATATGGTCATACCATTATTACACTATTAGAACACTACTCAAATTATTATCAGATGCCGAGTTTAGCAAATTTAAGTAGAAATAAACGCACATTAAAAAGGAGAATTATGATGATCAAAAAATTTAATAAAAAGTCGTACCGTTTATCTGTATTAGGTTTAGTTACTGTATTGGGTGTATCCACTTTTTCTTTAGTGAATGCAAAGGCAGAAGAAAATAATCCTCAGATATTAAGTAAGGGAACTCTTAAACTTTCAGAAAAGCAAAAAAATAAAGAGCCTAAAGAAGATTCTGTGGTAATAAAAGATGGGACACTTACAACTACAGAAAAGCAAAAAAATAAAGAGCCTAAAGAAGATTCTGTGGTAATAAAAGATGGGACACTTACAACTACAGAAAAGCAAAAAAACGAAGAGTCTAAAGAAGATTCTGTGGTAATAAAAGATGGAATACTTACAACTACAGAAAAGCAAAAAACTGAAGAAAAAATCGCGAAAAAAAATCTAAAAGAAGAGAATAAAATGGGACTAAAAGTGAGTCATATTTTAGTCAAAGATGAAAAAACAGCAAAGGGAATAGAAAAAAAACTTAAAAACAACGAAGATTTTGCTGCGTTAGCAAAACAGTATTCAGAAGATATCGCCTCTAAAGACAAAGGTGGAGATCTTGGGTTACTTGAACCAGGAAAATTTGTAATAGAGATTGAAGATACAGCTTATAAATTAAAAGTAGGAGAAGTAAGTGAACCAGTAAAGTCTCCTTATGGATATCAAATTATTAAGGTGACTGGGAAAAAGAATTAAAACTATTTCGAAGTGAAAGTGGATTAAGAGAAAACTGAAAAAATAACTAAAATAATTAGCAAAAAAGAACTTGATTAAAGGGGTTAGCAATAAGAATAGGTCATAGTTTGGAATTTTTCCAAGCTATGACCTATTTAGCTTTTTATACAAGTAACTATATTTGTTCTTATATCCAGGTTAATTTGGCTGTTCTCAATATCCCACATGTACACATACAGAACCAATTCATACATGAGCTGTGATGAAAATCCGGCTCTTTTTTCATTTGTTTAAAGAATACATGAAAAAAATCAGTTCAACTAAAAAATGACCTTTCAGATTTAGTTGTATGGGGTTTTGATGCGGTTATTAATATAATAAGTCATATTTGTTATAAAAACGCATGTAAAGGGATAAAGGGGATTTATATGTGTTTTTAGGTTTTTTAGGAAAAATAAAAAGGGTAGCCATTATTTACGACTTAACCCTTTGTCTATGATCTGACGAATTGCTTCGTTTCGATTCTTCAGCTTATTTTCATGCCAATAATTTTCTATTTGTTCTACTTGTTCTTTTGTAAAAGTAACTAAAATTTGAGTGTACTTGTCTTTATTAACAGCCATATAACAACCTCCTCTATAAAAAATATTATAAGTTATATAACTTATATTGACAACCAGAAAAATGAGTAATAGAATAGTTATATAAGTTATATAACTTTATTGAGGAGGTTATTACATGGAACGGAAAGTTAAAAAGATGATGGCTGATCTTCAATTTATTATGAATCATGGTCAAATAAGTGTAGATTTTATGGATCTAGGATATAAAAGAATGCTTTTTAGTGCATTAGAAGCTACGGGAAAACAGTTCAATGTGCATACCAATGAACATAATGAAACAACCTTGTTCTTAGAGCTAGTTTAGTAAATTTACGCAATGAGGAGCTGTTAATGATGGAGCAGTTAACTATTTTTGACGTAATGGATGAAACTAAAAATAAGCTTTATGAGGTATTAGAGAAAAATGAATTAAATTATAAGATTCAAAAGTACTATTTATATTCGAATTATGAAGGGGCTGTTCAATATTACTATATAAGAACAACTGATAATACAATTATTGATTTGTGTCTCTCTGATTTTCCAGAAATCTTCGCTGTCCATGAAGGATTTAGCGATAAACAAATTAGAAAGATTTACAACTGGAACTTATAAGCTATATAAATAACAAATTTAATTATTGGAGGAATGAAAAATGAAAATTGTTGTATCTGAGTGGAAAGCATTGAAAAAAGAGACAAAGTTAAAGCTATTGCGCTATGCGATGTTAGAAAGTAAGTATAAGTATGCAAAATAAAAGCTCTTCATTTGCAAAAGCAAACAAAGAGCAAAAGTCTGAGTGACTGTCGAGGAAAGAAATTAGCAGATTTCTTTCCTCTATATTTTAACATATAAAGAGTTGTAGAGAAAAGGGGCGTGTAGAATGGGAGAAGGTCGTATTTCCTTTCAGCAAGGGTTTAAAGAATTTCTTATTATGATTGTCTGTTTTTGGTTTATTATGTTTCTCATGTATGGTGAAAGCCTGTTACAATAGAATGGAGTCGAAAGTCTAAATACCCTTAGGTAGCTCTCATAGGTGTACGATCTATGGGGGCTTTTTTAACAAGGGGATATAAAATTTCACGTACCGTAATGTTTAATAAGAAAACAAACTACATAATCAATAGTCTACATTTAATTTTTGTACCTAATTAATCCGCTTAATGGGGTACAGCCGAGATACATGTAATTTTGAGTCATAGGCTTACTTTAATTTCCAAACAGACTTAAAATCGGGGTTTTCTCTATTATTTTTGAACTTATTATCATACATCCTAATCATACAATCGGGATGAGGTGTTTTCAGTTCTTATTATACAATCCTTGTAACATCAGTGGTTGTAGCCTTAGCGTACAGAATTTGCGATTGGTGCTATCCCATAATGAAAAAATCCTTAATATTTAAGGCTTTAAGAAATCACTTCGCTATCAACTCAAAGGCCTACTGTTATAGAAATATATTAGGCTTTTATATACTACTTATTAACCGATTCATCAGTTTTATTATAAACATATTTGGCTTCTCCAAAAAGACCATCTGTGTCCCATTCTCCACCATAATACGCATGCTTCCTAGGTGAACCATTGTCTCGTATACTTGGATATAATTTTAGTTTATAGTCATAAACTGAAACCATAAAAAGATAAATATATCCCCCCGATTAAAAGTGCCGCAGCAACGATTAATATTATTACTCCATCCGGACTATTAAGAATTTCTTTTATATGTTTTTTTGCTATTTGCTTAGTTTCTCCACTTGAAAAGAGATAAACAATGGAATGGAGAATTAGTAAGAAAAATGCCGTAATTAACTCTATCATGGCTTATGTACCTCCTAATATATGTACCTTTAATTAAACAATAATTACCTTATACATTATATCAGCTAGGGTACATGGAGGTATAACAAATTATTTGTATAATTTATTTTATTAATCGATATGTTAAAAAAAGACACTGAATAATTCTTTAGCGTACAAGATTCGCGTTATGTTGGAGGGACCCCTAATAGACAAATTACTTAATAAAAATAGACGAAACTATATTTATAAGCTCCATAAATTCCACCTGGAAATAAAAGTAAGCCTATGACCTATTTTTACACGTATCTCGGTCGAACCCCCTTAATGGATTCGGTCTTGTCTGTTTTGGATACTATTTTGTGTGAAATGGAGATATTATTTTTATTTTGGATAGATTTCTTGCGAAATATGTACCTAGAGCCGTATTTCAATTTAAATGTGATACGATAGTTGTATATATGCATTTAGATGGTAAAAGGGGATGAGTGTTGTTGAAAAACCATATAAAAGTAAATGGAAAACTCCTTCAGACAAATAAAAAGTGGTCACATCTCCGGCAAAAACAAAAAGATCATATTTCTAATTGGTTACGTAGGGAATACATACAATTTGTAAGAACGCATCATCGAAAGCCTAAAAAATACGAGCATGATGAGATTCTTCATGAAGTGATGAATCAAATACAGGAACGTGAAATTTGGATTCCGTATGGTGAAGTGAAAAAATACTATGTAAGTAAAATAGGAAAATGGTTTAGAAAAATAGAAGGTGAATGGGAAAGACAAATAGACAACAATGAACGGCTGGAAGTATTAAAAGAAAAGTAGATACAAATAGGGGGCGTATTTCATGTATAACTTACAAGAAGATATGTATGAACAATTGAAAGAGAAAAAAGGGGAAGTTACTGTATTTTTACAGAATGGCGTTCCAATACGTGGGCAGATCCTTGCAACAGATAAATTTACCGTCTTAATGATGGTTCATGGTAAACAACAACTGGTATACAAACAAGCCATCTCTACAATCATTAAGTAATACCATAACGTATTTAGCTCTACCTAGGCAAATTTTACGATCTATGCAATACCAATCTGTTAATATGTACAAATGTAAACAAGCTGTTAGGGGCACCATATAGTGAAAACGAGTTTTACAAAAGTATGAAAATAGCAAACTAATAAAAACTAATTGTATTATTACCATTATGTCAAAAAGAACTTGTAGTAATTTCTACAAGTTCTTTTTGTTACTCTTTCAAATCCCCTAAAACATTATTAGTATCTCAATTCTCCAAATCCTCTTGAAAGTAGCAAGAAAAATATACATTCAAAACACTCAAGAAAAAGAAGTATTGAACCTATCACAATATATGTATTCAAATAAGGTTTTATAAATAATCACTATAGGTTTTACTTTATTAGAATTGCTCAGGTTGAATTTTGATGATCCTCTTATCTTTTTTCGGTGTAATTCCTCACAAAGAGATACCTAAATACTGTAAACATTCTTTCTCAATAACCGGAATGGATAAAAACGGTAAAATACAAATTATAAGTGTTTTATAAATAATATTAGTGGAGGGGAACAGCATATATGGCATCATTTTATACCAATGATTTATAGGAACAAAGGAGAACTATAATGTCAAAAGTGCCAAAAAACAAACCAATAATCCCTCCAAGATTATTGGATAAAGTCAAAAATAAATTTAAATTAAAGAAATATAATGGTCAAGTTACCACACAATCCCTATACGATAGGGATGCTACAACAAGCTCAATAGCGAATATCTTTCTCGGTGGAATATCAAAATCTGGAAATACAAAGGGAGATCCAGTGGGGATGTACACAATTACACCAGAATCTGATTTAGAACAAGTGGCGCCTAACCACGCACCTGACTTTAACTCTGATAAGACTCGAGCATATTGTGCGGCAAATGATGAAAATTATGGAGAATATTGTCTTGCGGCTAGAGGGGACAACAATGCTTACCAAGGCAAAAATGGCGTATATAAAACCATAGTATGGTTACGCGAAACAAGATGGAATCAATGGAAAGAAAAAGTGAGTACTATGTTTCCGAAAGATTGGTCAGCAGAGAAAATTATTGATGTGATTAGTAGAAGTTATGACGTAGGCAAAAAGATAGCAACATCTAATGGTATTGAAGTATGGGAAGGAAGAGATCCAATTACTAGATCTTTAATTGTGACAGAGCGTTCTCCAATCAGTGGTGAGATTATTACAGCCTATCCGATATTTGAGAGTATATAGTATCTTTTATGAATCATTAGAAAGGAAGGTTCTATGAAAGATGAAAAAAATAAGGTTACACAATTTATCGAAGAAGACATGATACAGGCGAATCCGGTTATTCCAGTAAGATTGTTGGATAAAGTCAAAAATAAATTCAAATTAAAAAAAATTAATGGTCAAGTGAGTACACAATCCTTATACGATAGGGATGTCACAACGAGTTCAGTTGCTCATATTTTCTTAGGTGGCATATCCAAGGCAGGATATACAAAAGAACAGCCTGTAGGTATGCATACTATTACACCAGGATCTGATTTAGAGCAAGTTGAAGCGGATAAAGAACCTGATTATAAATCAGACAAAACACGTGCTGTACGACCATTGACTGAACAAGATGATAATTATGCACCTCCGGGTAAAAATGGTGTATACAAAGCAAAAATATGGTTAAGAGAAACGAAATATAATAATTGGAAACAAAAAGAAAGTACCATGTTTCCAACAGATTGGTCACAAGAACAAGTGGTTGATGTAATAAGCAGAAGTTATGATGTTGCCAAAAAAGTTGGTTCATCGAATGGGACAGAGACATGGGAAGGCAGAGATCCTATTACTGGTTCCATGATAGTCATGAAATGTCAGCCGGTAACCGGGGAGGTTATTACAGCTTATCCAAAGTATGAAAAATAATGGATGTCATGAGTAAAATGATTGTATTTGATATTTACAAAGGGGGATATAAGGAATGGCAAATGAGAAGAAAGTTCAAGCAGGATCAGTGGATAGTTATGTTCAAGCAGATGCTATTATGACGGAGGATAAAAATAGTGTTAGAAAACAAAATGGATTAATGGGTAATTTCTATGGAGATAAAGATTTCAAGAATTTGTTATTAATACGAGGTAATAGTTGTGTTAATGAACAGGTCACTTCAAACGAAATAAGAGATCTTCGCTTGAAAAGCAGTCAAAAAATTCAATCTGTGCGTTGGCAAGGTTTCATTCAACCCAAAGAAGATGGGGTATATACTTTTTCAACAGGAAAGCATGATCAAGTCATGATTCAAGTAGATAACTGTATAGTGGTTGATAACATAGGAAGAGAAACAGAAATTAAACTTCAAAAAGATAAGCTATACAAAATTATAGTGGAGTATCAAGTGAATCCAGATGTAGAAGATGCATTCACTCTCCTATGGGGTACAGAAGAAAAGAAAGAAGTCGTTCCTCATGAGGTATTATATGCTCCAAGTTTAGCACAGAAAGACCAACCAACCGTAATAGGAAGCTTACACCAATTAAAATATGCTGTAAATAATTTTATTAGAGAAGAAAAAGACACAGATGGTGATAATATTCCAGATAGTTGGGAATATGAAGGGTATACAGTAGTAGATGGAGAGTTTGGTGTAAAAGATTTGGTTAAATGGGATGATAAAATACATCAAGGTCTTGTAAAATATACATCTTCACCTATGAAGTGGAGTACAAGTGACGATCCTTACAGTGATTATGAAAAAGTAACGGGATTACAAATGGATACCCGGGTTACAAAAGAAGCACATCATCCTTTAGTAGCAGCTTATCCGGATGTGCATATTAACATGGAAAAATACCTGTTAATCCCTAACACCAATTTCCAAGCAGGAGAGGGTGGATCATCCAGTAAACAAGTAACTCGTGGTACATCTAATACTGTGTCCAATACTGAGTCATGGGGAGTTACTGTAACAGCCAATGCTAGTCTCTTAGATTTTGGGGGATCTGTTAGTGCAAGTTATGAATCTTCTACGACAACATCTACCACAAAAGATGAATCTGTTAGCGATTCAACAACAAAAGATTGGAACGAAGTATTAGGTATCAACACTGCTGAAGCAGGGAAAATCCTACCAAATGTACGATATGTGAACACAGGAACAGCACCTGTATTTAAAGTGAAGCCTCAATTCACTTTACATTTTCCGAAAACTACAAACGGGGATGCAATTTCTTTAATTAGTTCGTTAATTGGAGAAACTCATAAGGGATTAGAGGTATTACCAGGGAACACCTATCCAGACAAATCAAAACCACCGTTGGCATTTGATAAGCCAACCCATTTTGGTGAGTCTTTAATGCTAGATCAGGGTAATGTAAGTCGTCTCCAAAAGAATGATATATTAAAATTAGAAACCAATGGAATAGAATCAAATGTAGTATTGATTGATACACAAGGACAAGATTACGAAAGTAGCCTAGAATGGACAAATGTTATATCTAAAATCAAAGCGAATACAGCAGAAATTGTGTTTACTACAGTAGGAGGTCCTGTTACGAAACGTAATGTTGCAGCACGTGGAACTACACCTGTTGAACAAACAGTACCAGAAATGACATTCAAAGAAGCATTAAAACTTAGTTATAGCGCAATCGAAAAAAATGGAAAACTCTGTATTAATGATCGAGAAATTACAAAAGATAATGTTAGCTTGATTGTAGATCAAGCAACTGAAGCAGAGATGAAGAAACAAGGAGTAACTTCTATATTTAATGTAAAATTAAAAGCTAGAATGCATTTTGAAATGACCGAAAAAGTGAATGTAACAATTGAAACTGATAGTAATCAAACAAATTTTAATATTAAAATTCCAAGTGGTTTATTTGAAGGATCAACGTTGGTAATGTTTATGAATGGAGCGAAGAAAGGAGAACAGAAACTAGAGAAAGGTGCAACAACTTGGAGTGGTCCTGTAAGTAATTATGGTATTCATGCAGACGAGGTAAAAGAGCAGACTAATACATTTGAGCTAAAGATAAAGGGCCGTACAGTTGCTACGCTTAAAGGTCTTTATGAGGGTTATAAAGAAACACAAGTCGCTCATAAGTTTAGTGATTGGAATTATATTGGCTCTTGGAGTAAAAATGGTTTGTACTTTCAGACAATAACTTCAAATATTTTAAATAAAATTACCCACTATAAATACAAATTAGAAGACGGTCCTACAAATACCATTCCAAAACCTGCACCACAAGCAGATGGTAGGCTGTTGATTAGCTTCGGAGGAAGTACATTACGTTCGGGTAAACTACTTCAAATATATGCAATCAATAAAAACGGTGTTGAAATAAAAGTTATTGAAATAAGAGGGTGATTTCAGGTAGACTTCCCGCATTTGCAGAAAAACAGGAATCCATAATGATTTCCTGTTTTTCTATTTAAAAATATTTATCTTTAATATCATAACTTTTTCATCATTTACATATCTCTATTATTTAAATAACTTTCAAAAGCACTTCGCCATAAGGCAATGTGGAGCCCATCTTCACTAAGCGTCTCTGAACTAATTTTAGTTTGTACAAGTAGATAATACGCTTCATTATTTTGTAATCACTCCAAAATATATGTTTCCTTTTCATCTATTGATTGCATTCTTTGTAATTTATCTGTGACATCTACTCATCTTTAAATTCATCGAAAACAAGGCTTTCGCCTTCTATTTATAATGGTTATATTTTCTTGTTTACTACTAATAATTTTAGCAATTATATTTCTCAACGTATTTGACAAGATTTTGCTTCTTACCAGTTATATAAAATGGCATTTTAAATATGCTGTTAAATATTTCTAAAGGGGGATACGTAATGATCAATATTGTACAAATGGATAATTAGAATTTAATTATGAATGGTGACTTCGAACAAAATTTTACAGAATGACAATTAGAAAGTGCATCGGGATAACAAAAATTGTGAATGTTTAAAAATTGGCTGAAATAAATTATTTGGGTATTCGTTTTAGTCCTGTTTTTATTTTAGGATTTTTAGAAAGTCATATATATGAAGACGATAAAATGAGTTTTAGAAAACTAAGAAAATGTTAAACTTATAAAAACCCGTTGTATCATGTCTATGTACTGATACAACGGGTTTTTTATATGAATATTTAACTGTCTATTTTACTAATTATAAAAAAACATGAACTTAGTTTTACTTTTTAGGTTGGCTGGGTACGGAAACAATTAAAGGAATAAACTTCCAGAGTGACCCCTCATTCCCTGAATCGTTTCCGTCCCCCCTATAAGGATTCTTTATTTGTATTACAAATCCACAAATAAAAAAGATAAGATCGGAGAGTATGATCTTATCTTTAGCGTAAGGGAAAAACAAATGACAGAAACTATCTTAATTTTTATAATATTATATTTTTTGTTAATTTTCTATATAAAAAACCATATATAACAGATATATCTATATTGAGAAATTTATTACAAAATTAACTATATATGATCAAAAAATCGAAAGTAAACTTTTATCCATTAGTTTACACTCACTTGACCAAAAATATTGACCCTATTCCTCATTTCCTGACTATTGATAAATAAATATAATTAACTTTTTCAGTAATTTTATAGATATAATTATGAAGAAGTGCATTATTATTTAGAACGATCAAAAATAGAGGAGTGATGAAAAATGTCATTTAAAAAGAATACGTTTTATAAGCTTGTAAATCAGAATAGCGGACTGTTAGAAAGTGTAGCATCTAATTCCTTAGATGATAATGCAGAACTTACACAATTTCACGAATCAGGAAACACATCTCAACATTTTATATTGTATCTTTTAGATAATAATGACCATGTGCTAATTAATAGAAATAGTGGTAGAGTTCAAAGTGTAGCATCTAACTCCTTAGATGATAATGCAGAACTTACACAATATCATTGGAATGGAAATACATCTCAACAATGGCATTTTAATGTTATTGATAATAATGTTTTTTCAATAATAAATTCAAATAGTGGTAAAGTACAGAGTGTATCATCTACCTCCTTAGATGATAATGCAGAACTTACACAATATCACGATAACGGACATTCATCTCAACAATGGCAGGTTAATGAGGTAGAAGGCGCTGAATTTACTTTACCATCTGTACAAATAGAATCTTTACCGGAAGTTCCTCAATATGAAAATTCAAATGACAACTTATCTGACACTACACCGGTTATTACATCATCGACATTAATACCATGTATTATGATAAATGATACATGGAGTGTGTCAGATAAGGTAAAGAATACACCGTATTATATACTTTATAAAAAACAGTATTGGAAAAACATAGATTCCCACACATTCGCACCTAATACTTCATATACTTCAGATACTACATATGGAATGACCACTACAGACCAGACTTCTATGACGGATACAACTAACATTTCAGTCACGGTAGATGCTGGTTTTTCTTTTAATCATATTTCGAGTAGTATATCTAAAACTGTAACGAATGAATTACAGGTAAGTACAAGTACTACAGATACATTAATGACAACACAAGAAAACTCTGAAACTATTGAAAATCCAAATGGCTATGAAGTTTCTTGGACAAAATTTGCACTTGTCAACGAGTATTATTTAGCAAGGGCAGATGGAACAGTTATAGGTGATTCACCATGGGTAGTCATTAATAAAAACGATGAAAGAGAAAGTTACTATCCATTAGATACTCCACCTTTACCAGTTACTTTAGATGAATCAAAAACTGTTAATTAATATCAATTTATTATAACTACTAGTTGAAGAATCCTTTTTGTTTAAAGGATTCTTTTTTTGTATCAAAAAATCTACAAAGAAAAAAGATAAGATCGGCGAACACGATCTCATCTTTAGCACAAGGAGTAAACAATAGGGATAACCATCATATTTTTATTATACTTCAATTTTTATTTATTTTGGATATTAAAACCATAATTGATAAGTATATGTATATTGAGAAATTTATTACAAAATCAGTTATAAATGACTCGAAAAACGAATGTAAACTTTTAGCCAAAAGTTTACTTTCATTTCATCGCAAACACTGAGTCTCTTCTATTTCTTCATATTTCTAAGAAAACACCAACAAAAGTATACATTCAAAAAACGATTTTATTAGATTTATAAAGTTGTTAAAAAAATGCAAGTCATTCTATTCAACAATTGGGCCATTTTTTTGAATAACAATAAAAAAATGAAGAAGATAATTTGCTTAATATAAACAAATTATCTTCTTCATAGTACAATCTAAAAAAATATTTATGAAACGAGTTTTAGACCTATTGCAGCACCTAAAACCATACCTATAAAGATAAGTCTTCTCCAGTCTTTTGATTCGCCATAAAAAACCATGCCTAAAATTGCACCTCCAGACGCACCAATTCCAGTCCAAATTGCATAAGCTGTTCCCATAGGTAGTGTTTCCATTGCATAAGCAAGAAATATAAAACTTAATCCAAATCCGAGAATTAACAAAACTAATGATTGCCAATTTCGATCTTTATGCAATTTATTTATCATAGCAACACCAAACATTTCAAACAGACCTGCTAAGATTAAAGAAATCCATGCCATTAGGATTCATCACCTTTCTGAACTTTGTCATCTGTAACTAATTTCAAGCCAATTACTCCAGCTAATAAAAATAAAATCAAGAGTACTTTTTCCACTTTAAATGGTTCACCAAAGAACAGGAATTCAGAAAAGACAGTTCCAGCTGTACCTAACCCAACAAAAACAGCATAAACAGTTCCCACGGGAAGTTTTCTTCCTGCCATGATCATTAAATAAAAGCTGAAAAATATAGCAATGATAGTCCCCGTCCAAGTCCAAAAGTCATCAGCATGTTTTAAACCAATAACCCAAAAAATTTCAAAGAAAGCAGCAATAAATACTTTAATCCAGTCTTTACTCATCTAAAAGACACCTCCAATTTTATTCTTACCAAAAAAAACAAAAAAAGCCTAAGAGGGGTCACCATATCAGAACTAATAGAGCAATTAAGTTATTTTTCATCGTGAATAAATAAAAACTAGCTCAAATTCATATTTTACATCTTTCATTAGTATTAATTAGTATGAAGGACAAGTAGTAAGGAGGAAACGCAGGATGAATCAAACTTATGAAGAAAGTGCATTGTTTGAGCATAAATTTTGGCTTAGAGTTCTTGGGGATCATGCACAGTTCCTTTTAGATGCATTAGCTCCAAAAGAAACTGCAGATATTCAAAGAGCTATATATTTTGTAGAGAAATTTGATGAATATTTAAGTCGCATTAATACGGTTAGTTTAATTGAATTTGCGAAAGATGTTAAACAATTGGCAGAAGAGATTAGGCAATTTAAGTTGAGTATTATACAAAAGCAATTGGAGGGGAAAATAGTTATCCACTTTACTCCAACTTTTATTAATCATATGGTAAATGAAGTAGAGGAGTATTTAACAGTATTAAAGTATTTAATAAAAGGAGAAGTACCACCTATTTTTCATGAACTACATTACCATCTTGTTTGGTTAACGGATGCCGCTGGTCATGCTGGTTCGATTTCAGGTGAGTTAGACCTTGTAGAGAAACGATTAAAAGAAAAGAGTGAAATGTACGCCAAACATTTTGAACAGTTTTATTTAAAAGCAGTTGAAATGACGGGGTATTTACGTACAGAACTTAAGCATTTTCCAGCTTTGAAGAAATTTACGCAAGATGTTTCATTAGAACTTAATTTATTTTCTCATTTTCTTCATGAAATAGAAGAATTAGAATTATCTGAGCAAATATTAAGTTCATTATCTGCGAGGATGGCAGACCATATGGCAAGAGAAGAATGCTACTATTTATTAAAATTAGCACAATCATCTGGATTAGAGATGCCAAAGTGTAACCCTCTTTTAAGGGTTACTACCACATCACAATCAAGCTAAGAAAAACAAATACCCCAAAACAAAAAAATATACATTTTTTTGTTTTGGGGCTTTATAAAATTCTTAAATTGATGGCTGTGCGGCACTATCCCTTCTATAAAGATAACCAAAATTTAGGAAGCATGTTTTTAGTGGAAAATAGCTATTCTAAATAGTGCATTTATAATTATAAGGAGGAATTTAATTATGACAGTAATTACTAAGCTTAAACAAACTATTTCTGGATTAAAAAGTGCTCAAGCATGTTTAGAAGGATTTGTTCTTGATACTGACAATCAGCAAGCAAAACAACTGTATCAAAATGCAGCTCAGCAAGCTCAGACAATTATTGATTCTTTAGAACCACGTGTTCAAGAGGTTCAAGAAGATGAGCCCCAGTATAATCAATAAAACGCAGTAATCTTCAGATTTTTTGCAGAGGTCTTATCATAGTTAGATAAATATATATGGGGTTCAGCCGTGTGCCCATCAAGTTAAGAATTTTATAGCACCCCCAAAACAAACAATTGTACATTTTCACTTGAAGATGCCAATTTTCTCGTTTGGGGGTATTTGCTTTTCTTAGCTTGATTGTGATGGGGCGATACCCCTACAGCACTATATAGACTAATGCCAATGTTTAATAATCCAAGTGAAAGGGAGCCTTTCCATACAGTGTGCATTTGAAAATTCTTCTTTTTAGTGATCAAAAAGAGGCCAAAAGAGAGTTAGGAATTATACATAACATTATTATGAAAGTATTATATAGTACCTTTTCTTCCTTATATCTTCTAGCCCTATTTTGAGATGAAAATAATCATTTATACATAATTAAGTATCTTTCCATAAAAAGGAATAATTATTTTTCCATGATTCGTAGCATATTAAAAACATAGGAGGTGATACAATATGGCAAACACAAATAACGGAAGTCGTAATGAATTATTAGTTCAAGGTGCTGAAAATGCAATTGATCAAATGAAGTATGAGATTGCACAAGAGTTTGGTGTACAACTTGGTGCAGACACAACAGCTCGTGCAAACGGTTCTGTTGGTGGCGAAATTACAAAACGTTTAGTTGCAATGGCTGAACAACAACTTGGTGGTGGAATCAATCGCTAAGTTCAATTAATAATTGAGTGAATCAGTGTAAAATATAGCAGATATTAAAATCAATTTCTTTTGTTCATTCATTAAAAGATAAACCCTTATAGTAAACGATTTCTCACTCAAAGATTATTGATAATCTTACTTAATAATCTTTGAGTATTTAATTTGCAAATTTCTTTACTAGACTACAAACGTACATTGTTGGGAAGGTGTTTCCCATGCATGATAAAAAATATTTTGTGGGAAAAAACATACTTAAAAATTTCTTTTCAATATTGAAAAATATACTTATGATGATATTTTCGAAAGGGAGGCTTTTTAAAATGGGTGTATTAAGTGGAAATCCTCAAAATGAACCTTTACATTATGGAGAGGTATTTGATATTTGGAGTTATCTTCTTTCCACACAAGGAGCTGTTGCCGGACATCAAGTATTTATGAATCATACAGGTGATGAAGATTTAAAGAAGTTTTTACAAAACTTAATTGAGAATGATATGACTCCTGAAATAGAAGAGCTAAAAGCCCTTTTAAAGGTAAATGGAGTGGCTTTACCACCAGCACCTCCAGAAAGACCGGTTGCTTCTATTGAAGACATTCCTCCTGGTGCACGTATCAACGATGCTGAAATTGCAGCAGCCGTTGCAGCAGGTCTTGCAGCAGGATTAGTAACTTGTAGTCAAGTTATGGGAAAATGCCTTCGAGAAGATGTAGGCATGCTTTTTGGACAAATTCACATGAAGAAAGCACAAGCAGGAGTAACATTACTACGTTTAAGCAAGAAGAAGGGGTGGATAGTTCCTCCACCATTACATGTTCGAAATTCTGAACAAGCTTAACGATAAAAATAAAAAAGTGGTCGAGAGCCACTTTTTTATTTCAATTTATCAGTTCTATCTTCTACTTTTCTAGATAGATGTTCCCTTTTTATTCTAGAATAATCTACATACTCGTCAGAGATCTCCATAGCATATTTATCATGACCAATATTAGTGGATTATCGTGAATCTTCATCCTTATGTAAAACAACTTTCTCCATATAGATATGAAAGAATATTTCTGCCACACTAATAAGCAAAGCTGCAAAAAAAGCAAATGCTCCAATATTACGGGTCAAGTCTATATCTGCTAAAAGATACGTTAATGCCCAAATACCTACAAAGCACAAGCCCAAATCAGCAATGGTAGCCACCATGTTTCCATACTTAGGTAAAATAAATAAATCTCCTATTAAATAGGCCGCTCCAGTAATTATTAATGAAATAAACAATATTCTTGGAATCGAAATACCCTGAAAATGCCTAGTATCATCAATAATACAGCGCTAATAGCGGTATATTTAATTAATAAGGAAACAATATGTTTCATCTGTATTCCTCCAATTCTTTAATGGATATGTAAGAGAAAAAGCCTTAATAAAAACGGGCTGTGCCTTTATAAAGCACAGCCTGTTTCATTATGTTCTGGAGGTCTGTTTATTACATGATACTCATATGGCAAACGCTTTTTATTTCATTCTCCTACACAATACTATTTTGTGAAATATAAGTATGATTTATACTACGAAAAGTTAAAAAATGGATACCAAAAAAAGGATTATTTATTTTGCATTGCTTTTTAACATATTAAAAAGTGAAGGAGGTGACATAACATGTCCAACAATAACAGTGGAAGCAGAAACCAATTATTAGTACATGGTGCTGAACAAGCTCTTGATCAAATGAAATATGAAATCGCTCAAGAATTTGGAGTGCAACTTGGTGCAGACGCAACAGCTCGTGCAAACGGATCTGTTGGTGGTGAAATGACAAAACGTCTAGTAGCCATGGCTGAACAACAACTTGGCGGTGGAGTTAATCGTTAACCTTAGATAACACATGAATAAAAAAGGAGAGACACGTCGTCTCTCCTTTTTAAAAATTGTAATTTATTAAGGGATAAATTACTTTTAAATTCTTCATTCAGTTTTTATCTATAAGAGCAAGCCCCTTTTTACATTATGATCTTTAGTATATAGAGTTACTAAAAAATATTATCCTCTAGATAACTCTCATAAATTTCCGTAAGTAAGATAGACTTTAAAAAAACAGATAGTAAATCAGCCTAGATTCACTGATAAAAAGGATCGAAAGGGGAGGGGATTATTTTTTGGGAACGATAGAGCATTTCAGATACTGTTACACATTCGTAATCGTTTCTGTATAAATAGCTCATAATACTTTCTAATGCTTTAACTGTCTGAGATGTTTGAGAAAATTCGCTACCATTCCAATCATGAAGTAGAATAATATTACCAGGTTTAACACCTTTTGTTATATGCCTAGAAATTTTTCTAGCTGCTGGATTTCTCCAATCTTGAGGATCCTGATGCCTTGACCATAGAATAATAAGCTTCCCATTTTTTATAGCTGTATTAATAATTAAATCATTGTGAAGGCCTCCGACTGGACGATAGAGATTTGGTTTATAGCCAGTAATTTGCTTGATAATTTCATCCGTTTGATCTAACTCAGTAGTTAATTTAGCGGCGGTAATATTTTTATCATAAATATGATTATAAGTATGATTAGCAATTTCGTGTCCTTCTTTTACTTGCCTTTTTAAAATCGCAGGAAATCTCTTAACTTTATTACCTGCTACGAAAAAGGTTGCTTTCGCATTGTATTTAGCTAAAATATCAAGTATTTGAGGGGTAAAAACAGGATGAGGTCCATCATCAAATGTTATTGCAACTATTTTTTCCTTTGTATTTACTTCCCAAATTACCTTCCCTGTTTTCTCATACGCCTTACGACTATCTGTAAAAGCAGATATGGGCATTTGTATGGAACAAAAAAAAATAATTAAAAGAATGAGGACTATCTTAGTTTTTTTCACGAATAATACACTCCTATGAGATAAAAGTAAGTTTAGTTTATGGAGTTATTATCAAATTATTTAATACGAAATTAAAAAGTGGAAAGAGGCATGAACTGAAGATCAAAACTATCATTTTCTCATCAGTTGAGGATTCAATTTTACATTGACGCTATTCATCGTATACACTCTCCTTTAACGGCAAACTTCCCATATTGCAATCCTTTACTTTTTTGATTAACCATTTTATCATATCTCGGTTGCCACCACTTAACGTACAGAGGATTATTTAAAATTGTGTCTAAACGTACAATTTTCTTTTTTTGATATGGTGACCCCATGCCCATCAAGCTAAAATTTTGAAGTACCCCCAAAATGAAAATTTTCTTCTTCTACAGTTAATTACTTTGAGAAGTCGGCTGTTTTTTTCGTTTTGGGGATGTTTACTTTTCTTAAGTTGATAGCGATGTGGTGCTACCCAAAAATACAAAAATCTCCTTCAAAAAAAAGAAAGGCGCCTACGCACCTTTCTTTTGTAATTCACTTGTACTCTCTTCAGCATCCAAAATTCCTTCTGAATCACTTTAATGCATCATTGTACGGACCTAATTGCTTTTTAGAAAAGTAATGATTTGTCTCCTTACTTTTCAGTAACATATTTCCTTTTATAATTAAAAAATAGGTAGCTACTAGAAAATAGATTAGCCCTAATATCCAATCCAAATTTGTAGCTAGATTGTGTAAAAGAACATATCTCATATATGCATAACCAATCGGAACATGTAGTAATATAACCGCACCTAATCCTGGGTTGTATATTGTTTTAGCTTTTATATTCGCAAAAATACCATGCCATATGAATTGAAAAAATCCCATTAAAATAGGTGCCAACCCAAGCCATATTATATTTGGAAAGAAAACCGGAAGTAAATAAAAAACATACGCAATCAAAATATTTATTACCATAGCAGATTGCGTATTTAATGGATAGCGATCTGGTATATCACTTTTAAATATAACTACATTAAACAGACCGGCAAAATAACCTGGCCAACGATACTCTTCAAATTGATGCACTATAATGGCCACAAAACTTAACGCTAACAGTACTTTTATTTCACTAATTTCTCCCAAATTCACGACTAAACAAACAGCGACAACAATAGCCACAACTAACCCTATATCACACCAATGCTTTCTAAAGAAACTAACCATCTCTATCACCCACTGTCTCAATTTTTATAAAAATAGCGTTCAAATAGGAAATCAATCTGTTTTTCTACAGGCAGTACTCTTATATCTGCCCCTGATTCAAGAATTGGCATCATTAATGCTGGAAGAAAAATGGATCCGAATATTTGCACTGTCATCATCATTAAAATTTCCTGATCCGTTTCCTTTGTTATTTCACTCAAAATATTCTTCACTTTACTAAAACCGAGCCTCTTCAAAAAATCTCCATATTCGTATTGAGATGTAAATACCGTAGTTCCCATTGCAATAATTTTCCTAACTAACTCAGGGTATTGCTGAATTACTAGTACATAATCCAATAAAAATATTTTTAATCTTTCTTTCGCTGGCACTTTAATATCATCTAAAATAGAAAAAGTGCCTTGAAAGCTAATTAATAAGACTTTAATCGTCTCACTAATCAACTTTTCTTTTGAACCAAAATGGTAATTTACAAGCGCGATATTTGTATCTGACAATGCCGCAATTTTTCTTATTGTTACACTTTCGAAACCTTCGTCTTTAATTAACTCCAATGTTGTATTTAAAATCTTTTCTTTCGTTGATATTTTTTCATTTTCCCTCAACGTATCTCTCCCTCTAGAATTTATCAATTAAACAACGTTTTAAACGTTGTTTAACTTTATGGTATCACCTTCAATTTTTAAAATCAATTTAATCCTTTCGACATTTCCCTACATTTTTTATGATTTATTCCATACAAAAAGCGTGAAAATGCTAAACTGTTCACGCTTTTTGTATTTGTACTGTTATACACCAGCTCCTACTTTATATTCCACACATAAAATAAATTTCTAAAAATAATTTAAAACTATCCATATACCAATACGTAAAGAAAAATATATTGTAACTTCCTCCGAAAAAAGCTTAAATAACAATTTCCTAAATATTCTAATAGAGGTCACCATACATCGCTATCAATCTAAGATAAATTTGTATCCATATAATCAAAAAAACGCTATTCTTTTTGTAGAAAAATACAGAAAGGATGGCGTTTTGTATGACTCTATCGATTCAAGTTGAGTTTCATTTATTCGCTGAAGACTACAGCGATATCTATCTCCAAGTATCCTTCAACAGCTCGCACAGGAAACGGGTTTCGTAAAACGTAAAAGTAAGTTTGGTGCACGAGATTTGGCCGCTTTATGTATTTGGATTAGTCAACATGTAGCAAGTGATTCTCTTACGTAGTCAGCTTTATGCAAATACAGCTACACTCATGAGTCCAGAAGGACTGAATCAACGCTTTATTCCAGCAGCTGTCGCATTTCTTCGAGAAGTCTTTACTTCTCTTCTCACACAAAAACTCTGTTCAAATCACTCACTTTCTGCACATATAATCTCTACTTTCAATCGTATCCGTATTCTAGATGCAACAGTGTTTCAACTACCTGATCAATTCGCCACTGACTATCAAGGTTCAGGTGGGAGTAGTAATAAGGCAGGCGTGAAAATCCAATTTGAATATGATTTACTTAGTGGTCATTGGGAACTGTGGTTACAATTACAACTAGATCCGGTCAAATTATTGGACCTGCTATATTACAACAATTCATTTCAACACTTTGTATAGTTATATTAGAGGAGGAAGGTATAATAACACCGGCATCTTCTAGTTTTATCTTCATAAGTTGTGAAGATATAGAAAGTGTTACATTAAATACTTAATAATAAAAAAGGTTCACTCCTATATAAAAATAGATAAGGAGTGAGCCTTTTTTGTAATTTATAGATGTTTGATAGGTTCAAAAGAAATTATTGATTCATTAAATATATTGTATATGTAAGTATAAATTTAAGGACGTGATAAATATGGTAAATTGCAGGAGGGGTTGCCAACCTAACTTTTGTAATTGTCCTCCAATTCAAAGACAAGATATAATTCCTTTGACATTAACAGCATTGACTAATTGGACCAATATTCTTAATGAGCTCATTGTATCAATACCAGCAGTACTTACAGTACCCACACCGCAAAATATAGGGAAATTAGTTGTTATTCTAAATCAATTATTAGCATTTGCACAAGCAGGATTTTTAAATCAACAACAACAAGCAGATCTTATATCTATTACTAAGAACTTAATTACTATTTTAAATATATCTCAACTAAATTTTATTGTTTTAACAACTGAATTACAAACATTAGTAAATAATTTATTATCCCTTATTAATTTATTTGTTATTGATAACACTACAAGACAGGCACAAATACAATTAATACAAAAGATTATTTTGCCCTTGGCTCAGTTAGGCCCGACAGGAGCAACCGGTTCAACGGGAGTAACAGGTTCAACGGGAGCAACAGGTCCGACAGGAGACATAGGTCCAATGGGAGCAACAGGTCCGACAGGAGACATAGGTCCGACAGGAGACATAGGTCAAACGGGAGCAACAGGTTCAACGGGAGTAACAGGTTCAACGGGAGCAACAGGTCCGACAGGAGACATAGGTCAAACGGGAGCAACAGGTCCGACAGGAGACATAGGTCAAACGGGAGCAACAGGTCTGACAGGAGACATAGGTCAAACGGGAGCAACAGGTCCGACAGGAGACATAGGTCAAACGGGAGCAACAGGTCCGACAGGAGACATAGGTCAAACGGGAGCAACAGGTCCGACAGGAGACATAGGTCAAACGGGAGCAACAGGCCCGACAGGAGGAGTATTAGATTTTGCGGATTTTTATGCTTTGATGCCCCCTGATAATGCTGCAACAGTTGCAGTCGGTGGAGACGTAGATTTTCCAAGAGACGGACCTTTTAGTGGGGCGGGGATTGCACGTACTGGTGCTGATACATTTAATTTGTCTGCAATCGGTAGTTATCAGGTCTTGTTTCAGGTGAGTGTGACCGAAGCGGGTCAACTAGTTTTAACTCTTAATTCGGGAGCAGGAGCTGTTGAATTAGCTTATACGGTAGTTGGTCGAGCAACGGGTACTTCTCAGATAGTAGGAATGGCTCTTGTGCAAACATCAGTCATCAATTCAATACTTACTGTACGAAATCCTGCTAGCGAATCCACAGCACTAACCATTACTCCTCTGGCTGGAGGAACAGAGTCTGTTTCAGCACATCTTGTTATTACGCGACTTAGATAAAAGCGAAAAATAGAATTGCATAGGTTGTAGGCTATAACTATGAAGTTAAGGGAAATGTTATAAAAGTCCCTTTAAATCTTTTGAGGGAATTTTTATAGGTTTTTAGATATAGTGATTTCTTCTAAAGAAAACTATGTAAAAAAAGCTAGCATAGATCTAGTTTTTTTAGATGTTCTAATCTCTTTATTTTTCATATTTTGAATGTAAACTAATGATAAAAAGTTTACATTAGAACTTACAATTGAAATTTCAACATACAATGCTATGAACATTTACAATATAATCTTGGTCGGTTAATAAGAAAAAAAGAACATGTAGAATTTACTACATGTTCTTTTTGAGATGATTAATTTTTAAATATTCCGTATCTTCTAGACTTTTCTTAGTGTATAGTTGTGTCCTTCTGTTTCTTTTCCCTCTGTAGTTAAATAAAAAAGATTGATCATATAAAACAAAGTTTGATTATTTAAAATAAAGATCGATTAAAAATTCTGTGTTAATATGCAGGATTTCTTCTTGTTTCACAAACGGGCCAGATTGTTGAAGAAAACCCGTTTATGCTATAAACTACATGGAATACTAATCATAAAATACTTTAAAAAGTGGGGATATCAATGGTTGTAAAGAATAAAGAGGATTTTAATGGCTTAAAAGTAATTGGTGGAATCTGTGGGGCGATTCGAGATGAATTAGTCCATAGTACGAAACCTGGAATAACCACAAAAGAACTCGATGAAATTGCGAGAGAGATGTTTGAAAAAGCAGGAGCTCAATCTGCCCCAAAAGGAGAATACAATTTTCCTGGATATACGTGCATTAGCATAAATAAAGAAGTAGCGCACGGGATTCCGAAGAGGACACGGACCATTCAAGAAGGGGACCTAGTAAATATTGATGTTTCAGGTTCAAAAAACGGGTATTTCGCAGATACCGGAATTTCCTTTGTAGTAGGGGAAGGAGAGCCAACTTTACAGAAAATATGTGACGTAGCTAAAGAAGCATTCTATGCTGGACTTAAGAAGGCAAAGCCAGGTTCAAAAAAAAGCGCGCTCGGAAAAGCTGCACACAATGTAGCGAAACAGCATGGCCTAACAGTCATAAAAAATCTTACTGGACATGGTGTTGGGCGCTCGATTCATGAAGAACCAAAACATATTTTCAATTACTTTGCCCCATGGGATGACGAAATTTTAAAAGATGGTATGGTAATTGCCTTTGAGCCTATGATCTCTACATTTGAAGAAGAAGTTTTCCAATCCGAAGATGGATGGACCTTCCTAACCGATGAAAGCTTTGTGGCTCAATACGAACATACGATTATCCTTACCAAGCAAGGACCGATTATTACTACATTGTAAGAGCACTAATACCACAATAGGGCGCTTTAATGGAGCAATGAAAAGCCTATTTTTTCATTTTTATGCTGAGAAATTAGGCTTTTTAATATTGAAATTTCCTTAACGTTGTAAATCCGCATTTTCCTGACGGTACCCCTTCTAGGAGTATGAAACCGATTCAGTGGGGTTCCAATACGTGGGCAGATCCTTAATTCTCCAAATAATAGCCTGTTTAAATACAATAAAAAAGAAGATTGATTGATTTCAATCTTCTTTTAGATAAGGGTACTAATGACAGATTACTACTCCAACTCCTAATTAATTATAATAAAACATACCATAATATTCAATTTATTTAAAATTTTCTCAATGTGTTTGTTGTATTTTTAAATTATAATATAAGTAATTCTTTTTATTGTTATATATTTGTTCTTTCCTGTTGCAGAATCCTTAGTATAAGGATTCTATTTTTTTGCATTGAATTTCTACAAACAAAAAAGATAAGATCGGAGAATTCGATCTTATCTTTAACACAAGGAGTAAACATAAGTGATAAGCATCATATTTTTATTATAATTTAATTTTTGTTAATTTTGAATATTAATACCATACTTAACAAGTATATTTATATTGAGAAATATATTAAAAATTTAGTTGTAAATGTTTCAAAGTTCAAAAGTTTACTTTCAGTTTTATTAAAAAAAGAACATGTAGAAATTACTACATGTTCCTTTTGAATTGATTGCAATATAACAACTTGTTTTTATTAGTTTGCTATTTTCGTACTTTTGTAAAACTCGTTTTCACTAAATGAACATTAAAAAAGTTTACTTTCGAATTTTGTTTAAATTTTGAAATTGTAATTTAATCCTAGAGTGACCCCTCATTCCCTGAATCGTTTCCGTACCCCTATATAACTAATACATACTGGGGGTAACACAATGAAACGCAAATTACTTACAGCATTAACATGCAGTGCATTACTTATGGGGATGGCCGCTTGTAGTTCAAATGAAAAGACTGCTACTGAAACAAAGTCATCTGAGCCTAATTTTAAAAAAGAAGAGACAAAATCTAAAGAAAAATTAGCCTTTCAAGATATGACTACAGATCAATACCTAAAAAACTACAATAAAATTAAAGATGAGTTAGCTGGTCAAGGTATTCAAATACTACCTTTTAATCTTGAACTTGAAGAAAGCACTAAAACTCATCGATTTTATTACACAAAAGAAGAAGACTATGGTACAACAACAGAAACTAAGTGGGTTAGTGTGAAGCTACGAAGAGATGGTAAAACAATTGACAGTATGCTATATAATGGAGCGCCAGATCTTAACACTATTAAAGCTATGATAAAAGCTACAGGATTAAAATGGTCAGATAAGCTAAACAAAATAGTTGAAGGAAAAGAATCTAATAAAGATAGTGAGAACATGGTTGTTGACGGGGTAAGAATCTCCATTTTCGGAAGTCCTACTGATATCAACGTTTCAATCGATGCACCACCAAGTATTTAACGAGGATAACTCTCTAAAATATAGATTTGAATCGTATTTCTCAATGACCAATATTACTTAATGTGGTAAAATAATATATGGATTCGCGTCCTATACATATTATTAAAATTAAAGTGGTTATCAAGTCGGAGGAAGGCACCTTAGGGTGTCTTTTCTTTTGTTTGAAACACATTCTGCCAAAATACTTGTATCTTTGTTGATTTACGACTCACATAAACCAACAAACTTCGTATATATAATTTGTTATCCTAAATGGGTTAACAATACGAACAGTTATAGGAGGATTTTGTGAATGGTAAAAAAAGCTTGTGTAAGTATTATTACTGGAATTGTTTTAATATGGTCAACAGGATGTGCCACTCAAACTGATTCCATCGCAGCTCAAACTCAATCAATAGATGGCACATATACAACAGAAGATATCACAAGCGCATTTCCTGTAGGGACACCCATAACTACTTATATTCGAAAAGAAGAAAAACTGAACGTAAAACATCTCACCAGCATTACGCTTACAGATGATGGCGTTGGTAGAGTTCTGGAAGCAACAGATGGTTTTGTTGTCGTATGTGGGAATGAAAAAGGAGTTTTTGATGTGTTAATATTTAAAACTATGGAAGATGTAAAGAAATATGAACAAAGTTTGGCGCTATGATTAATACCCTACTGGCACCCTCACAGTATACAGTGAATCTATTCCAGATTACATAAACAAGCTCACCATTATAAAATAGCCCACCTATTTCCGTAGGTAGGCTATATCTTTATTACACAATACCAAAGTATACTCTCTTTTTCTTGTAAACTTTATGCAATTATACATATCCGTAAAAATTACACCAAATAAATATTACATGTAGTAAAATATAAATTGTGGATGCGTTCTATAAAGCAGAATCTTTTGAAAGGCGTAACATATCGATCATTACATAAGATGTGGCGTCACTCAAATATTGATCTCAAATCTCTTGTATTTTGTGTACTAACAATCTGATGTATATAGACGATTCTGTTTTATAGGATGTGTTTACATGTATAACAAAGGGATAATACGGATAAATTTATATTAAATAAACGTGGTTCAAGTCGGAGGAAGGCACCTTAGGGTGTCTTTTTTTATAAGAAAACCCCCAAGCATTCATATACTTAGGGGTTTATCGATTGAAAGGTAGAACTGTTTGGAATCCCTTAAATTAAGAACAAAGTGGGATTACTCCTAAACCAATTAATAGAGCGGCAGCAAACGCTGGAATTGGTACAGGAATCTGGATACCTTCTACAACTAAGAAGTATTGTCCACTTACTACTTGGAAACAAACTAATTGCATGGTTATTCCTCCCTTCTGTTAGGATTAATACATAATATTAAATAATCTTATTATTAATATAATAAAATAGTTTGTTTTTAGAAAATATGTAATTTGTTGATATCTAGGAGAAATCACCCTAGATCGTCTTTTCTTTATTTTTAAAAGGACCTGCTCATTTAATCCATAAAAACATAAAGTAATTTGAATCCATTAAAATACATGAGTGACCTTGAATTTCCCCTCCTACTCAAAGGAGAGATTAAAATGGGCTTTGGTGGTAGTTGTGGCGGTGGCGGCTTTGCAGGAGGATTTGCATTATTAGTTGTATTGTTTATTTTATTAATCATTGTTGGAGCTTCTTGCTTCTGCTAAAAAAACTATTAGAAAAGGCACCCTTATCTGGGCGCCTTTTCTTTATGTATATTATTTATTATCCGATTCATCAGTTTTATTATAGACACATTTTGCTTCTCCAAAAAGACCACCAGTGTCCCATTCTCCACCATAATGAGCACAATTCAAAGGTGTACAATCGTTTCGCACACTTGGATCTGTAGGTGGTTCATAGTCATAATTTACAATATTACCAACAATAAATCCCCCTCCAATTACAAATACTACAGCAGCGATTAATAGTATTTTCCCATTTGGGCCGGTAACAATGTCGTTTACAACTTCTTTTGCTTCTCGCTGAGCTTTACCTCTTGAAAATAATGAAATAATAATAGAGATTATAAATATGAAAAATAGCGCAATTATAAATACCATTACTTATGTACCTCCCTAATATATGTTTAATACTAATTATTCAATAATTGACTTATAAGTTATATAAGCTAAAATAACTGAAAGGTTTACTCTGATAGAATCCAAATGACTACAAATATTCCTGTAACTGCCGCAGCTCCAAAAAATCCTAACAATATTTGCCCATCAGTACCAGTAACAATTTCTTTTAAATCTGCTTTTGCTTTTTTCTTGTCTTCTCCTGTTGAAAAGAGATAAATAATAGAATGTGCGACTAGTGAAAATAATGACACGATTATATCTAAAATCATTTATATAACCCCCTAATATATTCGCTAAATGGCTACTGAATCGTTTGTATTACAAATGGGCCAGCACCAGCATAACCTACGCTAAGAGCATACAAGATTTTATACAGTTTTTTACTGATCTGACAACAAACGAAAACTCGAAAACCCACACTATGATAGGACTGTATAAAAATTGTATGGATGATATATCATAATTATTTGTATTTCAAGTTATAAATTGTTATGATAAACTGGTTAATTTAGGAAAATAAAGGAGGAGGAACATGGATTTAATCAAAGAAGTGACTTTATTAAGATATCAATTTAGACTTATGCAAAGTATGATTCAGTCAGACGCATTCCCATTTTATAGATTTGTTATAGATTATGAATTTGAAGAAGAACAAGTAAATGCTTTAAGGAAAATTTTAATTGCATTTCATGATCGATTAACTAGAGAAGAAGTTTCGATTTTTGCCCAAAATGATCATTTATTTTCTAAATTTAAACTTCCTTTAGATATGCTATACAGCTCAGAAAAGCCTAATTTAGATGAGTTTAAACTATATGGGGTCACCATATCATTTTAAGAAAATTGTACGCTAAGGAATTTATAAAGGTCATGGATACTTAATAAACGTTTATAAAAGTTTTGTAACATTTTTATAAACGTGATAAACCTTGATTTTATAAGGATTAAAGTTATGTCCTTAAAGGTATACCTTTATAAACAGATGTTTTTTGGAACGCGCGAATGTGTGTCTAAAGGTGTCTGTTTTTAGGGATGTTCCCAAATTGAGAGTTCTCTGTATCACTAAATACATAAAAATTATAATTACACTCAAAAGTGTAATTATAGAACCGTAATTTATTGAGAAATTTGAATTTTCATAATAATGGGTTGTTTCTTCAATATTTTCTCTCTATAATTTGGATGTACCACATGATTATATAATGAAGGAGGAGTTCATAATGGGACGTTGGATTATAGTAACAAGTGAAAGTCATGAACCTAAATTAACAGTGTCTGAAGCAAAAGAATTACAGAAACTACAAGAAAAAAAATAAAGAAGATAAAGAGGACAGTCTTATGATGTCCTCTTTATCTATACATAAATCCATGAAAGATTGTATTCATTTACTTTATTTTATTTAACTGGAGGTTATTAGAATGCTATATTCTTGGGAAAGAGAAACCATAGAAGAAATTGCGCGTCAACGTATTATGGATACGTTCAAAGAATTAAGTTTTTCAGTGGAAAAAAAAGTTTTTGGAGATAAAATACAAACCACATACGTGGAATTATTTAATTCAAATCAGCAGATTGAATCATTCGGCGTAGGAAAAGGGAAGTACAATGAATTAGGAGCATTGTTTGAGGCCTTAGAGCATTATACTCTGGAGAATATAACAATGAAAGATTGTGATTTTTTCTCGTCTCATCATATTGCGAAGAACCCAATACTTGACGGAGAACGTGTTATGCAATTGATAGTAGAAGAACCCGATCAACAATTACTTTGTAAAAAATACTATGCTTTGAATGATACACAACAACATATTTGGTATCCATTTTTCATTGCCAATCCACATTATATGCAACATCCAATCGAAACGGATACTTATCAGTATCAGAAAGTACAACGATACAGTTCTAATAGTGGCACAGCCATTGGTTCCACTTTACATGAAGCGATTATTCATGCAACGAATGAAGTCATTGAACGGGATGCTTTTTCTTTATTCCTACTTCGACATTTCTACTATGATATACCAGATCATACATTAAAGATAATTCATCCAAATACGCTTCCATCATCACTAAAAGAAACAATTGTACAAGCAGAAGGGGAATTACAAGAGGAAATTATACTATTGGATATTACAACGGAAGTTGCAATTCCAACTATATTAGCTGTTACAAAAAATAAAAAGCATACTGGTATATTCGGGCTAGGCACATCTTTATACCCTGAATATGCTATCTTGCGAAGTATTACAGAATTGGTTCAGGTGAATCATATTGCCTCTGCAAATATTGGTGATGAGCTAGCACATCGAGAGCATTTTTTGAATCAATTACAGCCGTATCCTCGTCACTATGCTTGTGCAGAAATGAATATGTGTTCCGTATTTAATCAATTTCCAGCCACTTATGTTTCATTTGAGGATTTACCGAGATTTTCAGAACGTAATTTAATACTTTACATCGAAGAACTGCAAGAGCGATTACACCAACAACATTTTTCTATCTATTATTCTCCAGTCAAAGAGTTTTCCAATGGTATAAAAATCATACATGTACTAATTCCACAAATGGAGCGTTTTTTATTGATTACAAATGGTCAATTGGTGTTTCCGTCCGAAAGAGGTATGAAAAAGAGTCTTAAGTCACAGTCCAGTTTATAAAAAACACCCTATAAAGAGGACTAAGAAAAATGCTAATCCGCCATATATGAGGTACCATCAACAAACATTTTAATGTTTGTTGATGGTACCTCATATATTTGCGACAAAACAAAAAAACATCTAATTTAAATTAGATGCGGAATGTATCAAGTACATTATCTTTTTCTTGGGTGTTTTTGCCCAAATCTCCGAAACGGGGGAATTAAGTTAATTCATTAGAAATTTATACATCATGTCAAAAAAATGCACTTTATGACACAGATGAAAACCTAGCCTTTTTTATTTCAAAAATACAAATTGATAATATTGGAGATATATTATCAATTTGTATATATTTTGAAATCCTTATAAATAAGGACTTTTCACAATACGTTTTCTTAGTCCTCCTTCTCGAGTGAGTGGGGAAAATATCCATTCTAATATCTTATCTTTCTCATTATACGATAAAATTTAACTGATTTTTCATTATTCATTTTTATGTACACCCAATCAACTTTCCTACAAACGTAATTTTTATAGTTTTTTATGGGGGTTCATAATTAAAAAACAATAAAATAAATTAAAAAATAAAAAACTATAGCATTACTCAATGTTATTATTGTAATATATCTTTGGAATGAATGATTTTATGTAGCAACAAGTTAGGGGTAGTACCAGGGGGAAAAATGAGAAACTTTTTTGAAGACAATTATAAAAATATTGGGCTTAAAAGAAAATTAATAAACTTAGTAAGTGAAATTAGTGAATACAAGGGAAGATTAGCTGCCTATCAAGAACAAAAGCCTGATATATTCATTAATTTAGAGAAGAATATACCTTTGCACTACATAAAAAACTTTACTACTGTATATAAAGATATAAAAGTTCCAAATAAAAGATTAAAAGAACTTATTTTAGATGATATAGTGCCTCAAAACATCGAAGAAGATGCCGTTTTTTGTTATTTTAAAACTTTGTCACTTGTACATAAAAGATCTTGTACTTTATCAATTAGCCCAGAAACTATACAAGAATTGCATTTTCAATTAATACATTATAGTACCTCTGATAGTGCAAAATGGCGCAAAAAACCATTTTACATCCCAGGAATTCCGGAAAGTGGGATGTATACAAGTAGTTATCGTCCTTTCCCACACGAGCTTATTCCACAGGCTATGGAACAATTATGTAATCAATACAATTCAGTAAACAATAAAAAGGAACTACATTCCCTTTTATTAATCGCTCGTTTTATATTAAATTTTTATTGCATAATCCCTTTTAGTCAAGGAAATGGTAGACTAGCGCTTATGCTAATGCAATTACTATTAGTAAAAAACGGACACACATTTGTAAAATATGTTTGTTTAGATAAATATATCAAGAAGAACGAATCAGAATATTACGATTCAATATATAAATCTTCAGTTAATTGGTACTGTGGTGAGCACAATATTAGTTTTTGGATAAAAATGTTTTTAAATATTATATTAGAGGCCTACCAAGACTTGCATTCTACAATCCGAGATTCTATATGTAACAATACTAAGGTTGAACGCATTCAAAATTTTATACTTAAACAAAAACATCCTTTTACTAAAGAATGTATCCGTAGCATCCATCCAGATATAGCCGAAAGTACAATCAGTAAAACTTTAAGCTCCTTACAATTATTTGGTTATATTAAGTTAATCTCAAAAGGAAGAAATGCCCAATGGATGAAAGTTTAGTAATTATTTTTGGGTTATTAGGATTTAGTAAACCATAAAAAAAGAAACAGATAGGGGTTATTTCGCATGCAAATCTTTAAATTTCCTACACGGGGTAGCACCACATCGCCATCAACTTAACACAAATAAACTACCCCAAAATGATAAAATTGAGCAATTTGTACAGATTTATCGTTTGGGGGTAGTCCTAAATTCTTAGCTTGATGGGCATGGGGTTCTACCACATCGCTATCAAGCTAAAGATTTATTGCAACCCCCTGAACGAAATTTTTAGGCTGTCTTGTAATAAAAAAATGTTGGCTGTCTGTGTGTAACTCCTCAATGATTTATAAAACCATCTTACGAAACCGCCTCCTATTATAGAATGTGCCCTATATATTGGAAAATTCAATTTGGAATGTACCTAACTTAACCATTTAGTATATAATAGTATTAGGAAAATAAAGGAAAATTAAAAGGTTTGTTTTTAATTATAGCCCTGGATATTTCTCAGTGTGTATTAGTATATTGAGTTTATAAAGGACTAATTAAATTGTAGATAGGGAGAAGATTAAATTGAAAGTATTTAATAAACAAGTAATTCGTTTTATTATAGTGGGATGCACGAATACCCTGAATTATTACATATTCTATCTTTTATTAAGCCAATTAATAGGGTTAAATTATTTATCAGCACATATTATTGCTACTGTAATAGGCATAATAGGTTCTTTTTTTCTCAATACGTACTTTACTTACAAAACAAAACCGACTTTAAAGAAATTTTTACAATTCCCATTAACATATGCTGTTAATATTGCAGTTACAACTATCGGCATTTATATTTTAGTTGACTTAGTAGGTTTAAATGAAATAATTTCACCTTTCCTAGCATCACTGACTGCGATACCTTTTACATATTTATTATCGAAAAAAATATTAGTTACGAAAATCGAAAGAATAGTATAGGGAGAAATTTACATAGGAAGCAACATTTTTATACCTAATGAAACTTGTAATGGATGAAATGGCTGCAGAATTGGAGTGAAATAATAGTGAAGACTGGTCTCTTAGAAACCAGCTTTTAAAATACTAACTAACAATGTGTTCTTAAGGGTCAATCAAAATAAACAATACAAATACCCTCTAAAATGAAAAAATGCGCTATTCTTTCTGTAGAATCATAGGAAAGGATGGCGTTTTTGTATGTCTATTTCTGTATCTGATGAATTACAACTATTTGCTCAAGAGATTCAAAGCTTTTTATCTCCAAATATCTTACGAGATCTTGCTAGAGATATTGGTTTTGTACAACGAACCAGTAAGTATCAAGCAAAGGATTTAGTCGCTTTATGTGTATGGGTGAGCCAAAATGTCGCTACGACTTCTTTAACTCAGTTATCTAGCTGTTTGGAAGCATCAACGGAAGTGCTCATCAGTCCTGAGGGACTGAATCAACGATTTAATAAAGCGGCCGTCCAATTTTTACAACACATATTAGCTGAACTACTAAACCAAAAATTGGTCTCGTCTATGCCGATTTCTTCTCCATATACTTCTGTTTTCAAGCGTATTCGTATTTTAGATTCAACTGCATTTCAACTTCCAGATCCCTTTGCATTCATTTATCCGGGTGCAGGAGGATGCAGCCATACGGCGGGGATAAAGATCCAACTTGAGTATGATCTATTAAGTGGACAGTTCCTACATATTCATACAGGTCCAGGTAAACAACATGATCGAACCTACGGTTCTCTGTGTGCCCCAACTGTAACAGCGAATGATTTATGTATCCGAGATTTAGGTTATTTTCATTTGAAAGATCTTCAACATATACAAGATAAAAAGGCTTACTATATCTCTCGTATCAAGTCGAATACACGTATTTATCAAAAAAATCCCAATCCCGATTATTTTCAAGATGGAAGAATCAAGAAAGGTACAGAGTATATACAGATAGATATGGAGATCTTAATGAACTCTCTTCAACCAGGACAAACATGTGAAATATCCAACGCTTATGTAGGAATGACTGATAAAAGTACCAACTCGTGTGATTGTTCATCGACTTACAGAGGAACAACAAAAAAAACGTCTACAAGATCAAGCTATTCGAGAGAAAAAGAAAGGAATGAAGTATTCTTCTCGTAGTAAACGACTCAGTGGTATCAATGTATATATGACAAACACCCCTACAGATATTGTCCCGATGGGACAAGTACATAATTGGTATTCTTTACGTTGGCAAATCGAGATTTTATTTAAAACATGGAAATCATTCTTTCATATTCATCATTGTAAAAAGATAAAACGCGAACGATTGGAATGCCATTTGTATGGACAACTGATTGCCATTCTACTCTGTTCTTCTACCATGTTTCAAATGCGGCAATTACTTCTTATGAAGAAGAAACGAGAACTGAGTGAATATAAGGCCATATATATGATTAAAGATTATTTTCTTCTTCTTTTCCAAGCTATACAGAAAGACGCTCAAGAGCTATCAAAGATTTTAATTCGCCTGTTCAACCTCTTACAGCAAAACGGGAGAAAATCTCATCGATATGAGAAGAAAACAGTCTTTGATATATTAGGTGTCGTTTACAATTGTACCATGTCTGATAATCAAGCCGCTTAATTCAAAAAAGTGAAACCCGTTAGGGTTTATTTCGTATGCAAATCTTTCAATCACCTACACTTGCCCTTTAGAAAAAAGAAACAATCTCGCCTAAAATTGACTTTGCATAATCTTAGCTTGATAGCGATGTGGTAGAACCCCTAATATATAAAAAATAAGTCCTAACAATAATGTAATATTTCAACTTAAATTTCTACATTTTTTTACAAAATCACACAAAATATGGTCATCAGATGAAATCTGAGAGTGTCTTTTCATGAGAAATAATAAGATAATATTCGGATAGGAGTCCAATACATATTATTAAAATTCAGATGGTTCAAGTCGGAGGAAGGCACCTTAGGGTGTCTTTTTTATGTTTATGGATTTTTTAGAAAATATTTGAAATATAATACAATAAATTATATTATTATGTGTGTATGACTTCTGATTTTTAATATTTCTGAAAATTAATAGGGGGAAACAATAATGAAATTAGGAAAATTAGTATTAATTGGGGCGTTAACATTTAGTGGGTTTACTGCAATAGAAATGATTAAGCCTACCTCACAAGTTACTGCAGCTTACTCAGATCCATTTAATGATGATTGGGGATTTAAAACCATTGTGGATCTGGAAAGTTCCGTGGAAAGTACATATCAACCTGATTGGAAAATTGGGGATTTAATAACTGGTGATACATTTTACTTAACACAGCACTTTGGTAGAGAACATTTTGGTGCGCAAATGAAAATTTTTAAAGTCCACACAAATGGTACCCTAGAACGATTCCAAACAATAGAACCAGAATTTCTTCCTGGAACAGAAATTTGGCAAACTCCTATCACAGATAGCTATACAAGTGGTACTTATGTAGCTGCAATTAAATATCGTGGTGAATTCACGTATTCAAATCAATTTACAATCAATTAAGGATGTAATAAATTAGAAACAGGCACTCAAAAGAGGGCTTTTATTATTTCTCAATAACCGAAATTATTTAACGTGGTAAAATAATAATTGGATTGGCATCCGATACCATATTACAATACGATGGTTCAAGTCGCAGGAAGGCACCTTAGGGTGTCTTTTTTATTTGTTATTGTTTCAATTATAAAGTGCTTAAATTCAAAAAAAGACATCAAATAAAACTTAATATAATAATCCTAATAAATTGATAATATCAATAACTTTCTTATCTTCTATTCTACAATAAAGCCTTGTACCCTTGCGCTCGCTAATTACAATATTACCTATAGTTAGTTTGCGTAAGTGTTGTAAAATCATAGGTTCCGAAATATGCGTCGCAGCACTCAACTGAGAAACTGTTAAAGTCCCACTTAAAACCAATTCACGTACAATTAATAAACGACTTAAACTACCTAATAACTCTAAGATTTCAGCACCACTTACATAATAATTAGAATCCATGTTGAAATCACCAGACATACTATTCATCTCCCTAATATCAATACGAATATTGAATATTTTAACATAAAAATGAAAATTCACCTCCTGATATTTCCTATTAAAATGTAAAAATTTCAAGTTTGGGTGGTTTAAGTGAGAGGAAGGCACCTTAAAGTGTCATTTTTTAGTAGACAAAACAATATAAATTGTATTATAAAAATAAAAGCATAAAGAGAAAAGTAAGTGAATATCATAATTAATTTTGAACCGTTTAACCCAACTATAAATGCCATAGCGATCAAACTTGCTATGGTACTGTTTATACCGTTATTCTTAGCATTGCTTGTCAAAGTGATACTTATGAAATTTATGAAAGAATTGATTGCTGGCAGACTAGCATATCTATCTTGTTTATTTTTTATGTACTATGTATTTAAATTTGTTACAGAGTAGAAAGGCACATTAGGGTCTCTTTTCTTTTATGTAATAATGCATAGAATATTAAATTTAATAGATATTATGATATACTCTCAAGGTGTGATACATAATTTCTTTAAATTAGAAAACTAAACCTTATCTACCCAATTGTGGGGGACGCCTTATGGCGTCTTTTTTTTAGGACCTGCTCAATTCAGGCATAAAAACATAAGGTAAAGTGAACCCGTTAAAATACATGGAATGAACCCTAGTTTCACCCTCTTATCTAAAGGAGGAACTATTGTTATGGGCTATGGTGGTAGTTGCGGCGAAGGCTGCGGTTTTGGTGGCGGATTTGCTTTACTCGTTGTACTCTTTATACTATTAATCATTATCGGATGCAGTTGCTTCTGCTAAAAAAATATAGGAAAAGACACTCTTAAAGGAGTGTCTTTTCTATTCTCTTTAAAGAACTTATATTGACCTCATAATTATTCCCATATGGTCTAAGCGATGGAATTTCTTCCTTTGGCCCGTAAAATAATAGTTTCAAATCATCATCTTTGTACTGAACTACGAAGAAATCATCGAATTGGTAGAATGTATTTTGATTGATCGTGATAAAACCTTTTCCTTGGGCAGTTGTTTTAACACTTATTCTTCTCCCATCTTTGATGACATCATATCCATGCTGATTAGTCACTTTGGATAGCTCGTCATTCGTATAAAGAACACAAAAGAATTCACCTAGACGACCTATAAGATGTCTTAATTCGGTTGCTTTCCATCCAAGGACATTTATTTCATATCGTAAAACTTCAAAATATGATTCATATAACTTTTGGATTTGCGAGATTCCTATAGCACTTTTACCATTGTAAGGAATAAGTTATCCATTGACCTTTTACTTTTATATAGGTTTCATCGACTCTCCAAGAGTCATTTGTTTGAGGTGACGACGGATTCGTTTGTCCAATTCAGGACCATACTGATGAACCCAACGCATAATCGTTGTATGAAAAATAAATAAAAGAACCCGTTAGTCATAAACGGATTCTTTCCACAAGATTCACAAGGAATACAAGGTAACTGGTCCAGAGAAACCTATGAAATTCCATGTGATATTACTATATGTAAAGTGGATAAAACGGTTAATGGAAATTAAACAAAATTCTTATTTAACAACAAATAAAAAGAGCACATTTTTATATGCACTCTTAGTAAGATAGGTGAATGTCTCATGAGATATAAAAAATTCAAAAAATCGTAATCAGATTTTCATGAGTGAATTTTTTATATTGTATTTGTTACTTGGAGTTATTGAGCCTGTCACTATAAAAATAAAGAGCGCTTTTTAAGGCGCCCTATGACCAAGACTCATATCGAAAAGCCTATCATGATTAATGTATGTGCAGTTTTTTAATAAAATCCTTATTTGAACGTAAAAAGCCCTAGAGGGGACTAGGGTCTTTTACATAATAAATCTTTCTGTTTTTAAAAGGACTTACTGAAGATAACACATGAATGTTTCATAAATGTATCAAAAAAATGAACAAAATCTTTATTTCATAACAAGCGAAAAAGAGCACACATATAAGTATGCTCTTTGACAAGAAAGGTAGATTTCTATGAGTGGAAAGTCTCCATACAATAACATATGCTTGTCCAGTTAAAAGGCGAAAAAATTTAACAAAATCGTTATTTAGTAGCAAATGAAAAGAGCACACTAATAAGTATGCTCCTTGAAAGGTAGATTGCTATGCTTGGAAGGTCTCCATACAATAACATATGCTTGTCTAGTTTAAGTGTGAAAGGCTTTTAACCAAAAAGCTATTTAAATAAAAGAACCCCCGTTTGTCTGCGGGGATTCTAAGGGTAATCGTCAAGTAATGACGTACTCGACTAATTAACCATATCATGAATTTTTTGGTAAAAATAGTGGTAAATGTGTCCAAATGAATGGGGCATTATTTTAAACAAAAACACTATTTGATTTCAAATGAAAAACAGCTAGCAAAAGCTAACTGCTCAGTCTTGAAGGAAGTCTCGATTAGTAAGGTTACACAAAAGAGATTTCCGGCTGTTTAACAGCCTATCCGTATTATTGACGGAATATTAAGTTTTATTCAGGGGAGATTATATTTTACAAATTAGATTATGATAGTCGATATTCTCCATATTGACCAGAAAAGAACCAAAAATTCTATTGAAATTCCAAGTCTTCTTTTCCTAGTTTTTTGAAATTCTTTTATTAAATAGCCAACAGCACTAATTGCTATAAGAATGAAAAGAATAAGTTCTAGTGTAACTGGCATTTGATCTACTCCTAATCTTTTAATTTAATTCAGTATATAAAGATTATAAGATATTTTTGTGGTTAGTGGTGAAAAATTAAACAAAACCATCTCTTTACGAAAAAAGGTCCTGTTGTCTCCAACAGAACCTCTCCTAAAATGGCAAAGAGTAACTCTTACCTTACTCTTTGTTCATATACTACAGGAGTTTTAATGAAAATCCAAGGCTCCTTATATTGAGAAATAAAGAAGAATCATTCTAAAGAATCTTATATTTGTTATAAATATAAGAGCAGTTAGCAAAAACTAACTGCTCATCTCCAAGGGGGAACAAGGAGAAAAATCTAATGTCATCTATATTATTGACGTAATATTTAGTTTTATTCAAGGGGAGAGAAGTAGGATATTAACATGGATATGCGCAAATTCATATCCTGTAAGTAATAAATTAATGACGGGGTAGATTGAGAATGGATGATCCGATTAAGGAGATAGCTAGCGCTTGGTTTGTTGCAGTAGGGACAATTATTGCTGCGATTGGGAGTACACCTTTAAAAAGATTGAACAGCGAATTAAGCAAAGACTTGAACATATGGGGGAATGTATTACAGGCAACGGGGAACGGTCTGGAAGCTGATGGACAATGAGAAATATCCCTTGAATTGATTGGGAACGAAATCCAATCAATTGGTAATATAACGGTTCTAACAGGACTCATTATAGACTTTGAAGATGAAACACAAAAAAAATTAGTAATTGCAGGGAATTGGATACAAGCATTAGGTGGTGTTACATCAATAGGTGGGATATAGGAATTGAAAGCTAGTCGGGATAAAGTGGAGGAAATTTCGGAAGGTGATGAGGAGGATGGACAACTTATAGTGATTACGGGGAGTTGGGTCCAAGCAGTCGGTTCAGTAGTTTCATTAATTGGTCAAATAAGAGAAGAAAGCCAAGAGATAGAAGAAAATAATTCATAGAGAACTTAATAAAATAATCCTTTGTGCGACACGTTTCCTCATAAGTGTGCAAACACGAAGTAGGAGGGTTATCAATTTGATAACAACAACTGTTTGACTGAAAGTAGGAATGAAAGCCGTCAGGTTGAGCTGAAACTACTTATCTAATACTCCTACATGCAAGGCGTGATAGTAGTCACAAATTGTATGAAGCTAGGTGAAGTCGGCTGAACAAAACCTAAGTGAGAAATCATATGGTAATGGATAGGTCGGGATGCTACAAAATATCTATGGTGAGAATGTCTAAAATAACGGACTGGCGAACTTGCGAATGTACGGGTCTAAATTATTAATACAATAGAAATTTGTATGTCGTCAATGAAGACGTTATCTACCGAAAAGTAAGAGTAAAGGATACGAAATTCGGAACATCTAACGATGAGGGTGTAAAGATAACAGGCTTAAAGCAAGCACCTAAGGATATATGTATAGCTAAGTCAATCGGAACGTGGTAAGCAAGAAACTGTCACCAACGCCTACTAGCGGACAGATGCATATAAGGTTCTAACGAACCGAAATTGCTTCATTCTTGTGAAGGTGGGGACAAAGTACCGACGAAGCATGTAACGAATGTGGAGGGATAGTCCCTAGTTTTGTTCTTTGAAAACTAAATTAACTAGATGTAACTCACAGGATCGAGTAAGATGATGGGACTTTTCGTAAGAAAGGGGAAATAATACATCGGTGAGTACAACATTACGACATACAGAATATTACGATATGCAAAAAGTGTTCGATGATTTATACCAACGTAGTGAAAATAACGCTACTAAAGGTGTAAATCTATATAAATACATCATATCAAAAGAAAATATTCTATTGGCATATAGAAGTATAAAGGCTAACAGTGGTTCTAAAACTGAAGGAACAGATGGTATCACAATCGACCATTATAAAATGGAAGATGTAAATTCCTTCGTTGACGATATTAGAAAAACTCTCACAAATTACAAACCAAATACGGTACGTAGGATAGAAATACCTAAACCTAATGGGAAGAAACGCCCATTAGGAATCCCTACAATGAGAGATAGATTGATTCAACAAATGTTCAAACAGGTTCTAGAACCAATATGCGAGGCAAAATTCCACAAGCATTCATATGGATTCAGACCTAACAGGTCAACACACCATGCAATGGCTAGGTGTCAATATTTGATAAACAGAGGAAGATTTAGTCACGTAGTAGACATTGATATACAAGGTTTCTTTGACAACGTGAACCATTCCAAGTTATTAAAACAACTATACAACATAGGCATAACTGATAAAAGGGTGCTGACAATTATCTCTAAAATGTTAAAAGCACCAATCAAAGGAAAAGGTATTCCTACAAAAGGAACTCCGCAAGGAGGAATCCTAAGCCCATTACTTAGTAATGTTGTATTAAACGATTTGGATTGGTGGATATCTAGGCAATGGGAGAATATTAAAACAAGAAGACCATACACAACAGCAACCAAAAATCCATTGCTGATAAAAACAAAATTGAAGAAAATGCATATCGTTAGATACGCAGATGATTTTAAAATATTTACTAACAATCATCAATCTGCAATCAAAATATTCCATGCAGTAGAAGGTTATCTTAAAAATCAATTAAACCTTAATATATCTAATGAAAAATCGACTATAACTAACCTAAAAAGAAAATCTTCCGATTTTCTGGGGTTCTCTATCAAATCTGTTAAAAAGCGCGAAAGATATGTGGCAAACACACATGTAAGCGAGAAAAAGAAAAAGGATATCCTTGAAAAAGCAAAGACAAGGATTAAAGCAATTCAAAAAAGCCCATCAGGGAAAACAGTACAGGACTATAACTCTTATGTGCTTGGTATAAAAAATTATTACAAAATTGCAACACATGTAACTATAGACTTTGCTGAAATAGCCTTTCGTCTCTCGAAAATTTTGTTTAATCGTCTAAAATCAATAGGGAAATATAAGATTCCTACCAATGCGAATGCATTATACAAAAAAACTCATAGGAACAATTATAGAACCTTTGAAATAGCAGGCAATCATGTATATCCACTAGCGGACATACAAACACGATTCCCTCAAAGTTTTAGTCAAGACATATGCAATTACACTAAGCAAGGAAGACAAAAACTCATCAAAAGCCTAAAAGGTAACATTGCCAATGAAATGCAAAAGATGTTGCTATCCTCCAATAAAGGACAAAGCATGGAGTATACAGATAACAGAATATCCAGGTATTCCATGCAAAATGGTAAATGCGCTGTCATCGGAATCTTCTTAATAGCTGAAGATGTGCACTGTCACCATAAAATACCGAAAGGTATGGGAGGAACTGACGAGTTTAATAACCTGATTATTGTACATGAATTTGTCCACAGATTGATTCACGCTACAAATGACGAGACGATTAGAACATATATGAGAATTCTTCAATTGAACGATAAACAATTGAAGAAAATAAACAAACTCCGTAAAGCTTGTAATCTAGTTACTTTAGTATAAAAGGATAAGATGGGGCGCTGTATGCGATGAAAGTCGCACGTACAGTGCTAAGCGGGGGAAAAGATGGAGATAACTTCAAAGTCTTACCTATCGCAACTATTAGAAAGTGAGATTAGCAGTTGATTAAAAAGAAAAAGACTAAACCTCTTAAAAATAAACAAAAAGTGAAAGTACAGAAAAAGAGGAAACCGAAGATTAAGAGCAAGCCGATCATGATTGATGGTATATAGTTTGATTCTAAAACTGAGTTGGAGTATTACATGTACTTAAAACTAGATCGGCACCAATTGGATATGATGGTTTGATTGAATGAACTGCATGTCATAAAAGAAGGAAAGTCTAAATTATATTAGTAATTGCTACCGACAATCACCGATATAAGTCAGGCTGTTCTTCTTAAACGATTAACCGAGCAGAGAGCTTCCGCTCTTTGTTTGAGCCAATACAGCTGAACATTCCCCTCAGTTTTATGTGTTGGTTCAAACAAGGCGTAGGAAGAAACATATGCGTCTGGATATAAATCTTTTATAATTCGACATTGGCGAAAATGACATTAAGTAGCCGACTCTACGGAGTATAAACGAGAAGACTGAGAGTATCTAGAATAGCAGAGGCTTGAAGAGATACTTATTGCCATTTGTTCTCTCTCTTCCCCTTCAGGAGCTGTCACTTCGGTGATGGCTTTTTGTTTTGTAGGATATTCTTCTTTTCTGTCGAATAGATAGATTGGGAGAGGTGGGGAATAAGTAAATGAAAAAATTTATAATAAGCATAGAAGCAGTCGATGGTAAACAACACGAATTTGAAATTGAGTATAAAAAGACAGTAACAGTTGCTGCTATAGAAAATTCTATACAAGCAAGAGAAGCTAGATTCTTCAGATTTGGAGATCGTATGGTTAATTTGGACAATGTATTCTCTTTAGTGGTAAAAGAGAAGAAGGATTAAATACAAAAAAAGCATCCAAAAAGGGTGCTTTTTTCTTTGTTATATAGAAATTACACATTAACCATTAAGCATATTAGGGAATATCGAGCATAGAATGATATTGACACACCACGATATCAAGTTTATTGCTGCGTTTTAGTGTTACCTCTATGTTCACGAAAGGGCACCTGGATAAGGTGCCTTTTTGATGAACTATTTTGATAAAGAAATCATATAGTATAGTGTAGGACAAGTTAACCGCTTATATCCTATTCAATGCTCATCGAGAAGTCCATTCACATATTTTAGCATCTACTGACGTGGGTGCTCTTTTTTATTGAGCAAAATGTACATTTAAATAGAAGGTTAATGGTGGGTGTAAAATTAGAGGAATTAGAAAAGTGTTTTAATGAAGTTGTAAATGAAGAAGCAGAGTATGTAGCTGTTCAGATTGAAATGGATGGATTTCCTAGCGAGGAAGTAATTATTAACGACAAACATAACATTGATTCTAAACTAGCTTATTATAAGAAAACGTACAATGAAGATTTAGAACATAGATACACTCCAGGAATTTGTATTGTAGGTTTTGCGTATGGTTATTAGTTCTCAGGAATCCTACGTGAATTAGGATTGTTGGTGAAGTAGTGATTAAACCAATAGCAATTATCGTAGGCGCTGCCGTCTTGTTTGTTGTTAAGGGGATGATAAGGGGTGAGGGGAATGTGGGGTCCAACAAGTTTTAAGGATGTTTTAGAGATTATTTGGTACTACAAGTGGGAGTTTTTCAAAGCACTACTTCCTATAGGGATTCCAGTATTTTCACTTGGATTAGGAACGGGTTGACTGGTTCTGGTGCAAAAAATCTATAAAACTTGGACATACTGATATTACTACTCTAGAAAAGGTGTGTGATCAGTATGAAAAAGGAAAATTTGTTCAAATGGAAGCATTATCAGCCTGATATAATTTTGTTAACGGTAAGATGGTACCTACGGTATAACCTCAGTTTTCGTGATTTGGTGGAAATGATGAAGGAACGGGGCTTATCTATTTCTCATACCACGATTATGCGTTGGGTTCATCAGTATGGCCCGGAATTGGACCAACGAATTCGTCGTCACCTTAAGCAAACCAATGACTCTTGGAGAGTTGATGAAACATATATAAAAGTTAAAGGGCAATGGATGTACCTGTACCGTGCTGTTGATTCGAAAGGAAACACAATCGATTTTTGTCTAAGCAAAACAAGAGACCGAAAGGCTGCAAAGCGCTTTTTCAAGAAAGCTTTGCGGTCTTTTCATGTATCAAAGCCACGTGTGATAACAGTCGATAAGAATCCGGCTTATCCAATAGAAATTGAACTGTTGAAAAAAGAAAAAAGCATACCTGATGGTATGCAACTTAGACAACAAAAGTACTTGAATAATATAGTAGAACAAGATCATCGCTTTATAAAGAAGCGTATCCGTTCTATGCTAGGGCTCAAATCTTTTGACACAGCTATATCCATTCTTTCTGGAGTAGAAGCCATGCAAATGATTAAAAAAGAACAGATTAATTTACGGAACCAGTCTATCCAAAATCAGAAAGAATTCGTCCATCAATTGTTTGGACTTGTAGCATAAGATACGATTCCGTTAGGAATATATATGCTTTATTCTCTTTTACTTTATTTTTGCACCAGAACCTAAAAGAATCAATGGGAAAATCAGAACTATTTGAGAAAGAAAAAATAAAAAAAAGAAGTGACTGTTTTGACAGAATTGAGAGAGTCATAATGGTACATCAAAACTTCATGAAGAGAAGAAGTGCACCTATTATCATATAGAATTTGTTGTGAAAGATGAAAGAAACAAGCATGCAATAATGATGAAGTATGGCATTATATATATTTCTTATTATTCGATAGGATGATGTTATCTGCATTACTAATATTGATAGATGGTGACCCCTACTAGCAAGCTAAGGTTTTGAAGTACCCCCTAAATGAAAACTTTCTTTCTCTACAGGTAGATATTTTGAGAAAACAGCTCATTTTTTTGTTTTGGGGTGCTTACTTTTCTTAAGTTGATGGGCATGGGGATAGTCCTTCTTGGCACAATCTCGTTTGTCAGTCTTCTTGGTACTCTTCAGCTAAGTGAGATGGATATGATGAAATAGGAGGACCAATTTTAAAGTAGGATAAGCTAGTTTTTGAAATCGGTATACAGTTCTTTAATAGATACAGTTTTTGTAACATGTCTTTATCTATTGGGTGAAGCATGCGATCTGTCATAATGAAATAATTGTGATGATAGATAAATACTTTCCCTTCAGGTAGAATCGTGTAATTAGATAATTTCGGGTAAATAGGTGGTCCATCTGAAATTTCATCTAAACTACGTTGCGAAACTTTAATAATTTCTTGAGCTGAAAATTTAAACTTGCGAAATGCTGTAGTGTTAATAAATGGACGTTTTTGATTATTTTCTATATAAAATAATTCTCCTTTTTCATTTTTTACAACACGTAAATTTGGAATGGGTTCTGTAAGAGATATAGGTGGTCCTTCTGTGTATTTGTAAATAAATGGTTCAGGTATTGGGACAATTTGATTTTGATTATATTTGAAGTAAGAAAGCATTTCTTTTGATATGGGCCTACGTTTATAATTATCAACTAAAAATACGTCACCTTGTGAATTTCTAAGCAATATACCATTTAAATCTTTAGATGGGAGGTTGGCATATAGATTTTGGAAGGAAAAAGGTGTTTTGAAAGTAATATCGAGCACTTTGTTAATAGGATAGAAAGGTTGGAATGTATTTAGACGTTTCCAAAACATTGCATCTCCGTTAAACCAATATAGAGGATCGGTCTCCCAATAATTACTGTATTTTTGATAAACCATTAATAAAATTCTTCTTGTATGCATAACTGAACAGTGATCCACAACATTTGCAGCTGTATATAAAATTTCCGAGGCTTTTCTTACATATTCATGAGTAGGTTGTAGATTATAATCAACACATTTTACGTGCTGAGAAGAATACACCACATCTATTTCAGGATTTTTTTGTAAGAAAGATAACATTTCAGCTAATCTATTTGGAACGTACATAGTATCATCGGTTAAATAGCAAATATAATCTCCGCATGTTAATGGAAGCGCCTCATTAATGAGCGTTGCATATCTTGTGGTTTTATATCTTTCATTACCTTGTATAAAACTATTCTTATAATAAATTCGAGGGTCATCTAAATACTTTTTTATGATATTTATAGTATCTGGATAAGAGTTATCATCCATAATAAAAAGTTCCCATTCTTTAAAAGTTTGCATCTGAACACTTTCAATAACTTGATTAATTAAAGAAGGTTTATTATAGCTAGTGAGGATAATTGAAATTAGGGGTTTCAAAGTTGTCACCTCTTGTGAGAATTTTGGATAGCTTAATATTTTCAGGTGAATATTAATTGAATCTTTGGAGTTAGTTGTTTCTAACTATTGATATTTTCTTTTTGTACTTAAATAGTTTATTACTTGTTCATAGATATGGTATAGACTATAGCGGATTATAAAAAAGATGCATGGGCAAATAAAATAGCTACTTTATCATTTTATTACATATATAAATCTTTTTTAAAATTATCGGAACGGTTCGTCCTTTCTCTTTATATAATAACGTAACTATTTTTTATTTAATGATAAGGAGGAGAGTAATATTTGCCTAAAATTACAGTTATTATGACGAGTTATAATAAGCCCACATTTGTAGAAAAATCGATATTAAGTGTATTAAACCAAACTTTCCAAGATTTTGAACTTTTTATTATGGATGATGATTCTAACGAACTGACTCAGAAAGTGATTCAACCATTCATAAACAAGAAAAATGTACACTTTTATAAAAGTAATGTAGCCCATATTTCTGAACGAACAAAAAAAGTCAGATATGCTGCTTTAATTAACGAGGCACTTAAACATGCAAAAGGGGAGTATATTACTTATATTACAGATGATAATCAATACGAAAAAGAGCGACTTAAAATGATGTCTAGTTATCTTGATGAGAATAAAGATGTTCAAATTGTATATTCTGCATCAAAAACGATCCATCTAGATGAATCAGATTTACCTATCAAAACTGTTGAAAGGCCTGCAAAAAAAGTCACTAATAATGCGCCATGCGCAATTGATCATTGTTCTATAATGCATAGAGCATCTGTTTTGCCGATTCTTGAAAAAAGGTGGAGTACTTACTGGGATGAAGATCCTCAGTTTTATCGTATAGGAGATGCACGCTTTTTTTGGAGATTAAATCATTATTGGGATTTTTATCCTTTAGATGAAATTTTAGATATCAATTATATTACTTCACATTCAATACATGCGCAGTTATTTGCGGAAGAAAAAAATGAATTTGTACAATTATTACCATCACAAAGAACATGTAAAGAATTAAGAGAAGACTTAAGAAAAAAAAGAGGGTGAAATATTGAGTGACATCTATTTGAAAAATTACTGGTTATTAAATCTAGAATATATAAATGTTTTTTCTGAATTAAAGCATTATAATGTTCCTTTACCATTATTGAGTAATTTCTATCAATATTTGGACGAAGATGTAAAAAATAAAATGAAAGAAAAAGATTTTTATAAACAACTGTCAATTGAACCTATAGAGGAAACACAGTTGCAGTTAGAGTTTGAAAAAAGAATGTCTTCATTTCAATCAAAGATAAAAAGAATAAATCAAAATGGAGTGATTCTCCTGAATTCAGATTATCTCCGTTTTTCAGTAAGTAATTTTACTCACTTTAATCCAAATCATACAAAGATATTAACTAGATCAAAAAAGACAGAACTTTATGGTCTTCCTACAATTTGTGCACCAGATTATATAAATAAAGCCCCTAATACTGCACATGTTTTCATCGAAAAGGCTAAAAAAATCTATTCAAAGTTTAATAAACATCCACTATTTTCAAACATGTTTTTTCAAAAAAAATTACTCAGCGACCTCCCTATTATGATTGAGAAACTTAATATGGCATATTTCATATTTAAAGAACAAGTTATTTCTGGTGTGATTGTTGGCACAACGGAGGATATAGCAAGCAGAGCTCTTACTTTTCTATCTAAAAGTGAAGGGATACCGAGTTATTGTCTTCAGCATGGTGCGATAATGGGTGAAGAAGCATACTTTCCAGTTTTCGCTACAAAACAGGTTGTATACGGAAGATATGAACGAGATTGGTACCTTCAAAAAGGGGTCAGTGAATCTCAAATTGAGGTTATAGGGCATCCCAGATATGATGATATCTTCGATAGGGTATATATGGATAAAAAGAATCTTTTTAAACAATTAAAAATAGACCCCTCTACAAAAGTAGTTTTTATTGCAACCCAGCCATTTAAAACTTCATTTTATATCGAATTGACAGAAGAATTAGTTAAAGACAAAAATATCACAGTTATTATAAAGCCTCATCCTTGGGAAAAAGGGCGTAACCTAGTGGGAGAATATGTTCGGTTAAGTAACGTATATCCTAATGTTAAATATATAACAAATGAAGTGAACATGTATGATGTTATTTTACATGCGAATCTTGTGGTTATTTCTAATTCAACAGTTGGGTTAGAGGCAATGTTATTAGATATACCTGTAGTTGTTTATAAATCGTTATTAGAGGATAGAGATTATAAGTATTATGATAAATTAGATTGGCTTGTAAATCACTCTATTGAAGATATGGTGAGCACGATTGAAAAGGTCCTAAACGATTCTTTGCAGTCAAGTCTAGCAAAAGAATTAAGACAACAATTTATTAGTGAAAATTATCCACAAGAAGTAAGCACCAAAAAGTTGCAAGGCTTAATTCAAAGCGCACAAGGATAAACATTATTTTAAAAAGAGGAGGTATTCATATCTATGTTTTTTAAAAATAAAAACGTTTTAATTATTGGTGGAACAGGAACAATTGGAAAAAGCATTCTTTCTAATGTTTTAGAGGGAAAGCCAAAAGTTATAAGAATTTTTAGTAGAAGTGAATATAATCAATTTTTATTACAAGAAGAGTTTAGGGGTGAAAATCATAATATTCGCTATTTAATTGGGGATATTCGAAATTATGATCGCCTATATAGCGCAATGGAAAATATTGATTATGTGTTCCATGTTGCGGCGATGAAGCATGTTTCATTTTGTGAATATAATCCGTTTGAAGCGGTATTGACCAACATTTTTGGAACACAAAATGTAATAAAAGCAGCAATTGCCCAGAAAGTAAAAAAGGTGATTTTCACAAGCTCTGATAAAGCAATTTCACCAACAAATAATTACGGTGCAACAAAACTAACAGCTGAAAGATTGATAACATCAGCGGAATATTCAAAAGGATCTAGTGAAACAATATTTGCAAGTGTACGTTTCGGAAATGTTATGGGATCGAGAGGTTCTGTAATTCCCTTATTTGAAAATCAAATTAAAGAAAATCACAAAATAACTGTAACTGATCTTAGTATGAGCAGATTTATGATGACACTGAAACAAGCAACGATGTTAACCATTGAAGCAATGAAAATAGCAAAGGGCGGTGAAACTTTCATATTGAAAATGCCAGTTATTTCATTAAAAGATTTAAGTGAAGTGATGATAGAAGAAGTTACAAAGTTGTATAGTTTGTCCAAAGACAGTATTAAGATTGAAGAAATTGGATTAAAACCTGGTGAAAAAATGTATGAAGAACTTATGACACATGATGAATCTTTACAGGCTTTTGAATTACCGGATATGTTTATCCTACCAAGTCCACTAAAAAAAGGTGCTCAATATGAAAATGCCAATAGAGCGAAGCCAGGATTTTATCGCTCAGATCATCAAGATGCGATTTCAAAAGAAGAACTTAGAAATTTGATTATAAACCAGCAATTACTAACAGGAGGGGAGAAACTATGAAAATATTAGTAACTGGTGGTGCAGGATTTATTGGTAGGTGGGTTGTAAATCGATTATTGCAAGATAAGCATGAAGTATGGATATTAGACAATTTAGCGAATTCAACTACAGCAAATATTATCGAGTTCGTTCATGATTTAAACTTGAAGCAATGTATACAAGGAGATATTAAAGATGAAAAATTGGTGGACCAATTATTTAAAGATCATTCATTTGACCTTTGTTATCATTTAGCAGCAAGTATTAATGTTCAAGATAGTATAGATGATGCTAGAACGACTTTTGAAAATGATACAATAGGTACTTTTAATTTGTTAGAACAATGTCATAAGCATAATGTCAAAATGGTCTTTATGAGTACTTGTATGGTATATGATAAAGCTACTAATACACAAGGAATATCAGAAATAGACCCCATTAAACCAGCTTCTCCATATGCTGGATCAAAAATAGCTGCTGAAAATATGGTTCTATCTTACTATTATGCTTATAAGCTTCCAGTTGTGGTAATTCGTCCATTTAATACGTACGGACCATTCCAGAAAACTGGAGGTGAAGGTGGGGTTGTTGCCATTTTTATAAATAATAAATTAGATAAAATGCCAGTAAATATTTATGGAGATGGGAAACAAACGAGAGACCTTTTATACGTTGAAGATTGTGCAGATTTCGTTGTGAAAGCAGGCTATTCTTCTAAAGCAAATGGTCATATTATCAACGCAGGAACAGGACAAGATATATCAATTAATAAATTAGCAGAATTGATTTCGGGAAATAAAGTAAGTATTCAACATGTAACTCATATCCATCCACAAAGTGAAATTCAAAAATTATTATGTAACTATGAAAAAGCAAAAATAATATTAAATTGGGAACCGAAAGTTTCTTTAGAAGATGGAGTTATTAAAACAGAAGAGTGGATTAAATCTTTAAAAATTAACCCTAAGGAGAAAGAATAATGGCCAGGGAAATTCTCGGTATACATGGGGGAAATCCTGTTAGAGGAACATATTTGCCTTATGGTCAACAACAAATTGATGACCATGATATTCAGGCAGTTATAGATATATTAAAAGGAGACTTTTTAACGACAGGACCAACGATTCAACAGTTTGAGGAGGCTATAGCAAAATACGTTGGGGCAAAATACGCTGTTTCTTTTTCAAGTGGTACAGCTGCTTTGCATGCTGCCTGCTATGCAGCTGGAATCACAGAGGGAGACGAAGTAATTACAACCTCAATGACATTTGTAGCAAGTGCAAATTGTATTTTATACCAGGGTGGAAAGCCAGTTTTCGCTGATATAGACTATGAAACATACAATATCAGTACTAAGTCTATAGAGGAAAAGATTACAAACAAAACAAAGGCTATTATTCCCGTACACTTTACTGGGCAGCCTGTAGAATTAGATAAAATAAAAAAAATAGCAAATGAGAATAACTTGATTATCATTGAAGATGCAGCACATGCATTAGGAGCCACTTATAAAAACCAAAAGATTGGTTCAATTGGTGATATGACAATGTTTAGCTTTCATCCTGTGAAACATATTACAACAGGAGAGGGTGGAGTAATTACTACAAATAATACTTTGCTTTATGAAAAGCTTGTTCAATTTCGTACACATGGAATTGAAAGGAATCCTCAAAAACTTCTTGATAATCATGGGCCTTGGTATTATGAAATGCAATTTTTGGGTTACAACTACAGGATGACTGATATACAGGCTGCTCTTGGCTTATCACAGTTAAGTAAATTAGATTCTTTTATTAAGATTAGAAAGAAATATGTAGACATTTATAATAAAGAATTTAATAGTTTACCTGAAATCATCATACCAAAGCAATTGCCCCAAACCCACTCAAGTTGGCACCTTTATATCATTCGGTTAAATACTAAATTATTAAAGGGTAATCGAAAAGAAATTTATGAGGCATTACAAAAAGAAAATATTGGTGTGAATGTGCACTATATACCCGTACATTTACAACCGTTTTATCAAAATTTGGGTTATAGAAAAGGCCTTTGTCCACAAGCCGAAAATTTATATGAGGAAATTATTACACTTCCTCTATTTCCTAAAATGACAAAAGGTGATGTAGGGGATGTAATAAAAGCAGTAAGAAAAGTTCTTTCGTTTTATAGAGTTGCTAAACATTAAATGAAAGGGGTGTTATTAGAATTGCGAAACAAAAAGTTGTTAAGAGCAGTAACAAAAGTTGATATAAAAAAAGGAGAAATCATTACAGCTAATAAAGTTGATATGGAACTAGGTATCGTTGAAAATGCACTGAACCAGCTTCAGTTTGAGGAATTATTACCTCAAGTAGCTTTATATAATTTGCAAGCAGGAACTCCATTAACGAAAGAGGTTATTGAACCTCCTAAAGTAGTAATTATTGTACTTTGTAGGTTAAAATCTACTAGGTTACCTTTAAAGGCAATATTGCCAATACATGGAGTTCCTTCCATTGGACGATGTCTTATAAATACATTAGCTATTCCAGGGAAACACCAGGTCATACTTGCTACTTCAGATATTGCACAAGATGATCCTTTGGAAAAATTTGATTTAGATGGGAAAGTTAAGATTTTCAGGGGTGATCCAGAAAATACCGCTGATCGCATATTCCAAGCTGCAAAACAAGAAAAGGCAAATATTGTAATACGGATTACCGGAGATTGCCCAGTTGTATCACCAGAAATTAATACTTTTTTACTAGATCAACATTTGAAAAGCGGTGCAGACTATACACAGGCAGAGTTAAGTACGTTACCTGTCGGAACAGCAGGCGATATTTTTACTTTAGAGGCAATCGAACGATTGCTACAAACCCCAAAAACTTTAACCTATGCAGAATACCTTCCGTTTTATTTTATTAATAATCCACATTTATTCCGGGTCAATATAGTAAAACTCCCTCCGCCATTTTGTTACCCTACTTGGAGGTTAACATTAGATGAACAACCAGATTTAGATATGTTCAATGAACTTTATAAAAGTCTGAATGTAAAATCTAAACCTTTATTTTTTCATCAAATAAAAGATTATATCCTTCGAAATCCTGAACTTATTCAAATCAATAGTCATGTGAAATTGAAATGGGCAAATCAACAATCATTAGTGGATGAGTTAAATAGAGAAACGAAATTATAAATTAATAAATTGTAGTGCTTTTAGTGAGGAGGGAGTAACTTGCTTGAGAAAAAAATTGCCTTTCGCGCCGACGCATCTATTGAAATAGGTACCGGTCATATTATGCGTTGCTTAACACTGGCCCATGAGTTACGGAATAAAGGTGCTCAAGTTTATTTCATTTGTCGTAAGCTGCAAGGTGATTTGCAGCAATATATTTTAAATAAGGGATTTCATGTGTTTTTGTTAGATGCAGATGGTGAAAATACGAATTTCTTAAGTACAGTACACGGGAGTTATTTGGATTGGCTAAAATGTCATTGGTTTGTTGATGCACGACAGACCAATGATATTTTGTCGCAACTTCCCAATTTTGATTGGTTAATTGTTGATCATTATGGATTAGATGAAAAGTGGGAAACTGCTTTAAGAAAAACTGTAAAAAAGATTATGGTAATCGATGATCTTGCAGATCGAGTACATGATTGTGAATTGTTATTAGATCAAAATCTATACGAAAGTTTTAATGAACGCTATAAAGAATTAATACCAGAGCACTCTTTAATAAAATTAGGACCTAAATATGCCATATTACGGCCAGAGTTCCATTCTGCTAAGAAATTTTTACGAAAAAGAACGGGTGCGGTTGAACATATTTTTATATTTTTTGGTGGGCACGATGTAACGAATGAGACATTAAAAACGTTAAGAGCTATACAAAATATTAATAGTGATACTTTAAAAATAGATGTAGTGGTAGGAAGCCAAAATCCTCATAAGAAAGATATTCAAAATTATTGCAAGAGCATTTCAAACGCTTCATTTTATTGTCAAATAGAGAATATTGAAGAGTTTATGATACGAGCGGATTTAGGGATAGGAGCTGGGGGCACAACAACATGGGAGCGCTGTTTTCTTGGATTACCTTCTATAACAATTACAACTGCACAAAATCAAATAGAAGTAACCAAAGCTGTGGCGGAGGCCGGAGCTACATGGAATATCGGTACAGCTGAAAGTGTTTCAGATGAAACCATTACGAAATGTCTAAACAAACTTTTAACAGATTCAGATAAAGTGAGAGAAATGTCTAATAAAGCTCTTGCCATAAAGTGTGCCAGTAATTCGGATGAAATAACAAAAATTATTTTAGGAGGATAGTATGTTAAACATTGAAAAATTCCATTTGAAATGTATAGAAAAGAAAGATTTAAATCTTATTTTAAAGTGGAGGAATACAGAAGAAATTCGTTCTGTTATGTACGAAGATCATAAAATAACAATAGACGAACACTATAAATGGTTTGAAAAACTAAAATATGATGAAACAATGATTGCAAGATTACTAATATATAAAGAAAAGCCAATTGGATTTGTTAATTTTACAAAAATAAATAAAATAGATCGAACTTGTAATTGGGGATTTTATATAGGAGATAAACAGAGTGTAAGGCGTGCTGGAACTGTATTAGGTATAGTAGCATTAGACTATATTTTTGAAACAAATGGCATACAAAAAGTATGTGCAGAAATATTAGAATCAAATCGTATTAGTTTAAACTTTCATCAGAAACTCGGCTTCCAGGAAGATGGAAGATATGTGAACCATATTTTCAGGGATAATGAATTTATCGACGTTATTACAATGACCCTTTTTTATGAACAATGGATGGAAAGGAAAGAAGCTATAAAAACAGAAATTGAAGGTGAAAAATATGAGTAATTTATATATCGGGGGTAGAGAGATTGGCAATAGCTCGCCACCATTTATTATTGCAGAAATGTCAGGGAATCATAATCAATCATTAGATAGAGCCTTGCAAATTGTAGAGGCAGCAGCAGAGGCTGGAGCACAAGGATTTAAAATTCAAACATATACACCAGATACAATGACTTTAAATATAGAAAATAGTGATTTTTTAATTCAGGATACGAAAAGCTTATGGAAAGGTAAAACACTTTATCATTTATATAAAGAAGCATATACACCATGGGAGTGGCATAAACCCATTTTTGATCGCTGTATAGAATTAGGAATGATACCATTTAGTACTCCATTTGATGAAACTGCTGTAGATTTTCTAGAATCATTGAATGTTTCTTGTTATAAAATCGCATCTTTTGAAAATACTGATATTCCCCTCATACGTAAAGTAGCAACGACAGGAAAACCAATAATCATTTCGACAGGTATGGCTTCTATTGCTGAATTAGATGAAACAGTAAGAGCTGCGAGAGAAGAGGGATGTAAAGAATTAATTCTATTAAAATGTACAAGTACGTATCCTGCATCTCCGAAATCTACAAATATAGCTACGATACCTCATATGAAGGAGTTATTTAAATGTGAAGTAGGTTTGTCTGATCATACACTTGGGGTAGGAGTATCTGTAGCGAGTGTCGCCTTGGGAGCCACAGTAATTGAGAAACATTTAACGCTTTCGAGATCGGATGGAGGAGTTGACGCTGATTTTTCAATGGAACCTGCTGAATTTAAATTATTAGTAAGCGAAACTGAAAAAGCATGGGAATCTTTGGGGAAAGTATATTATGGCCCTACTGATTTAGAAAAAGATTCTTTAAAATTTAGAAGGTCATTATATGTTGTAGAAAACATAAAAGCGGGAGAGGCTTTCACGATAGAAAATATTAAAGCTATTAGACCAGGTAATGGCTTATTACCAAAACACCTATCCAAAATTATCGGAAAGAAAGCGAATAAGGACATTGAAAAAGGAACACCTGTTTCGTGGGATCTTATTTGATAGGGTACAATTAGATACTACTAGGAATTCGTTGAATAAATTAAAATGCCTTTTCAATTTAATGAAAAGGCATTTTAATTTATTCAGAATGATTATAGAAGAAAAGATATTTTTAATTTAATAACCTAATGAAGTTGTGATTGTAAAATAGTCGTAATAAAATGGATTCTCTCATGAAAAGTATGCTGTGTAATAACTTTTGTATGAATTTTTTCGACCATTAATCTTTTCGAAATCGTATCATTCAAATGAAAAGATACTTTATTTAAACAGTCCTCAAAGCTATTATAGGATATAATTTCATCTTTATTGAAGAAAGATGAAAGGTCAGATTTTTCTTCAATAATTTGAAAGCCTTGGCAAGCTGCAATATCAAACGTACGATTATTAATGGTATTATTTTTTACTTTATTTTTATTTTTATTCTGTGAAAATAGATGACTACGATGAGGGTTTAATATAAGACTAGCGTTATTATAATAGAGTGCAACTTCTTGAGGTGGAATCCATTCTTCTATAATTTTAATTCTTCGGTGATTTTTCCATTTTTTAATTAACTTATTTCTCCAGTGTTGACCAATAACAGTATAGTGATAAGGGGTTTTTTCCAAAAGAAACTGCATCAATTTTACTCGAGTTGGATAAGGATATCCAATGAACAATATTTCACTTTTATATTTCGAATTTCTTAGACCAGGCTTAAATACATCTATATTAGTTGCTAATGGTAAGTGGTATACATTGGTATATCCTAAACCTGAATAATATTTAAGTGCTTCACTATCAATAGTAAATATAAAATCAAAGTTATTTAATAGAAGAAGAGAGGTATCTATATAAAATGGGTCCTCTGTTAACCAGACAGCTAATTTAATGTTCCTTTTTTTAAAATATTGAATTGCTTTTTGTGGTAGATGATTACCTAATAAGGTGAAAACAATATCAGGATGAAACGTTGTTATAATGAAATCCAATTGCTCTATTAATTCACTCGGCTGTACTGCTAACCATTCGAAATTTTGATCGATAAGTGTTCTCTGTATGCTTTGATCTAGATATTGATAGATTTTTGAGTAACCAGAAGTAATGTATAAGAGTTTCATATTTCAATCCCTGCTTTAGGTTTAAAATATATTATGAGATAAATGTAACACTTTCTATTTCTTTACAACTGATCTTAGTAATACTTGTAGTAGGAGGAGTAACTGAATTTTCCTCTTCTAATGTGACGATACAAGTATTAGGGTTAAAATTTGTAAAAATAGCAGGTCCAATAATATTTCCAGATTTACCAGTCACAGTAACGACTTCGCCTGGTTGTAAATTTTTAAAAATACTACAGACTCCACCTGAACAACGAAATAAATTACATAAGAACAAATTTATCCCTCCTTTAAACAATATACTATATCATATGAAAGTATGTAGAGGGATGTGTAGACAAGTAACCTTTAGAAGGGAAAAAATTCAGTTTAAAGCAACTTATTGAAATGATAGATACAATGGAATAATACATTTTGGAGCATTTTGATTAGATTATCCATAGTTAAGACATTCATTAGAATGTCTTAACTATGGATTGAACTTTAACCACTTGAAGCATCTTAAGGGGTGGTTAAAGTAACACTTTCTATATCTTCACAACTTATGAATATGGTATTGGTAGAAGAGGGGGTTATCACATCTTCTTCAACTAATACAACCGCACAAATAGTCGGAAAGAACAATGAAAAAGTAGCAGGTCCAATAATTTGTCCTGATTTAGTGGTAATTGTAACAACCGTTCCTGTTGGCCACGAAGAGAATAAAAAGCAAGCCAAACCTGTACATTCTGCCATATTAAGCCCTCCTAACTTTAAGTTTTGATTAATATAATACAATTCAATTCAAACATTTCATATTGTATGTGGTAACAATATGAAATGTTTGGACTAATAAAAAACTAGAATTATATAAAAACGTAAAAGTAGTATATTAACTTACATCTATCTTTTTTAGTTAGCCTGGATGTTATTTGTTTTTAAAAATATAATATTTTAATATAAAAGAAGTTAGTGAGAAATATCCTTGGGTTAAATGGTTTCAAAAAGATGGAAACTGGTATTATCGTGATAAAGAGGGCCCTCTGGTTAAAGGCCTACAATCTATAAATGGATACAAATACTACTTTAATGAAGATGGTGTTATGCAAACAGGCTTACAAACTATTAAGGGACAAGTTATATTATTTTAACGAATTCCTCGAAAGAATTCTCCTTCCTCAAGCGCGTGAAGGGCGTAGCCCAGCGGTAGGTGGGAGATGAATTTCGGTTTGGCGTAGCCAAAAGGCTTTGCTTTTTATTTTGCCTCTGATATAATCAGTCTTATAAAGTACAAAGGTTGGTATATTAATGAAATTAGACAGCAATAATCATTCAGTGTTCTTGTTGTATTATCATCTTGTGTTGGTCGTGAAATACAGAAGAAATGTGTTTGATGATGATATGTCAGATTATGCAAAAGACATGTTTATCAGGTTATCCGAGAATTACAACATAACACTGGTAGAGTGGAATCATGATGTAGACCATGTTCATATTTTGTTCAAGGCACATCCGAATACAGAAATGACAAAATTCATCAATGCTTATAAGAGTGCAAGTTCTCGACTAATCAAGAGAGACTTTCCACAAGTGAAAAAGAAACTTTGGAAAGAGATGTTTTGGTCAAGAAGTTTTTGCTTACTAACTACTGGTGGTTCTCCAATAGATGTAGTAAAGAAATATATTGAAAATCAAGGTGAAAAGTGAGGTGAAATGATATGACAAAGCATAATAAAGCATATAAATTCCGTTTGTATCCAACAGAAGAACAAGCATATCTTATGCGTAAAACCTTCGGTTGTGTACGTTTCGTGTATAATAGAATGTTAGCAGAACGGAAAGAAGCGTACGAAAAATACAAAGATGATAAGGAACAACTAAGGAAACAAAAGCCTCCAACTCCCGCGAAATATAAAGCAGAATTTGAGTGGTTAAAAGAAGTTGACTCATTAGCTCTGGCAAATGCTCAACTACACTTGCAAACTGCCTATAAGAATTTCTTTAGTGGTCAAAATGACTTCCCAACATTCAAAAGTAAAAAAGACAGAAAGTCTTATACAACGAATGTAGTAAACGGAAATATTATGTTGCTTAATAGTCATATCAAATTGCCAAAACTGAAAATGGTACGTATCAAACAGCATAGAGAGATACCACAAGATTATATGATCAAGTCATGTACGATTTCTATGACACCTACTGGTAAATACTATGTGTCCATCTTGACTGAATACGAAAAAGAGATTGTACAAAAAGAAGTAGAAACAGTTGTTGGATTAGACTTTGCGATGGATGGATTATATGTTAGTTCTGAGGGTGAGAAAGCCAATTATCCTAAGTTCTATCGTAAAATGTTAGACCGATTAAGCAAAGGCACAACGAGTATTAGCAAGACGCAATAAAGGTTCTGAGCGTTGGAATAAACAACGTATTCGTGTAGCTAAGTTACATGAGAAAGTAGCTAACCAACGTAAGAATTTCCTTCATCATGAGTCTAAAGAGTTGGCTACTCATTTTGATGTTGTAGCTATTGAAGACCTAAACATGAAAGGAATGTCGCAAGCACTTCATTTTGGAAAAAGTGTCGCTGACAATAGTTGGGGAATGTTCACTTCTTTTTTAGCTTATAAACTATACGAACAAGGAAAACAATTTATGAAAATAGACAAATGGTTTCCTTCCACAAAAACATGTAGCAGTTGTGGGAATGTAAAAAATATGACATTGTCTGAACGAGTATATTCTTGCATATGCGGTGTAAATCTCGATAGAGATTATAACGCAGCTATCAATATCAAAAATGAAGCAATACGCCTATTAGCGTTAGCATAAATAGCAATAAAATAACCTTTGGAACAAGGGAGTTAGCTCGGCTGTCTTAAGACGAATTCGTTAGCTATCAAAAGTAACGACTAACCGAGAAGCCCCAACTTCAAACAGTCCGTTAGGACGTTAAGTGGCGGGTAGTTCACTGAAAATGGCATTAAAGTTCCTAATGTATTTTTAGATGTTCCAGAAAGTCATTGGGGATATGAACAAATATCATATATGGCAGGAAATAAAATTATAAATGGATATGGGAATGGTTACTTTGGTGCAAATGATAATCTTACACGTGAACAATTAGCAGCCGTCTTATATAAATCTTTATCACTGCCGGATACAAGTGATAATCCTTTTACAGATATAAATGATAGCCCATTTAAAAAAGAAATTTTGTCCTTAACGAAGAGCGGTATTTTTTCAGTAAATGGGGAAAAGACATTTAATCCAAAAAACGCTGCGACAAGGGCTGAAATTGCAGTAGTGTTAACAAAAGCATTTAACTTGAAAATCAAAGCTAATTATGAATTTAATGATATGAAAGATCATTGGGCGAATGAATATGTAAAAGCTTTATATAGCAATGGGATTGCAAGTGGTACAGGAAATAAAAATTTCAATCCAGGAACGAATGTTTCAAGAGCAGAAATGGCTGTATTTTTATATAGAGCAATCAACTTAAATCTAAATTTTGTACCAAAGCCTATTTAATCTTATTATAAGATGTTTTTAATACGAAGCCTATATAGGCTTCGTACCAGTTTGTTTTGAAATTGACTCATCATTTTGAGTGTAAAAAAGTTTATATCAACACAATTCATCTTTTCTCTAATCAAAGTTATAGGTTTTGAAAAAACTAACTAATTTGATCAAAAAATGCACCCTAATTGTTAGTCACATAATTGACAATTAGAGGTGCATTTTTTATAGTCTATTTTTAAAATACAAGCACTAAGACGGTATATAAGGTGTTGAAAATTAAAAAACAATTTCTAAGTGTGGATTTGAAATAAAGTCGTACCGTTTTGAAAAAAGTTTAACCGTTTTAAAGAATACATTTTAAAAGAAATGTTGTTGTAGCAGGATTTATGATGAATTTCAATCAAACTTTTTTATAAAAATTGTGTATTAGTTCACAAGAGTAATTCTATTTTTAATCAATCTTTTTTCAAAGTATGAAGGGTTCTCTTTTAATACAAACAACTTTTTAATATGTTTTGAATCAAACTTTATTTAAAAGAAACAGCTACTATTGTCGTTTTTCTTTAAGCTATCGCGATGTATCTGAACTTTTGAGAGAGCGTGGCATATCGGTTCATCCAATAACTATTATGCGTTGGGTCCATGAATATGGAAATTTGATCTATCAAATCTGGAAAAAGAAAAACAAAAAGGTACAATCATCGTGGAAATTAGATGAAACTTATATAAAAGTGAAAGGAAAATGGCGTTATTTATATCGTGCGATCGATAAGGATGGATATACATTGGATATTCAACTTCGAAAAACAAGAGATCATCAGGCAGCATATGCCTTTATGAAAAGATTGGTGAAGGCTTTTGGAGAACCAACGGTTCTTACAACGGACAAAGCCCCAGCGCTACTTTGCGCGTTTAACAAATTAAAAGAACAAGGTTTTTATAGACGTACAACTCATTGTACAGTCAAACATTTGAACAATCTCATTGAACAAGACCATAGACATGTAAAAAGGCGTTTTGCCAAATCCACAGGATTTCAAAGCCTTCGTCATGCTTCACGTACCTTGAAAGGTATTGAAACCGTTCATGCTTTATATAAACGAAAACGAAGTTTGCAACAACCAAACTTCGTTTTTTCGACGTATAATGAATTACAACAATTACTAACGATTGAATAAAACCCATCTGCAATCATACCAACTTTTTCTCCGTTAAGAAACTTTGCAACAGAACCCTTGACATAATATCAAATTTAGATGAGCAAAGCTATTTCAAGTGAATAGAATCCACTCTTTAAGAATACATAAAATATATACATACAAGCTTAGTCTGATCACTACATCATTAGTGAAAGTAGGATTCTATAGATTTGGGAGGAAGAGATATGCAAAAAAAGGTTCTCCTGTTTACAGATTTGGGGATTGATGATGCGTTTGCTATACTGTATACCTTTTTTCGTAAAGACATTCATCTTGTAGGAATTGTAGCCGATTATGGAAATGTATCAAGAGAAAATGCAATAAGAAATATTAACTATTTGAAGTACATTGCGGGAAGAGAAGAGATACCTGTATTCCTTGGTGCTTCTGTACCGTTGACAGGTATATTGATTCAGTATTTCCCTGAGGTACATGGAAAAGTCGGATTAGGACCTATCATTCCCCCTGAAATTTCATATCCAGTTTATCCTTTAAATGATATTTATCAAATTATAGAATCAAATTTAGAAGATCTTACAATTATCAATTTAGGAAGACTTTCTTCGCTAGCTACGACTTTTGTATTGAATTTAGAAACAATGCGAAATGTTAAAGAATGTATTTGCATGGGGGGGGCTTTTTTCTATCCAGGTAATGTAACTGCCGTGGCTGAAGCTAACTTTTACGCAGACCCTTATGCAGCAAACTTAATTCTGCAGCATGCGAAGAAGTTGACAATTATTCCTTTAAATGTGACTCAACATGCGATTGTTACACCCGAAATGGTTCAGAAAATAGATGAGTTTCATCGGAATACACAGGATCTTGCAGGACTCATCATCAAACCTATGTTAGATTATTATTATAATTTCTATTCTAAGTCTAATCCTGGTATAAGTGGAAGTCCTATGCATGATTTTGTAACAGTGTGGTATTTGCTGAATCAAGAGGCTGTTAGCCTTTCAAGGGTACCCATTAAAGTCATTCCTGATCAAGGGGAGGGATTTGGTCAAAGCATTGCAGACTTTCGTTTTGTTACTAATCCAGGCTATAAAACACATAATGTAGTTTTTCAGTTTGATTATGAAAGATTCAAGAAGGATATTATGGAAACATTCCTAAAGAAGAGAGTGTAACAGACTTTATTAACTTCAGATAATACGGATTATGTGAATGAAATATCACTGCATTTAACGTACCGGAATTCGACTTTATTAGGTTGAAATTCGTCTAGCATACAAAACTTCCGAAATGTTGACTGTATCCTATCACTATCAAGCTAACAAAATAAAATCCCCCTAATTGCTGGTACATTAAAATTTTAACTTGATGACCATGTGGTGCTACCCTTTACCCATCAACTTAAGAGATTTTAATACCCTCAAGTACCAAAAAAAGTCATCCTTTCTAATCTAGCTTATTTAGAAAGGATGACTTTTTTAATGAATCTCTCGATTCAAGATGAACTACAACCATTTGCAGAGGAATTACAACGATATGTGACACCTGTATTTTTAGAAGAACTTGCAAGAGAACTTGGGTTTGTAAAGCAGAAACGTAAGTTTTCTGGCTCAGATTTAGCCACCATTTATATCTGGATTAGTCAACGAGTCGCTAGCCCTTTTATTAAAACTCAATAAATGTAAGAAAAGTTATAATATTATGTCTTTTTTAAATGATAGTTAACCTTTAGTGTATGATTTTCACATTAAATTTTCTTTTTTTACTACGTTTATTAAGAGGAATATTTAAAAATATACTTTTAAATAAACATAATAGCTATCAAAGGCGGGGATTTTCATAGAATTGCTAAATGTTGTGTCAATCATTACTATTAAGACTATATCCCAATGAAATTAGAGTATACTTCTTCTATTTTCAAGACTATAGGCATGAATTTGACAAGAAAATATTTCTGAATTTTTGTATCAGAAGCACCCAAAGAACAAAGCATAAGGGGATTTACTTATGGGAACGGGGGATTTTATGACAAAGAAACAAAAGAAAATATTATCTATCGCATTAGCTACAGGTGTATTTGCTGGAACCTACATTCCAACTGCTTATACGGCATTTGCAGAAAATGAACAAAAAGAAGATTTACAAGAAAATCAAACAAAAAATATTAATCAAAATAGCCTTCCGATAGATTCATATGGTTGGTTTGAGAACCCTTATAAGGGAGTAACTTTTTCACAATTTATAGATGCATTTAATAACAATCAGTGGCAACCTTTATTAGTCAATATTAAGAACAAAGGGGATGCTGGTTCGGGTACTATTTCTTTTCTAAAAGGCATGATGACAACAGGATTATCATTATTACCACCACCAGCTAGTCTTTTAGCAAGTATTTGGAGTGTGTTTATTCCTACTAATGATGCTAACGGAACGGATATGTGGAGGCAATTAGAAACATACATCGATGAAAAAATAGATAGTAAAATAAATGATTATCATAAATATCTTATGGGTGCTGAATTTAATGGGGCTATGTCAGCGATAAAAGAGTATCAACGGGTTCTCCAAATATATAATGACAGTAAAAATAGCTTAAAAAGAGTAGAAGAGCCTGGCACACCAGTGATTGAAGCTGTCCGAGCAGCAGATAGGAAGTTGAAAGAATTTATTGCTGTTATTCAAACGCCTGAAAAATCAAATGATTCTGTATATCAACAAATAACAGCTCCAATCTTTGTGCAAGCTGCAAATGCTCATCTCTTATTGCAGAGAGATATGATTTTATATGGTGAAGAATGGGGAATGGATAAAGATCAATGGCAAGGATATAAGGATAATCAGAAAAAACTTATTCAAGAATATACGAATTATGCTATGAAAGTATATAATGATGGATTGGAAAAAAGGAAAAAAGAAGCTGAAGAGATTAATACGCAACAACCAAATAGAAATACTGACAGATGGAATCATATTAATGATTATGTAAGGGAATATACATTAAGTGTTTTAGATTTTGTAGATTTGTTTCCAGCAACAAATCCTGAAACATATTCTAAAGGCGTAATGCAAGAAAATTCTAGGCAAATTTATTCTTCTATTAAAGGCGCAGTCATACCACAAGGAGGAACAGGGGAAGGAACAACATGGGAAAACATACAAAAGATCCTAGATTCTCAAGAATATAAAGGGGATCTGCACAAGCTTGATATACGATCTTTTGATCGTATTGATGCTATTCAACCATGGTTTTCTGATAAGCAGAATGGTGGTTCCAATTGGACTACTCCTGGATGGACTGGAAATGCAAGTGGGGGGGCTTTAAAGAATCTTATAAATCCTTCTGATAATCCGATTACTAGAGTTAAGGCGCAATCAAGCCGTACTCCTAATTATATTGACTTTAAATTTGATACTGGGGGAGATAACCCTTACTTTGGTAGATATTTTTCAGGCGGATCATACAAAGAAGATATTTTTGAATATCCGAATCAAAAACTTTCTCAAATTCACGCATTTAACAGAAGTACCTATCCAGGATTTGAAGGTATTGATGCAGTAGTATTTGGGTTTGTCGACAAGAATCTTACACAGTCGTCCACTTATCTAATGACAAATATGATAACAACAATCCCAGCTGCAAAGTATAACCGTGGAATGAGCAATTTTCAACCACAAGTGGAATCTATACATGCTAAGCAAAAGGCGATGAAAACTGATACTACCAATTCTTATTTAGCATATGGTGTCGAAATTTCTAAAGAACAGGAATATAAAATTAGATATAAGGTTGCAGCTAACGAGAATTCTAAAATCAGTCTTTCACATAGAAAACCTGGTGGTAACTATGCAAAAATAGATGACACTACTATTCCTATTACTGGAAATGCAGCGGATACTGTTAAAGGAGAATATGGTTCTTACAAGATTGTAGAAGGCCCTATTGTTAAGTTAACAAAAGGTGCACATGATTTGAAATTGGAAAATTCACAAGGTAAATTCTCCTTAGATCAAATTGAATTAGAACCGGTGGAACGGGATCAAGTGATAGCGCGGGATAATTTTGACGATCAACGGTTAAATTGGATTAACCTAGGTGGTATTGTAAATGGAGGTATCACAGGGAAAGCTGGTATGATTGGTACAAATGGAGATACTTGGACTTATATTCAGGATCAAGTATTACCATTCTCTAAATATACCTTGAGTATAAAAGTGAAATTGGATTCCAGTGATGGAAATGAGAGACAAAAGGTAACGATATTCACAGATAATTTGAAACATGAGCGAATAACAAAAACAGTCGAGCTTAAGGGGAAAGCAGGCTATCAAGAAATGCAACTAGAATTTATTACAAGTAGGGATTTAGCAAACACTCATGTTGGGATTCTAACGTCAAATGGAACATCTAATGTATTATTTGATGATGTCCAAGTTATAGGTGCAAAAAAAAGCTAAACTAATATGGGTTCTGATGTAAAAACTTTGAAACATATAAAAATGGTTTATCAAACTTGGATATACTGATAGGAGCGCCATACATGCCCATCAACAATACCTCTAAGTACCAAGAAAACGTTATTCTTTCTAAACTGATATGCTCTCCTTTAGGTAGACAGATAAAAAATAAAAATCTGTTTGCTTGAAGGAGAGTTTTGTTAATGTCTAAAAAAGTTTACTCTGCGAAGGATAAATTTAATATATTGAAAGAATGGGAGGATGGTAATTATTCACTAAATGAACTTGAGTCCATTTTTAAAGTAAGTCGCATCAACCGAAGCGCTCATCAAGTCCTGAGGGACTGAATCAACGGTTTAATAAGTACCTTTACAACACCTACTAGCCGAACTACTAAGCAAAAAATTGGCCGCATCTATGCCGATTTCTTCTCCATACACTTCTGTTTTCAAGCATACTCGTATTTTAGATTCAACTGCATTTCAACTCCCGGGTGTATTTTCATCGGTTTATCCAGGTGGAGAGCTCCTACATATTCATACAGGCCCAGGTAAACAACATGATCGCACTTACGGCTCTCTGTGTGTCCCAACTGTAACAGCAAATGATTTATGTATCCGAGATTTAGGTTGTTTTCATTTAAAAGACCTTCAATGCATACAATATAAAAAGGCAAACAAGTATGGAAAATAAAATTAACTCAGAATTATTGGAATCATGAAATGAGGCTTTTAAAAGGAATGCTTATTTCTTCAATCACTATCAATTTTGTTTTTTTAATATCCCTATTTAATCAAAGGGTTATTAAAAATCATATAACAGGAGGATTTATATGAAAAAGAATACAATTTTGATATTATTGATATTTATTTTTTCTATTTCCCTTACAAACCATCCCATTGCAGCCGAAACTGTAAACAAACTTGAGCTTATAAAAGAACAACAGACTAAAAATGAAAATCTTATTCATATTGATATAAGAGGAAATAATGTGGAAGAATATCAAGAGGCACAACATATGGTTGATAGAATAAAAAAAATAAAAAGCGGCATACTTGATAAATTAGTGGCAGACGGAACATATGTAAAACTTGTTAATTATCCTATCACTGAGTCTGACGAGTACAGGGACCTAAAAGGATTAATTCCACGAGGATGGGAGGGGCAAACCAATGCCGAAGGAAAACAATTGACCTGGGATGATGTACCAGGTGTGGGATCTGATATTGGTGGAAAACCTGTAATGGCTAGAATAGGTTTTAGTGAAAGAGGAAAGGGGCATGGTTCTATTAATTTAGAACTTCATGAAATAGCGCATGCAATTGATCGAGTGGTTTTTTTAAATATAAGTCATACTGATTTGTTTGATATTCCTTTTAGTCAAGAGAGACAGAAATTTTTCCCGAATAAATATTACGAAAATAAGGAAGAATATTTTGCGGAATGTTTTACATATTATTATTTTAGCGAATCATCCAAGCAAGAGCTAAAAGATAAGGCTCCATTGACTTATAGATGCATAGATTTATTAATTAAAAAAGTTCAAGGGGATTCCAATTAAACAGAACCTATTAATGAACTATTAGACGGAAATCAATTTGCTTGGTCTTTAAAAGGATATAGTGATCGAGAATTCGCAAAAGTAGATTATAACAAGAAGGCAGAGTTAACTATGGTTTTAAAGAAGCTACAAAAAAAAGGATATGCAGTAGCTGAAGTGGGGGATAGTGTTAATTATTCTGTTCCAGGGAGTAAAACTAGAAGGGGAAGAGGAGGGAAAGGTGTTGTTCAGACATTAGATACTGATTGTAATCAGGCTGATTAACAAGGGATCCTACCACACAGCTATCAAGCTAAGAAAAACAAATGCCCATCGACCTAGGATTTCAAAGTAACTCCATAAAGAAAATTTTATGGAGCAATAAATTAATTAATTTGATGGTGATGGGAGAAATCAAGAAAGATTTATAAAAACATTACAGATTTCGCGATATGGGAAAGCCTATATCGGACTTTAGTCCGCTTTTAGGCTTGAGATGAAAGTAGCGCTTTTTCATAGAAAAAAAGTTGTGTTTTGATTATACTTGAACGATAGACAAGCACAAGTCTTTAAAACGCCTATGTGTTCCTTGAAAACAAGATATCATATGGAGTTCGATAGCCGAATTCACGCTATCGGTAAAATGGTATGTGTCGTCAAGAACAAGACGCTAATACATATGAACACGCAACGATCTGTACGGTATGGTTATAGTACCGTAGCTCACAAACCTATACGGTCTGTCGTGAGAGTGGTAATGGCACACCGCAATTTTGCACGTCAGCGATACCAGAAATGGACTTCGCCTTTGGTAGCAAGAATCCCACTGACGTTTGTCAGCCTGCCCCTTTAGGGGTGGGAGTGTCAAAGTTGGTCAAGTACATGAACTAGACGTCTTATTATTTCCGCAGACTGTTTGAGTTGTTCCGCATCAAAATCTGAAAGGGTCGCATTAAGAATATGATTTAGTTTTTTCTCTCTTTCTAAATGACAATTTAAACCACTAGGTGTAAGTCGGATGTTGACAATTCTTCGGTCGTTATTTGAACGAACACGCTCAACGTAGCCAGCCTGCTGCAATCCATTGATTAATTGGGTAACACCAGCGGCGGTAGTTTCTGCTCGATCAGCTAAATCTTTGACTGATAATTCACCTTCCTCAGCTAATACTTTAAGGGTTCGGGCATGGACCATTGAAACAGCTCCTAATGTACGAGTAGCTCGCCCTCTTAAACGTCCATCGGCTGCAGTCAGGCTATATATAGCTTGACTAAGTACATCTATTGTAGTTAATTTATTTGCAGAATTTGTCATAAAATCACCACTCCCTCATTAGTTAAGTACTTAATTATATAAAAATAACATTAACATATAGAGAAGAATAGAGTCAAATTAAGTCGGAATTTACTGTTCTTTTTCCAAGCGATAGTATATCTCATTATCTGGAGTCATCTTATGAAAAGATAGAATACGTGAACTACTCGCCACTTAGCAAAGCTTGAAGCGAGAGCTTCTCAGTTCCACGATGAAAGTAACCTTTCGTCTCCCTGAGCGTTACTTCGGGGTGTTCCACCCCTAGATGTCCAACCCTTGGACGCTCTCTTGGTACAGTTGATATTTTACGCAGGAACCGAATGGCTTGGTTTTCGTACTCTATTTTCTTCCTGCAACCTCATATATCAGGTTATCAAAGAACTTCATATAGCTAATTTATCAAAAGTTTTTGGCTATGCAAAATCGAAATTCATCTCCCACCTACCGTTGGGCTATTGCCCTTCACACGCTTAAGAAAGGAGAATTCTTTCGTTAAATTCGTTAAAATATAGACTTGACAAAAACCTATAGTATACTTCATTGTTATTAATTAAGCACTTAATCATTAAGTACTTAATTAAAAAACATAGTAAAGGATGATTATTATGACTCAACGTTCAATATCTCAAGGATGGGCATTAGACATAGCTCTTGCGCTTGGTGGATTTGATGCTTTGCACCCTGAAGCAAAGGCAACTATGGAACAGTTAGGACACGATCATACTGATTTTGATAAGGTTTTTTCCCAAGTAAAGAGTGGGGCAATGATACCAAAAGCATGGGCCACGGTTGCTGCTCAGGCTCAAGAACGAGCAAAGCACTATGAACAAAAAGGATTCGCTGTGACTGCTCGTGACCTGTATCAGCGAGCTGCTGTTATGTGGGGACGTGCGCAATACTCATATTTTAATGATGATCCACGAAAATTGGCATTTCGAGAGCGTTGTAACGAATGTGTGGCAGCTATTTCGTCACTTGGAGGTGGAAGGGTACAACGTATAGTATTAGACTTTGAAGGCAAAAAGATATATGCATTGCTTCATTTACCTTTAGGCGAAATTCGTAATGCACCAGCGGTAATATTAGGTCCAGGTATGGACATGATTAAGGAAGACTATATACAGATTGCGCAACGTTATTATACGTCTCGTGGTATCGTAGCTCTATCAATTGAAGGTCCTGGTCAAGGAGAATCTGTGTCAGGAGGTCTAAAAGTTGATTTGACTAATTACGAACGTGCAGTTAGTTGTTATATCGATTTTCTTTCAAAGCGACCTGAGGTTGATTCAAATCGGATTGGATTTTTTGGCATCAGTATGAGTGGGTATTGGGGGATGCGGGCTGCTGCAAGTGATAATCGTATAAACGCTTTAGCAACTTTTGAAGGTGTATATGGCGAATTTGATACCATCTTCAACCGAGCACAGCCGAGTTTCAAAGCAAACTTTATGTACATGTCGGGCTACACTGATGAGGTTGCTTTTGAAAACGAGCTGAGTAGCCAGATGAACCTATGGAAATTGGCTCCAAAGATTACTTGTCCAGTCTTCATGGGAATAGGAGAATTTGATGAACTAACCCGTTTGGAAGAAGCATTAAGTCTTTATGAGCTTGTAGAAGCACCAAAAGAGCTGCGCGTCTACGAGAATGAATTCCATCCGCTTGGTGGAGTAGCTGCAGAAATTTTCCGTTTTGGTGCAGAATGGGTAGAACTTGCGCTTGAAGGTAACGTTAAAACTCACTATGATGAACGCTATTACATGCACCGTGATGGCGATGTCACTGAGGGGACTGCATTTCCAACCTATTGGCTTGGTGCTGAGCCAGCTGAAATTAAAGCAAGTAAAAAATGTAAAACATTAAATGCTTGTAAAAATTAATAGATTTACTCCGATTCAAAAAAAGGTTCTGCAGTAAGTGTCAGGTCCGTTTTGTTATGTATCTATTATTTAACGAATTGAAGCGACGTAGTAAATAAAGGAGTTATTATTCATCAAGATGGAATAGTTGAAAAATTTCAAATCTAATAAAGTATACAAAGAAAAGACACTCTTCATAGAGTGTCTTTTCTCCTACTTGAACCATCTTAATTTTAATAACATCCATTTCTTCTTACAATTACAAATATATCAGCTATCTTTCATATCACATTTATTTTACCATATTTATCTATGGGGATTATTGAGAAATATGATTCGTAACTATTTATATTAAAATCCATCAAAATAGCGAACGTATTTTCGAAAAATAGGTTGAATATTTGGGTTAAGTAGGAATATATTAAGAGTGAATATTCTGTAATGTGGATAATGCAGTGTATGACTATTAACTTTGCCCAAACAATACAGTATTTTGCCTAGATCCTGTGTCATTTTTCGTATCCGTTTCTTGCTTGAAATTAGGTTATGATCCACTACAAACAAAGTTAGCAGTAGTTATTGATACGGCAAGACCAGGTTCTGTTGTTTTAGCTGCTACTAAACCACTAAAACAATTAGTTATAAAATTACGGTTTGGTTTTATGTACCTCCATCAACTACAAATTCACAATAGATTTTGCATTTTCATATCTCTGCATTTTATCTTTACATCAGCATGTTATTCTCCTCATGTAAGTATCTTACATTTATTAATAATGGAAATAGTGAAAGACTTTTAATTGGTTAAACTAGAAAAGAAAGTATTTTTTCGTGAAAATAAATCGTGGGGAAGATAGAATATGGAAAGAACAATTTTAATTGTGGAAGATGAAGATATTTTACGTGAAATTATGAAGGATTATTTATAAACAAGGAATTAAATAAAGGCATTTTCATATTAGTTATATTTTAACTTGTAAATGTTTTTTCTCTTAAGGATTTTTTAGAAAAAAATTCTTGATAATGTACGAAATTCATATTTCTTAGTAACAATAATCTAGACAGCTATCAAAAGGATTGTATTGGCAATCCAGGTGTAAAGGATAAAGGTATGTTTTACTTAACTGATGCAACAGAAAAGGCCTTTGAAACCGCTCTGGCTAATCATGATAAGCCAGAAGGAACAGTAGTTTTTGAAGCGTTTCTAGAAGGGAAATCCCCTATTTCTTTAACTATAAACATAAATATTAATAGAGTTGGGAAAACAGAAGGAAATTGGATAAAAATTAGTAGAAATCATAAGACAATATCCGTATCTTATACTTTCAAAATAACATACCTTAGTATTCTACTATCAACATCTAAATATTTGTGAAGAATATCAGCATGATAACTTTATTTAAGAATTACAATTATCTATAACTATAATTATATATTGGGTTCCACCATAACGTATCAAGTTAAAAAACTAATTAGCCCCATGCCCATCAACTTAAGAATTTTATAACGCCCCAAAAACAAAAAAATTGTACATTTTCACCTAAAGATGCCAATTTTCTCGTTTTAGAGTATTTGTTTTTTGGGGGGGTGATGGGCATGGGGGATAACAACGATTCGTTCTTTTTCGGACCACTTGTAAAAAACTTTGAAATGTATGATAAAACAATGACTTTAAGGTAATTAAATTTGAAGTTTTCAAGAAGATTTTCTTTATATGTATTACGTCCACTTATTTTCCAGCAATATTTACAGGTGTTTTGTAAACAAATTTTGTTAAATTCATTCCAAAAGTTAACGGAACTCTAATTCTGTTACTTAAAATAATGAGTGGCCCAAAAAATAGTAATCGTTGCCGTGCCCGAATACGGAAAAATGATTATATATTGAGTACCATCTACACAATATTTTCCTTTCGGGCCCTTTTTATTGCTTCTTCGCGGTTGTTGACGCTGAGCTTCGAGTAGAGAGTCGAGCAATAATTGCGGATCGTTCCCTCCGATAAAAATAATTTGGCGGCGATCGACTTATAACGCAGTCCACCTGACAGATGCTCCAGAATCTCCATTTCACGTTTCGTAAGTCCGTACGGGAAGTTTTCCTGACTTGAACCGATCTTCTCCAATTGCTCGCGTTGACTTTTCATCTCTTCGAAAATTCGCGTAGCGACCGATTGATCGATCCAGATTCCTCCGTTATAAATTAGTTTCAAGGCTTCCTTCATCTCTCGCGGATGAATCGACTTCAGCATGTAGCCCTCCGCCCCGTGCTCCAATGCAGTTGCTGCCTGCAAGGAATCCTCAAACGTTGTCATGAACACAACCTTCATATCAGGCCATCGTTGTTTCATCTCAAGTAAAGTTTCAATCCCGCTCATTTCCTGCATACTAATATCCATTAGCACGATATCCGGTTGGGACCGCTCACAATGTTCTAATGCTTCGCCACCGTCCCTGGCTGTACCAACTACGTTAAAATCAGTATGCTGATCCAAAATTTGCTTCAAACTGTCGGTAATGATCACCTGGTCGTTAACGAGCAGCAGGCGGATTGTATCATGTGCAGGCTCTGTCTGCAACGGAATATTACATATGACGAAAGTTCCTTGTTCTGGCTCGGAATGCACGGACACCGTGCCGTGAAATAGCTTAAGTCGTTCCTTCATCCCATTAAGTTCAAATCCAAATTGGATTTCTTCCATTCCGATGCCGTTATCTTCGATCTGTAACCTGAGCTGGTGACTCTCGAAATACAACTGAACGGATATCAAGCTCGCCGAACCCTGCCGAACCGCGTTGTTCAGAGACTCTTGAAGGCAACGATATAGACAAAAGTTTATTTTTTGCATTACGAGAGTCTCGCTGCCGATCACACGGAATTTGACCATTATACCTGTTGACTTCATAAAATCTTCGGTAAATTGCCGTAGAGATTCACTTAACGAATAGTTTAATGGAGTATGAGAGAGCTGATGCAGATGTTTTCGGATATCAACCAGACCGTGTTGGGCGATTCCGACAAGCGAATCGATCCTCTCTATCTGTGAATTCGGTACGGACGATCGCAGCGATTCGACGCCGACGATGAGTGAGGTAAGCGTATGGCCAATCGTGTCATGCAGCTCATGTGACAGCCGGCTGCGCTCCTCCATCAGCGTAAGTTCCTCAATCCGCTCAATATGCTGCTCCAGCAATAGCTTTTGCTCAAGAATAATTAGGGCTTGCTTATGGGACTGAATAAATATATTAAACGTGAAGCCAATGGCGAATCCAAAACCGTTGCTAACGATAAATTCATACGGGAGACGACCAGCGATCCAACCGTTCAATGCCGGCAATATGATTCCACAGAGGAGACCTGTCCATACATAGGTTCTTCGATTGCTCGCCAAGCCGATATTCATCACAAGTAAAACGAAAGACCAAAGTAACTCCGGTACTGTATAGGCTAAATAAAGATGAAATACCCCCGCTGCCATGACGTCAACTGCAAGATACCAATCTGCATTTCTACACCAGGCGATTAATGGAACGAGATAAACGACGAAAGCAAAAGAAAATAAGACCCAAAAAGACGCATCGATTAATGACGGTTTGATAAAACTAGCGCTTATGATAATGACCATCCAAAGCGTTCGTATGGCCACAAATATCCAATCATACCAGAACCATTTTTTTATTATAGAGAACACGGATTATGCACACCTACTTGTATTTTTTAAAATAAATTCTGAATAAATCAAACCTATCATGCACCATAAACTTCTGATCCGTCAAGCGAAAGAGAGGGTAAACAGTTAGAATTTACTGTAACAAGCACGTCACATGAGATATTTGACAGTTTGTCATATGGTATATGTGACAAGTCCAATTCCGAGTGTCAACAAAAGTTTGGCGGTTTCATCACTATCCGATTTAACAATTTTGGGGATAAGGTGAGGATGTAAAGCAACACAACATTCCAAAATAATAGGAGCGATACGTTATGAAATTACTCAAGATTCAAAAAGGAGCTGTACTTGCATTAACAGCTATATCGGCGAGTACACTGGTATTTTCTGCTTATGGGTCTGTAAACCCGGTACAGACTGAAGGCGCGGTACAAGTGGAGACAGAGAAGGAAAAGAAAAGCAAGCATCGGGATGAAGTCAAACGCGTCATTGATGAGGTGGTAACCATCAAAGGAGTCCCAAGTGTCATAGCTGGCGGGTTACAGAACGGGAAACGCTGGTCTTACGCTACAGGTACAGCCAGTTATGAAGTACCACACCCGGTAGAGTCCAATTTTTCATTCCGTATTGGAAGTATTTCAAAGACTTTCACAGCGTCCGTTGTATTACAGTTGGCTGACGAGAAAAAATTGAATCTGGATGATTCGGTTGAAAAATGGCTGCCAGGTGTCATAAAAGGTGAAGGGTATGATGGCAACAAAATTACGATCCGTCAGTTATTGAATCATACAAGCGGGCTTGCTAGCTATACAGATTTGGATTTCCGAGATATTACTTTGCCCCAAAATCCATACCGTTACTATTCCGTCGATGAGCTTATCGACCTTGGACTTTCAAAGCCACCTGTATTTGCACCAGGGAAGGGCTGGAATTATTCCAATATGAATACTGTACTAGCCGGTCAAATTATTCAAAAGGTAACAGGAGAAACGTATGCGGAGCAGATCAGGAAACGGTTTATCATACCGCTTGGAATGAAAGGGACATTTGTGATGGGAAATAGTCACGAAATTCCGGGTAAGCATGCCACAGGATATAATATGGATAGATCGGGTCATTTGTATGATTTAACAGAAATGAATCAATCATGGGCAAATGCGGCGGGAGATATAGTCTCAACAGTTAATGATTTGACTACCTTCTTCAGTGCGTTGTTGGGCGGGAAGCTTCTGACTCAAGAGATGATGGACCAGATGCACACAACAGTAGATGGACCTTTTGGTAAAGTCGGACTAGGGATTTATGAATTTAAAACAGCGGACGGGCAATCTTACTGGGGGCATGCCGGAGGTACTTTCGGATATGAATCGAGAGCCGTCGGATCTCTAGACGGGAAGCATATTCTGGTAACGTGCATCAACTCGGTAGGTCCACAAGTAGCGCCAGCTCACGATAAAATAATCAATAAGGAATTTAGCCATTACGCAAGTCTAAACAGACAGTGAATTATATATGTTTGACCTGCTTAGAAAACGAAAACATACCGATCTATACATGGTTACGAGTGCCGGATCATATCTATCACTCCTCATGGGATTTATACACAAAAGGACCGTCAAGATGTTTTCCTAGCGGTTTTTCTTATGAGATGGATGTATATTGTATTCATAGAAGTTAACATAAAGTCCTATTATGGGTAGAAAGAAAAAGGCGGATCCCTACTCTCACAAGGGAACCTCCTTTTTTTGTTCTACGGATCTATGCATTTTTTTATACATTCCTATCCTGGCGCGGTTTTAGGGTTCTTGTTTGTTACTGGATTAGCCGAAAAACTGTATAAAACCTTGCATGCTCTTAGCATGGTTTTTTTCCGAAATGCTGGCGGTACCCCATCGCCATCAAGCTAAGGTTTTGAAGTACCCCCAAAACCAAAATTCACTTTCTCTACAGGTAGTTACTTTGAGAAGTCAGCTCATTTTTTTCGTTTTGGGGGCGTTTATTTTTCTTAAGTTGATGGGGATGGGGGGAACCCTTTCCTTGTTTAGGCCGGATATCCGCCTGTTGGCGGTGGCCAAGCGCTAAATAATCTGCGAATCAGCACAATTTCTCCTAAATGGTAGGAGTTGTGAGATGCAATATTGCGTAGCACACCGCCCGGGGTTTCACCAGGCCATTCCTCCAATGTTTTGTCCAATTGAACAGTTTGGGCAATCGTGCATGCCTGTTCAATCCCCTAAATAAAATACTGAATAATCTGTTTCCGTTTGAATAGGTTTTGCTTTTCCATACTAATCACGTCCTTTTTTAGAATACTAGTATCAGTATGTCCAAGTTTCAGAGATTAGTTACATAAGTCATATAGTTTTTGCACCAGAACCATAAAAGTAAGTCTATGACCTATTTTTACACATATCTCGGCTGTTCACTATAAGAGGCCAAGTAAATAGAAGACAAAAAAGCGACCAATTTCAATTAGTTGCTTTTTTGTCTGTATTGTTCCACCAATCCCTATTCTTCAATTCGATTGAATCAGTGTAAAATATTCCTATTTTATCATCAGTATGTTTTGTTTCAACCTTCAAACGATAAATACTTGGAGTTACAATCTGTCCAAATATCAAAACCTTTATAATTGTTAACTGAAAAATTTGAATGATATCATTTTTTTATTATTAGCTTAATAGAGATGTGGTGGTATGCCTATTAAATGATTTTAACAGCAGAACTGGATTTGAAATATATTTACCTGAAAAATCAGATAAATAATGATAAATAGAAAGAACATTTAATAATAGATATAGTTTTTCAGTGAGTGAAATATAATTTGTGTTATCAAATATTTACATAGGAGGCAATTATATGAATTAAAATCCCCGCTTAAGTTTTATTAAAAAATAAAATAATAGTTATTATTCTAGTTGTTATAGAAAGGACGAAGAGAATGTCAATAGTTCAGCGTTATACAACGACTACAAATGGTGCGATGACGTTTACAGGTAATACGCTAGGATTTGGTTCGAATAATCCTAGCTATAATGACATTGGAGCATTCATTACGTTGGATCTTACCCAACAAGTCCCAAGTTATCCAATAGGTAGTACATTGAATTGGAAATTGAATGCTTCTCAAGCAGTTCTGAAATTTCCTGTAGCTAGTGAAGTGCTGTATGCAGAGTTGATTTGGGGAGGTACCTCAAAATTTAATGCAGTGGATGTTACAGGAGATATTAACGTTCCCATTTCCTTAACTAACCCACAAGGTTCAATACAAACAATATCTCCTGATGCGACAACGGCCCAAGTAGTAGTGCATGAAAATCACACATTTTATATTCGTACAGCTGATGTTACTAAACTAATAAAGGCGAGTGGGGCAGGTTCTTATACTGTAAGTGGGGTACCAGCCACAATCCAACGGCCAAGTAAAAGTAATGCAGCAGGATGGACACTTGCTGTTATATATAAAAATCCTTCTTTACCTTCACGAAATATGAACTTATATGTTGGTGTGGCATCTGTTGAAAGAGGGAATGTAGTGGATCAAAAAATTAAAGGTTTTGGGACACCTGAATCCAAGCCGTTTCAGGCAAGAGCTTTATTGACTGCTATCGAAGGCGATAGTTTCATTTCTAAGGACCAATTTTTATTTGGTCCATCCCCAGGCCAATTACAAGCCATTTTTGGACCGAATAACTTAGTGGATAACTTTTTCGCTTCACAGATTAATGATGATGGTGGAAATTTAGATACTAGTGGGACAGCGGGAAATAGTAATGTAACCCCAGGGCAAAAACAGTCTACACAGCGCTATGGCTGGGATATTACGAATGTGGATATTTCAAACGCCATGGAAATCTCACAAACTGAAGCGATTGCTCGGTTCAAAACAGATATGGACGGATTCATCCTTTCTGGATTAGGGATTCAAATTGATGTGAATAGTCCGGAGCTCAAGATAGACAAACAAGTGGATAAAGATATAGCAATAGTCGGAGATGAGTTAACTTACACAATTTTAGTAGAAAATAGTGGACTAGTAGAAGCTCAGAATTCCATTTTTAAAGATATTCTTCCAGATGAGTTAGAATTTGTGCAGAACAGCTTAACTATCGATGGGCAAGCCAAACCCGGAGAAAATCCAGCTAAAGGAGTCAATATCGGATTTGTAAGCATAGAAGGGCCAGTCGAGATCATATTTAAAGTGAAAGTGATTGCAGTCCCTACAGATGGAAAGGTGACTAATACGGGTAAGCTGGATTACGAGTTCCAAAGTGCAGCGGGTTTACCTCTCACATCAGGATCTAGTAGCTCAAATGAAGTAAATACTATCATTAAGCATGTACAAGTCGATCTCGTGAAAAGTGAAGATCGTTCGGTTTACGATAAAAAGGGAGATATTATCACCTACACGCTCGATATTACCAATAATGGAGATACTTCAGTAAATGCAATTTCTATTAAAGATGTCATACCTACAGGAACGGTACTCGTTCCAGGGAGTTTAAAAGTAAATGGTGCACCGGTGCTTGATGATTTAACAACAGGAATTCCTCTTGGTACATTAATTCCTGGCCAAACAGCTGTGATTACATTTCAAGTAGCGTTACAGAGTCCGTTGCCAGTGAAAGTAGATAACCAAGCAGAGGCAATTTATCAATTTCAGCTGAAACCAGGTAGCGATGTGCGTGAGGAAATAGTAACAAGTAACCTAATTACGGCGTGGTTGGAGACCGATTGTCAAAAAGCACAAAATCAGATTTTTGAATCAGTAGCACAACAAGAGCTCGGTTTGATGAAAATCCTTCAAGCAGAAAGTGTAAAGGTACAAGAAGCGGTAAAGGCATTTGAAGAAGAACGAATCTCTGCCCAAGAACTTGCTAGGATTAATCAGAGTGTCGAAAAAGTAGTCCAAAAAGCTACACAGTTGGAGAAATTATTAAAAGATAAATTAGAAATTGCTAAGCAGATTTGTTGTTAGTAGATTAATGAGAAAGAAGCACAAGAATTTATAGCTTTATTTAGATTGAAAAGGGGGAAGAATATGCCATTTATTCATCGTTTCACCCAAACAACCAATGGTGCGATTACATTTACAGGAAATACATTAGGTTATGCAGATGGAAGTACAGATATCGGGGCTTTTTTGACAACAGATAGTTCTAAACAAGTGTCAGGCTATCCAGCTGGAAGTACAATGAACTGGCAAGAAAATTCCTCTTTGGCTATGCTGAGAATCCCTGCAGACAGTGAAATATTGTATGCCGAGTTGATCTGGGGTGGATCGACTAAAGATCAATATACTGATGTTCGTTCAGCTATCAATACTTCGATTACTTTTACTACCCCAGCTGCTACTGTATCCATCGCACCAGATGCCTTCACTGCACGAGAAGAGTCCGTCTTTGGCGGTCAAGTTTTCTATGTTCGCTCTGCGAATGTAACTGAATTTGTACAAAAAGGTGGAGCTGGAACTTATATAGTAGGTGGTATTCCCGGAACGGTAAGAGATTGTACTTTTTTTCTAGCTTCTACCAATACAGTGGGATGGACGTTGGCTGTCGCTTATAAACATCCATTACTTAAAATTCGAAATATGAATATTTATGTTGGGTCTCAAGTGATTTCTATGTCTAATCCTCCAGTGGATGAGTTGATTTATAATTTTAAAACCCCAGAAGGTGGGGATATCCAGGGACGTGTCATGCTTACGGCACTGGAAGGAAACTCTAATCTTCCTGGCGATCGCTTTGAATTTGGTCCCAATCGTTCGTCGCTTTCGGTGATATCTGGTCCGAATAATCCTGGAAATAATTTTTTTGCGTCGCAGATTAACGATGATCTAGGAAATTTAGATACTAGTGGAACTGCTGGAACGCTCAATAAGCCTCTTGGATCAGACGGATTTGGCGTACGATCGGGTTGGGATATCACGAATGTAGATATTTCTCACACGTTGCATCATAGTCAAACCGAGGCAATCGCCCGTATTGCGACGGCGCAAGATACCTATTTGGTGAGTGGATATGGAGTACAGATTGACGCCAATAGCCCAATCGTAAAAATGAATAAGTCGGGGGATAAAAAACAAGCTGTAGTAGGTGAAATAGTAACTTACACTTTGGAAGTAAAAAATGATGGCTATGTAGATGCGACTAATGTGATTCTTCAGGACTACTTAGATCCAGAACTTGAATATTTACCAGATAGTTTACGAATCAGAGGTGCGGCATGGCCAGGACAAGATATTGCTAAGGGTGTGAACATTGGTACTTTGGCTGTAGGAGAAACAGTCCTCATCACGTATCAAGCGAAAATCATGAAAGAGCCTGATGATAAAGTGGTGCATAATCAAGCATCGATGATCTTTGATTTTCAGAGTAGACCAGATTTACCTATATCGACAGCGACGAGTATTAGTAACAAACCTGGGATTGAAGTGATTGAGCCACCTACCTGTGAAGAAGGGAAAAATCAGATTATCCAAACGATTGCTGAGGCGGAACAAAGCATTGCTAGGATTATGCGGGCAGAAGCAGAAAAAATTGAAGTAGCTGCTCGTGCGTTTGGAGATAAGAAAATAGGAGTCCAAGATCTCATCGCTGTCAATGAAAGTGTGGAGGATATGTTAGACAGCCTAATCGTACTAGAATCAGTGCTTAAAGATAAACTCGCTGTTACCCAAGAAATTTGTGATTTTTGCTCATAACATCCATATATAATTTGATTCGATGATGGAAAGGGTGATGAAATATGTCTCAAAGTCGGGGGTATGTAAATATGAAAACTGAAGCGAATAGATTAATGGAGGATAGTCTGAAGATGGAAATAAATAAAAAAGTAAACAAAAATGAGGCAAAAGTAAAAGATATTTTGACTTATACCGTTCTTGTAACAAATATGGATCCGGTTGACGCACAAAACGCTATCTTGAAAGATATCCTTCCAAAAGAGTTGAAGTTTGTTCCAGGTAGTGTCTTTGTGGATGGTGTGCCTCAACCTAGTGTGAATGTAAATAATGGGATTAAGCTAGGAATGGTAGGAACAGGAGAACTGATTGAAGTGACATTTCAAGCGAAAGTAATCAATATTCCTCCAGATGAGCTAGTGAAAAATAAAGCCACCTTAAATTATGAATTTGAAAGTGCTTCTGGATCGCCTATCAAAAAAGGAGAAGCAGCCAGTAATATAACAGAGACAAAATTGATTGTGCGTCCTCCTACTAACTGTGAGAACAATCAAAGTACCATTGAATTTTCAATTAAACAGGAAGAGAAGGCCATTCAGGAGTTACTGGATGCAGAGGCAGAAAAAATAAAGACGGCAAATCAAGCCTTTAATAGTGGCAGGATTACAAAAAATGAACAGAATTTGATTATTCAGAGTGAAAATAGTGTTTCTCAAACATTATCTACATTGAAACAAGAACTACAGAACAAGAGAAATACGATTCAGGATTTATGTAGTGGTTGTAAGTAGAGAAGAAGAGGATGTCTTACTTTTCCTCAGATGCTTTTGAAAAATAGGGAATCTGATTCATCACTAATAAGGTATGAATTACAGAAAAGAAAGGGAGAGGCACATGTCTAATTTTCCGAAAGTGAGTATAGAAAAGGAAGTAGACAAAATTGATGCGGTGGTAGGAGATATTCTAACATATACTTTTACCATTTCCAATGATAGTCTAATTGATGTTACTAATTGTAATTTTAAGGATTTTCTATCAGAAGAGGTGCAGTTTGTCCCGAATAGTGTGGAAATTGACGGTGAATCAAAACCTGGTGAAGATCCAACGAAAACGATTGTACTTGATAGACTATCCATTGAAGGGCCTATCATCATTACATTTAAAGTTGAAGTGATTAAACCTCATTCTAGTGGAGTGATTAGGAATAAAGCTTACATGGGCTCTCAGTATTCAGGTGGTTATGTAGATGCGGTCAGTAACGAAGTACAAACCAATGTGCCAGCAGGACGAACAACCTGTGAATGGTCACGTGACTTAATCATTCATTCCATCGCACAAGAGGAAAAAGGTCTAGCCATGATTCTTTACATGGAAGGCGAAAAGATTCAAGCAGCAATTAATTCATTCCGAGGTGGCCGGATTAAAGTGACGGATTTGCTAGCAATTAACAAGAGTGCAAAGGAAGCAGTTCAGCAAATTGCTAATCTGGAAAAAGAGTTGAAGAAAAAGTTAGATCAAGTTAAAGACCTATGTTGTGGTTGTAAGTAGGGATAGGAATAGATAAATAGAGAAAGGGTGAGAATCATGGCGTTTATTCAGCGATATTCAACCACGACTAACGGAGCGGTTACTTTTACTGGCAACACACTGGGTCTAAGTAATACCAATATCAGTTATACAGATATTGGTGCATTTATCACATTAGATTTGTCTAAGCAGGTACCAGGATATCCTACAGGTACCACACTGGATTGGAAAGAAAATGCTTCTGCTGCACAGCTTCGCTTACCAACGGGAAGCATAGTATTATATGCAGAGCTAATTTGGGGTGGATCAACAAAAACGAGTACCGAGGATGTGACGAGTGAAATAGATCGGACCATAACGTTAATCTCACCAAAAGGGAGCACCCTCATTACGCCAGATCCGACTACGAGTCAGCAAGTAGCTCAGGCGAACCAAATATTTTATGTTCGCTCTGCCAATGTTACTAGTTTTATAGATGCAGGTGGGGCTGGTAATTATACTGTCAGTGGTGTACCAGCGACAGTACAAAGATATAAAGGGAACAACGTGGGGGGATGGACTTTATCTGTGGTTTATAAAGATCCTACATTGCCTCTTCGAAATATGAACATTCATGTCGGAACTGCATCGATTGAGAAAACGGGATCAGTAAGCCAGAAAATTTCTGGCTTCTCTACGCCTGAACTTGGTGATGTCAAAGCAAGATTGTTGCTAACCGCAATGGAAGGAGATTCAAAGATTCCAGGAGATCAGTTACTTTTTGGAAAAGATGCCTCTTCTTTAAAGCCCATTTCAGGTCCCAATAATCCGATTGACAACTTCTTTGCTTCACAAATTAATGATGATGCAGGGAATCTAGATACGAGTGGTACCTATGGGAATGTAAATGTCATACCAGGAAGTGCCGGACCAGCAGTTCGTTATAATTGGGATATTACCAATGTGGACGCTTCTACAGCTATGGAGAATTCACAAACGGAGGCATTAGTTCAACTGACTTCGAAATCAGATGGTTATATAGTGACAGGTCTGGGTGTCCAAATTGATGTGAATAGTCCAGAAATCAAAATTAATAAAGAAGTAGATAAAGAAGCAGCTATCGTGGGTGAAATCCTTACTTACACTCTATTAATTGAAAACAGTGGAATGACCGAAGCACAAAAAACTATTTTAAAAGACACTCTTCCACCAGAATTAAAGTTTGTTGAAGGCAGCTTACAGATCGATGGCGTTCCTATACCTGGTGGAGATCCGACAAAAGGAGTAGACATTGGTTCCATATCTATCGAAGGCCCGACGGAAGTTACCTTTCAAGCCTTAGTATTAAAAGTGCCACCAGACAATAGAGCGGTGAATAAAGCTACTGTCGTGTATGATTTCCAAAGTGCCCCAGGCTTACCGGTCTCTTCAGGTACAGCAGATAGTAATGAAGCCATTACGGTCATTCGAAAAGTAGAGGTAGAGGTAGTGAAACGGCAAGACATGTCAGTTTATGTCAAGGCAGGTAACATTGTAACCTATACCATTGAAGTTGCTAATACAGGTGATACACAACTGACCGATGTCGTAATTGAGGATCAAGTTCCAAATGGAACGAAGTTGGTTCCAGGCAGTTTACAGATAGATGGGCGCCCTCTCTCAGGCAATATAGAAAGTGGCGTGAATATTGGTACGGTAGAGCCCGGGACGACGACAAGAGTCACCTTCCAAGTGTTGATTGATAACCCAGTGCCTAAGAAAGTGACAAACAAAGCAAAAGTTGATTATAAATATAAGCTTATTCCTGATGGACAAATTTATCGTAAAGTAGAAATGACGAATGAAGTGACAGCTATTCACGAAAGCAATTGTAAAGAAGCACAGAAGAAAATCGTGACAGGTATTGGAGAAGCTGAGTTAGCGGCTGCAGGAGTAATCGTAGCAGAAAAATTAAAAATACAAGATGCAATTCGGGCCTTCAACGAAGGGAAGCAGAGTGCAGAAGAATTACTCAATGAGAATGAACAGTTGACCCACAAACTAACAAAAATAATTTTAGACGAAAAATTGCAACAAGATACATTGCAAAAAGCAAAAATACTTTGTTGCGATGGTATTGAAGGGATTGACTACAGTGGTGTCTATATCATCAAAAATAAAGGAAGTCAAAAAGTATTAGATATATGTAGCGCCTCAATGGATAATGGTGTAAACGTCCAACAATGGGATTATAACGACGGAGATCATCAAAAATGGGAACTAGAGAAGATGGCAGATGGGTATTATAAAATCAAAGCAGTTCATAGTGGGAAATTGCTTACTGTGTCCGGAGCTTCAAACAGTGATGGTGCGAATGTAGAACAATGGGAAGACATTGGTGGAGATAATCAAAAATGGAAAATCGAAAAAAATTCGGATGGAACGCTTAAATTGATAGCTAAGCATAGCGGCCAATTACTTGATCTGAAGAGTAGTATACAAAACAATGGTGCTAATATTCAACAATGGCCAGACAATGGTACAGATGCTCAATGTTGGGAATTGACAAAATTAAAATAATACTTTTTATAAAATAAAGTATGTGTTTCGATATAGTAGCACAAAGTAGAAGTATTTGCTTTTAATAAAAACGGTAGAATAAACTTTAAAAAGAAAAGACATGAGTCATTGAGAAGTTGATATTATCCCCTTAAGGTAGACAGTGTAAAAAGACCATGAACAAACATGGATGTTACACTTCTACTTGGAGGGGATTTTATTATGGCTAAAAAAGGGTCTACATTTCAAACTTATTCAAATGAATTAAAGATACAAGCTGTAGAAAGTTTTTTAAACGGTGAGGGTAGTCAATCAGCTATAGCGAAGAAATATGGACTTAAAAGTAGAACACAATTAATAGAGTGGGTTAGGAAATATCAAGAAACAGGCGGTATTTCAGACTCACGGGGAAAAAGTAGTGGTAATAAGGGCCTCAAAAATCCCTTGAAAGGTCGTCCTCGTACGAAATTCGATAGTATGGAAGAAGAGTTGGAATACTACAAGGCACAGGTGGCGTACTTAAAAAAGCAGTATCCAAATCTGTAGGAGGTGTCCTTGCTCAAACGACGAAGTACGAGATTATTGAAGAACTACGTTCTCGATACAAAGTAATCTGGCTTGTCGTCATTGCTCAGTTAAATCGTTCTAGCTACTATAAATGGCGTTCAACACGTACGCAAAGAAAATTACGTTTTTCAAAGGATGATACACTGCGTGAACAAATTCAAGCGATTCACATAAAACACAAGGAATATGGCTATCCTCGTATGACAATTGCCTTACAAGAAGAGGGCTTTTTAGTGAATCACAAAAAAGTATGTAGACTTATGCAAGAGCTTCAAATTCAATCGATCATCCGTAAAAAGCGTCGCTTTTTTAAAGGGAAATCCTCAAAGATTTTCCCAAATGTAGTAGAACGCCAATTCCAAAATCGCAAACAAAATGAGGTATTTGTTACAGACATCACTTACTTGCCATTCAAAGATAATTTTCTCTATTTATCGGTCGTCCAAGACATTTACAATAATGAAATTGTTGCCTGGAAACTCTCACATCGCAATGATCTACAACTTGTTCTCGATACACTTGATTTAGCAACAAAAAAAAGAGATGTGTATGGAACCATCATCCACTCGGATCAAGGATTCCAATACACATCTCATGCTTATCATCGTACGCTTCAACAGCTAGGTGCCATCGGCAGCCACTCTCGCAAAGGAAACTGCCATGACAATGCTTGTATTGAATCATTCTTTTCTCATTTTAAATCTGAAATGTTTTATCTCAATTATTATCAAACAAAAGAAGAATTGATTCAAGCAATTGAAACATACATCTATCATTATAACTACAAACGATTCCAAAAACGACTCAATCATCGAGCTCCGATTGAATATCGAATCTCAATGGCTGCTTAGTCTTTTTTAAAGCTGTCTACTTGACGGGGATAAGACCAAAGTATAGACTCATGTCTTTTTTGTGTTATGGTGTAAAAAATTATTTAATAGAAGAAATCGAAAATACATTTGATGAGGTAATCTTTTTAAAAAGACGGAAATATTGTATTACATGAAAACGTAGAGGAAATTCGTTTTCATCAAGGTAAAGCAGTACATGAGTTGTTTAGGGAGGTTTTTGAGTAATGAATTCACTTTTATAGAGGTATCGTGGATTCTTTAGATGTATGAAAATAAAAACTTAAGACTATTCAAATTCCAACCCTCTTATTGATGGGCGTAATGATTGGTACCATGATACCTCAAACCGGATTATATATCATTGTAATGCTATTAATGATATTGTTTACAATCACTTGGGTTACCATGAATCGACAAATTCACAGTCAACCTATAGAGTAGAATCTGCTCCCTTATTTTTGGGTGTGAGGCAAAGCATGGAGAGAAGAGTATTTCCTAAAAAAGTGCTCCTAGATAAATCTAGGAGCACTTTTTTGGATGTAGTTACTGGTTTTATTGGATGGTGAACACCAGCAGTTAGATAATAACTTATGAATGTGAACTACTCACCACTTAGCAAAGTTTGAAGAGGGAGCTTCTTAGTTCCACGACGAAAGTAACCTTTCGTCTCCCTGAGCTTTACTTCGGGGTGTTCCACCCCTAGATGTCCAACGCTTGAGGAAGGAGAATTCTTTCGGGGAATTCGTTAAAACATACTCCAGCCTTCTTGTGCGGAAAGTAGTTCTAGTATTTTAAAACCAGCTATACTATTTCCATTAGCATCTAGAGCGGGTCCAAAAATACCAATTCCCATTTCTCCTTTTACGCATCCGAATATCCCACCGGCAACCCCACTCTTGGCGGGTATTCCGACGCGAATTGCAAATTCACCAGATTCGTTGTACATGCCGCATGTGACCATAAATGTTTTACAAATTTTTGTTATATGTTCCGGAACGATTTGTTTTTTTCTATATGGATCATATCCATCCATTGCAAAAATCAAACCAATCCGTGCTAAATCAATGCAGTTTACCTCAATTGCGCATTGACGTGTGTATAAGTCCATTAACGCCTCTACATCGCCATTGATAATGTTATTTTGTTTCATATAGTAGCAAAGAGAACGATTCAAGTAAGCTGTTTCTAATTCAGAGCCGGCTACTTTTGAAGAGTAATTAATCGTAGGATTGTCCGTAATATCACGCACAAAGGAAAGAATCCGTTCCATCTTCTCATCATTACTATCCCCTGTTAGTATACTTGTAATCGCTAGTGCTCCTGCGTTAATCATTGGATTGAGTGGTTTAGAAGGGTTAGCTGTTTCTAGTTTTATAATAGAATTAAAAGGGTCACCAGTTGGCTCCATTCCAACTTTAGAAAATACAGACTCTTCGCCACGCTCTAAAAGTGCAAGTGCAAGCGTAATTACTTTTGAAATACTTTGAAGGGTAAAAAGCGTTTGGGAGTTCCCAGCATGGATATAATCTGTTTCTTTATGATAAATTGCAATCCCTAAATCATCTGGATTTGCATTTCTTAGTTCTGGGATATAAGTAGCCAGTTTCCCTTTTTTTGTATATGATTGTACTTGCTCTAGTAATTGTTCTAGGTTATTTGTTTGAATACAGTGCATAACTAATACGTCCTTTTCCTTTTTATTAAATGTATTCTCTCTAATTCATCTGAAGGTTAATAAAATTTTTGGTGAAATGGATAGATATTGTCTGAAATATTATAAACGTGCAAGTTCATAATCTCCTATTTCCACAACTTTTTAGTTGTGTTCATATAATCTGTATTTAATAAACGACCTGAATAAAGGTGCATCTTCGGTATTCTAAAAATTGACTCCTCTGTATTTAAGAAAAGATTTTTGTTATCCAATCTTTTCTTGGGTGCTTTCGCTGTTCCAGCATTCAGTATTATTTAAATTAGGAATATTAGTTGCATAGAAAATCGGATCTTTTCCGGCTTTCTTTTGCCTTATATAATCTTTGAGGGCGGAGAAAGCATATTTTCCAAGGAGGATGATTGCAATTAGGTTGAAAATGGCCATAATCCCCATGAATAAATCTGCAATATCCCACACAATTTTAACCGTTGCTATAGAACCTAGCATTACCATACCAATTACCGAAATACGATATATCAGTAATAATGTCTTACTACCACTTAAGAACTCAATGTTTGTTTCCCCATAATAATAGTTCCCAACGAGAGAACTAAAGGCAAATAGAAAAATAGCTATTGCTACAAAGGTAGGTGCCCATGGTCCAATATGAGTTTTTAATGCTTCTTGTGTTAATTGAATCCCATTCAGGTCTGTAGCATTGTGCATATCGGATAGAAGGATCATAAATGCAGTACAACTACAAATTATTAGTGTATCCGTAAAAACACCAAGCGTTTGAATAAATCCTTGTTTAACAGGATGTGTAACATTGGCAGTCGCAGCTGCGTTTGGCGCACTTCCCATGCCAGCTTCATTTGAAAATAAACCACGCTTTACTCCTAGAAGAATCGCAGCACCAAGCCCTCCGCCTACAACTTCCTTAATACCAAAAGCATGCAGCAAAATTTCTTTGAATAAAATAGGAACTTGCGTAATATTTGTAATAACCACAAATAGTGCAACACCAACATAAAGAATCGCCATAAATGGTACAATCATTTCTGCGACACGAGCAATCCGTTTTACGCCTCCAAAAATGATTAGTGCTATCAAACCTACTAGTATACAGCCGACAATTGTAGGCTCTAGGTTGAATGCGTTTTCAAATGCTAGCGTAACCGTATTCGCTTGAACAGCATTAAACACAAGACCAAAGCAAACTGTAATTAAAATTGAGAAAATAACTCCCATCCAGCGTTTATTTAATCCTTTTTCCATATAGTAAGCTGGACCGCCTCGAAATTTATTTCCATCTTTTACTTTGTATATTTGAGCAAGTGTACTTTCAACAAATGCAGAAGCTCCTCCAATTATTGCGATAAGCCACATCCAAAATATTGCACCGGGTCCGCCGGTGGAAATCGCAATGGCGACACCAGCTAGATTTCCTGTACCAACGCGAGAAGCTGTACTCATGCAAAATGCTTGAAAAGAAGAAACTCCATTTTTTTCTTTTTGTGCTTTACGAGTTGAGGAACTTGCACCATCACTAAGTAAGCGAATCATTTCACCAACATAGCGAAATTGTACAAACCTTGTTTGAATTGTAAAATAGCATCCAACCCCAATTAAAAGAGCAATTAGGATGTAACCCCATAAAAATTCATTTGTAATTCCAATGAATTTGTGGATGGGAGTGATTACATCTTTAATAAAATCCATATGCTTACTCCTCCTTATTCTAATGAATATATTTATCTAAAAAGACGTGGATTCAGTATGACAAAGAAAATAAGCGGAAACATGATGTGCAAAGATTATTTTATCTTTTTCCGACAGAACACTTCCTCCTCAATTTGTGTGAAGGTGTGATAGCACCAGCAGGTAGGTGGGAAATAAATGTCGGATGGCGTAAGTCAAAACGTTTGCTACCATATACTTGTACAGATTGCTCGTTGAAAACTGAAGATATGAGGTTGGTTGCAGAAAAATCGTTGCAATCGTAAAATCTTCAACGTTCCATCGTCCCACGCTTGCCGAAGTTGCGAAAACCAAGCTAAAGTAGGAAGCGTGATGAGTCAACGTACAAGACACTTCAGTTCTTCCCGTAGGAACTACGGGAAGAGCCTGCTAAGATAACTGGTGGATATATCGATGTTCGCAGGAATCCCCCACTTCAAACATCTCGTAAGAGTGTTAAGTGGGGGGAGTTCAAAGAAGCTACCATAATGTTATTACCAGGAAAAATTCAATCCCGATACTATTTTCGTTTATATATTTTCTTTTTGTACACGAATCAGACGCCCCTTTAGAGTTACATTGTTCCAATGATTACAATTGCCTTAATGATTTTAGGTAGTAGAACATTGTTTAGTTCTTCCTGAAATCATCAAACCAATCAAACTACCAAGTAAGGCTATTAAAATCCATCCCATTCCTTCATTGTATAGAGGAACGTATTGCATGAAAGTAAGCAACGAGTCACTAGCAAGTTCTGCTGTTTCTAATCCTTGTACTATACTAATCAGTAATGCTCCTAAAACTGATCCAACATAGACAGCCTGCTTATCTTTTATAAACCGATCAAAAAAAGCGAGGATAATTAGCACAATTGCTACAGGATAGATAACAATTAGGATAGGTAGGGAAAGTTTAATTAGCATAGACAAACCAAGGTTTGATACCCCAAAGCTAAATAAGCAAATAATTAAAATGATTTTGTTATAAGAAATCTTTGGAAATAGTGTTGTGAAAAATCTCCCACATGCTGAAACGAGTCCTACAGATGTAGTTAAACATGCAAATAACATTGTAATTCCTAATAAGGAAAGACCATATTGACCAAATAAATGTTGTACTACATTTGTTAATAACACACTTCCGTTTTCAAATGTGCCAAATGTTTGAGAAGTAGCTCCAATATAAGCAAGTGATATATATATGATAGATAATCCAAGTGCGGCTATTAGACCTGCTACTATAGTAGATTTAGCAATGGATTTTTTATTTGTAACACCTTTTTCTTTTATAGCGTTAATTACGATAATTCCAAATACGAGAGCAGCAAGGGCATCCATTGTTAAAAACCCTTCAATAAATCCTTTGAAAAAAGGAGATTCCTGATATGAATCAGAGGGTGTTGAAATAGATCCAACTGGTGAAGAAATTGCTTTAACAATAATAATACTAATCATGATTAGTAACAGCGGGGTTAAATATTTTCCAATTCTATCTACCAATTTAGAGGGATTTAAAGATAGTAAAAACGTTATACCGAAATATATAAAAGTATATAGGGGTAATATATACCATTGATTTTGCATGGTGGTACTTAAAAAGGGGGCAACTGCCATTTCATATGAAACAGTGCCTGTACGAGGAATGGCGAAAAAAGGGCCGATTGCTAAATAAATGATAAGAGGGATAATAACACCACAGGCGGGGTGAATCCTACTAGCAAGGGTACTAACATTTCCACCAAAAAGGGAAATAGCAGCGATGGCTAATAATGGAAGTCCAATACTACTCACAACAAATCCTGAAATTGATATCCAAATATTCGTTCCAGATGAATATCCTAATAATGGAGGAAATATCATATTACCTGCACCGAAAAATATTGCAAACAGCATAAGTCCAATAGGGATTGTTTCTTTAAAAGTTAACGATTGTTTCATAGAGCACTCTCCTTTTTTGACGAAAAATGTCGAAATTTAAGTTTTTTTCATTATAACATATAGAATTAGAAAATACAGAAAAATAAAAATAAAAAAATCCTTATTTTACTTGAAATGCTATTTGAAATAAATTCACTCAAAAATACGCCATCCTTTCCTATGATTCTACAGAAAGAATAGCGTATTTTTTCATTTCAGGTGGGATTTGATTTTGCCAGCTTGTGATAGGGCACTAAAACTATCGTTATATTTTAATGAAATAGTTAAAATTTTGTAATCATTTTCTTCTTTTTTAAAATTAATAACATCATATAGGCGGTAAAACAGCAAAAGTTGATATTATTTTGAATTTCTTCACCGCTCATAATTGTTTTTTGTACATCTGGCAACGCTTTGATTCTGTCGATCCGCCATGGTACCTGAAAGTTTTATTTTTTAATGGTTACTTGGAATATAGGTTTTGAAGTGTTCTTGATGTAGTTTTACTTTATATACGATTCCTTATTTTTACATAAACACTTACTTCATAGTTTCTTTCTGTTGTGGCCGATAAAACGTATCTACCAACCGATTATACTCACCTCTTGAAATTTCTTTATTATACAGTTTAATTAATAAATCTTTATGAGCTTTCGAAAGCGCTATTTTGTCAATGAATTTTGGGTACATATATTATTCTCTCTCCGTCTGATAAATTATTATGTTGCATTTTGCCTACTTCCCTTGAATATTATAATGAAAAAATAAATATAATGCGAAGGTATTCCAATCTTTCATATCAAATTTAATTTTTCTATAGAAGAAACTTATCCAAAATAGTGAAATCATTGGGGTTCAATTTATGAAAATAATTGGCCTGAAAAATACTTTTTATAAAATAATATGAAGAAGCAAAGTAGCATTTCTTATAGGAGCATTGCTACAAAAAGTAGATGAAAAAATTATATAAAATTACTGTAATCCCAATTATTGAAATAGTATTTGAAAAGGAGGGGAACTCAGTTTGAAGTCAATGGGGACATAGATGTTCCTATTACTTTACTAGAGAAAAGTAATAGTTGAGTATGCTTGATAGATGTGAGAACCATATGAAGCATATATCTATTAGGTATGATGGGAACAAATGAGTTTATAAACTCATTTAACCAATTCGTAGCTAGGGGCTAGGAAAATAGAATGGGTATAGCTGTATTGTTCTACTAATATTAGGAACCTTTGCTTTCTTTTCTCTACTTGTTCTTGTAATGTAATCCTATTTAACACGTCTTTTTCTCCTTTGAATACGATTGAGGATGTGGGTAGTCTTTAGACTAATACATTTATTGTAACCTGGATATATTGAGAAGGAATATGGAACAGATCTAATGAACTATAAATATAAAATACACTCGGGAGGTTTTTATATGGAAAAAATAATTACAGTAAAAACAGGGGATTATGTCCAATTTCCTTATCGTGACAATCCTTCCTTAAAATTAACTGGATATGTGGTAAATGTTCTAACAAATACAATTGTTGTAGATGTTTCAGAAATACTCCAAATTCAAGAAAATGAATTAATAGAAATTCGTCAAGTTGTCAAACATGGCTGTTATGAAAGGATTAGTAAGCATGGAGAGAAGAGTATTCCCTAAAAAAGTGCTCCTAGATAAATCTAGGAGCACTTTTTTTGATGTAGTTACTGGTTTCATTGGATGGTGAACACCAGCAGTTAGATAATAACTTATGAATTTAAGATACTCACCTTGTAAACCCTCTCATCTTTTATCTGTTAAGAAAGTTTGTAACAGAACCTAAAAATAAATATGAAAATTTGTGTTAATTTATTAACTTTAATATGATTTTTCGCTTCAATTATAGTATTAGCAATATGATTTTACTATGTTTATAGAGTATATATAAAGATTTAAGATGATAAACTATCTTATAAAAGGCTATTATCTAATCATTTGTCTGAAAATTGCGAAAGGATGTGTAGATAGATATTATTGTAAATACATATATAATTCATTTTAATTTTCTGACATTAATTATCGGTATTCTTATAATAATCTTTGGCGTATATTGTGATAAATACAATGTACGGTGTCAGTATTTAAAAGGTTATATATCATAACTTAAAGGGGGAAGAAAACTATGAAAATGAAGAGTAAGATGATCATGACAACAGCGCTTGCAGCTACTTTAGCTACAGGTGCATTACCTACTACATCGGTGTTTGCTGCAGAAAAAGAAGCTCCTATCCAACAAAAAGAGTCACAAATTAGTATTCAACCGTTTGCACAGAATAATTTGGAAACAGCTGTTAATGCTGCTTTATATGGTCCCGAAGTCAAAAAAATAAAAGTATTTGAGCATGAATTTAATGTAAAAGAAATAGAAGTAGTAAATCTAGGTGGAGGGAAGAAATATGTTAAGGGACAAATTTCTCATCATTTAAGTTTTCGCCCAGATGATCAATTTTATTATGAGTTTACAGTACAAGATGGAAAGGTGATAGATAAGCCTGTATTTAATATTGATAGGGGTGGTTTTACACCATTTGTGGCTCCGCTTTTATCAATTCTTGCTGCGTATAATGGAATCCCAGTTAATCCAAACGATTTAAACTCACTTGGTCAACAGCTTGGAAAAGTTATAGATGGAAGCTGGGAACAAGCAGCACAATCTATTGCCACTGTAGTTAGTTTAACTTTTAATGAGTAGAAATTGAAGGGGAAATAAGTTATTGTTTAGTTTTGCAGAAGCCCATTTTTCGTAAGCATCCTTGTTATAAAAAGCTTTTAAATAAATATAAACCATGTATTAACACACCTGTTATATTTTCTTAATTTGTTAACCATCTTGTCTATCATTATATGTCACAAAATAGGAGTCTTGTTTAAGACTTCTGTTTTGTTTGTATAAAAAATGAGTGGCTTCGATTCTTTTTAAGATCCGTGAAGTATGATGAAGAATGGTGTCTTTACATGTCTATGGTTCGGCTCTATGAAATTTGTATATGCATGAATCTGATGGTTGTTGGATGAACCGCTATGGCCCTTCAAAATTTCAAGTAACAGACCGCTATCAAAAAATATTTTTAAGCAGAAAATCTCATTATTCTGGGAAAAGAAGCAATGTATATTGTAAAAAAACGTACTTTATTTTATGAGACGAATCTATTAAAAATTAGGAGAGATATAATGAAGAAAATAAAAATGAAAAACACCTTAAAAATTGGAATCCTTACTTGTTTTACACTTGCAAGTTTATGTACGACTTCTACAGTATTTGCTGATAGTCATCCAGGTTATTCCTATGAATCCAATATAGGCTATCAAAATCCAACATGGATGTCAAAACTAGAAGATACAAAAAGAATAAGCGAAGTATCTATCCCGGGGACTCATGGTTCAATGGCTTTACATGGGGCAAGTTTTATTGATGAAAATTTGACAAGAAATCAAACAATGACCCTATCTCAACAATTCAATGCAGGAATTCGTTATGTAGACATGCGTGTTAAACGTGTAAAAGATTCTTTTGCGATGCATCATGGAATTGTAAATCAAAAAGAAATGTTTGAAGATGTATTAAAAGAGACAATTCAATTTCTAAGAGATAATCCTAAAGAAACTATTTTAATGCGTTTAAAGGAAGATACTGATCCTGAAAGTGGCTCGCTATCATTCGAGGAAATATTTAAAAATTATAAAGACCGTAATGCTTCCTATTTTTGGGATCCGAATTCTGTACCATCCTCAGAAAAAAATAATCCTAAGTTAGGAGATGTTCGAGGGAAAATTGTAATATTACAAAATTTCTCGGCATCTCAAGAATATGGTATTAATTATGAATCTTTGAATACCCAAGATAAGTTTGAAGTTGGCACTGGACCAGACGGAATGTATGAAAAATGGAATGCGGTGAAAACCCATCTTCTAAATGCAAATAATAACTTTAACAATGGTAAGATCTATCTCAACCATTTTAGTGGCACGGGTGGTGCAGCAGCATTATTGAATAATTGTTACCCTTGGTTTGTTGCAAGCGGAAAAGAGAGCAGAAATACTAATAGTAATCCAAAACTGATTCAAAAAAATGTAACAAATGAATGGAGAGATTTCCCTCGAGACATAAATGGACAAGTATTTTATGGGGGAATGAATACACTTGGAACTGATTTCATACAACAAGGTGGTATTAAGCATTCTGGTATTATTGCTGCTGATTTTCCTGGACCAGGTTTAATAGATAGTATTATCAGATTAAATGGGATAGACTCAAGTGAAAAAGAAATATTAATTTCCCAAATTTCTTCTGAATCGAAGCCATTATCTGGACAAAAAAATCGATCAAGTCAAAACTTTAGCATTAATAATTTACCTACAGGAACAAAGGGGTTAAAATGGGTTATCGAGCCTACAGAAAAAGATAATGCATCTACTATTTCCTTCAATGTTATGATCGATGTTTCTCTGGGGACGGATTCTGTTCGTTGGGGAAACATTTCGAATGGATCTAAGACTGAAGCATATACAAATTCTAAATACTATATTGCAAACCCAAGTGGCGCAACTAGCAAATTTACAGTGAAAATATACGCTATTACAAATTAAGGTTTTATTGTAAAGTTTTTTAATAAGGGTAAGGTTCTTTGAACTACTCACCACTTAACATCCTCGCGGACTGTTTGAGGTGGTGAGTAGTTCAAATCAAAGCATAGTGAAGTATTGCTAGCTATGATTCGTATTCAATTTATGCTACGAACCTTATGGTCAACATGTACTGTCAAACTAGTTAAAAAAACAGGAAATAATATGTAATTATAAAAACTTATTGAAAACGCTAACATAGTTGGCTATAATCAGGGTATAAAACTTCAAATGGATTGTGACTGTTCGGCAGGCAAAACCTAAATTATGGTGAAACCAGATTTTGAAATACTGGATTCTAATTAATTTAGGTTTTTTTATACTCTAAAGTATGTAGCTGCTGCTGAGCAATCAATATCTAAAAACCTAATAAGGTGATGATATATGCTCATAAAAAAAGTTTTTAATAATAATGTTGCTTTGGTAAACCGAACTGGAACAGAAATGATTGTCATGGGTAAAGGAATTTCTTTTCAAAAAAAGTAGGTGAATATATTGATGAATCCATAGTGGATAAAGTATTTGTGCTAGAGAAGGAAAGTCAAGTATCGAATAAATTATTACAATTAATTAATGAGATTCCTACGGAACACTTCGAGCTTACTACCCAAATTGTGGAATATATAAAGAAACAAATTTCTAACTTAATTAGTGATAATATTTATCTTACCTTAACTGATCATATTAACTTCGCAATTAATCGATTTCAACAAGGTCAAATTATTAGAAATCCTTTATTTTGGGAAATAAAAAAGTTTTATCCAGAAGAGTATAATGTTAGTTTAACAGCTCTTACAATAATTAAAGAACATACTGGATTTGAACTACCAGAAGAAGAAGCAGGTTCTATTGCCTTACATGTAATTAATGCACAACAAGATAATATTGTAATGGAAGAAACCATTATGGTAACAAAAATAGTAGGAGAAATTTTAAAAATTGTAAACTACCATTTTGGAATCAAATTAGATGAAAAATCTATGAACTATAATCGTTTTGTTACACATTTAAGGTATTTTGCTTATCGTCTCTCTCGTAATGAACAAATAGTAGAAGAAGATAGCTTATTATATCAACAAGTTAAGGAAAGTTATCCGGAAGCTTACGGTTGTGCAAAGAAGATAATGGCACTTTTAAAATCTAACTACAATCAAAAACTTACAAAAAATGAGATTACTTATTTTGTTATTCATATAAATCGTGTTACTCAAAGAAAATTAAATCAAAATGATTAATTTACAGGATTGTGACTGTTTGGCAGGCAAAACCTGAGTTGAAGCTTATGTATATACATAGTTTCAACTCAGGTTTTTTATATTTCTGATGCTACATTTTATAGAATTGATCCTTATCTAATCAAAAAATTAAGAAATTCTCTTAGAAGAAACCTTTTGTTTCTCCAATTTCCTTTTTTGTGTCCAAGGGATTAAGATTTTGAGTACAAATCTCTAAGGAAATTCAGGCTATCTTGATATATATAATAATTTTTAATAATAAAGGAGTGTGTAGAATGAAATATGAAAAATTATCAAAAAAGATTATACAAGGAATCGGAGGAAAGGAGAATGTCAAAAGCGTTGTCCATTGCGCTACGCGTCTTCGCTTCCAACTAAATAATAAAACGCTTTTAAACAAAGAAAAGTTAGAACATTTAGAAGGGGTACTTAGTGTTGTTGAGAGTACAGGACAAATTCAAATTGTAATTGGTTCAAATGTTGCAGATGTGTACAATGATTTAGTTCAAGTAGGAAACTTTAATAATGGATCTGTTCAATCAAATAATCAACCAAAAGAAAAGGTAAAGCTCACAGCAATGATTTTCGAATTAATCTCTGGTACGTTTACACCACTCTTAGCACCACTTGCTGGAGCTGGGATGTTAAAGGCGATATTAGCAGTATTAGTTATGTTTGGTGTTCTTTCTGAAAAAAGTGGTACGTATGGAATCCTAGCAGCAGCAGGAAATGCTATTTTATACTTTTTACCTGTTATGATTGGTATTACTCTTGCTATTAAACTTGGTGCTAATGGATATATGGGTGGAATTATTGGAGCTTCATTATTAGAACCGAATTTTACTAGTCTAATGAGTAATGGAGATACAACTTCATTCTTGGGAATTCCTGTCCTATTAATGGATTATTCTTCAAGTATCGTTCCATCCTTTATTGCTGTACTTATTTATGCACAATTGGAGAAGTTCCTAAAAAAAGTTATCCATAAAGATTTACAATTATTTCTTTCTCCAATGATTTCATTGATTATTATAGTTCCATTAACAGTACTAGTGTTTGGGCCATTCGGAATTTATGTAGGGAAAATGATTACCTCTAGTATTAACTTTTTAAGCGAACACAGTGGATTACTGACTGGTGCAGTGATTGGAGGTACAATGATTATTTTAGTTGTCTTTGGACTTCATTGGGCACTCATTCCAATGAGTATCGAAAACTTAACGAATGGTGGAGATCCAATAGATCCAATGTGGGCAGCAAGTACATTTGCACAAATGGGAATCGCTTTAGGAATTTTTCTGAAAACGAAAGACAAAAAACTAAAATCTCTAGCAGGATCTACTACAATTACAGGTTTACTTTCTGGTGTAACAGAACCAATTATTTATGGCTTAATTTTAACTCATAAACGTACCCTAGCTTACGTCATTATTGTTGGTGCTATCGGAGGCGCATTTATTGGGTCATTTAAAGCCGAAGCGAAAGCGTTTATGCTGCATAGTATTTTTACACTAGGTGGTTCTACCACTCCATGGTTACCTTACTTTTTCATGATCTTACTTACAGTTGGTGGAGCTACACTGCTTACTTATTTCTTTGGATATGAAGATAAACCTTCAAAACAGAAGGGAAAGAGGGAAGGGGAACCTAAGCAGCTGAGGAATCCTAATAACACGAAAAAAGTATTAAACAAACAAATAATTAACAGCCCATTATCTGGACAAGTCATCCCATTATCACAAGTAAACGATCAAGTATTTTCATCCGAAGCAATGGGTAAAGGTATAGCTATTGATCCTAATAAGGGTGAGGTGATTTCCCCAGTAAACGGGACTGTGACTACTATGTTTCCAACTGGACATGCAGTGGGAATTACCTCAGATGATGGAATCGAGATTTTAATTCATGTAGGAATTGATACAGTTCAATTAGATGGAAAGTATTACACTAAGCTTGTAGAAACAGGAGATTCAGTGTCGATGGGGCAATCTTTAATTCAATTTGAAATCGATAAAATTAAAGAAGCTGGATATGAAACAACGACACCTATTATTGTGACAAATAGCAATCAATTTCTAGATATTATTCAAACGACGAATCAATCCGTCTCAACTAATGCTAATTTATTAACAATAGTTAAATAGGGGGTATTAAATATGAAACCATTCACTAAACCGTTTCCTGAAAATTTTTTATGGGGTGGAGCAACAGCAGCGAATCAAATTGAAGGGGCTTATAAAGAAGGTGGAAAGGGTCTTTCTACAGCAGATGTACTACCAAATGGTGTCTTTAGCCCACCAAATTTCTTATTAAATGGAGATTGCCCTTATCATACTGCAATTGACTATTATCATAACTATAAACAAGATATTGCTCTCTTTGCAGAAATGGGATTTAAATGCTTCCGTATGAGTATAGCATGGACTCGAATTTTTCCAAATGGTGATGAGTCTCAACCAAGTATAGAAGGATTAGCTTTCTATGATCAAGTATTTGCCGAATTGAAAAAATACCACATTGAGCCTATCGTAACAATATCTCATTATGAAATGCCTCTCAATTTAGTGAGAAAATATGGAGGATGGCGAAATCGTAAACTTATTGATTTTTATTTAAATTTTGCCACTACTTTATTTGAACGCTATAAACACGTGAAATATTGGTTGACGTTTAATGAAATTAATTTTGTAATTCATGCTCCTTTTACTGGTGGGGGACTCGAGTTTAAAGAAGGGGATCATAAGCAAAATATACAGTATCAATCGGCTCATCATCAATTTATCGCAAGCGCTTTAGCTGTAAAATCAGGTCATGAAACGATAAAGAATAGTAAGATAGGTTGCATGCTTGCCTATGCGCCAACTTATCCACATACTTGTAATCCTGAAGATGTATGGAAAGCTATGATGTTAGATCGTGAAACAGTATTCTTTACTGATGTTCAAGTTCGAGGATATTATCCGTCATATACTGAAAAATATTTCGCTGAAAATCAAATACAAATCACGATGGAACCTGGTGATGAGGAAATTCTCTCATCCCATAAAGTAGATTACCTAGGTTTTAGCTACTATAATAGCGGTACGGCATCTGCATCTCCTGATAAATATGAAACTTCTGCCGGTAACTTACAGGTTGGTGGTGTTAAAAACCCATACCTAAAGGTCTCAAATTGGGGATGGGAAATTGATCCAAAAGGTTTACGCATAGCCTTGAATTTGTTATATGATCGATACCAAATACCTCTATTCATTGTTGAAAATGGTTTTGGAGCAATAGATGTACTAAATACAGAAGGTACAGTACATGATGATTATCGAATTAATTATTTGAAATCTCATATTACAGAAATGAAAGAGGCCATCACTGATGGAGTCGATTTATTAGGTTATACTACATGGGGACCAATTGATTTAGTAAGTGCATCAACAGCAGAAATGAAAAAGCGTTATGGATTCATCTATGTAGATAAGGATAATGATGGAAATGGAACCCTAAAACGTTATAGAAAAAAAAGTTTTGCATGGTATAAAAATGTTATTGCCTCTAATGGTGATAATTTGGATTCATTTTGAAATTAAATTTTAACACATTATCCGAAAAAATTCTCTTTCCTCAAGCGTGTACAGGGGGATATCCCAACGATAGGTGGGAGAAATCTTTCGGTTTGGTGCAGCCAAAAGATTTCTGATAAACTAGAAACGGTTCTGTTGTAAAGTTTCTTAACACATAAAACGGTGAGGAAATTACAATTGAATTTTATGAAGCCGCTAATAATTTTTGTAATACGTTATACGACGAAAAGACGAGGTCTGATTGAAGACTTCGTCTTTGTTTATTTCGTTGGAATCTATAATTAAAGAGTATAAAGAGAAGAAATAAAGTAAAGTATGAACCACCTAACTAACACATATTACTTCATAATGCACTTAGTAATTATATAATTTTTATATAGCTATATGGTTTATTATCTTGCAGTAGGGGGGGATTTTGAAAAAGAAAGAATAAGCATATTATCTACATGCGTGCTAAGGGAAAAAATTACGAAATTCATTAAAATAGAACCATGGCGTTCATTGAAAGAAGAAATGAATGTTTTAGGTTTCACGGACAGTGATATTTTTTGAGTTCAAATGGTATTATATGATCCGAATAAAGGCAATAAGCAAAAATAAAAGCAAGATAATAGGGATCACGCCACATTGCTATTAAGCTAAGCGTATATAAGTTTAAGCTCTTTTCAACACCTTTTACATCTAATTTGATTCATAACAGATGGGTGTCATAGACCACCAAATAAAAACACAGGGTTTTATCTCTGTGTTTCTTCAAATTTTCGTTCTTGAATATATGCTTTAGCATGAATAATGTCTTCCTGAAGTTCTTTTAATTCTTTCATAGATTCTGATTCAATAGTCATGTAAGTAGTAACTAACCTAATCATCATATCCATCTTCTCCACTATATTTTGAATGACCTGTTCAGCTTGCTCTTTTTTAGGGTGTTGTATTGCTTTTAATAGATCTTCCATATAATTGTTCTTTCTTTGCTTGATATCATAAATAAACTGTTTTGTGTTTGAGTTCAGTTGTTTTTCCTCCGTTTTAGATTTCTTTCTATTCTATCATATTTGAATGGAAAATATTGGATCCCCCTACATTTACACCTGTCTTATACATCTCCTCGATTATACAAACTAATTCTTTAACGTACAGGGAACTAATCGAAACGTGTTAATTTTGTGTATTAACGTACAATTTTCTTTTTTGGATATGGTGAGGCCATGCCCATCAACTTAAGAAAAATAAACGCCCCAAAAACGAAAAAAATGAACTGACTTCTCAAAGTAGCTACCTGTAGAGAAAGAAAATTTTCGTTTAGGGGGTACTTCAAAACCTTAGCTTGATAGCGATGTGTTCCATTCTCCAAAATACATATTGGTTCCTGCGGTTATATATTCTAATGCTAGTATTTTTCTATATAGATGGTAGCAAATTAAAATTAATACTAAATAATTGTAATATATGAAGATACGTATAATGAAAAATTTATATATTTTTTGATTTTAATATTTAAAACTTATGTATACATGTTACAATATAGTCCTCCAATTTATTGTATTCTTCTATTTAGAATTTATGGTTCAGTAATCCAACAAAACAACAAGCGGCTGTAGTAAATAGATGTATGAATGAAGTGAAGCAGTTAGAGTGGTTTAAAAAGCCATTAAGTAGAATTATCCAGGGGATATATTCACTTAGTTAAGTTTTAGAGAATTTCTTATGGTAAGGATTTCATACAATTTAATTAGGCCTAAATTAAACCTTTTATCCAATCAAAACTAAAAACCATTTTAATAGAGTAAAGTATATATTTAATACGGTTTATTTGGAATAATTCTTATTTTTATATTTGCTTAAAATAGAAAAATAACATACTTGAAAGGGGGATAAATAAAACTCCGCTTGTGAAAGCTAAATTGCTATCTCTGAAGATGTATGTAAAAGGATATAGTAGTAATTTCATTTCAAATGATACCATAAATAATTGTAGAAAAAGATAAAGGAGTAAACATTTAAATAAATAATATGAGTTGTAAGAATGAAAAGGAGAAGAAAATCGTGTTTAATATAAAAAAAGATTGGAACAAATAAAGCTAAAAACGAAGTTGTCTATGGCATTTATTGCAATATTAATTATACCTAGTCTTATTGTAGGAATAACATCTTATGATGAGGCGAAAACAGATCTTAATGAAACAATTCTACAAACAGCAAAAGATAATGTAAGTATTTTAGATAAGATTGTTGATGATGAATTAGAAAACAAATATATAGATGTAACTTATTTTGCAAAATTACTCACACAAGGCAATTATAATCCTGATCAATTACAAAATGTGCAGAGTAAATTTGAACAATATATACAGTTACATCCAGAGATAGAAACAATTTATTCCGCATCCAGTAACAATCAATTTATTCATGCGCCTGTTGGAGAAATACCAGAAGGATTTAATCCGTTAGAAAGTAGTTGGTATAAGGATGCAGAAAAAGCGAATGGAGAAATTATTGTTTCATCTCCGTATAAATCAAAAGCTACAGGAAATATGGTAATAGCGATTGCCAAACAAAATGCAGATAAAAGTGGTGTCATTGGTATGGACTTAAATATTGATGATATCGTAAAAACATCTAAAATGATAAAGATAGGAAAGCAAGGTTTTGTAGCTATAGTGGGTCAAGATAAAACTATAGTTGTTCATCCAACATTAAAACCTGGTGAAAAATTAGATAAATCTTTAGCAGATGAACTTTATAAGAAAGAAGATGGAGAGATTACGTATAGCCTCAATGGTGAGGACCGAAACATAAGCTTTAAGACAAATAAAAAAACAGGTTGGAAAATAGCTGGTGTAATGCCTACGAAAGAAATTGAAGAAGCTACCAATCCTATTTTTTATAAAACATTTGCTATAATAGGAGCTTCTTTATTATTAGGTGGAATTATAATTTTCTTCATTCTTAGATCTATTATTAATCCACTAAGACAATTAGTTATTTCAGCTCAAAGAATTAGTCGAGGAGATTTAAAGGAGAAAATTGATATTCGTTCAAAGGATGAACTTGGTCAATTGGGTGATAGTTTCAATGCAATGGCAGAGTCTTTACGCAATATTATTTCACAAATTAACACATCTGCAGGACATGTAGCAGCTTCTTCTGAGGAACTAACTGCTAGTGTAGAGCAAGCAAGTGTTGCAACAGAACAAATTACAAAAGAAATGGAAGAAATCTCACATAGTGCAGAGGTTCAAAATAATGAAGTTGAGTCTGGAGCTAAATTAATAGGTGAGGTAACACGAAATATTCAATGTGTAGCTGATAATGCTTCTGAAGTATCGACCTCATCTTTATACACAAAACAAAAAGCAAATGAGGGGGAACAATTAGTAGAACAAACTGTAACACAAATGCAGTCTATACATAATTCTGTTTCCCAATCCGATAATGTAATTAAATTATTAGATAAGAAATCGCAGCAAATAGGCACTATATTAGAAGCGATTCAAAATATTGCTGAACAAACAAATCTACTAGCACTAAATGCGGCGATTGAGGCGGCTAGGGCAGGAGAACAGGGACGTGGATTTGCAATTGTTGCGGATGAAGTTGGGAAATTAGCGGAACAATCAGGACAATCTTCAATGGAAATTGGAAAAATAATTAAAGAAATACAATTAGATGTACATGAGACTGTAAAAGCTATGAATGAAGTAGGAATAGAAGTACAGTCGGGAATTAAGGTAGCGAATGATACAAAACAAAGTTTTTATGAGATTTCAAATTCAGCGAATGATATCGTTTCCAAAGTACATGGAATGGTGGACCTATCAAATAAGATGACATCTGATGCAATGCAAGTCGATACATCTATTAATCAAATAGCAGTATCTGTAAAAGAGAATAGCACAAGTATGCAAACTATAGCTGGTTCATCCGAAGAACAACATGCATCCATGGAAGAGATAAATTCTTCAGCAATTCAATTAGCACAAATGGCCGAAGAATTACAGGAGTTAATAGGTGGATTTAAAATATAAAATTTTGGTATACCCTTAAATTATTAAAACACATAAGGTTTTATAAGAGCGTATGTTGAATTATTTTGCAATATACGCTCTTATTTTTGTTTTTTTACAAAAAACCCTAAAATTAGAACGGATAATTACATTCATAAGTGAGGGAATTATAGCAGAAGAATACAAAACAATACCGAGGAATATTAGAAAGGAATTTCATGTAGAATGTAACTGCTCGATAATGAAATGTTTTGATAGACGTTATTTTGAGTAATAGTTGTAGAACAATTTTCGAGCAAAAAGAGGAAAATTCAATGGATTGGCTGTTGGCTGTAATTTCGCTTTCTTTAAGTGATTAAGTAAAAATGACATAATATATTGGGATGGAAAATTGATATTATTTATATATTTATTTGTAAGCCCAGTTGAAAGGAAAATACTGTGTAAGTATTTTTGTGAACATTTGGTGAGCAGTATCATAAATGTGATAAATCACATATTAAGAATATAATAATGTTAAAAGCAAGTGATCGTTATCACCACTTGCTTATGAGGTCTCTAAATAATGAAAATTAAAAAACATACTAAATAGAGTGAACAGGCACCTCATAGATAATATGTACTTCAATTATTAATTCTAAACATTGAGCAATTCTCACGCGTATTGACTAAAAAATGTGGTTATGATATTTTTGAATAATTTTACATATTGTTTTGAATAAGTTAATTTTATTTTGAATATATAATTACTATAAATAAATATTCGAATTCAAATAACGGACATAATTTCCCTTCCATTTACCAGGTTAAGTACCCAAATTGGCTTAACTCCACTTCCGCTGTATTATTTCCCGTGGTTATTTGGAATTTTAACAATATATGCTCTAGTTACTGAAATTATAAAGAGAATATACATCAGGAAGTTTAATCGATGGCTTTAAAACTAAAACATTTTGTTGAAGTTCATTTTACGTTGAAAAGGCGGAGTCTCTTTGGAGACCTCGCCTTTTCGGTATATCATGAATTACAGGAATTACTAGTAGCCTCATAATATTTCCTCATATATTCATGCCTCTGTTTATCTCTTGAGAAACTTTGCACCAGAACCATATATACCCTAGAAACACATGTTTCCCTACAGGAAAGGTGAATTCATCTTTCACCTAACTTATTGGTGCTATGCACCTTCACACAAATTGAGGGGGAAGTTTTCTTGGCTGAAAATAATCTAGATAGTTTAATTTCTAATTGTTCCTGTATCTTTTATTTTAACGTGTGTATTCACACGTATTTTAGCTTTTGAAAAAGCGTGCAACCAATCTTTTTTTACCTTTTTCCATTCTTTATATTGAAAAGCTCTAGCGTGTAATGATAAACCAATTGGATCAATTTTATTTCTCTGCATATCCTGTAACATGCCTTGTAATTTTTTATTGAACTCTTCCTGGATTTCATGTTCCAATCTACCTATATTCTTATTACCATGTAAACGAGTTTTAGTTAAGTTTCCGTTGGTTTTTTCAATTAAGGATACATTCATACTTACATCTATATTAAAAATAAATTTACCTTTTTGGAAATCAACACTAATTTTTCTCTTTGTATTTTGTACGAGAACAGACGTATTTGGCTTTTTATCAGATTTTTTTGGAGAAAGAACAAGGTGTAGTATCATCCGACCTGTATTTTTTGACTTATTAATAAGGTTGAAAAACTTCACATCGGTTTTTGGAATCTTCGTTAAGTACTTTCCTTGATGATTTAAAAATGCAATTCCTACCGTATCAATTTCATTATTTGTTTTCTTGATAATGGGAACAGTTTGCGTCATTCCCTGTTCATTTTTTTCTCTCATTAATTGTTGAATCGTGGAAGAGACGGATTGATTATTTTGAATAGACGATTCGATTACACCCTTTATATAAGATGGAAGTGGTGGCTTATCAGGCCTATTAACTTTAAACACATCTTCTGCCGGTCCATCAACAAGCACCACTTTAGCATTGATGGTAGCGTAAGGATCACGGTAAGAGGAATCGAGCGCCTGTATCCAATTTTCTTCTTGTGCTAATTTAGCCCCAATTAAAATAACTTCAGCTTTGGATGATGTCACATACCCTGTTAATTTCGTATCCATTTTGCTAAATCCATCATATATGGTTGACGCCTGAACCCAATGCTCTACAGTACTGCTTTGCTGTTTATGATGAAAGAGTGGTATGCTTGTGCCCACTTTTATGTTTCCATTAGAAGTACTATCTAAGCCGATTAAAAGGATTAAAGAAACTTTTTCAAGAGGAATTCTCTGACCACAACCAATTAAACATACACAACAGATTACAATCCATATCCATTTTCGAATCAAAGCTGTTTCCTCCTAGTAAACCAAGTAAAAACAATGCTGTAAGCGAAAAAGAAGATTGGTAATAGAATAAAGAAAATGATATTTAAGATATCCATAAGAGAATATATAAACAAATATTGATCCACATCGGGATTTAGAAAAACGAATAAGCCGACTATTAATACCATAAAACCAACCAGCACCCAATTGCGAACGGTTTTTTGAAATAAAATGGTCACAGATTCGAAACTGAAAAATAAATACGGATATATTGTAGTGGAAAATACAATCAAATAGTAAGCGATATATAAAATTTCTAATCGTTCTATGAAAGAAAAACGAACTCCTTTTAACAGATGAAATACTGGCCAAATTACGTCTTTTATCCCCTCCGGACTAAAGTATATATAAGAAAGAATAGTCACATATAGATAGAAAAACATGGTTCCAGTATTCGCTATTAGTATTCCTTTTATGGCTTTTTGTTTTTTTTGTAAGAACGGATAAATAAAATATGCAATTTCTAAGCCCGCATAAGGAGTAATGGTTTCTTTTGTTGCCTTTACAATAGGATATAAGCCATCTTTAAAAATAGGTAGTAGGTGTAAAGGATTGTAAATACTCTGTAATGAGAAAAGGAGAAAGATTGGCATCCAAGTGGTGAAGAAGAAAACAAGCATAGAGTAACTAGTAAGAGCCCTTATCCCACTCAGTGATAAAATAATAAAAGGTAATAGTAATAATATGGCAATCTGATAAGCAGGAGTGGAAGGGAATATCCACACTTTTACAATATCAGTTGCCTTTAATAAAGTATTAAAACCAGCAAAAAATAGATAAAAGGCATATAAAAGAAGAAAAATTGTCCCTAGCCATTTACCAAAGTATGCATTTAAGATCTGAGAGAAATTTTTGTTAGGATTTTTTTGTAACATTAATATAATAATTACGCCAATTATAGAAGTAATTATCCATCCCAGAATGATAGAAATCCAGCCGTCTGTACCAGCGGTAGTGGCAAGAGGGCTTGGCATAATTAACATACCTGATGCAAGTTGCAGTGAATGAATGAAAACAATATATTCGAATAAGGTTATGCTTTGGAATTTAAGATTCCCCATGCGAGCCACCTTCTTTTTTCTTTCTTTGTTTCGGCTGTCCCGTGCTCGAGCGGGTGGTGATCATAGAAATGGGAAATCTTACAAAAGAATCTTTTAACTCTTGGAGACGAAATGGTGCAATTGGCAATCCATATGGTGAACCATAGGAAGTTAGTGAAACAAAATGAGCAAATAAGAGCATTAATCCACTAACAATACCTACAATTCCAAAAAAGTAGGCAAATAACATCATTGGAAAACGAATAAGCCGAATACAACTTGATAAATCATAATTAGAAACAACAAATGATGCAATGGCAGTAATAGATACGATAATAACCATAACGTTACTCACAAGTCCTGCTTGAACAGCTGCTTGTCCAATTACAATACCTCCAACAATTCCAATTGTTTGTCCAATTGGTTGTGGTAGACGAATACCAGCTTCACGAAGCATTTCTAATGTGATTTCCATAATAAATGCTTCTAGTAAAGGCGAGAAAGGGACTTTAATTCTTGACGTTGCAATAGAAGTATATAGATCTAAAGGAATGATTTCAAAGTGGAATGAAACCATTGCAATATATATTGCGGGTAAAAATATAGCTATAATAAATCCTAAAAATCGTAATAAGCGAAAAGATGATGCAATCAGCCAATGTACATTATAATCATCGGGAGTCTGAAAAAATCCAATTAAATTCATTGGAACGATCATTGCACCAGGAGATCTATCAATTAACACTGCTACTTTACCATCAAGAATATGATTAGAAATAGCATCTGGGCGTTCACTTAAATAAGCCTGTGGAAAGGGAGTCCAATTTTGATCTTTTGTAAAGTTGGACAATTCTCCTATGCTCAATACTGTATCAGTTTTAATTTTACAGATTCTTGTCTCCACTTCCTGTACCACATCTTCGTTAGCTACATCGCCTAAGTAAAGTAAATATACAAAAGTAGTGGCCCGTTCTCCGATTGTCAATTTTTTGATTTTTAACTCAGTAGAAGGAATATATCTACGAATGAGACCTATGTTTTTAGTGGCATTCTCAATAAACCCATCATGAGAACCTTTAATGGTAACTTCTGAAATAGGTTCCTGAATCGATCTTTCTGCCCATCCCTTTGTATTTATGAGAAGGGCTTTCTTTTCCCCTTCCATAAACAGTACACATTGTCCCTCGAGCAGCCCTTTTTTAATTTCATTCCATGTATATACTGTTTTTGTATAAGTAGCAATAATATTAGAATTAAATACCTGCCTGTCTTCATTTACTTCTTGTAATAATGGTGTAACGACATTTCCTTTTAGTGCAAAACCATCTGTCAGACCTTCAAAATAATATAGTAAAATATTCGTTTTTGTTTTTAATTGTAATGGATGTTCAACTAAATCGGCACAAATATCAAAGATCTGTTCTAATGTATTCTTAATTTCTTGTAAATTATTTGTCTGGATAGTTTCAACAATGGTATTTTCCATGGTTTCTAAGTTCTTTTCATTTAAAGACATGATTTACACCTCTTTACGTATAACGGTCGTGTTTTTATTATTTTTATATAATCAAATTTTATTCATTGGGATAGCAACACATCGCTATCAACTTGAAATTTTGTGGCACCCCCAGAACGAAATTTTAAAGCCTTCTTGAAACAAAAAATTTCATTTTATCATTATTTTTGTGGTGACCTGTTTGCTTGGTTAGCGTGGGTGCCAAATTTAATTATTGCTGAATTATTTATAAGACAAAGTCTTAATAAAGAGCAACAACAGAAAAATACTGATTTACATTTTTGATGCAAATCTGATGTGATATTGAGACCAGGACTCTTAGGTAATTCAATGATTTTCTATAAAAATACACCTAATACTAATCCAAGACTAATAATTATATGAACTGTACCCCGAATCATGGACACTTAAAAAAAGCCCCATGATTCGGTTTTTTTTGTATTTTTATCAAAAAACCGGAACCAACGATAGAAATGAGGTACGGAGAATGAGTAAGATTATTTTTAACGAAATTCAAATGAAACAGCTAGAAAAAAATAAAAATGCATTAAAAATGTCGGAATGTTAGATTAGCTATTGTTCAGATTTCAAAGTAAGAGCGGTAAAAGAAAATCAACAAGGAAAAGGTCCTATCCAAATCTTTTTAGAGAATGGGTTTAACTTAGCTGTGATTGGTGAGGAAGGCTTTTATACAGAACGCCGTGGGAAAGGAAGCACGTATTGCGTTTTTAGAAGCGGAATTGACATTCCTAAAAAAGTTAGACGAACTCGAAAGGCAGGCGTTACAGGTAAACGTAAAAAGACCGCCTATTACGGGCGGTCGCTTTTCTTAGGACATAAACAAAGGATGCAAAGTGCAACAAAAAATATAGGTAACAAAATTATAAGCGATAGCCTCTTCATAAAACAGGTATTGAATCATCGGCATGTCCCAATATGAAACTTTTAAAACTGCAACTGTATTTTCTCTCGATGTTTCATTTAGTGTTGTACCTATAACTTTTCTGTATACAGTAAATTCTCCGATATAAGCTGGATCATCAACATGACGGAACGGTGTGTCACCTTCAAGCTCAATGTCCGTAGATTTTATATTAGGATATGTATCTTTAATTTTTTCTTTTAATATAGCTAAATCACTTTTACTTATTTTTTGAGGTGCTCCCGTAGTGGCTTGTGCGTATACGTGTAATTTTATGTCATCTTTTTGGATAGCTGACCTACCTACTATTCTATTTGGAGAAAATATAAGTAATATCACATGCAAAATAAAAAAAATTACAAAGACTTTAGAGGATTTTTCTAACTTGTTCAATCATCATATCACCAATATATACTAATTATATTATAAGGTATATTAGTTTTTTTAGTTAGACGTACCAAACTGTTTTTGTTGACTGAGACGAAATTGTTCTTCATACCAACTCACTTTTGCCGTGAGCTCCTCTATTTGAGCTTGAAGTGATTCAATTGTGGGTTGATTTGGATGTGAAAGTGTTGTTTTCATAGATAAATCCATTCGATAAAATTGTCCAAATTCCTTTTACATATATGATTTTTATAGAATGGTTCTCGCATGTACGGCTTGATGCCCTTGTTTTTGGTGACTAATTTTCTGTTTATACGGTATTCATAGATAATTAAGTAGTTCAAATTTAGTAAAGAAAAAGAATAAAACATATATGGATGCGGATTGAGTAACCCTATCGCTCTTTTCGAACAAGAAACCCCCATCGTCTTTAGAAATACAATGTAAGAGAGGTTGGATACAGTGCGACATTGAAACACATAAGTTTTTTGTGTTTTAAACGAAATATAGAAGTAATGTAAGGATTTCATGCATATAATAATGTTAATGGCTAAAATTAACAAAAAATTCATTTTAATCAGATAAAAATGACAAGATTTTAACTTACAATTATGTTAATGCGATTAAAAAAGGCTAATAACTATTTTTCATAACAGTTAAGTTTAGATAGGAAGAGGATAATGAAGACTAAAGATAGTTATAAAATCATTGTAATTGGTGCCGGGACTGCGGGACTGTCCTTTACTGCACATTTATTACGTAATGTATCCCTATTTAAAGAAAGTATAGCGATTATTGATCCATCTAAAAAACATTATTTTCAACCTCTGTGGAGTTTAGTGGGTGGTGGAATTGTTTCAAAGGAGTCTACGATGCGTGATCAAGAATCACTTGTTCCTAATGGTGCGATCTGGATTCCTAAACGTGTTGTTAAGTTGTTCCCATCTGAAAATAAGATTCTTTTAGATGATGAAACTATGCTTGAGTATGAAATTCTTATTGTAGCAGCCGGTATACAAATAAATTGGGGTGGTATTAAAGGGTTGAAAGAATCTATTGGGACTAATGGTGTTTGTAGTAACTATTCCTATAAATATGTTGATTCTACTTGGAGAGAAATTGAAAGATTTAAAGGAGGAAATGCTGTTTTTACCCACCCAAACACCCCTATTAAATGCGGTGGTGCCCCACAAAAAATTATGTACCTAGCCGAGGAGCATTTTTGTAATAGTGAAGTAAGAAAGAATAGCGAAGTTATGTTTTATTCTGCAAACCCTAACATATTTCAGGTTCCACGTTATGCAGATACACTAGATAAGGTGTTAAAAAGAAAGCAAATTATAACGAATTATAATAAAAATTTAGTAGAAATTATTGCCGAAAAGAGAGAAGCTATTTTTGAGGATACGCAAACACTAAAAAAAGAAAGTGTGTCATATAGCATGTTACATGTTGTTCCACCAATGGGACCGCCTAGTTTTATAAAAGATAGTGAAATAAGCGATCATCAAGGTTGGGTTGATATAGACCCTTATACTTTGCAGCATGTACGTTATAAAAATATTTTTGGACTAGGGGATTGTACAAATTTACCCACATCTAAAACTGGCGCGGCAATTCGAAAACAAGTACCTGTCTTAAAACAAAATATTATGGACGTACTGAATGGAAGAGATATGCAGGCTAAATATGATGGGTATACATCTTGTCCAATTGTTACAGGGTATAAAAGTCTTATACTAGCTGAATTTAACTATGAACATGAGCCTCAAGAAACGTTTCCGTTTAATCAAGCGGAAGAACGGTATAGCATGTTTTTGCTAAAAAGATATATGTTGCCATATATGTATTGGAATTTTATGTTGAAAGGAATTTTATAGGGGAAAGATAAAAAGTTGTTGTGAACTACTCGCCACTTAGCAAAGCTTGAAGTGGGAGCTTCTCAGTTCCACGATGAAAGCAACCTTTCGTCTCCCTGAGCGTTACTTCGGGGTGTTCGATCCCTAGATGTCCAACGCTTGGACGCCCTTTTGGTACGGTTGATATTTTACGCAGGAACCGAATGGCTTGGTTTTCGCACTCAATTTTCTTCCTGCAACCTCATATATCAAGTTATCAAAGAACTTCATATAGCTAGTTTGTCAAAAGCTTTTGGCTATGCCAAACCGAAATTCATCTCCCACCTACCGTTGGGCTACGCCCTTCACACGTTTGAGGAAGGAGAATTATTTCGGAGAATTCGTTAAAATCTGAAAAGTAATAGGAAATAAGAAATAGGAGGGAATAGCCATGCTCTTAAAATATTTTTATGATGAAAAATTAGCACATGCTTCCTATTTAGTTGGTTGTCAGAAGGAAGGAGTAGCAATTGTAATTGATCCAAGCCGTTGTATAGAACAATATATAGAATATGCTAGGAAAGAGGGAATGGAAATAATTGCTGCGGCTGAGACACATATTCATGCTGATTTTCTTTCTGGGGCTAGAGAACTTTCTCATCTTTATAAAGCAAATTTATATGTATCTGATGAAGATGATTGTGATTGGAAATATCAGTATCTTAATGAGATTCAATACCATCTTGTCAGAGAGGGAACTGAATTTAAAATTGGTCATATAAAATTTAAAGTAATTCATACTCCAGGCCACACACCTGAAAGCATTTCTTTTTTAGTAACTGACACGAGCCAGAATAATTATACAAATGAACAACCTATTGGAATATTCACGGGTGATTTTGTATTTGTAGGCGATGTAGGAAGACCAGACTTATTAGAAACAGCTGTTGGTATTAAAGACACTGCTAAAAAAGGAGCAAAGCAACTATTTGATTCTATACAAAAAATAAAAAAACTACCTGATTATTTACAAATCTGGCCATCGCATGGTGCAGGAAGTGCATGTGGAAAAGCATTAGGGGCAATTCCAACTTCTACATTAGGTTATGAAAAGATGCTCAATTGGGCATTTCAGTGTAATGAAGAAAGTAATTTTATATCTACTCTATTGACGGGACAGCCAGATCCTCCGAAGTATTTTTCATTAATGAAGTATTTAAATAAATTGGGTCCACCAATTCGTAAGAAGAGAGATATTATTAGCATTAATACATTTGAAGAGTTCCAAGAAATCACTAAAAAAGTTCAGCAAATTGTTGATATAAGGGATGTAGAGTGTTTTGCTGCGGGTCACATTGAAAAATCCATTAATATTCCGTATAACAATTCTTTTTCAACTTGGTGTGGGTGGTTATTAGACTATAAAAAAGAAACATTAATCATTTTAGATATGGAAAAAGTTAATGTGGAGGAAGTTATTAGAGACTTTGAGTCTATTGGCTTAGATAATATTATTGCTTTTGCACCTTCAAAAGTAATTCAAAGATTCCATAGTTTAGAGAGTTATAAGGAAAAAACATCAGATGAATTATATCCGTTAATAAAGGATGGAAGTGTTAAGGTTATCGATGTGCGTAGTAAAAAAGAATGGGATGAAGGACACCTTCATGATGCAATACATATTGCTTTAGGTAATTTATTTGAGCAGCTAGATCAAGTTCCTACAGGTTGTCCTATAGTTTTACAATGCCGGACGGGTTTACGTTCTGCTATAGCTGCTAGTATTTTGCAAAGAGCTGGTTTAAAGGGTGTAGTCAATTTAAAAGGAGGATTCCTTGCATGGGGGAAGTCTGGATTACCATACTATAAGTAATTTAAAAGAGTATAAAATGTCTTTTTCTTTTTTCAACATTCATCTTTTATTGACTGTCGGGATATTGCAGATGCTGCAGTGGAAGTTTTGATTAACAGGGAGAAATCAGGGGTAATAAAAAGGATAGTCATTATTTAAGACGTAACGCTTTCTCTACGAGCTGACGAATTGCTTCATTTCAATTACTTATCTTGTTATCGTGCCAAAAATCCTCTATTTATTTTACTTGTTCTTTTGTAAATGCAAATAAATTTTCATGTATGGGAAAAGCTTGTTACAATAGTAAAGAATAACTTGGGTACAATTGATAATGAAATGGGGAAAGATATTAGATGAAAGCAACCGGAGTAACTAGAAAAATAGATGAATTAGGGCGTGTGGTAATTCCAAAGGAACTTAGAAATACGCTAGGTATGAAAGAAAAATCACCATTAGAGATCTTTGTAGAAGGTGAAGACATTATTTTACAGAGGTATCAGCCTGGTGGTGTTTGTGCGTTAACAGAAGAAGTGTCAAATCGTAACATATCATTAGCAAATGGTAAGATAGCATTAAGTCCAGAAGGTGCAGAATTATTAATAAAAGAAATAGAACAATACCTTGTAAAATAAGAAGCTCCTTTCAAGGGGCTTTTTTAGGTTTAACATTATAATTTCACGTACCGTAATAATTAATAAAAGATAAAACACCACACAAATAGTCTACATTTACTTTTATGTTGAATTAATCCGCTAAATGGATCATGTATTGTTTATTTTGCATAGATTTCTTGCGAAATATGTCCCTAAAGCAGTATTTCAATTTAAATGTGATACGATAGTTATATATTCGTTTTGCTAGTAAAAGGAGATGAGTTTCGATGAAAAACCACAAAAAAGTAAATGGAAAAATCCTTCAAACAAATAAAAAATGGTCACATCTCAAGCGAAAACAAAAAGAACATATTTCTAATTGGTTACGTAGAGAATATACACAGTTTTTAAAAACACATCATAGAAAACCTAGAAAGTATGAACATGATGAGATTCTTCATGAAGTGATGATTCAAACGCAGGAACGTGAAATTTGGATTCTTTATGGTGAAGTAAAAAGATATTATCTAAGCAAAATAGGAAAATGGTTTAGAAAAATAGAAAGTGAATGGGAATCACTTATATCCAACAGTGAAAAGCAGCAGGTATGAGAAGAAAAGTAAATACAAACAAACCAGGGGGCGCATTTCATGTTTAATTTACAAGAAGATATGTATGAACAATTGAAAGAGAAAAAAGGGGAAGTTACTGTATTTTTAAAGAATGGCGTTCCAGTACGTGGGCAGATCCTTGCAACAGATAAATTTACTGTCTTAATGATGGTTCATGGTAAACAACAACTGGTATACAAACAAGCCATCTCTACAATCATTAAGTAATACCATAAAGTATTTAGCTCTACCTAGGCAAATTTTACGATCTATGCAATACCAATCTGTTAATATGTACAAATGTAAACAGGATATTAGGGGCACCATATAGTGAAAACGAGTTTTACAAAAGTATGAAAGTAGCAAACTAATATAAACAAGTTGTAATATTGCCATCAACTCAAAAAGAACATGTAGTAATTTCTACATGTTCTTTTTTTAATAAAAATGAAAGTAAACTTTTAGCCGTTTAGTTTACTTTCAAATCATTTATTTAATTAGGTTTATCAAAACTTATTCATTTCCCTCAAAAATTTTTATAGAAGTATACCTTTAAAGACATTACTTATATAGTCAAGGATTATCATGTTTAAAGATGTGTTATAAAATATTTTTAAACGTTTATTAAACATCTACAACCTTTATAAATTTCTTAGCGTACAAATTTATCGAAATGATATGGTGACCCCAATTAGGATTACGTTCTTGTGAACTACCCGCCACTTAACGTCCTAACGGACTGTTTGAAGTGGGGGCTTCTCGGTTAGTCGTTACTTTTGATAGCTAACGAATTCGTCTTAAGACAGCCGAGCTAACTCCCTTGTTCCAAAGGTTATTTTATTGCTATTTATGCTAACGCTAATAGGCGTATTGCTTCATTTTTGATATTGATAGCTGCGTTATAATCTCTATCGAGATTTACACCGCATATGCAAGAATATACTCGTTCAGACAATGTCATATTTTTCACATTTCCACAACTACTACATGCTTTTGTGGAAGGAAACCATCTGTCTATTTTCACAAGTTGTTTTCCTTGTTCGTATAGTTTATAAGCTAAAAAAGAAGTGAACATTCCCCAACTATTGTCAGCGACACTTTTTCCAAAATGAAGTGCTTGCGACATTCCTTTCATGTTTAGGTCTTCAATAGCTACAACATCAAAATTAGTAGCCAAATCTTTAGACTCATGATGAAGGAAATTCTTACGTTGGTTAGCTACCTTCTCATGTAACTTAGCTACACGAATACGTTGTTTATTCCAATGCTCAGAACCTTTATTGCGTCTTGCTAATACTCGTTGTGCCTTTGCTAATCGGTCTAACATTTTACGATAGAACTTAGGATAATTGGCTTTCTCACCCTCAGAACTAACATATAATCCATCCATCGCAAAGTCTAATCCAACAACTGTTTCTACTTCTTTTTGTACAATCTCTTTTTCGTATTCAGTCAAGATGGACACATAGTATTTACCAGTAGGTGTCATAGAAATCGTACATGACTTGATCATATAGTCTTGTGGTATTTCTCTATGCTGTTTGAAACGTACCATTTTCAGTTTTGGCAATTTGATATGACCATTAAGCAACATAATATTTCCGTTTACTACATTCGTTGTATAAGACTTTCTGTCTTTTTTACTTTTGAATGTTGGGAAGTCATTTTGACCACTAAAAAAATTCTTATAGGCAGTTTGCAAGTTTAATTGAGCATTTGCCAAAGCTAATGAATCAACTTCTTTTAACCACTCAAATTCTGTTTTATATTTCGCAGGAGTTGGAAGCTTTTGTTTCTTTAGTTGTTCCTTATCATCTTTGTATTTTTCGTACGCTTCTTTCCGTTCAGCTAACATTCTGTTATACACGAAACGTACACAACCGAAGGTTTTACGCATAAGATATGCTTGTTCTTCTGTTGGATACAAACGGAATTTATATGCTTTATTATGCTTTGTCATATCATTTCACCTCACTTTTCACCTTGATTTTCAATATATTCCTTTACTACGTCTATTGGCGAACCACCAGTAGTTAGTAAACAAAAACTTCTTGACCAAAACATTTCTTTCCAGAGTTTCTTTTTCACTTGTGGAAAGTCTCTCTTGATTAGTCGAGAACTTGCACTTTTATAAGCATTAATGAATTTTGTCATTTCTGTATTCGGATGTGCCTTGAACAAGATATGTACATGGTCAACATCATAATGCCACTCTACCAGTGTTATGTTGTAATTCTCGGATAACCTGATAAACATGTCTTTTGCATAATCTGACATATCATCATCAAACACATTTCTTCTGTATTTTACGACCAACACCAGATGATAATACAATAAGAACACTGAATGATTATTGCTATCTAATTTCATTGATATACCAACCCTTATACTTTATAAGACTGATTATATCAGAGGCAAAATAAAAAGCAAAGCCTTTTGGCTACGCCAAACCGAAATTCATCACCCATCTACCGCTGGGCTACGCCCTTCACGCGCTTGAGGAAGGAGAATTCTTTCGAGGAATTCGTTAAAAGTACTGGTATATCCGGGTTTAGGTGATTAGTTACAACTGCTTGGAAGTTTTTGTACCAAAACATAATGTATTAATATTTTGACATTTTTAAAGATTTTAATACGTTTTTAATAATAAACGTATTAAAATCCTTCTTTTTCTCATACATTCATTTGATTATTCTTCTTATCAAGTGAATTGAAATATGTTCATTATCTTATATAAATGAGTATATTTATGTTAAATTGTGTAAATATGTGTCAATAGATAATATGAATATATAAGTATTTGGAAATATAGCGGAGGGATATTATGAAAAGGGGACAGCAACAAAAAACAAAAAATTTAGTGATGATAACTGCCACATTATCTATGTTTGCTACTGGAATAACGCCTTCATTAGAAGTCTTTGCGGAAGAACAAGCACAGCAAAAGAAAGTATCTACAACGTTACAGAATGAAAATTCTGTTAATGTGGAAAATCGAGTATTTGCAGTTCCAGGAAAAGGAGATGTCTCCCAACTTCAAAATATTGAAAGAAGGGAAAGAAATTTTAGTGCATACGAGCCAACAGGGTTATATGCTAAGCCAAATGAACAAATAACAATTCAGGTACAAGGAAATCAAAGTATACAAGCATATATTGGAACTTTCTCGTTCGATGCTTCTTGGAGGGAAGATTCCAAAATTAAATCATTTACTTTAAATCCAGGTACAAACACAATTCAATCTCCAAATGGAGGAATGATTTATTTTTATAATAAACAACAAGGTGGTACCATTCAAACAACAGTAATAACAGGCGGAACGGCTACTCCTCTCTTTGAACTTGGAAAGCATACGAAACAAGATTTAATAAATATGCTCAATCAATATCCAAATGCACATGCGGTGGAATTAAAAGGGGAGCGCGTATTGATTACTGCTAGCCCAGTTCGTGTTAAAAAATATTTGATAGACTCTAACACAGATCCTGTACAACTCTTAAAAAAAATGGATGAGGCTACTAGAATTCAAGATAAAATATCTGGATTATCTGAAGAACAAGTAGATAAACATTATCTGCATTATGTGGAGGATAACCATTCTCTGGATTATTATATGTATGCATATCCTCACAGAACTGCATATGTAGGAGATGCAATCCAACATGTATTAGACATTAATAAATTTACAAATGATGGATGGGGACCTTGGCATGAGGCAGGACATATGAGACAACAAACGCCTTGGAACTTTAAAAATATGACAGAGGTACAAGTCAATCTTTACAGCCTTGCTGTAGAAAAAGCATTTACATCTAATCAACCTTTTAGATTGCAACAAGAGGGCGCTTATACTAAGGCATTTCAATACTTAGAACAACCTAATAAAAATTATGATGACATTAGTGACCTTTTTGTTAAAGTTGTAATGCTTTGGCAATTACAACTAGCGTACGGAGAAGACTTCTATCCTAAGTTGCATCAGCTGTATAGAGACATGCCTTCAAATGAGATTCCACAAACTGATGAAACGAAAAAACAATTATTTATGATTTCAGCATCAAAGGCAGCAAAACAAAATTTAATTCCGTTTTTTGAGAAATGGGGATTACGCCCAAATAATGATACAATCCAAAAAGTAGCGGCACTAGGGTATCCAAATTTAACGGCTGAAATTTGGAAAAGTACAGATTCTAATCCGGTTAAACCGGATACACCGAATTTTTCGAATATTTTAGAAGGAAACCAGTTTGCATGGTCGATGAAAGGGATTGGTGATTTTGAATTTGTGAAAGTAAATTTAAATAAATCAACAGAAGAAATGCAAATTAATCTAAAAGCAGGTGTACCACATAACTACTTTGATAGTACATATGCAAGTATTAAAGTGCAAAACACATCAGGTAAAGTAGTATATAACAAAGAGATTTATGGAAATAAGCAACAAAATGCTGAGCAAGCCAAAGTTCCGGTAAAAGTAGGCGATTTTATCGAATTCACACATTTAGAAGGAGCGAACCGAGCTACTATTACAAATATGGAAAAAAACATTCAGGAAAGTTTTGGGAATAAAGTGGTCTATGAGATTACAAAAGAGGGATTGAAGAAAGTAGATAACATTGTTAATCCGAAACCAGATACAGAAGCTCCCACACAGCCACAAGGATTATATGCAAGTAACGTTACTTCTAACAGTGTAGAGCTAAAATGGAATTCTTCTACAGATAATGTAGGTGTAAAAGAATATCAGGTATTACGTGATGGACAACTAATTCAAACGGTACAAGGAACGACGTTTACTGATCAAAACTTAACAGCTAACAAGGAATATAAATATGCAGTGAAGGCTGTAGATGCAGCTGGAAATACATCAATTCAAAGTAACATTCTTCCGATAAAAACAAAAGATCAAAATGTATCTTATGAAAAATGGAATCCGAAGAAGGCATATACAAAGGGAGACAAAGTAGAACATCAAGGGAAGGTGTATGAGGCTGTTCAAAATCATCAAGGAAATGGTGACCCGAATTGGATATTTGCGTTATCTTTATGGAAACCACTTACAATCAATTAATATGTAAGAATCAGATGTGAATATAGAACATCATAGATTGGGTCAGTATTTTAAAGAATTACTGGATGTTACTTGAATTTTGATAGATTTCTCTACTAAGTTATTATTTAAAAATAAAAATTAGAAAAGGAAGTAGATTAGTGATTAGTCAGAAAACGAAAAAAAGATTTAATAAAGTTATTATAATTACCGCAGCATGTAGCATGTTTTCTATGTTTGGAACGTCTATTTCGCACACTAAAGCAGTAACACGTTCAGCTGCTCCTTCAGTTTATGTGAGTCCACAAAATACAGCTTCCTCAGATATTATTAGTATAGACTGGTCACCAGTTCAGACTGCACCTTATACGTATTGGGCTGTACACAACTGGAATGCAGGGGGTGAAGCTGGAGGATATGCTGGTTTTCAACAACAAAGTGGGTCTGATGAAAAAGGAAAGCGTACTTTACATTTTGCCTTATGGGATCCAATTGCCTCTAAAGAAGCAATAAAGGCCGAATACTTATCTCCGAATTCACAAGCTGGACTCTTTGGAGGAGAAGGAACAGGACTGAAGGTTCAAACAACTTATGGTTGGAAAGACCACAATTGGTACAGAATGACAATGCGTTCATGGCAAGAAAATGGTCATACTAAATTTGGACAATGGATGAAAGATGTAACAAAGAATAAATGGCATCTAATTGCAATTATGGACTTTCCAATTGCTAATGTTGCATTTAATCATGGATTAGGAATGTTTCAAGAAGACTGGGCTGGTAATGGACAGGATGTTCGAGAAGCACGCCTAAAAAATGGTTATAGTCGAAAGTTATTAGATAAACAATGGAATTCTTGGAATAATCAAAGTATTTCTGGACAGCATGATACTTCTTATCAATATGATGGAGGAGCGACTTCAGAATATGTATGGGTCAAAGCAGGAGGTAATACTCAATCTACCATTGGAACAGGAAAAATATTCACACTAAATCAACCTACTCAACCTGAAATAGGAAAACTAGATTTTGATATACAATCTATATATTATGAAAATGAAAAATTAAATGTATCCTGGAAACTAAAAGAAAATAGCACACCACAATTTAAAGGTAAAATTGAAATTTATAATGATGAAAATATGACAGGACAACCAATCGGGATAATTGATAATATTAAATCTTATCAAAGTGAGATTAGTCAATCTATACTATTATCTACAAATGCTTATGCAAAAATTATATTAACAGATTTATTTGATCAAACTGTTGAGAAAAAGGTACAAATCAAAAATGAATCTCCAAACATTTTAGAAGGTAACGAATTTGCATGGTCGCTAAAAGGGATTGGAGATTTTGAATTTGCGAAAGTAAATTTAAATAAATCAACAGAAGAAATGCAAATTGATTTAAAAGCAGGTGTACCACATAACTACTTTGATAGTACATATGCAAGTATTAAAGTGCAAAACACATCAGGTAAAGTAGTATATAACAAAGAGATTTATGGAAATAAGCAACAAAATGCTGAGCAAGCAAAAGTTCCGGTAAAAGTAGGCGATTTTATCGAATTCACACATTTAGAAGGAGCGAACCGAGCTACTATTACAAATATGGAAAAGAACATGCAGGAAAGTTTTGGTAATAAAGCAGTCTATGAGATTACAAAAGAGGGATTGAAGAAAGTAGATAGCATTGTTAATCCGAAACCAGATACAGAAGCTCCCACGCAGCCACAAGGATTATATGCAAGCAACGTTACTTCTAACAGTGTAGAACTAAAATGGAATCCTTCTACAGGTAATGTAGGTGTAAAAGAATATCAGGTATTACGTGATGGACAACTAATTCAAACAATACAAGGTACGACGTTTATTGATCAAAATCTAACAGCTAATAAGGAATATAAATACGCAGTAAAGGCTGTAGATGCAGCTGGGAATACATCAAATCAAAGTAACATTCTTCTGATAAAAACAAAAGATCAAAGTGTATCTTATGAAAAATGGGATCCGAGGAAGGCATATACAAAGGGCGACAAAGTAGAACATCAAGGGAAAGTGTATGAAGCTGTTCAAAATCATCAAGGAAATGGTGATCCGAATTGGATATTTGCCTTATCGTTATGGAAACCACTTACTTTGAATTTTTAAGTTGATGGGCGTGGGAATACCACGTTATAAAATGAAATTTGTTATGATTTCATCTGAGAATGAAATTCGATAAAGGTAAAATTAGTGAAAGTTATAGGGACTAAGGTGCATTCCACTATGTCAGCCAGTTGCGAAAGGTTAGGAAACTATCAAATTATATTCATGTTGGCTGTTTAATTCCTCATGCCTTTAAGTATGGAAATTATTTTATATAAACGAGAATCATGCAGCAGTCAAAGGTCAAAAACAAAAAAGGGGGAATTATTTTGAAAAGGATTTCATCTTTATTATTAACAATGCCGATTATTTTAGGAAGTATTGCTACGATTCCGCATACAAAGGTTTCAGCTGAAACAATGTCATTCAATCAAGAGACATTCACTTTAGAAACATTGGGCCAACAAACGGATCAAGCAATTGCAAATGGTAATTTTGAAGCTCATTTGAATAATCTCACAGCATATCTGAATGGAAATATTGGGGGTATTACTGAAGAGAATTTAAAAAAGAAGCTTGCAGATCAAGTATTTGCGGCAGCTTTGGCTCAGTGGCAATTCATATCACAAACAGGTGCTGCAACAATGGATGCATTTGCTAAAAAAGATGCTGACCATCAAAGATTTCTTAGCTGGGCTATGAAAAATACAGATGTGATGAATACCTATCTTGAAGGTGGTAGTCCAACTGGAAAAAATCCTGTAAATGCACTTGAGATATGGCATACAATCTGGAATGCGGATGCAGATTCTCACGAAGGATTGTATTTGAAATTAGCGATATCCACATCTTTAGCTCATGCTGAACCTATAAAATATTGGACAAACAATAAACCTATTAATCCATTAACAAGATACCAACATTATAAATCAGCAGATCAAAATAACGAGTTACTTCCTTGCTTTAGAACATATGATGTTTGGCATTTAAGATTAGTAGTGAATACTTGGTCACCAGAAGAAGATTTAACTTGGGCAAGAAATATGATTAATACGGAACATCCAGAACTTAAAAGTCAAGATAAGGTAGGGGAAAGTGCATATTTGATTAAATATACAACCCATAACAAAGATGGAGTTAGCATTCACGCTGGAAATGATGCATTCTACGGTTTAGGTTGGAATCTTTCTTCCATTTACAGATTTGGCGGGGTATGCGGTAATATTTCGAAGTTTGGTACGCAAGTAAGCCAAGCCTTTGGAGTGGCAGCTATGCCTGTTGGACAACCTGGACATTGTGCACTCATATGGAATAACAAACCATCTTCTTGGAATTTAGGAAATGATATATCCGGATGGGGTGAATCGAGCCGTCATGATGCAACTGTTATTCCTTGGTCAGATAATAGCCCGACAAATCAAGTACCGTATATGCTACTATTTGAAAATGCTGAACGTGACCCAGTAAAACTAGATCAATCAGAGCGATTAGGCTGGTTAGCGAAAGCGATCACTTCAGCAGATAATAAAATTGCAATTTATAAAATATCCACCAATATTTTACCAATCAATTTTTTAGTATGGAAAGATTACGTTTCTCTTATGTTACAAAATCCAAATGTAACAGATGCTGAGTGGAAAGAATTAAATAACAGTATCATTTCTGTTTTTGAGAATGAACCGCGACCGATGATGGATCTTCTTACTCAAATAAAAAGCCATGTACCAAATACAGATGATATTTTGGAAGGAAAACAGTTTTCATGGTCACTGAAAGGGATTGGAGATTTTGAATTCGCAAAAGTAAATTTAAATAAATCAACAGAAGAAATGCAAATTGACCTAAAAGCAGGTGTACCACACCATTACTTTGATGGCACATATGCAAGTATTAAAGTGCAAAACACATCAGGTAAATTGGTCTATAACAAAGAGGTTTATGGGAATAAACAGCAAAATGCTGAATCAAAAACAGTCCCAGTAAAAGTGGGCGATTTTATTGAACTTACACACCTAGAAGGTGAAGAGAGAGCAACGTTAATAAATTTAGATAATAATAAGCACGAAAGCTTTGATAAAAAGGTAATGTATGAGGTTACAAAGGATGGCCTGAAGAAAGTAAATCAAATTGTTAATCCTAAGCCAGATACAGAGGCTCCAACACAGCCACAAGGATTATATGCAAGCAATGTTACTTCTAACAGTGTAGAGCTAAAATGGAATCCTTCTTCAGATAATGTAGGTGTAAAAGAATATCAGGTATTACGTGATGGACAATTGATTCAAACGGTACAAGGAACGACGTTTACTGATCAAAACCTAAAAGTTAATAAGGAATATAAATATGCAGTGAAGGCTGTAGATACAGCTGGAAATACATCAAATCAAAGTAACATTCTTCTGATAAAAACAAAAGATCAAAATGTATCTTATGAAAAATGGGATCCGAGGAAGGCATATACAAAGGGCGACAAAGTAGAACATCAAGGGAAAGTGTATGAAGCTGTTCAAAATCATCAAGGAAATGGTGACTCAAATTGGATATTCGCTTTGGCATTATGGAAGCCACTAACATAGGGGTCTAATATATATTGAAACTACGCCCAAATGTTGAGGGTAATTATGGGGTTTCCCTCATTCCCATGAAGCTAACATTTTGAAGTGCCTCCAAAACGGAAATTACAGCCAATAAAATAAAGTGGTTTTCCAATGTTGGGTTCCGTGAATGTTACCTATTGAAAAAATGATTTATAGTAATAACATAGACATTTGACGAAAGGGCACCGAATGCATGGTTGCCCTTATTATTCTAAAAGTTCCTTTATAATTTCTTTTATATGCTTAGTGGGCTTATCAACATGGTTTAAATAATAATTTTCAGTTATGACAAGACCTGGTCCTACTATTGAACGAAGAAAAGGTGATATCTTTCCTGTGTAATCATTAATAGTTATGCATTCAGTATCTTCATTCATTAGAATGTTATATTTACATGCTATTTCTAATACAGGCTTTCCTTCATTATTTATCATTTTTCGAGAACTGATGGATTCAATAAGCGCATTACTTTGTTCGATTTGAAAACTATCTATATTAGCCAAATCGTAGGAAATAATGAAAGCTATACCTATTGCGTTAATCATAGATTTCCTCCTTTAGTAGTTTTGCTTACTAAAATATAATAATATATATTAAAAGTAAACAGTATGAGAGCAAGTGATGTATGGTTGCTCTTTTTTATACGAAATATCACCTGCCGTAATGGATTATATAATAACAATTTCAGACATAAAGATAATTCAGAGGCATACACTTATATAGAACGGTTGCAAATATAATTACCGATATTCTTTGCGAGAGAGCACTTAAGGAGAGTGCTCTTTTTCATTTTCACACTTTAAAGGAGACAAGCATATAGTATAAAACAAGTTATATTTCATCTAATCCCTTTTTTACCAAAGTACTAGCGGAAACGAGTGCTGTTATTATGTCACCTTTTGATAAGGACAAGTATAGGGACAACCCTACGTTGTTCCTTATTCACTCATATCTAACTCCTTATCACATTAAGAGAATCCTTGTGTAGGATGCTCTTAATGTGATAAAACAATTTTTACACCAAAAAAGAAAGGCTTGATACATATGACGTATACGTCCGTTTTAATGATTATTGGAAAGTAAACTTCTATTCAAAAGTTTATTTTCGCAGCAGTTTAGTATATATGCGGTTGCATACATCGAATTAGCCTTAAGCATTAGCAGTTTAATTTTAGGGATAATCGCCCTAATACTTAAGATCTGGTCTAAACGAACAATATTTGTAATTTCATTTGTTTTATTATATTGTGCTTATTTTAGGACTAGATTAGAAATAAGCAGGATTTTACGAGTGGATTATTGTAATAGGACATATTCTACCGTCATTGTGAGGAGTTGATTTTTTGGTTAATCTATTGGAAAATACATTCCAATTATCAGCAATAATACTACTCTTATGTTCATTTTATTATTACAGGCATTTTAAAAAGATTAAGAGAGAAAGAACACTAACTTCATTTGAATTTTCAATTTATATCATAACCCGAGTTGCATTTTTTCTTTGTGCAGGTAGTTATCTACTTTTGTTCTTGGATAAAAATTATTAAACAACCAGAAGCTATTCTTGAATAAAGAACAGCTTCTTTAAAGCAACGAAGGTATTTAAAACATGGAGATACTCTCTCAAAACGCGTTCGTTGATTCTGGTGCAAAAACTTAAGGACAATTGCAATGAATCTATAAATCTTGGACATACTGTTACTATGACTTTAAAAAGGGTGCGTGATTGGTATGGAAAAGGAAAATGTATTCAAATGGAAGCATTATCAGCCTGATATTATTTTGTTAACGGTAAGATGGTACCTACGGTACAACCTCAGTTTTCGTGATTTGGTGGAAATGCTAGAAGAACGGGGTTTATCCATTTCTCATACAACGATTATGCGTTGGGTTCATCAGTATGGTCCTGAATTGGACAAACGAATCCGCCGTCACCTCAAACAAACAAATGACTCTTGGAGAGTCGATGAAACATATATCAAAGTAAAAGGTCAATGGATGTATCTGTATCGTGCTGTTGATTCGAAAGGAAACACAATTGATTTTTTCCTAAACAAAACAAGAGACCAGAAGGCTGCAAAGCGCTTTTTCAAGAAAGCTTTGCGGTCTTTTCATGTTTCAAAGCCACGTGTTATAACAGTCGATAAGAACCCGGCTTATCCTATAGCAATTGAACAGTTGAAAAAAGAATACCTGATGGTATGCAACTTAGACAACAAAAGTACTTGAATAACATAGTAGAACAAGATCATCGCTTTATAAAGAAGCGAATCCGTTCTATGTTTGACACAGCTACATCCATTCTTTCTGGAGTAGAAGCCATGCATATGATTAAAAAAGAGCAGCTTGATTTACGGGACCAGTCTGTCCAAAATCAGAAAGAATTCATCCATCAATTGTTTGGGCTTGCAGCATAAGATACGATTCCGTTAGGAATATATGTGCTTTATTCTCCTATATTTTATTTTTGCACCAGAATCATGAGAAGGGAGTATGTGTCAATTTTACCGTTGTGAGCGGCAATAACAAAGTTAAAACTGCCGAAGAACGGAACGGTTGTATTTGCTGGCGCGCCGAACTCGGAATTTGCAATCACGTTGAACTAGCTACAATTCTAGATGGACTTCAACAAAAACAGTACGACACAGAAGAGGTGTTTTGCTGGTTTTGTTTGTATTTACGTATGATCTTTACGAAGAGGCTTTCCACGAATAATATCACGCTCAAACTCTGCAAGAACAGCTAGCATACCAGTTCTGGGCAATCATCTTTTGCCCCACTCATCTTCTCGGTGTAAATACGTTCGCAGCCGGCATTATGATGTACAAGCCCTATACGATGCAGGAATTATCCGAGGTGTTTCGGCTACTAAGTTTAACCAACATGGCACACTCACACATCAACAGGCTGCACTTGTGTTAGAACGAACACTAGAATATCTAGGTGTAGAAAAAGAGTCAAATACAGGGCCCTACCACATACCCATCAACCTAAGATTTTGAAATAACCCCCAAAACGAAAATTTTATATCCCTACAGTTATTTATGAAAGTTCAATTCATTTTTTCATTTTGGGGAACAACCAACTTCTTAAGTTGATGGGCATGGGGTAGCACCGCACATCCATCAACTTAAGAAGAATAAACGCCACCAAAACAAAAAAAAGCCCCAAATTTTTCTTGAAAATAAATTAGGGCTCTTGAACCAGAAAAGTATATTTTTAACTATGAAAACTACGATAAATTTTTCCTTTTTTCCTACTTGCTAAATTCAGCAAGTAAAATATTTTTAAAAGGATCAGGATTGTCAGCTTTTCCTAAACTGTTAAAATTGACAGCTAACGTATGCTTACCTCCAAGTGTACCTCCAGCAAAAGTACTAAACCCTGGAATGCCACCTGAGTGCCCCCATATCGAGACACCGTTTGGAAGCCTAGTTTCATAGATTCCAAGACCATATCCGACGATTTCAGCACTTCCTGTAGGAACTGTAGTAAGCATTTGTTTTAGTTGCTGTTCCTTCAGTAATTTACCACTGAGTAAGTAAGAGAAGAATTTGTTTAAGTCGTCAGCAGTAGAAATCATATCTCCAGCCGAGCTACCTATACTTGGATTATAATACGTAATGTCTTTTAGCTCACTTGCTCCGTCTGGTTGGAAATATCCACGGGCATGGTTGGTGCCTGGAATAACGCTTGAATTGCCAGGTAGAAATGTATTTGACAATTCAAGTGGTTCAATAATTCGATTTTCAATCTCTTCCGCATAGCTGTTTCCAGTTACTTTTTCGATAAGGATACCCAGTAATACGTATCCTGTGTTTGAATAAGACCAGCCCTTTCCTGGGGCAAAGTCTGGGGGCAGCGAAAGTCCCAACTTCACTAGATCTTCAGCAGTAAACGATTTATTTCTATTCTTAAAAAAATCAGCTTCTTTTGTCCTTGAGTATTCAGCGATACCACTTGTATGGTTCAATATCTGCCGGATAGTAATCTGTTTAGCATCATATCCGTTTCCTTGAATAACACCAGGCAACCATTTTTCGATGGAATCGTCTAGATTCAGGCGATTCTCTCCAGCTAATTGAAGTACAACCGTTGCGGTGAACGTCTTCGTTACGCTGGCAATACGAAAGCGAAAATCTGTTTTCATTGGTTTCTTGGTGCTCAGATTCGCTACCCCAGCGGCATAACCCCACGTTTTTCCACCCTCATAGGTTTTAACAAGTATCCCCGGGAATCCAAGATGCAATGTATCTCGCATTGCTTGTTTGACGGAATTACGATCTCGTTGAGTGCTTGTGTGTGACGAACTAGATACATTTTCAGTGGACTCTGCTGTTACAATTGATGTTGGTGTTGTGTATAACAGGGAACTCCCAGCTATTAAAATGGCAAGACTTGCACATGTAATTTGACTACGTGTTTTCATAAGGCATTCCTCTCCTCTATTCATATTGTATAGGTGGTTGCTTGCTGTTTCATACTAACCACACAGCTATCATCTTCACCGATTACAAAAGGTCAACATTGAATTTGTATTCATCTTCATAAGTATTATTTTACCAACGCCATTCTGCCCTAACAAACGGTAAATCTCTCTTTTTCCACATGTTTGTAAACCACAGAAATTACTTCTTTTCCTTGAAACACTTTTGTTACTAGTTTGTTTTTCATATATAAGTCATATCTGTTCCGCCTTTCACGTCTCGTAATATTTTTATCCTATACAATGAAACTCTCTTTTTCCTTACCCATTCCTTACAAATTTCTTACGTTCAAAATAGATTCTATTTATTAATATTATTTAAAATCTGTGATACGATTTAATCTTAATTTAGTTGTTTTATAGAAATATTTCTGGTTTTCAGAAAATAATAATCGGAATATTCATTGTTTTCTATATTATTTTTAGAAAATAATCCCATTAATAGGAGTGTTATGATTTAATTGTTAGTCAATATCTCACTTTTAGAGCGTTAGTGTCTTTGAGAAAGTCTAAGCAAGCTATTGATTTCATTACCATCACAAACGAACTGCAAAAAAAGAATAGGGTTGAAGAGGCGGGAGAAGTCTCTTATTCCACCCAATTAGTTTCTATCGTCCCTATTTAGTAAACTTAAGGAGCTCGTTTTTATGAAAACTACCGAATCAAAAAGTCTATGGGGAAATACAATTTATTTACAAGTTTTCTCTGCATATTCACTGCTTATGCTCGGAGTATTTATTGACATGTTAGCCATTATGACCATTGTTAGTTTTGAATGGGAAGTAGACCCCATCATGATTGGATTAATTCCTGTTGCGTATGCACTTCCTGGGATTATATTTAGTTCATGGGCAGGCGTGATTGCTGATCGCTTTAGAAAAATTCCAATTATGATGTTTTGTAATCTAATGGTTGGTTTATTAACAATTGTTCTTTTATTTGTCCAAAATATTCATTGGCTTTTGTTAACATTAATGGTTCGTTCCATTTTCACCGTTTTTTACTATCCTGCACAGCAAACACTAACACGACAGATTGTTTCTCCTGATCTGCTTACCAAAGCAGTAAGTATCAATGGGATAGTTGAGCAAGGAACCAAGATACTGGGCCCACTTATAGGAGGAATGTTGCTGAGCTGGTTTCAGCCAGAGTTTTGTCTGATTATAAGGGCAATATGCTGTTTACTAGCTGCTTTGGTTCTGTTGCCCACAATAAGGTTACAGGAATCTCTGTCAAGAGAACATATAGAAAAGAAACAGCAAAGTACTTGGACTGCTTGGTTACAAGGCTGGGGTTATGTATTATCCAATCGGATGATATTATCAACCATGATTTTCTTTACAATAGCTATGGCAGTATTACAATTAGTAGACTCACAGTTCCCTACTTTATTTAAGAGCTTGTTCCCAAATGATAAGAGTAAAATGGGATACATCATTTCTATTATTGGTCTTGGGGGAATAATTGGCGCATTCTTAACTCAGAAATTAAAACATTTTCAATATGGTTGGGTAATATGTGGAGGTATTGCTTTAATGGGAATTGGCTTTGGAGGAATCAGTCTGATAACTCTGATAAGTCCTGATGCATCCCTCATTTTTGCCTATCTGATCAGTTTTATAGCTGGTATTGGAAGTGGACTTATGTTTGTATCCAATCAAGTCATTCTACAAATAGAATCTCATCAAGAACAGGTCGGAAGAGTATTTGGGATTCAAAGCAGTTTAGCAAATGCAGCCCTCATTATTTCTCCTGCTATGAGCGGTCCACTGGTTCACTTTTTCGGAGTAATTGAACTCTATTTTTATGTGGGTATTGGGCTCATCATCATTGCAGTAATTGGGGTTGCACTACAGAAATATTTATGGGTTACACATAAACAAGAACCTGTAAGAGTAAATAATTTTTGAAGGGAAGATTTTTTATGGCCAATGAGGAATGTTATCCGTTAAGTCATCCACAGAGGAGAATATGGTATACAGAAGTTATTCATTCCGGTAAAGGGATATGTAATTTAAGGTTTTTGTTTAAACTTCATAGAAAAATGGATTATTCAAAATTAAATCGAGTTGTGAATCGTGTTATTAGTGAAAATGATGGTCTTTGCATCAGATTAAAAGAAAATGGGCATCAGGAACCTGAACAATATTTTATTAAACATGAAGAACAAGAATTTGAGTTTTTCGATTTCAGTTCCGTGGAGGATTCAGATTTGCTTGAGAAATGGATTGAGCAGAAAACAAAAGAAACGTTTACATTATTTAATTCAGATTTATACTATTTCGCTTTAATAAAATTAAACGATAATGAATGTGCAGTCTTTGGGAATGTTCATCATATTATCATGGATGGTTTATCAATCCAAATATTTACCAGTCAGATTGCAAAATATTATTATGAGATGCATAACGAGACTGAGGAAGGCGAAATTAGAAATTCATATGTTCAATTTCTGGCCAATGAACAAACATACTTGAATAGTATTCGCTTTCAAAAAGATCAAAAATTCTGGTTAGAGGAATTTAAAACAATTCCATCTGTGACGGGATTGAAGCCTTATAATACGTACCAAGTTAGTACCAAAGCATCACGTGAAACGTTTATATTATCGGAGCATATGAAGAAAAAGATAGAGTTATTTTCTGAAGATTATAAATTAAGTGTATATTCTCTTTTTGTTGCTGCTTTCTCATTGTCTATGTATCGGTGGACCTCATCGCTTGATATTGCATTAGGAATGGCTTATGGCAATCGTATGACTAAAATGGAACGGGAATTAATTGGAATGATGGTGAGTACGGTTCCTCTAAGAATGGATATGGATCCAGAAGAAGAAGTACTTTCATTTATTGGTAGGGTGTCCAGAAAACAAAGTAAATCATTACGACATCAGAAATACCCATTTGATTTGTTATTAAAGCAGATTAATAAAGAGAATAACAGCAATGTTAGACTTTTCGGAACTACGATTGATTATAGAGATCGTGATGAAAGTGGTGACTCACTTTGGATTCCAAATGGTGAAGAAATGCAAGATTTTGCAGTACATATTGAGAATTTGACTGATATAGACTCTTTACAAGTACATATTGACTATCGTAAAGAGCTATTTTCTAAAGAAGAGATAAACCGCTTTTTTAAAACCATGTTAGCAATAATAGAAAATACATTTAAAAACCCAAAGCAAAAGGTTTCTGAGATTGAAATTATTTCAGAAGAAGATAAAAGAAAAAGTTTAGTAGAGTTCAACAATCCTAAGCTTGATTTTCCACCTCAAGTAACTATTCATGAATTGTTCGAACAGCAAGCGATGATTTATCCAAATTCTATTGCAGTTACGTATGAAAAAGGAAAAGTTACTTATAGGGAGCTAAATGAACGTGCAAATCAGTTAGCTCATTATCTGCAGAAAAAAGGAGTAGGACCTGATACTTTAGTTGGGCTGTGTGTTGAACGTTCTCTAGAAATGATTGTAGGTATTTTAGGGATTTTGAAGGCTGGTGGAGCCTATGTTCCACTTGATCCAACATATCCAGAGCAGCGACTTCAATATATTTTAGAGGATGCTGGCATTCAGTTATTCGTAACGCAAGAAAGTTTAAAAGAATTGAAATGGTTACCAGAAAATATTAAATCGATTTGCCTGGATCGTGATAGAGATGAGATTGGGCAAGAAAGTAAGACCTTACCGTTTTCTGATGTAAGTTCTCAAAACCTAGCTTACGTAATCTATACTTCGGGATCAACAGGGAATCCAAAGGGCGTTATGATAGAGCATCACAATGTCATTCGTTTATTTAAATCGACGGACTGTTGGTATCAGTTTAATGAAAAAGACACTTGGACGCTTTTTCATTCTTATGCATTTGATTTCTCAGTATGGGAAATTTGGGGAGCATTATTATATGGTGGGAAATTAGTTGTTGTTCCGTACTGGATTAGTCGATCGCCCAAAGATTTCTATCAACTGTTAGTAAAGGAAGAAGTCACAGTTCTAAATCAAACACCTTCCGCATTTCGACAGTTAATACAGGTGTGTGAACAAGAAGATGAGAATAAAAACTTGCAACTGCGTTATGTGATATTTGGTGGAGAAGCGTTAGAACCTATTAGCTTGTTACCGTGGTTTCAAAGGTATGGGGAGAAAAAACCGCAGCTAATTAATATGTATGGAATTACAGAAACTACCGTTCATGTTACATATTATCCAATTACTCAAGATGATGTGCAGCATGCTTCAAGAAGTAATATCGGAAAGCGGATTCCAGATTTAGAAGTGTATATACTAGACGCTTATCAACAACCTGTACCTATAGGTGTAGATGGTGAGCTTTATATTGGCGGGGCAGGGCTTGCACGTGGGTATTTAAATCGACCTGAATTAACTGCAGAGCGCTTTATACCTCATCCATTTAGTAATGATCCGAAAGCAAGATTATATCGGACAGGAGACTTAGCAAGGTATTTGCCAGATGGGAATCTGGATTATCGTGGAAGAATTGATCATCAGGTCAAAATACGTGGTTTCCGAATTGAGATTGGGGAGATTGAGTCTACTTTAAATGCATATGCATCTATAAAAGAGGCTGTTGTAATTGTTAGAGAAGATCAACCGGGTGACAAACGATTAGTATCATATGTTGTAGGAGATGGAAATGTAGGTGCGTGGCGAGAGTATCTTAAAGCGAAACTACCGAGCTATATGGTCCCTTCGAGATTTGTGACGATGGAAGCCATTCCACTAACAGCTAACGGTAAAGTTGATCGTGAGGTCTTACCTATGCCGGAGGAAGAGCAGACTAACAGTGAAGCTGTTGCCCCTCGGAATAGTAACGAAAAGATACTGGCTACCATCTGGAAGCAAGTATTAGGTGTTAAAAAGGTAGGAATCCATGATAATTTCTTTGAAATTGGTGGCGACTCGATTCTCAGTATTCAAATCATATCTCAAGCAAGTCAAGAGGGATTAAAACTTACTCCAAAGCAAATGTTTGAATGCCCAACCATTGCCGAGTTGGCACAAGTGGCTATAGAAACTCAGGGAGTACAAGCGGAGCAGGGAATTGTGACAGGAGAAGTGCCCCTTACTCCAATTCAGTACTGGTTCTTCGAGCAAGAACATTCACGTCCGGAGCATTGGAATCAATCGATGCTTTTAAGAGTAAAAGAGAGATTGGACGTGAAGTTACTAGAAGGAGCGATCTTAAACTTACTAAAACATCATGATGCTTTACGTTTCCGGTACGAACAGTTACCAAATGGAACGTGGAGGCAGAGAAATGAAGGGACTGATGAGCATTCTGTACTTCATGTGGTAAAACGGAACAAAGCTAATGAACAAGCGTGGAATAAAGTAATACAAGAAGAGATGAACATTACTCAAACTAGTTTCAATTTAGTTACAGGTCCGTTAATGAGAGTAGTTTACTTTGAGGACACCTTGTCTGGAAATGATCGAATATTCTGGGTGATTCATCATTTAGTAGTAGATGGAGTATCGTGGAGAATTCTATTGGAAGATTTACAGGCGGTATATAACCAGATGAAACAAGGTCAAGGAGTTCGCCTACCTGCGAAAAGTACATCTTTTAAAGAGTGGTCGGAACGCCTGCAGGCATACAGTGATTCGGGTATTTCAAAAGAAGTACAAGATTATTGGAATGAACGGGTAGAAAAAGAAACGATGAAAATTCCAATGGACTATCCAATGCAAGAAACAACAGAAGAATCGATTGATCAAGTGACGAGGACTTTAGGAGTAGAAGAAACACATGCATTGTTACAAGAAGTTCCAGTGACTCATAAGACAAGGATTAATGAGGTACTATTGGCGGCATTAGGACAAGCTATCGTCGATTTTACAAATCAGCAAACGGTTTCTATTCATCTAGAAGGACACGGGAGAGAAGAGATGGTTGAAGGTATTGATCTATCACGGACAGTGGGCTGGTTCACGAGTATTTATCCTGTTCATCTGAATTTTCAAGGAACTAAAACACCTATTGAAGGATTAAAGGCTGTAAAAGATCAATTGCGTCAAATTCCGAATCGCGGAGTTGATTATGGTATTTTACGTTACTTGAAAAAAGAATTACTTCCGTTTTATCAGCAAAAGCCTTCAATAAGCTTTAACTATTTGGGTCAATTTGATCAAGTGTTTTCAAAAGAATCTTTGTTTATGCAAGAGACAGGGTTTACATTTTTAGATCATGCTCCAGATTCCAAGCCATCTCATCTAATTGAGGTTATCGGTATGGTAAAAGATGAGAAGTTACATTTTGTTTGGATATATAGTAGAGAACAGTTTTCTAGATTAAAAATTCAAGCGATAGCAGATGGTATGTTGAGGCATCTTCGTCAACTTATAAATAAACCAACAACAGAGTCAGCTTTTACAGTATCAGATTTTGCTGATGCTGAGGATCTTACGGAAGAAAGCTTGAGCAAAGTATTACTTAAATTAACAAAGAAGAGGGTGTAAAGATGGGAGACGTTATAGATATATATGGATTATCACCTTTGCAAAAAGGAATATTGTTTCATACTTTATACGATCGAGATGATGAACATTCTTTTTCCTACATTGTACAAGTAGGCTTCTTGCTCGGGGGGCAATTGGATGTTGCTACTTTTGAAAAGGCTTGGGAATATGTTATTCATCGACATGAGGTTCTACGTTCAGTATTTGTGTGGGAGGAAGTTGAAAAACCTCTGCAAGCAGTTTACCAACGTCTTCCTTTTACTATTCATCAAGAGGATTGGAGTGTCCATTCATATGAAGAGAGGGAGAAGAAATTACACCAGTTTTTGACTGCGGATCGTAGAAAAGGATTTTTATTGGATGAAGCACCATTGATGAGAGTCACTGCGATTAAAGAAGCAGAAGAGGAAACGAGAATCATTTGGACACATCATCATATTTTGCTAGATGGGTGGAGTGTGTCATTGGTCTTTAGTGAAGTGATGGAAGTTTATCTCAAGATGATAAAGGGAGAATTGTTGAATTTTCCTAAATCTCTTCCTTATAAAAAATATATCCAGTGGATAAATAAACAAGATCAAAGTCAAGCAGAGGAATTTTGGACAGAAGAATTAAAGGGGTTTTATGCACCTACGCCATTAGCGATGGAAAGAAAGGATCAAGAACAGGAGAAGGGCTATGGAGAGCGTGTTTATCAGGTATCTGAGGAACTCACTGAAAATTTACAAGAGTGGGTACGAAATAGTCGATTAACATTGAATACGTTAGTACAAGGCGCATGGGCCTATTTGATGAGTAGGTATAGCGGTGAAAGTGACATCGTATTTGGCGTAACTAGCTCTGGACGTCCTACTGATTTGATAGGAGCAGAGAATATGGTAGGTCTATTTATTAACACATTACCTACTAGAATTCGATTAACGAATGATACATCAGTGGTAGATTGGCTTCGCAAAATACAGATGAAAGAAATGGAACGAAGACAATATGAATATAATTCGTTGGTTGATATTCAAGGGTGGAGTGAAGTTCCGCGGAATAGCTCCTTATTTCATACCTTGTATGTGTTTGAAAATTATCCAATTCAAGGTGAGAGAAATGATGATTTAAGATTACTAGATGTTAAAAGCGCGGAACAAACAAATTATCCTTTAACACTCATTGTAATGCCTGGTAAGGAAATTACTATAAAGTTGATGTATGACCGGAGCTATTTTAATGAAGAAACAATAAATCGAATCCAGGGTCACTTATTGCAAACATTAATTCAGATGACAAAGAGCCTAGATTCAAAGCTCTCCGAAATTACTCATTTAACAATGGAAGAGCAGACACAGTTACTAGAGGAATGGAATAATACTCAAGTGAAATATTCAGCTGAAGGCATGATTCATACGGCATTTGAGGAGCAAGTTAAGAAAACGCCAGGAGCAATCGTAGCTATTTACGAAAATGAACAAATTACCTATAGAGAGTTGGATAAGCGTGCGAATCAGCTAGCACATTATTTACAAAAGCGTAGTGTAGGTCCAGATTCTCTTGTCGGAGTATATATGGAACGTTCATTACAAATGATAATAGCGTTATTAGGTATTCTAAAATCAGGAGGGGCATATGTTCCACTTGATCCTACTTATCCAGAGAGTCGGCTTCGTTATATATTAGAGGATGCTGGAATTGAAGTACTAGTGACAGAAGAAAATTCAGAAAATTTATATATATCTGAAGATGTTGAAACGATTTGTATGAATCAAGATTATATTGCAATTGAAAAAGAAGAATCAACCCCATGTATAAGTGGTGTAACAGGAAGAAGTTTAGCGTATGTTATGTATACCTCAGGATCTACAGGGAATCCAAAGGGAGTGATGATTGAGCATCATTCAGTAATTAATTATCTAGAATGGATGCAACATCAATATCCACTTTCTGAAAAGGATGTGGTCTTGCAGAAAACACCATTCTCATTTGATGTATCTGTTTGGGAGTTATTTTGGGGTATTCACGTGGGAGCATGTGTATCTTTCCTGCCTCCAGGTGGAGAAAAAGATCCTTCCATTATAGCTGAAGTGATTGAAAAACATCAGGTTACTATTGTTCAATTTGTACCTTCGATGTTATCTGTTTTCTTAGATCACTTCAATCATATTGAATTGGACATGAATTGTTCGTCCGTGCGCCATGTATTTTCTGGTGGGGAAGAACTAAGTTCAGGGTTGGTTAGACGTTTTCAACAGCAATGGAATCATAGACAAGTAAAATTAACTAACTTTTATGGACCAACTGAAGCCACTATTTATGTAAATGCATTTGACTTACAACCTAATCAAGAAATTGTTTGTATTGGGCAGCCGATACAGAACACGCAATTATATGTATTAGACCAAAATCAACGCTTGCAATCAATAGGAATAGAGGGTGAGTTATATATTGGTGGTGCCGGTTTAGCGCGTGGATATTTAAATCGCCCGAATCTTACTGCCGAAAAGTTCGTTTCGCATCCATTTCAATTGGGGGAACGACTATATCGAACAGGAGATTCAGTAAGATATCTAACTGATGGAAATTTAGAATTTATAGGTAGAATGGACCATCAAGTAAAAATGCGTGGTTTTCGGATTGAACTAGGAGAAATTGAAGCGACTTTAGAAAAATGTTCGTTTATTAAAGAGGCTGTCGTATTAGTTAGAGAAGATCGTCCAGGCGATCAACGATTGGTTGCATATGTAATAAGCGATGGAAATACCCAAGAGTGGAGAGAGTATTTACAAAACCAATTGCCGAATCATATGATTCCAGCGCACCTTGTAGAGTTAGAGCAGTTCCCGCTTACTCCAAATGGGAAAATCGACCGAAAGGCCTTGCCAGTACCTGATGAGCAGCCTATAGGAGATTTAAATGTTCTACCTCGGACGCCATCGGAAGAGCTTATTGCCTCGGTTTGGGGTCAAGTGTTAGGGACAGAAAATATTGGTATTCAGGATTCCTTCTTTGAACGTGGTGGGCACTCACTACTTGCTACTCAAATCGTCTCTCGATTGCAAGAATTGTTCCAAATCAAAATCCCATTACGTGAACTTTTCAAGCACGATACAGTGGAAGCATTAGCGAAACGAGTAGATCAGTTGCGCAAAGAAGATAGAAAACGAGAGATTCCACCCCTTATACCTATGACGCGGGAAGAATTTATTCCACTTTCCTATGCATTTACTTCTTAAAGAGAAGCTTGAGTTTCCTGATTTGTACGTGGAAAACTGGGATGCTTTTTGGGATTGTATTACAGGATTTGTATGTCCTTTGCCAAACAAAATGATCTTCGACGGATGGTCAAAGTTTGAAAAAAGGTTACCGAGAGATACAAAAATAATGAAAGAGTGTCTTCTTGATTATAATGAAGAGGATAGAAAGGATCATGAATGGAAAAGCGAATTCTTATTTAATTGAATACTGTCAATATGATATGTAAATATGCATATTGTATTTATTTGGGTTTTTTGTATGTTAAAATCAAATATAAGGATGTAAATATATAACAAACCAAAAGTAGGAATATCCAATGAATTTTGAGAGGTGTTACATGTTTAAAAATAAGAAATTAATTCGATTTTGTCTAACATTATTTGTATGTTTATCTGTAATTAATTTTACAATCAGTTATTTTCAAACATATCTTGAAACAGCAGCAGATATTAAATGGGTAATACCAGAAATTTGGAAAACTATTTTGATAGATGCTCCTGAAAGCATACTTGTTATTTTAGGTGCAATAGCTTTATATGATTTCACAAAAGAGACATCGCCAAAAGACGCATCAATCTAAATGCGTCTTTTTTATTAAAATTTATATTTTAAAGAGTTACCTAGAAGAGAACAATCTATTAATTAACAAAAAAGAAAAGACACCCTAAGGTGCCTTCCTCCGACTTGAACCATCTTAATTTTAATAATATTGGACTCCCGTCCAAATATTATTTTACCATGTTAAGTTGTTTTGTCCATTGAAAAATAAAATTTAAATCTATGTTTTGTTGTTTTGGGAAATATTCCATATCGATAATTACAATACACGTTTTAGTTTTTTGAATTATTTATTTGTTTAAAAGTTGAAATTAATAAGAACCCCATAAATGATAAACCATTCCACCAACAAAAAACACTAATCCTAAAAACAAAACAATTAAAGCAAGTACTCCATTTTGATTATGTTCCATAAAATTAGCTCCTTTTAGATTTATTTTTATCCTGCTATTTGTGGGCAGTAAAACTCCCACCTCAAAATTCAGCTGGAGCAAAGAAGTTAGGTGGGAGCCCTGCTGCCCGTAAACGCCCGATTGATGAAGGCTAATACTCAGTGGGGGGATGAACAAAACCCCCACTGAGTAAAGTTTCACTTTATATACAAAAAAGCCTTTAGTCGTAATTATGGCTAAAGGCTTTGATCATTATACTGTTTAGTTTATAAAATTTGGAACTGAAAATGTACTAGCTTGATAATGAAGCTTGGCTATTAGAATTGAAAAATTTTAGTTTTATTATAATTAACAGAAATGAGAGTAGTGTGAAAATGAATCCGCTCCAAATAAGTTGGTGAATACCTAAGTTTGAAATGAACCAGCCTCCAATAGTTGTTCCTAAAGTAATTCCGAGATTTGAGAATGAAACGAATAGGCTATTACCAAATTCAGGCGCTTCTTTTGCTTCGCTTATTAACCATGTTTGACTAACAATTAATCCGCCAGCATGTACGATTCCCCAAATGAATACGATAAAAATCATTGGAACAAGGTAGGGACCTAAATAATAAACCAATATGTAAACAATAGAATATAGGATAGGGAATAATATTACTGTATTTACTATGCTTTTTTGCAGGAGACTACCAAATAAATGATTGCCTAAAATCATAACGATACCAAATATGAACAGCATGATACTGATGAGAGATCCATTCATGGAAGTTACTTTTGCAAGGTACTCGGCGAAGTAGCTGTATACGGAAAACATGGCTGCAAAAAGGAATGTGACGGTTAAAATATTCAACCATAATCCTGGTTTGCCGAGTATACGAATTTGTTTGCCGAAAGACATTTTTTCTTTAACAGGCATAGAAGGAAGTAGGATTAGTATTCCAATGAATGCAAGAGTGTTAACAAGCGCTCCGAATAAGAAAGCAATTTCGAGTGAAAATTGGTCTGCAAGGTAAGAGGTTAGTGGTACACCTAAAGCAAAGCCAACAGTAATTCCCATAAAAACTTTTGTAACCGCTTGACCGCTCTTTTCTGGGGGGACAAGTTTAGCAGCTGTTACAAGAGCGATTGAAAAGAAGAGTGGATGAAGCGCTGCCGGTAAAATACGAAAAATAAGCATGATTTCAAATTGTGTTGTATAAGCGTAGATTATATTTGAAATAACAAATAAAAAAATTGCTGATAATAAAATTATTTTGCGATTAATACTAGAGACGAGCAGAATTAAAAACGGACCAGAAATAGCAACAACTAGTGCAAATATACTTACTAAAAATCCAGCTTTTGTAGTCGAAATTCCGAATTTTTGAGTGATTTGTGGTAATACGCCGACAATACCCATCTCGGTAGTAATAATTCCGAACACACCTATTGCAAGTGTCAGAATAAGTAAAGGATTTACTTTTTTCATTTATAAAACTCTCCATTCGTATCAGTATTTTGAAAGTAAACTCATTAACAAAGAAGCATTATTGGATGTCAATATTATTAGGATTATGTAATTCGAAATACAATAACAGATATCTAAATAACTAGATATGATATATTAAAAAAATTTCTCCTTTCTATGTTTCTTGCTTTTATAGGTAGTGCAATTTTATAAAAAAATAATTGGATGCCTGTAAAAAAGCAGAATGTGTGAAAGCTAATAATCAATTGATATGCAGATTGATTATTAGCTTTCATTTTATAATTCGTTTTGAACGTATTCAGAAAACTCTCGTATTGTTTTTTCATTTCGGCGATAGTAGGTCCATTTTCCAATTCGGTCAGATTGTAGTAAGCCTGCTTTTTTCATAGTTAATAAATAACTAGAAATAACCGATTGGGCTAAGCCAGTTTTAAGCTGGATATCTCCTACACATACTCCAACTTGAAAGCTAAGGCCTTGCTCTAGATAAGGTTTTTCATCGAAATGGTTTTCTGGATTTTTCAACCATGATAAAATTTGACATCTTGTTTCATTTGACAATGCTTTATAAATTAATAAAGGTTCCATAAGGATATTATATCTACTTTTATAGATTTGTAAATGGGTTTTGGTGATTTTAAGGGGAGAAGGTATATGTAGATTCTTTTAAATATGAATGAGATGCTCTAGTAATAGGGCTTGTTTTTTCTTCGTTTGCTGTTATATAGTATGTTTGTCAACGGCAAGAAGTAGCAGGACAATAATATTAAATTGGCTGCCATTCGCAGGAATTTAAATTCATCTAATATTTTCGAATATACATAAAATATTCAAATTAAAAAAGAATGCTGATATTAATACCAGCATTCCTTTTTTAATTTCTGTCAGGATCTTTAGTGTGTGCTACAAATAAGCCTTCAGATATACAAAGTTGCTCAACTAGTTTTAAATCTTTCGATTCAAAACTTACATAGGCAAAACAACCATCACCAATTATTACGCCTATTTTTAAATCAGAAAATACTAATATGAGCTTATCTACTTCTGTACACGGTAAAAATTTCAACACATCATCATTAAATTCAGTTATAGATTTTGTGTATTTGCTATAATTTAGGGATTCTACATTATCCAAAATGTAAATATTCTCATCATATAAATATAACTTACTTAAAGCTAAAACACTTTTGTTTAAAATGTTATATTTATTCTGTAGCAATATATTCTCTTCAAAATCAAAATACTTTTCACTCTTTACTATTTTTGGAAAAGTATCTACAACGTAAAAATCGGTATCTTCTTTCTCATAATATTCTTCAATTAACTTTTGAAACAAATCTTTGATTTCACACATTTTTTATCTAAGAACCTTTCCTTTACTATCTAAAGTAGCTTCCTTTTTTCCTTTTGGACTTATCAACTTCCATGCACTTCCTCCATGAGGGTTACCAGACCTTTCTTTAGAAATAGACCATCCTGATTTAGGATCTTTAAATAGTTGACCTGATACCCTTTGAGTAAACTTAGACATATTAATATGTCTAGATCCAGCTTTTAATGCCACTGGAACAAGGCGCATAATCGCAGCAATAGCAACTGGAATTAAAGGTAGTGCATACTGTACGCCATGTTCAGGAAGACCCTCAGTACCTTGTAGATTAGATTGCTCTAACTCACTGTAATCATTCACTTCAAAATTATTTTCAAATGAAACATCGTTATTGTACTCTAATTCGTAAGTGCTTTCAATTTTATTTTCATAATTAGATACTTCTGCAAATCCCTTCTCAGGTGCAATTGTTGTAATCCCTAAAGCAAATGCTGAAGCGATTAGAAGTGGTTTAATAAATCTTTTCAATTAATTCATCCTCTTGTAATTTTTTACTATACAACCAAATATTAAACTTAATAGGATTTCATTACTAGTCTAGTTGTTTATGTATTTTTTTGATATAATTACCTTGTAAATAAATGTAAACTTAATGAAGTGTATGGTTGTGAATTTTCAGAAAAAATAATTCGAAATACAATAATATTGGATAGCAGTTTAATACATAAAATGTGGTTATCAAGTCGGAGGAAGGCACCTTAGGGTTTCTGTTCTTTTTTTCTTAAAGGACCTGCTCAATTAATGCTTAAAAATATAAAGTAAACTCAATCCGTTAAAATACATGTGTGACCTTGCATTTCCCCTCCTACTCAAAGGAGAGATTGGTGGTAGTTGCGGCGAAGGCTGCGGTTTTGCTGGAGGATTTGCGTTATTAGTTGTACTATTTATTTTATTAATCATAGTTGGAGCCTCTTGCTTCTGCTAAAAAACTATCGGAAAAGTAATATCTTTTAAAAAAGATATTACTTATATAAATTATTTACTTAATGCATCGCCTAATTTCTATTTGAAAATTTCAGGCTTCATTTTACTAACTGATTTATAATTACTATAGAATAAGCCAATGAAAGAGAAGAAGGGCGATGGATATTTATATTGGATAGTATAAACCCCTATATTCTCTGATTAATTTTATTTAATCTTACCAACTACCCACACCAACATCCGCCTTCAACCACTTCACCCAATCAGAATCCTCGACCTTAAGCAAACTCAGCGAAACACCTTTCATATCTAAAGAAGTGAGAAGGGTACCAACCTTTACGAACTTCACATGTAAGCCTTCCAGCTCACATAAACGGCGAATGTCGTTTGCGAAAATGTATTGTTCCATTAATGGTGTCGCACCGAGTCCATTAATGAGGATGGCGAAGTTGTCGCCTTTTCTCCAGCGATAAATGCTTTTTAGTTTATTCATTAGTTCGATTGCTAATATTTCAGAAGAGGATAGCGCTTCTTTACGGTAACCTTGTTCACCGTGGATGCCGACTCCATAAAACACTTCATCGTCGTTTAATGTGAATGCAGCTTTTCCTTGTACTGGATCATTTGCAGGTGAAAGGGCGACTCCTAATGTGTGTAAGTTTTGGATGACAGCTTGTCCAAGTGCTGTTAGTTCTTCTAAAGAATGACCGCTCTCAGCGGCCGCGCCTACTATTTTTTGAATGAAAACAGTGCCAGCAACGCCGCGTCTTCTTTTATTAAAAGAAGCATCATCTTCAATTGAAACGTCGTCATTTACGATGATGTGGTCAATTTGTCTTCCTTCTTCTCTTGCGACTTGTTCTGCAGCTAGAAAGTTTTCTACGTCATCTTTAAAGTTTTTAATGATGAATAAAATACTTTTATCTTTTGGCATTAAGCGAGTTGCCGCCACAATTTGCTCCACTGTAGGTGGGGTGAAAATATTTCCGTTTACTGCTGCCGTAAGCATTCCTTTTCCTACATAACCAATATCGGCAGGTTCATGTCCACTCCCACTGCCGCTTATAATGACAACGTTTTGTTTCAGTTTTTCGATATCTTTTACATAAATGATGTTATGTGTTTCGTCGTAATTTACTTTGTCGTTATGTTCAAAATAAAAGCCATGCAGCATATCTTGAACAATATTTTCTACATCATTCATAATCTTTTTCATTGCTTTGGCCACCTTATGATTACTTTGCTGATTGTTCGAGTAAAAGTAGTAATTGATTATTTATCATATTTTTCATGAGAGAAGACATGATGGACGGATTTACTTCGCACTTGCTTTCAATCCAATCTTTTATCGTTCCAACGAAGCCGTGACTATAAAAGGAGGCAATCGTATTTTTTGTTTCAATAGAAAGAGTTAATCTACAGCTCATAGATAGTTCATCAATAATCTTCATATATAAGTTTTTCGTATGCTCAAATAAATAGTGATTAAACGAGTTTTGCTCAATGACTTTAAAAGCATTTCGGTAAAATTTTTGATTTTCATAAAAGTAATCAAATAATAAATCAAAAATATTTTCCCATGTTTCATAGTCGAGAAAGTCTATAATATTTTCTTTCGTTTCTTCTCTATAAATCCAGCTTAATAGTTCAAATTTATCTTTAAAATGATAGTAAAAAGTTTGCCTACGCATTTGACAGTGTAACATAATATCGCTCACTGATATTTTATGAAATGACTCTGTTTCCATTAAATATTTCAATGAGTTCGCGATTATCTTTTTAGAAATTATAGAAGAGGTCATCTGAATCATCCCTAGAATGTAGTAATATGAAAATCCTATCTATAAATGAGAGCGGTGTCTTTAGACAGATTGTCCATTTTGTCCGTTTACTATAAAACGCTTTCATTTTAACATGAGTAGTAAGAAGAAGATTTCAAATATATCACAATATATTAAAGGAATTGAGGGAGAATCACAATGAAAAAGATTATAAACAAACCAGAAACATTAGTAATGGAAATGTGCAACGGAATGGTTATGGCTCACCCAGAACTTGAGTTTTTGAAAAAATATAAAGTTATTAAGAAGAAAGAAATGAATGAAAATAAAGTAACGTTAATTAGCGGCGGCGGTAGCGGTCATGAGCCAGCGCATGCAGGTCTAGTCGGAAAAGGAATGCTGGATGCAGCAGTGTGCGGAGATGTGTTTGCTTCTCCTTCACAAATTCAGGTATATCAGGCGATTAAAGAGACAGCTAGTAAAAAAGGTACGTTATTAATTATTAAAAATTATAGCGGCGATATTATGAATTTCAAAAACGGTGCACATTTAGCGACTGAAGATGGAATTGAAGTCGACTACGTAAAAGTAGACGATGATATTGCGGTAGAAGATAGCCTGTATACAGTAGGACGCCGCGGTGTTGCGGGAGTTATTTTAGTGCATAAAATTGCCGGTGCAGCTGCGGAAGCAGGTATGGATTTAGGAGCGGTGAAAGCTGTCGCAGAAAAAGCAGCGGCTAACGTGCGTACAATCGGTTTAGCGTTAACGTCTTGTACAGTTCCAGCGAGCGGATCACCTACTTTTACACTTGCGGAAGATGAAATGGAATACGGCGTAGGTATTCACGGTGAACCAGGTATTAAACGTGAAAAAACGCTGTCAGCAGATGAATTAGCTAACCGTATGACAAATGATGTAATAAAAGATTTAGGAGTAAAAGATGGTGAGGAAATCGCACTTCTAGTAAATGGTTTTGGCGGAACACCACTGCAAGAACTATACTTATTTAACAACGCAGTTACGAGAGAATTAGCTGCTAGAAACATTAAAATTAATAGAGTATTCGTCGGTAATTATATGACGAGTATTGATATGGCAGGTATGTCTTTAACAGTGATGAAGTTAGATGATGAGCTAAAAACATTACTATCTAAAGAATGTAATACACCTGCATTTAAAGTAGATGGACCAGTTGAGAGTGTAGAGTATGTTAATGTGCTTGAAGATGTAGAAGAGAAGGAAGTTTCATTTGAACTAGAAACAGCGGAAGAGCACGCTGTTATTAAAGATAATGTCATTACATTAAACAACATGATTTATCTCGTTGATAAAATGAGTGACATTATTATTAAAAATGAAGTACCGTTCTGTGAGTTAGATACACATGCTGGTGACGGTGATTTCGGAATGAGTGTTGCAAAAGGATTTAAGCAATTAAAGCGTGAGTGGCATTCTATTTTAGGACAAGATAATGTAACGATTGGATCGTTCCTTGACGGTTGTTCAATGATTATTATGGAACATTGCGGCGGGGCTTCTGGTCCAATTTGGGGCGGAGCATTCCGCGCAGCTAGTAAAGCAGCAGGCGAGAAACGTGAATTAACAGCCAACGAGTTCGCTGAAATATTGCAAGCGGCACTTCACGGCATACAATCTATCGGTGAAAGATCGTTCGGTAGAGGAGCGGTAGTTGGTGATAAAACACTTGTTGATGCACTTGCTCCATGTGTAGACTCTTGGTTAAATAGCGCTTCAAACGAAGAAGATATGAAAACTGCCTTTGAAAAAGGAGCAGAAGCAGCGGTTAAAGGAGCAGAGTATACGAAAGAAATCGTCGCTCGCATGGGCCGCGCCGGTACAGTTGGTGAAAGAAGTTTAGGCTATCCTGATGCAGGTGCACATGCGCTTGGAGTTATCTTTACGGAGATTGCGGGTAGTTTGAGATAGAAATTAGAAAGTCCCTCTGCCTTAGGTAGAGGGACTTTTATATTGTATTTTAGATTTAGTTTTTTTGTGATTGCAGCTTATCGATTTTCCAGTGTGCTCCTAGAGGATCTAAAGAGCTTTCAATATAAAACATATATTCATCTGCGGTACTTGGTACTTCAAAAGCTATTTTTAATTCTACCGTTTCATTTGGTTTAACTTGTATATCAGAAGGGTTTTGATCAAGCACCTTTCCTTCATAGGCCTTTCCGTCTTTTTCATCTTTTAAGTTATATTTTAATTCTGATAGTCCAATCGTTTGACCTCGTACATTTTTTACAGAGACATTAACAACGACGGAATCGTTGTTAGCATTTAAATATGCACTTTGAACGGTGGCCAAGTAATAGCCTCCCTTAACACTCTCACCAACTAATAAAATACCTTGTTCCAAGCGGCTCATATCTTCTTTTTCTTCAAAATTTATTAATTCTTCATTTTCATTTTTTGCGGTTGGTTCTTCTATTGGACCATTTTCAACGGCACTATCTTTTTTATCTTGTGTGCAAGCAGCCGTAACACTGGCTAATACTAGAATTAAAGTAAGTAATATGAATAATTTCCTCATAAAATTTATCTGTCTCCTTAAGTTTCTCAATTTTGTGCAACTATACATATTATAAAGAGATTCTATTAAGATTAACATAATGTCTCATTATTGGATCAAAATAGGGGTCCTTTAGACACCTTATTCTTGTTTGTTATTTCCTTTCCTAGCACTACTCTATCGCCATCAAAACAAAAGAACGAGTGATTCCACTTTATGGTTATGTGCAAAACATAAACTAGTAGAAGGTTTGTATTTTTTATCTTATGTATCCCACCCTGCATAAAAAAATATTTCTCAACATTTAATTGTTGAAAAACATTGAATATTCTCTATAAAGAGAATATTATGTTTCTATCGGCAAAAAAAACGATAATTTGCAGACACTGGGGAGGAAATGCATTGAAAAAGAATAAGAAGTTAAAACCATTATCAGTTTTAGCAACAGCGGCAGTACTAAGTAGTAGTTTTGCTTTTGGAAGTCATGCGGCGTATGCTGATTCGCCATCATCTCTACCAATAGATGAGCATTTAATACCGGAGGAGCGTTTGGCAGAAGCGCTAAAACAACGGGGCGTAATTGATCAATCTGCATCACAAGCTGAGACGTCAAAGGCTGTCGAGAAATATGTTGAGAAAAAGAAAGGGGAAAACCCTGGTAAAGAAATCTTGACAGGAGATAGTCTTACGCAAGAAGCTTCTGATTTTATGAAAAAAGTAAAAGATGCAAAAATGAAGGAAAATGAACAGGCGCAGCAGCCAACAGTAGGGCCAGTAGCTGGACAAGGTGCAGGATTGAATTCTAGTAAATTAAATGGAAAAGTACCTACTGCACCAGCGAAGCAAGAAGAGTACAACGGTGCTGTTCGAAAAGATAAAGTACTTGTTTTACTTGTAGAATTTAGCGATTTTAAGCATAACAATATTGATCAAGAGCCAGGATACATGTATTCTAAGGACTTCAATCGTGAACATTATCAAAAAATGTTATTTGGTAATGAACCATTTACGTTATTTGATGGATCGAAGATTAACACATTTAAACAATATTATGAAGAACAATCTGGCGGGAGCTACACAGTTGATGGAACTGTAACGGAATGGCTTACTGTTCCAGGAAAAGCTTCAGATTATGGTGCGGATGCAGGTACTGGCCATGATAACAAAGGTCCTTTAGGACCGCGTGATCTTGTGAAAGAAGCATTAAAAGCAGCGGTAGCAAAAGGAATTAACTTAGCTGATTATGACCAATTTGATCAATACGATCAAAATGGTGATGGAAATAAAAACGAGCCAGATGGCATTATTGATCATTTAATGGTTGTACATGCTGGCGTTGGTCAAGAAGCTGGCGGCGGTAAATTGAAAGATGATGCGATTTGGTCTCATCGTTCAAAACTTGGATCAAAACCATATGCGATTGATGGCACAAAATCTTCTGTTTCGAATTGGGGCGGAAAGATGGCTGCATACGATTATACAATCGAGCCTGAGGACGGAGCAGTTGGTGTGTTTGCGCATGAGTATGGTCATGATTTAGGATTACCAGATGAGTACGATACAAAGTATTCAGGACAAGGTGAACCTGTTGAGTCATGGTCTATTATGAGCGGCGGCAGCTGGGCTGGAAAAATTGCAGGAACAGAGCCAACAAGTTTCTCACCACAAAATAAAGAGTTTTTCCAAAAGAATATGAATGGCAACTGGGCGAATATCGTTGAGGTAGATTATGATAAACTTCGCACGGGAGTCGGTGTTGCAACATATTTAGATCAAAGTGTTACAAAATCAAAACGACCAGGAATCGTTCGTGTTAACTTACCAGACAAAGATATTAAAAATATCGAGTCAGCATTTGGTAAGAAGTTTTATTACAGTACAAAAGGAAATGACATTCATACAACACTTGAGACACCAGTATTTGACTTAACAAATGCAAAGGATGCTAAGTTCGATTATAAGGCATTCTACGAACTTGAAGCGAAGTATGATTTCCTTGACGTATATGCGATTGCAGAAGATGGAACGAAGACACGTATTGATAGAATGGGCGAAAAAGATGTAAAAGGCGGCGTGGATACAACTGATGGTAAGTGGGTTGATAAATCATACGATTTAAGCCAATTTAAAGGAAAAAAAGTAAAACTGCAATTTGAATATTTAACAGATATTGCAGTAGCTTATAAAGGATTTGCGTTAGATAATGCAGCATTAACTGTAGATGGCAAAGTTGTTTTCTCGGATGATGCAGAAGGCCAACCAGCAATGACATTAAAAGGATTTACTGTATCTAACGGATTGGAACAGAAAAAAAATAACTACTATGTAGAGTGGAGAAATTACGCTGGTTCTGACACGGCGTTACAACATGCGCGTGGTCCAGTATTTAATACAGGAATGGTTGTATGGTATGCGGATCAAAGCTTTACAGATAACTGGGTAGGCGTTCATCCAGGTGAAGGATTCTTAGGAGTAGTAGATTCTCATCCAGAGGCAATCGTAGGTACATTAAACGGGCAACCGACTGTGAAGAGCAGTACGCGTTATCAAATTGCCGATGCGGCATTCTCATTTGATCAAACGCCAGCATGGAGAGTAGATTCGCCAACTCGCGGTATCTTTGACTATAAAGGATTACCAGGAGTTGCAAAATTTGATGATTCTAAGCAGTACATCAACAGTGCAATTCCAGATGCAGGACGTAAGTTGCCGAAACTAGGATTGAAGTTTGAAGTAGTAGGTCAAGCTGAAGACAAATCTGCAGGTGCAGTTTGGATTCATCGATAGAATAAGGTGAAACTATGAGAGCTGTCCATAAGTTGGTGAAACTGACTTATGGACAGCTCTATTTTTATTGTGGAAACCATAATGAAAATATGAGTTTTTGCATATTTTGAAATTTAATATATCCTCCGAAAAGTTTTAAATGTATAATGTTTCTTGTCATAGTCTTTTAGATTTTTCGACAAAAAATAATAAGAATAGAAGACGTATTGGGAGAATGCATTATGTACATAAAACTATTAAAATCAATTACATCATTATCACTTATTGGTAGCGCTTTATTATATACAAATGTTGGTGAGATGAAAGCTGCTGAAGCGGGTACTTTTTCCGATGTACCTACATCGCACTGGTCCTATCCTGCGATTAAAGACTTAGCGGGTAAAAATATTATTTCAGGTTATGGAAATGGGATGTTTGGCTTTGGTGATGTTGCGACGAGGGAGCAAGTTGCGGCTTTAATTTATCGAGTGCTAGTGCCGAGTAAGCAAGGTGGTACGTTCAGTAATGATGGCGCTCGTTATGTATTACAAGATGGGTCTACTTTAAATAATCCGTATGGAGATATTCGCTCAGGTTCTACAATGTTTCCGGAAGAGGTTTTAACGTTAACGAAATTGGGGATTTTTAAGGGTGATGGAAATGGCGGTTTTAGACCGAAAGATTCTGTTAGCCGCGCAGAAATGGCGCAAATTATTAAAAATGCGTTTCAAGTTTCAGCTAAACAAAAACATACATTTAATGATGTTCCAAATGGATTTTGGGCAGAAAATGCGATTAGTGCGGTGCAGTCAAACGGGATTGCATCTGGTACAGGAGACGGGAAATTTGAACCAGCTAAAACGGTAACGCGTGAACAGTATGCACAGTTTTTATATAATGCATTGAAATATAAAAAGCCTGAGGTTGCGGTACAAGATACAGGAGATGCGGCATTATTAACAGCATTCAAAAATGAAGTGCAAACACGTATTAATATGTACGAAACGAATATTACACTTCCATATAAAACGAAAAATAGTAATACAGAAGAAGTGATGAATACACTTTTTAACGCGTATAAAGAAGTCGCAAGTAAAAATGAGTATACAAATTATAATAGATCGAATGTTTCATACTCACTATCTGGATCGCCAGGGAATTATACGTTTACGCTAAATATTACATATCGTGAAACGAAAGAACAAACAGAATATGTGATGAAACAAGCGAAAGCGATCGTTTCTTCTATTATTCAAGCGGGAATGGATGATCATGAAAAAGTGAAGGCGATTCATGATTATGTTGTAAAACATGTTTCTTACGATACGTCTTATAAAGCGTATACAGCATATGAGGCACTCGCGAATCGTTCTGCCGTTTGCCAAGGTTACACACTATTAACCTATCAATTATTAAAAGAAGCTGGAATTGAGAATCATTTTGTAGTAGGAACTGGAGAGGGTCAGCCTCATGCTTGGAATTTAGTGAAAATCGATAACAAATGGTACCATCTTGATACAACATTTGATGATCCTGTACCAGATGAACAAGGCCGCGTTACGTATTCCTATTTCAATTTATCAGATGAGCAAATCGCAAGAAATCATGAGTGGAACCGAGGGGACTATCCGCAAGCTACAACAAACTATTATAGTACATTAACAAATAAAATTGCGACAGGTGGTACGAAAACACCTGCATATCAGCAAATATTAAAAGATACAAAGTTAAATTATTTAGGAAATGAATATATCGCAAATAACTATAATGAATTCAAAAATAAAATGCAGCAACGTTATAGCACAAAGTCAGCAAAGATTGAAATCCTTTATAAACAATCAATGGATGGCGCATTGCAAGATGTGAAAAAAGTAATTGGAGAAATCGGTTATCCGCAAGGAGCGAACCGTGTTTCTTATAAAGCGGAGCCGTTTAATGCAAAAGAAGGGTATTCTTTGGTGACGATTACGTTTATGTATTAAAAACAACCTAGATCCATGAAGGATCTAGGTTGTTTTTTTATACCTTAATTTGACATATACAGTCGGACTGTATAAAATGAAACTATACAGTTAAACTATATAGTTTGGCTATATATTCATCGTTACACTGGAGGTCTTTATGAATAGAGATAAAAATTTACCATTAACGGAAACAACGTATTACGTTCTTTTAGCTTTATTAGAGCCAGCTCATGGATATTTAATTATGCAAAAGGTGGAGGAACTGAGTAATCATCAAGTGAAAATTGCAGCGGGTACATTGTATGGTGCGGTTGAAAATTTATTAAAACAAGGGTTAATAGAATCGGTAAAAAGTGAAGATAAACGAAGAAAAGTGTATGTCATTACGGAACGCGGGAAGGAAGTATTGCACTTAGACTTTATGAGAATGCAGCACATTATTGGGGTTACAAAAAGCTTATTAAATGTATAGTTAGGGGGAAGCGAAGATGTGGAGATTGAAATTCTTTTTGGACTTTGAGAAAGAGGAAAAATGGTTAGAAGAGATGGCTTGGAAAGGCTATCAACTAAAAAGTAATACATTCGGTTATAAATTTAGAATCGCAGAACCGGAAGATGCGACAATTAAAATAGATCATAGAATATTTAATAGAAGAAAAGATTTTATTAATTACTGTACGTTATTTGAAGATAGTGGCTGGAAGCATATAGCCGGTAAATGGTGGTCTGGTACGCAATATTTTAAAAAGGTAGATGAGGAAAGTGAAGATGACATTTTTTCAGATCAAATGTCACGAGCAGGGAAGTACAAGCGTCTATCTAAGACATTTCTAGAATTAGCAATATGTTATTTGCCGATATTAATCCTATTTATGTTTAATAAAACAATTGATCTAGGAGCGATTTTAAATCCGAAAGACCTATACTATACACCAGGATTATGGGATATGCACGGCGCAGCATTTTTAGGATCATTCTTATTTGAAACACCATTTGCATTAATGAGGGGCATTTCATGGTTGTTTATCCCAGCTGCGATTGGTATGTTTTTCTTTTTCTCATATAAAGCAAATCGATTGTATGAAGAGAGAAGATACTAGGAGGACCCCCTTAAAGCTGATGCTTTGAGGGGGATTCTTTTGAATTTGTAAATGGTGTACTTGGTTAGCTTGATGGGCATGGGGTAGAGTCAGGAAAATGCGGATTTACAACACTAAGAAAGTTTCAATGGTCTTAGAGAATCTAATGAGACCACTTTCTCTGAATTAAAATGGTATTCTCCTAGTAAATTGATATGTTCCCCACCTAAAGGTGACATATGATGCAATAAATTCTCATTAAAACTATCTATCCGTTTTTGATATTTAACTACTTTTGTTAGATGTAAAGTATTCCAGATACTGATGGCATTGATAATTATGTTTAAGGCACTGGCCCTTTGCAATTGATGCTGTATGGTTCGTTCCCTAAGCTCACCTTGTTTACCGAAGAAAATAGCTCTTGCAAGTCCATTCATGGATTCTCCTTTAATTCGAATGGTGGCAGCACCTTTTATTAGAATTGTCCCCTTGGTTTAACAACTGCTTTTTTGTAAATAATATGTTTGTTAAAAAATTAATTAAGGGGGACTTGTATGCCAAAGGATCGAAAAGCAAAAGTTCAAAACGATGCATACGAAGGAAAAGAGATCATGCCAGATAATCCACAATATCTACCGCGTCACGTGCAAATGGAGCTGCCTCACGAATTTTCTATAAATCCCCTGTTTGCCCGCGAAGGAGAATCAGTCGTTCCGCGCTTTCACATGCCTGATGAAGGCATGTTACCAGAAACAGCGTATCAAATCGTCCATGATGAAATTGCTCTTGATGGCAATGCCCGCTTGAATCTTGCAACATTCGTTAGCACATGGATGGAGCCTGCCGCAGAGCACTTATATGCCAAATCATTCGACAAGAACATGATTGACAAGGATGAATATCCACAGACAGCCGAAATTGAGGAGCGGTGTGTTCGCATTTTAGCAAACCTCTGGCATTCGCCCAGCCCCCTTACGACTATGGGCGTTTCAACAACTGGATCGTCGGAAGCATGTATGCTCGGGGGGCTTGCGTTAAAGAGACGCTGGCAAAATGCACGCAAAAGCGAAGGGAAGCCGGTGGATCGGCCCAATATTGTGTTTAGTTCTGCTGTTCAAGTCGTGTGGGAAAAATTCGCGAACTATTGGGAGGTTGAACCACGCTATGTGAAGGTTAGCCCAGAGCATCCCCGATTGGATCCTCAGGGGGTCCTCGCTGTCGTGGATGAAAATACGATTGGTGTAGTACCGATTCTCGGTGAGACTTATACCGGGCTTTACGAACCGGTGTCCGCCATTGCGAAGGCGTTGGACGATTTACAGGAGAGGACGGGCCTCGACATTCCCATGCATGTGGATGCGGCTTCGGGGGGATTTATAGCACCGTTTCTTCAACCAGATTTAGTCTGGGATTTTCAATTACCGAGGGTGAAGTCCATCAATGTATCCGGACATAAATATGGATTAGTCTATCCTGGGTTGGGTTGGATAATTTGGCGGGAAGCTGAAGATCTCCCTGAGGATCTAATCTTCCGCGTCTCCTATTTGGGCGGGAACATGCCGACTTTTGCCCTGAATTTCTCTCGTCCTGGCGCACAAGTGCTCCTGCAATATTACAATTATCTGCGTTTGGGAAAAAGTGGGTACTATGATGTCCAAAGGGCTTCTCAGAAAGTCGCTCTTTTTCTTAGCAAGGAGATTCAGAAGATGGAACCGTTCGAACTTTTGTCCGATGGTTCGGATATTCCGGTTTTCGCTTGGCGACTGAAAGATGGTTACACATTAAACTGGAATCTTTATGATTTATCTCGACAATTGCGTGTGTTCGGCTGGCAAGTACCCGCCTATCCATTGCCTCCAGATATGGAAGCGGTGACGATCATGCGCGTTGTGGTTCGAAATGGATTTTCCATGGATCTCGCGCATTTATTTTTGAGGAACCTCAAACAGACCGTTGCCTTTCTGGATTCCCTGGACGGGCCTATGCCACATGATACGAAATGTGATAATGGGTTTCATCACTAAATGAAAAAAGCCTAATTTCTTCATATTTAATTGAGAAATTAGGCTTTTTAATATTGAAATTTCCTTAACGTTGTAAATCAGCATTTTTCTGACGCTATCCCATAAAGAAAAGACACCCATATATGAGTGTCTTTTCTAATAGTTTGTTTAGCAGAAGCAGCTAGCTCCAACTATGATTAATAAAATAAATAATACAACTAATAAAGCAAATCCTCCAGCGAAGCCGCCGCCGCCGCAACTACCACAACTACCACCAAATCCCATAATAGTTCCTCCTTTAGATAAGAGGATAAAACAAGGGGTCACTCATGTATTTTAACGGGTTCACTTTACTTTATGTTTTTAAGCATGAATTGAGCAGGTCCTTTTGAAAATAAAAAAAGACACCCTAAGGTGATTTTCTTATGTAGGGTGGGAAGACATCGGGTTGCCATCAAGGGATTCAGCCGAGTTACGTATAAATTGCATCAAAAATGTAAATCAGCATTTTTCTGTTGTTGTCCTTTATTACGACTTTGTCTTATAAATAATTCTGCAATGATTAAATTTGGCACCCACGCTAACCAAGCAATAACAGCATAACTAAGTTCGAAATGCTTCAGTCCAAATAGAAATACAAATAAAGGTAGCCAAATTCTTAATGTAACTGCCGCAAAGGTTAAGGAATAATTTCTGATCATCCAATTCCGATGGTCTTGAATTTTTTTATTCTTAACTCTGTTTAATGCTTGATATGCCGATGTTAGCCAAAATACGGATAACAAACCGAAACCAAGCTTTCCTACTAATCCTCCCGTAGCGTAAAAGGATAAATAAAGTCCTGAAACGCCGCCAAGTAATACACCAATCATATAGATTTTTCCAATCATTCGATGGCGACTGATATTCTTTTCTCTAAATTTTGTGGATAATGTAAAAGGACCAATTACTAATGCTACTACACTAGTTGCAATATGTAGAAATAACATAATGTACCAAAACGCACTCATTTTAGATAGAAACATAAGCTTCATTTGAACAAACCCTGCTTGAAATCCATCCATAATAAAATATTGGAACACAGCATAACCAGCTACTAAAATAGCTGAAAAAGTAAATATAAACCGAGTTTTTTTATTCATAATTTCACCACCTCCTTGCAACATTTAAGGGAGCTAGAACATATATTTCTGTGTATCTAGGGTTAAAAGAGAACTTAATTAACTTCTTTTACTTCTTTCGGCAGGGCATCATGCTCAATCCAGTTTTCGACTAAGCTATTAAACAGTTCAGGATTTGCTAAAGAAATTCCGTGATTAATTTTAGAAATAATACCACCTAATTAATCATACAACAAAAAAGGAAGTTATGGTTAATTTATCCATATGCGCCATATTTGTTATTAGCAATTATTTTCTCAATAATCAATTTAGGAGTAGGTGTCACGGTTCCAGTAATGACCGCAATAGTTATGCAAGCAGCAGGCCCATCTTATGCAAATATGGCTGGGGCAACCTTAAATGTAAATTGACACCAGATAATTGCTCGTTTAGTAGGGGTACCACCTCATCGCCATCAAGTTAAAAAAATTAATTATCCCCCAAAACGAAAAAAAACGAGCTGAATTCACATAAATAACTGTAGAGAGATAAAAATTTCGTTCTGGGGGTACTATAAAATTTTAGCTTGATGGCGGATGTGGTACTACCCTAAATAACAATAAAATCCTTCGGAAATTAATATAGTTTTTTAAAAATAGAGATGATATGATGGATAATCATACCATTTTTTACTTCGCGTATGATTTTACAGTAGAATACCTCTATATTAAGATGATATAAATAAGGGGGTATATTAGTAACAGGGGGAGAATAATGAAAAAGTTATTACAAGAAATTATAAATTGGATCAGTATGACCGATGAACAGATTGTTATTGGTATTTCAGGACACGGTGCTGCCGGAAAAACAACGTTCGCCAATAAGCTCATAAACCAATTAAATCAAAATAAAGTGAGTTATATTAATACAGATCCATACATTGTTAGTTCAAATGTACGAAAGTATACAAATATCCACTATACATATCAGAATGAAAATCATTATGATAAAATGACAGCTTGTCATCCATCAGCCCATCATTTGTCTGCGTTAGAAAGAGACGTTCAAATGGTAAGAGCTGGTTTAGATTTTTATACAATGGGTACACATTATATAAAAAGTGAGTTAATTTCTTCGAAAAATAAGGTGACGATTGTAGAAGGAATGAGTGTCGCATTTATTAATCCAAATTTATTTGATTTGAAAATTTACTTCTATACAGATGGAGAAACAGAATTAATGAGAAGGTCTAGCCGTGATATTATTGAAAGAGGAGCCGATATTAATTACTTAAGGAAGTCTCATGAAGAACGTCGGATTCAGTATGAAGTGTTTATGCATCAGTATAGTCAACGTTTTGATATTATTATCAAAAATTCCAATGAAGCAATATGTTTAGAAAAAAATACATTTGAGTTTTATAAAGTTTAAATGCAAATAATTTATTTACTAAAATAGCAAGTTAGTGAATAAATTGTTCATATTTTTTCGAGAGGAGGTTAAGCAATGAGAGCGCCGTATCAAGTATTGATATTTCCTTATATAAAAACTGACGATTCCATTCAATATGCCATTTTTAATCGAAGTGATTATGGTTATTGGCAAGGAATAGCTGGTGGTGGAGAAGATGGTGAGACTCCTATTGAATCAGCAAAACGAGAAGCGTTTGAAGAGGCTGGTATTACAAGAGAAAGTCCATATATAAAACTAGATTCTGTGTCTTCACTACCAGTAGAGGATGTAGTTGGTGAATTTCTTTGGGGCGAAGATGTTTATGTAATAAAAGAATTTTCTTTTGGAGTTAAAGTTCCTACAAAAAATATTAAATTATCTAAAGAACACTTCAATTATAAATGGTTGTGCTTTGAGGAAGCCGTAACGCTTTTAAAATGGGATAGTAACAAAACGGCTTTGTGGGAATTAAACAAAAGGCTGTTAAAATAATTAAAGTGTTAGTTAACAAAGCCGATAGTGGAGCGAGTATTAAACAACTTAAAAAAGCTTTGCTACATTGCTTATGTAGCAAGGCTTTTTTCTTAGCGTACGAAATTGCGTTTTGTTGGCGGCACCCCATCGCCATCAAGTTAAGAAATACATTCTTCCCCAAAACGAAAAAATGAGTTGTTTTTGTTACGTTACCAGTTCTAACAAAGATTTGCTACGTTATTCCATTTTCCAATGTGTTTTTGATTTTTCAACTATATCTTCTTCAAATGATGAATGAAACAAATGTCAAGTAACCCTAAAATATAATACACTTACGATGTACTATATTTTAGGGTTACTTGACGTTTACTTTATATAATGGAATCTTCGACTATATACATTCTAAGTGATTCGTATCGTTGATAAAATGAATTACTTTTTCTTTATCCGTAAGTTCAATCATACTAATCCCTGTATCTCCTACTTTAAAATAGTAATCCATGTTAATTGGCATTTGGAAAAAGGCACGTAATATACTAGTAATTACCCCGCCATGAGCTACAATTGCAATCCGTTCATATTTATTTTCTGTCACAATTTTAGAAAATATCGTTTCAATTCTCATTCGAAACTCAATGAATGATTCCCCATTTTCAAAACGATCATGAAGAAATTTTGGCTCTGGATACTTTTTCGCTTCTTCGAAAGACATGCCAGCCTGTATACCATTATTAAATTCCATTAATTCTTCTTCAAATTTCACTGGACAACCAATTGCTTTCGCTAATGTTTCAGCAGTTTCTCGCGCCCTCTTTAATGTACTTGCCCATATAAAATCTGGTGGAAAGTCATTTTTCACTTTATGTACTAAACCTTTCACTTGTTTTCTACCCATTTCCGTTAATTCAAAATCTGCTCTTCCTTCATGTACGTTTAAAATATCCGCTTCCGATTCCCCGTGCCTAATTAATAGTATTTGCATACCTTTTCCCCCTTACATCTTTTAAACTAGATTGATATATTACCATATTTTACCGATATATTCAAATGAATAAGAAATTCTTACTTTTAATAACATATTCTTTAACTTGTGGTACCGTCTCATCGCTATCAAGCTAACAAAACTAAATTTCCTTAAAATGAAAAAACACGCTATTCTTTTTGTAAAAACATAGGAAAGGATGGCGTTTTTGGTATGAACTTATCGACTTTTGATAAATTAGAGTTGTTTTCTAAAGAGTTACAACGATATATGTCACCTGGTGCTTTAGAACAATTAGCTAGAGAAATAGGATTTGTTCAAAGAAAAAGTAAATATCGTGCGCAAGATTTAGTAGCTCTTTGTGTTTGGTTAGGCGAAAACATAGCAAATACTTCATTGACACAACTATGTAGTCGATTAGAAGCTAACACAGGTATTTCTATGAGTCCAGAAGGACTCAATCAACGCTTTAATTCTCGAGCTGTACAGTTTTTACAACAACTCTTAGCACATTTACTTCACCAACAATTTTGTGCTTCTAGCAAGATTCCAACTTTGTATACAAAATATTTTCGACGTATCCGCATCTTGGATTCTACCCATTTTCAAATTCCAGATAAATTCACTTCTACATATCAAGGTTCAGGTGGTAGCGGTCAAAGTGCTGGAGTAAAAATTCAACTAGAGTATGATTTACTAAGTGGTCAATTTCTTCATGTTCATGTAGGATCCGGAAAACACAATGATAAAACGTATACTTCTACTTGTTTAACATCCCTTCAACCGAACGATGTATGTATACGTGATTTAGGATATTTCGACTTAAAAGATTTACATACTATAAGCGAGTGTGATGCTTATTTTATTTCGCGATTAAAGCTTAATACACGTATATATCAGAATAATAAAGAACCTGAATACTTTCAAAATGGAACCATAAAAAAGCAATCTGAGTACATCCAATTAGATATGGAGCAATTTATTGACCAATTACAGTCAGGTGAAACATATGAAATTCCTGAAATCTATATTGGAATGTATCAAAAGCTTCCGGCAAGACTAATTATGTATAAATTAACTGAAACGCAAATGAAGCGTAGACAAAAGGATTTAGCTTCTAAAGAACATAAGAAGCAAATTACCTATAAAGAACGCAGTAAACGACTTAGTGCAATTAACTTTTACGTTACAAATATTCCATTGGAATATCTGCCAAAAGAGCAAGTATACGATTTTTACTCCTTACGATGGCAAATTGAACTTATCTTTAAAACATGGAAAACATTTTTTCGTATTCATAAATGTAGTTCTGTAAAATTAGATAGACTAGAATGTCACTTATACGGACAATTAATAAGTATCCTTCTTTGTTCCTCCACCATGTTTCAAATGCGCCAACTACTCCTCATCAAGAAGAAACGAGAATTAAGCGAATATAAAGCAACTTATATCATAAAAGATTATTTCTTACTTATTTATCAATCTTTGCAAAAAGACACCCAAGAATTAACAAAGATATTGTTTCGGCTGTTCAATCTTTTGCAGAAAAACGGACAAAAATCCCATAGGTATGAGAAGAAAACAGTCTTTGATATCTTAGACGTCGTCTACAACTTTTCCATGTCTCATAATCATGTAGCGTAATTCAAAAAATCGAAACCCAATAGGGTTTATTTGATATGCAATTCTTTAAAAAACTTACACGGGATCTTTAGAAAAAAGAAGAAATCTCGCGTGAAATTAAACTAATATAAGCTTAGCTTGATGGGCATGTGGCGGCACCCCGCTAAGAGCATGCAAGATTTTATACAGTTTTTCGGCTAATCCAATAACAAACGAGAACCCTAAAACCGCGCCAGGATAGGAATGTATAAAAAATGCATAGATCCATAGAACAAAAAAAGTAGATTTACTTGTGAGATTAGGGTTCCTCCTTATTCTTGCTACGGATAATGAGACGTTATGTTAACTTCACACGTATACGGTATACAGACAGAAAGACATAACAAAACATTTCTTTCAAAAGGGTACATAGTCATTTAAAACGAATATATAGTTAAGTGAATATTTCACTTTCACTAACGCATGTTATATTAACTAAATTAGCTTAAGATTAAATCATTGGAGGAAAAAGTATGAAAAATAAAATACCTCTAATAACATTCATTTTAGCTGCTTTATTTGTAGCTGGAGGTTTTGCATTCTTCTACTGGATCAAAACATTCCCATTCAACTAAAAAACCTAACTACCGATAACGATAATTATGTAAATAAGCTGTCCATATGGACAGCTTATTTTATTTTTTGTTTAGCAAGGGGATCTTTTCCGATAGTTTTTTAGCAGAAGCAAGCAGCTCCAACTATGATTAATAAAATAAACAATACAACTAATAAAGCAAATCCTCCAGCGAAGCCACAGCCGCCACAACTACCACCAAAGCCCATAACAGTTCCTCCTTTAGATAGGAGGGGGAAGACAAAGGTTCACTCATGTGTTTTAACGGATTCAATTTACTTTATGCATTTATGAATGGAGCAGGTCCTTTTGAAAATAAAGAAAAGACACCTTATAAGGTGTCTTCCTTCGATTTGAAACATTTTAAGTTTAATAATATACGGTCTCGCCACTGACCTATTAGGCTGAAATTTTATAGTGTTTCTGAACAAAATTTTGTGCTGATTTTGAATCCTTAAGTTGATGGGGATCCTTTTACGTTTTATCATTTTTAAAAAAATCCTTCATTATCTTAGCGCCTTTAATATTCACCGTCACAGCTTCTACTTTATCTTTCTTCTCATCTTTAGCAATCGTAATTTGTTCCTTATTATCAACCCACACAAGAAACTCTTCTTTTGAGTCATCTTTATATGTAACGGTTATAGTAGAATGCGCAGATGCCCTCTTTTTTTGATCTAGTGTGATTGTTTTCGGTGTTCCGTTTTGGACTGCTGAAGCGATTGATTGTATCATTTCCTCGTTATCTGTTTGAGATTTGGAACTAGTATTACTTGTTGTTCTAAGCATCTCAATGTTGGTAATGTCTGCAGAGTTTAATTGAATGGCATTTTTTGTGTTTTCTTGCTTAGTTTTTGGAGTATTGTTTGTAGTAGAAGTGCTTGTACAGCCTATTAAAGTTAAAGATAGAACACTTAGAGCACATATGTAAGTGATTTTTTTCATTTTATCTCCTCCTCCAATTCAATTATAACAATATTCTGTTAACTTAGGTAGTTATTGTAAGGAAAAGGTAGAATAATATTTCACCCTTACAAAATTGTCACATTCATGTAAGGTAATTCAATAGATTAGATACTTTTTCCATGTCATAATAAAGACATAAGAAAGCACATTAAAAACTACAACTTATTAGGAGAGTGTCAGTCATGATTGTAACAACAACGTCTGGAATCCAAGGTAAAGAAATTATTGAGTATATTGATATTGTAAATGGTGAAGCTATTATGGGTGCAAATATTGTTCGTGATTTATTTGCTTCAGTTCGTGATGTTGTCGGTGGCCGTGCTGGTTCTTATGAAAGTAAGCTAAAAGAAGCTCGTGATATCGCAATGGACGAAATGAAAGAACTTGCAAAACAAAAAGGTGCGAACGCTATCGTTGGTATTGACGTAGATTATGAAGTTGTTCGCGATGGAATGTTAATGGTTGCTGTAAGTGGTACAGCTGTACGTATATAATTAAATAAAGAACAGGCTCACCCCTTGAAGCGTATGCTTTGAGGGGCTTTTTTTGTTTTCAAGTAGTAGAAGTAAAAAGAATGAGCTTGATCCTTTAGGAAAAAGCTCATTCTTTTTATTTAAGCTATAAGATCTTTTGCTTCTACTTTCTTTTTGTTCATGACTAAAGTTAAAATGAACAAAATTAAGCTTAAAAGTGCCATTATAATAAAAACTTGCGTATAACCATCAAAATAGTCACGAGCGATTCCTGCTAGGACAGGAATGAATCCGCCCATAATATATCCTCCTGACTGCATCATAGCAGTCCATGCACTCGCATCTTCTGAAGTTTTTGTTTCATATAGCGGTAGCATGAGAGCGAGTGGAAATACGCCGCCGAGCCCGATACCTAGCAAAATAGAAGGGATCCATGGTGTAGTTAGTGGGTAAATCATAAGCGATAAACCTACGAGTACGAAGCATATACTCCCTAATAACCAAAGTGCTCGGTTTTTATAAATATCCGCTAATGTTGGAATTAAAAAGCTACATATCATTTGAATAACTGTAAATACAGTTATGAGAGTACCGGCTTGTTCGCCACTTACGCCCATACTTTGATTTGCTGGCGCAAGCCAAGTAGTAATGGAATAAAAGATTCCTGATTGTAGTCCGAAAAAGATTGTGAACAACCATGCTTTTTTATTTCTTAAAGGTAAACTATTATTCTTTTTATCTTGTATACTCGTATTCTTTTTTCGTTTCATAACCGGATACCAAAATATAATAGCGATAATAGTAAGTACACCCCAAAAAGCGAGTGCCATATTCCAATCGTCTTTTAATACATGTTGTAAAGGAATCGTTAATCCTGCACTTAAAGAAGCGCCAGTCCCCATACCTACTGAATATATTCCAATCATTAAGCCAATTTTCGTAGGGAATTTTTCTTTAATAAAACCTGATAGTAACGGACCTGCAAGTGCAATTCCAATGCCGATAAATAAAGAGCTCGCGAATAATGTGGAAATGGAAGAGGTAAAAGCCCTCATACATGTAGCAAAGCCAATTAAAATAAGACAAGCCATAATTGCTTTTTCTGCTCCGAATTTTTTAATTACCTTCCCAGTCAGTAAGGCGAATGTCCCCATACAAAAAACAGGAATAGCTGTTAAAAAACTAACGGAAAAATTGCTTATATTTAAGTCTTGTCTGATTGTTTCTAATAAAGGTGAAACAGATGTAATTCCGATACGTAAATTAATGGAAACAAAAAATAGTGCTAGTATATACAAATAAGTTCGTCCTTGATGTTTCAATTTGATTTTCTCCTCTCTTAAACATCAGATGATATTGAGTATATCATCTGATGTTTAATGGCGTGATTATTTGCTTAAACGTTTTAATATTAACTCACGTAAGCTATTTGATAATGGATCCAATTCAATGATATTTTCTAATGCTCTTCTATCATTTTTATCATGGAATTTAACACGGTTAATTTGTGCAATAGATACCCGTTTAGGATGTGATTTAATAAGCTGTAAACAATCATTTGTAGAAACTTTTCCTTCTTGTAACACACGACAGAGGAAACCTGTAAATCCAGTTTGTTGCATTTCCAGCGGTAGGGTAGGGACGTTATATTTTTTAGCAAGTTTATAACATGGATTTCTTGGCTCTGATACTTGTATAATTGCTTCTCCAAACGAAAAGATATCGCCAACATGAACAGCTTCTTCAGTCAATCCGTATACGGTAATATTTTCTCCAAAGAGTGAATCATCTATCATAGAAGAGATTATTTTGCTCCAATAGGCGTAATGGTCATAAGAGTAAACACATAATGCTTTATCAATTCCACCATGATCTTTATAAGCCTATTCATCCCCACGTAAAGCATTTTTCGTTAAAAAGATGTTACCTTTGATAGGGTGTTTTCTTATTGCTGTTGAAATAAGTTTTTTTCCATAAGGTAGTTGTTCTATTTTTCCAATGTTGATGGATTTTATTTGAAAGGTCGTTTGTGACATTTCTCCATTCTCCTTTCTTGATTAATAATATCATCTGATGTTTAAGTGCAATATATAAGGAGCTTATTTCAGCTCCAAATTTTGAACAGCGTATGTTCGAGCCTCTTCGGCATTTTGTTTTAAAATAGCTTGGAACAACTTTTCATGAATTTCAGAGTTATCTTCATAGTCAGTTGTATTTAATATTAATTGGCTTAAAATATGGCGAAGGGCAGGTACGAAAGATTGATACAAATCAAGTAGAACTTCATTTTTACTTGCCTTTGCAATTGCTAGATGAAACTGAATATCTGCATCTATGTATGCTACATAATTTCCTTCTTGAAGGGCATTTTTTCTTTTAATCAAATGTCCTTTTAAGTATAAAAGATCCTCTTCATTTCGGCGCTGTGCTGCCAACATAGCTACTTCTTTATCTAACATATTTCTTGCTTCATACACATGATTAATATTAGCTTCTTGCAATCGTTTTTCAAATGAATCTTGTGCTGTATTTAGTGAGACAATACGAGTACCTTGTCCTTGTCGAACCTCTAATATGCCAGCATGTACTAATATCTTTATGCTTTCTCGCAGCGTCGAACGCCCTACACCTAACTCTTCCATTAATTGCGGCTCTGTAGGGAGGCGATCACCAACTTCATACTCACCAGAAAAGATTTTTTCTTGTAAACGTTCCAATACTTCATCGACTAATTTTCGGCGAGAAACTTTTGAAAAAGATTTCTTTTCGTTTATATTCATCTGCTCATCTCCTGTTATATTAGTTTTTATGATAACCAATTTAAGTTCTGTTTACAATGTTATTTTTTAGGGGGCGAAGTGGGGTTAATAATGTTGATGAATAAATGAAAGGACAGTACATATTTTATATGACTAATATGTACTGTCCTCGCTTATTCCACAATTGTGTCTGTTTTTGGATTATGAAAAATTGTTTCCTGTCTTGCTATAAATTTCATAAGCAAAAAATCCAAATAAATAGCCTATTACAGCTCCTAAACTAACTGTAAACAGTAAAGAAACCGGGAAAAATATGCCGATAATCACACCGATAGCACAGCCGACAAGCATTCCTATTGGTATTAAACTATCTAATAAATGTTGAGCGCCTTTTGATTGTTTCTTGCCTAGGGTTCCTTCGTTATATTTATGTTTCATTCTTTCAATTACATATAATACAATTCCTCCGACTATTACAACAGGCGCAAGTGCTATGATTAACCACATGTTAGAATCTCCTTTCACCTTTTAATAGAATTATACCAGATACTTACAATTTTATAATGCTAAACATACAATCTAGTCTATTTAAAAGGTCAATCAAAAGGACTTCTCCAATTGTACTTAATAACTCGTCAAAAACACTTTTCCTTTTGTTTTCTCAGCAGATTGAACGACATCAACCGCCGTTTTCACATCTGCTAAGTCATGCGTAGAATGGACTGTCATGAAACGTAATTGTTTATTTTCTACTAAGCGAATTAAGTGACGAAACGTTTCTTGCCATTTATATGGTGATACTTCTTTATTCCAATGTCGTAAATGAAATATGTTCGCGTGCACTTTTGCTTTCGTGACAATCTCTGCCCAGTTTACTTGTATTCCTGATAGAAGGCCAATAGTTAAAAAGTTTCCATTTGGGCGTAAGCAAAATGCTAATTCATTTCCGTCAGGTCCTCCAATAGAATCAATCGCGGCATCTGCACCAAGCCCGTTTGTTAATTCCATCACTGTTTCATAAAGCGGGGCAGTGGAAGTATCAATTACATATTCGGCACCGAGGCGCAGTAATTCTTCTGTATGCTTACTATTTCTAGTAACTGCAATGAGTCTGAAGTTTAAAGTTTGTGATAACTGTGCAAATATAAGACCAATGGCTGATCCACAAGCATTTACTAATAAAACGTCATTCCGTTTTAATTTTAGAGTTTCTGTACACGTAACCCACGCTGTAAGGGGATTAATATACATTTGTGCCGCTGTAAAATCATCAATTGAATCAGGAATAGGGACTACAAAGTCAGCTGATGTTGTCACAAACTCTTGCCAAGTACCTTCCCCGCGTAAAGGTAAAACGCGTTTGCCGATAAGATCTCTAGAAACACTCGCACCTACATCTTCTACAATACCAACACCTTCATAACCCGGTATGTTAGGTAAAGGGATTCTATGTGAGTATGCTCCACTTACTGGAATTAAGTCAGATGGATTAATCGGTCTAACTAGCATACGAACTAAAACTTCATTATCTTTAAGCGGTTCTATATTTTTATATTCAACCTGTAATACATCTTTCGGATTGCCAAACTTATGAAATTGAATACATGTTCCGCGCAAAATAATTGTTCCCCCTTAGTGTGATTGGGTTAATTATAGCATTTTTAGCTTAATTGATTATTTCAGTATCACTAAATAAAGAAGAGCAGACAGTCGTCGTTTATTCATTTAATAAAATCGTAGAAAATGGTATTGCTGTATATAAAAAAATTAATGAAAAATAGGCTCGCTTTATGCTTTGAGGGGATTTTTATTGTGCAAATGTTAAAAAGATACATTAATTATGTAGCATTGTATGAATTGTAGAATCGATTTTCCGAACAAGTTATTAGATATATAGTAATATAAAAAAAGGCGCCCTTGTGAGCGTCTTTTTCCAACTTGAGATAGATGTATCATTATTGTTCTGCTAGGGTACATAATTCTCGTTTGAAGTTTTCTCACACAAATGATCTGTGTATCAATTTGTTTTTGATATACAGATCATTTGTATGATAATTCTTATAGATAATTGCTGAATCATAATCTTACATAAATGCTTTTAAAAGTTCTTGAACCAATGGAATTACTCCACCTACAAATTTTAAAACTGCCATTGCGATTTCCATGTGATTGCCTCCTTTTTTAAATAGTAAGTTGTAATAAATCTTTATACCATCATTATAGTAAGCGCTTACATAAACATCAATGCATTTCGATATGCAATATTTCATATTTATATTTGGTAATGAGGATGAGGAGGAATAAGTGACTTATCCCGCTATTTGTGGGAGTCGGGCTGTATGTAAAAGCCTTCACTTTATCAAAATGTAAGTTGCATCTTGTATAATGTAATGGTGGAGGTCAGATATGAAAAAAATAAGTTTAAATATAGATTTGGATACAAATGTATTGGAAGTGGTATTTATTCCAAGAAGGTTTATTATTTTATGGATTACACTCGTATATATAGCTTCAATACTTTTAGAATTTCGTAATAATATTTTCTCTATGGATAGTTTTTTCTTTACAATAGTCATTGTTATTCATACTATTTTTCATTGGTATGCGAGTTCATTAAAAAATAGGCAATTGTTGTACTTCTTTTTTGTACAACTTTTCATTGTGTTTTTGGCTGCGTTTATTGCAACAAATGCTTCGATAGCGATTTTTGTTGGATTAACTCCTATTTTAATCGCCCAAAGTTTATATGTTTATAACAATATATTTAAAGTAATGGCAGTTTTTACTCTTATGTATGCAATATTTTGTGCTGCAATTAGTATCAATTATGGTGTGAATAAATTAGCTATTCTTATCTCTATGTTTCTTTTAGTGTTAGCAATTATTATTCCTTTTTCTTATATTAATAAGCAGCAATTTGATGCACGTAATCGTATACAGAGCTATATTCAAGAGTTAGAGTCTGCATATATGAGAGTGGAAGAATTGACATTAGCTAATGAAAGGCAGCGTATGGCAAGAGATTTACATGATACGTTAGCGCAAGGTTTAGCAAGCTTAATTATGCAATTGGAAGCGATAGATGCCCATATGCAAAAAGGGAATACAGGACGATCTCAAGAGATTATGAAACAAACTATGATAAGAGCGAGACAAACTTTACATGATGCAAGGTTGGTTATTGATGATTTGCGTCATACTACTAATTCATTTAATGGAGCAGTAAAAGAAGAGGTTCAACGTTTTTCTGAAGCTACGTCTATACATGTGAGACTTACTATTCAAAGTCCACCGTATATTTCAAGCGTAGTAAAAGAGCACTGTTTATATGTAATTAGTGAATGTTTAACGAATATCGCAAAACATTCACAGGCAGCAGATGTAAATTTAAATGTTGAATATATCGATGATCTTGAAAAACTTACTATTGAAGTTGAAGATAATGGAATTGGTTTTGACACTAGATATATTGGTAAGAATCCTGGACATTATGGTTTAATTGGTCTAAATGAGCGTGTTCGATTGATTAAGGGAGAAATACATATATTGAGTGAAAAGATGAAAGGTACGAAAGTGTATATTCAAGTGCCTATAAATAAAGAAGGAGATAGCCATGAAGCATAACGTATTAATTGTAGATGATCATTTCGTTGTAAGAGAAGGTCTGAAATTAATAATAGAAACGAGTGATTCATTTCAAATTATAGGTGAGGCCGCAAACGGAGAAGAAGCCCTTTCTTTCATAGAAAAGAAGAAACCTGATGTCATTTTAATGGATTTGAATATGCCTAAAATGAGTGGTTTAGAAACAATTGAGGCTTTGAATGAAAAACAAAACCATACGCCGATTATTATATTAACTACTTATAACGAAGATGAATTAATGTTAAAGGGAATTGAGTTAGGGGCAAAAGGATATTTGCTAAAAGATACGGATCGTGAGAATTTGTTTCGAACATTGGAAGCGGCTATTCGAGGTGAGATTTTACTACAACCAAATATTATGGAAAAGATAGTGAAGTATAAAAGGAAAGAAGTACATGCTGATAAGGTTGCAGAAAATAACTTAACGGTTAAAGAATTGTTTGTGCTGAAAGCTATTGCGCGCGGATATAAGAATAAAGAAATTGCATTTGATATGGGAATAGCTGAGCGAACGGTAAAAGCATATTTAACAAATATATACAATAAATTAGGTGTTAATTCACGGTCAGAAGCAGTAGCTGTATCTATTGAAAGGAAGTTAATTCATTTTTAAAACATTATATATGCCCAATCGTACATTATAGGCTTGCCCTTTTGTACGATTTTTTTATTTCTTTCTCATGTTATGCTTCAGAAAGTATGAGAGATTTAAGAACAATCTAATTGCATTACAATTATAGACGTTTCTAATGTAGGAAAGGAAGAAGAATAATTAAATGGAAACTTTGCTTTTAATTCCTGTATTAATTTTCTTTATTTGGCTGCAAAGCAAACAAAGAAAATTAAACTGGATAGATATTATAACTTTTCTCATGATGATAGGGATTATTACTTATACGGCGCCGCAACCAATGACTAGGGATTTACAAGCAGAGTTACTGGCAGTTACGCTTATTTCTTTCGCTATTGGTGTTTGGCAAGGTGGGGGAATTACAGTCTGTTATGAGGATGAAATTTTATATATTACAAATGGAAAACAGTATTCCATTTCATGGATTCTCTTAATAATTGGCAACATAATTATTATTAATATATTTGAAGGTGGATTTACATTTAATGGACCGTGGTTTCTTTTGTGTAGTGTTGTCATTACATCTGGGGTGAAAACCAGTATTCTATGTGTTCTGTACAAATTAACAGTGCGAAATTGAATGGAAAACCAAAGCTGTTTTCTTTTATCCCGACATAAAACGTATTGCTGTAAGTTCATTAAAAGACCGTAGTTGATAAAAAATGAGATGGAAGTATTGGAAGTATTGGAAGTATTGGAAGAATGGGGGAGTTAACGTAGATGTTTCTACCTATTACTACATTTGATAGGTTTAGTTGGCTGGGGAATGTTGCTTTCTCTTCAGAAAAGACTAGTAGGAATCGAGCGCTATCGAGGGCTGAAGAAAGAGATGTTAATTTGTGTAATAAGAACTGTATAGGTTCAGTTAATAATATGCATCAAAAAATAACGATAGATTCTGTGGAATATGGTGATAATTGTGTATTGGGCCGTGCAGAACCTCATTCAACAATTGTCATAACGAGTGGCGATATGTATGTTGGAAGCGGACCGGTTAATAAGTATGGAGAATTTAAAATATATACAAATGATTATCTGGAAGAGTATTCGGTAATAGAGATTCAGTTGATAATGGGCGGTTTCTATCAAGGAAGTATAACGGTAAAGTTAAAAAGTTAAGGTATGATGATTTCCTTTTTATTTAGTAAATAAAAAGGAAGCAACCGTAGTCGCTTCCTACATCTATTAAGCCGAAGCTTTCTTCATTCTCTCAAGTAAACTAGATAAAATATGTGTACGATAAGATTCTAGTTTTTTACCTTCGTAAGTACGAATCCCTAATTTTTTAAGTTCTTTTACATACCAACCTTTGCTTCCGAAATACATGTGATCGCTCCCCTTCAACTTTGTTTATTTGTCCTGATTGTACTTGGAGGTACGGGTAATATAATGAAGGAAATGAATTTCGCGCGAAAATGGTTAACTTTGTTGCAAAAGACATATATACTAAGGGTAGTATATAACGAGGTGGGCAAGACGTGATTATAGAGAAGCACGAAATTCAAATTGACCAAATTACGAGCGGTAAAGTGAATATCTTTACTTTCTATAGAAATAGAAAGCAAGTTGATGATCATTTTTTACGATTGCAAGAACCATCGCTTACAGCAAACTACTTCTTCCATTTTCATTTTGATGCAGAGAGCTTGCATCTTCTGCAGGAAGAGTTTCCGGGCGTATATCCGTACGACCGTAGTGACACGATTCACGACTGGACGGAAAAGATGAAAGCGGAATTGCAACATCAGATCCAAACAGGTAAATGGAATAAACGCGTACGTATCGGTAATCGCATTCTAGATGTGGTGTTTACGTGGTGTGACGAAGATATAGTAGAGTGAAAAAGAAGCGGATGACGCTTCTTTTTTTAGCGCTGGAATAAAACGAGCTTACCTGCAGAAGATGTGCAGCGATGTGTTTTTTCGTACAATCCTTTTTCTTGTAAAATAGATTCACCTTTTGCTTTCGCTTCTTTTTCAGTTGCCGCCTCGAATGATTCGTCTAATGCTTTTGAACCATCTTTTTCAAAGACTGTTAGAACGTATACTCCCATGAAAATTCCCTCCAATAATTAAAATCAGAATCTTATAACTATTTTGGCATAAATCAATAGAATATGCAAAGAAATATATGACATTGCGTGTTACAATAAAGTGAAACTTTAACTAATGGGGAGTCTTTTCATCCCCACTAGTTATTAGTTGAACTAATCGGGTATTTATGGGCAGTTTACTTTCAGATTGGCTTCTTTGCCTACTGCCCGTTAATACGGGGTAAGGTGAAACTTTAATCAGTGGGGGATTTTTTATTTCCTGCTTATTACTAGTTTTCAACAATTGAGCATTTATTGTTTGTGTTCATGCGGATAAGATGAAACTTTTGAACTATAGAAAGGATCGTTATTTGTGAAACAAGTGAAGTTTATACATGCGGCTGATTTGCATTTGGATAGTCCGTTTAAAGGGATGGAGATGAATGTTGCGCAGTCTGTTTGGGAGAGAATGAAGCAGAGTACGTTTGAATCGTTCGAGCGTATTGTTGATAAAGCGATTCAAGAGCGCGTTGATTTCGTATTACTAGCTGGGGATTTGTATGATGCGGAGACGAGAAGTTTGAGGGCGCAAGTGTTTGTGCGTGAGCAAATGAAGAGACTGTCGCAGTACGATATCCCTGTTTTTATTATTCACGGTAACCACGATCATTTAGGGGGAAGCTGGGCGGCAATTGAGTTTCCGGAAAATGTTCATGTGTTTACGGAGCCTTATGTAGAAGAGAAATCATTTTATAAAAATGGTGAGCTTGTAGCTTCTATTTACGGGTTTAGTTATTTGCAGCAAGCGGTAACGGATAATATGACAGCGCAGTATACGAAAATGAGTGATGCGCCTTTTCATATTGGAATGCTTCACGGAAGTGTGGAAGGGGATGCAGAGCATAATCGCTATGCACCGTTTCAAATTCGTGAGCTGAAGGAAAAGCAGTTTGATTATTGGGCTCTTGGCCATATACATAAACGTGAAATTTTATCAGAAGAGCCATGCATTATTTATCCAGGTAATATACAAGGGCGTCATCGTAAGGAGACGGGCGAGAAGGGTGCATACCTTATTGAACTCACGAAACAAGGATCGCAGTGTTCATTTTTCCATACGGCGGATGTAGTGTGGGATGAGATTGAAGTTAGTATCGATGGACTTGAAACCGTTGATGATCTTATGACGAGCGCGTCAAGTGCGATGAATGAATGCAGAAGAGAAGAGGAAGGCACGCTTTTAACTGTCGTATTTACAGGGCAGGGGCCACTTTCTCCTTATTTGCGTGAAGACAAGCGCGTGGAAGAGATTTTTCATATTTTAGCAGCTGGCGAAGAGCGAAAAGACTTTGTGTATGCGATGAAGTGGAAAAATGAGACGGTTTCTTTTGCGGAAATTGAACGTTTGAAAGAAGAAAATCATTTCGTCGGTAGTGTGCTGAAAGAGTTAGAAGCTTTCACAAATATGGATGGAGTATTGCGCACCATTTGGACATCTCCTGTAGCACGTAATAGTATTGAAGCTTTTACGGAAGAAGAGAAGAAAGAGATTCAAAAGGAAGCGGAAAATATTATTTTAGAGCAATTATTCCAGCAAGAGAGGGATAAAAAATGAGAATTGAAAAACTCCATATTTATGGCTATGGAAAACTAGAAAATGTGGAAATGGATCTGTCAATGCTGACGGTACTGTACGGTGAAAATGAAGCGGGGAAATCGACAATTCGCTCGTTTATGAAAAGTATCTTATTCGGTTTTCCAACGAGAGGACAACGCCGTTATGAGCCGAAAGAAGGCGGGAAGTACGGCGGAGCGATGACTGTTCAAACAGAGAAGTACGGCCGTTTGAAAATTGAACGATTGCCAAAGACGGCAGTAGGCGCGGTGACCGTTTATTTTGAAGACGGGAAAATTGGCGGCGAAGATATTTTAAACGATATATTAAGCGGTGTGAATGAAAGCTTATTTGATTCTGTTTTTTCATTTGATATGCATGGTCTTCAAAATATTCATCAGCTCGGCGAAGCGGATATCGGCAATTATTTATTTTCGGCCAGCGCAGTCGGAAGTGATGCGTTATTGCAGTTAGATAAAAAATTAGAAAAAGAAATGAATCAGCGCTTTAAGCCGAGTGGTCGTAATCCTGAAATTAATGTGTCACTGCAAGAGATGAAGAAAATTGAGGAAAAGATGAAAGAGTGGCAAGGGAAAATTGGCACGTATGAAAAACAAGTCGAGCAGTTAAAAGAAAGTGAAGAGAAACTTGCTTCTGTTCGTGCGGAAAAAGAGTCAGCCGAAAGACGAAAGCAAGATTATGAAATATTAGCAGCGCTTGAGCCTCTCGTTATTGAAAAGAGTGCGCACGAGAAAGTGTTGAAAAGCGAGAACGGGCAGTTTCCTGTAAACGGAATGGCGCGCTATGAGGCGGTAAAGGCAAAGATAGAACCGCTCCAAGTACAAGTAGATTCACTTCAAAAAAAGATAGAAACAGTGCAATCAGAAATTGATTCCACAGAAATAGATGAAGCATTTTTACAAAAAGAAAGTTACGTAGAAGAACTTCGTATGCAGCACATGTCTTATGAAAATGCACGCCAAGAAATGCGTGATATGACGGGAAGTATTGCGAATATAAAAGAAGAAATCGCAGAACTACAGCAACAAATTGGAGCCACTTTTGAACAAGAGACGGTTCTTTCATTTGATATAAGTTTAGCGACGAAAGAATTAATTACGCAAACGGTGCAAAAAGCGAGAGAGTTAGAAACGCAAAAAGCACAACTTGATGATCGTTTTAAAACAGCTCAAGAGCAATTAGAAGAGCAAGAAGAAAATATAAGACAGATCAAGAAACAAATGTTAGCTGATGAAGAACGAAATACGTTAGTTGAGAAAGAAAAATCATTTCAAGATGCGGCGTTTTTAGGTATGGGCGCAGAGAGAATGAAGCGCAAGTATGAGGAAAAAGCAGGAGCGGCTATGCAAAAGAAAAAACAGTGGCAAAGAATTTGTCTTCTGTTACTTCTTATTAATACGCTTGTTTTATTCACGAGTTTATTTATAGATAACCGCTTGCTGTTATTTATTAGTGTGATTGTTTTTGTAGGGATTGTTTTAGCACTCGTTTTATATAAAGATCCTTCGGGTGGATTACAAGAAGAGCTTCTTACTCTTCAGCAAAGTGCTGGCGGGCGTCAAAGTGAAGAGGCGATGTCCGTTCGTTATCAGTTAGAAAAGGATGAAGAGATTCGAAAGTTATTTGAGCGAGAGTCTTATAAATTACAACAAATGGAACGTGCTTATGATAAAGTCGTTTCATCTTATGAAGAATGGGAGAGAGAAACTTTCCAAATAGGAGAACAAGTAGATGCGTATAAAACGCGTTATATGTTCCCTGAATTTTTTACATATGCGCACATGTTGCCAGCGTTTGAGCGTATTGAAAAAATGCAGCAACTATATCGTGATTTAGAGAAGCAAAGTAAGCGGAAATCTTCATTATATGAAATGATTTCGCACTTTGAGCATAAACTAGAAACTGTTATCGGTAGTAAAGAGTATAGTAATTTGCATGAGGCGCAAAGTCGTATGCAAAATGAAAAAGAGAAGCGCCAAACTTGTAAGCAGCTGAAAGAGAAGCTGGCGGAATGGCAAGAAGAATATGAGTTCATGCAAGAGCAATTAAAACAACTACTAGTAGATCGAGATGGGTTATGGCATATCGCAGAATCTACAGATGAAGAGATGTTTTTAGAAGCAGGAAAATTGGCAGAGAAACGTGAAGACGCGGATAAGCAAGTGGGGCGTTTATTACCTCAAATTGATTTGTTAGAACAGCGCTTAACGAGTTTGTCATTAGCTGAGCATTATGAGGCTGACGGTTATGATGAAAAATTAAAGCAAGAAATTACAGCCGCGCAAAACTGTCTGGCAGGGGAGAAAGAACTGACAGAGCGTATTGCGAAGCATCGAATAGAAATTGCGAATTTAGAAGAAGGCAGTACGTATGGTGATTTACTACATGAGTGGGAAATGAAAAAAGCGCAAGTGCGTGAACAAGTGAAGAAGTGGGCTGCATATGCGGCCGCAAAGACAGTATTAACGAAAACGAAGCAATATTATCATGAAGTGCATTTGCCGCGTATTTTACAAAAATCCGAAGAGTATTTCGTGTATTTAACGGGCGGGAGATATAGTAAAATATTCTCACCGTCAGAAGCGGAACCTTTCATTGTCGAACGTAACGATGGTATGCGTTTTTACAGTCATGAACTAAGCCAAGCGACAGCGGAGCAGTTATATTTATCATTGCGATTTGCGCTAGCGAAAACGTTTGAGCATGACTATCCATTTATTATTGATGATAGCTTCGTACATTTTGACGCGGTAAGGACGAATCGAACGATTGAACTTATAAAGGAAATTGCGAAAGATAGACAAGTTATCTTCTTTACATGCCATGCGCATCTACTCACGTATTTTACAGAAAATGAGATTATAAAATTAACACGTAAGCGTAAAGAAAATGAGTTGTAGTATGCTATACTAAAAGTAACTGATTTGGTGGAGGAATTCGAATGAAAAAGAAAATTGTAGAATATGAAGTTGGTGAACAAGTCGATGTTTTCTTGTTAATTAAAACAGCGACAAAAGGTCTCGCAAGCAATGGCAAGCCGTTTTTAACAGTGATCTTACAAGACCCAAGTGGAGATATTGAAGCGAAGCTATGGGATGTATCACCAGAAGTTGAGAAACAATATGTAGCGGAAACAATCGTTAAAGTAGCTGGAGATATTCTAAACTATAAAGGACGTATTCAATTACGTGTGAAACAAATTCGTGTTGCGAATGAGAATGAAGTAACGGACATCTCGGACTTTGTAGAAAAAGCTCCAATAAAAAAAGAAGATATGGTTGAGAAAATTACGCAATACATATTTGAAATGAGAAACCCGAACATTCAGCGTCTAACAAGACATTTGTTAAATAAGCATCAAAATGAATTTTTAGAATATCCAGCAGCGACAAAGAACCATCACGAGTTCGTATCTGGACTAGCTTACCATGTTGTATCAATGTTAGATTTAGCGAAAGCTATATCAGCTCTATACCCATCGTTAGATAAAGACTTACTATATGCGGGCGTTATTTTACACGACCTTGGTAAAGTATTCGAACTATCTGGCCCAATTTCTACAACGTATACGTTAGAAGGAAATTTACTAGGCCATATTTCTATCATGGTGAACGAAATTGGTAAAGCAGCAGATGAACTACAAATCGATGCAGAAGAAGTATTAATCCTTCAGCACATCGTCCTTTCCCATCACGGAAAAGCAGAATGGGGTAGTCCAAAACCACCATTAGTAAAAGAAGCAGAAATTCTGCACTACATCGATAACTTAGATGCAAAAATGAACATGATGGACCGCGCATTAGGACGCACAAAACCAGGTGAATACACAGAGCGTGTATTTGCTCTTGATAACCGTTCGTTCTATAAGCCAACTTTCCATAATTAAGATTGTGAATAGAATGGCCTCATTAAGTGTTAAGAGCTTAGTGAGGCTGTTTTTATATTGAAAATGAAATAAAATAGTTAAGAAGTACGCATGGGTGTAACGAAGAACTAATAAAACATATCTTGCCACTAGAATGGGAGCATATCAACTTTTTAGTTGAGTAACGCCAGCATTTCAGAAAAAATACAATAAGCTGTCCATATGGGCAGCTTATTTACATAATTCTCGTTATTGGAAGTTGATTAATATTAGCTTATTTGTCTTATAAGTTAAATTGAGAACAATTAGATTCCCAAATATTTCAGTTCTTTTTGTATGTTATTCAAAGCAAATCCCTCTCGTTCTCGAAAGGGGTTATTTGATTCGTTCGAAGATAATCTCAAAATATTGCGCGTATCCTGCGATTGATGGTGCAAAGATTTGAACAAATTTCCAACCGTCTTCAGCATGTTCGGCAATAATACGCTTATAATCTTCTTTAGGTTCCCCTTTCCAGTTATTAACTTCGACTTTCACGAATTTGTAATCGTACATATCCTTTCCCCCTTTTCCTAATTGTACCATTTCGGAGAATCGATTTGTTATGATTTTTGGATGTATATGGTATTCGCATTCAGTTAATATAACGTAACATTATCGGTAGCAAGGACAAGGAGGAACCCTGCTCTCACAAGGGAACCTCCTTTTTACGTTCTATGGATCTATACATTTTTTTATACATTCCTATCCTGAAGGGGATTTTAAGATTTCTGTTTGTTACTGAATTAGCTAAAAAACTGTATAAAGCCTTGCATACTTCTTAGCGTGTTTTTTTAATGCTGGCGATATCCTACATCCATCAACTTATGAATTTTATAATGTCTCCAAACCGAGAATTTCTTGTGTTTTTAGTCCGAAATTTTATGCAATAAAAAAATATCTCGAATTTGAGATAAATTACTTGCTTTTTAATCACTTGAAGTGTAAAGTGATAGTAACGAAAGCGATTGAGTCATATGAAAAACATACACTCACTTGCTTTCGATTTACAAAACAAAGTAACTTATTCAGTAAAAACTAAGATGAATTTACAAAAATATAATGAGAATAAATTGAAAAGCTAAAAACCATATTAGTGGTGGGAAATGTTATTTTTTTAGTTATCACTTGACTAGTAAAATGAAACAGAGGAATTATCAATGTATGAAATTAAAGGGCATCATCACATTTCAATGGTTACAAAAAACGGAAGTGAGAATAACCATTTTTATAAAAACGTGCTTGGTTTACGCCGTGTGAAAATGACGGTAAACCAAGATGATCCATCCATGTATCATTTATTTTACGGAGATAAAACAGGAAGTCCAGGTACTGAACTATCATTTTTTGAAATGCCTTTAGTAGGAAAAACGTACCGTGGTACGAATGCAATTACGCGAATCGGATTACTCGTTCCTTCAGAGGAAAGCTTACATTACTGGAAAGAACGATTTGAGAAATTTGATGTGAAACATAGTGAAATGACAACATATGCAAATCGTCCTGCTTTGCAATTTGAGGATGCGGAAGGTCTTCGTCTCGTGCTACTCGTTTCAAACGGAGAAAAAGTGGAGCACTGGGAAACGTGGGAGAAATCCGAAGTTCCAGCTGAACATCAAATTCAAGGAATGGGTTCAGTGGAAATGACAGTGCGTAGACTTGATAAACTAGCGAATACATTAACAGATATATTTGGTTATAAAGAAGTTAGCCGAAGCGACGAAGAAGCGATTTTCCAGTCTATTAAAGGAGAAGCCTTCGGAGAAATCGTTGTGAAATATTTAGATGGTCCTACTGAAAAGCCAGGCCGCGGTAGCATTCACCATTTAGCGATTCGCGTGAAAAACAGTGAAGAGCTAGCTTATTGGGAAGAACAGGTGATACAAAAAGGTTTCCATTCTTCAGGCATTATCGACCGTTTCTACTTTAAAAGCTTATACTTCCGTGAATCAAACGGAATCCTATTTGAAATTGCGACAGATGGACCAGGATTTACAGTTGATGGAGATGTAGAGCATTTAGGAGAAAAACTTGATTTACCGCCGTTCTTAGAAGAACAGCGAGCAGAAATTGAAGCGAAATTAGCACCTATTGAAGAGAAATAATAGAAGAGAAAATATAAAATTTAAAACCATTGGAGGAATATAAAATGAACCAATTAAAAGGAATTCACCACGTTACAGCAATTACAAGTAGTGCAGAAAAGAACTATGAGTTTTTCACTCACGTTTTAGGAATGCGTTTAGTTAAAAAAACAGTAAACCAAGATGATATTCAAACGTATCATTTATTCTTTGCAGATGATAAAGGTAGTGCAGGAACAGATATGACATTCTTTGACTTCCCAGGTGTTCCAAAAGGAGTACACGGTACAAATGAAATTTCAAAAACTTCATTCCGCGTTCCAACTGACGTAGCACTAGAGTATTGGGTGAAACGTTTTGATCGTCTTGAAGTAGAACATACAGGAATTAAAGAGCAATTTGGTAAGAAAACTCTTTCTTTCGTTGACTTTGATGATCAACACTATCAATTAATCTCAGATGAATTAGATAACGGGATAGAATCAGGTACACCGTGGCAAAACGGTCCAGTTCCATTAGAATATGCAATTACTGGCTTAGGACCTGTATTTATCCGTATCGCAAACTTTAGTTATTTCAAAGAGGTGCTAGAAAAAGTTCTATTATTTAAAGAGATTGCTCAAGAAGGAGAATTCTATTTATTTGAAGTAAACGAAGGCGGAAACGGTGCTTCTGTTATTGTAGAACATAATACGGTTCTTCCTGAAGCACAACAAGGATTTGGCACAGTGCATCATGCTGCATTCCGCGTAGAAGATCGTGCGGTATTAGAAGAGTGGATTGAGAGAATAGGTAGCGTTGGACTTCCGTCATCTGGATATGTAAATCGCCACTTCTTCGAGTCATTATACGCAAGAGTTGCACCACAAATTTTATTTGAATTTGCTACAGATGGCCCAGGGTTTATGGGAGATGAGCCATATGAAACACTTGGAGAAAAATTATCGTTACCTCCGTTCCTAGAGCCAAAACGTGAAGAAATCGAAAAATTAGTTCGTCCAATTGATACAGTGAGAAGTACGAAGGAATTTATTAAAGAGTAAAAATGTACGATTTTGTTTAGAGATAATAAGTAGAAGAGCAAGTAGTTTTAGCGAATCGCTGGAATTGCTTGCTTTTTTATTTGGTCTATAAAATTTTCTGATAAATGTTTCTCAAGTTTTCGAAATAGAAATATTTGGTATAATAATTTTAAATTATAAATTTTCTGATAATTATTTTTCAATACATAGAAAAGAGGTGATAATATACAATTTGGATAATTGTATAAATATCCCAAATTTATAATTTGGCAAGGGAGAGGCGAAGGTATGGGAACGAATATAGTAACGAAGGAGCAAATGAAACATTCTTTAGATAATTGGTATCGTGTAATGTTGCAGCAACATATAGAGAAAGCTACGGAAATGAAAGAGGAGATTGATAGTAAGATTAGTGGCTTGGAAGTGGATCAGGATGTATTGCTTTATCATGCGTTATTGAACTTTAGATATGATGCATTAGTTAATTGGATTTCAGTTAGAGAAGATAGTTTTGATAAAGTGGAATCTTTTGAAATTCCGACAGAAGGCTTTCTAACGTATTACTATCACTTTTTTAAAGGGTTTCATTGCACATTAATTTCAAATTATAATGAAGCGAAAGAACAGTATGAACAAGCTGAGAAGCTATTGAAATATATTGCAGATCCGATAGAGCATGCGGAGTTTAATTATCGGATGGGGAATTTCTATTATCAAAAATATGACCAAGTTCATGCAATAGATTACTTGAATAGAGCCAAAGCGGCATTTTTGAAATATCCAGGCTATGAAATAAAAGTAGGATTATGTGAAAATGCTTTTGGACTATGTTGCGTAGACATAGATCACTATGAATTAGCGGAAGAGAACTTTAATGCTGCTATGGAAGTATTGCAAAAAGCAAATCAAAAAAAATATATGCTAATGGTTCGACATAATTTAGCTTGGCTTTATGCCAGTCAAAACCTTTCAGAATTAGCGATTCGCCATATATCTGAGGTGACAAAAAATTACCCAGAACATTTTAAAGCCTTGTTTGTAGAAGCACGTGAACATTATAAATTAGGAGAATATAATTTAGCGAATCCAATTGTTGAAAAAGGTTTAAATATTTGTATTGATTTAGGTGAAAAAGAATTTCAACATCGGTTTAAAATTTTGAAAGAACTCAATGGAAATTCTTCTATATCAATTATTGAATATGTAATTTTAAAAGGCCTTTCTTATTTTGAGAGAGAAAGATTATGGGATTGTATTCAAGAATACACTGAAATTTTAGCAATGAAATTTTATGAGGTTGATGATCATGTTAAGGCAAGTAAATATTTTTATATGAATAATAAGGCTCAAAAAAATATATTGGAAAAGGGAGCGTTAAACTAATGAAGAAATTTCGTTTAGCTATTGTTGGGGCTGCATTAGTAGGGGTATTATCAATTGGATTCAATAGTTCTTTTACAAATCAAGCTGTAAATATAGGTGACACGGGAGGGGCACCAGCAAGACCAGACTACGTTAATATAGGGGACACGGGAGGAGCACCAGCAAGACCAGACTACATTAATATAGGAGATACAGGCGGAGCACCAGCAGATAATAGAGGAGACGGCGGAGTAAGCCAACTATAATAACAAAGAAAGGGACTTCAACATGAAGTCCTTTTCTTTGTTATTAGGCCATGTAGAGAAAAGAATTGACTTACTTTAAATGTGTAACTATAATAGTTACAAAGTAACCATCGATAATGGCAGTGAGTAATATTTTTTTAGTACAATTGTAACTATAATGGTTACAATTAAAATTAATCATAAAACAACCAAAAAATGTAAAAACTTTAAATAGCAACATGAGAAAGGAGACGGGAATTTTGAAACGGTTTAAGTTTTATATGATTAGCGGTATTGTTCTTGTTTTATTAATAGTATGTAACTTCGTTGATAAGCCGATTGCGAAGGTTGAAGAAGTGAAAGATACTGTGATGATGAGGCTGAATACGAAAGAGAGTATGGCGCAGATTGATGGGCAGACGATTTATTTTAAGCAAATTGGTGAGGGGAAACCGCCTTTACTTATGCTTCACGGATTCGGTGGTTCTTCAGATGGGTTTAATGATATTTATCCGGAACTTGTAAAGGATCATACGATTATTGCGGTTGATATTTTAGGGTTTGGGCGTTCTTCTAAGCCGATTGATTTTCAGTATTCGTTTCCCACGCAAGTGAATTTATATTATAAGTTAATGAAGAAACTCGGATACGATCAATTCGCAGTACTTGGTCATTCGATGGGCGGAGAGATGTCTCTAAATTTAGCGTATTTATATCCGGATGCAGTAACGCATCTCGTTTTAGCGGATTCTACAGGAATAGAGTCTTTCCAGCAAAAAGAAAGTTATGAAGTGCCGCCACTATCGACAGACTTACAAACTGTAACAGAGATTACGGATTATAATAAAAATGAAGTGAAAAATAGTCGCGATGATAAAGAGCATTATGATCAGCTTACGAAAATGAGAGAGCGCCGCATTGCGATGGAGGCAGATAAAATTAAGGTACCGACTTTAATTATATGGGGACGACACGATAAGAGTGTTTCTTGGAAAAATGGTGAACTGTATCATGAGCTATTTGCAAATAGTACGTTCCATATCATTGAAAAAGGATACCACGCACCGTTTCGCCAGGAACCAATAGAGTTTATGGAATATGTACAAGCGTTCTTCGCGAAGAATCCACAATAAAATTTCAAGCATAAATCCACTTCTTTCCTCATAAAGTGAAACTAATAAGGCTTGTCTAAGGAAAGGGATGAACGAAAGTGGAAATTTTACCATGGTGGATTTATCTTGTAATCATTGGGATTGTATTGAGTGGCTACATGGTTTTATATACTTCGAAAAAAGAGCAAGAGATGGATAATGATTTTATCGAAAAAGAAGGCGAGGTATATATGAAGCGCTTAGAAGAAGAGCGTGAGAAGCGGAATCAGGATAGTGATAAAGATTCGGTATTGCTTTAATAGACATTTTGAAAGGCTACCAACTAGGAGAACTTTATATCTAGGTGGTAGCCTTTTTCTTCTGGGGGAGCAGGTTATATAAGTTTAACTTTACATGTATACGAGATTCATCATGAACTTTTATTAATGGTATTTATATATATGTTTCCTCATAAGAATGGAACTAGCGCAGTATCTACAGGGGGGATTAACAATGCATAGGGATGAAACATCATTACATCCTGATACAGGTGTTACATCTGTAATGTTTGTTGAGCGTTCATTAAATGAAATTCGTTTTTGGTCTAGAATCATGAAGGAGCATTCTTTTTTTCTTCGCTTAGGGTTTAGATGCGAGGATACTCAACTAATCGAAGAGGCTAATCAATTTTATCGATTGTTTGAACATATCGAACAAATAGCGCATTCCTATACAAATGAAACAGATCCTGAGCAAATAAAAAGATTTAATTCAGAAGTACAACAAGCCGCAACTAATATTTGGGGATTTAAAAGAAAAATTTTAGGATTAATTCTCACATGTAAATTGCCAGGACAAAATAACTTTCCACTGTTAGTTGACCATACAAGTAGGGAAGCTGACTATTTTAGAAAACGTTTAATACAATTAAATGAAGGGAAATTAGATGCCCTTCCTGATGCTATTATTAAAGAAAATGTTTTCTTTTTAAGGATTATGGCAGACCATGCTAAATTTATTGGTCATCTTCTTGATCCATCGGAAAGAAAGCTTGTAGATACAGCACGGAATTTTAGTAATGATTTTGATGAATTGATGTATCAAGCAATTGACTTAGAATCTATGAAGCCACAATCCCAAACAGTCCCTCTTTTAGATCAATTTTTAGATCAAAATCGTGTGTCCGTTACATCTCTTCGGGATTTTAAGAAAACAGCACGTGATTTAATTGAGCAATGTAAAATAAAGAGTATCATTCATCCGTTATTAGCAGACCATGTTTTCCGTGAAGCTGATAGATTTCTTGAAATCATTGATATGTTTGATGTTCATCTTACAAATATTCAATCACAACCTAGATATTAGAAGATAAGGAAAGATAATATTTTACTTTCAGCTGAGAAGTTAACAATTTATTGTTAGCCTCTTTTCTTTTTGATGAAAATGTTTAAAAATGAAACTTTACGTTATTCTTTCTGGAGAATGATAAGAAGGGATGGCGTATTTTTTTATGCTTAATCTAGTCATCCGTTCATTGTATTATTGTTCGGGAAATTATTATAGAAGAAAAGTATATGAAATATACATACTACATAGCGCCATTTTAAAGTGTAACGCACAAGTTGCACAGACTACGCAACGATAACTAGCTTTACTCTTCATCATTTATTTGACCATACTAGACGTAGAGAGGTGATAAACACAGTATGATTTTTAGCGAACGTTTAAAAGAAGAAAGGGAAAAAAGAAATTGGTCGCAAAATGATTTGGCTGAAAAAATTCATGTGAGTAGGCAGTCTGTTTCGAAATGGGAGACGGGAAAGAACTATCCGAGCATTGAAATTATTATTCATTTAAGTGATCTGTTCGGTATTACAATTGATGAGTTATTGAGGAGCGATGAAGAGTTGACGCAGAAAGTAATCGAAGATAGTAAACAATTGGCGTATCCAAAATGGAAGGTGTTTTTTGATAGTCTATTCATGCTCGGGGTATTTTTATTTGTTACAAAAATCGTTGTATGGATGTTAAATAAGTTTGCAGGAGCAAGCATTACAATTGTAGCAGATGCACCATATGTAATGAATTTTTTACCGCTCATATTAATGGTTATAGGTGGTACGGTTTCTGATAAGTTGAAGAAGATATATAGGTAAAAGAAAGATTTGAAAGAAATTCCCGACACTAGCTGTTCTTTCCACTCAAATTGTGTACTATAAAGGATAGGATGATATAAAGAAGGGGACGTTTAGAATGGAATTTCATGAGCAGAAGATTTTGCCGGCAGTGAGGCAAATTAAAGATTTGGAAAAGCTATTACATAGTTCGTATGAGTATATTGTTATTTTAGACATTCATGTCGGTCAATTGAAGAGTGTTGTGTCGCTTGCGAAGCAGCATGGGAAAAAAGTGTTTTTACATGTTGATTTGATCCATGGATTACAAAGTGATGGGCATGCGACGGAATTTTTATGCCAAGAATATAAACCGTACGGGTTATTATCGACAAAGGCGAGTGTAATTATGAAGGCGAAGCAAAAGGGTGTCGTCTCCATTCAACGCATCTTTTTAATTGATTCTAGCGCGATGGAAAAGAGCTGTAATTTGCTAGAAAAGACGAAGCCGGATTATATAGAGGTGCTTCCTGGTGCGTTAACAGGTGTGATCGCTGAAGTGAAAGAGCGTACAGGTGTACCAATTTTAGCAGGTGGTTTTATTCGAACGGTAGAAGACGTTGAAAGAGCGTTAAATGCTGGTGCGACAGCAATTACGACATCGAAAAAAGAATTATGGAAACATTACCAAAAAAAGTGACGAAAATGTGAAAAAATTCTGTTGACACCGCTTTCATTAAGGGTTAACATTATAGACAAGTTAATAAACGTGACGGAGAAAAGAAGAGATCCACATTTTATTGTTTCTATATATATTATATAGAAGCATGTAAGCTGTGGATCTTTTTCTTTTGAAAAAAAACGAATGGCCATTCATTTTACCTCTATCACTTTTCGAAAGCATTTAAATTGATTGTGGAGGGATTTTATGTCAGCATTTTTAGGGGAATTAATAGGGACTGCATTGTTAATCTTACTTGGTGGCGGCGTTTGCGCTGGTGTAAGTTTAAAGAAATCGTTTGCGAAAGATTCTGGTTGGATTGTAATTACAATGGGTTGGGGTCTAGCGGTTGCTATGGCAGCGTATGCAGTTGGATCAATTAGTGGGGCACATTTGAATCCGGCTTTAACGATAGGACTTGCTTTTAAGGGAGCGTTCCCATGGAGTGATGTACCTATGTATATCGCAGCACAAATGATTGGGGCAATTATCGGGGCAGTTCTTGTATATTTACATTACTTACCACACTGGAAAGAAACAGAAGATCCAGGAACAAAGTTAGGTGTATTTGCAACAGGTCCGGCAATTCCGAACACATTTACAAACCTTTTAAGTGAAATGATTGGAACATTCGTTTTAGTATTTGGTATATTAGCAATTGGAGCAAATAAATTTGCAGATGGTTTAAATCCATTTATCGTAGGTTTCTTAATTGTAAGTATTGGTTTATCATTAGGTGGAACAACAGGATACGCAATCAACCCGGCTCGTGATTTAGGTCCGCGTATTGCACACTTCTTCCTTCCGATTGCAGGAAAGGGCGGTTCAAACTGGAAGTATGCATGGATCCCAGTAGTTGGTCCAATTCTAGGTGGATCACTTGCAGGATTATTCCATCAAGTTGTATTTGAAGGAAAACAAAATTCAGCACTTATTTATGTGATTATTACAACTGTGATTGTACTAACAATCTCTTATATGACAAGTAAAAAAAGTGAAGCTACTACAAATAGTAGAAAAGTAGCATAGGGGGAAACTGATATGAAAAAATATATTCTTTCATTAGACCAAGGAACAACAAGCTCACGCGCAATTCTTTTCAATAAAGAAGGAAAAATCGTTCATTCAGCTCAAAAAGAGTTTACACAACATTTTCCAAAGCCAGGCTGGGTTGAGCATAATGCACAAGAAATTTGGGGATCTATTTTAGCAGTTATCGCAACTTGCTTAAGTGAAGCAGATGTGAAGCCAGAACAAATCGCTGGTATCGGTATTACGAACCAACGTGAAACAGCGGTTGTATGGGATAAAACGACTGGAAAACCAATTTATAACGCAATCGTATGGCAATCTCGTCAAACAGTTGAAATTTGTGATGAGTTAAAAGAAAAAGGTTATAGCGAGATGGTTCGCGAAAAAACAGGTCTTTTAATTGATGCATACTTCTCTGGTACGAAAGTAAAATGGATTTTAGATAACGTTGAAGGTGCAAGAGAGAAAGCGGAAAATGGCGAGTTATTATTCGGAACAATTGATACATGGCTTGTATGGAAATTGTCTGGCGGTAAAGCGCACATAACAGATTACTCAAATGCATCACGTACATTAATGTTTAACATTCACGACTTACAGTGGGATGATGAGCTTCTAGACATGTTAACAGTACCAAAGAGCATGCTTCCAGAAGTACGTCAATCATCTGAAATATATGGAGAAACAATTGATTATCACTTCTTCGGTCAAAATATACCGATCGCAGGTGTAGCTGGTGACCAGCAAGCAGCATTATTTGGACAAGCTTGTTTCGGTGAAGGTATGGCGAAGAACACTTACGGAACTGGTTGTTTCATGTTAATGAACACAGGCGAAAAAGCAGTAGCTTCTGAGCATGGCCTATTAACAACAATTGCATGGGGTTTAGATGGTAAAGTGAATTACGCATTAGAAGGAAGTATTTTCGTAGCAGGTTCTGCAATTCAGTGGTTACGTGACGGACTGCGTATGTTTAAAGATGCGAGCGAGAGCGAAGTGTACGCTAGCCGTGTTGAATCAACTGAAGGTGTATACATAGTACCGGCATTCGTAGGACTAGGTACACCGTATTGGGATAGTGAAGTACGCGGCGCTATGTTTGGTGTAACACGCGGTACGACGAAAGAGCATTTCATTCGTGCAACGCTAGAATCTTTAGCATACCAAACGAAAGATGTACTATGCGCAATGGAAGCAGATTCAGGTATTGAACTGAACACATTACGCGTTGATGGCGGGGCAGTTAAGAATAACTTCTTAATGAAGTTCCAAAGTGATATTTTAGACGTTCCTGTAGAGCGTCCAGTGATCAATGAAACGACAGCTTTAGGTGCAGCATACTTAGCTGGTCTTGCGGTTGGATACTGGAAAAACCAAGATGAAATTAAAGCACAGTGGCATATGGACAAACGCTTTGAACCAACGATGGAAGCGGAAACAAGCGAAGAGCTATATGCTGGATGGAAAAAAGCAATTGAAGCAACTAAAGCTTTCAAATAATCATAAACAGTGTTATAATGATGACAAGTTAATAATTCGGTAGGAGATTTGGAGAGACCACAACACGCTATAGAGGCGAAATCTATAGCGGAGCTTGTGGTCTCTTTTTTCGTTATCAAAGGGAGGAATTACCATGAAATTTTCAAGTAAACAACGTAAAGACGTATTAAATGGAGTAAATAAACAAGAGTTAGATGTGATCGTAATTGGTGGAGGTATTACTGGTTCTGGTATTGCATTAGATGGGGCAACACGCGGTTTATCAACGATTGTGTTTGAAATGCAGGACTTTGCAGCAGGTACATCAAGTCGTTCAACGAAACTTGTACACGGCGGTTTACGTTATTTAAAACAACTTGAAGTGAAAATGGTAGCAGAGGTGGGGAAAGAGCGTGCGATCGTATATGAGAACGGTCCCCATGTAACAACACCAGAGTGGATGTTACTTCCGTTCCATACAGGCGGCACGTTCGGATCATTCAGTACATCAATTGGTCTTCGTGTATACGACTTCTTAGCAGGTGTAAAACGAAGCGAGCGCAGAAAGATGTTTAACCGTGAAGAAACGCTAAATAAAGAACCTCTTGTAAAACAAGAAGGATTAAAAGGCGGCGGTTACTACGTAGAATATCGTACAGACGATGCGCGTCTTACAATTGAAGTAATGAAAGAAGCGATTGAACACGGTGCGAAAGCTGTTAACTACGCAAAAGTAGACAGTTTTTTATATAAAGATGGAAAAGTATGCGGTGTACGTGTAATCGATTTACTAGACGGAGAAGTATACGAAGTTTACGGTAAGAAAATTGTAAACGCAGCTGGTCCTTGGGTAGATACACTTCGTGAAAAAGATAACTCTAAAAAAGGGAAAGTACTTCAGTTATCAAAAGGTGTGCATTTAGTAATTGACCAAAAACGTTTCCCATTAGGGCAAGCAATTTACTTTGATACACCGGATAAACGTATGGTGTTTGCGATTCCTCGCGAAGGAAAAACGTACGTAGGTACAACAGATACGTTCTATGATAAAGACGCAGCTGTACCGCACATGACAACAGAAGATCGCACATATATCATTAATGCGATTAACTACATGTTCCCAAGCGTGAAAATTACAGAAAAAGATGTGGAATCAAGCTGGGCTGGTGTACGTCCGCTAATTTATGAAGAAGGTAAGAATGCATCTGAAATTTCTCGTAAAGATGAAATTTGGACTTCTGAATCTGGTTTAATTACAATCGCGGGCGGTAAATTAACAGGATACCGCAAAATGGCTGAAATGGTAGTAGACTACGTAACGAATCTATTACAAAAAGAAGGCCATAGCGAATATAAGAAGAGCGATACGAAACATATGCCAATCTCTGGTGGTCATGTAAGTGGTTCACACGGATTCCCGGCATTTGTTGCGAAAAAAGCAGGCGAAGGTACGAAATATGGTTTAACGACAGCACAAGCGGAAAAATTCGCGAAATTCTACGGCTCTAACGTTGACGTACTGTTTGATTTAGCGAAAAAACATAAAGACGAAGCGAAAGAATACAACATGCCGCTAGACGTTCTAATCCCACTTGTATACGCAATGGATTACGAAATGACAGCGAAACCAGTTGACTTCTTCGTACGCCGCAGAGGCGCTGTATTCTTCAACATCCACTGGGTATACGAGTGGAAAGAAGCAGTAATCAACTACATGGCTGCGAAACTAGGCTGGAGCAAAGAAGAGCAAATGAAATACACAGCTGAATTAGAAAAAGCATTAAGCGACGCTGTCATTCCTGTAGATCAACAAGAGCAGGCAGCTGCGTTAGCGTAAAATAGAGAACCACCTGAAGGGGAGCCTTTAGGTGGTTTTTTTATGGGTTATTTTTCTAACTATGTTGCATAACGACATATGTTGTTATACGATGTATATAAGGAGGTGGTATTGTTGGACAAAGAAATCTTGAAGGGAAGTATAGATATTTTATTACTTTCTATCATTGCAAAACGTGATACATATGGATATGAAATAGCTCAAAGTTTAAAGGATGCAAGTGAAGATTTGTATAGTATGGGGCAGGGAACTTTGTATCCAGCTTTAAAGCGATTAGAAAAAAAGGAATTTCTTGAATCTTATTGGAATCAATCTGAGAATGGGATGAAAAGGAAATTTTATACTATTACAAGTAAAGGGAAAAAAGAATTGCAGAAGAAAGTGAACTCTTGGGAGCGTGTAACATCATTAATTCAAGCTTGTCAGAAAGGAGTTATTTATGATTGAATTTGATGAGTATATTAAGTCCATTTTAGCTTATTCAGAACTTAGTAATATTGAACAGGATGAGCTATTTCTAGAAATATATGATCACTTGAACAGCTTGAAAGAAGAATATATGGAACAAGGTATGAACGAAAAAGAAGCGATTTATAAAGCGCTTCAAAGTTTTGGCGAATCAAAAGTTATTGGTTTAGAGATTAATCAATCGGTATACGAAGTTCCTAGGCCATTAAAGGTAGTATCAAAAATTTTATGTATTCCTTATATAATCATTTGTTTTATTGTCTTTTTAGGAGCGTTTATTTCAAATTCTACATTTGACTCTGTTCGTAGTTTGACAAGTGGAACTGTCTATCATCCTATTGAATTTTGGCAGCAATTTTTACATATATCTGATTTAGAAACGCTGTTACAACTTTTTGGAATAACACTTTGGCAAATTAAAGATTTTATTGCGCATCCGGGTCTGTGGGGAAACTCAACTTATTGGTTAATCGTTTTACAACATATAATATTGTTAGTTCCATTTGGATTTTTCGTTCCAGTGTTGATTAATAAAGTGACTAACTATAAGAAAGCTTGTAAGTGGTATGTTATGGCCTTTCTTGCTTGGGAGTTATTACATTTACTAACTTTATCTGATGTTTTTGATGTGTGGCGGATTGCTATAAATATGATTGGTGCATCGATAGGATATCTTTTATTTATAAGCATGATACAAATGGATAATAAATTTAGGGTTATGCGCAAGAAGATATTTGAAAATTAACTTGCTATCATGTAGTTAAAATTATATAAATTTAGTTCGGTGGTAATAGAGTATCACTGAAAACATAGGTATTATGTAGTGAGTCGATTTTTTATACTCGTAATAGGTGTTGGTAGTTGTTTATCCATACTGTTATGAAATTGTTGCATAATCTGTCTTTATTGGCGCCATAAATGATGATAGCGTCGAAATGAAATACACAGCTGAACTAGAAAAAGCATTAACAGACGCTGTAATTCCTATAGATCAACAAGAACAGGCAGCTGCGTTAGCGTAAAATAGAAAACCACCTGAAGGGGAGCCTTTAGGTGGTTTTTGTTTTATTATGAATGCACTAAAATTTTGACTATAAGTGAATATAAAGTGTTGTATCATAATAAAAGGTTTACTCTTAGTAAAGAAAAATTAAGGTTTCAAAAAACGGTATGGACACTACCAACCGTATTTTTTTATAGATTTATAAAACTTTTCCATACAGTGCGTCGTCTAATATATGGGAAGGAGGAAATGATGTGGATGAATTAACGGTAGAAGTGTTTGAAATAGAAGATAAGGAACTCCTTATCGATGAAATAATGAACAAGTATGGACAAGAAGTCTTACAGCTTGTGTATTCATATGTGAATAATAAAGAGATTGCGGAGGATTTAACGCAAGATATATTTGTGAAATGTTATAAATCTCTTCATACATACAAAGGGAAGTCGAATGTGAAAACGTGGTTGTGGAGAATTGCGATTAATCATTGTAAGGACTATATAAAAAGTTGGTATAACAAAAAGGTAATCGTGACAGAGGATGAATCTGCTTATATTGAGGTTCAACATGATAGTGTCGAGCAAACGGTTATTCAAAATGCAGAGGATAGTAGGTTGGCTTCTGCAGTAATGAGTTTACCAATAAAATATCGAGAAGTCATTTATCTTTTTTATTATGAAGAATTATTAATTAAAGAGATTGCTACTGTAATAGAAGTGAAGGAAAACACGATAAAAACGAGACTGAAAAAAGCTAAGGAGCTTTTGAAGAAAGGATTGGAGGAATAATCAAATGGAAGATCGATTAAAAGGCTTGCGAAAATCAATGGAGAATACAGCGTTTAAACATTTGAGTTTTTCTGATCAGCATCGAAAGCGGGTACGTGAAAAAATCAATCAATCGTCCGAAAAGGAAGAAGATATCCTTTTAGCAGTGTTGCAACTTCTTATGAATGAAAAAACAGGTTATGAATTGATGCAGTTACTGCGGGGGAGAGGGATTCAAAAATTCGAAGGAAATGAAGGTTTTTTATATACCTTATTACATCGTCTAGAACAGAATCGCTTTATCCAATCTAGCTGGGATCATGCGGGAGCTAAATATTATCAATTAAATGACAAAGGAAACAAGATGCTGCGAAAGGCAGAAAAAGATTCTACGAAGGCACGGTTTATATTAAAAGGATTAGTACAGGAGTGAGATAAAATTGAACAAAAAAGGGGAGCGTTTTTTAAGCGAAGTTACGAATCATATTAAATCAAAAGAAGCAAAGAGCTTTGTAGCAACCGAACTAGATTTTCACTTAAAACAGGCGAAGAACACGTGGATAGAGAAAGGGTTAAGTGAGGAAATTGCTGAAAATAAAGCTGTGGAACAAATGGGAAGTCCGATTAAACTAGGGCAGGAGCTTAACAAACTTCATAAGCCAAAGGTTGATTGGTTCTTAATTATTTTATTAGTGGCTGCTATGGGATTAGGATTCTTGCCGGTTATAGCTTTTGGACATACAAATTATTTGCTAATGAATAAGGTGATTTTTGTTATTCTCGGTGTTGCAACAGCTGTAGGGATGATGCTAATCGATTATCGGAAGTTAGAGAGATTTGGATGGTTGTTTTATACAATTGGGGTACTGATCTTGTTAATGCTATATTGTTTTCCGAACGCTGGGATAAATGGGGAACCAATAATAAAAATTGGTCCTATTGCAATTGATCGTTTAATGGCAGTACCGTTCTTTTTTCTAGCTTGGGCTTCTTTTTTCAATAACAATAGATTGAAAGTTAGGTATCTTGTAGTGTTGTATTTATTTTCTTTGTATTTATTCTTAATTGGCGCAGCTTTTTCAGTGATTTTTATTTATATCACGATGGTATTCGTTATGCTTTGGTGGAGTAAGTTAGGAAAGAAAACGGCATTAATTATTACAATTGTACCAATTTGTTTATTGGTTATAAGGGCGTCTTTTTCCTGGCCCTCAGTAAAAGGATATCATTTGGATAGATTTTTAGGGTATTTGAGTCCAGAGCGTGATGCACATGGCGCAGGATTTATATATATACGTTTAAAAGAGGTAATGTCGTCAGCAGGCTGGTTTGGTACATATGGAGATGTAAAGCTCATCCCTAATCCAAATACTGATTTTGTATTTGCAAGTTTGACTTATTATTATGGATATGTGCTTGCACTGGTCCTTGTTTTAGTTCTTTCTCTTTTTGTAGCAAGGTTAGTGGTCATATCTTATAAAATAAATGACCGGTATGGTAAATTGCTTCTCGTTGGCGGAATGACTCTTTTTGTAGTCCAGTTCATTTATAACGTTGGAATGATATTAGGCTTATTACCGATTACTGCTATATCCTTACCTTTTATTAGTTATGGATTAACACCAACTGTATTTCATGCACTATTAATAGGAGTCGTACTAAGTGTTTACCGACGTAAAGATCTTTCGTTTAGAAGGAAAGAAACACCTTGATGATTATATAAGATGCTTGTAAAAGAATTCACTAGTATGTAGAGGGTTGTAAAGAATAACCCTCTTTTTGTGTTGGAATAAGTGAACTCGCTTCAATAGAAGTACATAATTCAGAACGAGAAAGTATTTCGGCTAATTGTTGTAAATATAAGTATTCTTCCGCATCTTTTTCAGAAGTGTTAGGATCCAATAAAGGTGAAGAAAGAAGTACATCAATCGTAAGTATGTCTGCATCATGAGAAATGATGTTATAACCTGCAAATACAGGTCGTTTTAAGTCTTTTACTTTTTGAATCATCTGATGAAATTTCGTAACATTTATATTGATTTTTGCTAATGGAAAGCATTTTTGGGTGGGATTTTCGATGGTTTTTCTAATTTTATAATCGTATACGTAATAGTATTTCTCTTGCTGCTCAAGTGTTTGTAACTCTTTCGTTAATAAGTGGTATGTATCTGTAAGGCCAGTTGTGAGTGCATCGTGTTCTGCGCTAACTAATAATGTGAAAGGTTTTGGTGATGAGATTTCGAGATGGCGGATGTTTAGGTCGGTAAAAGTAGGATTAGATTGTAAAATGGTATGTAATTTTTCGGTAGGGAACACGCCGTCATAAATAGCAATGAAATAATGATTCATCTTTTCACTCCTTATTTTTTTCTAAAATGATATATTCTATTTTTTAGTTGTAAGTCCTGCATAAAAAAGAAACACCTTGATAAAAATCAAGGTGTGTTCGTCACAAGCTCAAAACTCTCCGTATCAGCCCCCATCACAAAAGGACTAACCTCACCAACGCTATAAAGCTGCAATTCATGCATCGCGCGCGTACAAGCAGTGTAGAACAATCTACGAAGGCTTGCATCACTGTACACATCTTTAGAGGCATTGTAAATAATGACAGCATCAAATTCGATACCCTTCGCTAAATAAGCAGGGATAACGACAATGCCTTGCTCATACTCGGCTGAGTTACTTTTCACAAGTTTAATATTCTCGATATGACTGAGTGCTTCGAAGGCAGCAGCACTTTCAGCCGCGGATTTACATATAATTGCGATCGTATTGTGCTGTTGTTTTTGTAGTTCAGCAACTTTAGAAGTGATACGATCATGCAGTTCGCTGTAATCAGAAACTTTAGTCACTGTAGGTTTCTCGCCGTCACGTTCAAAGGCGTTAATATTCTTTCCTTCCGGTACGAGATAGCGTGTGAATTCAATAATCGGTTTTGTTGAACGATAGCTACGAGTTAAGTTAATGCCGTTCGTTTCATCTGGTCCGTATAAGCTAGTAAGTGTATTGAAATTCACTGCTTCACTCGCATGGGCAAATATCGCTTGGTTAAAGTCTCCGAGCACTGTCATTTTTGCGGCAGGGAAGAGACGTTTTAAAAACTCGAATTGAAACGGAGAGTAATCTTGCGCTTCGTCGACGAGTACGTGTTTAATCGATCTGTTCGTTTGGAAGCCTTCGATTAATTCTTTTAAGAGTAAAAATGGAGTCGCATCCTCGTAATATAGTTTTCCTTCATCAAGCATGTTCAAAGTTAGTGAACAAATGTCATCCCATTCTTTAGGCTTTTCGCCAGTAACCCATGATTCATCTGTGAAGAGTTGTTTATATATGCCTGTAAAATTGATAAAACGCAATGTTTGAACGCCTTTACGTAACGGTTTTAATTTTTTACGGACAATCATACGACCGAGTACTTTCGTTTCTTTTTCATAATCATTAAAGGAGTTGTCGTCAAACTCGCCCTTTTTCTGTAAATATTTATAAGCTTTTTGATACTCATCTTTACTAAGTAGTTCAATTTCTTCTTCTACCCAAGGCTTTTTCAGTTCTGTTTTTTCAATTGTGTCTATTTGTTTGTTTAGCCAATCCGTTAACTTCTCAATTCGATTATGGAAGCGGAGGGAGGAATCAGTATTATAAAATTGCTCTGTAATTTCTTTAGCAGAGGCAATCAGTTTTCCTCTAAACTTCATTCCTCTAAATAACATGCCTGAAGATTCAAGCGATTGTCTGTACGTTCTAATCATATCGAAAAATTGAGTAGAGGCTTTAAATCGAATGCTCGCATTTCTAGTTTTATAGGCAGGGCTATTCGTTTCAGTTAGCATATATTCTAATTGCTCGTAAGGATCCTCAACATCAAATGACTTACTTAGTCTATGGTTTAAATATTCTTGGAATGTAACTTGCTGCATATTTTCTTCGCCGAGTTCTGGCAGTACGTTAGATACGTAGCTGTTGAACATGGAGTTAGGGGAGAAGAGAATGATTTGATCTGCTTTTAGCCATTCGCGATATTTATATAGTAAGTAGGCGATTCGCTGCAATGCAGCTGACGTTTTACCGCTACCAGCAGCTCCTTGAACGATAAGTAGTCGCCCTTCATCGTGACGGATAATTTCATTTTGCTCGCGCTGGATAGTAGCAACGATACTTTGCATATGTTTGTTTGTTCCTTTTCCGAGCGCTTGTTGCAGAATTTCATCTCCAATTGTGAGGCTCGTATCGAACATTGAATCAATCTCGCCATTCTGAATAATATATTGTAATTTCTTCTCCACATTGCCGTGGATTACGCCTCCTGGTGTACTGTACTCAGCTGGTCCTGGTGGATAATCGTAGTAAACACTTGAAATTGGTGCGCGCCAATCGTATATAAGAAAGTTTTCTCCGCTTGCATCGGTAAGTGTAGCCACCCCGATATAAATTTGTTCTGCGCCAGATTCTCCTTCTTCTTTGAAATCAATTCGTCCGAAGTAAGGTGCTTTATGCATACGGCGTAGTGCGGCAAGTCGATTAAAGGTATGCTTATGGGTAATTTGTGTTACGGCTAGTGACTGAGCTTGTTGTCTTAAGTTGATAACTGTTTCAAGATAATCGTCAAAAGTATCAGTGTTAACTTTTACATCATCCCAGAAGTGTTTACGAATGTTGATTACTTCTGCCCGACGTCTGCCAGTGTCGCTTTCCAGTTTATCAATTTGCTCCGTAATCGTTTCTATTACGGTATCCAATCGTTTTTGCTCTTGATCAAGTTTTTTGTTCATACGTAAGCACTCCTTTAAAAGTGAAAAATAGAGGTTGACTGAAGATGTGTTTTGTTGTACAATTAAGATACGGATAAATACATTCTATTATTTTTTAAGAATGCGTTTCTGTACTAATTTAACATAGTTTTTTAATTTAATCAATGATAATAAGATAAACCTTGGTTCCGCATGTGATGGAATCGAGGTTTTTTATGTTGAATGGAGTAAGAGGGGTACGGAAATGATTCTGGGTATGAGGGGCCACTAGGGGATTTAAAATGGTGTAGAAATTCATTATGTTAAAAATACTAGAACAGATGAATTTGATGATTTTAAATTTAAAAATTAATTTTTTGTTGATAGGAGCTTGTATATGAAGGTACTGTGTATAAAAAATTCAGGAGATACATTTTCAGAGGGTTTATTAAAACAAGGATATAATCGAGACTCGATTATAAATTTAGAAATCCATAAGGAATATGTGGTTTATGGTATTAGTTCATTGAATGGAGAATTAGACTATTTAATCTTAGGTGAAAATGAAAACTTGCCTTCATGGTACCCAGCCGAATTGTTTGAAGTATCTAATCCTTTACAACCTTTAGAATGGTATTTTGCGGATCATAAAAATAGTAAAGCGACAACAATAGAATATATATGGGGTTATAAAGAATTAGCTTTAAATGATAGACATGCTCTTGGTTTAATGGGAAGAGAGAATAAAGATATGGAAATATTTTTAAAGCGTAAAGCTGAAATTGATGAATTTGATGAATTGTAATAGTAAAGGAACTGATTAACTTATAAAAAACGTAGGAATTAAATATGCCTACGTTTTTTTGTACATAACATTTAAATAAACACATATCCACAAATAGCGGGATAAAACTACTACAAAATAAAAAAAGCCCGGGCCTAAGCCCAAGCTTTTTTCAATTCATTATTTCTTTTCGTCTTTCTTAGCGTCAGCTTTTTTCTCTTCGAAAAGATCTTTCAAATCTTTATCGTCAACTTTTACGTCAGCTTTTTTGATTTCTTTCATCATAAGATCGTTCATGAATTCGCCGTCTTGTGCTTTCTTCGCAACTAACTCTTTTTTCAGGTCAGCTTTTGATTGCTCAAATGATTTTTCTGGTTCTTTAATGTCTGTTACTTTAATGATATGGTAACCAAATTGTGTTTTTACAGGCTCGCTTACTTCATCTTTTTTAAGTTTAGAAGCAGCATCTTCGAATTCTTTAACCATTTTACCATGTTCGAAGAATCCTAAGTCGCCACCTTTTTCTTTTGAAGCAGTATCTTCAGAGTATTGTTTCGCTAACTCTTCGAAAGATTTACCTTGTCCAAGTTCTTCTTTAACCTTTTTAGCAGTCGCTTCATCTTTTACAAGAATGTGGCTTGCCTTAACTTGAGGCTTGTAGTTATCTTTTAATTCTTTATCAGTGATTGTTTTCTCGATAGCTTGTTCTTGAGCTAATGAAGCGCGAACGCCATTTTTAACTGTTTCTTCTTTAAGGCCTTGTTGTTTCATTAGTGTATCGAATTGGTCACCGACTTGCTTTTTCATTTCATCGAACTTTTTGTCTACTTCTTTGTCATCGACTTTGTAGTTTTTAATAAGTACTTTTTCCATAACCATGTTATTTAGTACTTGTTTACCAGCTTGTGTCTTCATTTGATTGTAGAACTCTTCTTTAGTGATGTCACCAGCTTTAGATGTAACAATTTTGTCTGATGATGATGATGTTCCACATGCTGATAATGCGATTACACTTGTTGCGGCTAAGGCAAGCATAGCTTTCTTCATTCAATAAACACTCCTACTATTATGTATTTTTAATTTATCCCATACGAATGAAGAAACGCCTTATGATAGGTTGTTTTCGTTCATAAGAACCTGATTAAGTCTCACTGATGTCTTTGCTTTTTTTATATGTAAAAGCACGCTTAACAGGGCTTACCGAGGCTTTAGGATAAAGTTTAGATGCGTGTCGTTTATTTCATAGTATAAGCAATATGTACAAAATTTAATATATCATATTTCGACGGGTTTTCCTATTGATAAAGAAATTTTAACCAGTTTGTGTCAGATTTTGAAAGGGTACCATATTGGGCGCATGTCGCATATACAGAAAAGAGGAGGGGATGGGGGATGAATTCAAAACTTATTTTATTACTTGTACTGTTTATTTTATTAGTTATAGTAGGTATAATTTGCTTATAGAGGAAAAAAATGAGGAAGGGGCTTCCTTCCTCACTTTCCATGAAATATAATTTCTACATAACTAGAAATTAATAGAATGGTAATACATACATTAATAACTCGAAAGACACCGGGCTGGCGGCTCGCAGATATTTGTTTTCGCTCACACAGTGTATGTGTCATGAAATTCGTGTAAAATATAACAAGAAGTGCGAAGGCAACAAAAACAACGGTTATAAGAGTCATGAGGCGAGACCTCCTTTTGGCTAAAATACATATACTTTATATATTGTATCATACGATATTTTGTTCGTGTTACAAAATTCAGAAATAGAAGACTTTGTGTTAGGAAGCGAGGGAGAAAATGGACGTTGTAAGAAGACTAGAACAAGCTGAATACTACGTAGACCTACTATTTAAAATGATTGATGAAGAAAAGTGTCCATTTTATTCTTTAATCATAAAGAAAAAAGCTCGTAAAAAAGACATTGAACGTATACTAAAACTTTGTGAAAAGCTGAACGAACAATATGTAGTGGAGAAAGCAGAAGGCCTTCTATTGTTTGATGCGCTATTAGATCAATTTGAAAAAGCGCTTCCACATCAGCTCGAAGTACACGAAACTGCGGAAGCGCTAGCAAAACAGGGCTTATTTGTGCCACTTATGAATGAATTCTTACGCATGATTGCGAAAGGATAAATAGATTATTTCTTAACTAATTTTTGATCGGTCTCCGTAAAGTTCTCCTCAATATTCTCTAATGATTTCTCAAAAATATCGATGAAGTCCTGTCCGTAAATATTGCGAAGGATCGCAATAAGTTCGATATTTTCTGGGAACTTACCGTAAAAATTACGAAGTTCAAGTGCCCCATTAAAAACAGAATTATTTTCAGGGTCATACTCCTCCATTAAGCGAAGTAGTAATTCTTCCCCTTTGTCTGTAATTTCAATGTACGTATTTCGTTTATCATCTTCTTTTTTAGAGAATACAAGATAGCCGCGTTCTTCTAGCTTTTTAGAGAAGTTAAACGCCGTTGATACGTGCATAACTCCAAACTTAGCAATCTCAGAAATAGAAGCCCCTTTTAAATGATAAGCGATTGATAAAATATGATGCTCGTTAATGTTTAAATCGTAAGGTTTAATCCATTGTTGCCAATCTTTCTCTACGCATTTCCATAACGCTTTCGATAATTGAGCAATACGTTGGCTGAAAATCATCGCTTCTTTTACCGAGTAATTTTTTTCTCCACTTTTCATTTACTCACCCACTTTAACATTCTTTTTTCATTATTATCTATTATGCCAGTAAAATAAAAATTAATAAAGTCTTTTTGTGAGAATTGTGAAAATTTTTCGGAAAAATAACATTCTATACAAATCATGCATAACTATGGAAGCGTTTTATGAGTCGAGAATACATGTGTTGTCTTTACATGTTAAGGGATAACATATATTGTAAATGCATAAAAACACGGCATATCTATGTGATATGCCGTGTTAAGGTCAATTCGTATGAAAAATATTTGTTATATGCAAAAAACTAAGCAGGAATATGTTTACGCTTTTTCTGGAACGGCTTCTTGTAGTTTCTCAATTGACTTTTGAATGTCTAAAATTTCTTTTTCAATATGTCGTTTGTTTTGAGAAATATCTTGTTTCCAGTTAGAAAGCGTGTCATGCATATCGTCTTTTAGTTCTTGGAATACTTCTTTACCTTCTGAAGCAGTTTCAACGATTTGACGCTTTAATAACTTTGTATCAGCTGTAATATCAGCCAATGTCTTTTTAATATCAGTTCCTTTTTCTTTCAGCTTACCGCGCATAGCTTTACCAGAAGAAGGAGTTGAGAAAAGAACGGCTAGTCCAGCAACTGCTCCGCCGCAAAGTACACCTGTAATAAAGGATTTAGCTTTTGACATAAAAGGAAACCTCCTTATTTTTCGTTCGTATTCATGATGTATAAAAGTGTGCATATCTTTAAGACAAGGGGAAGAAAAGTGAGCTTTTCTCTCTTGTACATGCTATGCACAAAAAATCATACCCCCGGCATTCTTTGTGAAGAAAGAAGCCATACAATAAATGCCAGAGGAATCGGCTTGTTATGTATTACTTCTTATTATAGTGGCACTATTTCACACTATTTGCAATTGTACTTGCGATGTTTTGTAAATTTTCCATTGTGTATTCATTTTGGTGTGATTTCCAAACAGCACCGAAACCATCGTTTTCACCGTAGCGTGGAATTAAATGAAGGTGGAAGTGGAATACAGTTTGTCCAGCTTTCTCGCCGTTATTGTTAAGTAGGTTGAAACCAACTGGATTAAATTCTGCTTTCATTGCATTTGCGATTTTTGGAACGACAGCAAAAATATGTGATGCGATTTCTGGCGTTAACGCAAAAATGTCTTGTTTGTGTACTTTCGGAATAACAAGAGTATGTCCTTTTGTTACTTGACTAATATCTAAAAATGCAAGTACATGCTCATCTTCGTATACTTTTGAGCAAGGGATTTGCCCGTCAATGATTTTACAAAAAATACAATTGTCCGCTGTATGATTCATCGATCTCATCCTTTCAAATAGTCTTAGCCGTATTTTACCATAATTACATAGGAGAACAAACACGAAAAACAGGAAGCTGACTCAGCTTCCTGTTTTCTGAAGAGGGATTGAAAAAGCATTTTTTATAATTTACGGTTCGCAGACACCTCATTTATATAAGAAATGCACGGTAAATCGGCTAAAGTTTCTGCCGTAGACACCCCATTTTCAAGTGAAATGAATTGCAATCTTTTTTAAAAATGAAATTGTTTATTTTATAAAACAGTATATGCTCTTTCGGAGACACCCCGTTTCGAAAATGAAACAAATTATCTGGTTATGTGTAAATTTCATTGTCCAATTTGGACACCCCATTTCATGATGACTTCACTATGTTGTTGTACTCATCAATTGGTGGTTGCTTTTTCAATGTGTTCCTTCTTCACTAATTATGATGTCCGCTTTCGTAAAAATATATGCCAAGAAATTAAAATTTTTTTTTGAAGGCATCGATACTATGTAGTGCACCATGATTTTTGGTAAGATGAGTATATACATTTCTTACAAAAGTGAATGAATATAAATGAAGAAAGTGGTGTCGTATGAGCGAGTTATTGCGTGTAGAAAATGTTACAGGAGGATATACGAAACGACCTGTACTGCAAAATGTTTCGTTCTCTGTTAATAAAGGCGAACTTGTCGGCTTAATCGGTTTAAATGGAGCCGGGAAAAGTACGACAATTAAACATATCATCGGTTTAATGGAGCCGAAAAAAGGAACTGTCACAATTAATGGGAAAACAATTCGTGATGATATGACAGCGTACCGTTCTAGTTTCTCCTTCATTCCAGAAACGCCAGTATTATATGATGAGTTAACGTTAGAAGAGCATTTGAAATTAACAGCGATGGCGTACGGTGTAGATGAAAAACAATATGAAGAACGCGTAGGACAACTATTACAAGAGTTTCGCATGAAAAATCGCTTAAAATGGTTTCCGTCTCATTTCTCAAAAGGGATGAAACAAAAAGTGATGATTATGAGTGCATTTTTAGTTGAACCATCACTTTACATTGTGGACGAACCTTTCGTGGGGCTTGATCCGTTAGCGATTCAATCACTTCTTCAAATGATGGATCAAATGAAAAAGAGTGGTGCGGGCATTTTAATGAGTACACATATTTTAGCGACAGCAGAGCGCTATTGTGATTCATTCATCATTTTGCATCAAGGTGAAGTGAGAGCGATGGGAACATTATCAGAACTTCAATCCGGGTTTAATATGCCTGGTGCAACGCTTGATGATATTTATATTGCGTTAACGAAGGAAGAAGATTATGAATAGCACAGCGTTATGGAAAGAACGATTTCGGCACTTTCTAAAAGAAGTTCGTACATATAGTAAATACGTATTTAATGATCATTTGAAATTTATTTTCGTATTTATCATCGGTGCAGGAGCGTATTATTACCAGCAATGGTTACAAACGTTAACACCTTCGTTTCCGACAGCGATTGTTATGGCAGTCTTACTTGGCCTCGTATTAACAGCTGGGTCAGTCCAAACGTTATTAAAAGAAGCAGACCTCGTGTATTTGCTGCCAGTTGAAGAAAAGTTAAAGCCTTACTTTACGAAGGCATTTCTCTTTACGTTTATGATTCAGTTATACATAATCGCAATGGTAGCCGCTGCGCTTGCCCCGTTATACTTCCAGCAAATGAAACAAACAGGTGCCAATTACATATGGATTGTAATCGCGTTTGTCATTGTAAAAGCGTGGAATTTATTCGTAGCGTGGGAAAAATCATTTTTAACAGATCAAAATGTACAAAGAGCGGATTGGTTTATTCGTTTTATTTTAAACGGCTTATTTGTGTACGTCCTTGTAGAACGTACTTCAGTCATTTTTACCGGTGTGATTGTCTTTTTAATGGCGCTATACCTTGCTGTTATGCATCAAAAGGTGAAGGGAAAGCCGCTAAACTGGGAGTATTTAATTTCTGAAGAAGGTAAAAAAATGATGCTGCTGTACCGGATTGCGAATATGTTCGTTGATGTACCAGCGTTAAAAGAGAGAGTATCACGTAGGAAATGGCTTGATTTCATTCTTTCGATGATCGGTGAGAAACGTACATATTTATACTTATATACGAGAACATTTTTAAGATCGGGTAACTATTTCGGATTATATATGCGTTTACTCGTTCTTGGGGGAATTATTCTTTACTTTATCCCATTTTTATATGGACGTTTTATCGTAAGCCTTGTTTTCTTATACTTAATCGGCTACCAGCTCTTAACCCTTTGGAAACATCACCGTATGAAAGTTTGGCTTGATTTATATCCGGTAGGGGGAGACGAGAAGAAGAGAGATTTTCTTACTTTATTAAATGCGATTCTTATCATTGGTAGCGTTGTATTTACAATTATATTTGCACTTGCGACGAAAGATTTCATAATGACCGGCATTTTATTTGTCGTAAGTATAATATTTAGTATCGGTTTCGTTTACCAGTACGGGGCGAAACGAATTGAGCGTTTAAACTGAAAGGAATGAACCTATGATTACATATGAAGAGAAGGTTATAAAAGAATTGGAGCAGTGGAAAGCTACATTCATGAAAGATTCTTCTATGATGACACGGTTCTCTAAAAAAGTGCAGGTGAAAGTGCAACAACTAGTGCCCGCGAAAGTGCAAAAGGTACTAACAGAAACGATTCGGATGATGGTGCAAACAATTAGCGCTGGATCAAACTTCATAAAACCGAAGCTAAAAGAAACGAACTGGTCACTGCAAAGAAGAGATGATGAAGTACGTAAAAAAATGGATGAGTACAAAAAAGTTGCAGCGGCAGAAGGGGCAGGAACAGGAGCAGGTGGTATTCTCCTTGGCCTTGCCGATTTCCCGTTATTACTTACTATTAAAATAAAATTTTTATTTGATGCAGCAACATTGTACGGATTTGATACGAGTAAAAAAGAAGAACGTCTTTTTATTCTTCACGTTTTCCAGCTTGCTTTTTCAAGTGACGATTACCGAAAAGAAGTATGGAAAGCGATTGAAACGTGGGATACAGAAGAAGAAAATCATATGGACTGGGAAAAGTTCCAAACAGAATACCGAGACTATATCGATTTAGCAAAAATGCTCCAGCTCGTCCCAATCATCGGTGCCCCGGTTGGCGCATATGCGAATTATCAATTGTTGCAAAGGCTTGGGGAAGTAACGATGAATTGTTATCGTATGCGCTTGCTTAATAGAAATTAATTTGTTTTAAAAAAAGCATCCTAAATTACATATTTAGGATGCTTTTTTTATTTTTATTCATATTTTTAATTTTTTTACCAATAATATACAGATAAAGTTACTTGAGCTTACTTTACTGTATTTAGGGGTGCAAAATATGAAAGTATCAATATTTATTACTTGTGTTGCAGATGTTTTTTATCCAGAAGTAGGGAAAGATGTTGTGGAAATTCTTGAAGATTTAGGGTGTGAAGTTGATTTTCCTAAAAATCAAACTTGCTGCGGACAACCTGCTTATAATAGCGGGTATGTTAAAGAAACAAAAACAGCTGCAAAACATATGATTGAAGCCTTTGCTAGTTCAGAATATGTTGTGGCACCATCGGGCTCTTGCGCTATGATGGTTCACGAGTTTTCTAGCTTATTTTCTGAAAGTGAAGCGGAGTGGAAGAAAAAAGCTACTGAACTTGGAAATAAAACATATGAATTCACACAATTTCTTGTTGAAGTATTAGGAAAAGAAAATTTAGGTGCAGAGCTTCATAAAAGAGCAACGGTTCATACATCTTGTCATATGAGCCGATTAATGGGGATTAAGGAACCGCCGCAAAAATTATTAAAATGTGTAAAGGGACTGGAAGTTGTTTCACTACCGCATAATTATGATTGCTGCGGATTTGGAGGTACATTCTCAGTGAAAATGCCAGAAATTTCTGAGCAAATGGTTGAGGAAAAAGTAAAGCATATTATGGAAACCGGTGCGGAAGTGTTAATTGGGATGGATTGTAGCTGCTTAATGAATATAAAAGGACGTTTAACACGCAATGGTTATCCAATTGATGTAAAACATATTGCTCAAGTATTAAATGAAGATCGAAAACAAGGGGGGATATAGAGATGGGAATGAAAATTGGGAACGATCCCTTTCATAAGCGTACTAAAACAGGCATTGGGGATCAATTTATGCGACAGGCTGTCAGGAAAGCGCAAGATGGTCTTAGAATCAAGAAATTAAAAGCTACTGAGAGTCTTGGGAATTGGGAGGAATGGCGAGCTTTAGGAGAAGAAATTCGAAAACATACATTAGAAAACCTTGATTATTATTTATATGAGCTGAGTGAAAATATTGAAAAAAACGGTGGTTTTGTTTATTTTGCAAAGACTGCAGAAGATGCAAGGGAATATGTAAAAGAGATTGTAAAAAAGAAAAATGCGAAAAAAATTGTGAAATCAAAATCGATGGTAACAGAAGAGATTAGTTTAAATGAAGCGATTGAAGAAGCTGGAGCAGAAGTATTAGAAACAGATCTTGCTGAATTTATTCTACAAGTAAATGACCACGATCCTCCCTCGCATATTGTTGTTCCATGCCTTCACAAAGATAAAGAACACATTTGTGAAATATTTAAAACAAAATTAAATTACGCTGGAACATCTGATCCTACGGAAATGGCGAGGTTTGTAAGATCATATTTACGGGATGATTTTTTTGCAGCGGATATAGGAGTGACTGGATGTAACTTTGCTGTTGCAGAGTCGGGATCAATTTCTATCGTAGCAAACGAAGGAAATGCAAGACTTACTACGACACTTCCGAAAACGTTGATTACAGTTATGGGGATGGAACGTATTGTTCCAACATGGGAAGAGCTTGATGTTTTAGTAACACTTCTATGCCGAAGTTCTGTAGGACAAAAGTTAACAAGTTATATTACAGGATTAACTGAGCCTGGCGGAACAGATGGACCTGAGGAATTTCATTTAGTCATTGTTGATAATGGCCGTTCCGATATTGTAGGAACAGAATTCCAAAGTGTCCTTCAGTGCATTCGTTGCGCGGCATGTATTAATGTGTGTCCTGTATACAGGCATATTGGTGGACATGCATATGGCTCTATTTATCCAGGACCAATTGGAGCTGTGTTGACACCGCTTTTAGGGGGATATGATGAATATAAGGATTTACCTTACGCATCTAGCCTTTGTGGTGCTTGTACAGAAGCGTGTCCAGTGAAAATCCCGTTACATGACTTATTAATTAAACATCGCAGCCGCATTGTAGAAGAAAAACGATCACCTGTAGCTTGGAACGTGGCTATGAAAGGTTTTGAAAAAGCGGTGAAGAGTCCTAGACTATTTTCTTTTGCAGCGAAGAGCGCTCCGTATGCATTAAAACCTCTTGCAAAAGGGGATAAGATCGAGCGCGGCATTGGGCCGTTAAAAGCTTGGACGGATGCGAGAGATTTTCCAGTTCCGAAAAAACAACCGTTTCGAGAGTGGTTTGAAAAACACGAAAAGGAGAACAATGATGGCCATCCAAAATCGTGAGGAATTTTTACTCCAGTTATCAGAAAAGCTTGGTAGGAAACGTCCAGAAGCAGTGAAAAAACCGAACTGGTCTTTTTCCCCGCAGTGGGATGTTTTTGACGGACTGGCGCAAGATGAACTTGTATTAAAGTTAATGGAGCACTGCGAAGTTATTCATACAGAAGTAAAGCGAACAACAAAGGAAAATCTTGTTGAAACATTGGGGTCTTTTATAAAAGGTTGGAATATCAAATCTGTTATATGTTCGAATGATGAGCGCTTTAATGAGTATGGTCTTACACCATGTTTCAGCAATGAAGGAACAACATATTTTCGTACATGGGGATTAGATCATAAAGAAGAGGACATAAAATTTGCGAAAGCTGCTGACCTTGGTATTACGTTCAGTGATATGACTCTGGCAGAATCAGGAACTGTTGTGCTATTTAATGATGGGTTAAAAGGAAGGCATGTTAGTCTTCTTCCGGAGTCATACATTGCAATCGTTCCTAAAAGTACGATCGTACCAAGGTTAACCCAAGCTACAAAACTGATTCATAATCAAAGTAAAGAGGGAGAAAACTTGCCGGCTTGTGTGAACTTCGTTTCTGGTCCATCAAATAGCGCAGATATTGAAATGAACCTTGTCGTAGGTGTACATGGGCCAATTAGAACAGCATATATTATTGTGGATGATCAATAATGATTTATGTTTGTGACAGAGCGTGAAATATAGCTGAAACATTATAAGAGTACTGAAAATAGAAAGCGCGGGTTGTTAAATATAACCGGGGCTTTCTATTTTGTGTGCCCTTACTGGTGAAGAAACCTTAAGAAGGAAAATTTAAATCTCTGTTTCAGTTTTCTACGCTACTATAACTAACTGAATTGTGTCTTTTCTTAGAAGCTAAACACACTATAACTAGCTCCAATTATAATGAATACGATAAAGAGCAGAATGAGTAATAAAAGCCCACTACTACCGCTCTTACCATCTTTGCCATCTTCACCGCCGCTACCACCTTTACCGCCAGATCCCATATGAAAATCCTCCTTATCGTTATACATTATTTTTACTTTATATTTTTCTAGGTTCATCAAGAAGTTCCTTTTAAAACTCTAATTAACTTGCAAATCATTCATTTTCATTTTACAATTTATTTACCGACCGGTAAGTAAAAATAGAAGAGGTACAGTATGACAAAAAATTTACAAACATCGCAGCACATTGTAGATGCATCATTTAAACTAATGGCAGAGCATGGCATTGAGAAGATGAGTCTTTCAATGATTGCGAAAGAAGTAGGCATATCAAAGCCAGCTATTTATTATCATTTTCCGTCTAAAGAAGCGCTAGTTGATTTTTTATTTGAAGAGATTTTTTCTGGATATCATTTCGTGAATTACTTCGATAAAGACCAATATACGAAAGAAAACTTTGCAGAAAAGTTAATCGCAGATGGTTTACATATGTTGTCGGAGTATAGAGGTCAAGAAGGCATATTACGCGTTATAAATGAATTCATCGTAACGGCAACGCGAAATGAAAAGTACCAGAAACGCTTATTTGAAATACAAGAAGAGTTTTTAAATGGATTCCACGATTTATTAAGGCAAGGCGCGGAACTTGGTGTTGTGTCACAACATGCAACTGAAGAAAACGCGCATACATTAGCGCTCGTTATTGATAATATGAGTAATTACATATTAATAGGATTCCAGTTAAAGTATAAAGAAATTTGGATTCAAAATGTGAAAAACGTAATGAAGGAGGGGGAATAAAAATGAAAATGCAGAAAAACTGGTGGCTCGGTTTCCTTGGATTTGTGGGAGTGTATAAAATTCCAGGTATGATTGAAGCTTTCCAAGCGGATAAAGGTTGGCTCGCATTAATTAGCTTAATTTGGCTCCTTTGGTTCGGATATTTTATTCCTGAGAAAAAAACGGATAAATAATAAATTTTCAATTTTATGTAAAGTTATGTAAAATATAGATTGAGACAATTCATATATTAGATTAATAGATTTGGAGTGGTTACATGGATCCATTGAAAAATGAAATTCATCCTGACATGGTCAAGGTGTGGAAAGTTCGTGCTGTAATTGAAGAAGGGATAGGTATTCTCGTCATCTTAGTATACCTTTTCCTCATGATAAAGTTTGATTGGTGGGCGTGGATTTTGTATGTGATGGTTGGGCTAACAGTTGCGCTAGCACCATTTTCGTACTTTGTATTCCCGAAACTACGTCAGCGTTATTATAGCTATCAATTAAATGAAGAAGAGCTTGAAATTCAGCACGGTCTTTTCGTAGTAAAGCGCGTATTAGTACCGATGATTCGTGTACAGCACGTGACAATTGAACAAGGGCCAATTATGAGAAAACATGGATTAGCAGAATTACATATTTCAACAGCAGCAACTTCTCATAGTATTCCAGGCTTAACGATGTATGAAGCAGAAATGCTGAAAACGAGAATCGCAGAATTAGCGAAAGTGAGTGATGAGGATGTATAAGAGGCAGCATCCCATTACGATGTTATTAGAATTAAAAATAACAGACTTTATACCATTACTTATTTTCATGTTTAGTTTAAATGGAAAGTTTCCATTTTGGTATTTAATTCCCGCTGGATTCGGTTTACTTACTATTTTTTCAGCGTTTGAGAAATGGTATTACACAACATACTGGGTTGAAAATAACGTATTACATGTGAAACAAGGGCTCTTTGTGAAGAAGGAGAGCTACTTAAATAAAGAACGTGTTCAAACGATTAATACAAGTTCAAACGTGTTATATCAAATGCTCGGTTTAAAGAAAATTCAAATCGAAACAGCTGGCGGAGGCGATGATGCAGAAGTTAGCTTAGCTGGTATTACGGAAGACGAGGCGAAGGAGCTTATTTCCTTACTAAATGAGCCAACTCCAGAAGTGAAAGCAGAAAAAACATCAGAAGAAGTAGTAGAAAAAGAAGTTATGACAGAGGAAAAGCAAGCGACAGAGTACAAATTAACTTTGAAAGAAATTTTATTAGCATCTGTTACATCCGGTCAATTTGGATTATTATTCTCATTAATCTTTTTCGTGTATCACCAAGTAGATGAGTACATTCCGAAATGGATAAAAAATAGCGTAGAGTCGTATGTAATGGATCATGATATATACGGCTGGATTTACATGGTAGCTATTTTACTCGTCCTTTCGTGGATTATATCTACAATTGGTTACGCGTTAAAACATGGTAATTTCACAGTAAATCGAAAAAACGATGAAGTGCGTATTTCTCAAGGATTACTTGAAAGGAAAGAACTTGTACTAAAGTTACACCGCATTCAAGGGATTACGATAAAAGAAGGTATTTTCCGTCAGATGTTCGGTTATTGTGCTGTGCAAGTCGAAGTCATTCAAAGTAAGGGATTGGGAGAAGAGAAGGACAAAGTTACACTGCATCCGATTATTCGAAAGGATCGTGTGCAAGATTTACTTGTACATTTACAATTACCATATGAACTGAATACGAACATTACATCATTACCAAAAGCGGCACTACGCCGCTACTTAATAGATAGTTTTATTTTCTTTGCTATGCTAGCAATCCCGCTTACAGGAATAAGTATATACTTTGAAAAGTATTTCATCATGTGGGCTGTATTACCGCTTGCTATCCTCATCTTTACACTTGGATATGCAACATTTAAAACAAATGGTTACGGTGTAAACGGAGAACAAATTACACTTGTTTACCGCAGTATTGGGAAACATACAGGACTTGTAAGAAGAAGACACGTCCAATCAATTGAAAAAGCACAATCATATTTCCAGCGCCGGGCGGATTTATGTACGTATACGTTTTCTAGTGCATCATCGAATTATAAACTAGAGCATACGAGAGTAGAAGATACGGAGAGAATGCAGGATTGGTATAAGAAGAGAATAAGTGAGAATTAATTTGAAAAGGCTTGCCTAGTATGAAAGGCAGGCTTTTTTGTTATGGAGAAATGAGTAGTTTGATTCATATATGGGTGCAAATACAGCTCACATTTCTCAATACGTATCAGAAAAAAAGGTAGTACCTTTCTATTTAAGGGAAATTTGTGAAATTTTTGATATAAATGGTATACTAATATAGAAATAATATTAGGAGGTTATATATGATAAGTCAGTTGAAAAGAGAAGCACTTGATGCATTAAAAGGCAAATGGGGATTAGCGGTAGGGGCAACCTTATTACTTGGAATCCTTATTGGAGCTGTTGAACTTCTAATTACAGGTGTTTTCTCGATGCTTTGGGGTTGGGAAGAAGCAAGTGATTCGCTTACAGTAAGTATTATTGCAATGCTTGTTATTGGTCCGTTAACAATAGGCGCCTACTATCTTGTTTTAAATGTAATCCGTGAGACTAGTGCTCGCATTGGTGATTTATTTAGATGGTTTAGCGATGGAAGTAAGCTTATGAAGTCGTTTTTAACATATTTACTAATGTATGTATACTTGATGCTATGGACATTACTTCTTATTATTCCGGGTATTATTAAATCATTTTCTTATTCTATGACGTATTTTATTTTGAATGATCGTCCAGAATACACAGCGAATCAAGCAATTACCGAAAGTCGCCGTATGATGAATGGACATAAAATGGATTACTTTTTACTATGCTTAAGTTTCCTTGGCTGGTTCATTTTAAGTATTCTTACTATAGGAATCGGTTTCTTATGGTTAGCACCTTATTTCTACGCGACATCGGCAGCATTTTATGAAGAGATTTCAAAAGAATATTATAAAAAAGAAGGTACTACCTTCTAACAAAACACCTAAACCACGTATCCCCTAAAGAATATAGGGAACAGATGGTTTAGGTGTTTTGATATGTGTTCTGTTTTCGGGGTTCACTTCAGGATAAGGTATAGGTTTTTATATAGAAATTATTCCCTCTATGTTTTATCATAGAGGGTTATTTTTTTATTTTAAAATGATAGAAAATAATGAATAATATATGTGAAGGGAAAAGTGAGGTGAATGAGATTGAGCAAATTTTTAATTCCGTATTCATTTTCTATATTAAGTTTCTTTATTTCAGTAACGGTACTTGATTTATATGATAGGATGGGAAAAATGAATGAGATGACTTCGCCGACCATACTTGGAAAGGTAATTCAATCTACCGCGCAAATGGGAGTCCTTACATTGTATTTCGGAGCACCTATTATTTTAGGTGGATGTCTTCTTGGAGAGTTATTGTTTAGAGGCATCATTTTACGATTTAAACTAAGCTATATTATATCTTTATTATTATATCTACTTTTATCTTTTAGTATTGTTTTTATCTTTTTGTCTGTAATGGTAGGAGTTCCAGCTGCATATGAAGAAGTTCGTACTCTTCAAATGATGTATTTCATGGGGATAACTATGATTTGCGCTGTAACATTCTTTGTGAGTCGGAATATATGGGGAAAACAAATGAATAATGGAGTGACAAAATGAAATATACATGTCCATGTTGCGGATATAAAGTGAAACTTTAATCAGTGGGGATTTTGTTCATTCCCCACTGATTATTAGTTGAACCAATCGGGCATTTATGGGCAGTTGATCTTCCGCCTAACTCCTTTGTTCTAGCTGAATTTTGAGGTGGGAGTTTTACTGCCCGTTAATGCGGGATAAAACATTAGAAGAAGAACCACCAGGTACATATGAAATTTGTAACATATGTTATTGGGAAGATGATGAGGTTCAATTTAACGATCCTGACTTTGAAGGCGGAGCAAATGAAGTTTTGTTAAGACAAGCGCAGAAAAATTTTATTGCGTTTGGCGCTTGCGAGGAATGTTGTGTGGGATTAGTTAGAAAGCCGACTAGTGAAGATGTGAAGGATGTTAGTTGGAAGCAAATTTGTTAAGCAGTTTATTTAGTACTGAAAGAATTACAGTTGTCTAATAAGGAAAATCAATAAAGATGATAAAATAATAGGAAAAGCTAAACTAGTAAATCCTATTCATGGATATATTAGGAATGAATATAAAAGTATAGATGTATAGTCAACGTTGTGTATTTGATGTTATCATATTGTGATATGGAAATTTTTAATAGAAGAAGCAACTAACAATTTAAAGGTAGTGAAGCCTTTGTTGTATAAAGAAAATACTTAGTAGTCCTCAACAATATTAAAAATAAGATACGCATTTATATAATTTTAGTAGAAATGGGGTTTTAAAAAGGAATGAGTACAAGCATAACACGGCAAAAAATTTTAGCCGCCGCTTCTCAAATTGTTCAATTTAAAGGCGTAGCTAAGTTAACTTTAGAAGCAGTAGCAAAAGAAGCGGGTGTAAGTAAAGGTGGACTGTTGTATCATTTTTCAAATAAAGAAGCTTTAATAGAAGGTATGATACTTAAAGGCGTAGCGGATTATGAGGGGGCTATTCACAATAAAGTAGAGGAAGACCCAGAGAGGAAAGGCAGATGGGTGCGCTCTTTTGTAGAGGAAAGATTAAGTAATGAGAGAAGAACAGAAGAGTTGTCTAGTAGTATGATGGCAGCATTAATGCTAAAACCTGAACTACTTGAACCGTTACAACAATCATTTCAGCAACTGCAAAATAATATAGAAAATGATGAAATGGATTCAGTTTGTGCAACAATTATTAGATTAGCAGCAGATGGGTTATGGTATTCGGAATGTTTAGGGGGTGGAAGACTAAGCCCCGAATTAAGAGAAAAAGTGATTCGAGCTCTTGTTAAATATTCTTATAAATAGAATATACAAACTATATAATATAAAATAATTCACCGTTGGCTATTTAATCCGATGGTGAATTATTTTTTTTATTAGAATAATATAACAATTTTATAGGGTGTTGAATTATAACCGTCCAGACGGTATAGTAATATTTGGTTTAAGAGGAAAATGAAACAAAAAAAGAATAAAAAAATATTTTTAGCACACTATTCGAAAGGATAGGCCGCAAAGCTTAGAGTCTACGGTAATATATTGGTTACTAAGATCGTCTGGTTGCACATTTTTGATGCAACCGGACGGTCTTTTTTTGTTATATAAATATAAAAAATTAGGAGGAAATTATGCAAACGAAAAGTACTAAAAGGCACATTTCAATGGTTTCATTAGTTTTTCTAGTATTATTTTCAGTGCTGAATGTATGGGCTCCAGTTATTCAAGCCGCTGTGATAAAAAATCCAGTGGACGAGATTAATATTTCTCGTACTGATGGCACAACATCTGAACCATATCAGGCTTCAGATGGTATGAAAGTAGAAGTGAAGTGGTCAGCTAAAGAGCAAATAAAAAGTGGAGATCAATTCACAATTGATATGCCAAAAGAATTTAGAAAAGATCTTATGAATATGAGTTTTCCTTTAAAAGATGCTGAAGGCAAAACAGTTGGTACATGTGAGATGAAAAAGGGTCTATTAACGTGTACTATGGGTGATTATGTAGAAGGAAAGAATAACGTTAAAGGTTCTTTATTCGTAGAATTTTACTTTGGTCTAGAAGCATATGATGGTGTCCAAAAAATCCCATTAGAATTTAACGTTGATGGTCAAATCGTAAATAAAGAAGTAAGTGTAAGTAATACGACAGAGAGACCGAAGCCGCAGCCCAATACAGATAACCTATTGAAATGGGGTTCTTATAATCAAGAAGATCCGTCCATTGCTGATTGGCTTGTATATGTAAATGCAACTGGAACAGAAATGCAAGATCTTAAATTAACAGATACATTAGGACCTGGGCATGAGTTAATTACAGACAGTGTAGTATTAGAAGAGGCTGTATTTGAAGATGGTTATGCACCAACAAATATTAAGCCAGCAGATTTATCTAAAATTAAAATCAATGCAACGAAGACTGGATTTACAATTGAATTTCCAGACAGTTCAAAAGGTTATATTTTAAGATATAAAACAAAGATTACCAATCCCGCTGCAAAGCCTCATAAAAATACAGTGAAATTAGAAGGCAAAAATATTAAAACTGAAGAAAAAGTAGGAGAAGTATTCGTAAGTGGTGGGGGAGGAACCGGTTCAGGCGACGATAATCCACCTAGTATTGAAAAGAATATAGTTGATGAGAATGGTAAGCTTGTAGAGAATCAGCAGTTAGCGCAAATGGATCAACCTATTCAATATCAAGTTGGTACACATATACCAAACGATCCTCCTAAATACACATCTATGGTAATTAGTGATGATTTAGAAGATGTATTAGAAGTATTAGAGGCAAAAGTGTATGATCAAAATGGCCAAGATATTACTTCTAAAGGAACACTAAAGATAGATAAACAAAAAAGTGAAGTAATATTTACGTTCGGTGAGAGTTTTGACTATAAGTCATATGAGGACCAGATAATTAACTTGAATATTAAGGCGAAAATTAAAGCTGATGCAGACTTATCTTCTTACGTAGATAAGAAGATTCCTAATAAAGCAGAATTACATTTTGATGATAAGAAATTAACATCAAATGAAGTAACGGTTACGCCGCCTGAACCTCCAAAAGACGGTACAGTAGCTATTCATAAAATAGATGCTGAGGATCCGACTAAAGAGTTAACAGGTGCCGAATTTGAAGTTCGAGATAGTGAGGATAAGGTTGTTGCAGTACTGAAAACAGGCGAAAAAGGTTTTTCAGCACCTCAAACTTTAGCTCCTGGGACGTATAAAGTTTATGAAAAAGTAGCACCTGAGGGATATCAAAAATTAACAAGTCCGGTAGAGGTTACGCTTCAAGCTGGAGAAACAAAAACAATTGAAATTAAAAATACCATGCAAAAGGGTCAAATTGAATTAAAGAAAATTGATTCGGAAAATGGTGAAAAGCCATTAGCAAATGCAGAGTTTGATATAGTAAAAGACGGTGTAGTAGTTGAACATATTGTTACAGATAAAGATGGTAAGGCAATCTCTAAACCGTTAGCACCAGGAAAATATATTTTAAAAGAAACGAAAGCGCCTGAAGGATACCAATTAAAAGAAAAAGAGTTCGAAGTAAATGTAACAGGGGACGGCATATTCCCAATAAAAGTAGAAAATGCAATGGTAGACAAGGGTAATGTAGAAATTACAAAAGTGGACAAAGAAAACGGTGCAGTATTAGCGGGTGTCGAATTTGAAGTCCAAAATGAGAAAAGTGAAGTAGTAAGAAAAGTAACAACGGATAAAGATGGAAAAGCAAACGTTTCAGATCTATCAGTAGGAAAGTACAAATTAGTAGAGACGAAAAGCTTACCAGGTTACAAAAAACTAATAGAGCCAGTATCATTTGAAATTAAAAAAGGCATGACAAAAGTTTTATCATTGAAAGTAGAAAATGAGCAGTTAGACAAAGGTTCAGTGGAAATTACAAAAGTAGATAAAGACAGCCAAAAAGTATTAGAAGGCGTAGTCTTCGAAGTGCAGGATGAAAAAGATAAAGTAGTAAAAGAAGTAAAAACAGATAAAGACGGTAAAGCAAATGTTGCTGATTTATCAGTAGGAAAGTACAAATTAGTAGAGAAAGAAAGCTTACCAGGCTACAAAAAATTAACAGAACCAGTATCGTTCGAAATCAAAAAAGGTATGACGACAGTCCTATCATTGAAAGTAGAAAATGAGCAGTTAGACAAAGGTTCAGTAGAAATTACAAAAGTAGATAAAGACAGCCAAAAAGCATTAAAAGGTGTAGTCTTCGAAGTACAAGATGAAGCAGACAAAGTAGTAAGAGAAGTAAAAACAGATAAAGATGGTAAAGCAAAAATCTCAGATTTATCAGTAGGAAAGTACAAATTAGTAGAGAAAGAAAGCTTACCAGGCTACAAAAAATTAACAGAGCCAGTATCATTTGAAATCAAAAAAGGCATGACCGAGGTACTATCATTAAAAGTAGAAAATGAAATGGTAGATACGGGAAATGTAGAGATCACAAAGATAGATAAAGATAATAAGGCACCGTTAGCGGGAGTAACGTTTGTTGTCCAAGATGAGAAGGGCAATGAGGTTAAAAAAGTAACGACAGATAAAGATGGAAAAGCAAATGTTTTAGATTTACCTGTAGGAAAGTATGAATTAGTAGAGGTAGAAAGTTTACCTGGTTATAAAAAACTAGAAAAATCAGTACCATTTGAAATTACAAAAGGTATGACGAAGTCTTTAACATTTACTGTAGAAAATGAAATGGTAGATACAGGGGATGTAGAAATCACAAAGATAGACAAAGATAGTAAAGCACCATTAGAAGGTGTTGTGTTTGAAGTACGTGATTCAAAAGGGAAAGTAGTTACTAAAGTAACAACGAATAAAGATGGAAAAGCAAATGTTCCAGATTTATCTATTGGAGAGTATGAGTTGGTAGAAGTAGAAACACCAGCAGGATACAAACCGCTAGAAAAACCAATTTCATTTGAAATTGAAAAAGGTAGAGTAATAGCATTACAATTAACTGTCGAAAACGAATTAGTGGATACAGGAAATGTAGAAATTAAAAAAGTAGACAAAGAAAATAAAGATGCTTTAGCTGATGCGGTATTTGAGATTCAAGATGAAGCAGGACAAGTAGTTGCTAAAATGGCGACAGATAAAAAAGGACACGCACAAGTTACTAATTTATCAGTTGGAACATACAAGTTGGTAGAGGTACAAGCACCAAAAGGATATAAGCAATTAGTAGATCCTATTACTTTCAAAATTGAAAAAGGCATGACAAAATCTCTTGCTTTAACAGTAGAAAACGAAATGTTAGACAAGGGAAATGTAGAAATTACAAAAGTAGATAAAGACAGCCAAAAAGCATTAGCAGGCGTAGTCTTTGAAGTAAAAGATGAAGCAGGCAAAGTAGTAACAGAAGTAAAAACAGATAAAGAAGGTAAAGCAAATGTTACTGATTTATCAGTAGGAAAGTATAAATTAGTAGAGAAAGAAAGCTTACCAGGCTACAAAAAATTAACAGAACCAGTATCATTCGAAATCAAAAAAGGTATGACGAAAGTCTTATCAATGAAAGTGGAGAATGAACTATTAGATAAAGGTTTAGTAGAAATTACAAAAGTGGACAAAGAAAGTGGCGCGGCATTAGCGGGCGTAACCTTTGAAGTGCAAGATGAAAAAGGAAAAGTAGTAACAAAAGTAACTACGGGAGAAGAAGGAAAGGTAACGATTCTAGATTTATCCGTAGGAAAATATAAGTTAGTAGAGGTAGAAAGCTTACCAGGATACAAAAAATTAACAGAACCAGTATCATTCGAAATTAAAAAAGGTATGACAGAAGTTTTATCAATAAAAGTAGAGAATGAATTATTAGACAAAGGTTCAGTAGAAATTAAAAAAGTAGATAAAGACAGCCAAAAAGCATTAGAGGGCGTAGTCTTTGAAGTGCAAGATGAGCAAGGCAAAGTAGTAACAGAAGTAAAAACAGATAAAGAGGGAAAAGCAAAAATCTCAGACTTATCTGTAGGAAAGTACAAATTAGTAGAAAAAGCAGGCTTACCAGGATACAAAAAATTAACAGAACCAGTATCATTCGAAATTAAAAAAGGTATGACGACAGTCCTATCATTAAAAATAGAAAATGAAATGGTAGATACGGGAAATGTAGAGATAACGAAGATAGATAAAGATAATAAGGTATCGTTAGCAGGTGTAGTCTTCGAAGTTCAAGACGAAACTGGCAAAGTAGTAACAAAAGTAACAACAGATAAGGAAGGAAAAGCAAACGTTTCAGACTTATCTGTAGGAAAGTACAAGCTGGTAGAAGTAGAGAGCTTACCAGGATACAAAAAATTAGAAAAGCCGGTACCATTTGAAATTAAAAAAGGTATGACAAAATCTCTAGCGTTTACTGTAGAAAACGAAATGGTGGATACGGGGAATGTTGAAATTACAAAAATAGACAAAGATAGTAAAGCACCATTAGAAGGTATTGTATTTGAAGTACGTGATTCAAAAGGAAAAGTAGTAACAAAAGTAACTACGGGAGAAGAAGGAAAGGTAACGATTCCAGATTTATCCGTAGGAAAATATAAGTTAGTAGAGGTAGAAAGCTTACCAGGATACAAAAAATTAACAGAACCAGTATCATTCGAAATTAAAAAAGGTATGACAGAAGTTTTATCAATAAAAGTAGAGAATGAATTATTAGACAAAGGTTCAGTAGAAATTAAAAAAGTAGATAAAGACAGCCAAAAAGCATTAGAGGGCGTAGTCTTTGAAGTGCAAGATGAGCAAGGCAAAGTAGTAACAGAAGTAAAAACAGATAAAGAGGGAAAAGCAAAAATCTCAGACTTATCTGTAGGAAAGTACAAATTAGTAGAAAAAGCAGGCTTACCAGGATACAAAAAATTAACAGAACCAGTATCATTCGAAATTAAAAAAGGTATGACGACAGTCCTATCATTAAAAATAGAAAATGAAATGGTAGATACGGGAAATGTAGAGATAACGAAGATAGATAAAGATAATAAGGTATCGTTAGCAGGTGTAGTCTTCGAAGTTCAAGACGAAACTGGCAAAGTAGTAACAAAAGTAACAACAGATAAGGAAGGAAAAGCAAACGTTTCAGACTTATCTGTAGGAAAGTACAAGCTGGTAGAAGTAGAGAGCTTACCAGGATACAAAAAATTAGAAAAGCCGGTACCATTTGAAATTAAAAAAGGTATGACAAAATCTCTAGCGTTTACTGTAGAAAACGAAATGGTGGATACGGGGAATGTTGAAATTACAAAAATAGACAAAGATAGTAAAGCACCATTAGAAGGTATTGTATTTGAAGTACGTGATTCAAAAGGGAAAGTAGTAACAAAAGTAAAAACGGATAAAGAGGGAAAGGCAAACGTTTCAGATTTATCTATTGGAAAGTATGATTTGGTGGAGGTAGAAACACCAGCCGGATACAAACCACTAGAAAAACCAATTTCATTCGAAATTGAAAAAGGTAGAGTAACAGCATTACAATTAACTGTAGAAAATGAATTAGTGGATACAGGAAATGTAGAAATTACAAAAGTAGACAAAGAAACGAAAGATGCTTTAGCTGATGCAGTATTTGAGATTCAAGACGAAGCAGGACAAGTAGTCGCTAAAATAACGACAGATAAAAAAGGACACGCACAAGTTACTAATTTATCAGTTGGAACATACAAGTTGGTAGAAGTAAAAGCACCAAAAGGATATAAGCAATTAGTCGATCCTATTACTTTCCAAATTGAAAAAGGCATGACAAAATCTCTTACTTTAACAGTAGAAAACGAAATGTTAGACAAGGGAAATGTAGAAATTACAAAAGTAGATAAAGAGAGCCAAAAAGCATTGGCAGGCGTAGTCTTCGAAGTGCAAGATGAGCAAGGCAAAGTAGTAACTGAAGTAACGACAGATAAAGAAGGAAAAGCAACAATTTCAGATTTATCTGTAGGAAAGTACAAATTAGTAGAGAAAGAAAGCTTACCAGGTTACAAAGAACTAACAGAACCAGTATCATTCGAAATTACAAAAGGTATGACGAAAGTTTTATCATTGAAAGTAGAGAATGAACTATTAGACAAAGGTTCAGTAGAAATTACAAAAGTAGATAAAGAGAGCCAAAAAGCATTAGAAGGTGTAGTCTTCGAAGTACAAGATGAAGCTGGAACAGTAGTAAAGGAATTAACAACAGATAAAAGTGGAAAAGCAAAATTCTCAGACTTATCTGTAGGAAAGTACAAATTAGTAGAAAAAGCAGGCTTACCAGGTTACAAGAAGTTAACAGAACCAGTATCATTTGAAATTACAAAAGGTATGACGAAAGTTTTATCATTGAAAGTAGAGAATGAACAGTTAGATAAAGGTTCAGTGGAAATTACAAAAATGGCTGCTGAAAGCAAGAATATATTATCAGGAGCTGTGTTTGAAGTTCATGATGAAAAAGGTAAAGTAGTAGCGAGAGTAACAACAGATAAAGAAGGAAAAGCAAAAGTCTCAGATCTATCTGTAGGTAACTACACACTTGTAGAAGTAGAAGCACCAAAAGGATATGAAAAATTAACTAATCCAATTCCATTTGAAATCACAAAAGGAATGATAAATTCAGTTCAATTAGAAGTATTAAACGAATTGAGTCATTTAGCACCACCAGGTCCAGAAAAACCAGATCCAGAGAAACCGGAAAAACCAGATCCAGAGAAGCCTGGAACAACAGATCCAGAAAAACCGGAAACAACAGATCCAGAGAAGCCTGGAACAACAGATCCAGGGAAGCCTGGAATAACAGATCCAGAAAAACCTGGAGCAATGAACCCAGAGAAGCCTGGAACAACGAATCCAGAGAAACCTGAAAAAGAATTACCGAAGACAGGGCAGAAAATGCCTGTGGAACCATATATGGGAGCACTTCTTGTAATGATGAGTTTTGGATTACTCGTATTAGGTAGAAAACAGCAAAGATAATAAAAGTGAAAAGGTATCCTCAAAGTATTTGAGGATACCTTTTTATCTTTATTTGGCATAAAAAAGCATCTAGCAAAAGAATTAGCTGCAAATAAAAAACAAAAGGGAAGATAAATGTCTTCCCGCTTCACGAATGTGCTTATTTCAAAAAAAGTATAAAAACTAGCTTTATTATATATATTTGATGTGTAAAGGTATGGAAGGAAAAGGTTATACGTTTTCGTAGTGTTTTGTTGAAAAAGAGCAATCTATGTAATTAATTTTAACGATTTAGGAAATAAGTCCCGTTCTTAAAGCGTTTGAAGAGCGATAGTCCAATAGTAGGTGGGAGATGAAATTAGGGTTGGAATCTTATTGGATCTTAAAATGTAGAGGGGGAAAATAATGTAAAAAAAACTATTGTATGTTTAAAACCTTTATGTTACATTTGTGTTACAAGATAGTTACGAATCGTGACTTTTGTTACGTTTTGTTTTCTGTTGCTTTTCGGTATGTTACAGATTATAGTTTGTATTCCAATTAGCTGAGAATATTTAAAGCTGAAGAAATAGCAAACTATAAACGAAAAATGATTTTTCTATGTGTATAAGAGTGTGTGTAGTAAAGATTCTGAGTAAGGGCTTTATTTAAAATTCCTTTCTGTCTTAAAAGAAGAAGAAAACCAACTACCAACTATTTAGGAGTTTTAAGTAATGATAGTAAATGAAATGTACAGTACATATTTACTTTCAGTCTAATTACTACACAGACTTTTATACATATGATGTTATTGTTTTAGGTATATATAGGGGGAGAGAAAATGAGAAAGTTATTAACGGTAATTGGACTTACGTTTTTAATGCTAGCTGGATGTAGTAATGGGGATTTTGACAAAGCAATGGATGAAGGGAAGACCGCGTTAACGAATAAAGAATATAAAAATGCTTTATCATCATTTGAACGAGCATTAGATGAGAAAAAAGATGATTCAGATGCAACAGTGCTTGTAGAACAAACGAAAGTAATGATTGAAGCAGTGAAGCTAAAAGACGAAGCAAAGTTAGAAGAATCGATCAAGTCATTTAAAAAAGTAGAGAGCGTGAAGGATGGAAGTAATGCGCTTATAAAACAAGCAAAGGAAGAACGAACAGCATTACTAGCTATCTTAGAACAAAAAAAGAAGTATAGTGAACAACTGGTGAAAGGTGAAGAGTTAATAAGTAAGAAAAATTATGCAGAAGCGAAAGAGTTACTAAATAAGCTAGTTTCAGAAACAAAAGATAACAAGAACCTTGAAGAATATAATAAAAAAGCTGTAGGATTAATCACTAAAATTGGTGAAGAGGAAAAAACTGCAAAGAATGTAACGGCAGCAGCGAAGGCACAAAAAACTGATGCAGTAACGAGTCAAAAGGTAGAGGCAGAAAAGAATCAGAAGGTAGCGACAGAAAAGAACCAAAAAGCAGAGGCAGAAAAGAATCAAAAGGCAGTAACAGAAAAGAACCAAAAAGCAGAGACAGAAAAGAATCAAAAGGTAGCGACAGAGAAGAACCAAAAAGTGGATACGGAAAAGAATCAAAAGGTAGAGACAGAGAAGAAGCAAGATGCATTTACTTTTGAGAAAGCTAAAGAATATATCAAAAATGAATATAAAGAAGAATATGATTACACACTAGAGAATACGCAAGTAGAAAATGGAAAGAAATATTATCAAATTAGAGTGCGTACGACATATAAAATAGAAGGCGCAGCTGGACCAGGATTTACTGGCGTATTCAAAGTATTTGAAGATGGTACAATTATTGAAATACACTAAATCGATAAAAAGGTATCCTCAAAGTATTTGAGGATACCTTTTTAAGTTTGTTTAGCATAAAAAAAAGCATCTAGCAAAAGTACTAGATGCAAATAAAAACACAAGGGAAGATAAATGTCTTCCCGTTTCCCGTAAGTAATTATATCAAAAAAATTATAAAAAACTAGCTTTATTTTTAATATAATGAATGTGTGAGGCTATGAAAGTAAAAGATTACACTATTTTCATAGTGTTTTATTAAGAAAAGGAGTTGTGTCCATGATTAATTTCAAGCCAGAAAATTTAAACCAACTATTAAAAGTGACGTTAATTAGTGCGAATAAATCTTATGATGCGATTAAAGATTATGAATTTACAGGCGAATCGGTAGCATTCCGTATAGATTTTGAGTATATAGATGTTACTCTTATGGTTACAGATATGTTAGGAAAATCTGCTTCTAAATTTACTATTTTGCCATTTGCTCGTCCTAATACGAATGAAATAGATTACATTCAGTTTCAAGTGTATTCGATTAATGAAGGGAATTTTAAAGAAGTAATGGATACGATGTAGAAAACTATAATTTTACAAAATTGTATATACCAACTAATATATAATTAATAAATTCATATAATTGGAGTGATGAGATGCAGCCGTTAGAAAGGGAGATTCATTCTAATATGCTGAAAGTGTGGCGAATTCACGCTTTAATTGGGGCGGCAGTTATACTAGCAGTCGTAATTGCGTATTTCTTTTTTATGATTAATTTTAATTGGTGGGGCTGGTTGTTTGGTTTGTTAGTGACAGGAGCAGTTATATACATACCACTTGATTATTTGGTATTTCCAAATTTACGTCAACGTTATTATAGTTATAGATTAAATGAAGAAGAGATTGAGATTCAAAAGGGAATGTTCGTTGTAAAACGCGTGCTTATTCCGATGATTCGTGTGCAGCACGTAACGATTGAGCAAGGGCCGATTATGAGAAAGTATAATTTAGCAGAATTACATATTTCAACAGCGGCAACTTCGCATAGTATTCCAGGCTTAACGAAAGAAGAAGCAGAGCAGTTGAAAAGACAAATTGGAGAGCTTGCGAAAGTGAGTGATGAGGATGTATAAGAGGCAACATCCAATCACGATATTGTTAGGTATTCGAATTGCGACTTTGTTGCCTTTTATTTTTCTTGTTTTATTTCGTTCAGATGGTGAAGTAAAACCTTGGTATTTCTTTCATCTTGTTCTTTTGGCTATATTATTTATTATGGCAATTTTCTCAGCTATAAAATGGTATTTCAAAGTGTACTGGGTTGAAAATAATATTGTACATATTAAACACGGTGTTTTTGTGAAGAAGGAAAGTTATTTAAATAAAGACCGTGTGCAAAACATTAGTACATCTTCTAATGTCATTTATCAAATGCTTGGGCTTACGAAATTAAATATAGAAGTAGCGGGCGGCGGCAGTGAGCCGGAAGTGATGTTAGCTGGTATTAAAGAAGATGAAGCGAAGGAACTGATTGCCTTATTAAATAAAAAAAGAAGCGCTGCGAGTGAAGAAGTACCCATGGCAGAAGAAAGTAAGACGATTTATCAGTTAACGATGAAAGAGATTTTAGTAGCTTCCATTACGTCTGGTAGATTCGGATTAGTGTTTTCTGGATTACTTCTTATTTACACAGAGTTTAATCAATTTCTTCCAGAATGGCTCATAAATAAAGTGGAAGCGTATGTGATGGATAACGGTGTATATGAATTAATCGTTATGGCCGCGATTTTAATGGCGGTTTCGTGGGTCGTTTCGACAGCTGGTTATGCGCTAAAATATGCGAACTTTAAAATAGAGCGAAACGGAAATGAAATTCGTATTGTGCAAGGGTTATTTGATAAGAAAGAGTTTGTCTTAAAGCTCCACCGCATTCAAGCAATTACTGTGAAAGAAGGAATTCTCCGCCAGCCTTTCGGTTATTGCTCTGTCGAAGTGGAAGTCATTCAAAGTATAGAAGCGGCAGGGAATGAAGTGATGTTACATCCTTTCATGAAGAAAAAAGATGTACAGCAGCTACTTGCCTATTTACAGTTGCCATATGAAATAGAAGAGGAAATCGTTCATTTACCGAAGGCTGCATTACGCCGTTACGTCGTAATGGGCTGGATTACAAGTGCTGTGCTCGCTGTGCCAATCGCTGGTGCGAGTATATATTTTAAACAACATACTGCGTTGTTCGTTCTTATACCGCTATGTATTGTATTTACAATACTTGCATACGCTAGATATAAAAGTGGTGGATATATGATACGAGACAATCAGTTAGTAATGGTGCACCGAGGTCTCGCGAAATATACAGGGATCATGCGAAGAAGGCATATTCAAGTGGTCGGATACAATCAATCTTATTTTCAAAAGAAAGACGAGTTATGTACAGCTGCTGTAGCGGTGGCGGGACATGGTTATGAAGTGAAGCATATGCGAAAAGAAGACGCGCTTCGCATATATAATTGGTACAAAGAAAAAGGAAACACCAGTGTGTAATGGTGTTTCCTTTTTGTGTGTCGTCATTTGTCGATAAGTCGATATATTTCGAGTTGCGCCGATATAATTTCGCATACCGCCGACTCCGAACTCCGAAAATTAAACTAACACATCAAAAGTAGTCACGAACGACGGGCGAGAGAAAATACTTTTTTGCTGTTCTGCATGTGGATGCGCCGGAGCCGGAGCTTGTCCTTCTGCTTGTGCAGGGCGTTTTTTATGAGCGTTTTCGAATGAACGTGATTCTGTCCAGTCTTTAAAGTTTTGCTCAGTTTCCCACATCGTTAAGATGACATATGTATCATTACTTAATGGGCGAAGAACACGGATTGCTTGGAAGCCAGGCTCATTTTCGATTAGACCAGCACGGTTTTTAAAACGGTTTTCAAATACAGGGCGACCTTCGTCTGTTACAGAAATGTTGTTACAAACGATGTAGCCAGGTTGTCCTTTAAATTCTCCAACAGCGTCTAATACGTCATACTGAAGCGAGCCTTCTACAGATTCTTCAGTATTTTCTTTATAAAACATATCTTTTTCGTTATTTTTTGCAGTGAAATGTGCTTGTTCTAGAGGTGTTTCGTATGAAATAATAGCCTTCATTTTAATGCCCCCTTTATGGTTTGTCTCTATTATATCAATTCTCTTAAAAAACTTCGAAGATTATATACATAAAGATACTTCTTTTTCAAATAATAAATGTACCATCATTTGGAAAGAAGGCCGATGTATGAAGAAAGCAAAGTGGACTTTATTAGGCGGAGTAGCAACGTTCGTAGTAGCGATTGTACTCTATAAACTTATTGTGTTAACTGGTGGCTATATGATGGATGAAAAGCAGCTTGTTTTCCACTCTTCATCACGTATCGTTGACCAGAAAGGAAAAGAAATTACGAAGTTATATGTAGAAAATAGAGAGCTCGTGCCGATTGAAGAAATTCCAAAGTACGTGCAGCAAGCATTTATTGCTGTGGAAGATTCTCGTTTTTATGAGCATCAAGGAATTGATTACCCTTCTATATTTCGGGCGCTTTATAAAGACGCGTTAGCTGGAGAGAAGGTAGAAGGCGGTAGTACGATTACGCAGCAACTAGCTAAAAATGTCTTTTTAACTCGCGAAAAAACATTTACGCGTAAATTGAAAGAGGTCGCAATTTCTCTTCAATTAGAGCAAAAATATACGAAGCAGCAAATTCTTGAAATGTATATGAACCATATTTATTTCGGTCATGGGGCATATGGTATTCAAGCGGCAGCAAAGTTGTATTTTAATAAAAATGTAGAAGATTTAACAGTGGAAGAGGGAGCTATGCTTGCAGGGCTTCCGAAAGCACCAAATGGCTATTCACCGTACTTATCCCTAGAAAAGAGTAAAGGGCGCCGTGATCTTGTTTTGTCACTTATGCATAAACAAGGCTATTTAACAGCGGAAGATAGTGTTCGTTACCAAGGGAAAACAATCGCTCTTTATAAAAATTCAGATGAACGTGAACTCGCATATATGCCGTATATCGATATGGTTATAGATGAAGCGGCGCGTTTATATGGTTTATCGCATCAAGAAGTACTGCGCGGAGGATATACGTTTGTCGTACCGATGGATGAAAAAGTTCAAAAGGTAGCATATAACCAGTTTCAAGATGCGAGAAATTTCCCTGGTAAAGAAAACGGGGCGCAAGGTGCATTTTTATTAATGGATAATCAGACTGGCGGAATTAAAGCCGCGATTGGCGGAAGAGAGTATGTTCCGAGAGGGCTTAATCGCGTTTTTGCAAAGCGGCAGCCTGGTTCTGTTTTAAAGCCGCTTATCGTATATGGACCTGCACTTGAGACGAAGAAATATAATCCATATTCTTTATTAACGAATGAAAAGAGTTCGTTTGAAGGTTATGAACCTCGAAATTATAATCATGAGTATACGAAAGAGATGACGATGTACGATGCGGTATTAGAATCAGCAAATGTGCCAGCTGTATCTTTATTAAATGAATTAGGGGTAGATGAGGGAAAGCAATATTTAGAGAAAGGGAATGTTCATATTGCGGACTCAGGTTTAAGCACAGCACTTGGCGGGCTAAAAAATGGTGTGTCTCCATTTGATCTTGTCAAAATGTACCGATCTTTTTTAGCAAACGGGAATATTATCGAACCGCACGTTATCGATAAAGTATTAAATAGACACGGAGCAGTCATTGGAGAATCATCAAAAGCTGAAACGAAAGTCTTTTCGAAGCAAACGGCATGGTATATGACAAAGATGCTTGAAGGAGTTGTGAAAGAAGGTACGGCGAAAGCTGGCGTATATAATGGAGCTTTAGCTGGAAAAACAGGCACAACTTCACTGCCGAATGATGACAATGGTGCGCGTGATATGTGGTTCGTTGGATATACACCGAATTTAGTAGGTGCAGTTTGGATTGGCTATGACCGCACCGATAAAGAGCATCAATTACAAGATGGAAATGCATCTGCAACGATGTTATTTAAAAAGATTTTAACGAAAGCAAATATACAAGATAAAGCGAGTTTTCATAGGCCAAAAGGTGTTGAAACAATTGGACTGCCAATTCGTTTAGATAAGATTCAAAACGTGGAAGCAAAACTAGCATTTAGTCCTTTCGGTTTATTTGCAATGAAACTAAGCTGGACGCCGCTTCCTGATGAGCGAATTATGTACCGGATTTATAAAGTTGAAAAAGGAATTCATACTCACGTTGGAACGGCAAAAGGAACAGGGAAATATGAGGAAAAGTTTATTAATATATTCTCAAAACCAAGTTTTTACGTTGTGCCATATAACACACAAACGAACCGTGAAGGAGAAAAGTCAAAAGTAGCTAAACCGTAGTTTTTCTCTGTGCTATAATAAGAATGTTGTGAAAATAGTAAACGTTTTTACGAACGTTTGTGTCAATTTAATGAACAACGTACATAATGTTATGCATTTTGTTTTTACAAGCTGTATAGTAAAAAAAGATAAATATCGGAATAGAGCATATTTAAAGAAAAAGCATTGGTAAGGAAGGGAGCTAGGGTCTTGGTAAGAACTATAAATGAGACATTTTTAAAAGCATGTAGGGGGGAACGTACAGAGTATGTACCAGCATGGTATATGCGTCAAGCAGGTCGTTCACAGCCGGAATATAGAAAGATAAAAGAGAAATATTCTTTATTTGAAATTACACATAATCCAGAGTTGTGCGCTTACGTTACAAAGTTGCCAGTTGATCAATATAACGTAGACGCAGCAATTCTTTATAAAGATATTATGTCACCACTACCTGCAATTGGTGTTGATGTGGAAATTAAATCTGGCATTGGTCCAGTTATCGATAATCCAATCCGTTCTTTACAAGACGTAGAAAAATTAGGGAAAATCAATCCAGAAGATGACGTACCTTACATACTAGATACAATTCGTTTATTAACGACAGAAATGTTAGATGTACCGTTAATCGGTTTTTCAGGAGCTCCATTTACGTTAGCGAGCTATATGATTGAAGGCGGTCCTTCTCGTAACTATCATAATACGAAAGCGTTTATGTATGCAGAGCCGAAAGCTTGGTTCGCATTAATGGATAAGCTAGCAGATATGGTTATTACATATTTAAAAGCGCAAATTAACGCAGGAGTAAAAGCGGTTCAAATTTTCGATTCTTGGGTTGGAGCAGTAAATGTAGCGGATTACCGTATATTTATTAAACCAGCGATGGAGCGTATTTTTGCAGAAGTTCGTAAGGTGGGTGTTCCAATGATTATGCACGGCGTAGGTGCTGCACATTTAGTGAATGAATGGCACGACTTACCGCTTGATGTAGTAGGTTTAGATTGGCGCTTACCGATTGAAGAAGCACGCGCACGTGGTGTTCACAAGGCGGTACAAGGAAATATGGATCCTTCATTCTTATTAGCACCTTGGCCTGTTATTGAAGAACATGTAAAAGGTATTTTAGATCAAGGGATGAAGCAGCCAGGTTATATCTTTAACTTAGGTCACGGCGTATTCCCAGAAGTAAATCCAGATACATTAAAACGCTTAACTACATTTATTCATGAGTACTCTAAAGAACAGTTAGCGAAGTAAAGGAGATTGTCTGTATGAAAAAGAAAATTGGTTTGCTTGTAATGGCATACGGAACGCCATATAAAGAAGAAGATATTGAACGTTACTATACACATATTCGCAGAGGAAGAAAGCCAAGTCCTGAAATGCTAGAAGATTTAACAGGGCGTTACCGTGCAATTGGTGGTATTTCTCCTTTAGCTACTATTACATTAGAGCAAGCTAAAAAGTTAGAAACGCGTTTAAATGAAATACAAGATGAAGTAGAGTACCACATGTATCTTGGTTTAAAACATATTGAACCGTTCATTGAAGATGCAGTACAAGCTATGCATGAAGATGGAATAGAAGATGCAATTGCACTCGTTCTTGCCCCTCACTATTCTACTTTTAGCGTGAAGTCTTATGTAGGACGAGCGCAAGAAGAAGCAGAAAAACTTGGAAACTTAACAATTCACGGCATCGATAGCTGGTATAAAGAACCGAAATTTATTCAGTATTGGGTCGATGCAGTGAAAGGTATATATAACGGTATGTCAGAAGCAGAACGTGAAAAAGCAGTGTTAATCGTATCTGCACATAGCTTACCAGAAAAAATTATCGCACTCGGCGATCCATACCCGGATCAATTAAACGAAACAGCTGACTATATTGCACGTGGTGCTGAAGTAGCAAATTATGCAGTTGGCTGGCAAAGTGCCGGAAATACACCAGATCCTTGGATTGGTCCAGATGTACAAGATTTAACGAGAGAACTAAATGAAAAATACGGCTACAATTCATTCGTATATGCACCAGTTGGATTTGTTGCGGAACATTTAGAAGTTTTATATGACAATGACTTTGAGTGTAAAGTTGTAACAGATGAAATTGGCGCGAAATATTATCGTCCCGAAATGCCTAACGCGTCGGACGCATTTATCGACTGTTTAGCAGATGTAGTATTAAAGAAAAAAGAATCTGTAATGTAAGTAGAAAGGGGGAGCTTACTTGAGGAAAAAAGTTGTGATCATCGGCGGTGGCATCACAGGATTAACAACAATGTATAACTTACAAAAAGAAATTCGTGAAAAAAACTTGCCGATAGATGCATTGCTTATAGAAGCGTCTGGTAAACTTGGCGGGAAAATTCAAACCGTTCAAAAAGATGGATTTACAATTGAACGCGGTCCTGATTCTTTCTTAGCAAGAAAAGAGAGCGCAGCTAAATTAGTGAAAGAATTAGGACTTGATGCTGAACTTGTAAATAATAAGGCCGGTCAATCGTTCGTTCTCGTAAACAATCGGTTACATAAAATGCCGAGCGGTTCAATGATGGGAATTCCAACGCAAATTACGCCGTTTCTATTTTCCGGATTGTTCTCCCCAATTGGTAAACTAAGAGCTGGTTTTGACTTATTAATGCCTAGATCAAAACCAGTTTCTGATCAATCACTCGGGCAGTTTTTCAGGCATCGCCTTGGAAATGAAGTCGTTGAAAATTTAATTGAGCCATTATTATCTGGTATTTATGCAGGGGATATTGATGAAATGAGTTTAATGTCAACATTCCCTCAAATTTATCAAATTGAACAGGAGCACCGTAGTATTTCACTCGGTATGCGTACGCTCGCTCCAAAGCAAGAGAAGGCTGAATTGAAAAAAGGAATCTTTAAAACTGTGAAAACCGGTTTAGAATCTATAGTAGAATCTCTTGAAACGAAGATTCCTAATGATATGGTAATGAAGGGAACTCGTATCGAAAAGGTTGCAAAACTTGGTGATAGTTATACGATTACGCTTAGTAACGGAAAAGAAATGGAAGCAGACGCGATTGTAGTTGCGACGCCGCATAAAGTATTGCCATCTATGTTTGCGCAGTATAAGCAGTTTCGTTTCTTCCGTAACATTCCGTCTACATCAGTTGCAAACGTGGCACTTGCTTTCCCAAAGTCTGCAATTCAGCGTGATATTGATGGTACCGGATTTGTCGTATCAAGAAATAGTGATTATACAATTACAGCGTGTACGTGGACACATAAAAAATGGCCACATACAACGCCAGAAGGAAAAACGCTTCTTCGCTGTTACGTCGGACGCCCAGGTGATGAAGCGATTGTTGAACAAACTGACGAAGAAATTGTACAGCTCGTATTAGAGGACTTACAAAAGACAATGGATATTACAGAGGATCCAGAGTTTACAATTGTAAGCCGCTGGAAAGAAGCAATGCCTCAATATACAGTAGGCCATAAAGAGCGAATGAAGAAGCTCACAACATTTATGGAGGAAGAATTGCCAGGTGTGTATTTGGCAGGTAGTTCTTATGCTGGTTCTGGTCTTCCGGCTTGTATTGAGCAAGGTGAGTTAGCGGCGAAACGTGTGTTATTTCATTTAGAGAAAGTAATGGAGACTAAATTAGTCGCACATTAAAATATTTCAAACAAAACGCCTTCAATTATATTGAAGGCGTTTTGTTTATTGGATAAAATACCTTTAGTCAATAAAGCTATATAAGTTATTTTGTATTATAGTTTGAAAACTTGTAAATTAAATAAATTTTGTGTAAAACTTGTCGAAATATAGTTCTATATAACGAATCATTTGATATGATAGAAATGTTGAGAAAATATGAAATAGGGAGAGGGAAATGGCTGTGAAGAAATTATTAAGTGTCTTTTTATCATTGATGTTATTGCTTTCATTTACTGGAACTTTAGCGCAGGCGGAAGAAACTACTTCTATGTCAGTAGAAAAAGCAATTCAAGTATTTAAGCAGCAAGGGAAAACGAAGGGGATAGTGGAAGGATATATCGTTGGGTATACGCAAAGTCCTTCTAAATACACGAAAGATCCGGCTAAGTTTGACGACACAAACGTGGCAATTGCCGATTCGCCAAACGAAACGAATCCAGACAAAATCATGCCTGTTCAATTGCCAAAAGGCGATGTGAGATCGGCAGTAAATGTGAAAGACCATCCTGAAAATATCGGGAAGAAAGTTAGGTTGACAGGGACGCTTGAGTTATATTTCGGTAGCCCAGGTTTAAAATCAGTAACAGCTCATAAGTTTCAAGGAGAAGAACAAAACCGCGTTAGCGATGTAGTGGCATCACCAAATGGTGGGGAAGTTGCAAAAGGAACAGCAGTAACATTAACAACGAATACAGAAGGAGCAACAATCTACTATACGTTAGATGGCTCTAATCCTACAAATAAAAATGTTCGTTATAACGGACAAATTGTAGTGAATGAAAATAGTGTAGTGAAAGCAATCGCTGAAAAAGAAGGGCTTACTTCTTCAGCAGTTTCGACATTTTCATTTATAATCGTAACAAATGAACCAGTTCGTATTCATGATATTCAAGGGAAATCACATATTTCTCCTTACAATGGGAAGAAAGTAAACAATGTGGAAGGCGTTGTCACAGCGCTTGATAAAAATGGTTTTTATATAGAAGATAATCAGCCGGATAATGATCCAGCTACTTCTGAAGGTATTTACGTATACAAAAAAGATGCGAATGTAGCAGTGGGAGATCTTGTCCAAGTTGATGGAGAAGTAGAAGAATATGTTGGACCTGGATATGCAGAGCGATTTGAAACAGACTTAACGACGACGGAAATTAAGGCGAGTCGCGTTGCTGTAATCGCAAAAGATCAACCTTTACCAGCGCCGATTGTATTAGGAGAAAACGGTGTGAAAATCCCTGATCAAATTATCGATAATGATGCATTTGGTCTATTTGATCCAAATGAAGATGCAATCGACTTTTATGAAAGTGTAGAAGGTATGCGCGTTACGATGCCAACACCAAAAATTATCGCTCCGCAGAAAAACGGTAATTTATATGTAACAGTAAAAAATGGCGGAGATAAAGTAGTAACGAAGTATGGTACACCTTTATTAGATAAAGAGCAATTAAATCCAGAGCGCCTTTCTGTAAAAGTACCTCGTGATTATGTCGCGAAAGTAGGCGATACGTTCACTGGAGATATAACAGGCGTAGTAGGATATGACTACGGTTCGTTCCGCATTTCGCCAGTAACGGAATTACCATCTGTAGTGGACGGCGGATTTAAGCAAGTAGGGGCAAATATTCAGCCGCGTCTTGATAAGTTAACAGTTGCTACATATAACATTGAAAACTTCTCAGCGAACAAAAAAGAAACAACAGATGAAAAAGTGAAAGCGTTAGCTTATTCTATTAAATATAATTTAAAAATGCCTGATATTATCGGTGTACAAGAGATGCAAGATAATAATGGAGCAATCAATGACGGTACGACTGATGCATCTTTAAGCGCAAAACGTATCATTGATGCTGTATTAGAAATTCGTGGACCGAAGTATGAGTATGTAGAAATTGCGCCGAACAACAATCAAGACGGCGGGGCACCTGGAGCGAATATTCGCGTCGGTTTCTTCTATAACCCATCTCGTGTGAAATTAGCGACAGTACCGAAGTTACTAGATAAAAATGTAGTTCGTATTGGAGACGAAAATCCTTTATTTGAAAGTACACGTAAACCGTTAGCTGCAGAATTTACATTCCAAGGACAAAACGTTGTTGTCATTTCAAATCACTTAAACTCAAAACTAGGAGATGCAACGCCATTTGGAAAAGTGCAGCCGCTAGTATTAAAGAGTGAAGAAAAACGAGTTCAACTAGCACAAGAAGTGAATCATTTCGTACAAGGTATTCAAGAAAAGAATACAAATGCACCAGTTGTTGTATTAGGTGATATGAATGACTTTGAATTCTCTAAACCTTTAGAAGCACTAGAGGGAACGATATTAAAAGACATGTTAAACACAGTGCCGAAAGAGAACCGCTATACGTACATTCATGAAGGTAACGCACAAGTGCTAGATCATATTTTAGTAACAAATAACATCGCACCGCACACAATTGTAGACCCAGTACACTTAAACTCAAACATTATGAAAGAACATGGACGTGTAAGTGACCACGATCCAGTACTTGTTCAAATTGATTTGAAGAAAGCTTCTTAAATAGTCGAGAAAGAACGCTTAGAAATATATTAAGCGTTCTTTTACATTATTAGGAATTCTTACGATAAAATAGATTGAATATTCATTCTTTAGTGCAGGGGAGGTGTAGACATATGGTAGCCCGAATAAACGGAAAATCAATGAATCAGCTTGCAATTTTTTTAGTACGATCGTCATGCTTCAGTTTGTAGCTGATATAACAGGGCTTACACAGAATCTAGATAGTATGTATTACTTAATAAATACCGCAACTTCCTATATAACGTTTAGTTTGGCGGTTATTTTTACTTTAATCGGTGCAAGAAGAGAATTAAGTAAATATGCAATTATTACATTATGTTTAGTGGTAGCTATTAAAGCCATTTATTTTGCGGCTGTTGTTATTTTGTGGGGATTGGCTGGTACGCCGTAAATGAATAAAAAAACCTAATTTCCAAGAAGACATGAGGAAATTAGGTTTTTATGCTTGAAACGCTTTTCTACATCGATCTCTTCTTTGTAGTCTTCTTTTGTACCTTTTTCTATCACGCTGTACGCCTTTTATATACATACATAGGCTAACGAAGAAGAAGAAGGTACATTGCATCGTTAATATGTACGGTGACATGCCATGTAACGGTTGCTTTGGATCATATAAATGAATAGGTGCCCCGCCTATTGTAGGGAATATCGTATTTAGCAGGATGTAAGGAATGGCGGTAGTTGCAAATGGAAATAGAAGCGCCATATAATCTTTTTGTGACCATGCAGATGCAGCAAGTCCTAAAAGAGCCATTAAACCTGCAAATAAAAAATTAATTCCGATATATACAGTAATGTAAGTGATGGGAGTATCGTAATATAAGTTTGCGAACATCCCGTTATCATTTATAATGCCTGAACCAGCCGTCGGTTCTCCGTCTGGAATGGTTAATTTGCAAAATAATAATGATAAGATGAATGGAAACGTATAAAGAGTTCCTCCGCAAAAAAATGTAACGATATATTTCATTACTGAATAAGGAAATATAGAAATTTCTTTACTGACAAACGGTTTAAAACCATCTGATTTATCCGAGTTGTAACTTGTACTAAAGGGAAGGCTCGCAATAACTGGCATTAATAACAAATAAACATCCATTTCATTGCCACGAAATCCAATCCATTTAATATCCGTTGATATAGGTCCATTCGCAGCGTCTCCTAAATAACGAATTACATAATAATAATGATAAATAGAAATAAGAGCTAATCCACTAAACATAATAATTAAAGAAACACGATTACAAAAAGCTTGCCTTATATTTAAACGAAGCGCACGCATCATGACTGAAAAAGCCTCCACTATTTTTATAAATCTGTCTACTTTCTATATTACTATTAAATGTAAGGATTTTCTTGTTTTTTTATTTGTTTATTAGAAAAAGAGAAATTTAAGTGTTGTCAGGTAAGGTTTCAATACAAGACTTACAAAAGTTATTTTTTCTAAAATATGGTTGACAATTAAGTATTACATTTGTAATCTTAAAAGTAGATTACAAATGTAATACGAGGGATGGAAAACAATATGACAAATAAATTACCTAAAATATCTGAAGCAGAATTAGAAATTATGAAAGTGTTGTGGTCGAATTCTCCACAAACAGCGAATGAAATTATAGAAGAACTGGAAGATACAATGGACTGGAAACCGAAAACCATCCGTACATTAATTAACCGCTTAGTACAAAAGGAAGCCGTTTCTTACCATCAAGATAAAGGGCGCATGTATGCTTATTTTCCGCTAGTATCACAAGATAATTATTTACAAGTAGAAACGAAATCTTTGCTACAGCGTTTTTGCGGTGCTGCATTTAAACCGTTACTTGTCAATTTCTTAAAAGAAGAAAAATTGTCTTCAGAAGATATTAACGAACTGAAACGCATTTTAGATGAAAAGACCGAGGAGAATAAGAGGAAGGATAGATAAAAATGATAGACATGATTATAAATCTATACCTTCCTCATTTTTTTGATTGGCTTATAGAAACGTCACTTATGGCTAGTATATTAGTCGGATTTATTTTATGTATAAAAGTTCTATTTAGAAATAAGTTAACGCCGAGATGGCAATATATGCTGTGGATCGTACTAATGATAAGACTTCTTCTGCCATGGTCACCGGATAGTTCGTATAGTATTTATTCGCTACTTTCCTATAGTTCTAGTGTATCGGAAGTTATTCCAAAAAATATGCCGTCTACTGAGAGTATAGTGAACATAGAAACCAATCATACAGTGGAATTGGAATCAAATTCTGAAACTGTGACAAAAAATGGTGAACCTGAAGTAAACGCGAGTGCGGAAAAACAGACTACATTTTCTTTATACAAACTTGCTCTATATGTTTGGCTAGCTGGGGTAATCGTATTAGCAGTCATAACGTTTATTACAAATAGACGTTTATATTCTTACATAAAGAAACAAGCGGATATTACGGATGAACAGGTCATTACAGTGTTTAATCGCTGTAAGCAGTCTATGAAAATGAAGAAGGCAGTTTCATTACGTCTAGCAGGAAAGATTGCGAGCCCAACTGTTTTCAGTTTCTTTCGTCCGAAAGTATTACTATCAAAAAAACATATGAAAGTATTAAATGAGCAACAATTACAATATGTCTTTTACCATGAGTTAGCTCATATTAAGAGAAACGACGTAGCTGTAAATTGGATTATGTACAGTTTGCTCCTATTAAATTGGTTCAATCCGATTCTTTGGTACGCCTATTTCTGTATGCGAGAAGATCAAGAATTAGCCTGTGATGCATATGCGCTTACTTTTATAGATAAAGAGGAGCAAATTGCATACGGTCATACAATTATTACTCTTTTAGAACATTATTCCTATCAAGCACCAAGCCTAGCAAATTTAAGTAGAAATAAACGAACACTGAAAAGGAGAATCGTTATGATTAAAAAGTTCCAAAAGAAATCGTATCGTCTTTCTTTACTTGGAATCATTGCTATAGCAGCTATAGCAGGCGGATTTTTATTAAATGCAAGGATAACTGAGGGGGATGAAAGACAGAAAGAAAAGGTTGTAGAAAAAAAGCAATCTAAAGCGGCTTTTGAAAAAGCGATAGAAACAGTATTAGGTACACCGGAGAATGCAAGTAGAGAATGGGGTATGTCAATAAAGTCATATAAAAGGAATACAGATTTTTTGTATTTGGCAGAAAAGAATTTTACAAAAGAAGAATTTGAGCAGTATGTTCAATTATTTAAGGAATCGCAAGAAATTCGTAAAAAAGCAATGGTTAAGAAAAATGTGCCTGAGAATTATGATGGAGATACAAAGGAATATAAACCTGAACGCTTGAAGAAAGCTGATCAAGAAAGACTAGCTACTATTCAGAAGAAATTAAAACCGCTTGGAGATAAGGTGGAGAAGTCTTTAACATATACTGTGGAAGAAGCGAAAGATCATGTACCATTTCAAATTAAGCAGCCGACTTATCTAACTGAAGGTTATGAGTTAAAAAGAGAATGGGCTGACTCATATTTTGGAAGAGATGTAGAATTAGTTATTAAATCAGAATATACAAAAGGGAAATATGGTTTTACAATTTATCAGTCAAGGATGTATGTAGGTGGTAATAAGGATCCACTACACTACATGATGCCTGGAGAAGATAATTTAGAAAGTTATAGTTTAGACGGGAAAGGAATGGTCTATAATAAATCTTCTCATGGAGAGGGTAAGTTAAAAGGTGTCAAAATGTTTGTACCAGCACAAGGTAAGAATAGTGAGTATCAAATTGTTATAGTGAATGATATTTTTACAAGAGGTACAAAGATATACGAAGAGATAATCGATGATGAGCTAACTAAGAAAGAGATGGAGAAAATATTACTTTCTATGTCAAAATAAAAGACAGTGTTCTTAAACTTTTGGTTTTAAGAACACTGTCTATTTAATTAGATTCCTAGTGTAATCTAGCCAGCAATTATTATGAATATATTCTAGCTTTCCATACAAGTATAATTTTTGATACACTATGGACAGTATGATATAACTTGACTGGAATGTTTTTATACTGGGAATAACTAAAAAGAGAACTTGTATAGAATGTAAGCGTGTGGTAATATCAAAGATGTACTGATTGACTATATTATCCAATTGGTCATTTTTGGAGGTGACGATGTGGCGATAGATCGAAAACGTTCTATTATTGAAGCTGCAACAAAGTCTTTTTCAGCGTTCGGTTATAAAGCAACAACGATGGATCAAGTTGCGAAGTTAGCGAATGTAGGAAAAGGAACAATTTATACTTTTTTCAAAAATAAAGAAGAACTATTTGGTGAAATTATCTCTAATTTAATTACAGAAATGAAGCAAGTTGCAGCAAATGCAATTCGTTCAGATATTTCATTTTTTGAAAATGTACATAGAGCATTATATAGCATATTAGAATTTAGAAAAGAACATCAGCTCATGATTAAATTAATTCAAGAAGAGCGCGATATGGGAACGAAAGAAGTACAAGAAGTGATGCAACAAGTAGATGTGGAAATCGTTTCTGTTATTCAATCGTATTTAGAAATTGCGATTGAAAAGGGTGAAATTAGCAAATGTGATCCAGAAATTACAGCGTTTATTATGCTTCGCCTATACGTATCGCTTATTTTTGATTGGGAAAAAAATCATGAACCGTTAGAAAAAGAAAAAATATCGGAATTATTCGAACTTTATTTACTAAAAGGATTGTCAAATTAAGATAATCCTTTTATTATTATAAAAAATGACCATATGAACAAAATGGTCATATGTTTAATTTAGGAGGGATAATAGAAATATTAATTTCATATTAAGGAACAGTTGCATAGTATAAATTCGGGGATAAGGCATATGTATGAACAGGTATAGCCTTTTTATTTGGGTAAAAATGACTAAATGAACGTTTTGGTCATTCGAAAAGGGGGAGAAATTATGAAAAGAAATCAGCTACTTCGTAAAGAGTTCATTGAAATTATAAAAAATAAAAAGATATTAATTCCAATTATTGCGGTTTTATTCGTACCAATTTTATATGCTGGTATGTTTTTATGGGCCTTTTGGGATCCGTATGAACAGCTAGATGACTTACCAGTTGCGGTAGTCAATTTAGATAAAGGTGCCGTATTTGATGGGAAACCGATTGAAGTCGGGAAAGGGCTCGTTGATAATTTAAAAGATAATAAAAGTTTTAAATGGGAGTTTGTAAGTGAAAAAGAAGCGAAAAAAGGAATGGAAGGCAGAAAGTATTACATGTTAGTACGTATTCCAGATGACTTCTCAAGTAACGCTACAACGTTATTAAAAGACGATCCGAAACCATTAAACTTAGAATATATTCCAAATGAAAGTTTAAACTTCTTATCTTCACAAATTGGCGGAACAGCAATTGAAAAAATTAAAGGTGAAGTATCAAGCACATTAACGAAAACATATGCAGAGAAAATGTTTGATTCCATTAAAGACGTCTCAAAAGGATTAGCAGATGGAGCGGACGGAGCAAATAAGTTACATGACGGAGCTAGTGAGTTGCATGATGGATCAAGTAAAGTGACGGATGGACTGTATACACTTCAAGGGAAATCTGGGGAGATGAAAGATGGAGTTCAGAAATTAGCAGATGGATCTAATACATTAGTAGATGGATCCGGAAAAGTAACAACAGGTTTAAATACGTTAAATAGCAAAACGGGTATAGGGAAATTACAAGATGGATCTGGAAAAGTAACAGATGGTTTAAATACGTTAAATGGAAAAACGGATGAAATGCAAAAAGGAATTGGCGAATTACGAAGTGGATCTGAGAAAGTAACTAACGGTTTGAATACATTGGAAAGTAAAACAGGTGAATTAAAAAAAGGAACAACTGAACTATCAAATGGTATGGAAAAACTTGTTGAGGGACAAAGTCAATTAGAAAAAGGTTCTCAAGAGATTCAAAAGGGTTTGCAGGAGTTAAATAATAAAGTACAAAACTCTGTTGCAGGATTAGGGGAAATGCAGTCGAAAGTTCCTTCTATATTAAATACAGTAAATGAGAAAATAGATGGAGCTGGAGAGAATGTAAATCAGTTAAATGAACTTACGCAATCAACAGCAGGAGATGCAAAAAATGCAGCGCAAGAGGTAGCGAATTTACAAAAGCAAATTGAAAGTTTACCGAAAGAATACCAAGAGCAGTTACAGCCATTTATAACAAATGCGGTAAAAAGTACGGCGACAGTTCAACAGAAAGCTGCCGGAGTAGCAGGCGGAACGAGCAAATTAAATGAAGAAGTAAAACAATTAAAAGGTGAAATCAGTGAAAAGACAAGTGGAATGCAAAGCAAAATACCGAATCCAGAAGAGGTGGAAAATTTAACGAGTGGTATTAAGAAATTAACGAATGCGCAAAACGAATTTGTAAGTAAGTTTCATGGATTAGGTGAAGGATTAGGTAATGCTAAAGTAGGTGCAGATAAATTAAAAAACGGATCAGGGCAATTAATTGATGGGATAAATCAATTATTAGATGGATCTGGAAAGGTAACAGAAGGGTTAGGTACATTATCTGTAGGAGCAAACCAAATGGCAGGTGGAATAAATCAATTAGCGGACGGCTCAAGCCAAGTAACCGGCGGTTTAGGCACATTATCTGTAGGAGTAACAAAATTAGCAGATGGCTCAAGTCAAGTAACAACTGGCTTAGGTACTCTAAATGGTGGCCTAAATAAAATGTCCACTGGCTCAACCCAGCTAATCGACGGAGTAAATAAACTAACAGACGGATCCGGAAAAGTGACAGATGGACTTGTGAAAGTAAATGATGGTTCAGGTACACTGGCTGAGAAACTTGGTGAAGGTGCAGAAAAAACAGGAGAAGTAAAAGGAACGGATAAAACGTATGATATGTTTGCAAGTCCTGTAAAAGTGAAGACGGAGAAAATGGCGGAAGTTCCAAACTACGGAACTGGATTTACACCGTATTTCTTATCACTCGGTTTATTTGTTGGGGCATTACTATTATCAATCGTATATCCATTACGTGATACAGTTGGCGTTCCAAAATCAGGATTTAGTTGGTTTATTAGTAAGTTTGGTGTTTTACTATCAGTCGGTATTATTCAAGCAATAGTAGCAGATGTCATATTACTATTCTGGTTAGGTGTAGAAGTACAAAGTATTCCATACTTCATACTCTTTAGTATTGTTACGAGTTTAGCGTTTATTTCATTAATTCAATGTTTAGTAACAGCATTCGGTGATGCAGGGCGTTTCATCGCCATCATCACATTAATTATTCAGCTTACAACAAGTGCTGGGACATTCCCACTAGAATTGATTCCGAAGTTTTTACAACCATTCAATGCTTGGTTACCGATGACATACTCTGTATCAGGATTGAAAGCAGTCGTATCAAGTGGAGACTTTAACTTTATGTGGCAAAACGTAGGGATATTAATGATCTTTATCGTTGTATTATCACTTGGAACAATCGCTTCATTAACTTGGATGCACAAACGACAATTTAAAAATATTGCTGAAAATCAATCGGTTGAAGCATAAATAAGAAATATAAAAAAGGCACCGAAATGGTGCCTTTTTTAATGGTTTTGTTTTATTGGCTGAGAAAGTTCATTTGTTTTTCTATTTTTACGGAACAAGTATATAACAATACTTATAAGAATAATTGTAGCTACAATCCAAACAAATGGACCATATCTTTCAGCAAAAGTATATAGTTTCATGTTGCTGGCAATGTCCTCTTTTGTTTTTCCTATTAGAATTTCAGAGCCGCTATAACCTTCAAACGTATCACCTTTTTTTATGCCAAAAATAAGAACGTCTGATTTGTTTTCTATTCCGGTGTATCGGTATCCTTTACCTTTAATTGTTAATTGAGTATCATCCTTTTTTAGTGAGTAATCTTCGGCGGAAATATCTTTTCCTGACAGTGTAATTGGTTCCATTGAGAAGCGGATTTCTTTTAATGCAGGAAGAGCTTCATTGTTTAGTAAGAGCTGCTTTGAGATATGCTGCTCGGTATCAATGTTTTTCCAATTTGCCTTTCGCCGTTTATATGTATTAATTTCAAGAAGTGCAAATTCTTTATTTTGAAGTTTTTCCTCTGTAATAGGTTGCGCGGTAGTTAATGTTCCTTTTAATAAAATCACACCGTCTTTTGCAGATTGAAATGAAGAGACCTCCTTCGTTTCTTTTAATGTATTGATAGCACCTCTATAATCTTCTTTTCCTAAAAGAACAGCTCCCGTATGTACGGTTAAAATAAGATATAGGATGCTTAATACTATAATAGCTTTTTTCACTATTTTCCCTCCAAAATATGTATAAGTTAATTGTAACATAATTTTCCATATAAAATTTTTCAATTTGAATAATAGGTTACAGGAATGAGAGTGATAAGTAAATTAAGAGAAGTGTGGATGAGAGAAGTAAAAATGAAAGAGAAATACAGTTGTAAGAAAGGTGAACTGTACTTCTCTTTTAGATGAAAAGTATTTTATTCCGTAAAATCCCAATTGGTGTGGGCTAATAATCCGTGGGGGATGAACAAAATCCCCCACGGATTAAAGTTTCACTTTATTGAATTCTTTTTCGCTGTATTACATTTAAAAACCCCTCAATATTCGAGCTTGAAATTTGTCCCACCGTTATATATTCGTCTTCATAGTAAAATATTAGTTTTTTATCAAAGAATGTTCTTTTCGTCTCTATGGATAGAATTTTTTTATATTCAAATTCCACAATCAATGCATTTTTACAACATTTGAATGATTGTCCATAAAAAATAACCCTCCTATTAGTGGCAAGTAACACTCCGGAACGAGGGACATTATGTGTAATAATATAGCCAGTAAGTGAACATCTTAAAGTGGATAAAATATTTTCTTCATGATGTAATAGTTGTTTTGCATCCTCTAAAATTTGATTCATTGCATATAATCCTTTTTTATTTAAAATACAATCTATATGGATATTATTATAGCAAGAAAGACTATACACCAAATATGTAACATTGCATATTTGGTGTATGGTCTTTCGAATATTATTCAGAAGGGTTCTTACTTTCCAAAGAGCATCTTTTCCTTAATTTTACTATATTTTATGTTTAGCCTAAACGAAAGAAAGGAATCACAACAATTTGAATAGAATCATATTACAGGGGAGTTGATAGTATGAGACAAAAATCTCGCTTCTATTTCATCATATATCTGCTAGTCTGCTTCTTAGTTTATACACTATCTCCGATTTTGTTTCATAAAAAAGAATATACGAGTATGAAAGACATAGTGGGAATGATTGTAACCTATTATATTTTAATTGGTGGATATTACTTTATTGATTTTTTAAGTAAAAGAATAAAGAAAAACGGTAAAGTTTAATAATATAAAAACTGATGGAGGAAAACAAAATGACCGAAAGTGAAATGAAATTTCGTGATACAACCATTCGTAACTTTTTTGATAAAGAGGACCGCTTAAAATCGATTCCAGGTCAAAAGAAGAAAAAGTTAGTGTTATTGGAACATTTGATTAGCAAATTAAATGCTGAAAATCAGTATACAGAAAAAGAAATGAATACATTCATAAAACAATATCATGATGATTTTTGTACGATTAGACGAGAATTCATAGTGCATGGATTTATGGATCGTGAGGATAATATGTACCATATGAACGGGAGAGAAGTGTGGACGAAGTGGGAAGAGTTATAAATGTAATGAGGAAGGGGGATTTTCTTGCAAGCGAGTAGTCTTATGCATGAAGAGATTTCTGGAAAACCATCGATTTTTGGGATATTCACTTCGCCAACACTACAATTCAAAAGGATGAAGAATCAAAGAAATATATTCTTTCCACTAGCCCTTTTAATTTTACTTATTATAATTTCAAGTGCCTTAATGTCTTGGAATTCTTTAAATAATCCTGCACTCAGTATGTTTCATGATAAAACGGGATTTACTGTTCCGAAATACATAACTTTCTTTACTACATTTGGATTTTCAGCAGTCAGTGGAATCGTAGCTATACTTTTTGCACCTATATTCTATAAGAACATTATGATTTTCTTTGGAGTTGATATTAACTATAAAGAAACATTCCCGATAATCATTTATGCTTCGTTTGTATTAAGATTAGGGATGATTTTAAACGGATTAATTGCATTTTCTCTAAGTGGGTATGAGATATCTTATACAGGTTTAGGTGCAATAGCAACAGATAATATGATCTTGCATACAATCGCCCAAAGAATAGATATATTTAATATTTGGTATTACGTTTTATTAGGAATAGGTTTAAAAACGATTACGAATTTAAATAAAGACAAACTCATTCCTCTTATTATTGTACTTTTCGTTTTCACTAGTTTATTAGCGAGCATGGCTGGGTTTATGCAGGAAATATCTAAAGCGTAAGGATAGGTGGGAAGTATAATTATAAGCTTGTATGAAAAAGGTGGTTTGGATATGGACAAACCACCTTTTATCCCGCTATTTGCCGGGCAGTAAAACTCCCACCTCAAAATGCGGCTGGAGCAAAGAGGCTAGGTGGGAGATCAACAGCCCGTAAATGCCCGATTAGTAGCCCGCGCTAGTCTTGCATTTTTCTTTGTAGTAAGTCTATGAACTCTTCAATATTTGAACTTGTAATGTATCCCACCGTTATATATTCATCTTCATAATAAAATATTATTTTTTTGTCAAAAATTCTTCTCTTCGTTTCTATAGATACAATTTTTTCATACTCAAATTCGGCAATTAATGTATTTTTATATTGGCTAAAAAAGAGAAGTCTTCTATTAGTAGCAAGTAGCATGCCTGGATATGGGACTTTATGCGTATTTATATAGTCAGTAAGTGAACATTTTAAAGTAGATATAATAACTTCGTCTTTATGTAATAGTTGTTTTGCAGCTGTTAAAATTGGATTCATTTTATACATTCCTTTTATATAGATGTAAGGATATTGTATCAAAGGTGAAAAGATTCTCAATATGTAATGTTGCATATTGAGAGTTTTAGAGGTTCTTAGTTTGATAGATTCAGTATTAGTCTTTTAAGAAAAAGGTAAGAGGTGATTCGGTGATACGATTAGCAAAAGAGATTGATGCGGAATCAATTATGGATATTAGAAAAGAAATTATATTATCAGAAACTACTACAAAGTTTTTTATATCATCTCCAAATAAATTACCAAATGATATTGATTCAGAAAGAGAAAAGATACAGACAAGTAGTGAAACAGGCAACCTTTATATAGTTTACGAGGTGGATAGTAAGGTGGTTGGCTTTCTGGTTTTCAAACGATATGAACTAGAACGGTTACGACATGCAGGCACAATGGGAATGGGGATTAGGGAGGCGTATTGTAATCAAGGCATTGGTACGAAACTAATTGAATTTCTTATTAGTTGGGCTAAAGGGCAGAAAGGTTTAGAGAAAATTTGCTTAGGTGTAGTTTCTATTAATGATAGGGCAATTCAAGTGTACAAACGTATTGGCTTTGTAGAAGAAGGAAGACAAAGAAAGCAAATTAAATATGAAGATGGATCATATGGAGACGATGTATTGATGGGTTTTTATATTGAATAAAAGCGATGTTAATAAGAAGATGTATATACGTAATGGTATGTACATCTTTTTCATATGCTTACTGTAAACTTCTAAAAGTAGTATGTATCTCCCTGCCATTAACAGACTTTTTCCTATGTATAATATTAATATAGTAAAATCATAAGAACCTATATTGCAGTTTCCAATAATATACTATATAATCAGGATAAGAAAACGTTTTCATGCAAAGGGGGAAAATTTCGTGTCGACTATCGAGGACGTGGCGAAATTAGCGGGGTTATCAAGGACAACGGTTTCTAGGGTGATCAATAATCATCCATATGTTTCAGATGAGAAGAAAAAAAGGGTTCAATTAGCAATGAAGCATTTAGGCTTCGTTCCTAATTCTGCGGCGAGAAGGCTTCGTAAACAAAAAACAGAAACAATTGCGGTGCTTGTTCCAAGGATTACAAATCCTTTTTTTAGTAGATTTATTGAAGCAATCGAGATTGCTGCTTCTGAACATAAATATAAACTGATTATTTGTCAAACAAGATATTTACCGGAAAAAGAGATGGAGTATTTACAATTATTATCTACGAAACAAGTAGATGGGATTATTCTATGTTCACTAGAAAATCCATGGGAGAATGTGGAGCCATACTTGCAACACGGTCCAATCGTGTTATGTAATGAATATATTGAGGAAGCAAATGTTCCAACAGTGAAGTTCGATCATGCGCAAGGTGCATACATAGCTGCCAATCATGTATTAGAACAAGGATATCGTAATCTTATTTTTTGCCGTGGTAACGAAACCAAAGTTGTTAGCCAACAGCGAAAAATGGGCTTTTTACGCGCTATTACTGAAAAGAGTAGAGAAGTGGAAGCGATAGATTTTCTTGAAAACGCTTTCTCGTGGGATGATGGAAAACGAATATTCCATGAAGTATTAAAGGACAAAAAAAATCCTACCGCGATTTTGGCAGGAGGCGACGAGGTTGCAGCTGGAATTATTTCAGAGGCGAAACGCCATAATTGGAGTATTCCAGATGATCTCGCTGTTATCGGTTTTGATAATCAAATTTTATCACAGATTACAGAGCCAGGTATTACGACAATTGAACAACCAATTGATGAAATGGCCCGAAAAGTTGTCGACTTAATGATGGATAAAATCCATACGAAAAATTATCGACAAAAAGAATTGTATGAGTTTGAACTGGAGCTCTTGGTGAAAGGTTCAACGATGAAGGATAAGATGTTATTAGCCTAGTAGACTATGTCTGCTAGGTTTTTTTATGTTCACAAACTACTATTCTTCGTGAACGCAATCGTCACATTTGTTATGGTATGCTTCGTGCTGCTCATCAATTTCTTTCCCGCAGTGTGCACAAGTTTTCGTCGGTAAATTTCTGAAAAACTCCATTGGTTGATCAATCATGTCAATCCCTCCATTTCCATTTCTTACTATCATTGTATTAGTACAAAAAACAAAAGTCAACAACTGTTTTATAACAAAATTGAAAATTAATGAAAAAGTTTAGGAAATGGATTATAGTTAACAATGTAGGATGTAAGTAAAAAACTTTCTCAAGTACGGAGAAAAACGGCATTCCTACTCGGTTTTAGAAAGGATGGATACATATGAAAATGACTGTTGTCGGCTTTTGGGGCGGCTTTCCAGAAGCGGGAGAAGCAACGTCGGGGTATTTGTTTGAACACGATGGTTTTCGTTTACTTGTAGACTGTGGTAGTGGTGTACTAGCACAGCTTCAAAAATATATAACACCATCTCATATAGATGCAGTTGTATTGTCGCACTATCATCACGATCATGTTGCAGACATTGGGGTATTGCAATATGCGAGATTAATTACGAGTGCGACTAAGGGACAACTACCGGAGTTACCAATATATAGTCATTCGTTTGATGAGAATGGATTTAATTCTTTAACGCATGCACCGCATACGAAAGGAATCGCGTACAATCCAGAAGAAACACTTCAAATTGGACCATTCTCCATTTCATTCTTAAAAACTGTTCATCCTGTTACATGCTTTGCGATGCGTATTACAGCTGGCGATGATGTTGTTGTATACAGTGCAGATTCAAGCTATATTCCTGAATTTATTCCGTTCACAAAAGATGCTAATCTTTTCATTTGTGAATGTAATATGTATGCACATCAAGAGGCTGCGAAAGCAGGGCATATGAATAGTACAGAAGTAGCAAGTATTGCGAAAACTGCGAATGTAAAAGAGCTTTTATTAACTCACTTACCGCATACAGGCAATCCATCTGATTTAGTAACAGAAGCAAAACAAATTTTCAGCGGCCATATTACGCTAGCGCATAGTGGCTACGTATGGAACTCATGAGGTGATACGATGTTATTTATTGATAATAAAGGGATTACAGATCCTACGATAAACTTAGCGATTGAAGAATATTGTGTGAAGAATTTAGATATTAACGAAACATATTTACTGTTCTACATTAATGAACCTTCGATTATTATTGGTAAAAACCAAAACACAGTAGAAGAAATTAATGCAGATTACGTAAAAGAACAAGGTATTCATGTCGTTCGTCGTCTATCAGGCGGAGGCGCAGTATATCATGATTTAGGAAACTTAAACTTCAGCTTTATTACGAAAGATGATGGAGATAGTTTCAGCAACTTTAAAAAATTCACAGAACCTGTAACGAAAGCGCTTGGTAAACTAGGTGTAAATGCAGAACTAAGTGGTCGTAACGACATTTTAGCTGAAGGTAGAAAAATTTCAGGTAACGCGCAGTTCTCAACGAAAGGTCGTATGTTTAGTCACGGTACGTTACTATTTGACTCTGAAATCGATCACGTTGTATCAGCACTAAAAGTAAAAATGGATAAGATTCAATCAAAAGGAATTAAATCAATCCGTAGCCGCGTTGCGAATATTACAGAGTTCCTAAACGAAAAAATGACGACAGAAGAGTTTAGACAACTTCTTCTAGAAACAATTTTCGAAGGTGAAACAGAAATTCCAACGTACGAATTAACAGAAGATGATTGGAAAGAAATCCATAAACTTTCTGAAGAGCGCTACCGTAATTGGGACTGGAACTACGGGAAATCTCCGAAGTTCAACTTACAACATTCACACCGTTTCCCAGTTGGACAAGTTGACGTTCGTCTTGAAGTGAAAAAAGGAACAGTAACAGAATGTAAAATTTATGGTGACTTCTTCGGTTCACTAGATGTTCATGACATTGAAGAGCGTCTAACAGGCGTACAATTTGATAAAGATACATTCACTGTAGCTTTAGAAGGTGTAGATATCGCGCGCTACTTCGGTAATATTACAACAGAAGATTTCTTGCATTTATTCTTCTAAAAGAAGAAGCCATCCCAAAATATCTTTTGGGATGGCTTTTTTTATTATGAATTCATTTACCGTTAAAAGCGTCCCTAAAAACATCTACTAGCAGGACATTCTTTTATTATAAAGGAAGTATATATAATTAAAGGAGGGTGATCGAAATGAAAAGGATAATACACTTTATATTATTGATCAGCTTCGTTATAGGGATGACAGCTTGTAACGATGAAACTTCTTCAAACCGTACGACTTTGTCTATGGGAAAGCCAGCGAAGGATAATGTCATATATTATAAGCATACAAATAACAAACAAAAAATAAATGATATACAAACTATGTTTCAAAATAAGAAATGGAAAAGAAATGAAACGTTTAGTAGCGTTAATAAAACGCCAGATGTTGTCTTGTCGATAGATGAAGACAATAAGGGATTACCGACACTATATGTTACAGTCTACTTGCATGAAAATGGAGCGGACGCTCTCAATTTGTATGGAGAGTATACGGCTTTAAATAAAGAGGAAGTTGAAAAACTTAGAGAGAAGATGAGTGCATATTATCCTAAAATGATTTTAGCTATAGTTTAACTATATGTTTGTACCTGTTTTTTCACATATAATTCTCGTATCTTACTAAAGTATTCTGGAAGAAAGTGGTTTATGTATATTCGATTAATAGAATATCACTTGCTACTTTAATTTTCTTTTAATATAATTAATTTAGAATTTTTAAATATTCTAAATTTTATAAAGGTGGGATTTGTGTGAATCTCGTTCAATCTTTGGCTGAAACGGCAAAAAATAAGGGGGATAAACCGGCATACATATTTATGGATCAGTCGGTCTCGTATGACCAATTAAACAAAATGGTCACTAGGTTTTCTAGCAATTTAGCAAAAATGGGCATTGGAAAAGGGGACAATGTCGCATTAGCTGTAGGCAATTCACCACATTTTTTAGTCGGTTTATACGGAACGATGAAAGCTGGAGCAACTGTCATTCCGATTAATCCAATTTATACAGCAGACGAAATACATTACATATTACAAAATGGAGATGTAAAAACAATCATCGTACTCGACGTCCTTCTACCTGTTATACAATCTCTTACAACAAGACTTCCTTCACTTGAAAATATCATCATATGCGAAACCTCATCAGATTTTAACCATACAGAAACTGAAAAAATGAAAACGTTTACTAGTTTTATAGGAACTGGAGATGTAACTTACGAAGGTCCTGAACTAGATGAAGAAGATGTAGCTGTTATTTTATACACTTCAGGTACAACTGGAAAGCCAAAAGGCGCTATGTTAACACATAAAAATTTATATAGTAATGCTAGCGATGTGGCGTCGTATTTACAATATACTGCGGACGATCGCGTCGTTGCGGCACTGCCGATGTTCCATGTGTTCTGTTTAACTGTTGCGGTAAATGCGCCGATTGTGAACGGGGCAACAATTTTAATGTTACCGAAGTTTAGTCCGAAAGAAGTATTCCGTATTTGTCGTACGTATGAACCAACGATTTTTGCGGGTGTACCGACCATGTATAATTACTTATATTTATTTGAAGAAGCGAGCGCAGAAGATGTGAAGACACTTCGCCTTTGTATTTCAGGCGGTGCATCGATGCCTGTTGCGCTTCTGAAAAACTTTGAACAACGTTTTGACGTTATCGTTTCAGAAGGATACGGTTTATCAGAAGCATCACCAGTTACTTGTTTTAACCCGTTAGACCGTCCTCGTAAACCAGGATCTATTGGCACGAATATTTGGCACGTAGAAAATAAAATTGTGAACGAACTTGGGGAAGAAGTACCTGTTGGTGCAGTTGGGGAGTTAATTGTTCGCGGACCTAACGTTATGAAGGGTTACTATAATGCGCCAGAAGATACTGCGGCGACAATTAAAGATGGCTGGCTATATACAGGAGACTTAGCGAAAATGGATGAAGAAGGTTACTTCTATATCGTCGATCGCAAAAAAGATATTGTTTTAGTTGGCGGTTATAACGTATATCCTCGTGAAGTGGAGGAAGTATTATACACTCACGATTCGGTAGCTGAAGTTGTCGTAATCGGTGTTCCTGATGAAAACTTAGGAGAAGCAGTGCGAGCTTACGTCGTTCTGAAGCAAACAAGCGTAACAGAAGAAGAGCTTATGCATTACTGCACGTTACATTTAGCGAAATATAAAGTGCCAATGAGCATTGAGTTTTTAACAGAATTGCCGAAGAATACAACGGGTAAATTGTTACGAAGAGCTTTGAGAGAGAAGGCATTACAAGTATAAAAATAAAGATATCCATCTCTATGATTACATGTTTAGAGATGGATATTTTTTTGTCCTGCAAAAGCTCGATTGGTCTGGATGGACAAAATCCCTACTCATTAAAGTTTCACTTTATTTTTTAGAATTGGTTAAGCTATAAGCCCATATATTTAAACCGTAATATGACTAATAAGGAGGAGATATGTATGGAGCAGAAGGAATTACGCTTACGGAAAGTACAATATCTTATTTGTGACATTATGGATGAAATGAATATGGAGAATGAAAAGAAGACCTTAGAAACATTGCAAAAGGTAATTGATCACCTTTCAGGGGCAATTGGGGATTTAGTGGATCCATCGGGTACGTATTCATTAGACTATTTAGAGAGAAAAGTGCATACTGCTCATTATTTATTGTTTAAAAATGATCGGAAAGCATATTTATGTAATAAATAGGTAGTATTCGTTTAATTTTTTATTTGACATTGATAATCATTATCAATATGATAGTTATGTTAGGTATATTCATATAAAGGGAGATGTCATATTGATAATGATTAAGAAAAATATATTAATGCATTCGTTATAGCCGCAACTTTAGCAGTTCCACTAAGTGGTTTCAATGCGCCAATTGCAAAAGCAGATGTGATTGAAATGAAGGCAGCTAGTAAACTTGCAGATGGTACATATGACGTTATTTTAAAAACTTATAAAGATCAAACGAATGAAACATCTGTTGCTTCTACGTATTTAAAAAATGCAAAAGTAACAATTCAAGGTGACAAAAAAATTGTTACGTTAACAGTTCAAGATAGTAGCTATTTCCAGTATCTTAAAGTAGAAGATACTAATAAATTAGGGACATTCCATGATGTGAAAGTGATCTCTGAAGATAAAACAAATAATGGTACGAAAGTTGTTCAATTTGAAATCGATGAGTTCTCGAAAAAATATAATATGCAAATGCATATATTAATTCCAGCAATTAAATATGATCATAAATATCAAGTGCAGTTTGAAATCGATGCGAGTGCAATTGAAAAGAAATCTAAGTTCTCAGATGTACCGACTTGGGCACAAGAGTCAGTTCAATATTTAGTAGACAAAGAGGCAGTACACGGTAAGCCAGATGGTACATTTGCACCAGCTGAAAATATCGATCGTGGTTCAGCAGCAAAAATATTAGCTACTGTTTTAGGGTTAGAAATTAATAAAGATGCGAAGCCATCATTCCGCGATGCTCAAAATCATTGGGCTACACCTTACATCGCAGCAGTTGAAAAAACTGGTATTGTAAAAGGTGATGAGCAGGGTAACTTCAATCCGAGTGGACTAATTAACCGTGCATCAATGGCTACTATGCTAGTAAATGCATATAAATTAGAAAGAAATGAAAATATTAAATTACCAAAAGAATTTGCGGACTTAAAAAATCATTGGGGCGCGAAGTATGCCAATATTTTAATCCAAGAAAATATTTCAGTTGGAACAGATAATGGTTGGGCTCCAGATAAAGCGGTAAGCCGCGCCGAAGCAGCTCAATTTATTGCGAAGACAGATAAGTTAAAGAAATAAATCGAAACTAAAATCAGTGGGATTCCATTCCCGCTGATTTTTAGCTTGTATGAAGTTTCTTATATAATAATTCCAAATTCCAAGTTGACACATGTGAATTACGGAATTAAAATGGAAAGAAATCAAACAGAATACAATAGAAGCTCATCAGAGAAACTGAAGGCGCACAACGTTCACTTTTGTGAGTAGATTGTGTGCCTTTTTCTATTGTACAAACTAAGGGGGCTTTATATATGAAACAGTGGAGTAAGACAGCATTAATGAAAAGTACAGGTGTTTTATTATCAGCATTTGCCCTTTTGTCAGGGTGTGGTTCGGCAACATCCACTAACAATTCTGAAGGAAGTGCAGATAAGAAGACAGTCGAAATTTTAAATGTTTCATATGATCCAACGCGTGAGTTATATCAAGATTTCAATAAAGATTTTGCGAAGTATTGGAAAGAGAAACATGGTCAGACAGTAAATGTAAAACAGTCACATGGGGGATCGGGAAGTCAGGCTCGTTCTGTTATCGATGGTTTAGAGGCTGATGTTGTAACACTAGCGCTCGCATATGATATTGACGCAATTAGTAAGAAGAAACAATTAGCAGAAGATTGGCAGAAGCGACTTGCGGATAATTCAACTCCTTACACATCGACAATTGTATTTCTTGTGCGAAAAGGAAATCCGAAAGGAATTAAAGATTGGGATGATTTAACGAAAAAAGGTGTGTCTGTTATTACACCAAATCCGAAAACATCTGGAGGAGCACGTTGGAACTATTTAGGTGCATGGGGATACGCACTGAAGAAATATAACAATAGTGAAGATAAAGCGAAAGAGTTTGTCGGCCAAATTTATAAAAACGTAGAAGTGCTTGATTCTGGTGCACGCGGGGCAACGACGACTTTCGTTGAAAAAGGAATTGGTGATGTGTTAATCGCTTGGGAAAATGAAGCGTTATTATCCCAAAAAGAACTTGGAAAAGATAAATTCGAAATTGTAACGCCTTCAATTAGTATACTAGCAGAACCACCAGTAGCTGTTGTAGATAAAGTAGTTGATAAAAAAGGAACGAGAAAAGTAGCAGAAGGGTATCTTGAATATTTGTATTCAGAAAAAGGGCAAGAAATTGCAGCGAAAAACTTTTATCGCCCTCGTAATGAAAAAGTAGCAGAAAAGTACGCATCACAATTTCCGAAAGTTCAATTATTTACAGTTGATGAACTATTTGGAGGATGGAAAAAAGCACAAGAAAAGCATTTTAATGATGGCGGCGTATTCGATCAAATGTATAAAAAATAAGGGGGGATGAGGTGACGTTATATGAGGAAGAAGCGTGTCTTACCAGGGTTTGGATTATCTCTTGGATTTACAATGCTGTATATGAGCTTATTCGTACTTATACCACTTTCTATCGTATTTATTCAAACTTCGCAGCTAGGCTGGAAGAAGTTTGCTGGGGTTATAACGAGTGAGCGTGTGTTGCATTCCTATCAAGTAAGTTTTACAACTTCACTTGCAGCGGCAATCGTAAATGCCATTTTTGGTTTATTAATTGCTTGGGTACTCGTTCGCTACACATTTCCAGGGAAACGGTTATTAGACGGACTAATCGATTTACCATTCGCTCTTCCGACTGCTGTAGCTGGTATTACACTTACGACGCTTTATGCGGAAAATGGCTGGGTTGGAAAAATATTTAGTGTGTTTCATATAAAAGTAGCTTTTACCCAGCTCGGAATTATTGTGGCGCTTACGTTTATTGGCTTACCCTTTGTCGTTCGAATGGTGCAACCAGTGCTGCAAAGTATTGATAAAGAAGTAGAAGAAGCAGCTTCTAGTTTAGGGGCGTCACGTTTCCAAATATTTGTGAAAATCATTTTGCCCGAAATATTTCCAGCTCTACTTGCTGGTTTTTCACTCGCCTTTGCGCGGGCATTAGGGGAATATGGATCTGTCGTGTTCATTGCTGGTAATATGCCGATGAAAACAGAAATCGCACCGCTTATGATTATGACGAAACTAGAACAATATGATTATGCAGGCGCAACAGCGGTAGCGGCTGTGATGCTTATTATTTCTCTCCTTTTCCTACTATTTATTAATATGATTCAAACTTGGAGCAGAAGGCATGAACTGAAAAGTGAATAGGAGGGGAGAAAATGGAACCAACATTATTAGAAAAGAAAATAGTAAAAAGCGTATCAGCTAAAAAAGAATCTAAGTTTGTACCCATTCTATTCATTACGATAACAATTTTATTTTTATCTCTCTTTCTATTACTGCCGCTCGTGACAATTTTTATGAAAGCATTCGAACGAGGAATTGATGTATATATTGCCGCCGTGACAGATCAAGAAGCATTTTCAGCAATCAGGTTAACACTTCTCGTTGCATTAATTGTTGTACCGCTGAATACGATATTCGGAATAGCAGCAGCTTGGCTTATTACGAAGTTTCAGTTTAAAGGAAAGCAAGTATTATTATCTCTTATTGAACTGCCGTTTGCTGTATCGCCAGTCATTGCAGGATTGGTATTTGTTTTACTTTTTACACCGAGGGCAGCTCTTGGCGGTTGGTTACTGGAACACGGGATAAAACTCATTTTCTCTGTTCCAGGTATTATCATTGCGACGATATTTGTTACGTTTCCGTTCGTTGCGCGTGAATTAATCCCAGTTATGCAAGCGCAAGGGAAAAGTGAAGAAGAAGCAGCTCTATCACTTGGCGCAAGCGGCTGGAAAATGTTTTGGCACGTCACATTGCCAAATATAAAATGGGGTCTATTATACGGCATGATTTTATGTAATGCCCGGGCCATTGGTGAATTCGGCGCCGTTTCCGTTGTATCTGGTCACGTGCGCGGCATGACAAATACAATGCCGCTTCATATTGAAATTTTGTACAATGAATATCAATTTTCAGCAGCGTTTGCTGTGGCGACTTTAATGTCACTCATCGCAGTTTTTACGCTCGTTATAAAAAACTGGATTGAATGGAGAATGGAAAAACGACAATAAGGGGTGAATGCGGTGAGTATTCAAATTCAAAATGTATCAAAACAATATGGTACATTTCAAGCGCTGACAGACATTCAGTTGGATATTCCAAAAGGAGAACTTGTTGCCCTATTAGGCCCGTCAGGTTCTGGAAAAACGACGTTATTACGAATTATTGCAGGGCTAGAAGAAGCGGATGGAGGCTCCATTTCATTTGATGGGGAAGATTTAACTGATATTCACGTGAAAAACCGGCAAGTCGGTTTCGTCTTCCAGCACTATGCACTTTTTAAACATATGAATGTATTTGAAAATGTCGCTTTCGGTTTAAAAGTAAGAAAGAAAAATGTAAGACCGTCAGCTGAAGTAATAAAAGAAAAAGTAACAGAACTATTGAAACTAGTAAAAATGGATGGTTTTGCAAAACGATATCCAGCGCAATTATCTGGCGGACAACGACAGCGTATCGCACTAGCACGGGCACTTGCAGTCGAGCCGAAAATTTTATTGCTAGACGAACCATTTGGTGCACTTGATGCGAAAGTGCGGAAAGAATTACGAAGATGGCTCCGGAAACTACATGACGAATTTCAAATTACGAGCGTATTCGTAACGCATGACCAAGAAGAAGCGTTAGACGTTGCGGACCGCATCGTTGTAATGAATGAAGGGCGCATTGAACAAATGGGAACGCCGGAAGAAGTGTATGAAAAACCGGCAAGTCCGTTCGTATACGACTTTTTAGGAAACGTGAATTTATTCCACGGCCGCGTTCATAAAGGTAAGCTAAATGTAGGATCGGTGGAACTAGAAGCACCAGAGCATAAGCACGTTTCAAACGTAGACGGAGTGGGATACGTAAGACCACATCATCTATCAATCTCTCGTACGAAACAAAGTGTAGATGCAATTCCAGCGAAAGTATCATACTCTCACGCAGTTGGCCCTGTCGTATATGTAGAATTGAAGCGCGACGGAACAGATGAGTATTTAGAAGCGGAAATTAGTAAAGAACAGTTTAGACAGCTTAACATTCAAGATGGTGATTTTGTATACGTACAGCCGAAAGAAGTGAAGGTGTTTATTCCGGAGGATTTTGTGATTTAAAGAAAAACGAACCGCCATCTAAGTGGCGGTTTGTTTTTTTATTTTTTCTCTGTTCATAGTAGGGCATTTTACCGATGAATATTATATAGTATCTTTACGTTCGGAAAAAACAAGTATTTGCTTGTTATGCGGAAGAACGTATTATCGGTTAAAATAAAAATCCGCAAAACATGGAGTTTCCGCGTTGAGAATGAAAATGCATCCAAATTATTGAGTGCATTTTTTCATAACCTTTATATATTCCGCCTCATCAATTCCCCAACCTGCGTCGCAACATATTCGATATCATTATCAATTTCGTCTAACACGTAAGATTCCAAAATCCCCATTACAGCAGTTCCTAAAAATTTTAAAACGATGTGCTTATCAATGTTTTTATTGTGAAGATTGCTGTGCTTAATATTTACGTTATAAGTGCATAACAAGATATAATAGAAGAAATCAATAAGGAGGCTAGCAGTGAAAAATTTTCGTTATCTCAATATATTCACTATTTTAATTGTATACACACTACTTATGTTTTACATTGGCTGGAACGGCTGGGTTTGGCTTCATGCGGTATTGGGCTGGGAATCTTGGGGATATTACGCTTTCGTAGTTGGCTTCATTTCATATGCGTATATTCTCGTGCAAGTGTTTAAATTCCTTCCTTTCCTGCGAACTGTCGGTTCAATTTGGTTTGCGGTTATACAATATGCGCTCATGTTATTGCCATTAGCCGATATTGCAGTCTTCTTTTTACAGTTTTCTATAGAGAAAGACACGGCAATTATTTGGACAGGGGCAGTCACTTTACTCGTATTTTTCTTTATCTTCGCATACGGGGTATTTAATGCGTATAGCCCGGTTGTAAGAAAGTATGATGTACATATACCGAAAAAGGTAGAAGGACGTAAAAGTTTACGTATTGCGATGGCTTCTGATATGCATTTCGGTAAACTGTCTGGAGTTGCTCATTTAAAGAGACTTGTCCACCATGTAAATGAAATGAAACCAGATATTATTTTACTGCCTGGTGATATTATAGATGATCATCCAGGTGTGTTCATTCAAAAAAATATGGGTCCAATCATGAAACAGATGAAAGCTCCATTAGGCGTATATGGTGTGTTAGGAAACCATGAATATTACGGCCGAGCTGTTCCGGAGTTTTTACAAGAGATGGATAAGATTGATATTCGTATTCTTTTAGATGAAGTCATTACAATTGAAGATGATTTTTATCTCGTTGGAAGAAGAGATAAAACAGAGCGTGATCGTCAAAGTTTTGAAAATCTAATGAGTACGGTAGATAAATCGCTTCCTGTTATCGCAATGGATCACCAACCATTTGAATTAAAACAAGCAGCGGATGCCGGCGTTGATTTACTATTATCCGGTCACACGCACCGCGGACAAATGGCGCCGAATCATATTGTGACGAGAAGAATGTACGAATTAGACTGGGGATACGCACAAAAAGGTGCATTTCACGCGATTGTTTCTTCTGGATTCGGATTTTGGGGACCACCGCTTAGACTTGGAAGTAGATCTGAGATTGTGCAGGTGGAAGTTACGTTTGAATAGGTATGTGAAATAGAGAGCTGAGTGCTCTCTATTTTTTAATTTAAAGGCACAAAATATTCGAGTGAAGTTCTTTATTTACTCTCTGAAAAAAGAGATACTATAAGAAGACTCTGCTTGAAAAGGGGGATTATAAGTGATCATATCAGATGTTATATACGGTGAGTTTAAAGTAGATAAAGTGTTAGAAGAATTAATTTTAAGTAAACATGTGCAAAGGCTGAAAGGGGTTCATCAGGCCGGAGCAAGTTACTTAATGAACGAGAAATGGAATGTAACACGTTTTGATCATTCAGTTGGTGCTATGTTGTTAATTAAAAAGCTTGGTGGTTCAGTAGAAGAACAGATTGCTGGTTTACTGCATGACGTATCGCATACTGCTTTTTCTCATGTGATTGATTATGTTTTTGATAACGAAAATGAAAGTTATCATGAAGAAATATTTAGTGCTGTCGTTAAAAACTCGGAAATTCCGGCGATTCTTTCAAAACATGGTTATAACTATGAAGATATTTTGTTAGATGATTCGAAGTGGACGTTACTGGAAAGATCCGCACCAGAATTATGTGCAGACCGAGTGGATTACACATTGAGAGATATGTATACATATGGATATGTTTCTTTAGAAGAAGCTCAAAATTTTTTAGAAGATTTGATTGCAGTGAATGGAAAAATGGTTCTTCAAAATATCGAGATTGCTGAATGGTTTACGAAGACGTATTACAAAGAAGTAATCGATTTCTTTATGAAACCAAGTAATATTTATGGAAACGATATGTTAGCTAAAACGTTAAAATTAGCCCTTCATAAAAAGATAATCCATCCAGATGATTTTCTTCTTGAAGATCATGAGCTTATTACGAAATTGCAGCTATGTAAAGATCAAGAAGTAGATGCTTTATTAAGAAAAGTTCATCCAAGTATAGAAGTAAAAGAAGATAGAAATGAGTATGATCTACATCAGAAAAATAAAGTGCGTCTTATTGATCCTCCATTACTTCGTGAAGGTGAAGTTATTCGATCGTCTGTTGTATCGGAAAAAATAAGACAGATGAGCGATATCGCTTATGAAAAGGCGATAAGAGGGATGTATGTGAAAGTGATTTCTAATTAGTTTATTTGTAATAGGAAAAGGTGTCATCAATTATGATGACACCTTTTCGCTTTAAAGGGTTGTTCGTATGGAAATGTGTTACATTTTTACGATACTACTTTATTTTACCAGACAAATGCCTTTTATGGTAAAAAACAAAACTTGTAAAGTTTTCCAACAAAAATAATTTGTGAAAAAAGTACTAATTTTTAATGTGACAAAAATAATATATTTTTCAATAATCTCTTTAGAATCTTTCGTTCTTTATATATGGATTGTTATATTTTTTAAGGTAATTTAAAGTTTTTTGTCGTTTTTTGTTGTTATTTTTATATTATGATAAATATAATGTTCGGAATCAGCCATTATAACAGAAAAATTTTTAAAAACCAGAATTGAATCGTATCGCTTATTTTAATATAATTTATTTGTTAATTAATAACATATTTAGGGTATGATTCTTTATTGCGGCGAGAATTCTTTTTAACATAGGGGGATTTACAGAATGGTTAAAACGGCAAAACCTGAAATGATGGATGAATTAAAAGAAGCGGTTTACAAATTCTTTCCGAAAAATATTGTGAAAGAAGAAGGATTGTACGAGGAGTCCAAAGAACATAAAAGGTTTGTAGCCTTAAAAGAGAGCTTTATAAAAAACGAAAGCTCTCAAAAGGAAGTTTTGTCTTTAATCGAGTCAACATTTTGTGATTATCACGTGTCAGACTATACAGATTTAAACCTATATAATTGTCTAGAATATAATGTGTTACTAAATGGAAAAGAACCGATGTTAAATGATGATATTGATTGGATAAGAAAATCAAGAGGCGAGCGCCTTGATTTAGGGGTTTTTGTTAGCTTACTTGATAAATATTATTATTACTACGTATTAAAAACAACATATGATGAAGATGTAAGGGAATGGACTTTTGAAACAATCGATGTAGAAATGGATACCATTTGTGAATTTGAAAAACTAATGAATACAAAAGGATTTGTAAGAGTAGAAAGAGAGGTTGCTAGAACTGCAATTCCTGATATAGAAACGGAATGTTTACGTATGGGGGAAGTTAACGTATTCCACGCTTTATTCACGGATTCTGTTAGTGAAATATAGGTTTTAAATTATTAAAAAGGTTGTGTAGAAAATAGCTACTATTTTCTACACAACCTTTTCATTTTCACTAATCAAACCAATTCCAAACCTCAATATCTCCAAGAGTCGCATAACGTACATGCGGGGAGCTTTGTAATTTTAATAATTCTTTCGACGGCCCAGTAATGACAATGCCGTATACTTTTACGCCGTTATCTTTTACATATTTATAACGTTTATCTAAGTTCAGCTGACCCTCAGGTAGCATAGCAACTTTACTTACAGTTTTTTCATGCGCAGAAAGAATACGCATCATTTCAATAACTTTAGCCTCTTGTGTTTTCAGATTTTCTGTTTCATCATCAAGGAATCCTATATGTTCTGGAAATCCTATAAATTCGTCCCCAGATAGGATGAAATCTTCTTCGTTTATTCTTTCTTGTCCCGTATCTAAGGCGTACCATACAGGAGTTGGAGGGAGTTCTTGTGCTTCAAATACGCCATATAAAAGTGGTTCTAATTCCTGTAAAGTGTAAGGTTTGTCAAAAGATATTGCTACTTCTGCAACGGTTCCCTCATGTACCTTTGCAAGTGTATCCCAAACCTTTTTAGATGCTTCTTTCAAATAATCACCTTGTTTTATTTTTGGATGAACAAAGTGGATGTTCGGTTGATAGTGCATGTTCACCCAAGATTTATGTGTGATATTTAAAGAAGATAAGAAGCTGCTCGTTTCTATTGTACCGAGAGGCATTTCTTTTTTACCAATCGTTTTGACTAAATCAAATTGGCTGTTAGTTCGAAAGAAAGCTTCTACACTTGTTCCGCCCCCCATGACGCGGCTATTTGGGATAGTTGCTTCAAGTGCAAGAGAAGGAACATCTCTTATTTCTTTTAGCCTTTTATCATTATCAGCTTGAAAGTAAAAGGCAGATAATACCCCGCCGATTATATATATAACGATACAAATTGCTAGTATAAAACCAACCGTTTGTAACCGATGTTTCCACTTAATCCTCCAAAAAGGAACTTTAAGATCTTTTGGCGGTAACCTTTTCTTAACGGCTTCGGTCTTCGCAAGCAACTCATCCAAATGCACTTCACACTCTTCGCAAGTCTCAATATGACTCTCTAGCTGCTCTTGTTCATCATGTGTGAGCGTTCCTTTTTCGTATTTCGTCCACAGTTTTTTAAACTCTGCACAACCCATCTGTATCACTCCTTTATGCTTTTCGTTTCTTTTCGTCCTCGGTGTAATTCAATTTTTACTTTTGCTAACGAGAGACCAGTCATTTCTGCTATTTCCTTATAAGAGAATCCGTAGTAATCTCGTAGTAGCAACACATTTCGTTTTTCGAGCGGAAGAGAGGATATACTTTGTAACCAACTAGCAATCTCATGTTTTACGAAATAAGAGTGTTCTGTACTTGGCACGTTTGGTAAGTGGAATTCTTTAATTTGCGTTGTTTTATACTTCTTTTCTTTTCGGTACCAATCGATAAAGGCGTTGTAGGCGATTGTAAATAACCACGGCCTAATTTCTTCTCCTTTATAATAGTCAATATGGACGAGCATCCGGTAAAATGTTTCTTGCATGAGATCTTCAGCACTATGAGAATCTCCGGTTAGGGAGAGAAGATAGCGAAATAAATCTTGCATATGCTCGGAGTAAATTTCTTCTAATGATTGACTTTGTTTCACTACATTTCCCTCCCTTCATACATAACAACGAAATACATATAAAAAAGTTACAATTTTTACAGAATTATAGTAAAAAACGTCAAGAATTGGATAGGATTCTCTTTTATCATAATACATATAAGGCGGGTGAACAGAGATGGAAAGCTATGAAACACAAATTCAAAGGTCAATTGATTATATTGAGGAAGATGTAATGGAAAAACAAACGCTGCGTAATTTAGCACGTGTTGCAGGTTTTTCTGAGTCGCATTTTCATCGTGTATTCCAGGCGTTAGTAGGCGATACAGTAATGGAGTATGTTCGAAAGAGGAGGTTAGCCCGGGCAGCTTATCAACTTTCTCATACGGATGAAAAAGTTATTGATATCGCATTTGAGCATGGCTTTCAATCTCACGAAACGTTCACGAGAGCCTTTAAAAAATTATTTCAAATGACACCAAGTGAATATCGAAAACAAGAAATTGAAACACCAATGTATTATAGAGTGAATGTAAAACAAAGAAAATTAAATCCATATTTAGGGGGCATACAAATGGAATATCGTATTGTAAATAAACCAGAATTTTTAATGGCGGGTTATGAGCTGAAGACGACAAGTAAAGAAGGAAAAAACCATCAAGACATTCCAGCATTTTGGCAAGAATATTTACAAAAAGATCTTGGAACGACGATTCCGAATCGTAAAGATACGAGCCAATGGGTAGAGCTAGGATTATGTACTGATTTTAATTTAGAAACAGGGGACTTCACTTATATTATTGGAATGGAAGTTACAGACTTTGAAAATGTACCAAATGCAGTTGCAAAACGTACATTCCCATCCGCAACGTATGCAGTATTTACAACGCCGAAAGTTCCTCATGAAGAAATGGTATCGTCTATTCACCAAACGTGGAATGCAGTATTCTCAGAATGGTTCCCGCATTCAGGATATGAACATTGCGGAGTTACAGAGTTTGAACAGTACGATGAGCGTTGCCATGCAGATAAGAGTGAGTTTGCTCAAGTTGAGCTTTGGATACCAGTGAAGAAGAAATAATAGAAAGAAAGACCGTTCAAAAGGTATTTTTGGACGGTCTTCTTTTATTAATAGGTTGCTACTATTGTTGTATTTTATAGTTAAGTCGATATAATTTCATTTACTAGTGCGCTGCTCCGAAAAGAGAAAGGTGCTTTATAAAAGCACCTTTTTCTACGAACTAAACGGAAACACAAGTATAATCGTCGTTCCTTTTCCAAGTTCACTATCAATGAAAATCGTTCCGTTATGGGCATGAACGAGCTGTTTTGTAATGGCGAGACCAAGTCCAGTTCCGATGTTGCTTTCTTCTGTATTCGTTCCTCTGTAATATCGCTCGAATAGAAGTTCTTTCGTTTTATCATCCATACCTTTTCCATTATCTGAAATAGATAGTGTAAATGAATTTGCATTTTGCGAAAGTTTTACGATTACGTTTGTCGTTTCATTATTATGTTTTACAGCGTTTGCGAGTAGGTTTTCGATAATACGTTGGAACCATTTTTCTTCAATAAAATATTGGATTTTGCTTGAACTTGGCACGAATTCAATGTTTTGATTTTGTAGTGTCGGGTTATTAATAAATTGTAATAGTACTTTTCGGACGAACTGATTAATTTCAACATTTACGTGTTGCGCAGGAAGAGTATCATTTTTTAATTGATATGTTAAGCTTAAGTCGTCAATTAATGTAGTCATATATTGAGATTTTTCTTTCATTACATGGCCAAATTGTTGAATGTCTTGATCCGTCCAATTATATTGCTTCGATTCTAGTAATAATGCATAGCCGTATATAGAGCTAAGCGGTGTTTTTAGATCATGCGTCAGGCCAGTAATCCACTCTTCACGTGTTTGTTGCAGTACTTTTCTCATTGCATCGTTCTTTTTCAAAGTAATAGAAAGGTGCTCTAGTGAGTTTGTAACATCTTTAAATATGCGGAACGACCATTTTTCTTTACCGGAGCGCCGAAACCGAACAGGTTTGCCTTTTTTACTAACAGGTTCTTCATATTTTCCTCCGGCTATGTTTTTAAGCCAGCGCATCGTGTGTAATAAAGGCTTTCCAAACTTATTTCCATACCAAATTGAAAGAATGACTAAATAAGCAAACACAATAAGGAGGATTAAGCTGCATCCGATTAGAAGTTTCTTGGTAAATATATCATCTAATTCATCATCTGGATAATAATGAGCGTTTGGGGCGGATACAACGACGAGATGACCGCTATTTGAATCGTAAAAACTAGATGTATTTTCTTTATAATTCCACGGTTCTTTTTCATTAAGAGCCGTTTTTATAGCCGAAAATGTTTTTTTCTTCCCAGTTGGATAGGAAAAAACTTCTTCGCCATTGTTATTAAATATTTGCAGTGTTGCTTTTTCTTTAGAAAGTAATTGTTTTTCTTGTTCAGTTAATGCAAATTCATTTAATGATAAAGAAGGGTGTCCTTGTTGTATCGTTTTTAGTAATGCATTACTTTTTAGTTTGGCACCGTAAATAACGATCACTGGTTTCTTTTCTAATTTAATTTCCCAATAGTTAAATTTATAAATATTGTTGTTACTATTCTGTAAATACGTAAGTAAGGATGTCTTTGTGTATGAGGTCGGAACATCGTTAGGCGTATTAAAGTTGTAAAGGACCTTTCCATCTTCATCTACAATTTGAAGCCAATCACTCTTTTCTGTTATTAAATCTTTTACCTCAGATTTTAAAGTAATGTTATTGTCTTCAGAAGAAATATATTCGGAGATTGTAAAGGTATCATAATCAGAAATATTAGGTTCATATAAAGTACTATTAAGAAGAAAAATTAAATAAGAAAAAGAAGCAATTACTGCGATAAGTAACGTAACTAAGACAAAAACGTGTTGTAAAATAAACTGGATTATAAGTCGTTTATTAAAATTCATATCTTTAACCTACTTTGTAATGAACTTATAGCCAAGTCCACGAACTGTTTTTATGTATTCTGGTTTACTTGGATCTTGTTCAATTTTTTCACGTAGTTTTCGAATGTGAACCATAACAGTATTATCATCTCCATTATAGGCGGGTGCTCCCCAAACTTTTTCATATAATTCTTCCTTCGAAAATACGTAGTTCGGATTCTCACAAAAGAATAGTAGTAGTTGAAAGAGTTGAGCGGAACATTCGACAACGTTTCCATCTACTGTTAGTTCCGCAGAATGTTGATCAATTTCAAATCTCCCAAAAGAAAAGGAGTATATTCTTTGTTCTTGTATGTTTTGTTTCATATGTCTTCGGAGTTGAGCTTTCATACGAGCGACTACTTCTAGTGGATTAAATGGTTTCGTAATGTAATCATCCGCACCGTATGAAAATCCGGAAATTTTATCTACATCAGATGTTTTTGCTGTTAGGAAGAAGATAGGGCAATCCGTTTTTTGGCGAATGATTGGACAAATGTCAAAACCGGATTGTCCAGGAAGCATTACATCTAAAATAATTAAATCATAATTGTTTTGCTCGGTGAGAGATAAGGCTATTTCCGCAGATGTTGCAGTTGTAATATGAGAAAAACCTTCTTTTTCAAGAATGGTAGTTAGTAATTGTAAAATTGCTGTTTCATCATCAATGAGTAGAATATTTGCGTGATACATATGAATCCCTCCTAATTTCCTCGAATATCATATCATCTTTTTGTAACTTATGGAATTTTTAAGGAAATTTTAAGGTTTTCTTTCACAAAAAATTAAGATTCAAATGATATGATAAAAGTAACATGGGGAGGAGATGAATGTGAATCCGTTTCAAACGATGCGAGCTAGATATTTTTTAATTGTATTTGCACTATTAATTTTAATAGCACGAAGCAGTAATGAATTGCTAGAAAGTACATTTCATATACAAAATTCATCTTTTATAAATATGCTTATATTTTATATCCTTCCAATAATATGGATTTTTTACGGATATAGAAAGCATCGTGTTTCATTTTCATTATTTATTAATAGAAACGAAACATTTAACCTAGTGCAAGTTTTGTACATCGCGATTATGCTTTGTATGTTTAGTTACGGCTATCTTATTTTATATATGTACAGCTTTGCATGGATTACACCAGATTTTATTATGAATGCCTTGCATGAACCGATTATAGATAGTACCGGGGGATATGTATTTCAATTTATTAGGGTTGTATTTATCGCGCCTATTGTCGGAGAGTTTGTTTTTCGTGGATTTTTACTTCAGCGCTTTGCTGCAAAATGGGGAACGAGTATAGCGATGATTGCAGTGGCACTTTTATTTGCGATATTACATGTCGATTTTCTCGGTGCCGCCGTATTTAGTATCGTATTATCAATCGTATATATTCGTACGAAAAGCTTACTCATGCCAATTGCGATACATATGTTAAACAATACATTTGTACTCTGTGCATCTTTCCTAGTAAGTAGAGAAAAAATCATGAGTTTTGCAGATTTCTCAAACTATACGACGTTCATTCCAGGACTTATTATTTTTATAACAGGATTAAATTTAGTACTCATCTTTTTATTTGTTAACCGTAAATACTGGAGTAAAGAAGTGCCAGTTATATATGCAGAGCAGGAAAAAAACTTTTCAGACGTAGTGGGGAGTAAATGAGATGAAGAAGACGATTGAAAAAATATTGAAAGACATTATAGATTCTACGTCTATTACAGATATATGTGATAGAAACGTTTGCCATTGGCTTCAACCTGTAGTAGATACGATTGTGTTTCCAGAGTATTACTTATTTTCTAGTACTCATTTAAAAGAAAATATTATTTCTCTTCTTATTGTGTTAGGGGTTTTACTAATATTTGGTCTAGTTGTAGAAGAAATGATGAAGCGTATCTTCAGAAAAGATGAAGAGAAGTATATGTGGGTTCATAAAGTATTCGAGAAAGTAATAGTGGCTTTCCTTTTGTTTTATGGCATGAAAACAATCATTTACTTTATAGCTTTGAAACATCATTAATTCGAAATTTGAAAGGGATGTATAAAATTATATGAATGAAACAATATCATCAAATAAGTTTTTTTATTTGATTGTGCTTAGTATAGTGCTGATAACGACAGTCAATGTTATTCTTCGCTGGGAGGAAGCGTATTTCTTTATGTATTTAGCACTCCATTTGTTGGGAATATTATGTATAAGCGGCGGAATGGTTGCTGAAAAAAAGAGTGAAGAAAGCGTTAATTACATGTGTGTGACCGGTCTTATTTTACTTTTAGCTGTGCAAGGTATTATGAAATATAGTTCTTTTTCTCTGCAAGATTTTAGTTTATTAGTGGATGTACTTCCTTAAGGGGGCGCGTCATATTTCAAGACTATGAATATATACGCTATATAAAAGGCGCTGGTTTAATATGTGGGGTTGTAAGTACGTTTCTTATTCCAGATTATGAACCGAAGAAAGTGTCTAAAGGTAGGTAAAACTCTTCTTTTTGTAGAAGAGTTTTTTTATGTAAATAAAAGGATCTCGAGCAATTCGCGTAATAAGCTTGTTCTAATTTAGCATGTACGAACTTACAATAAGAATAGACAGGCAGCATAGAGGAGGGAATAGCGTGAGGAAAGTTATTGGGTGGTCGCTTTTTTTGTACGCTGGGTTTGCATTACTTATATATTGGTATTTATTTGGATGGAATCATGAACTCATTCCGGACATGTATAAAGGAACGAGTGCAGATCCAGAAACTTTTATGAATGCGAGGGAGCTTACGCTAAGTCAAGATTATTCGCGTGTGAAAAATTTACTGTTCTTTTTAGCGACGCCTCTTGAATGGATTATTTTATTATTTGTACTCGTGCTCGGTATTTCAAAAAAGTTTGAGAAATGGTCGAAGGAAACGACCAAAATAAATGTCTTACAAGTTGCGATTTATTTCTTTTATTTATCACTACTAACAACAGTTCTTGCATTACCGATGCAATGGATCGGGCGTAAAGTGTCCGTTGATTACGGCATTTCCACGCAAAGTACACAAAGCTGGATAAAAGATCATGTTATCGATTTTTGGGTGAATTATGCGACTATGTTACTCATTGTTACAGTTCTTTTATGGCTTATCCGTAAATTCCCGAAGAGATGGTGGTTAGCAGGATGGGCGCTCTCTGTACCATTTACAATCTTTTTAACGTTCGTGCAACCTGTTATTATTGATCCACTTTACAATGATTTCTCGACGCTAAAAAATAAAGAATTAGAAACGAAAATTTTGACAATGGCAGATAAAGCTGATATTCCAGCTAAACACGTATATGAAGTAAATATGTCGGAAAAAACGAATTCGTTAAATGCATATGTAACGGGAATTGGCCTTAACTCTCGCATTGTAATGTGGGATACGACGCTTAAGCAATTAAAAGATAAAGAGATTTTATTTATAATGGCTCATGAAATGGGACATTATGTTATGAAACATATATATTGGGGCGTTGGGAGTTATATTTTACTATCGTTTATAGGTATGTATGTAATTAGTCGAATTTTAAATTTGTGTATTCGAAAATGGGGAGATACGCTGAAAATTTCAAAAATGGCATGTTTCTCGATTTTACCTTTATTTTTCTTAATTTCCTCTGTATTATCTTTTGCATCACAACCAGCAACAAACTACGTTTCACGTATAGAAGAACGAGCGGCAGATCAATATGCTTTAAATATGACGAAAGATGGGAAGTCTGGTGTGAAAACTTTTCAATATTTATCAAAAACAAGCTTAAGCCAAGTGAATCCGCCTGCGTTAGTGAAATTTTTCTTATATACACATCCACCAATTTTCGAAAGAATTCATACGTTTGAACAATATGAAAAACAAAAAAACAAGAAGTAGCGATTATGCTACTTCTTTTTTATAGAAATATAAGTTTAGTATTGGGAATATTTATCATTGCTTTTTATTGTGATTTTGTAAATAATAAGCTATAAAATTCTAAAAATCTATATATAAAGGAATAAAGGTGGAAATATGTATTTTTTACAAAATTTAAAAGTGAAACATAAATTATTCTTACTTATCTCATTAGCAGTTTTGGGCATGGCAATTATGAGTTGTGTAGCAATTAATTCTATTAATAAGATTAAGCACGATACAGAGGTTGTAGTAGATGATTATCAAAATTCTGCAGTTTTATTAGAAGGAATGCTTCGTACACAAAATTCACTAGAATATAACTTACTAGAATTAATTACAACGTCACAAAATGAGGGGACAAATAAAGAAGGGATTATTGGTAATGTTGAAAAGGATCTTAAAAAATATGATTCTTTATTAAAAGAATATGATGATGGCGTTAATTTAAGTAAGCAAGAGGATGAGCTGTTTCAGAAGATGAAGAAATCTTTGCCAAGTTATATGGAGACATATAAGAAGTTGTTTGACAAAGCAAAGGGAACAAATGAATCTCAAATGGTAAACGAATTTCAAAAGGACTTAAAACCGAAGGGAGTAGAGTTAGCTGGTTATGCTGTAGATTTAGAAGAGTATGTTTCAAATTTAGCTGACCAAGTATTTAAAGATTCTCAAAAAATGATAGATCGGTCCGTTATTACCTTTATCATTCTTGCAGTAGTTACTACAATCATTATATGTATAGTAAGTTATATTATTAGCAAACTTATAGTTGCTCCTTTACAAACGGTTAGTCGTATGATGGAAAGAGCAAAAGAGGGAGATTTAACTGTACATGGTGATTATAATGCTAAAGATGAATTAGGTATATTAGTAAGTGATTTTAACGAGATGATTGCAGGGCTAAGAACAAATATGCAAGAAGTAGAGAATAATATTCAGCTTTTATTCCAACATGCAGACGGAGTAGTATCTGCATCAGAAGTATCTAGCGGTGCAGCAAAGAAAATCACTATGGATATTGAAGAAGTTGCCAATGGCGCAGAGAGCCAAATGCAAGCAATGGAACAAACTGCGGGTGCGATGGAAGAGTTGACACAAGGAATGCAGAGCATAGTGAATACATCATCCTCTGTAAATGAATTGTCTGCTCAATCAGCATTAGATGCAGAGAGTGGTAACAAATTAATGAAACAAATGATTCAACAGATGGATACAATCCAAAATTCAGTACATAGCGGTGTGAAACAAGTAGAGACTATGAAAGAACAATCAGAAGAAATTGTTAAAATCATTGATGTTATGCAAGGTATTACCTCTCAGATTAACTTATTAGCATTAAATGCCGCAATTGAGGCTGCACGTGCTGGAGAAAGTGGTAGAGGATTTGCAATTGTGGCAGATGAAGTAAGAAAATTAGCAGAACAATCTAGTGATTCTGCAAAACAAATTGAGAAACTTATTATTCAAGTTATGGGAACAACGAACCATACGGTACATATGATGGGGAAAGTAGATACTGAGGTGCAGGCAGGTACTCAAGTAGTAATGCATACAGAAAAAGTATTTGGAACAATTACAGAAAAAGTGCAGCAAGTATCTGAGCAAATTCAAACGGTATCTATGTCTACAGATGAAATTGCAGCGAGTAGTGAGGAGATTTCTGCTTCTACAGAAGATATGGCGCAAATTTCTCAAAGGTCATCTGATCGAACTGATAGGGTAAAAGAGTCTATTCAACAGCAAGAAAAATCAGTTCAAGAAATCTCAGTTTCAATTGAGCATCTGCATAGCGTAGCAGGAGGATTAAAGCAGATTGTTTCACAATTTACTCTTCAAAAATAGTATATTTAAGTTTATATATAGTGAAATTCCTCTGAATAAATAGCAAAAAAATCATCCTTTATAAGAAATAAAGGATGATTTTTTTATTATGAAGATTTGGTGTGAATTCTACTTTTTACATTCTATTTTTTTACAGTTTTTCAATTGTGATATATAATGATATATAATGTTTTTAGAATTTTTAGTTTATAAAGAGATGATTGTAGGGGGAGGAGAAAATTGTTTCATTCAAAATCAATGCCGGCTATAAAAATGATTCTTTCGATGTCTATTTTCGGATCGATTGGATTTTTTTCTGTCCAAACGGGTTTACCATCTTTTGAATTAGTATTTATTCGTTGTATTTGTGCGACTTTATTTTTAACGCTATGTTGGTTTGCAACAGGACAATATAAAAATGAGAAATGGAATAAAAAAGAAATTGTGCAAATATTAGCGTGTGGCGTATTTCTCGTTTTTAACTGGGTGTTTTTATTTAAAGCGTTTGAACTCATGTCGATTACAATTGCGATTTCAGTGTATCATCTCGCTCCAATTATCGTATTAATGATCGGTAGTATCGTATTTAAAGAGAGGCTAACAGTATTTGCTGTTATGTCCATTGTTATTTGTTTTATCGGCACAGTGTTAGTAGCTGGAGTGGACGGTAGTATGTCGCTTGAGAAATTAATGTCATCTGGAATGGTATGGGCACTTCTTGCGGCTTTATTTTATGCTTTTACCACGTTACTAGGAAAGGGGATTCAGCATACGAGTGCATATGCGATGACCTTTTTACAAACGTTTTTAGGCATATTTTTATTGCTACCATTCGTAGATTTCGGACATTTTCAAGGATTAACAGAGATGAACTGGATGATGATCACAGCGACAGGTCTTATACATACTGGGTTTGTATATTACTTATTTTTTGACAGTTTAAGAGATTTACCGACGAGACTTATTTCTGTATTAGTGTTTTTAGATCCTGCTGTTGCAATTTTGTTAGATACGATCTTTACCGGTTTTAGACCGACTAGTATGCAAATTGTAGGGATTATTCTTATATTTGTAGGAATGGCGTTTACTTTTCGAAAAACGAAGGATGAAAAAGTGGTGGTAAAAGAAAATACGTATTATGAAGTGTGAAAAATTACCTCCTATCGTATTGAGAATTTTCTTATTTTTTGTACAATATAAAAGTAGGAAAATAAAGGAAGAGGCGGATGAGAGAGATGAAAAAGTTATTAAAGATAGCGACATCATTAACTTTAATAGGGGGGATATTTGTTAGCGGTAATATTGTTTCAGCAAATACAGATGGAATTCAACAATCTCCACCTCCACCTGATATTATGCTAGAATTTGATGATTTAGCAAATGATCATTGGGCTTATAATGAAATTATGAATTTAGTATATCACCGTATTATGTATGGATATGGAAACGGTAAGTTTGGGGTAGAAGATAATATAACACGTGAACAAGCAGCAGCAGTACTACATCGCGCACTCAATTTAAAAAGAAGTCCATTTGAAGAGAATCCATATGGAGATATTAGTGGGAAATCAACAATGTTCCCTTACGAAATTTTACATTTAACAAGCCTTGGTATTTTTAAAGGAGACGAAAATGGGAATTTCCGTCCGAAAGCAACATTGACTCGTGCAGAATTAGCACAAATTTTAACGAAAGCATATACGTTAAAAGCAAAGCATCCGCATACATTTACAGATATACTAGAAAACTACTGGGCAAGAGATGCAATTAGTGCATTGCAGTCTAATAAAGTCGTGGTAGGAACCGGAGATGGTAAGTTCGAGCCTGAAATGCTCGTTACACGTGGGCAATTCGCTAAGTTTTTACAACAAGCAATTTATAATTCACCAGGGAAATGGGAATAAATAAGAGTATAAAAAAAGTACAAGTAGATTAATCTGTACTTTTTTGTCTGAAAGATGAAGTTTTTAGAAATAAAGGTTTTCTAAGTGAAAGAAAAACATACATTTACTGACATACCAGAAAACGATTGGGCTAAAGATGCGATAAGCACCTTACAATCTAATAAAGCTATAGTTGGAACTGGTAATGGTTTATCCCGCTATTTGTGGGTAGTAAAACTCCTGCCTCAAAATTCAGGTGGAGCAAAGAAGTTAGGTGGGAGCCCTGCTGCCCGTAAACGCCCGATTGGTGAGAGCCAATAATCAGTGGGGGATGAACAAAACCCCCACTGATTAAAGTTTCACTTTATTTGAACGAGAAAAACTTGTAACCCGTGAACAGCATGCGAAGTTCTTAAATAATGCAATTCATAGATTCTACGCAAACGATTAATCTATGAAGATCGAAAAAAGCGCAAATATGATATTTGCGCTTTTTTTGTCTATAAAGTGAAATTTTTATAAGTGAAGGACTTGATTAGTAGATAGTAGAATATTGTATATATAACATCTTTGCAAAAGCTTTTGTTTATCCTTTTTGAAAATCAAACAGAGAAACTAGAGCGCAAAGATGAGAATATATCTTCAAATGATTTGCATGCAATTCAGAATACCAATTGGAATTGAGAGCGAATTGGCTCTCCTAGTAATCTTCAAAATAATAGATGTTAAAAATGCAATATATTACATAGGGCTTGCAAATACAGCATATGTAATATGGGGAAAGAATTTAGTCTATTATGTTCCACTTTTAATAAAGTGGAAATGAAGGAGCGAGGACTATGAAGAAAAAAATGTTCCGTATAATGGCGGCAGCGACTATTATGGGTGGATTATTGGTAAGTGCAAATTTTCCTAACATAAAAGCAGAAGAATATCCTGAAATGATTGTATTTGACGATGTCCCAGTAAACCATTGGGCATATGATTATATTCTAGATGCGGCATATAATAAAATTATGCTAGGTTATGGAAATGGAAAGTTTGGTGTAGGTGATAACGTAACACGTGAACAAGTGGCGGCAATACTGTATCGCGCACTTAATATAAAACATGAAGGACCGTTAAAAAATCCGTATAATGATATTTCTGAAAGATCAACAATGTTTCCAAATGAAATTTTAGCATTAACAGAACGCGGTATTTTTAAAGGTGATGAGAAGGGGAACTTTAGACCTAGAGAAACAATAACACGTGCAGAAGTAGCGCAAGTTCTTACACAGACATATTCCTTTGAAGTGAAGAAACAGCATACATTTAAAGATGTACCAAATAATTACTGGGCGAAAAATGCAATTAGTGCCTTGCAATCTAATAATGTCATAGTAGGAACAGGAAATGGAAAGTTTGAACCGCATAAAATTGTAACACGTGAGCAATATGCAACATTTTTATATAAAGCTATTATTAATTTTCATTTGAAAGATGAATAACATGAAACGGAAGTTTTTAAAAATATAGTACAAGAAAAATAAAATTATATTAATATATCATATTTCTTTAAAAAAAAGCGCGGAAATTACGCGCTTTTTTCTTATTTTAAATTGTTTATCTGTATATTTATTCTGCTGTTCATAGTTCGGTGGTTAGTATTTATGGAAAAAAAAGGTTAATTATAGTTACTTTTTATGGGAAAAAAGCACGATTTAGTAACTTTATTGTTAATTAAGTATAAAGATAAGTATATGAAATACAGTTCACAAATTAGACAAACATTATATGGATAAGTGTATTGTTACTTTTCCATAAATTCTTTATATTAGAAAAAAATATGTTTTTTTAGGGAGAGAATACAGTGAAGAAAAAGATTTTAAAAGTAGCAACAGCTTTAACAATTATGGGTGGAATTGGGTTAAGCGGACAAGGTACTACAGCAAATGCTGAAGTAGCTGTGAAACAACAACAAGCTGCTCCTGTTACATTTAAAGATGTACCAGCAGGACATTGGTCTTATGAAGCAATTCAAACTTTAGCAGAACAAGAAATTATGCTTGGTTACGGAAATGGCGTGTTTGGTTTTGGGCATAATGTAACTCGTGAACAAGTAGCTGCTTTAATTTATCGTGCACTGGACCTTGATGAAGAATTTGGTGAAGATGAGGTATTAGAAAGCCCGTATAATGATATTGTTGATGATAACTCAACGATGTTTCCTTTTGAAGTTTTAGCGGTAACAGAATTAGGTATCTTTACAGGTGACGAGAATGGAAACTTCAGACCAAAAGCTACATTAACACGTGCAGAAATGGCACAAGTTCTTACAAGAGCATTTGGGTTAAAGGTACAAGGACCAGCAGGATTTAAAGATGTACCAAAGGGACATTGGGCAGAAAATGCGATTAATGCAGTAGGTTCAAATGGTATTTCAGTAGGAGATGGAAAGGGTAACTTCGCTCCGAACATGAAAGTAACACGTGAACAATATGCGCAGTTCTTATTTAATTCAATGTTTAAATAAATAATAAAAAAGGAGCCGGTGTTGTATAACACCGGCTCCTTTTTATGTGTAATGCCGGTGGAAGAATACAGTTTTGTAAAAAAACCATTAAATTTCCAAAAAAACTTCCTTTTCTGAAGATTTGTTATATAATATAAAACATAAAATCAAATCTGTTATAAGACAGTTTAAGAAGGGGATGCTAATATGTCGACGCAAACTTCACGGGTTACACTGGCCGGAGAAATGTTACCAGCGTACAACGAAATATTGACACCTGAGGCGCTTAGTTTTTTAAAGGAACTGCATGAAAATTTCAATGAACGCCGCACGGAACTTTTAAAAAAGCGTGTGGAGAAACAAAAAAGAATTGATGCAGGGGAGTTTCCTAAGTTTTTAGAAGAAACAAAGCATATACGTGAAGGGGATTGGACAATCGCCCAGCTTCCGAAAGATTTAGGGGATCGCCGCGTGGAGATTACTGGGCCGGTGGATAGAAAGATGGTCATTAACGCTTTAAATTCAGGAGCACATCTTTTTATGGCAGACTTTGAAGATTCGAATGCACCAACTTGGAGAAATGCTGTCGAAGGTCAAATTAACTTACGAGATGCGAGTAAGGGAACGATCTCACATAAAAATGAAAACGGAAAAGAATATCGTTTAAATAGTAAAACAGCTGTATTAATTGTGCGTCCGAGAGGGTGGCATTTAGAAGAAAAACATATGCAAGTTGACGGCAAGAACATGTCTGGCAGTTTAGTAGATTTTGGCTTGTACTTTTTCCATAATGCAAAGGTGCTTTTAGCAAAAGGAAGTGGCCCGTACTTTTACTTACCGAAAATGGAAAGTTACTTAGAGGCAAGATTATGGAATGACGTTTTCATATTCGCTCAAAAGTATATCGGCATTCCGAACGGAACGATTAAAGCGACTGTGTTAATAGAAACGATTCACGCTTCATTTGAAATGGATGAAATTTTGTATGAACTAAGAGATCATTCTGCTGGTTTAAACTGCGGACGATGGGATTATATATTTAGTTTCTTAAAGAGCTTCCGTAATCATAATGAATTTTTACTTCCGGATAGAGCGCAAGTCACGATGACAGCGCCGTTTATGCGCGCGTATTCTTTGAAAGTTATTCAAACGTGTCATCGTCGTAACGCGCCAGCAATCGGAGGGATGGCGGCGCAAATCCCAATTAAAAATGATCCAGAAGCAAATGAGGCTGCTTTCGAGAAAGTGCGTGCTGATAAGGAGCGCGAAGCTTTAGACGGTCATGATGGGACTTGGGTTGCCCACCCGGGACTTGTACCGGTTGCAATGGAAGTATTTAATCACATAATGAAAACGCCAAATCAAATTTTTAGAAAGCGTGAAGAAATACGTGTAACAGAAAATGATTTATTAGAAGTACCGATGGGAACGATTACAGAAGGTGGTCTTCGCACGAATATTAACGTCGGTATTCAATATATTGCATCTTGGTTAAGCGGGAGAGGAGCAGCTCCAATTTATAACTTAATGGAAGATGCGGCAACAGCGGAAATATCAAGAGCACAAGTATGGCAGTGGATTCGTCATGAGGGCGGGAAGCTAAGTGATGGCCGTAATATCACTTTTAAATTGATGGAAGAATTGAAAGAAGAAGAACTAGCAAAAATAGAAAGAGAGATTGGTCAGGAAGCATTTAATAAGGGGAGATTTGAAGAAGCTACAAAACTGTTTACAAACCTTGTTCGTAATAACGAGTTCATGCCGTTTTTAACATTACCGGGTTATGAAATTTTATAAGAAACAAGAAAAGGGGATGGAACATATGAAAAACGAAAGAATTGATAAATTGCAGGAAAGCTGGGAACTAGATACGCGCTGGAAAGGGGTAACACGTCCATATACAGCTGAAGATGTAATTCGTCTGCGCGGATCGATTGATATTGAACATACGTTAGCGCGCTGCGGTGCAGAGAAGCTTTGGAAATCACTTCATACAGAAGATTATATTAATGCACTTGGGGCATTAACAGGAAACCAAGCGATGCAACAAGTGAAGGCTGGATTAAAAGCAATTTATTTAAGCGGTTGGCAAGTAGCGGCAGATGCGAACCTTTCTGGACATATGTATCCTGACCAAAGCTTATACCCGGCGAACAGTGTGCCAGCTGTTGTAAAACGAATTAACCAAACACTTCAACGTGCTGATCAAATTCAGCATATGGAAGGTAGGGGTGATACGGATTATTTCGTCCCAATTGTGGCGGATGCTGAAGCTGGGTTTGGTGGACAGTTAAACGTATTTGAATTAATGAAAGGGATGATTGAAGCGGGTGCATCTGGCGTGCACTTTGAAGACCAATTATCTTCAGAGAAAAAATGCGGGCATTTAGGCGGAAAAGTATTATTACCGACGCAAACAGCGGTGCGTAATTTAATTTCGGCACGTCTTGCTGCGGATGTAATGGGTGTACCAACAATTATCGTCGCAAGAACAGATGCAGATGCGGCAGATTTAATTACGAGCGATATCGATCCAGTTGATCAAGAGTTTATTACAGGTGAAAGAACGCCAGAAGGGTTTTATCATACGAAAGCAGGTCTTGATCAAGCAATTGCACGTGGTTTAGCGTATGCGCCGTATGCAGATCTCGTTTGGTGTGAAACGTCGGAGCCAAATTTAGAAGATGCAAAACGCTTTGCGGACGCAATTCATAAGAAATATCCAGGGAAGCTACTTGCTTACAACTGTTCCCCTTCTTTTAACTGGAAACAAAAATTAGATGAAAAAACGATTGCAAGCTTCCAAAAAGAAATTGCATCGTACGGTTATAAATTCCAGTTCGTAACGCTTGCTGGATTCCATTCATTAAATTACGGCATGTTTGAATTAGCGCGTGGTTATAAAGAGCGCGGCATGGCAGCGTACTCTGAATTACAACAAGCAGAGTTCGCAGCAGAGAAATACGGTTACTCTGCAACGCGCCATCAACGCGAAGTAGGAACAGGATACTTTGATGAAGTAGCACAAGTGATTACAGGCGGTACTTCATCAACGACTGCTCTAAAAGGATCCACAGAAGAAGAACAGTTTACGAAATAAAGGTATAAGTAGGTGCCCCAAAAAATATTTTTGGGGCACCTTTCTTATTTATTATTACGTCGCTGACATTGTTAAACTTTGTCGGAAAGTTGATGTAATTTTATTTGTCGTCGTATTGTGGGACGTTCACTTCTATTTAAAATATCCAATCCAATATAGTGAATATACCAACGATAGCAGTAAAAAGAAGAAATGCGAATAATGATAGACAGCCCCATGTAAATAGTTTGTCTTTCCATGTTTCTTCATAATCATCAATTAGTTCCTCTATCACTTTTTTCTGCAATGGCTGTAAGGGTCGTTCGGTGTGTAGTCCTGTAATAATGTTACGATCTCCTTTGAATTTTAAAGCACGTACAATATGATAAGAGTCGTTTCCCATCGATTTTTCAAATTGTAGACATGCCGCGTGCATAACATCTGTTTTCTCTTTTTCAAGATACCAATACCGTCCAGCCATTTCTGGGTATTGTAATGTAAAGTAAATGTCACCGAGTTTTTTCCTAAGTGCTAATTCATTCGGATAAGTAGTGATTAATCCGTGTAATCTATCTCTTGCTTTTCCAAGGTTGTTATTTTCAATATCTTTTTCAATTCTCTTTAATGTTTTTTTAGGGATTATTTCTGTCATACACGCCTCCTTATTAGAATAGGTGTGGTTATATTTTATAAGAAATACTAAAATTTAGAAATTTTATTTTTAAAAAGGATTGTACATTCTATTTTAAGTATGCTATGATAATACCAGTTGAATAATTAAATTAAGCAATCCATATATTATCAAATGCCGAAAACAAACGGGGAAAAGTATGTGAGAACTAGTTTATGTTTCGTATTTGATAATGTGTGGATTCTTTTTTTATACATGAAGACTAAATAATAAAATGTATTTTCTTAGGAGGAAATAATTATGACAGTTACAGGACAAGTAAAATGGTTTAACAACGAAAAAGGCTTCGGTTTCATCGAAGTTCCAGGCGAAAACGATGTATTCGTACATTTCTCTGCAATCGAAACTGACGGTTTCAAATCTTTAGAAGAAGGCCAAAAAGTTAGCTTCGAAATCGAAGATGGCAACCGTGGACCTCAAGCTAAAAACGTAATCAAACTATAATTTTATAGTTTATTATAGAAAAAAGGATGGCTTATGCCATCCTTTTTTTTGTTGAATATGAAGAACAATGAACTGATAATCGATATGTAAAAAGGCTTTCCGCAAAGGAAAGCCTTTTAGTGTTCCTTCACAGCTTTTTTCTTTTCGCGTTTCTTACATTCTGGACATTTAGATTTACGAAAAGGCTTCGAGAAGAACAGTAAAATAAAAAATAAACCGAATATAATACTCGCTGAATTTTTTACGATAACAATGCTACTATTTTTCATTTGAATTGTTGGATGATCTTGCTTTTCTTCCATGAGAGACCTCCGTATATTTGATTTATATTTTAATTATAGCAAAGTTGATTGTTGTAATGATGTGAAAAGAGGGGGCGATTATAAATAATTTTTATATAGTCATTAACGTGTTTATTTTCATATTATTATTTTGAGATTTATAAAATGTTTGATAAATGATAAAAGATTGTAAAAAAGCGTAATCTGTAAACCATTTCCTTTTCATAGGTGCTAAAATTATATATGCAGCTGCTAATATAAATGGAAAAAAGGAGATAGTAGACTATGGAAAGTAAAGTAGAACGTTATGTCGAAAACTATGTTGTAAGCAAAAATACAATGGCCTTACTTCCTGTTGTTCTAGGAGAAAAGAAAGTTGTTACGCGAATTGTTGAAATGGAAGATTCTTTTTTCGTATTTCAAAAGCCTCTTGATATTATAGAGAGAAGTTGCCGGAAACATGGTTCTAGTTTCTTTGGAAGAAAAGAAGGAACGAAGGAGTTAACTCGTATTACACATAAAGCTCCTATCGCAATTAGTCCGACAGATCAACTTTATTTTTTCCCTACGTATTCTTATTCTCGAAAAGAGTGTGCGTGGTTATCTCATTTTCATATTGAAGGTAATAAAGAATTAAAAGATGGAAATCTTATTATTAGATTTATAAATGGCTTCGCTGTGAAACTAGAAATGTCAAAAAGTAGCTTTGAAAATCAGCAAAATCGTACAGCGAAATTGCGGACAGAATATGAAGACCGTAAGAAAAAACAAGGGAATCCTTGCTTTAAAGAGATTGATAAAAATGAAGAATCTAAATTAACACCAGCATATGAGAACGTGTATTTCGTGAAGGAAGGCGAAGTGTAAGAGGGAAAGGATGGGGAGACTCATCCTTTTTGATTTCGTTATATATACTATTTACACGGTAAGATTCATAAATAAAACAAGGTTAATTTCCTGAATTTTTGTTCTCTAATAACTTAAGGTAATATACAATATAAGGGTTATTTTCCTAAATATACTTAATGTAGTGTGATTATATCTCATTTTATATTCGCGGTATACAGGATAGTTCTTTCCTTATTATATAAAAAAGGGGGCTGTTATGTTGAAAAGGACCATGTTATTTTGGGCGCAATATATTCTTGTGTTGCCTATATTATTTCTTACCTTTATGTTTACTGGTTTCGTTGGGAGTCAGTTAATGATAGGTGCTGATAAACAACATTTTATTTTTACGCCTCAAAATGCAACAGAATATAGTCAAATTAGTGAAATTGATAAATTGCTATTTGCTTTTTCAATTCAACCAGTTGTCACCATAGTATTTCTTCTATCGATCGTGTACGTACTGACACTTATTATCTTTCAAATGATTGAATGTAAGAAGCAAAGAAAGATATTACATAGCTTGCAATATATGATTCTCATACCAATTTTTCTTTACGTGTGGTTAGGGACGATGCAATTTTCCGCAGTTGATTTAACTTGGATAGATAATTGGCAAGAGCACCTTATATTCACTCCTACTACTATAACGAATGAGCAAGGGATATATACGATTGATAAGTTTTTATACAAATTTCGAATGCTACCTATTCCAAGTACAGTATTAATACTATCTTTCTTATATTTATTAATACTTATCGTGATTGATAGTATACGCTTACTAAAAAAGTTTCTTGTAAGAACTAGTCATTAGAAAAGGAGAATTGTTTGAAGGTATAACAATTATTTGTCATTACTCATTTCCATATAGGTAGAAATAACCTTACGCGTAGTAAGGGTTTTTTTGAAACTACAGATTGACACTTTCTGTAGTTTCTTCTTTTTTATAATATGTAACCGTTAAGTTATAATCTGTGCGTGGTGTCTAAATTATTCTCATGTCTTGTCGAATATTGAAAGATTATCATAGCATAATAATGAAGGAATTCTAGCGAATGATATGGAAACTTTAATAAATACATCTCCATATGTCGTATCTACCATTTCCTCTTTCATTTAAGCAATGATACAGTAGAGGTAGTAATTAGAGTAAAGGGGTAAAGTGTAGAATGGATTTTCAAACGATCAAAGAGTATTTTTCACCAGAAAATATGGATCATATTGTTGAAAGTTATCGTGCGTTCGGACCGCTTCTCGGTATTGGCTTACCGATGATAGAGGCGCTTATTCCCGCATTGCCACTCATTGTGTTTGTGTTGGCGAATGCTGTTGCATTTGGTTTTTGGTTCGGTTTTCTTTATTCATGGATTGGGTCAGTAATTGGTGCAATGCTTGTATTTTTCATTATTCGTAGCTTTGGAAGAAGTCGTTTCTTTTCTTTTGTAAATAAGCATGAGAGAGTGCGAAAAGCGATGGGATGGATTGAAAGAAAAGGGTTCGCGCCAATCTTTGTTATATTTTGTTTTCCGTTCACACCATCTGCGCTTATAAATGTTGTAGCTGGTTTGTCTCGCATTAGCGTAAAACAGTTTGGACTAGCATTAGCATTTGGAAAGCTTGTTATGATCTTTATTTTAACGTATATCGGTCATGATTTAGTGTCATTTATTCATAAGCCGGTGAAATCGGTTATTGTGGGCGTTCTTATTTTTATTTTATGGTATGTCGGTAAAAAAATTGAGGTAAAGTTAGAACTACATTAGGAAAAGTCTTCTTTGCAAAGATAAGCTTCATCATTAAAGGGCGAGGGGAGAAGCGAATGAAGAAAACTTTGAAAAAAGAAGGGCTAGAGTGGGTAAGAACAATTTTAATTGGTGTACTATTAGCTGTATTTTTTCGAACGTTTTTCTTTTCAACGTACGTTGTAGAGGGGAAGTCAATGATGCCGACATTGCAAGATGGAAATATGCTCGTTGTGAATAAGGTGAGTTATCAAGTAGGGGACTTGAATCGATTTGATGTCGTCGTTTTTCATGCGAATAAAAAAGAGGACTATGTAAAGCGAATTATCGGTTTACCTGGGGATCATATCGAATATAAGCATGATAAATTATATATAAACGGACAATTCGTGGATGAACCTTATTTAGAGACGTATAAGAAAGAGACAAATGGACGGCAATTAACAGGCGATTTTAAACTAGAAGAGTTAACGAAAGAAAAGTTTGTACCACCCGGTTCTATTTTTGTAGTTGGTGACAACCGCCTTGGTAGCTGGGATAGTAGGCACTTCGGCTTTGTGAAAGCTGATACAGTTGTCGGTAAAGTTGATTTACGATATTGGCCGATTCAAGAGGTACAAACGAATTTTTCAAAAGGCTGATATAATAAAATGAAGTATAAGGAAAAGACAAACGAGTATGTTTGTCTTTTTTATCGTCCTATAATACAATTGTGATAGCAAACTAACGTTCGTTATGTAAGTGAAAGGTGGGGTTTCATGTCACTTCGATTTGTGATTGGTAGAGCTGGAAGTGGAAAAAGTACACTTTGTTTACACGAAGTGCAAGAAGAGTTAAAACAGCGCCCAAGAGGGAAAACAATATTATATCTTGTGCCAGAACAGATGACATTCCAAACGCAGCAGGCGTTAATTGGGAGCGAAGATGTAAGAGGTTCTATTCGGGCACAAGTTTTTAGTTTTTCGCGATTAGCGTGGAAGGTGCTGCAAGAAGTTGGCGGAGCGAGTCGTCTTCATATTGATGAAGCTGGTGTACATATGTTGCTTCGTAAAATTGTAGAATCTCGTAAAGATGGACTATCTGTGTTTCAAAAAGCAGCGGAGCAAAACGGTTTCTTTGAACATCTTGGTAGTATGATTGCTGAGTTTAAACGTTACAATGTGACGCCGTCTAACGTATATGAAATGTGGCAACAATTAGACACGCATAGCAGTAGTGCAGAGCAAAAGCTACTAGCGAATAAAGTGTATGATTTACAGTTACTATATGATGATTTTGAACGTGCTTTAATCGGAAAGTATTTAGATTCAGAAGACTACTTACAATTATTAATTGAGAAGCTTTCAGACTCTGAGTATGTAAAAGGCGCGGAAATTTATATAGATGGATTCCATTCATTTTCTCCTCAAGAGCTAGAAATCGTTAGAGGGCTAATGAAATTAGGAACAAGAGTAACAATAACATTAACGATAGATGAAAAAACGTTAGCGCAGCCAGTGAATGAACTAGATTTATTTTATGAAACGACGTTAACGTATGAAAAAATAAAACAAGTAGCGCGTGAAGAGAAAATAGAAATTGAAAAAACAATTCCACTTATGGAACAACCGCGTTTTCATTCTCCAGCATTAGCTCATTTAGAAACGCATTATGAAGCGCGTCCGAATGAAAAGTATCATGGTGAAGCGAGTGTAACAATTAGTACAGCAGCTAATTTACGAGCTGAAGTAGAAGGTGTAGCTCGTGAAATTAGAAGACTTGTGGCGGATGAAGACTATCGTTACCGAGATATCGCAGTCCTTCTTCGTAACGGAGAAAGTTATTACGACGTAATGCGAACGTTATTTACGGATTATAATATCCCGCATTTCATCGATGAAAAACGCCCAATGTCACATCATCCGCTAGTAGAATGTATTCGTTCGGCACTCGAGATTATTAGCGGGAATTGGCGTTATGATGCAGTGTTCCGCTGTGTGAAAACAGAACTTTTATATCCACTAGACGTAAGAAAAGAAGCGATGCGCGAAGAGATGGATGAGTTCGAAAACTACTGTTTAGCGTACGGTGTACAAGGGAAGAGATGGACTTCTGAAGATCCGTGGATGTATCGTCGTTATCGTTCTCTTGATGATGCGAGCGAAATGATAACAGACAGTGAGCGTGAAATGGAAGAGAAAATAAATCGACTTCGCGACGTTGTAAGAACGCCAGTTATTCGTATGCAAAAAAGACTGAAGCGTGCTGGAACAGTTATGCAAATGTGCGAAGCGGTATATTTATTTTTAGAGGAGCTTGACGTTCCGAAAAAACTAGAAGAATTACGTGTTCGTGCAGAAGAAAATGGAGATTTCTTATTTGCGACAGACCATGAGCAAGTATGGGAAGAAGTGATGAATCTTCTTGATACGTTCGTTGAGATGCTTGGCGAAGAGAAGATGTCCCTTTCAATGTTTACGGAGGTTATGTCGACAGGTCTTGAGGCACTTCAATTTGCGAACATTCCGCCGTCACTAGATCAAGTGTTAGTTGCTAATATTGATCATTCTAGATTATCAGATATTAAAGCGACGTTCGTTATTGGAGTAAACGAAGGTGTGATTCCAGCAGCGCCTATGGATGAAGGTATGCTTTCTGATGAGGAAAGAAATGTTCTCACCGCTGCAGGTATCGAATTAGCACCAACGACGAGACAAACTTTATTAGAAGAACAGTTCGTTATGTATCAAATGGTGACGAGAGCATCTGAGAAGTTATACATTTCTTGTCCGCTTGCGGATGAAGAAGGAAAGACGTTACTTGCTTCTAGTTTTATTAAAAAAATAAAAAGAATGTTCCCTGATGTGAAAGAATCGTTTATTACGAATGACGTAAATGACTTATCGCGTTCGGAACAAATCTCATATGTAGCAACGCCAGAAGTGACCTTGTCTTATGTTATGCAGCAGCTGCAAACATGGAAGCGATACGGATTTGAAGGCAATTTAGACTTTTGGTGGGATGTATATAACTTCTACGTTACTTCAGATGAATGGAAGCAAAAAAGTAGCCGTGTGTTATCAAGTTTATTCTACCGAAATCGTGCACAGAAACTAAGTGCAGATGTAAGTAGGGATTTATATGGAGATACAATTAAGGGAAGCGTTTCTCGTATGGAACTATTTAATCGCTGTGCGTACGCTCATTTTGCCCAGCACGGTTTATCGCTAAGAGAGCGTGATATTTTCAAACTTGATGCGCCAGATATCGGTGAGTTATTCCATGCAGCGCTGAAGAGAATTGCAGACAAGCTATTACGTGAAAATCGGACTTGGGCGGATTTATCAATAAAAGAGTGTGAACACCTTTCTGCTTTAGTAATAGAAGAAATTGCACCGTTATTACAAAGACAAATTTTATTAAGTTCGAACCGTCATTTCTATTTAAAGCAAAAACTACAACAAATCATTTTCCGTACGTCACTTATTCTTCGTGAACATGCGAAGTCGAGTGGATTTGTACCAGTTGATTTAGAAGTACCGTTCGGTATGGGCGGGACTGGATCGCTTCCGCCAATGGAATTTGCGTTGCCAAATGGTGTGAAGATGGAAGTAGTTGGCCGTATTGACCGTGTTGATAAGGCGGAAGATGAGAGTGGTACGTTCCTTCGTATTATTGATTATAAATCAAGTTCGAAAGCGTTAGATTTAACAGAAGTGTATTACGGACTCGCACTTCAAATGTTAACGTATTTAGATGTTGTTACTTCAAATGCACATACGTGGATGAAAAAGGGCAGTACTGCATCACCGGCGGGTGTATTGTATTTCCATATTCATAACCCGATTGTTGAGATGAAAGGCGATGCATCTGAAGAAGAAATTGAGAAAGAAATTTTAAAGAAATTTAAAATGAAAGGTCTCGTGCTAGGAGATGCTGACGTTGTGCGTTTAATGGATAATAAACTTTCAACAGGAAGCTCTGATATTATTTCTGCTGGTCTGAAAAAAGATGGTAGTTTTAGTGCGCGTTCTAGCATTGCAAGTGAACAAGAGTTTAACGTACTTCAAAAATATGTACACCACTCGTTTGAAAATATCGGAAAAGACATAACAGAAGGTGTTATCGATATTGCTCCTTACAAAAAGGGGAATAAAGCGGCATGTACGTTCTGTAACTTCAAATCTGTTTGTCAATTTGATGAATCACTTGAAGATAACCAATTCCGTACGTTAAAAGATATGAAAGATAGCGAAGCGATGGAGAAAATTAGAGAGGAGGTTGGCGGAGAATGATAGAAAATTGGCCTCAGAAACCAGAAGGTAGTCAATGGACAGATGACCAGTGGAAAGCGGTTGTAGCGAACGGACGTGATATTTTAGTCGCAGCGGCAGCTGGATCAGGGAAAACAGCGGTATTAGTTGAACGTATTATTAAAAAGATTATAAGTGAGGAAAATCCAGTCGATGTCGACCGCCTGCTCGTTGTAACATTTACGAATGCAGCAGCGCAAGAAATGAAAAATCGAATTGGGGAAGCGTTAGAAAAAGTATTAATTGATGGGCCAGGTTCACAGCATATAAGAAAGCAGCTTAGCTTATTAAATAAAGCTTCCATTTCTACAATTCATTCATTTTGTTTACAAGTTATTAGAGGATATTATTACATGCTTGATGTCGATCCTCGTTTTCGTATTGCGAACCAAACAGAAAATGAGTTATTAAAAGAAGAAGTGCTAGATGACATATTAGAAGAAGAATATGGAATCGAAGATAATAGTATTTTCTTTGAACTAGTTGATCGTTATACGAGCGATCGTAGTGACGATGACTTACAACGAATGATTTTAGCGCTTCATACAGAATCAAGAGCGCATCCAAACCCGGAGAAGTGGCTTGATAAATTAGTAGAAGCATACGACGTTGAAGGAAAGACGATTGAAGATTTAGTGTACGCTTCTTACTTATTAGAAGATATAAAATTCCAGCTTGAAACAGCGGAAAAGCATATTTGTAAGGCGACTGAACTCGCAATGCTTCCTGATGGTCCAGCGCCTCGCGTTGAAACTTTACAAGCGGATTTAGCTTTACTTGGAACGTTATCCTCAGCAGCGCGTGGATCGTGGACAAGCGTTTATGAAGCGATGCAAAATGTATCGTGGCAAACGTTAAAGCGTATTAAAAAAAGTGATTATAACGAAGATGTTGTAAAACAAGTAGATTCTCTTCGTAATAAAGCGAAAGATGAAGTAAAGAAATTACAAGAAGAGTTATTTAGCCGCAGACCCGAAAGTTTCTTACGAGATTTTCAAGATATGCATCCTGTATTAGAAAAACTCGTGAAGCTTGTAAAAGTATTTACAAATCGTTTTCAAGCGATTAAGCGAGATAAAGGGATGGTCGATTTCACAGATTTAGAGCATTTCTGTTTGCAAATTTTAAGCGAGCAAAGTGAAGACGGTGAAATGAAGCCGTCAGCAGTAGCACTTCAATATCGTAATAAATTTGCTGAAGTACTAGTTGATGAATATCAAGATACGAACTTCGTACAGGAATCAATTATTAAATTCGTAACGAAAGATTCTGAGAGTGAAGGAAACTTGTTCATGGTTGGTGACGTAAAACAGTCAATCTATCGTTTCCGACTAGCAGAGCCTGGTTTATTCTTAGGAAAATATAAACGTTTCACACAAGAAGGATTGGACGGCGGAATGAAGATTGACTTAGCGAAAAACTTCCGTAGCCGTCATGAAGTGCTAGCAGGTACGAACTTTATTTTCAAACAAATTATGGGTGAAGAAGTCGGAGAAATTGATTATGATGCTGACGCTGAATTAAAGCTAGGTGCTAGCTATCCAGAAGGTGAAGATGTAGCGGCAGAGCTATTATGTATTCAGCAAACTGAGGAAGAAGTGCAAGACGGTGAAGAAGGTGCCGAAGTAGAAAAAGCGCAGCTTGAAGCTCGTCTTATGGCGCAGCGTATTAAAGCAATGGTCGATTCAGGCTATGAAGTGTATGATCGTAAAACCGATAGTATGCGCCCAGTGCAATATCGTGATTTCGTTATTTTACTTCGTTCCATGCCATGGGCGCCGCAAATTATGGAAGAGTTAAAACTACAAGGAATTCCGGTATATGCTGACCTTGCGACTGGTTACTTTGAAGCGACAGAAGTAAATATTATGATGAACGTATTCCGCGTCATTGATAATCCGATGCAAGATATCCCGCTTGCAGCTGTACTTCGTTCGCCGATCGTTGGACTAAATGACGAAGAACTTGCGACGCTTCGTGCTCATGGAAAGAAAGGCTCGTTTTATGAAGTGATGAGCTTATTCTTAAAAGGAGCGCCGCTTGAAGAAGAACAAGAACTGCATGATAAATTAGAGTGGTTTTATAACTTACTGCAAGGGTGGCGTGAATTTGCGCGTCAACAATCTCTTTCTGATTTAATTTGGAAAGTGTACGGTGAGACAGGCTATTACGACTTTGTCGGCGGTTTACCAGCCGGAAAGCAAAGGCAGGCAAACTTACGTGTACTATATGACCGCGCAAGACAATATGAAGCAACATCGTTTAGAGGATTATTCCGCTTCTTGCGCTTTATTGAGCGTATTTTAGAACGCGGAGATGATATGGGAACGGCGAGAGCCCTCGGAGAACAAGAAGATGTTGTTCGCATTATGACGATTCATAAAAGTAAAGGGCTAGAGTTCCCAGTCGTATTTGTAGCTGGACTTGGTCGCCGTTTTAATACACAAGATTTAATGAAGCGTTTCTTACTTCATAAAGATTTCGGTTTCGGTTCACAATTTATCGATCCTCGTAAACGAATTAAATATACGACATTATCGCAACTAGCGATTAAGCGTAAAATGAAGATGGAATTAATTGCGGAAGAAATGCGCGTACTATACGTAGCGTTAACACGTGCAAAAGAGAAGTTAATTTTAATTGGAACAGTTAAAGATGCAAATAAAGAAATGGAAAAATGGCTCGATGCAAGAGAGCATAGTGAATGGTTATTACCAGACCATATTCGTGCCGGAGCGTCTTGCTACTTAGACTGGATTGCACCTTCCTTATATAGACACCGTGATAGTGAAATGCTTCTTGAATTAGGACAAGGAAATATTCCAGGCGAAATTTATGAATATAGTGCTAGCTGGAAAGTAGAAGTTGTTGACGGAAAAGATTTACTTGCACCAGAACCAGTTCAAGAAGAGAAACAAGAGTTATTAGAAGCGCTTCGTGATAAAAAAGCTGTTCCGTTAGAAAGTGAACGGAAAGAAGAAGTGTACGACAGATTGATGTGGGAATACGGGTATGCGGACGCGACATCTCACCGTGCGAAACAGTCTGTTACAGAAATAAAGAGAAATTATCAATCTGAAGAAGGTAGCGATAACGCCTTTATTAAAAAACTTCGTGCACCAATTAAAACACGCCCGCGCTTTATGGAGAAAAAAGGGCTAACATACGCAGAGCGAGGGACAGCAGTCCATGCCGTTATGCAGCATGTAGATTTGAAGAAACCAATTACGATTGAAGTTCTTCAAGAACAAATTGCAAGAATGGTAAATAAAGAACTATTAACATTTGAACAAGCTGAAGAAATAGCGATTGAAAAGGTAATTTCATTCTTTGACAGTGACTTAGGTAAAAGGGTATTAGCAGCAAAAAGTGTTGAACGTGAAGTACCATTTACGATGATGCTTTCAGCAGAAGAAGCGTATCAAGATTGGCAAGGGAAGAAAGGCGAAACAATACTTGTCCAAGGGGTTATCGACTGCATGATCGAAGAGGAAGACGGAATTACTTTAATCGACTTTAAAACAGATACGATTGAAGGAAAGTTCCCAGGCGGATTTGATCAAGCGAAACCAATTTTAGAAGACCGATACAAAGTACAGCTTTCACTATATGCAAAAGCACTCGAGAAAAGCTTAAAATATCCTGTGAAAGAGAAATGTTTATATTTCTTTGATGGAAATCATGTTGTAAATATTGACGAATAGAGCTTAGAAAGAGGTTATGGATTATGGCGACGTTAAGAACTTGTGATCAAGGACATGAGTACTACAAAAGTAGCGATTGTCCAACTTGCCCAACCTGTGAGAAAGAGAGAAAGCCAAAAGAAGGCTTTCTTTCTCTTCTTTCAGCACCAGCAAGGCGAGCGTTAGAGCACCATGGAATTCATACTCTAGAAGAACTTTCAAAGTATAGTGAAAAAGAAATTTTGAAACTGCACGGTATAGGGCCAGCATCTTTACCTAAATTGAGAACGGCTTTAGAAGATAAGGGATTATCATTTAAATAAAGAAAAACTAATCATTAGTGGGGAGTAGTATCTTCACTAATGATTAGTTTATATAATCGAATTGATTATAATATTAAGAAAGGAAGTGCAATACTATGGATTTCGAAACAGTAATGCAAGAGCTTGAAACTCTCGGTAAGGAACGAACTAAAAAAATATACATATCTAATGGTGCAAAGGATCCACTTTTTGGCGTAGCTACAGGTGCTATGAAACCAATCGCAAAGAAAATAAAAATAAATCAAAGTTTAGCTGAAGAGCTGTATGCCACAGGTAACTACGATGCAATGTACTTTGCAGGCATTATTGCAGACCCAAAAACTATGAATGAATCGGATTTTGATCGTTGGATGGATGGGGCGTACTTTTATATGTTGTCCGATTATGTGGTGGCAGTAACTTTATCTGAATCAGATTTTGCACAAGACGTTGCTGATAAATGGATTGCAAGTGGTGACGAACTAAGAATGTCCGCGGGCTGGAGTTGCTATTGCTGGCTTTTAGGGAATCGAAAAGACAATGAATTTTCCGAAAGTAAGATTGCCAATATGCTAGAAGTTGTGAAAAATACAATTCACGATGCGCCAGAACGAACGAAATCCGCTATGAATAATTTTCTAAACACCGTGGGGATTTCATATGTGCCGCTACATGAAAAGGCAGTTGAAACCGCAAAGGAAGTAGGCATAGTAGAACTAAAACGGGGCAACAAGAAAAGCAGTTTTCTAAATGCTTACGAAAGTATTCATAAAGAACTTGATAGAGGAAGACTGGGATTCAAACGTAAATATGTAAGATGTTAAAAAACAGAAGGAAAAGCATTAGCTCTATACAAAAAGAGCTAATGCTTTTTTTACGCTGTTCCAATTTGATCTTGGTCTGCAACGTCCGAATCAAATGTATTGGTTGCACTAACGCCGCTAAAAGTATTGACGACAAATCCGACATTGGAAGCCCCAGACCCGTTATAAGCTTTCGTATTTTCTTTCGGAGACACGTTATAAAAATCTCCTAAGTTGAAAGAGCCGTTACTGTTTTGAACGACGAGATTTCCTACAACCGAAGGCATACCATCCACCTACTTTACTAAACTTTTTAATTACTATATGAATTATTTAGAGGAAGGTTCATCAGTAATAAATTGGCGGATTTGTAGCGTACGAGAATTATTAAAAACATAGTCAACATTACCGATTTGGAAGCATGCGGAATTTAAAAGTGTTCGCAAGTGAACATCATCTACTTCAATAAAAGGGCACTCATTTACAATATTCATTCTTACATCTGTTGTTCGCTTTGGAATTGTAATGTGTTCATCTGTAAAGATTTCAAACGCATCAAAACGACCTTCCCCTTTTATATAACAAGGGATTTCTCGGTGAACGATAATCGCTCTATTTTTTAATTCTATTTGATTAGCATCCCCGGCCTGGAAGACGGCTGCAACCCCCATAGAAATGATTGAAACATTTTGTACAACTGAAGTATGACGGAGCATAATTTTTCCTCTCCTCAACCTGGAGTCGGAGGGACATCTGTTACTAATGGTACAAATGGTCCCTCTGTAACGGATTCGAAAGGCGTATCAAGAATAGAAGAAAGGATGAGAAGGTTAGCATCTCCAATTAAAAATAATGCGGAAGAAGAAACCCCGTTCATTTTAATCTGCCCTACTTTTAACTCGCGGTTCACAACATTTAAATTCATACATACTTACTCCTTTCGGAAATTGCCTGGTATGTGTTGAATAAAGGAAAGAAAGGCTTTGTCAATATCTTGTTTCATTGCTTGAATAATGACGTCTCGTAAATAATCGGGATCTGAGGAAATACCCTCATATGATTGAACTTGTGATAAATAATACGGAAGTCTATGTTCCATCTGTTTTTTTATGTCATCCACCATCATTTGTCGATACATCTCATCAAGCGGCGTTCTCTCTTCTTGTTCAAAATGGAGAATTCGACTATATGCTTCTTCATCTAAATAGCGATGCATTTCTTGAAGGATACCTTGATAAAAGTCTGGATTTGTTTCTGTTTCAGGATTTACTTTTAATGTTTCTGTATCCACTTGAAAATCTTCAATTTGTTGCCCCTTTGATGAAAATGGATTCAAGCCAATATTTAAAGTGCCGTTTAAATTTTCTACTTTTAATTGATCAAATTTATATTCCACTTTTCCTATAGAAGAGGAGGGACGACTTTTTAACTCATTAAGCTCTTCTTGTAGTAGGCGAACTTGCTCTTCAAGGTTTAGAATAGTTTGCTGCTGTATTTGGAGAGCTTGTTGAAGTTGGTGTAGGTAAGTATATATATCTTGATTCATTTGTGAAACCTCCTTTTCAATAGGGAGGGGAAATATATTCCTGCTATATATTTATGACAAGGATACCTTAAGAAGAACTAGTTGATGGTTTGATGGAAATAATTTGTCCTTTCGCCTGTAATGGACGAAGAGGTTCTGTAAATCCGCCGGAATTTGAGAATTTAGAAAGAGCTTTAATACTACCTGCAGTTCCAATTTGAAAAACGGAAGAGGTCGTAATGCTATCGATTCTAATGCTGTTAATGATGATACTTTGGTTCACATAAAAATTCAATGCAATCGCCCCCTTTAGTTCGAACCAATTATTGCTTGATCAATTATATCTGAATCATTGACGGTCGTTGAGCTTTGATAATTGTAGACAGAGACGTTATCCCCAACATTAAATGAACCGGCTCCGGCAAAAGCGCGTGAATAACTAATAGGCCTAATCGCAAATACATCTCCAATATGAAAAATACCACTTGATCCAATGTTAACGATACGAATATGTCCGACCATAGCTGGCATACAAAACACCTTTCGTTTTTAAAATTTTCTTTTCTACTATTGTATGGGCGTTTTCAATAAAATGTGTATTTTTTCGAAATAAAAGAAACACATACGTTATTGCGTATGTGTTTCGAACATTTGAGTATGTGTGCAATCTGTATGTATAGGCCAAACAACATTTAAGAGCCTGTCCAATTCCTGGCTACAATCTACTGTTTTTTGAGAAGTCATTCCGTAGCGTTCAGCAAAATAGATCATTTTTTCACGTTTTTTTTCGATAGCTTGCTCAAACATTGAAATCGGCTCCATCTCTCAATAAATTTTATGTATATATGTAGTACATATTATACAAAAATCCCATAAAAAAGAAACATCTTCGCTAAAAAAAGTATAATTTCTACATTTTATGTCAAATAACGGATGAGGAACAAATATAAGAATGGTTGAATATTGTAAAAATTAGCGTGTATAAGAAGGTTTTTTTCTTAAGGATGCGAATACAATTATAGGGTATGAGTTTTAGGATGGAGAGTGGAAATGTTGCGTTTTGTAACGGCGAAGAAAGAAGAAAAAGTATTTGTAGGTATTGTGGATGAAGAGGAAGAGAAGGTATTACATTTAAGAGAAGCGCAAAGACAAAAAGGGGAAAAGGTTACTATCCCAATTACCATGTTAGAGTGTATTGAAAGAGGAAGCGAATGTCTTGAGAAAGTGTACGATATTGTAAATTGGGCGAAGGAAAATGCGGGATCGGCGTATTATCCGTTAGCAGAGGTGAAAATTTTAGCACCGATTCCAAGGCCGAGAAAAAATATTCTTTGTGTTGGAAAGAACTATCGTGAGCATGCGGTAGAAATGGGCGGAGTAGAGTCTATCCCTGAAAATATAATGATTTTTACAAAGGCGCCAACAACAGTGATTGGAATTGATGAGCAAATTAATGGTCACCCTCACGCGACGAATGAACTTGATTACGAAGGTGAACTAGCAATCGTTATCGGTAAGCGAGGGAAACAAATAAAAATAGAAAAAGCTCTTGATCATGTTTTTGGATATACAGTTATAAATGATGTAACTGCTCGGGATATTCAAAGGAAACATAAACAATTTTTCCTAGGGAAAAGTTTCGATACATTTTGTCCGATGGGACCGTATTTAATTCATAAATCGATGGTTAGAACGCCGAATGCATTACACGTTGAAACAGTGGTAAATGGAGAAGTAAGGCAAACTTCAAATACGAGAGAAATGATTTTTTCAGTAGAAGAAATTATTTCAACTATAAGTAAAGGCATGACATTAGAGCCAGGAGATATCATTGCAACAGGGACACCAGCTGGTGTTGGTAAAGGTTTTACACCACCGAAGTTTTTACATGCTGGTGATGAAGTTGTTATTACAGTAGAGGGAATTGGTACGTTAAGAAATATAGTGAAATGAAAAAAGAGCTATCTTGTGAAAAGATAGCTCTTTTCTATGGGCGTGGATTAACGGAGTAATCTATGATGGCGAAAATATACAATCCGATTAATGCTAAAGTACAAATTCCAATTAGCATAACTGCAAGTGCGCTTCTCTCACGGCCAAAACCGATAATTGTAAGGAAAACAGCAGCCCAAAATGATGTTTTGAGTAGTGTGAATGTATTAGGAGTTGAATAATGGCTGAGTAAAGTTGTAGATAATATGAAGCCGATGAATGTCATAGAAATAAAAATTGTAGCTAAATTATTAATGTGTTTACCGTATTTCAATAGCATACAGTTACCCCCCTTCTAACAAAAACAGAATATTCAATTTTTATTTTACGATAAACTACTAAAAAAAGAAAGAGGTTGTCCTATATTTAGGACAACCTCACTATGATTAAGATAGTACAGCTTTAATTTTTTGGAACGCCCACTCTAAATCTTCTTCAGAGATTACTAGAGGTGGTGCAATACGAATTACGTTTTCGTGTGTTTCTTTACATAATAGACCAGCTGCTTTTAGTTGTTCACAGTAAGGACGAGCTGGCTCGTTTAATTCGATACCGATGAATAAACCTTTACCGCGAATGTCAGTAATCATTGGGTTATCAATTTCTTTTAATTGCCCAACTAGTTTTTCTCCTAATTGAAGAGAACGCTCTGTTAATTTTTCTTCTTCTAATACTTCAAGAGCTGCAATAGAAACAGCACATGCAAGTGGGTTACCACCGAATGTAGAACCGTGAGAACCTGGCTCGAATACACCTAAAATGTCGCTGTTTGCTGCAACACAAGAGATTGGGAATACGCCGCCGCCAAGTGCTTTACCAAGTATGTACATGTCAGGAGTTACATTGTCCCAGTCGCAAGCAAATACTTTACCTGTACGGCCTAAGCCTGTTTGGATTTCATCTGCTACGAATAAAACGTTTTCTTTTTTACATACTTCAAAAGCTTCTTGTAAGAAACCAGCTGGTGGAATGTTAATTCCTGCTTCACCTTGGATTGGCTCTAAAATGAATGCAGCTGTATTTGGTGTAATCGCAGCTTTTAACGCTTCTAAATCACCATAAGGAATTACAATAATGCCAGGAAGCATTGGACCGAAGCCGCGCTTGTACTCTTCGTTTGATGACATAGAAACAGCACCCATTGTACGTCCGTGGAAGTTATCTTCACAAACGATGATTTCTGCACGGTTTGCTTCTACCTTTTTCACATCATAAGCCCAGCGACGAGCTGTTTTAATTGCAGTTTCAACAGCCTCTGCGCCTGTATTCATAGGAAGTACCATATTTTTATTTGTTAGTTTCGCAACTTTTTCGTACCAAGGACCTAATTGATCGCTATGGAAAGCACGAGAAGTTAACGTCACTCGATTAGCTTGGTCAATTAAAGCGTTAATGATTTTTGGATGACGATGACCTTGGTTTACTGCAGAATATGCACTTAATAAGTCCATATAGCGGTTTCCTTCAGGATCTTCTACCCAAACGCCTTCTGCTTTAGAAATAACGATTGGAAGTGGATGGTAGTTATTTGCCCCGTATGTGTCTGTAAGTTCGATAATATCCTTAGTTTGAATCATGATTGTTCCCCCTTTTGTTATTACAAGAAGTTTGTAAATACTCTAAATATTATAGCATTTAAATATAAAAAAGCGAAACATTTCCTGAAAATATATGAACATGTTATCATATAGAGTGAAAAAGTGTGAAAAAGAGGAGGCAGGGATACGATGGTACATATGCATATTACAGCATGGGCGTTAGGATTAATTTTATTCTTCGTTGCGTATTCACTTTATTCAGCAGGAAGAAAAGGTAAAGGTGTACATATGGGGCTTCGCCTTATGTACATTATCATTATTGTGACAGGTTTCATGTTGTACATGAGTATTGTGAAGACGGCAACAGGTAGCATGCACATGTGGTACGGCATGAAAATGCTAGCTGGTATATTAGTAATCGCTGGAATGGAAATGGTTCTTGTGAAAATGAGCAAGAACAAAGCAACAGGGGCATTTTGGGGATTATTTATTGTTGCACTAGTAGCGGTATTTTACCTTGGACTGAAATTACCGATTGGTTGGCAAGTATTCTAATAAAAAATAAAACCACCTTATAATCTCAAATATTTGGGAGATAAGGTGGTTTTTATTTTATGTCGCATCAATATGCAACTCTTCTCCGTTTACTTTCGTAAATCGCAAAATATTTTTATTAGAGGAAGAGTGGCGTACAAAATGATGTTGCAATGTACAAATCATTTCGTCGTTATCGAATAAAAGAATATTTACTCCTTCGCCTGCTTCATCTTTCGGCAAGAATGATAAATAATTATGACAATACATGCAATCATATAAAGAGTAATTAAGTGATTGCAATGATTCGGTTAATAATGTAAAGACAGAATCAGGTAATTCCTCAAGCCATTCATTATAGCTAAGAAGTAATTTTTTTCGAATTCGTATCATTTCCCCGTTTTGGAGAGAATGTTGTTCATTTGCAATTTGTAATATGTCTTGTTCATAAAAACGAGCTGGTAGCCAATTGTTGTTATATAAAATTTCAAAACCATCTTCAGCAATATCTTCTAATAGAAAAGCCTCATCATTTTCATCATCAAAGAATACCCATTCTTTGTTTATATATTCTACATTACCGACTGTATGAGCGCGCGGTTGGTTATACAAAATATGTTTGCGTTGTATCATAGTTCATTTCTCCTTTTATAGAAATAGTTATTCTTGTTATGGACAGTTCGTACGTTCTTTATAACTAGACACACCTAAAGATAGATGGGCATACAATAAAACACGCTTTACACTGTGAAACTGCTATTCCATATATGGATAGTTAGTTATCGTCAAGTTTGTTGTTTTTATGTATCCGCACTCATAGGGTGGGGATTACTGCACGTTCAGAAACAGATATTAGATTAGGAAGGATGATTCTTATGTGCGGGATTACAGGATGGGTGGATTATAAACGCTCATTAGAAGGGGAAAGGGACATCGTGACGAAGATGGCGGAAACGCTAGCGAAACGCGGTCCAGATGATAATAAAGTTTGGATTAAAGGAAACGTTGCATTTGGGCATAAACGGTTAATTGTTGTAGATCCTGAAGGTGGTAAACAGCCGATGACTTGTTTGAAAGATGAAACTAGTTATGCGATTTGCTATAACGGAGAGCTCTACAATACAGAAGATATTCGCAAAGAGTTATTAAGAAGAGGTTATACATTTAAAGGGCATTCCGATACAGAAGTACTATTGGCATCTTATATTGAATGGAAAGAAGAATGTGTCGATCATTTAAACGGTATATATGCGTTTGCAGTATGGGATGAGAAAAATGAACGAGTCTTTATTGCCAGAGATCGATTAGGTGTAAAACCGCTTTTTTATAAATATGATAGCGGACGATTATTATTTGGTTCAGAGTTAAAAGCGATACTAGCGCATCCAGATGTGAAGGCGGAAGTAACGTTAGAAGGGTTGTCAGAAATATTTGGCCTCGGACCATCTAGAACGCCTGGTCACGGTATATATGCTGGTATTCAAGAACTGCGTCCGGGTCATGCAATGACGTTCTCAAAAGACGGTTTATGCATATGGAAATATTGGAATGTGGAAAGTAAAAAACATGAAGATTCATTTGAAGAAACAGTAGAGAAAACTCGTTTTTTATTACAAGATGCGATTACGAGACAATTAGTTTCTGACGTACCACTATGCACTTTTTTATCAGGCGGTGTAGATTCAAGTGCTATAACAGCAATTGCCGCGAAAGAGTATGAAAGATCAGGGAAAGGTCAATTGCACACGTATTCTGTTGACTATGAAGATAACGACAAATATTTTAAAGCGAATGCGTTTCAGCCGAATTCAGATGCACCATTTATTAATTTAATGACAGAGACATTTCAAACAATTCATCATCGCTGCGTCATTTCTAATGAACAACTAGCACAGTATTTAACAGAAGCAGTACTCGTTCGCGATTTGCCTGGTATGGCAGATATTGATTCTTCATTATTATGGTTTTGCCGTGAAATAAAACAAGATTTTGTCGTCGGTTTATCTGGAGAATGTGCAGATGAAATATTCGGCGGTTATCCGTGGTTTTATAGAGAAGATGATTTACAATCAAGTGCATTTCCGTGGATGCGTTCTACAGAAGCGCGTGAACAACTTCTGAAGAAAGAATGGAGAAATAAATTAAATTTACAACAATATGTGCAAAGGCGCTATGAAGAATCCATTCAAGAAGTTCCTATTTTAGAGGGAGAAAGCCCATTAGAAGCGAAGAGACGACAATTATTTTATTTAAACATGGTATGGTTTATGACAACATTATTAGACAGAAAAGACCGTATGAGTATGGGGGCAAGCTTAGAAGTACGCGTTCCATTTGCGGACCACCGACTTGTCGAATATGCGTGGAATATTCCTTGGGAAATGAAAATGTATAAAAACCGCGAAAAAGGTCTATTGCGTAAGGCGTTAGAAGGATTACTTCCAAATGATATATTATATAGAAAGAAAAGTCCGTATCCGAAAACGCATAATCCGCACTATACGAAAGCAGTAACAGTATGGCTCCAAGATTTATTAACGGATAAAGGCTCAATTTTGCATGAATTGTTCGATAAGGAGCAATTGAGCGGATTGATCCAGTCTGGCGGCAGTGCATTTCAAAAACCGTGGTTTGGGCAATTAATGACTGGGCCGCAACTTTTAGCTCATTTAGCGCAAATTCATGTTTGGTTTAAAGAGTATGGGGTAAATATTAAAGAATAGGGGAAAGGGCGGCTTACAAAATATATGTAAGTCGCTTTTTTATTAAATGAATTGTCATATAAAATTCAAAATCATATTAGAGATAATATTTGTTTAGAATTATTATTTTGACGTATTTATTATTACTTGTTATACTTGGAAACAAATGTTCTTGAAAAAGATTCTCATTTCCAAAATTGAGGTGTTATATAGATGACGAAGAAGAAACTAGGTTTGCTTGTGATGGCGTATGGAACGCCGGAGTCATTAGATGATGTACACTCACATTCGTCACGGGCGTAAGCCGTCGGAAGAAGCGCTCCAAAATTTAATCGGACGGTATAAAGCAATTGGTGGAATTTCACCAATTGTGAAAATAACGAAAGAGCAGGCGCATAAATTAACAGATTCAATGAATAAAATGTTTACAGAGTATGAATTTGTTTGTTACTTAGGTTTAAAACACATTGCTCGATTTAGAAGTTTTATATGAAACCGATTATGAATGTAAAGTTGTAACTGATGAATTAAATACCGCATATTCTAGACTAAATATGCCCAATTTACAATCTGTATTTATTGATTGCTTAGCTGAAATTGTTTCCAAAAAAATGAAGGAAATAGTTGACAAGGATTTAATTTTGAATAATAATTAGTTTATAATAATTTTAAATAAATAATAATTACTACAAAAGAAAGAGGAGGATCCCCCCTGATGAATCCAAATAATCGCTTAACAACAAACCAAGGTGCTCCAGTTGGAGATAACCAAAACTCTCGTACAGCTGGTCGCCGTGGACCGGTATTGTTAGAAGACTATCATTTAGTAGAAAAACTTGCTCACTTTGATCGTGAACGTATTCCGGAGCGTGTTGTGCATGCACGTGGTGCAGGTGCTCACGGTGTATTCGTAACGAAAAACAGCATGAAGCAATATACGAAAGCAGCGTTTTTACAAAATGAAGGAAATGAAACACCTGTATTCGTTCGTTTTTCAACGGTTATTCATGGTCAAGGTTCTCCAGAGACAGCTCGTGATCCACGCGGGTTCGCTGTTAAATTTTATACAGAAGAAGGAAACTACGATATCGTAGGTAACCATTTACCTGTTTTCTTCATTCGTGATGCAATTAAATTCCCTGACATGGTGCATTCTTTAAAACCAGCACCTGATACAAATGTTCAAACGCCAGATCGTTACTGGGATTTCATGACGTTAACTCCAGAATCAACACATATGATGACATGGGTATTTTCTGATTACGGTACACCAGCAAGTTATCGTGAAATGGAAGGTTTCGGCGTCCATTCATTTAAATGGATTAATGCAGAGGGCAAAATCGTTTATATTAAATACCACTGGAAGCCACAGCAAGACGTACGTAACTTAAGTGCGAAAGAAGTGCAAGAGGTACAAGGGAAAGACTTCAACCATGCAACTCGTGACTTATTCGATGCAATTGAAAAAGAGAACTATCCGAAATGGGATTTACACGTACAAGTAATGGAACTAGATGAAACGGACTCTTTAGACTTCGATCCACTAGATCCAACGAAAGTATGGCCGGAAGATCGCTTCCCATTAATCGAAGTAGGGACAATGACGTTAAATCGAAACCCGAAAAACTTCTTTGCAGAAGTAGAACAAGTGGCGTTTTCTCCAAGTGCAACTGTAAATGGTATTGAACCATCTGAAGATAAATTATTACAAGGTCGTTTATTCTCTTACCCAGATACACAGCGTTATCGTCTTGGTGCAAACTACTTACAAATTCCTGTAAACTGCCCATACGCAGCTGTTCGTAACCAACAACGTGATGGTGCGATGCAAATCGATCAAAACCCATCTACAATAAACTACGAACCGAGTCGCCATACTGAAAACCCAGTTGAAGACCCAACTTACCGCGATTCAACTATGAAAGTAGAAGGCTATGTATCTCGTGAAAAAATCGAGAAACCAAATGACTTCAAACAAGCGGGTGAGCGTTACCGTTCATTCTCTAAAGAAGAGCAAGACAACTTAATTGCGAACTTAGCAAATGATTTAAAAGACGTAAATGAACGTACGAAATTATTAGCTGTTTGTAACTTCTTCCGTGCAGATCAAGAGTACGGAATGCGTTTAGCAGGGGCGTTAAATGTTGATATTACGCAGTATGTAGGTAATGTTCCGAAGTAAATAGGAAAAGACGACCGGGTTTCGGTCGTCTTTTTATTTGTAGTGTTTGCTATTATAAAAATGTTTATAGCAATCGGGAAACAAGGTGATGAGCGCGCCACGTTTATAAAAAATAAAGCGATGGCTGAGACGTATCAAATTTGCGATGGGGTTAATGGTACTTGAGATGATCCCTTTCATTTATCATCGGTTTAATGAAACGGTAGGGACGCCGTTTAATCCAGTTCGCTTTTTAGCTGTAATAGCGATTGCGTTTCTTATTATATTAAGCCTGAATAAAAGTAAGTACGGTGATTCATAAGTTATGCAGATGTATTTCTCGTTTGAGTTACGTCGAATTGTGCAGATAAATCGATATGTTGTGTCGAAAAGTCGATATAATAGAAGGAAACGATCGATATATTAAAAAATCGTTGATATATTTTCTATAATACTAGATGGGGTATACACGAGTGTAAGTGCAAATAAATTATATGTATCAATTTCGATATATAGCAAAAACGATAAATGTAATAATTACCTTTTATTTAATAAAACTAAGTGGCCTGAGTTCTGCATCAATAGGAACTCAGGCTTTTTTATGCGAAAAATTTATGAAGTCTTTTTGGAATAAAACTTAGGACAAGAAAGAGTGCGATTTCACCTAAAATAGCGACAGTAATATTGAATAAGAAGGTGCGGAAATTTACAGTGATGTGATTGAGGATAGCGTATTTCCAGTAGGAGAAGCTCATGAAAATCACTCCTTATAGTGTTTTTTTTATAGTATATAAAAGTTGTTTCGTAAAAGTGCATGTCCTTGTTTATAATTTGTAAAAATACAAAATGAATTCTCAACAAAATCTCAACAATTGAGTAAGAAAAGTTTATGGAATATATTACTTATCCCATTACGTAGAAATAGAAGTATTTACAAAATAATTTTCAGAATTAACATAAAATTTACAAAAAACTAATAAATTGTTGAAATAATACAAACGAAAATATATACTCTTTATATACTTTTTACAAAATAAGGGATGTGATGAAATGGTTTACAAGGTTACTTAATTGTATATGAGTTGTTTGTTTTAAAGATTCAAAATAACTTTAAGTGAGGAGAAATGAATATGTTTCGATTTATGAAATCTCCAATTGGTATAGCGATTGGGGTAGCAGCGGTTATATTGGCATCACCAAAAGCGAGAAAGGGATTACGAAAACTTGCAGTAAAAACAGTATCAGCTTTTCTTGGTGCGAAGGAACAAATTCAAAGTGCTGGTTCAGAAATGGAAGAAGCTTTGCCAAAAGTGAAAGAAGCGGCACGTAAAGTAGCTGTGAAAACAGTATCACCAATTATAGGAGCGGTCGAAGCTGTTCCGAATACAATTTCTAAATTCCAGGAAAAATGGTTTTCTCGTGTAAATGCGTATCATTCTGAGCAAAATATAGATTATGAAAACCTGCCTGTCACTCCTTAATCATTCCATGAGTAATACAGCTTTTTACTTCCTTCAAGACGATAAGGAGGATGGGGATGCAAAGTAAATCATTAAAAACGAGATTTATACGATCGTTACCTGGAAGAATTCGAATTGAAATTTATAAGTTAAAACACAACAAGAACATGGCGAACTTGATATTAGACCGATTTAGTCAAGCGGAAGGTATTTATCAAGTAAGTCCCTCTATTTCTACAGGAAGAGCCCTTATTACTTACGATATCAACAAGACCTCTCTACATAACATTTGCAAAATAATTCAACTTATAGAAGAACAAGTGACCAAGCGAAAGAAAACTAGTACAAATAGCAGTGAAGAAAAGAAGGAATTAATAGATTATTCATCTAGTGTAGTTCCTCGTAATAATGACACTGTTCATAGCAAAAAGGATGAAGGTGTGCCGTTACCGTTAGCACTTTCAGTTGTTGGGTTAGGTGCTTTCGGCATAAAACAATTATTTATGGGTAGATCTGCCTTAGCTAGAAGTCCTGGTCTTTTTTATGTATCTGGAGCTTTATCTGTTGTGACGGGTTATCCGTTCTTGAAGCGAGGATTCAAAAAAATGGTTGCTAGCAAAAAGGTGAATTCTGATCTTGTGCTTGGTGTAGGAACACTTGCACTTGCGCTGGCACGGGAGAATATTGTCGTGCTTGCCGGTCTTAGTCTATTAAACTACTTAAACTGGAAGCGTAGTCAAGCAAACATAAACGAAGAAAATGAGGCGTATAAAGAAAATCTCCTTTCTCCGGAGATTAAAGCCTATAGTGAAAAGCAATCAAAATGGGGAATGATTTTTGGTGGAGCAACTTGGGCTTTCACTAGAAACCCTTTGCGCGGAATGGCAGTTTTATTAGCTGCTAATCCGAAACCAGCTGTCTCATCGGCAGAATATGCGTGGCGACAAGGTGATCTTGTTGCAAGAGAAAGAGGATATGTCATTCCGAGTGGTGGGTCGTTATCGCAATTGTCTCGGACAAAAACGATAGTATTGGATGATACATCTCGTATATTCCAGGTCTCAGCAGAGGGAATGAGTTGTATTTCACAAGATGAAAATGACGGGCAAGTTTGGTGCACAGCCGCTTCTCTTATTGAAAAAAGTGAGCATGTTTGGAAAGAAGAAGTCGTGCAAGAGGCGGCGAAAACTGGAAGAACGTTAAGAAAGGCGTTTGAAGTTCAAGTAGAGAATGAAGGGATAAAAGGTGAAATTCAAGGGATAACTTCCTTTTTCGGAAGTAAAGATTTTGCCGAGCGAAATGGTGTAGATATAAGTGCGTATGAGCTGGAAGCGAAGAGACTTGAAAAAGAAGGTTTTCAAGTTCAGTTCGTCGCTAAAAATAAAAAATGCTGCGGTCTATTAGTTGGATCGAAGGTTACCATTATTCCTGAACTCAAAGAAATAGTCAATGGGTTACGTAAAAATAAGTGGAGTATAGGCGTTTTGCAAAATAGTTTACATGTAAATCGTAACATTCTTTCTCAATATGGTGTGGATGATAGCTGGCAGCAGGGTGATGCTACCAAACGGGTGGAATTGCTTCGTTCAAATGGAGAAGAGGTATTATTTGCATCGGATCATAATAATGATTTTCCGTCTATACCGTTTGAAGAAATAAAAAATATCCCACAATCTACAGCGTATGCAAACCGAATCAATAAGTTGGTGAATGAGCATTTCCGCGCAGCGAAAGTGTGGAATGTGGTGGGAGAGATGTTAGCAGTTTGGTCTATATTCACAGCACCTGTAATCGCCTTATTTGCAAATGCTTTATCGTTAACGTTCTTATCTAGGGCGAAAAGAATGAGTGAGAAGATATTTTCCTATGGAGAATTGTCGAAAATGGTTTCTTCTCAGCAAAAAGTGATTCCTGCTAAACAAGATCAAATTCCGTGGTATACATTTAATCAAGAAAAAGTGATGAATAGATTACAAGTTGAGAAGCAATATGGATTAAGTGATGCACAAGTAAATATGCGAAAAGAAGAATACGGAATGAACCAAATTGAACCGAAACCGTCAGTTCATTGGATTGTATCGTTTATGGGGCAATTTAAAGAATTTACATCGCTTATTCTACTCGGAGCAGCCGGATTATCTGTTATATCTGGTGGTTGGTTTGATGGATTAGCGATGGGGACAATTCTCGTTGTAAATGCAATAATTGGGACGCTTCAAGAGCGGAAGGCGGAAAAGGTAGTTGAGGCTTTAAATCAATTCCGAGCTCCTGTTTGTAAAGTAATACGAGAAGAAGCAGAAATAGAAATATCAAGTAGCGAACTCGTTCCAGGAGATATTGTCTGCCTGGAAGCGGGAGACCGTGTACCTGCTGATCTTCGCGTTGTTAACTCTTGGAACTTAGAAATTAATGAAGCGATGTTAACGGGAGAGTCACTTCCAGTTGAAAAGAAAGCGGACGCTATGCCAGAAGAATGCTCGTTAGCAGAGCGAAACAATATGCTCTTTATGGGGACGTCTGTAACACGTGGTAAAGCGGTAGCAATTGTAGTAGAAACAGGTATGTGTACAGAGATGGGCTATATGATTTCCTTAATGAAAGGGGAGGAAACAGAGCCTACGCCATTGCAGAAAAAGGTGACATCTATTAGTAAAACATTTATTAAAGGAGCATTTGTAGCTGGTGGTCTTGTACTTATGGCGGGGCTACTAAGGGGACTGCCAATTACGCAAATGATCACGACGTCGGTTGCTCTTACTGCCTCTGCTGTTCCAGAAGGGTTGCCAATTATGATCACAATTGCTTTAAGTGCGGGTATATTCCGTATGCAAAAGCAAAATGCACTCGTTCGGAAGCTTTCGAGTTTAGAAACGCTCGGTAGAACGACGGTAATTTGTTCTGATAAAACGGGAACTCTTACGAAAAATGAAATGACGGTTAAAGTAATTGCTACGCCGAATCGTTTATGGAGTGTAACGGGTGATGGGTATGAACCAGTAGGGGCGATTGCTGATGTAACTTCATCTAAAGTTGCTGCTGCTGTAGATACGGATATAGAAGAGGCTACTTATTATGAAACGGAAAGCATGCCACTAGAAAATCCGGATTTATCTCGTATTCTTCAAATTGGTGTCCTTTGTAACAATAGTAAATTAGAGCAGGAAGATGACCTATGGATTGTGAAAGGTGATCCGACTGAGGGAGCTTTATTAAGTTTGGCTTCTAAAGCGGGTGCATTACATGAAGATATGGCGTCATTTGAACGTCATCATGAAGAACCCTTTGATTCAGAGACGAAAATTATGAGTGTTGTTTGTAAAGAGAGTAATGCTGAAGAGTTATATAAGTTCTCGAAAGGTTCTGTAGAGGCAATTCTTACTCGTTGTAAATGGTATCAAGATAACGGTCAAATATATCCGTTATGTGATAAGCAAAAAGAAGTTATTTTACAACAAAATGAAGAGTTTGCAAAACAGGCATTAAGAGTATTAGGTTTCGCATACAGCAATGGCGAAAGTGATGATCTTACTTTTGTTGGATTAGTCGGTATGATTGATCCGCCAAAACCTGAAGTGGAAGAGAGTATTCGTGAAGCGATTGAGTTAGGTGTGAAGCCAGTAATGATTACGGGAGATCATCCGACTACGGCGATTTCGATTGCGAAACAAACTGGAATTTGGAACCGTGAAGATCGTGTTTTAACGGGATTAGAAATTGATAACATGGCAGATGAGGAATTAAAAGAAGTTGTGAAAAGTACATCTGTTTTTGCTCGTGTGACTCCGGCTCATAAATTACGAATTGTAACTGCCTTCCAAGCTGATGGTCAAATCGTCGCGATGACTGGAGATGGTGTAAATGATACACCGGCTATAAAAAAGGCGAATATCGGTATTGCGATGGGGCAAACCGGAACAGAAGTTACGAAAGAAGCCGCTGATTTGATTTTGAAGAAGGATCATTTCGGTTCAATTGTTGAAGGGGTAAAAGAAGGTAGAACGATCATCGGAAATATTCGTAAAGCAGTTGGTTGTTTATTAACGGGGAATTTAGCGGAAGTGTTAGTGACTAGTGCTGCTGTTATTGCAGGAATGCCAATTCCGTTAGTGCCAATTCAAATTTTATTAATGAATCTTATTACCGATGCTTTACCAGCGATGATTTTAGCTGTAAACCCTGGAAACAAAACGAAGCAAACGAAACGCCAAGATATTGTTGATAAAGATTTGTACAAAAAAGTTGTGACAAGAGGAGTATTGCTTGGGGTAGGCTCGCTCGCTGTATTTGGTATTAGTTTAGCAGTTGGAGTGCCACTTCCAGTAGCACAAACATCAGCATTTGCGGCTTTAGTTGCTGGACAGCTCATTCAAACTTTCTCTTGGAGACAAGAGGGATCGGAAGAAACGATGCGTGATTGGTCAAAAGATCGTTTCTTTATTGCAGCGTTAGGAACGTCTTGGCTCGTATTGTTATCAGCTATATATGTACCGCCGTTAGCTCGTATATTCCATACCGTTCCGTTAACACTGACGCAATGGATACCTGTTCTTCTCGTAGCGGGTACAGTATCTCAAATCTCGAAACCTATTATTAATTTAGTTTCATATAAGAATAATAATCTAGTAAAACCGGTAGTCTCTGAATCTGCATTATTAAAAACAGTGTAAAGGAGCAATGAAAATGATACGAAAAGTTGTTATTGGATCTACTTTAGCGTTAGCAAGTGCGGCTTTATTACCTGTCGTAAGAAATACACTTCGTCCGCTTGTTGAATCAGGAGCAAGAGGTGTGAAGTCTACTTTTGAAACAATTAAAGAAGAAGTGGAAGATATTATTGTGGAAGCGAAAATGGATAGAATGCAAAAGCAATTTGAGAAAGAACTTTCTTATGTGGAAGATGACACTACTGATGAACAAGAAATTATAGAAGCGGCAGCTGAACAAGCGCAAGATGAAGAGGAGGAGATTAAGCATGATGCATAAAGCTGTAGAAAAAGATGTAGATTATCATTTGGAAAAAGCGTTAGAGCATTTTGAGCAGGCATTAGATTTAAGTGTAAAAGCGGCATCAGAAAATAAAGCGATGCAAAAAGAGATTTCTAGTAAAATGGGATCTTTTACGGGAGATATTTTTCAATCCGTTCGTGAAAAAGGGAAAGTAAATCGCATGAATATAATGAAGTGGTTCACTCTGCCTCGTTTTTAAAAAGAGCTGTTAAGTGGAAGGAATATAGGGAGTTATTTTCTCCCTTATTCATATTCCATGCTATGTATGTCACGTTAGTTTCCGGAACGTTCAACAATACGAAGGGGTGAACGAAATGGCAGCATGGATGATGGTATTAGCACTAACATTTTCATCAAGTATTGACAACTTAGGGGTAGGGATTTCTTACGGCATTCGAAATATAAAAATTAGTCATCTATCAAATTTTATTATTTCGGTAATTTGCTTTTTATTTAGTGTAGTAGGAATATATTTTGGCTTATGGCTGTCAAAAATTTTACCTGGGATTATGCCAGTTGTAATCGGTTCGTTCTTATTAGTTATAATCGGCCTCCGAATCATTTTACTAGCAATGCCTCGGAAGGTTTCGGTGCAAGAGACTGAAGGCGAAGCGGCGGACGCAGAAATAAATGGCTTGACGAAAAATATCGGTAAATCTGGGGAAATCGGTTTTACAGAATCTATTTTTCTTGGAATTGGTTTGTCTGCTAATGCGCTCACAAATGGATTAGGAGCGGGTTTATTCGGTTTGAATCCAATTGCTATTTGTATTGCAGCTGCAGTGGGTAGTTTTATTACAGTATGGGGCGGAGTTGCATTAGGTAGAAAGATAGCTCACGTTCGCATCGGTAAATTCACTTTAGGTCAGTTTGGTACATTGATTAGTGGAACATTATTATTAGTTATTGCGTTTGCTGCATTTTTTGATTAATTCATAGAAGGTGAGTGAAATTGAGATTACTGTATAAAAGGCTAAAGTACTCGGAGTTAGAGTCGGAATTACAATTAGTAGAAAGTGTTTTAAGTTCAGGCTATTTTATTTTATTGGATTTAATCTTTGTATCTTTCTCATTAACGGTACTAACCTTTTCGCTACATCATTCATTTTTTATAGCAATTGTTACATTCGTGAGTTCTTACGTAATTTGCGGTAGTGTATTTTTATTATTGCGGAAATGGTTAAAATGAGTTAAAAAGCTATCTTAAATTTTTAAGATAGCTTTTTTGTTTACAAAATGTAAACATATAAAAGACTTCTATCTTGTAAATAGTCAAAAAAATTTGTTAATATGAATTGTATAGAGGTTGTAGTTATTTTTCTTATAATAACTATGGTTATTCTCGTGAATAAAGGGGAATGAGATATGTCTCAAGATAATGAAAAAAGTAATCTTGGATTGTTGTTGAAAAAGTTACTTAAGGAAAAGTCTTTATCGATGCGAAAACTTAGTTCGCTTACTGAAATTGATACTGCTACCATTTCAATGATTGTGAATGGCAAGCGAAAGGCGAATCCAAAGCATTTGCAAAAGTTCGCAGAGAGCCTTGATGTTCCGGTTGGTGATTTGTTTGTGGCGGCAGGTTATTCTATTGATACAAAACAGGAGGAACAATCTGATATTCATGTTTCCATTAATAACATTGAGCATTTACTTGAATCCGCCCAGCTCTATGATCAAAAGTTTAGTATATCGAATGTAGAGCAGCAATTGGCGAATTATGAACAATATTCGCAAACGGAAGAAGGGAAAGAAACGATTGAAAAGGGGTTTCTTGAAAAGATTCAAAAGGTAAGCAGTATTGGCCCGTTTATTAATGATTTAAAAGAATTGTACGAGAGATTTATGAAGAAGAAGGGAACGACTGCAGAACTTGCTTTAATGGGAAGTGCGCTGATTTACTTTATATTATCGGTCGATGTAATTCCGGATTATATATTTCCAATCGGTTATTTAGATGATGCGGTTGCGGTACAACTCGTTTTAAATGCACTAATGAAAAGGTAAGATGCTTATATGAATAGATAGATAAGGATATTTATATGCCAATAGTTTGGGATAATTGTATCGTTATGAATATACGAAAAAGGTGTACCCCGTGTTAGAACGGAGTACACCTTTTTCGTTTTAATTTGCGGATTTTTCTACATACTCATAAGCTTTCTCGCCGTGCATCGAAATATCAAGTCCCATATGTTCCTCATGCTCATCTACCCGAACAGGGAGGAAAAAGTTAATGGCTTTAATAATGGCGTACGTCATTATGATCGTGAATGCATATGTTGCCCCGATTGCTACAAGTTGTTTAAGTAGTAACGCGGCATTTCCGTAAAATAAACCGTTAGCACCATCACTGTTTACAGTAGTAGTTGCAAATAGTCCTGTCGCAATACCGCCCCAAGTTCCTCCGATGCCGTGGCATCCAAATGCATCGAGTGTATCGTCGTATCCGAACTTGTTTTTTAAGAAGAAGACAGCTCCGAAGCATAATATACCGCCGATTGCTCCGATAAGAAGAGCGGAGAAAGGTGTAACGAATCCACAAGCCGGCGTAATTGCGACTAAACCAGAAACAACCCCGGAAGCAGCTCCCATCGCAGTCGGTTTTGATTGGAAGAACCATTCAGAAAGCATCCAAGTTAGAGCTGAGGCAGCGGCGGCTATATTTGTATTAATAAATGCGGTTAAAGCTACGTCATTTAAAGATAATGCACTACCGACGTTGAAACCGAACCAGCCGAACCAGAGTAAGCCTGCGCCTAACATTGTAAATGGTAAATGATGAGGGGAGGTACCGCTTATGTTTTTTCGTTTTCCAAGGAAAATAGCTAATACAAGACCAGCAACGCCAGATGTGATATGAACGACATTACCACCAGCGAAGTCTAACGCACCGAGTTCTCTCAGCCATCCGCCAACGCCCCATACCCAATGAGCGACAGGATTGTAAACGATTGTTGTCCAAAGAAGGATAAAAATAAGAAAGGCAGAAAATCGCATTCTTTCGGCGAATGCCCCTGAAATTAAAGCGGGAGTTAAAATAGCGAACATGAGTTGGAACATCATAAATAAATTGTGAGGAATAGTAGATGAGTAGTCTGGGTTTGGTGCGTAGGTAACTCCGTTTAGACCGAACCAATCGAGATTGCCGATAAGTCCGTGCCAATCTGGCCCGAATGATAAAGAATAACCGATAACAATCCATTGAATCGAAACGATAGCCATTGCGCTATAACTGTGCATTGTCGTGCTGAGTACGTTTTTACTGCGAACCATACCCCCATAAAAAAGTGCCAATCCTGGTGTCATCAACATGACCATTACTGTCGTTACAAAAATAAAAACTGTATCTCCCGTATTCATTCTCTCTCCTCCTATGATGTTAGAAAAAATAACATCTATATGTTATGTTTCATATCATATCCGAAATAAAAAGAAAAATCAACTAAAAATTCAGAAAACTTTTAAGGGATGTTAGAAAACCTAACATGATGTATTTTGGAGGAATAAAATCAACGTATGCGATTTGCTCTGAAAATTGGTATAATATTCTTACAATTGGAAGTTTGGGGGATGCGTGTGAAAAAAATATGGACTAAGGAACTATTCATTTGTTTTTGTTTAGCTGTTATTTTGTTTGTACCAGTACATACTTTTGCGGAAGAAAAAAGGGAATGGCGAGATGAAGTTATATATTCCATTATGATTGATCGCTTTAATAACGGAGAATCGAAAAATGACAAACAGTTAGACGTTGGTAATTTAGAAGGGTATCAGGGCGGAGATATACGTGGGATTATAAAAAGATTGGACTACATAAAAGAAATGGGATTTACTACTATTATGCTTTCGCCACTTTTTGAAAGTGAAAAGTATGACGGGTTAAGCGTTCGAAATTTTCAAAAAGTAAATGAACATTTCGGAACAGAAAATGATGTGAAAGAACTTGTAAATGAGGCTCACAAAAAAGGAATGAAAGTTGTCTTTCAATTTCCGTATGAAGAAAATGAACAACAATTAATAGACTCGATGAAATGGTGGATAAAAGAAGTCGATTTAGACGGAAGTTATGTGATACATAGTGAAAAAAAGCCGCGTGCTTTTTGGGATGAAGTGCAAAAGGATTTGCAGAAGGTAAAGAAAGATTTTCACATTATGACAAAGGAAGATAATGAGTACTATAAAAAAATAGTAGAGTCATTTTCAAAAGCAGATATGTCTGTGAAACCTTTATATGATGTGAGTGGAAAAGAAGAGGAATTCGCTACGTTTTTAGATAATCAAGAAACAAAGCGATTTGCACGTATTGCAAAAGAAAATATGTATTACCCGCCGTCTCGTTTAAAACTAGCGATCACTTACTTATTAACATCCCCGGGGATACCGAATTTTTATTACGGAACTGAAATCGCATTAGATGGAGGGGATGCTCCAGATAATAGACGATTAATGGATTTCAAATCTGATGAAAAGTTTATGCAGCACATAATGAAGCTAGGTGAACTTAGACAAACGAGACCATCTTTACGACGTGGTACGTTTGAACTTCTATATGATAAGGATGGAATGAGTATACTAAAAAGAAAGTATAAAGATGAAGTAACACTAGTAGCGATTAATAATACAAAAGAAACGCAAAAGGTCTCCTTACCTGTAAGTGCAATTGGTGAAAAACAAGAGTTAAGAGGATTGTTAGAAGACGAAATTATAAGAGAAGAAAACGGAAAGTTTTATCTTGTTTTAAAGCGCGAAGAGTCGAATGTGTATAAAGTTAGCGAAGAAACAGGTGTGAATTGGTTGTTTATCTCCTTAATAGTCGGTGTGAACGTATTATTTATTGCTTTTTTAATTGCGGTTAAAAAGAAAAGATCCTCTGTATAGATAGAGGATCTTTTTTTCTTAGCGATAGTTAATGAACTGTACGTCGATTGGTAAGTCAACGCTGCGAACGGCTGCGATTACTGCTTGTAAGTCATCACGGCTTTTCGCTGTTACGCGTACTTGGTCATCTTGTACTTGCGTTTTTACTTTTAATTTCATTTCTTTAATGATGTTGTTAATTTTTTTCGCGTTATCTTTATCGATACCTTGTTGCAGAGTTGCACGTTGGCGAACAGTATTACCAGATGCAGTTTCAACTTTTCCGTAGTCCAAGTTTTTAATTGGAACGTTACGTTTTACAAGTTTAGAAATTAGAACGTCTTTTACTTGGTCTAATTTGAACTCGTCATCAGAAGTTAAAACAAGTACTTCTTTTTCTAATTTAATATCACTTTTACTACCTTTAAAGTCATATCGGTTTTGGATTTCCTTTAATGCGATGTTAATTGCGTTTGTTACTTCAGGTAATTCTACTTTCGAAACGATGTCAAAAGAACTCTCTTTTGCCATAGTTAGCACCTCCAAATAAATTTCTATCTTTTCATGCACCTAAATAGGCTATGTAATATACATATTAAAGTATAGCGGAAAATACATCGATTAGATAGAGTGTTGCAACTTAAGTGTTTTGACGGATCATCCGTAGGGGAATATAGTCCTATAGATACAGTCTTTATTTAATTATAGTGAATTTTGGGCAGTTGGACAAATAAAGGAAAAATCGTGTTATAATTAACTTTTGTTTGGAATGATAAAAAAGATAATTTTATATATATAGAAGGGAATTAAAAAATATGTATTTGCAATTAGGATCGATTGAACAGGTAACTGTTTTACGCGAAACGGAAATCGGATATATGGTTGGAAACGAAGAGGAAGAAATCTTCCTACATAAAAACGAATTAGCTGGAGAAATTGCAGAAGGCGATACGATTGATGTATTCTTATACCTTGATCACCAAAATCGTATTTCAGCAACAATGAAGGAACCAATTATTACAACGCATGATTGGAATTGGGTAAAGGTTGTAGAAGTTATTCCTAGTTTAGGTGTATTTGTTGATATTGGTGTATCGAAAGATATACTAATTCCACTTGATGAGTTTCCAATTTATATGCCAGTATGGCCTCAGGAAGGCGACGAATTATATTGTACGTTAAAATTAACGAATCGTGATCGTTTAATTGCTCTTCCGGCAAGAGACAGTGATATGCAAGAAATTATCGTAGATGCAACGCCATCTATGCGTAATAAAAACGTAAATGGACGTGTGTATCGCTCACTTCAAGTTGGTTCATTCATACTAACTGACGAGCATTTCCGTGCTTTCTTACACCATACAGAAAGAAAAGAACAAGTCCGCATCGGTGAGCGCGTAACAGGTCGTATTATTGACGTAAAAGATGACGGTACAATTAACATTTCACTTCTTCCTCGTAAAGAAGAAGGAATGGAAGATGATGCAGCAGTACTTTATGCATATATGGAAGAACGAGGCGGAGCAATGCCGTTTTGGGATAAGAGTAACCCAGAAGACATTAAAGAACGTTTTAACATGAGTAAGGCTGCATTTAAGCGTGCACTTGGTAAACTGATGAAAGAAGAAAAGATTTACCAAGAAGAAGGTTGGACTTACTTTAAGAAATAAAATGAATGGAAAAAGAGGAGGCTATTTCAAACAGCCCCCTCTTTTTTATAGTTAATTTTTGTCGGTAAATCGATATATTCGAAAAACCGCCGATACAATCTCATTTACCATCATGCATACTGTTCAAAAAGTTTGCACCCTCGTTTTTTATTTCTCTTTCCCAAAAAGATGAGAAAATGTATCTTTTAAGTCACTATCATTTATTTTAATATCCGCCTTTTTTAATTCATCTTGTAATAATTTTTGACCGAAGGAAGGGTCGGCAAGACGTTCTTCTTCTAAGTCTTTACGTATAGAGTCTTTCACTTTATCGTAAGGTTGTAAATCTTTTTTATCAGTTAGTTTAATAATGTGATAGCCGTTTGGTGATTTTACGGGATTGCTAATTTGGCCGGGCTTTAATTTGTAGGCAGCTTTTTCAAATTCAGGTGTCATTTTGCCTGCCCCGAAGTATCCGAGGTCTCCGCCATTATCTTTTGATGCTAAATCTTGAGATTCTTGTTTTGCTAATTCTTCAAATGAAGTGCCGGTATCTAATTTCTTCTTTATCTCTTTCGCTTCATTTTCGTTACTTACTAAAATGTGACTAGCTTTAATTTCTGGTTTATAGTGGTCTTTCACATCTTTTTCTGTAACGCTTTGTTTAATCGCTTCATTCAATGCAAGTTTGAATTTAATTTGATTTTTGAAATCTTCTTCATCTTTTAAACGATTATTTTCTAGTGTTGCTTTGAATTGTTCTCCATATTGATCTTTTGCTTTTTCTACTTCTTTATCTACTGCATCATCAGATACTTTATATTTTTTAGTAATAACATCTTGTGCTACCATTTCGTATAGCGTGTCTTTTCCGTATCGATCTTTCAATTGTTTTTCGAAATCGCTCTTCGTAATGGTTGAGTTTGTTGTTGTAGCGATTGTGGCCGAATCATTTTTTTGTCCGCAAGCAGATAGTATTAATATACTTATTAGTGCAGTGATAATGAATGTACTTTTTCCTTTCATGCTAACACCTCATCCGAATATGTTATCGCTATTGTAGAATATAGAAGTGAACATGAAGTGAATTTTTAATGTTTTTTCCCTGTAAAATGTAAAAAAAGTACATCAACATTAAAGTTGATGTACGATGTAATCAAAGGTGATCGGTTTTCTTAGAATATGCACGTTTTCCTTGCTGAATATTTTTTTGCTCTTGTTCATTTTTTTGAGTGCGCTTTGCATTATTGTCGCGTGCTTTTTTGTCGTTATCGCTAGTATGTGGCATATGTATCAACTCCATTTCTAAACGTTGTATGTTTATCATTTCCTTTTTCGTAAAGACTATGTATAGCGGTGCATTCATGAATACTAAAGGTGGATTAGAAATGGATTTGAAGCTGAATTATACTGAACTTATTAAGAAGTTAGTCGTTGTAATTATTGCGGGTTTATTAAATGCGATTGGGATGAATTTATTTTTAACACCAGCGAAAGTGTATGCGAGTGGTTTTGCTGGATTGTCTCAATTATTGTCACAAATATTAGGTGACTTTTTATCTATTCATATATCTACGGGGGTATTGTTTAGTTTGTTTAATATTCCTGTCGTTATTTTAGCGTGGAAAAAGGTTGGGAAGGCCTTTACATTTTTTAGTTTTCTTTGTGTTGTATTTATGACTTTGTTTTTAGAAATTATCCCAGTTAGAGCGGTTTCGCACGATATTATATTGAATGCGATTTTTGGTGGTATTATTTCAGCGATTGGGGTAGGGATTGCTTTAAAGTGGGGGGCTTCTACAGGTGGTCTAGATATTATTGCTATGATTTTATCAAAAATAAAAGATAAGCCTGTCGGCACGTATTTTTTCTTCTTTAATGCACTTATCATTATCGCTGCTGGCTACGTATATGGATGGGAAAAGGCATTATATACTTTAGTCACTTTGTATGTATCAACGAGAATTATTGATGCGATTCATACCCGTCATGTGAAGATTACGGCATTAATTGTTACAAAGAATGGGGCAGATGTGCGAAAAGCGATTCACTCTCGCTTAGTGAGGGGGATTACAACTATACCAGCAACAGGTGCTTATACAAATGAAAATAAAGAAATGTTAATGATTGTTATTACTCGTTACGAGTTGTACGAATTAGAGAGGGTTATTAAACAAGTGGACCCAGATGCATTTACAAATATACTGCAAACGGTCGGTGTGTTTGGATTGTTTAGAAAAGATTAAGGAGGACCAAAGCTGGTCCTCCTTTTTTAATGCGAATTCGTAATGTTTTGCAATTGCTCCTGCATTTCACGTAGCTGAACTTTTTCAGCAGTTGAAGAGTTTGCATAAGCAGAGTGCAAAGAGTTTTTTGCTCTATAAACGAGTTCCTGTTGTTCAGCGCCACTTGAACAAGAAACGGCACTTGAAACAGCGTCTCTAGCTTGTTGGAATAGTAAGTTCCCCATTTAAACCCCTCCAAATGAAGAGTTACTTCTCGCTTTTTCTGCCTCAGCTAATGTACCTCTGTACGGGAATCTTGCATCATGCTTCATAACAGCATCGGCTCCTTGCTGGATAAAACGTTTTGATTTGTTCTTTTTACCCATTCGAAAAACCCCCTTTATTTAGCTGAAAACAATTGACGCGCTGACTTTTGCGTCTAATAATAGTATGAGCGTTTGGCGAGAAACTATAAGCAGGGAATTTTTAGATTACAATCCAAGAACCTCTTCTAAATATAGAGCGATACCATCTTCTTCATTCGTTAATGTCGTATGATTTGCAAGTGATTTTAATTCAGGAATCGCATTACCCATTGCGATTCCATGACCAGCAAATTCGATCATTTCAAAGTCGTTATCCTCATCACCAAAAGCGATAATTCGCTCTTTAGGAATGTTATAATGGCCTGAAATTTTTTGTAATCCGACAGCTTTATTTAATCCGCTTTTTACAATTTCAATAATTGGCCAAGGTGCACCCCATTTTCTATGGTCGATGACTTCAGCATGCATATCTGTTAAATGTTGGCGAATTGCAGCAGAATGCTCGTCATGTGCATCGATTAATAAGCAAGTTGGATGGTCGTTTAAAATATTTAATAAATCTCCTGTGAAAATCCTTGGAGAACCGAATTCAAAAATATGTTTTTTATCTTCATCAATTTCACGGACATACACATCATCGATGACTTCAGCATAGACATTTTTCACGCCGAAATCAAAGCAAGCTCGGACGATTTCTTGCGCTGTTGAAAGTTCAAGAGGAGAGTGATGTGTTCCCCAACTTGAATCAAGAGGGTGATGCACGTAAGCTCCATTAAAGTTTACGATTGGTGTGTTAAGGCTAAGTTCTTTATAATAATCGTAACTAGCGCGGAATGGACGTCCTGTTGAAATAACGACAATATGTCCTTGTTCTTTTGCTTTTGCAATTGTGTTTTTCGTTCTTGGAGAAATTATTTTGTTGTCTGTTAATAAAGTTCCGTCTAAGTCTAATGCGATTAAATGTTGTTTGTTCATAATTTCACCTCTTATAATAAATTTTTTGATTCTATCTGTATTTCCGTTTTTAATATGCAGAAATAAGAGGTTAGACTGGGTGAAACTACTGTAGATGAAAGTTTCACTATATATCCATCTTACGTCGCGAAGCGCTGTGGTGTCTACTATTTCTCGTTGGAAATTAGGAAAAGTCAATATCTTTTTAGAAAGTTCAAACAATGTTTCTTTCATTATGTACAATTTGTGAAAAGGGTTACATTGTTTGAATGATGCGACTTATAATGAACATGTAATCTTCTCGTATATGTTTGACTCTCCTTTGAAACTGGCCTAAAGTAGGTTGGTTTCTTTTTTTTCAACAAATATGCCAATAATTCCTGCTTAAGCTTGTGTAATTATATATATGTACATGGGTAAACGGTAGTACTTGTTTCCTAAACATGACAGAAAGGCTTTCTTTTAAAATGGATATACTAATGAGGCAAGACGTCATGGAAGGAGAATGGAAATGGGACAAAATCGCAGGTTTCGTTCAGGGCAAAAAGCGCCAAATGATGGCATTTACGTAGAAATTGGTGAAACGGGAAGTATGGTGAAAAATCCGCAAATGGTACAATTAACTGCCGGTGAAAAGTTTCCAGAGAACGCAAATCATAACCGTCAGTGGACATATAAAAGAAAACCGTAACAGAAGCCGCAATCGTTATTGCGGCTTTTTTGATTAGGAAAATGAATGTTACTTTTTTCTTTTTCCAATAATAAGTTTGAACTACATAAGCAAAATTATTGTATAAAAAAGTCAGTTGGCGTATAATCAAATCAAAGGTCAAAGAAAGTCAAACATTTGGAGGGCTGTAAAGATGGACTTAAATCAAATGACAACGAAAACACAGGAAGCGATTATGAGTGCTCAATCTTTAGCGGTATCTCATCATCATCAAGAAGTAGATACTGTTCATCTATTGCTTACGTTATTAGAGCAACAAGACGGATTAACGGTACGTATTTTTCAAAAAATGAATGTCGATATAGAAGCGTTAAAGCAAGGTGTAGAAAGTTTAATTAAGAAAAAGCCTTCTGTAACGGGAAGTGGGGCAGAGGCAGGGAAATTATATGTAACAGGTGCTTTGCAACAACTGCTTGTAAGAGCAGGAAAAGAAGCGGAGAAATTGCAAGATGACTACATTTCAGTCGAACATGTATTACTTGCTTTTTCTGAAGAAAAAGGCGCTATAAATCAATTATTTACAAAATTTCATATTACGAAAGATAACTTATTACAGTCTTTAATGACAGTTCGGGGGAATCAGAGAGTGACTAGTCAAAATCCAGAAGCAACTTATGAAGCGTTAGAAAAATATGGCCGTGATTTAGTGGCGGAAGTAAGAGCAGGGAAAATTGATCCTGTAATCGGCCGAGATAGTGAAATTCGCCGTGTGATCCGTATTCTTTCACGTAAAACGAAAAATAACCCTGTTTTAATCGGGGAACCAGGTGTTGGTAAAACAGCAATCGTTGAAGGATTAGCACAGCGTATTGTAAAAAAAGATGTCCCAGAAGGATTAAAAGATAGAACAATTTTCGCTTTAGATATGAGTGCACTTGTGGCCGGAGCAAAATTCCGCGGTGAGTTTGAAGAGCGTCTGCAAGCTGTATTAAATGAAATTAAAAAGAGTGAAGGTCGCATTTTATTATTCATTGATGAACTTCATACAATCGTCGGCGCTGGTAAAACAGAAGGAGCGATGGATGCAGGAAATATGTTAAAACCGATGCTAGCGCGTGGTGAACTGCATTGTATCGGGGCAACGACATTAGATGAATACCGTAAATATATTGAGAAAGATCCAGCATTAGAAAGACGTTTCCAACAAGTATTAGCAGAAGAGCCAACTGTTGAGGATACAATTTCCATTTTACGTGGTTTAAAAGAGCGTTTTGAAATTTATCACGGTGTAAATATTCATGACCGCGCGATTGTAGCAGCATCTGTTTTATCAGATCGATATATTTCAGATCGTTTTTTGCCCGATAAAGCAATTGATCTTGTTGATGAAGCTTGTGCAACAATTCGAACAGAAATTGATTCTATGCCAACAGAATTAGATGAAGTAACGCGCCGCATTATGCAGCTGGAAATTGAAGAAGCAGCTCTTGGGAAAGAAAAGGACTTAGGTAGTCAAGAGCGCCTAAAAACATTGCAACGTGAATTATCGGATTTAAAAGAAGTTGCAAGTAGTATGAGAGCGAAATGGGAGAAAGAAAAAGAAGACATTCATAAAGTGCGTGACTTACGCGAACATTTAGAGCGTTTGCGCCGTGCATTAGAAGAAGCAGAAGGAAATTACGATTTAAATAAAGCAGCTGAGCTTCGACACGGGAAAATTCCAGCTATCGAAAAAGAGTTAAAAGAAGCGGAAGAGATGGGTGCACATAATAAACAAGAGAATCGTTTATTACGCGAGGAAGTAAGTGAAGAAGAAATTGCAGACATTGTTTCAAGGTGGACTGGTATTCCTGTCGCAAAACTCGTTGAAGGTGAACGTGAGAAATTATTACGTCTTGAACAAATTTTATCAGAGCGTGTTATCGGTCAAGAGGAAGCGGTAAGCCTTGTATCAGACGCAGTTCTTCGTGCTCGCGCTGGCATTAAAGATCCGAATCGTCCAATTGGTTCATTCATTTTCTTAGGCCCTACAGGTGTTGGTAAAACTGAGCTTGCAAAAACGCTAGCACAAACGTTATTTGACAGTGAAGAGCAAATGATTCGTATCGATATGTCTGAGTATATGGAGAAACACGCAGTGTCACGCTTAATTGGAGCGCCTCCTGGATATGTTGGATATGAAGAAGGTGGACAATTAACAGAAGCAGTAAGACGTAAACCATATTCTGTTATTTTGTTAGATGAAATCGAAAAAGCACATCCAGAAGTATTCAACATTTTATTACAAATGTTAGACGATGGCCGCATTACAGATTCACAAGGACGTACAGTAGACTTTAAAAATACGGTTATTATTATGACTTCAAATATTGGATCTGCTCACTTATTAGAAGGGCTAGAAGAAGACGGTTCTATTAAAGAAGAGTCAAGAGAACTTGTAATGGGACAATTAAGAGGACATTTCCGACCAGAATTCTTAAACCGTGTCGATGAAATTATTTTATTCAAACCTCTTACAAGGAATGAAATTAAAGGTATTGTTGATAAGATTGTACAAGAATTACAAGGGCGTTTAGCAGATCGCCACATATCATTAGAATTGACGGAATCTGCAAAAGAATTTGTTGTAGAAGCTGGATTCGATCCGATGTACGGAGCTCGTCCGTTAAAACGATACGTACAGCGTCAAGTTGAAACGAAATTAGCGAGAGAATTAATTGCAGGAACGATTACGGACAATAGTCATGTAGTGGTTGATGTAGAAAATAACGAATTAGTCGTTCATGTAAAGTAAAAAAAGAGTTCGGATAAAATCCGGACTCTTTTTAGTGTTGTTCTACTGGCTCGTTTGGAATCGCAGCTGCAATCGCTAATACTAATACCGCAAGAACAACTGAGAAAATAGACGCTTGGTTAAAATCGTATGTACCGCCAGTCATAGAGCCGATTACGTAGCTCATCATATGTACAAGCGCGAACGACCAAATTAATGCCCAAATGAAACGCATATTTTACACCTCTATTCGTTCAATCTGTCCTTATTGTAACACAATTGAAAAAAGAATATAGAAAAATATTTGTAGATTTTTCAACGCAAATTTGCATTCTGTTCATACATTATAAAAGAGTACTTTTATACGTTTAGAAAATAAGGCGGGGGAAAAATGAGTATTACGGAACGTTTTTTTTACTTAGAAAAAGAACCATGTGTAATTTATTTACCGGAAAAGCCAAATGGATTTTCTGTTATGCTCCTAGGAGATTATAACTATTTTATTGAGAATGGTACAAGTTTATGGACACAGCATGCAGGGAGAGCTTATTTTTTACAGGGCCTTATTGAAAAAGGCTATACGGTCTTTTCATCTAACTTATACGGAAGGCATTGGGGGAACGATCGAGCTGTTCGTCTTGCAAAACGTTTGTATGATGTCGTTCTAAGAAAAGAGACATTGAATGCGAAAATGCACATTATGGCAGATGGTATGGGAGCGCTTGTAGCACTGGAGATGATGAACAAATACCCTGAATGTATACGTTCTGTCGTTATGTTAAATCCGTGTTTAGATTTACCAGAATATGTGGATTTTGAGAAAGAGCATAAGTTTTTTTACAAAAGATTAGTGAAGGAATTAAGTTTGGCGTATGATTCCAAAGAAGAAGAATTAGAATCAAAAATAAATAAGAAATCATTTGCGCTTCTGCCATCTTGTGTACCTGTTAAAGTTTTTGTTTCAACACAGGAAAAAAGAGGAAGAAAACAATTGTTACGTAAATACGAGAAAATGAGGCAATTCAATCAATGCGATACTTCTGTTTTATTCCATCTGCAAGATGTGAAATATAAAATGGTTAGACAAACGACTGATTTCTTTAAAAAATATGAAGAAGAATTGTGAAGCTCCCATATACATAAATGAGGAGCTATTTGTTTCAAGGGGAAAGGGTTGGTGGTATGAAACGCGTGCTGATTATAGGTGCACTTACGTTTGTAGGTTATCACCTTGTGAATAAAATGATTGCAGAAGAAGTAGAAGTATATGGTCTTGATTTTGATGAATTTGATAGTATGACAAAAATTAATGAAGAGAAATTATTGTTGATTGGGCGGAATGCGTTATTTACGTACTATTCTATAAGGGATGAAGACGGATGGCGATCGGTAGAGGAAGAGAGTTTCGATACAGTTTATTTTTGCTTGTATGAGCCGAATCAGCAAAGTGGATTTCGGAATGAAAGGGTCATATTACAATATTTAAAACGAATCGTAAGGATGTGTGAAAAAAATAAAGTAAAGTTAAATCTAATTTCTTCTATTGAAATAGGAAGCACTGAAGAATCCGAAAACAAACATCTATTTTCGAAAGTGGAAGAAGGGTTGAAAAAAGGCGAATTACAATATAGTGTATATCGAGTTCCTACATTATATGGGCCGTGGCAACCGTCGTTTATGATGTATCACCAGCTTATTTTATCAGAACTTGATGAAAAAGAGTGCCGTTGTATAAATGGAGAAAAAGGAAGTGATTTACTTTACGTTGAAGATGTATGTGAATATTTATGGGAAAATGGAATGAATGTAAAACACCTCGGTATATATAATTTACTTAGTGGAAAAGAAGAGTTATGGGAAAAAGGTATGAGTCTTTTACATGCAGATGATAAAGTAAATAACAAAAATGTGGAAGTAAGAGATGAAGCTGTAGAGGTTATTTCTATTCAAAAAAATACACCAGTAGAATTCGGTTTAAATAAACAATTGGCACATATGAAAAAATATAAAGAGTTATACGAAGGGTAGCGCGCGTGTTACACTATTGTATGGATAATTGATTGAAAAGCTTTAATGGAGAGGAAGAGATTACATGAACGAAAAAAGTATGCAATTTTTACAAATCGCAATGAAGCATTTACCAGAAGCAAAGGCAATTTTAGATTCTAATGGAATTGCACTTGATATGGAGAAAGCACAGCCGGTGTTAGAGCTATTGATGAAAGTAATGGGCGAAGCATATGAGCTTGGGAAAGCAGATAAAGAATGAAACCAAACCCTTCTTTTTTGATGGGAGAGAGGCTCGAGCCGTGGATAGAAGCGGTTGGGGCCTTTTTTTGTTTCGAGCGGAGTGAAACCAGAGGGATGAGGTAGTTAAGGGAGGAGGTTGTGAGGAGAATGCTCTAATTTTGAAGGGAAAGCAGATAAAGAATAAAACCAACCCCTTCTTTTTTGATGGGAGAGAGGCTCGAGCTGTGGATAGAAGCGGTAAGGGCTTTTTTTTGTTTCGAGCGGAGTAAGGTCAAAAGTATTGGGAAGTTTATCTTTTGAAAGGATAGGGATTTTTCTGTTTCTTTTAATGAAAAATAAAGTTAGTAATACGCTGTCTTATTTTTTTAGCTGAAATATATTCTAGACAAAAGTACATTTATGTTTTAAAATTAGTACCAAGTCATAATAATTGATATAAAACGGAGGGCTGCGATGTGAACGTGGGCATTTTAGGGATCGGAAGATATGTGCCAGAAAAAGTAGTCACAAATCACGATTTAGAGAAAATCGTAGATACATCTGATGAATGGATTCGTACGAGAACGGGAATTGCAGAAAGACGCATTGCCGATGATACAATAGATACTTCATATATGGCGGTAGAGGCTTCTAAAAAAGCACTTGAAGATGCCGGGATTAGCGGAGAGGATATCGATCTTATTTTAGTGGCAACAGTAACGCCAGATCGCGCATTCCCAGCAGTAGCTTGTGTAATCCAAGAAGCAATTGGCGCAAAACACGCAGCCGCAATGGATTTAAGTGCAGCATGTGCTGGCTTTATGTACGGAATGATTACAGCGCAGCAATTTATTCAAACGGGAACTTATAAAAATGTATTAGTAGTTGGTAGTGACAAACTATCTAAAATTGTAGACTGGAACGATCGAAATACAGCCGTACTATTTGGGGACGGAGCAGGTGCTATCGTAATGGGAGCTGTTTCGGAAGGAAAAGGTGTACTTTCCTTTGAATTAGGAGCGGACGGAAGTGGCGGTAAGCATCTTTATCAAGACGAGTATGTTATGATGAACGGCAGAGAAGTCTTTAAATTTGCTGTTCGCCAACTTGGTGATTCCTGTCTTCGCGTGTTAGAAAAAGCGGGACTTACGAAAGAAGATGTGGACTTCTTAGTACCACATCAAGCGAATATTCGTATTATGGAATCTGCAAGAGAAAGATTAAATTTACCGAAAGAAAAAATGAGTATGACAATTGAAAAGTTCGGTAATACATCGGCTTCTTCAATTCCAATTGCAATGGTAGAGGAATTGCAAAATGGACGTATTCAAGATGGTGATTTAATTATACTAGTCGGTTTTGGCGGCGGGTTAACATGGGGAGCAGTAGCTCTTCGTTGGGGTAAATAAGGACTGAGAGAAAAAAAGGAGTGTATTTTGTATGGAAAAAAAGAGGGTCGTAATTACAGGGCTAGGAGCTGTTACACCGATCGGCACAGATGTTGAAACAGCTTGGGAAAACATTAAAAACGGTGTATCCGGAATCGGACGACTTACAAGAATAGATTCAGAACAAATTCCTGCAAAAGTAGCAGCAGAAATTAACGACTTTGAAGTCGAAAAATATATAGATAAAAAAGAAGCGCGCCGTATGGACCGCTTTACGCAATATGCAGTAGCAGCAGCGAAAATGGCAGTTGCAGATGCGAAGCTTGAAATTACAGAAGAAAATGCACCACGCATTGGTGTGTGGGTTGGTTCTGGTATTGGTGGTATGGAAACATACGAAGAACAATTTAAGATTTTTACTGAAAAAGGTCCGCGCCGCGTGAGCCCATTCTTCGTACCAATGATGATTCCAGATATGGCAGCAGGTCAAGTATCGATTGCTACAGGAGCGAAAGGGATTAATACTTGCTCTGTAACAGCTTGTGCATCTGGAGCAAACTCAATTGGTGATGCGTTTAAAGTAATTCAGCGCGGTGATGCTGATGCGATGATAACAGGCGGAGCAGAAGCGCCGTTAACAAGCATGGCATTCGCTGGGTTTAGTTCAGCGAAAGCATTAACATTCAATGAAGATCCAGCAACGGCTTGCCGCCCATTTGATAAAAATCGTAGCGGTTTCGTAATGGGTGAAGGATCAGGAATTCTTATTCTTGAAGAATTAGAGCACGCATTAGCACGTGGTGCTCACATTTATGCGGAAATTGCTGGTTATGGTGCAACTGGTGATGCGTTCCATATTACAATGCCTGCTCCTGGCGGTGAAGGCGGAGTTCGTGCGATGCGTCAAGCTTTAGCTGATGCAGGTCTAGAGCCAGAAGATATTGATTACATTAATGCACATGGTACAAGTACAGATGCAAATGAAAAGTATGAAACGATGGCAATTAAAGAAACTTTCGGTGAGCATGCATATAAAGTAGCGATTAGTTCAACGAAATCAATGACAGGTCATTTATTAGGAGCAGCTGGTGCTGTTGAAGCGATCTTCTCTATTAAATCAATTACAGACGGAGTAATTCCTCCGACGATTAACTATGAAACACCAGATCCAGAATGTGATTTAGATTACGTACCAAATACAGCGAGACATCAAGAAGTGCGGGCTGTATTAAGTAATTCATTAGGATTCGGTGGTCATAACGCAGTATTAGTATTTAAAGCATATAAGTAATATGTACAATAAGGTGTCTTTTCGTAAAGTACTACGAAAAGACACCTTATTTATTTTTTATCACCTTTACGTTCCTTTCTTTTTTTGCATATACATAAGAAAAGGAGGGATGAAGGGTGGGGGTTGTTGAAACGGCAGAATGGTTACATCTGTATTATGGACGCCCAGAAAAGCTTTGTGAGAAATTTACAAAGTATATTCCATTGCCAAAAGAGAGGCTGTATCGTTTTTTAATCTCTAAAGGTATGTATCGCCCAGTAATGCGGGGGGAGCAGGAAATTAAAGAGTTAGAGAAGAAAGAAATTTGGAAAGAACTTAGCATGGAGTATGAAAAATTGAAAAGTTGGCTAAAAGGTCCAGATGTCCCTATCTTTATTTTATTATCAGATTCATATAATCGAACGGTACAAGAGGAATATAACGGGAAGGCTGGTTTATCTATGCGTCACGTTATTTTCTTATTCGTATGTGGACGTAATTCAGTAGAGGAACTAAAAGCTTTATTAACGCATGAATACCATCATATATGTAGGTTACATCAAATTGAGACGAAAGAAACAGAGTATACATTACTTGATACGATGATTATGGAAGGGTTAGCTGAGCAAGCTGTGTATGAAAGGTATACAGAAAAAAGATGTGCACCGTGGACTACTTACATTTCAAAAGAAGATGCTATTTATTATTGGAGGAATTCAATACAAGAACGAATAGGCGTAAAGAGAGGTACGAGGGAGCATGATGTTTTATTAAATGGACTGCACTCGTATCCGAAAATGCTTGGCTATGCACTTGGATTTCATATTGTGAAAGATTGTGTAGCATTTGAAGGAGAAAATACACTTTCTTTATTATCTATAGATGCGAAAGAAATATTGAATAAAGCAAATACATTTCATGTTTCATGAAAAACAGGGGAGCTATCTCCTGTTTTTTTATATTATAGAAGAAAAAATAATAATTAGAATATATTTCCTCAAGTGGAATAAAGTTAAGCAAAAATGAACATAATGATTGGTACAAACAGTAGTGAAGTGAGGGGTAGTGAATGTTATATCTACATGATGTATGGGTAAATTGGTTTGAAGGTGAAGAGAATGGGTATAACGTTTGTCATTTTTACGAATGGCGGAAAGATGATACGATTGAGCTATTAGATCAAGTGCCATTATTAAAAGTAGATGCCACATTATATCATTACATCGAGAACGAATTATTAGAGCTTCCGCAAAAATTATTGGAAGACGTATATCATAAGGCTTATATTCGTAAAAATCACGAACGCTTGCAACAAGAATATTGTTTTGTAGTTACAGATGGAAAAGGAATTATTGCGATTGATTCAATCGGCTATAATGTGCCAATTAGAAAAAGTAGGCTTATACCGCGTCAAGAACAGATGGTATATGAGATGGTAGAGAATGTGCAAGCAGAAAAGTATGAGTTCCAAGTGGAAGAGATTGAAAAAGAACATCATATTTTATCGCCGTCGCCTTTCATTATGAACGGCCTAACTCGTAAAGAAAGACAGTTAAAACAATTATTATTTATGGCATTAGATCAATTACATACAACGAAAAATCCAGCTGAAATTCGCTATTGGTTCACAGAGTGGGATCCATCAGCGTACGGAATGGTCCAACATATGGAGTTTGAAGATGTTTGGGCTAAACTTTATGATGAAGCGAAAACTGGATGGTCTGAGAAGCACGAGCAATTATGTGAGCGCCTTGTAAAAGGACAGCCGTTTTTTGAAAAGTTATGGGAAATGGAAAATGAGCAGAAGGTAAATTAAAAAAACCGCCAATTGGCGGTTTTTTTTATGGAGGTGACAAGAATGTTCGGTGGCTTCGCGCCTTCCTGCGAGGCAAAACCCGCCTCTACGTCAGGAGCTCCATCCCCCTCACATTCTAAGCGAGCCGCTTCCGCCTTTTATGAAATCCAGCTCCAGCGGCAAGCTCTTCGTGTCTAAGAACCTTCCGCATAAGAAGGAAAAAAGCGCCTTTTATGCGAAAGAACCTTAGCCAGTCAGAGCTGAACGAGCCGCTTCCGCTTTATGTGTTACCTACGCTTTCTACTTAATCCCATTGCGTTTTCTACTTTGCGTAGTTGTTTGAATGCAACGCGGTTCGCTTTTTCGGCACCTTTGTCTAGAATTTCGTCTAGTTCTGGTGAGTTGATTAGTTCGTTATATTTGTCTTGGATTGGACGAATTGCTTCTACGACTACTTGTGCTAGGTCGCCTTTGAAGTCTCCGTATCCTTTTCCTTCGTACATTGCTTCTATTTCTTCAACTGTTTTTCCAGAGAATGAAGAGTAGATTGTTAATAAGTTAGAGATTCCAGGTTTGTTTTCTTTATCAAATTTCACGATACCTTCAGAATCAGTTACAGCACTTTTAATTTTCTTTTCAATTGTTTTTGGTTCATCAAGCATACTGATCATTGCTTTTGGATTCGGATCAGATTTACTCATTTTTTTCGTAGGTTCTGTTAATGACATAACGCGAGCTCCTACTTTTGGAATACGAATTTCAGGAACAGTGAACACTTCACGGAAGCGTTTGTTGAAACGCTCTGCTAGGTCGCGTGTTAATTCCATATGTTGTTTTTGATCATCACCAACAGGTACGATTTCAGTGTTATAAAGTAAAATATCAGCAGCCATTAATGGTGGATACGTTAGTAATCCAGCTGGAACTGAATCTCTACCAGAAGATTTATCTTTATATTGCGTCATACGCTCTAATTCTCCAACGTAAGCAACTGATTGCATAATCCATCCTAGTTGAGCGTGTGCTGGTACTTCTGATTGTACAAATAAAGTAGCTTTTTCAGGATCGATGCCACATGCTACATAAAGTGCAGCAAGACTGCGAATGTTTTTACGAAGTTGTACGGGATCTTGAGGTACTGTAATCGCATGTTGGTTTACAATACAGAAATAACAGTCGTGTTCATTTTGAAGCTCTGTAAATTGCTTCATAGCTCCTAAATAGTTTCCAAGTGTAATTGTTCCGCTTGGCTGAATACCAGAAAAGATAACTGACATAAGTAATTCCTCCTAAAATTGAATGTGCGATGGGGAAGAGAAGGCATACAAAAAAGCCCATTCATCCCAAATTACATAGGGACGAATGGACCGCGGTACCACCCTAATTATTTCACAGCTGTGAAATCTCTCAAGATCCATAATAACGTCTGGATATAACGCCAAAGCCTACTACTTTCGGTTCGGTTTGGTGCTCAAAAGCCCATTCCATACTGTACAATTACTTGTTCACACCAGCCACAAGCTCTCTGAAATTGCCCCAATATGTACTCTTCTTTATCATCGCATACATATAAATTTATTTATTGTTAACTGAGCCCTTTTATATGAAAGGACTAAAGTTTTATAACAAAATGTTTTGCTGATTATTATAACATATGGAATAGTGTTTGCAAACTACATCAAAATAGTAAAGCTAATGAGGACCGAGAACAACCCAAGTACGATACCGGTAATACAAATCGGATACGTCCATTTGAATGAATATGTTTTATAAATACGTTCTTTCTTATCGATAGGTTCCTCTGCTTCTTCAATTAAAGAGTCAATTTTTTTATTCGTACCAAATACTCTTTGGAATGCGTAAATTGTTACGTTAAAAAATCCGTTTTGAAATATGAATAAAAAACCACCTATAAGAATAAAAAACAATGCAATATAGAATGAGATGTTGACAAAATTCAACAAAAAATGAGATGAAACGAGGAATGCGCCCACACTAGAAGCGATTATCGCAACCAAAAATAGTATACAAGTATGAAAAAAAACTTTATTCAAAATATTCCCCTCCGTCAAAATATTACTAGAATTATTATACTATAAAAGTTATAATAAGTAATATAAATAATTTTTTGAAAATTATACGCAATTGAGGTTCTAATTTCAAGATGATGGTAGCAATGTTACCGTATCCCTTTACAAAAAATTAAAAATATAAACATTTTATTAAAAATTTTAACAAAAAAACAAAAAACTATATTCACAATCGTCATATTATATGTATAATGAAAATTGTAGAAACTTGGAGATTATTCTTTCAATTCTGTTTTTCTACAAGTGAGGGTACAGGAAGTGCAATTAGGGGAGGCAATACAACATGAAGAAAAAGATACCGCTATTGCTTGCATCGACGTTGACAGTAAGTGTGCTAGGAGCCTGTAGTTATCAAAAAGATGATAATAAGGCAAGCGCGAAAGGATCCAGTACTTCAAATAAGCAAGTATTGAATCTAACAGAAACTGCTGAGATACCAACAATGGATACGACGTTATCAACGGATGCAGCATCTTCTAACATCATGAATAACACAATGGAAGGATTGTATCGTCTGGGGAAAGACGATAAACTTGTTCCGGGAGTCGCTAAATCTTATGAGAAATCAGAAGATGGTAAAAAGTATGTATTTAAATTACGTGAAGATGCGAAATGGTCGAATGGTGAACCTGTAACAGCTAAAGACTTTGTTTATTCTTGGAGAAGAGCTATAGATTCAAATACGGGTGCCAAGTTTGCTTACATACTATTTGATGTTAAAAATGCGGAGAAAATTAACAAAAAAGAGTTACCAGTTGAAGAACTTGGTGTAAAGGCCATTGATGATCACACATTTGAAGTGGAATTAGACAACCCTGTTCCTTATTTTGTAAGTTTAACAGTCTATCCAACATTTTATCCTTTGAATGAGAAGTTTGTAAAAGAACAAGGAGATAAATTCGGATTAGAATCCAATACGACACTTTACAATGGTCCATTCGTTTTAAATGAATGGAAGCATGAACAAAGTTTCAAATTGACGAAGAACCCGACGTATTGGGAAAATAAAGAAGTAAAACTTGAGGAAATAAACTTCAATATTGTTAAGGATCGTTCAACGGCTATAAATTTATATGAAACAAAAGCAATTGATCGTGTAGTATTAACATCAGAGTTTGTAGATAAATACAAATCAGATGCTGATTTTAAAACAATTAAGAGACCATCTACACAATTCATTCGTTTAAATGAAAAAAATAAATTTTTAGCGAATAAAAATATCCGAAAAGCAATTGCGATGTCCTTTGAACGTGAAAACATCGGAAAAGTTATCTTAAACGATGGTTCAGAAGGAATGTATGGTTTTGTTCCGAAGGGTTTGGCAAAAGGACCTAACGGAAAAGACTTCCGTGAAGAGAACGGAAAGCTTATAAAAGAGGATGTTAAAGAAGCTCAAAAATATTGGGAAGCTGGTAAAAAAGAACTTGGTGTAGACAAAGTAGAGTTAGAGTTATTAAACTTTGATACTGATGATGCAAAAAAAATCGGAGAGTATTTAAAAGGACAATTCGAAAAGAACTTACCAGGTTTAACAGTTTCAACAAAAATGCAGCCATTTGCACAAAAATTAAAACTTGAAGCAAGTGGAGATTATGCGATGTCATATGCGGGATGGAGTCCAGATTATATGGACCCAATGTCATTCCTTGAAATGTATACAACAGGTAATTCACAAAATAAAGTGAATTACGCAAATCCAGCTTATGATGAACTAATTAAGAAAGCCAAAACAGAAGTAGATGTACAAGCTCGTTGGGATGCTCTATTAAAAGCAGAACAACAACTGCTTGAAGATGCAGCGATTGCTCCAGTATATCAACCTGGAAAGGCATATTTACAACGTAGTTCAATTACAGGCCTATTAGAACATAAATATGGCGGAGAATTTAGCTATAAGTGGGTTGAACTCAAAAACTAAAAATGGTTTCCATCATGAATAAGGGTATATGCCTATGATGGGCATGTGCTCTTATTTTAAAAAAATAAAAGTAAGAATATTTCAAACTATCTTATTGCTTTTGAGAAAAACGGGGAGGTGCTTGACTATGGGACGTTATGTATTAAAACGTTTCGTGTACATGGCTTTGACATTATTTTTAATTACTACACTGACTTTCTTTTTGATGAAATTACTACCGGGTTCTCCGCTTAAAAACCAGGAGAAGCTATCACCGGCACAAAAAGAAATCATTCTTGAAAAATATGGATTAAATGATCCAGTACCAGTTCAATATGCACGTTACTTAGGTAACTTAGCAAAAGGTGATTTAGGGGTATCATTCCAATATGATAACCGCCCAGTAACAGATATGATTGTGGATCGTATTGGACCATCAGCACAACTTGGTTTACAAGCGATTATATTAGGAACATTTATCGGTTTAATTTTAGGAATCGTTGCGGCGCTTCGTAACAATACGTGGGTCGATTATGGGGCGACAATTATTTCCGTACTCGGGATGTCGGTACCCTCATTCGTATTCGCCGCATTACTACAATATTTTGTAGGGGTAAAACTTGGTTGGTTCCCAGTAGCATTCTGGAAAGGACCGGAGTTTACAGTAATGCCTACAATTGCCTTATCGATGGCAGTTATCGCAACAATCGCACGTTTCGCTCGTGCAGAGTTAATTGAGGTTATGCAAGCAGACTACATTTTAACAGCGAAAGCGAAAGGAATTAGCCAAGGCGTTATCATTATCAAGCACGCACTGCGTAACGCATTAATTCCAGTTGTAACAATTTTAGGACCAATGGTTGCAGGATTAATTACAGGGACACTAGTTATTGAGCAAATTTACGCTGTACCTGGACTTGGGGAACAATTCGTTAAATCGATTACAGTGAATGACTATACAGTTATTATGGGAACTACAATTTTCTATAGTGCGATCTTCATCTTAGTTATTTTCATTGTCGATATTTTATACGGAATTATTGATCCTCGTATTCGTTTAGCGGGAGGGAAAAAATGATGAAAGATGTACAAAAATTATCTCCAGATTTATTTCAACCAGCCAATCAGAGTAATGTTGATAATGAAGTCATTGCCCGTCCAAGCTTAACGTTTTGGCAAGATGTAAGAAGACGTTTGTTCCAACATAAAGGTGCAATGTTTGGTTTCGTATTATTAATGCTTATTGTACTACTAGCAATTTTAGGACCGATGGTAAGTAAGCATTCTTATAAAGAGCAGGATTTAGGTCGTGCGAAAATGCCACCGAAAATTCCAGTGATTGAAAATGTTCATTGGCTACCATTTGACGGTACAGATCAATATGGTGTTGACCAATATGAAAAACGTGATATTAAAGAGTACTTCTGGTTTGGTACAGATGATCTTGGCCGTGATTTATGGACAAGAACATGGGAAGGTACACGAGTATCATTATATATCGCTCTTTTAGCAGCAGCGATTGACTTAGTAATTGGGGTTGCATATGGAGGTATTTCAGCCTTCTATGGCGGCAGAGTAGATAATATTATGCAACGTATTATGGAGATTATTAACGGTATTCCATACTTAATCATCGTTATTTTAATGGTAATCATTATGGGATCAGGTATTTGGTCAATTACACTTGCGATGGCAATTACAGGTTGGATAGGGATGTCGCGGATTGTTCGTGGACAGATCCTAAAATTAAAAAACCAAGAATATGTATTAGCATCTCGTACATTAGGGGCAACGAATACACAGTTAATTGTGAAGCACTTAATTCCGAACGTAATGGGACCAATTATCGTAATGACAATGTTTACAATTCCAACAGCGGTATTTGGTGAAGCATTCTTAAGCTTCATCGGACTAGGTATTCAGCCACCATTCGCATCACTTGGTTCTCTTGTAAATGATGGTTATAAATCAATTCAAACGTATCCACATATGATGTTCATCCCAGCGGTTGTCATCAGTATGTTAATCTTAGCATTCAACTTAATTGCAGACGGATTACGCGACGCGTTAGATCCAAAAATGCGTAAGTAAAAGAGGGGAGAAGTAAAAATGAAAACATTGCTAGAGGTAAAAGATTTGCAAGTCTCCTTTGATACACATGCAGGTGAAGTACAAGCTGTACGCGGTGTTACTTTTGATTTGAAAAAAGGAGAAACATTAGCGATTGTAGGAGAATCTGGTTCTGGTAAATCAGTTACTTCTAAAGCGTTAATGGGATTAATTCCGAATCCTCCAGGGCGTATTAAAAACGGTGAAATCGTATTTGAAGGTCGTGACTTAACGAAACTAACGGAAAAAGAAATGCAACAAGTACGCGGTAAAGATATTGCGATGATTTTCCAAGATCCAATGACATCATTAAACCCAACGATGACAATTGGAAATCAAATTATGGAAGGCCTTATTAAACACCAAGGGATGAGTAAAGCAGATGCACGTAAAGTTGCGTTAGAATTAATCGACCTTGTAGGTATTCCGAATCCAGAAGCGCGCTTAAAACAATATCCTCACCAATTCTCAGGTGGTATGAGACAGCGTGTAGTTATTGCAATGGCGTTAGCTTGTAACCCGAAATTATTAATTGCCGATGAGCCGACAACAGCGCTAGACGTTACAATTCAGGCGCAAATTTTAGAACTTATGAAGGACATTCAGCAAAAAACAGAAGCAGCAATCATTTTCATTACGCATGACTTAGGTGTAGTGGCAAACGTTGCAGACCGAGTTGCGGTTATGTACGCTGGTAAAGTTGTTGAAATTGGAACTGTTGATGAAATTTTCTACAATCCAAAACATCCATACACATGGGGCTTAATCGCATCTATGCCAAGCTTAGATGGTGCAGAGGACGAGCTATATGCGATTCCAGGAACGCCTCCAGACTTATTAAAACCGCCAAAGGGTGATGCTTTTGCACCACGTAACCCGCAGGCATTGAAAATTGATTTTGAAATGGACCCACCTTTATTTAAAGTAAGTGATACACACTATGCGGCAACTTGGTTACTTCACGAGCAAGCTCCAGAAGTAAAACCACCGGCAGTCGTTGAAAAACGCATTCTTCAAATGAAAGCAGGTGAACAACATGACTAAACAACGTGAGAAATTAATTGAAGTAAAAAATGTAAAGCAGCACTTCGACGTGAGTGGTGGTGTTGTCAAAGCGGTTAATGATATTTCATTTGATATTTACCGCGGAGAAACATTTGGTCTTGTAGGAGAATCAGGTTGTGGTAAATCGACAACTGGAAGAACGATTATTCGTTTATATGATGCAACTGCTGGTGAAGTGTTGTTCGATGGTGAAAATGTACATGGTAAAAAATCACGTGCCGAGCTGAAGAAGTTCAACCGTAAAATGCAAATGATTTTCCAAGATCCATATGCATCATTAAATCCTCGTATGACAGTAGGGGATATTATTGCAGAAGGTATTGATATTCACGGACTAGCAAAAGGCAAAAAAGAGCGTATGGACCGTGTTCATGAATTATTAAATACAGTTGGTTTAAATAAAGAGCACGCAAACCGTTTCCCGCATGAATTCTCAGGCGGACAACGTCAACGTATCGGTATCGCTCGTGCGCTAGCTGTAGAACCTGAATTTATCATTGCTGATGAACCAATCTCAGCACTTGACGTATCGATTCAGGCGCAAGTTGTAAACTTACTGAAACAGTTACAAAGAGAAAAAGGTTTAACATACTTATTCATCGCCCATGATTTATCAATGGTAAAATACATTAGTGATCGCATTGGTGTAATGTACCGTGGTCAAATCGTTGAGTTGACAACAAGTGAAGAGTTATATGCGAATCCAATGCATCCATATACAAAATCACTACTATCTGCAATTCCGCTTCCAGATCCAGATTATGAGCGCAATCGTAAACGTATCGTATACGATCCATCTCAACATCAATATGGTGAGGAAGCACCAACAATGCGTGAAATTCGCCCAGGACATTTTGTATTATGTTCTGAAGCAGAGTATAAGAAATATAAAGAAATCTATCAATAAAAAAGTAGAGCCATTCTTCTATTACAGAAGGATGGCTCTATTTTTTTATACTAGTTAAACTTAAGTTAGTATAAAGCGATTTTATCCAAGTTCTTTTTCTGTTTAAAGACAGCAAATTAAGAGTTTCCAAGAATGAAGAAAAGGCGACTGAAATCCAGCCGCCTTTTTCTTCATTTAGAAACACTTATTTTACTGCGCTTGAACAGAAACACTCTCATCTTGCTCATTTGGTTTAACAAGTGCATAATTTTCCCACGATCTACTTCTCCAGCGGAAGAACATAATAATTGCTCGTGTCCATTCGTCGATAGCAATCGCTAGCCAAATACCAACGAGCCCCATGTCTAAATGGAAGGCGAAAAAGTAACCGAGTGGTAAGCTCATTAACACCATGGAGAATGCGCCGATTAAAACAGGATATTTTGCATCGCCAGCTGCACGAAGTGAATTAATGATGACGATGTTCATCGTCCGTCCTGTTTCAAGTAGTACACTTAGTAAAAGAACGCTTGCCCCTAGAGCGATAATATGAGGATTATCCGTAAATAGTCCCATTAATTGTGTGCGGAATGTAACAACGAGCATGACCATAAATAAAGTTACACCAATCGCCCATTGTACACTTTTCCATACGCGTGTGTAAGCTTCATCCTTTTCATTTCCGCCAACTAGGCGTCCGACGATAATAGCTGTTCCCATACCGATAGCAATGGCGAATAAATAAGTGAACATGGAAATGTTAGTAGCGTATTGTCTTGCAGCTAACGATTCCGTACCTAAGTATGTTGCGTAATATAAGAAGACAATTTGACAAGCTTGATACATGACTTGTTCGAATGCAGATGGAATGCCGATCTTTAAAATTTTGCCAACGTATTCTTTTGATAAAGTGAAGTAATATTGTAATTTCACACGGTATTCCATAACGCGGTACAGTAACCAGAAGAAAACGATAAGTGCGATTAACCGGCTGACAGCGGAAGAAATCGCGGCTCCTTGCACACCAAGTTCAGGGAAACCGAATTTCCCGAAAATAAGTACGTAGTTTCCGGCGATATGAATAATATTCATTCCAAGCGAAACAAACATTGCTTGCTTTGTAAAGCCGTGAACGCGGATAATTGCGGCTAATGAGTTAATAATAGCTTGAAGGAAAATAGCTCCTCCGACGATGGATAGATAGCTTTGTGCATACGTTAGTACATCGCCTTGTAAATTCATTGCCATCATCATATGTTTTGAAAATAAAAGAAAACCAGCGCTTATAATGAGTCCGACCACTAAATTTAATGTGACGGCTAATGCTGATATTTTTGATGCTTCCATAAAGCGTTTAGAACCGAGGTATTGGGATACAACGATAGCTGCACCATTCCCGATGACTTCTAGTACTAAAATCGCGATATGAAGGTATTGATTCGCTGCACCAACCCCAGATACAGCATCGTCTGATAATGCACTTAACATGAAAGTATCAGCGATCCCCATCAGCATAAAAAGAAAAACTTCTAGAAAAATAGGCCATGTTAATAAGAATAAACTTAATTTCTCTGTTGGCCCGTTTTTTGAGCGAATTGCTGTCATGTCCGTCCCCTCTTTACCGATATCTATTTTTAGCAAAGTGTATCGTAACACACTTTCATATCCTTTGCACTTATTTTAGCCTACATATTTTCAATATGAATAAACCTTCATTTTATGACAAAAAAGGAGGAATAATTATGCGTAAGATATTATGGAATATAAAATTTGTTTTTCTCTGATAATTTAGAAAAGTATAAAAATGCCTTTTTTAACACTTTAGTTCAATAAAAACGCAGTATGAAACGTTTACAAATACACAAAGTGTTAACAGAAAATTTTAACAAAATAGAAATATAAATATACAAAGAATATATTTGTGTGTATAATACGAATTATTAGAACATATATATATATTTCTTTCTGTTTGAAAATGAAAGGGCTAACATTTTTTTGGGAGGGTGGAAGTATGAAAAAAAAGATACCAGTTTTTGTAGCATCAACAGTAGCAATGAGCATGATTTTAGGGGCATGTGGCTACCAAAAAGATGAACCGCAAGCGAACGCAAAAGGGGATAGCGGGAAAAGCGGTGCGAAGCAAGTTATTAACTTAATTGAAACACAAGAAATTCCAACGATGGACCCAGCGTTATCAGCTGATGCAGTTTCTTCAAAAGTAATGAACAATACGATGGAAGGCCTATACCGCCTTGGGAAAGACGATAAATTAGTTCCAGGTGTAGCGAAGGAATTCCAAAAGTCAGAAGACGGTAAAAAGTATACATTTAAATTACGTGAAGATGCAAAATGGTCAAATGGTGAACCTGTAACGGCGAAAGATTTCGTGTATGCATGGCAAAGAGCAATTAATCCAGATACAGCTGCGAAATCGGCGTACATTATGTACGATATAAAAAATGCTGAGAAAATTAATAAAAAAGAGATGAGTCCAGACCAATTAGGTGTAAAAGCGATTGATGATCATACACTAGAAGTAGAATTAGATAATTCTATTCCATATCTTGTTGATTTAATGGTCTATCCGATCTTCTATCCTGTTAATGAAAAGTATGTGAAAGAGCAAGGGGCGAAGTTTGGTTTAGAAGCAAATACAACACTTTATAACGGACCATTTACATTAAGTGATTGGCAACATGAACGTAGCTTCAAAATGACAAAGAGCTCATCATATTGGGACAATAAAGAAGTGAAGCTTGAGGAAGTAAACTTTAATATTGTAAAAGATACGTCTACGCCAATTAATTTATATGAAACAAACGCAGTCGATCGAGCGACGTTATTAGCAGAGTTCATCGATAAATATAAAGGGAAACCAGATTTCAAAACGGTAGAAGATACATCTGTATTCTTCCTTCGCTTAAATCAAAAAGACCCAGCTTTAGCAAATAAAAATATTCGTAAAGCAATTTCTCTTGGTTTTGACCGTAAACCATTCGTTGATACATTATTAAATAACGGTTCTAAGCCAGCGACGGGATTAATTCCTGACAATTTCATTAAAGGACCGGATAAAAAAGATTTCCGTGTTGAAAATGGAGATATTGTAAAACCAAATGTAAAAGAAGCGAAAAAGTATTGGGAAGCTGGTAAAAAAGAGCTTGGTAAAAACGAAATTGAATTAGAGCTATTAAATGAAGACGTTGAATTATCGAAGAAAACTGGTGAATATTTAAAAGGTGAGTTAGAAAAGAATTTACCAGGTTTAACAGTGAAAATTAAACAACAACCATTCGCGCAAAAACTAAAATTAGAAGATGCGGGCGACTTTGTAATGTCATTCTCTGGATGGAGTGCAGACTTCCCAGATCCAGTTACATATCTTGATATGTTCGTAACTGATGGGGCACAAAATAAAATGAAGTATTCTAATCCGAAGTACGATGAGATTATTATGAAAGCGAAGAAAGATGGAAGCGACGTAAATGCTCGTTGGAAAAACTTACTTGAAGCAGAAAAAATGTTACTTGATGACGCTGCGATTGTTCCAGTATATCAACGTGGTAGAGCATATTTACAAAGAGAAACAATTAAAGATATGTACAACCATAAGTATGGTGGCGAAGTAAGCTTCAAATGGGCATCAGTAGGAAAATAACAAAAAAAAGCAGGTGATTACCTGCTTTTTTTAGTACGTACGTTTTTTATAAATGCCTTTTCCGCCAACTTGGTTCCAGCCAGATTGTACATCTAAACTTTTGTTAACAAACTTCATTTTTTCTTTCCCACCAAAGAGTTTTTCACCGATGCTATTTGTAATGACACCAATCAATGCTGTTATTCCGATGATGAGGGTAGCAACAATGATAAAATCAGTAAAAAAAGCGATCATATGCAAATTCCCCCTTTGTCTGTCTGTATTTTTATTGTATGAGATAAATGGTAAAAAAGAAAGAAATGTCAGAAAAATATTCGATTTACTTTAGAAAGCATATAGACATGAGCGGAGAGATTTGTTAAAATAAGAACAAATGTTCCTTTTTATTTCTAACCTTTAGAGTCTTACATTTCTCAAGTGTTTTGTCGGGAAAAGGTAAGAAAACGCTCTCTTTTTAATGAGGAAGATTATGAAACTGTAATTGTATATCAAGTGAAGATTACTGTAGAAAGTAAGTATCAAAAGGGTTGAAGACCGTTGTTAAAGGACAGTTTTACTGAGTATAATCATGTTGCATAGCAGTGGAGTACACGGAGAAATTTTCTCAACTAGCAGTAAATTCACTGTATATTTCTTGCAAAAACTATTGTATAATGATTATAGAAGTTACTTATTAAAAGTAATTATTGTTGCTTACATGAATTGCGATTTTTTACTTTGCTATAAGACAAGTTATCGCGAAAAATTGCGGAAGTTAGAAATTTAAACTGTAATTAGTACAGAATTTGTACTCTTTAAGGAGAGTGAGCTTTGTATGGTAACATTATATAGTTCTCCAAGCTGTACGTCTTGTAGAAAGGCGAAATTATGGCTAGAGGAAAATCATATTCCTTATACAGAACGTAATATTTTCTCAGATCCATTAACGATTGATGAGATTAAAGAGATTTTACGTATGACAGAAAGCGGAACGGATGAGATTATTTCTACTCGTTCAAAAGTTTTCCAAGAATTGAATGTGAACTTAGAGTCTTTACCACTTCAAGATTTATATAAGATGATTCGTGACTATCCAGGTATTTTACGTCGTCCAATTATGATTGACGAAAAACGCCTTCAAGTAGGTTACAACGAAGATGAAATCCGTCGTTTCTTACCACGTACAGTAAGAACGTTCCAATTACGTGAAGCACAGCGTCTTGTAAATTAATTATAATAATATGAAAACCTTCTACCTATTATAGAGTAGAAGGTTTTTTTTTACTGTTTAACATTACGTAATCGCACTTGTTGAACGATAAAGCCTATGCATAAAATGGTGAAAATGAACAAATAAGGGATACTTGTGGCAAAACTAGGATTATGATGAAAAAACGTTGCAAGTCTGTCTTCATGTGTAATCATTTTTCCTGCTGTATAGGCGAGAACTGCTGCTCCGCAATAAATGAGAAATGGAAAGCGTTCCATGAGTATTAAAATAAGTTTGCTTCCCCAAATGATAATCGGGATAGAAATGAATAAACCGATAATTACGAGTGAAAGTCTTCCGTGAGCTGCTCCTGCAATGGCAATAACATTGTCAAACCCCATAACGAGATCCGCGAATACAATTGTACGCACAGCTTGGAATAAAGTCGTTTTTCCTTTGATAGAAGAAAGATCGTTGTTATTATCAGTGAGTAAATTGACTGCAATTAATGTGAGTAAAATTCCGCCGGTGAGTTGTAAAAATGGGATATCAAGTAAATAGACAGCTAGTATCGTGAGGAGAATTCGTAGCACAATTGCTAACATAGTACCAATCAAAATGGCTTTATTTCGTTTTGCTTCAGGTAAATTTCGGCTAGCTAGTGCGATGACAATTGCGTTATCGCCACCTAGTACAACATCGATACCGACAATCATTAGTACAGATGTTAAAAACTCTAAGTCCATTCGTCTGCCTCCATTTATGATGTTTTAATAAGCGAAATATATGTATGTGGTGAAGAAAGTTTGTCTAGTTTTGATCCCGCGCTCCCAGGGACAAAATAATCACCTCTAATAGAAGTTTCACTTTATTACAGTGTACGAGGGAATATGGAAATGTATGTCCAAATTTTTTGCGAGCAGTAAATTGGTATAATGATATATTTATTCCGATTGGTGCGAGCTAATAATCAGTGGAGGATGAAAAAAATACTGATTATTGTTTCACTTTATGTAAAAAGTCGAATACAGATAGGTATATAACTATTTTTGTAAAATAAATCGATTTTATTTCCCTTCTGGAGAATCTTATCATAAAATGAGAGTACAAGAATCTATTGTTTTGTCATATGAGTGGGGAATCCCTTCATAACAATTCTAAGCAGGAAGGGAGCGTTGTATTTTGGATATTGAAAGAATTAATGACCATACGATGAAATTTTTTATTACGTACATTGATATAGAGGACAGAGGGTTTAATCGTGAAGAAATTTGGTATGATCGCGAACGAAGTGAAGAGCTCTTTTGGGAGATGATGGACGAAGCTCGTGATCATGATGATTTCTTTATCGATGGGCCGTTATGGATCCAAGTGCAAGCAGTCGATAAAGGGATTGAAGTACTTGTAACGAAAGCGGAGCTTTCAAAGGATGGGCAAAAGCTGGAACTACCAATAGGTGTAGACAAAATTATAGACATTCCTCTAGATGAAGGCATCGAATCATTATTCCAGCAAGAATTAGTGGAAGAGGTAGAAGAACAAGTAGGAACAAACTTTAATGAAGATGGTACGTTTGGCTTTTTAATTAAGTTTAATGATTTTGAAGATGTTATTTCATTAAGTCATCGTCTTATCTTTGAAGATATAAAAGATGAATTACATTCATTTGAGGACCGATATTATGTATATGTGGAATTCGATGAAGTGCTACATGATGAAGAAGAAATTGATCGTATTTTAAGTATTGTTTTAGAATATGGAGAAGAATCTACTTTAACGATTCACCGTGTAAGTGAGTATGGGAAACAGGTTGTGAAAGAGCGTGCGCTTGAGACAATTCGCAACAATTTCCCTCCTAAAATGTAGGCCGATTTCTATAGTATGAAATCGGCTTTTTTTATGAAGAATAGGAAGGCTTTCTTAGTAAGGAGGTAAGAGATGAAAAACACGTTAAAACTACTTTTCTTTTTTCTACTATTGTTCGCATTATTTGTTTCATTACGCATGTTTATTGATGTAGCATTTTATTCGGATGTCATCGGGATAAAGGATGTTTCTATTTTAGGTATTATTAGTATTTTATTTACGGTTTCCGCATTTTTAATTGGATGTGTTATTTTCTTAGAAAACCGTCATCCGTCTAAAACACTTACGTGGTTAATCGTACTAGGTATTTTTCCGGTGTTCGGTTTCTTTGCTTATCTTTTATTTGGACAAAATTTTCGTAGAAAAAGAATGTTCCAAAAGAAGGCATTACTCGATGAACAGGCGTTTTTACAATATAAGGGACACGAAGATTACGAAGAACGGATTTTACGAAATCATAAGCATCAAGAATTGTTATTTCGTTTAGCAGATCGACTAGGTGCTTTAAATATTTCATTTCAAACTGAAACGAGGACATTAACAAATGGAGACGAAACGTTTCAGGCAATTTTAGATGGGTTAAATCGAGCGAAACACCACATTCATATGGAGTATTACATTGTACGTGATGACAAGCTCGGTACAGAAATTAAAGATATTTTAATAAAAAAATCAAAAGAAGGCGTTGTCGTTCGTTTTTTATACGACGCGGTTGGAAGCTTTAAATTATCAAATTCGTATATTGAAGAATTGAATGATGCAGGAGTAGAAATGATTCCATTTTTCCCTGTGCGCTTTCCAATTTTAAACGATAAAATTAATTATCGAAACCACCGAAAAATCGTTATTATAGATGGAAATGAAGGGTTTGTAGGTGGATTAAATATTGGTGATGAGTATTTAGGGAAGGATAAATATTTCGGTTTTTGGCGAGACACGCATTTATATTTACGCGGTGAAGCAGTTCAAAGTTTACAGCTAATTTTCCTTCAAGACTGGTTTTATATGACTGGTGAGGCGGTATTAGCACCTGAATATTTACAAGCGGAAGCAGTTGAGGGTGATCATTGGGGCGGAGTCCAACTTGTTGGAGGGGGACCGGATAATAAATGGGAAACAATTAAACATTTATATTTTGCAATGATTGCTTCAGCTAGGAAATCAATTTGGATTGCAACACCATACTTTATCCCAGATGATGATATTTTATCTGCATTAAAAGTAGCTGCACTTGCTGGTATTGATGTTCGTTTGTTAATGCCAAGTAAGCCAGATAAGCGGACTGTCTTTTATGCATCAAGATCGTACTTTCCGGAGTTATTAGATGCAGGAGTAAAAATATATGAATATGAAAAAGGTTTTCTTCATAGTAAAGTTGTCATCGTGGATTCTGATCTCGCATCAATTGGGACAGCTAATATGGATATGAGAAGTTTTCATTTAAACTTTGAAGTAAATGCCTTTTTATATGATACAGGTAGCATTCGAAAGCTCGTTCAAGATTTTAAAGACGATTTAGAAGAATCCAGTGAAATTCATGTTGACCGATTTCATAAGAGACGTCTTCATAGGCGGATTGTTGAATCGACGTATCGGTTATTATCACCTTTATTATAGAAAGAGATGTCCTAATTTAGGACATCTCTTTTTTTGAGAGGAATTTGTAGTAAATTGTAGAATACAAGAAGTTGAAAGGGTGTGATGGTGGATGTTTATTGCAAGGAGAGAAAACGGAGAGAAAATTCATCTATTATATAACCGGGATGAAGAACGTTTACGCGAAATGCGTAAACGAGAAAAATTCTTTTGTACAGCCTGCGGAAAAGAAGTGCAAATGAAATTAGGAACACAAAAGAGCTGGCATTTTGCTCATAAGAAAGTGGATTCATGTCTTACCTTTTATGAAGCAGAATCTATGTATCATATGCAAGGTAAAGAATTGTTATATAGATGGTTAAAACATCAAGATTTTCATGTCGATATAGAGCATTATCTGCCAGTAATCAAGCAACGGCCAGATATTTACGTAGAGAGAGCGGATAGAAAAATTGCGATTGAATATCAATGTGCAAATCTCTCCGTAGAGCAGCTTTATAAGCGAACATATTCGTATTGGCAAGCTAGTATACAAGTCATCTGGATAATCGGTGGAAATCAGTTGAAAAAGCAATCCGCCTATTGGATGACATTCTCCTCCCTTATGGCTTTCTCCTTACAACCTTATCCTCAGCCATTTCTTATTTTCTTTTGTCCGAAACAAAAATCGTTTATGAAATGCGCATTTATCACTCCGTTTTCTACAAATGTCTCTTTCTCACATACTATTTATTTACCAACTGATACGACTACTGTTGACATGCTCTTTTCCCCCGTTCCTTTCCAAAAAGAGGTATTAGGACAAGAATGGAAGAGAAAAAAGAACCATTTTCGGCAAAACGCTCTATCTGTCTGGAATTATAATCATAAGTCACTACTCCGCCTCTTATATCAATATAAATGTACCCCAGCGGGTTTTCCTTCTGAAATCGGTGTTCCGCTCCCATCCGCGTTTGCTTTTCAAACAAATCCATTTATATGGCAAGCGTCTCTTTATTTGAAGTGTATAGGTATGCTTAAGGTAGGGGAGTATATTTCTCTGCAATACGTATGTAACTATGTAGCAAAATATACGAAGAAGCGTCTACTTCCGTATTTTGCACAACATATATGGAAGGTAGCAGTTGCGGAGTATATGACATTTTTATGTTATGCAGGTGTATTAATAAAAATAGGTATTAATAAGTATCGAAAAATAAGAGATGTTGTGTTGGTAAAAACAGAGGGAGAAATTATGAAATATGATGAAATTTGCTTAGCGCATGCGCTATCTCTATTTGAGACAAAGTTCAACATGAGAGAAGAAAAAGGGGATATAATAAAGAATGAACGTGAAGGAATTACATAAGAAAAACAGAATTGTACTTAAGTAGAGATATTTAAAGGAGGGCTTACAGAATGTCTGAACAAAATAAAGCAAAAACATTACCAGATCGCAATGAGATTGAAGAAGCAAGCACATGGCGATTAGAAGATATTTTTCAAACAGATGCAGAATGGGAAAAAGAATTCCAAGCTATTAAGGAGCTATTGCCAAAGTTAACTGAATTTAAAGGGAAGCTTGGCGACTCTGCAGACAATTTGCTTGAGGCATTGCAATATGAAGATGAAATTTCAATGCGATTAGGTAAGCTATATACATATGCACACATGCGTTACGATCAAGATACAACAAACTCTGTGTATCAAGCACTGAATGATCGCGCAACAAATTTATACTCACAAGTATCTAGTAGCACAGCGTATATCGTACCTGAAATTTTATCTATTTCAGAAGATACATTGCAAACATTCTTACAAGAAAATCGAGAACTAAGTGTATATGAGCATGCATTAGAAGAAATTACACGTCAACGCCCGCACGTATTATCTGAGGCAGAGGAAGCGTTATTAGCAGAAGCATCTGAAGTGATGAGTGCATCAAGTAATACATTCGGTATGTTGAATAATGCGGATTTGAAATTCCCATCTATTAAAGGTGAGGATGGAGAAGAGGTAGAAATAACACATGGCCGTTACATTCAGTTTTTAGAAAGTGATGATCGTCGTGTTCGCGAAGATGCATTCAAAGCTGTATTTGAAACGTATGGGAAATTTAAGAACACATTTGCAAGTACGTTAAGCGGGGCAGTGAAACGTAATAATTTCAATGCACGTATTCGTAAATATGACTCTGCTCGCCAAGCAGCATTAAGCAATAATAATATTCCTGAAGCAGTATACGATCAACTCGTTGAAACGGTAAATGACAACTTACATTTATTACACCGTTACATTGATATTCGTAAGCGTGCACTAGGACTTGATGAGCTTCATATGTACGATTTATATACACCACTTGTACAAGAAGTGAAAATGAATGTGAAGTATGAAGAAGCGCAAGAAATGTTATTGAAGTCTTTAAATGTACTTGGTGATGAATATGTTGAAATTTTAAAAGAAGCATATGAAAATCGCTGGGTAGATGTGTACGAGAATAAAGGCAAACGAAGCGGAGCATATTCATCTGGTGCATACGGAACAAATCCGTATATTTTAATGAACTGGCATGATAATGTAAATAATTTATATACACTTGCTCATGAGTTTGGTCATTCGGTGCATAGTTATTACACAAGAAAGACACAGCCACACGTATACGGTGATTATTCAATCTTCGTTGCAGAGGTAGCATCAACTTGTAATGAAGCGCTTCTAAATGATTATTTATTAAAAACGACAGAAGATAAAAAAGAGCGTCTATATTTATTAAATCATTATTTAGAAGGATTCCGTGGTACTGTATTCCGTCAAACAATGTTTGCAGAGTTCGAGCATATCATTCATAAAAAAGTACAAGAAGGACATGCGGTTACGCCAGATATGTTAACGGAGATCTACTACGATTTAAATAAAAAATATTTCGGGGATGCTTTAGTAATCGATAAAGAAATCGGTTTAGAATGGTCTCGTATTCCGCACTTCTATTACAACTATTACGTATATCAATACGCAACAGGATTTAGTGCAGCGACAGCGTTATCTAAACAAATTTTAGAAGAAGGGCAACCAGCAGTAGAACGTTACATTAACGAATTCTTAAAAGCGGGAAGCTCCGATTATCCAATTGAAGTGTTGAAAAAAGCAGGAGTTGATATGGCATCTCCTGAACCAGTGAAAGAGGCACTTCAAGTATTTGAAGAGAAATTAAATGAATTAGAAGCGTTATTATTTGAAGAAAAGTAATGAGAAAAGACGAGGGGTTTTATCCTCGTCTTTTTTGTTTGAAAATGTATTTTGTCGATATTTGTCGATAAAATAAGGAGGATTTCCTTACTTTTTCTAAATTAGAAGGCAGTTTTACAGTTGATTTTTGTAATCAAAATCCTTTAAATCGTTTTCTATAGTTGAAATAAGAGACAGCGATGACGATAACTCCGAATAAAAGAGGGAAGGCAATAATTTTAGGAAAAGCTTGTAATAGAGAGAGGATATACAAGAAAAAAGAAACCATAACACATAGAAAGATAAGAAAAATATGAGACTTTTTCATAAGGAAACCTCCTAAATTGCTTTTTTTATAGCTTATTCAAGAATGAAAACGTTTAGAATGTGACAAAAATGTGAAATTCGACAAAAGGGGTTGTCATTTGAGGTCGAATCTTGTAATATAATAAGCGTGAACGAATTCACATACAAACATATACCCCTTTGTTTGAACGTGAAAATTTCTCCCATCCCCTTTAATATTTTTATAAGCCGTAAAGAAAAAGACTTGGTGTTTACACCAAGTCTTTTTCTTTTGCTATCCATTTCCAATAACGCTCGCACTTCACTTCAATCATTTGTACTTTTCGTTTTAGTTGTAATTTCTTTAGCTCACGTTCTATTTCTTGCTGAGGGCAGTCATATATAAATGAGATTTCCTTTGAAGAAATAAATTGTGTTGCTTCTAGTAATACTTCTAAAGGAGGTAATGGCTCTGGCTCAATCTCGCATTTTACAAGTTCTTTTAATAGCTGTACGTATACATCATAGGAATAAATTCCCGCGATTTTAATACCTTCCTCATCTGAATTTGCATGAAAAAATAGGAGGGAAGGTATTTCTGTAATATGCATCTCATTTGTGAATTTTAGGTCGCATTGGAAAGCTTTTTTTGCGCTAACTGAGTGTAGGTCTTTTTTAAATTCCTCTACATCAATGCCACTATCTTTAGCGCATGTAAGCAATAATTCACAGTCAGGGTTTGATACATTTTCAAGAAGAATGTATTCTTGAAGTTTTCGCAAAAACTTCGAACCTGCTTTTCGGCCTTGCAACTCCGCCGCCTTAATTGCCATCGAAACTAAATACGGTGTTGACGACGCCTCTTGCATATGTACTTTTCCATCACATGAAAAACCTTGTAAACTTGTTGTCTTTTCCCACACAAATCGAATATTAGCAGGTTTATTCCATTTGTGTGAGGAAGCGTTTGCCCCGTCCACTTTTCCTGTTACTATATGACGAATAGAGAAGTATTTCCCATACTCAAGCCATAGTTTAATAATAAATGGCTCGATATCCCAGCAATCTTTACAAAGTGGATCAATAAATAAATATGCTTCTACAGATTTATGCTCGCATGTGGAAGGAGAAGGCATATTTATATGCTTTGCTTCCTGCTTATCCATTACACTTCACCTGTTTCATTTGGAGTATTGACCATATGTTGAGCAGTTAATGCTAAACGTTCAAAAACAAACTCTCTTATATGACCGTGCACTCCTGTATCATCCATTGCTTGCTCCATACATGACAGCCAAGCTTCTGCGCGTTTTGGAGTAATCTCAAACGGAAGATGGCGTGCTCTTAGCATAGGATGCCCATGTTCTTCAGTGTATAAATTAGGACCACCTAAATATTGTGTTAAAAATTGTTTCTGCTTCCTAGCAGTTTCTGTTAAATCATCCGGGAAGATCGGAGATAAGTCAGGGTGTTCACTGACATAGGAATAAAATGTATCCACTAATGTTGCAATGCATTGTTCACCGCCGATTGCTTCAAATGGTGTCATCGGTTGCTTGCTCATCCTTTATAAACCCCTTTTTCCATGAAATGTATATCTATTGTAGCAATGGAATGTTATGAAGAGCAACTAAACAGCCTTCATAACATTCTTTGCTTATTCTATATGTTGCTAATAAATCTTTTGCTTTTCAAAAAGGTGAAATGTAGCCGTAAGTACAGCTCTTCTTCACTGATGGAAATTTTACTTTAGCGCTCTTCGTTTTGTTTGGCAAGGAAAAAGCGTTTTACTTTGTTGTTTGTATGACGAACTGGTACGTTATGTTGCTTTAATAACCTTATAAATGCTGCTTTACCGGTCTTTTCATCTTGCACTTCGTATTCAATTTCATAATCATCGTGATTGTAATAGAAACTATGATCAAAGACAAGCGTTCCGCCTTCAAATAATATTTCAGCTCTTTCTGTTGTTAAACTACCCATATAAGTTAAAGAGGAAACGGGAATTTGTAATTTGTGTAGCTGATCCATTACAGTTCCTTGAATGATTGTGTTTGTTTCCATCATAAGTTGTGCTTCTTTTTCTGTTACAGACTGATGAGTTTCTAATAAACCAATTTCAGCAGGTTGTTTTAATGTTAATGTATAAGTTCCATCTTTATGACGAATACGAAGTGCAGAGCCCGTATCTTTTAAAGAGAAGTGAGGCGTTTCAAAGTAGTGATTTACTTGTTTTGTAAATGCTTCAATAGAAAAAGATTTGCATAATGTTTGGAATTCTTCCTCTGTAACCATATTTTTAAATTCAATTTCAATTTCTTGTGTCATTGTATGCGCTCCTTTTGAAAAATAATTCTTTCCACATTATCGCTTTTTCGCAAATTTGGTTCAATGTTTTATTTGTTTGCGTCCATGTTATGATACAATAATACTGTTAAGTAAGACAGGAAGTTGAGATGGAGGAGTTCGAGTATGCAAAATAAAATTCAAGTTAAGAGCGTAGAAACGAGAGAGAATGCGCTTATTTTTTGTGCGGAAAATACTGAAATAGAGGTAAAGGAGTTAAGTGCGCGTAATCACGTACTTGTAGACTCAGACAATTTATCATTTTTATATATCTTAGAAAATGAATCATCTTTCATTTATGTAAGTATTCCGCATACATGCTGGGAAGCAATGCATGAAGCGATGAATAAAGATACAGCGATGTTTATTCGCGTGAATGATGTTGAAATAGAATTAGAAGGATTAAAAGAAGAAGTAGAATATTTAGTTGAAAATATTGAAGGTAATGCAAATTACGGAGAAGAACTAGTAACTGCTGTAGAAAAAGTGTTTCTATAAGCAAATGGATTGATTTTGGTGGTGGTTGAAATGAATCGTAATTGGGAAGAATTTTTAGCACCGTATCACCAAGCGGTGGCGGAGCTGAAAGTGAAACTAAAAGGAATGCGTACTCAATTTGCAATGTTAACGGAGCATTCTCCAATTGAGTTTGTAACAGGAAGGGTAAAGTCGGTTGCAAGTATTATTGATAAAGCGGAGAAGAGAAATGTACCGCTAGACCGAATTAGAGAAGATATGCAGGACATCGCGGGCCTTCGAATGATGTGTCAATTCGTAGATGAGATTAAGCCTGTTGTAGAATATCTTCGAAAACGAAATGATTTTGACATTGTAGAAGAACGTGATTATGTAACGCAAAAGAAAGATAGCGGCTATCGCTCTTACCACGTTGTCATTAGTTATCCTGTTCAAACGATACAGGGGGAGAAAAAAGTGTTAGTTGAAATTCAAATTCGCACGTTAGCAATGAATTTTTGGGCAACGATTGAGCATTCTTTAAATTACAAATATAGTGGACGTTTTCCTGAAGATATTAAAATACGCTTACAACGTGCAGCGGAAGCGGCGTTTTTATTAGATGAAGAAATGTCTTCCATTCGTCTTGAAATTCAAGAAGCGCAAAAGGTCTTTTCACGAAAGCAGGAAACGAAAGATTCTGAATCATAAACTAAAGGGTGTTGGGCGATGAAATTTACAATTATGTCAAAGGGAGATCAATCATCAGATACACTAGCAAGTACGATGAAAGAATACTTGTTAGATTTTGGGTTTACAATGGATGAAAAGGAACCTGATATTGTAATTTCTGTTGGGGGAGATGGAACGCTTTTATATGCATTCCATCGTTACTATAATCGATTAGATGAAACCGCATTTGTTGGTGTACATACAGGGCATTTAGGTTTCTATGCAGATTGGTTACCGACGGAAGTAGAGAAGTTGGTGATTGCAATCGCTAAAACACCGTTCCAAGTGGTTGAATATCCACTTTTAGAAGTGATTATTCGCTATGTGAATGGTAGTAAAGAGTCGCAGTATTTGGCGATGAATGAAGCGACTGTAAAAAGTGCAGAAGGTACATTAGTAACAGAAGTGGAAATACGCGGAGAGTATTTCGAAACGTTTCGCGGAGATGGTCTTTGTATTTCTACTCCTTCAGGAAGTACCGCGTATAATAAGGCGCTTGGCGGAGCAATTATTCACCCTTCTATTGAAGCGATTCAAATTGCAGAAATGGCATCTATCAACAATCGTGTATTTCGTACGGTAGGTTCGCCGCTCGTACTGCCGAAGCATCATACATGCGTTTTAAAGCCGGCTGCAGGAATGAACATGCAAATTACCGTGGATCATTTGACGATGGTTCATCAAGATGTGAAATCAATTCAGTATCGCGTTGCAAACGAGAAAGTACGATTTGTTCGTTTCCGTCCGTTCCCATTCTGGAAACGTGTTCGTGACTCGTTTGTTGCAGATAAATAGAGAGGGTTTATATATTTGAACAGATTTACATTGAAATGGGATATAGGGCTGGCTGAAGAGGGAACTTTAGTTAGAGAATTTTTGAAAACAAAAGGGATTTCGAAAGCTGCTTTAACGGATATAAAGTTCCGCGGGGGAGCAATTGAAGTAAACGGTCAACACACAAGTGTTCGTCACAAGTTACAAGCTGGTGAAGAGTTACAAATCTTTTTTCCAGTGGAGGAAAGAAGTGAAGGGATGGAAGTGGAAGAGATCCCTTTATGTATCGTATATGAAGATGATGCGGTTCTTGTTATAAATAAAGAAGCAAATATGTCGACGATTCCGTCTAGGGAGCACCCGTCAGGAAGTATTGCAAACGCTCTTTTATATCATTATGATAAACAAAACCTTGCAAGTACGGTGCACATTGTGACGAGGTTAGACCGTGATACTTCAGGGCTTATGTTAATTGCGAAAAATAGATTCGTTCACCACCTTTTATCGAAGCAGCATCAACAAAAAGGGGTGAAACGAACGTATGAGGCAATCGTTCATGGGACTATTTTAGAAGAAGTAGGAACGATTGACGCGCCAATCGGACGAAAAGCGGATAGTATTATCGAGCGAACTGTCTGTGAAGATGGTCAAAGAGCTGTTACTCATTTTAGAGTGATGGAGAGTTCTTCCGATAAGACGCATGTAGCGCTTGAGCTCGAGACGGGAAGAACACATCAAATTCGTGTACATATGGCATATATAGGACATCCGCTACTTGGGGATGATCTATACGGTGGCCGAAGAGATGTGATAAAACGTCAAGCGCTGCATAGTACATCTTTGACGTTTTATCATCCTATTTTAGAAAAGGGAATGACTTTTACCGTAAGTATCCCAGAGGATATGCAATACGCTTTACATAACAATTAAAAGGGAACAAAATTCTTATCATAAAAAGAATTTTGTTCCCTTTTTTTAGCGAAATAATATTAAAATTTGATTTTCACCAGTACGTTTTATAACGAAAAAGCCACTTTCAGCTTTTGTGGCAATGCCGTCATCATTTGGACGACAATATCCGTGTGTTTCGCAAGTGCCGTCATCACGTACTAACATTTGTCCAATTAATCCGACAGGAAGCCACTCAGTACGGTCTCTTCTTGATATATACTTACAAGCTGGATCCCATTCTGTATTTAAAAGAGGTCGTATTTCTTGCGTATCCGTACGCGTATATTGACGTTTTCCGAAGCTGTCTGTTTCATAGCGTTTTTGCCAACTTAAAGCACCGCTATTTCCTATGAGAGCAGGAGTAGCGCTGGATATGCCTAATATGAATGTATCATTGGAAGTAGCTTTTCGAATTTTTTCTTCGCTACTAAATGTAATGAAATAGCCGATATCAATAGGGCTATGATCTGCTGCCTCAAACATTTGTGCAAAATCAGTACCACCTGCATTGTAAGAAGCACCATCGATATACATTTCTCCGTTATGGGCAAGCCATTTGGCACCTATATTATAATCAGTGTCATTTGTCCCATTTGCGATAAACCAGGAATAAGCTTCTTCTGCTGTACCAAATTTCCCCATAATATGGCTGCCTGCAAAATTAGCTGTTGATGTATGATTTCCTTCCGCATGAGATGAGAATCCGTTAGCGATAGTTGCGGTTCCTTCTGCATGTGCTGCTTCGCCCAAAGCAATTGCATGTTTTCCTTCTGCATGAGAATAAGAGCCGCCTGCTGTCGTTTCACTTCCTTCGCTATGCGAACTATGTCCAGTTGCCTTTGTTTTTGTCCCTTCTGCATGAGAAAAGGGACCCGTTGCATGTGTAAGAAGCCCTTCTGCATGTGAAGCGATTCCATCAGCTTTAGAGTGAAGCCCTTCTTTATATGCGTGACGAGCTCCTTTGTTATTTTCTTTTTTTATAGGTGTAGGTACAGGAGCCTGAATAGGGGCGGATCTTTCTATTTGTACATCGTTGCCCGAGATTAATGCTTCTTTTATTTTTTTTACTTGATTTATAATAGTAGCTGGAATTTCTGGTTGTACTTTTTCCTTGATTGCTGCAGGAATGTTTTCTTCTATATTTTCTTGTATCTTTTCCGAATTAAGCACAGGTTCATCATTATTAGAAGCGAGCTTCTTTTTTTGTTTTGCTTTTATTTTCCTGCTATCTATAATTCGCCTCATAACAGCATTTTCTAAAGAGATATATTTTTCTCTCGGTTTGCTTTTTTTTGATGACTCTTGTTCTTCTATTTCTTCTATAGCTGCAGCTCGAATACTGCACCAGTTGTTAATTCCATACATGGGATGGTATAAAGGGTGGAATTTTCTTTTTTGTTTAGAAGATTTTTTCTTCATTCCGTCACCTCCTGCGACAGTATATGCCGTGCAATTAAAAAAAGATGCACTTTATTGCATCTTTTTTTAATTGCTTTATCTAGTTTTAGTGTGGAATATGTCTAGGAAACACCATGATCCTCTGCAAATCGTGAATTGTATTAAGTAGAGGTATTTATCCCGATTGGTGCGGGCTAATAATCAGTGGGGGATGAACAAAACCCCCACTGATTAAAGTTTCACTTTATGAAATTGGGCGGAACTTTTCAGGGACAAAAGGTAGGGAAGAAGGGACAGAAACGGTCTCCAACTCAGGGTAACGTAGTCCAGTTAGTTTACCACCAAATACAGCACCAGTATCAATATTGACTGTATGATTCACAAAGCGAGGTTCATTGACAGGTGTATGTCCATAAACAATCCATGTTTCACCCTTATACTCTTTCGCCCAATCTCGGCGGACAGGTGAGCCGTCAGGGTGTTTTTCGCCTGTAATATCACCATATAATACAAAGGTTTGTACTTTTTTATCTTGTCTTCCTATGTAATCTTGCCGAATACCAGCGTGACAGACGGTTAATTTTTTTTCATCCAGTATGTGATATAGCGGTGATTGTTCGTAAAGAGTAATGAATTTTTCTTTTATTATTTGTTGCTTATTAGAAGGCAATGCTTCATATTCTGCAACAGTTGTTTCGAGCCCATGAGCGATTGTAACATTACGTCCAAGGAAGAAACGATACAGTTTATTACAGTGATTCCCTGGAGCATAATAAGCATCTTTTCTATTTATTACGAGCTCCCATACAATTTCAATCATCCGTAATGAATGAGGACCTCGGTCTGTAATATCACCAACGAATGCAAGCCTTCGTTTTGCGTTATGAATTGGGATACCACTATCCCAGCTATACCCTAGTTTCGTTGTTAAATCTTGAAACTCTTGGAAGCATCCGTGAATATCACCTATAATGTCATATTTCATATTTAAACCTCCAGCTTATTTTTTCATTAGTATATCTAAAATGGACATAGAAAAAAACCATACCGTTTTTCGATATGGTTCATTTAAACATAAAGATTTTAGTTCTTGAGCGTACGTTTAAAATAAATCCAATAGCAACCATATATGTGAGCAGTGAACTCCCGCCGTAGCTCATAAGCGGTAACGTTATTCCTGTAATAGGGAGTAAACCAATTGTCATCCCAATATTTTGGAATACTTGGAACGTAAACATTCCAATTGTACCAGCGCAAATATAACTACCGAAAGGTTCATTGCTTTCTAAAGCGATATGGATCATTCGGTAAATGAGTAAGAAAAAAAATGAAATAATAACACTTGCTCCTAAAAAACCGAATTGTTCAGCGATATTTGTAAAAATAAAATCTGTATGTGGCTCTGGAAAATATACTTGTCTATTTTCCCATCCTTTTCCTTGCATCTCTCCTGATCCAGTAGCTAAAAATGCTTGTCTTAATTGGTATCCTTGTGCGTCATATTCATAAGGTGCAAGCCAACCATAGAAGCGATTTAATTGATATTCTTTTAGAATGTGCTCTTTAAAGAACTCTGTATGCGTGAAATAAATATATGTTAAGGTAGAGCCTATGGCGAAAATACCGGAGGTTAATCCGAGGATAAAGCGCCAACGTATACCAGAAACTAAAACCATTGTTGCAAGCATCGCTGAAATGACCATTGTGTTTCCTAAATCAGGTTCTTTTGCGATTAGAAGTAGTGGAGGTAAACTAGCTGCAAATATTTTTAAAAGTAAAATGAAATCTTCACGAGTTGTCCGAAAAAGGTATTTTTCATTATGATTCGCTATAATTCGTCCAACGACGATAATCAAAAATAATTTCATAATTTCAGAAGGCTGAAAGTTTCCGATGCCTGGAAGTCTGTACCACGCGGTAGCCCCTTTAATTGTAACGGCGCCAGGAACTTGAAGTTCTAGGCCAATTAGAAGTATGAGTGCAAAGCTATATAAATACCAAGCAATTTGTTTATAGCGATCGAAATCAATAACCATAATAACACCAATGGCGATAAATCCAATGGCATACCATTGGATTTGTTTTAATACAAAATTTACGTTTTGTAAAAATGGTGGTAAAGAAGCTTGTGCACTTGCGATAGCAAAGCAGCTAACAATCCCAATGGCAAATAAAATGAATATTAATATGTAGTCTATTTGATATTGAGTGTTCGGATCTTTCACTGTATGAATTCCTTTCTACTGCTCTCTATATTAGTGGGTTTTAGTTGGTGCATCACATAGTTTAAAAAGAATGTATGAACTATACGCATTATTCACGTAAAGCTCACACATTTTATTTTCGCAGAATAGACTAATGATGTAGCTCTTTTATAATTATGTCCAAACAATGGGAAAGACGTACATGTGCATCTGGAATGAGGTTTGGTAGCTGACTATAATATTCTAAGGAATTTTTACACCATTTATAAGCGCTAATTAGACCTAGTCTATAATCTGTATTATCTTGTAAAAATCCGTATTCTTTTGAAGTTATAACGAGTTGCGTAAAATCCTCAGATCCTTCAAGGAGCTTGCTGTGTATTTGTTGCCCAGTATGGTAGCGAAATTGGCTTAAAGGTTCGGATATGTATACTGCGTCTCCTTTAGAAAGTAAGGAAATCCATGATGCCATATCGACACTACAAGAATAGTGCCTTCCTTTTAGCGTGCCGAAAGGTTCAGTGAGTAACTGTTTTCTAAACAGAATAGTTGTAGGCTCACCGATAATGTTATGTCCACCTTTTAACATCCAGTCGCCTAAAAATATTCCGTTTAATTGAATGTCTTCGCTATATAATCTTTGTGTTGGATGAGCATCTCCAATTAAATTCCCGTGATCATCAATACGTACTCGATAAGAAGTTATAAGAGCGAGATTTTTATTTGTGTCTTGCTCAAAATAAGCCATCATTTTTTGTATTTTATGATTATAAAACACATCATCGTCCATTAAAAAATTTATATACTCCCCATTAGATTTCTCTAAGAGCATAAGATCGTTATGAAATTGTCCTAAAGTAGTGGTATTTCGAATGTATGTTATGTTTTTATAATTAGGTAAATACTGTTCATTTATTAAGATTTCTGTTTCATCATTTGTACTATCGTCTCCTATAATAATTTCAATGTTTGGATAAGTTTGTGCTAATGCACTTTCTAGAGCAATTTTGAAATAATGTGGTCGATTATAAGTGGGAATAAGGATGGAAACGAGAGGTGACTTTTTTTTATTATTCATACGAAACTACCTTTCAGAAGCTTTTTTTGTAAGAACGATATCTTGATAACTTGTATACTCATTTCTGCCGCACCATAAACCATAATGCGGTTTATTAATTACCTCTAAGCCATGTTTATTTAATAAGGTGCGGATATCTTCTTCAGGATAGGCAACTGCGAAATTAGGAATATCTTTATTCACAACATAACAATTTTCAATTTGATGATAAAAACCTAATGTACTTAGCCCAGAATTTAAGTAATAGGATGATTCAGGGTTAATGAGAAAGAAGGTAATAAAACATCTCCCATCTTTTTTTAGAACACGTACAATCTCAGATACGTAATGTTCTAATTCTTTCGGAAGGAGATGGGTAAATACAGAAGTTAAAAAAATAAAATCGAATGAATCGTCTTCATATGGAAATTTGTATTGAGAAGCATCTTCTTTTCCTTCTGGGTTGTAGAATTGATTATATATATCAACGTGTTCAAAATGGAAAATGCTACGGGTAGCTGAAATATTATTTTTGCACCATGTAATGCCATCTTTAAATAAGTCAAATCCATAATAAGCTCCATCATCGCTTAAGTAATTCATTAATGGGACCGCCATTCGGCCGACACCACAACCTACATCTAACACTGTTTCATTGGATTTTAAACTACCAATTTGAATAAAATACTTTATGAATTCTTTTCCAACCTTTTGAAAGTCGCCCCCTACATATTGGACGAGTTCGGGAGGTGGGATTAATGCGATTTTTTTTTCAAGCTCGCTCATAATTTCACTCCTTCCTTGTAGTAAACAGGGAACCAACATTTTTAATATGCAGCTACCATTTTATAGTGGGAGGGGAAAAGATATTAGAACTGTTGCGATATGTAAAAAGCTCCCTAGAACAACTGGAAATAGTAATGGGAGCCTTTGTTTTTATTTATCATGCTATTGGCGAAGGCCAATAATTAGTGTGAGATGGAGAAACCTTAACTGAATAAAGTTTCGCCCTATTCTTTTCGCCAATAAACCCCGAATACATCAATTTTAGTAATAGGAGCTTTTAAGTTTCTTTGATTTCTAAAGTCTGTCACAGCCTCAGCGCATGGTGGTAGTCCGTAATCATCGATAATTATATAGCCGCCCTTAGAAACTTTATCGTATAAGTTTACGAGACCATCCATCGTTGATTCATACATATCACCGTCAAGGCGAGCAATCGCAATTTTTTCTATCGGTGCTGAGGGTAAAGTATCTTTAAACCAACCTTTTAAAAACTTTACCTGGTCATTTAATAAATCGTATTTTCTAAAGTTTTCTTGTACTTGTTCTAAAGAAACACGTAAATAATCAAAGCTGTGTAAGTAATCGCCGAAATCTCTCGGGTATTGTTCTATATTTGGTGTTGGGAGGCCCTCAAATGAATCGGCAACCCATACATTGCGATCAGTAATGTTGTTTGCTTGTAAAAAACCATTCATAAAAATGCACGATCCCCCGCGCCACACACCTGTTTCAATAAAATCACCTTCTATATTTTCACGGACAACTGTTTCTAATGCTTCATGTAATTGATTCATGCGTTCCCGGCCGATCATACTGTGTGCTGCTCTTGGCCAATCCATTCCGTCTTGACGTTCGCTTTTTAAAACGTTAGGTTTAATAATTTTTAAATTATGATTTTCTGCATATTGTTTAATAAATAAAGGGAGTGGAACTGTAACGGGTTCGTATGGAAGTTCCTTAGATATATGTAACGAAGCAGGTAAATATGGCTCATACTCTAGCCATATTTCAAACAGAATTGTTTTCTTTAACAACTCGAGATAAAGCTGGACAGCAGATTTATTTTCCATATAGATGCCTCCTGCGAAATGTCATACAACAATATGATTATGTAGGTAGTGAAGGTTTCATGATTGAATTCATAATTGAAAAAGCAGTAAAACTGATATCAGTTTTACTGCTAAGTAAAAAATTAAGCAATTTTTTCAATAATAATTGATGCACTCGTACCAAGAGCTAACGATAATCCAAGCCCTGTAACAACCGCTTCAACCATTGATGGAGTTATTGTAATTTGTGTAATTGCTTGGATAACGATAGGTGCTCCAAGTGAGATTAAACTTGTTCCAGAGCCAGGAATATTAACACCATTCACTTGAATTGAAAGGCCACCTAATACACTTACTAATGCAGTATATGCGATAACAGTAATCTTATAGAATCCAGTTTCACTTATGATAAAAGTATCAGCATCTAATTGAGAAATTGCTGTACCAAACTGAGATCCAACAGTGTTAAATGGTACTGGGTCATTAAATCCAAGAGATATGCTAATTGCAGCAGAGTTAAATGCATACAATCCTGCTGGAAGTCCTAATCCAGATGGCCCAGTCGGTCCAGTCGGTCCAGTCGGTCCAGTCGGTCCAGTGGCACCAGTGGCACCAGTGGCACCAGTAGGCCCAGTCGGTCCAGTTGCGCCAGTGTCTCCAGTAGGCCCAGTCGGTCCAGTTGCGCCAGTGTCTCCAGTAGGCCCAGTCGGTCCAGTCGGTCCAGTCGCGCCAGTTGTACCAGTGTCTCCAGTAGGCCCAGTAGGCCCAGTAGGCCCAGTAGGCCCAGTAGGCCCAGTCGGTCCAGTCGGTCCAGTCGGTCCAGTAGGCCCAGTCGGTCCAGTAGGCCCAGTCGGTCCAGTAGGCCCAGTCGGTACGGTAGGTCCAGTAGGTCCAGTCGGCCCAGTAGGCCCAGTAGGCCCGGTTGGAAGTGTAAACGGTGGTATTGGTGGTAAAGTTGGACCTACAAGATTAGGATCAAATGCACTAGCTGATAAGAATTCATCAGGATTTAAGCCATCTGAATAATTATTATTTGACATAAATTCACCTCCATAAAGCTTTCATTATATAGTAGATGCAAAATCGCAAGAAAATGACACAGACATTTGAATTATTAAAAAGAAATCTTAAATAGCTTGAACAAGTTAAAAAAATGGAAAGTTTATTGTATGTATAACATATGATTGAGTTGGAAGAGGGTGATTATGTTGAACAAGCAAGGAATTACAATTAGTCTATGTATGATTGTTCGCGATGAGGAAAATACAATAGATCGATGTTTGGACGCGGTAGAAAAAATTGTTGATGAAATTATTGTAGTTGATACAGGATCCACTGATCGAACGAAGGAAATTGTAGCAAAATACACTTCTAACATACACGATTTTCCGTGGGTTGATGATTTTGCGGCAGCTAGAAATTTTGCGTTTTCAAAAGCAACGCAAGAATATATATTATGGTTAGATGCTGATGATGTGTTATTAGAGGAAGCTCAAGAATCACTGAAAACATTAAAACGAGAGTTAGATGGTAAAGTTGACGCTGTTTCTATGCCTTATTATCTTGTAATGGATTCTAATGGGAAACCTTTATATTGCACAAGAAGATACCGACTTGTAAAGCGTGAAAAACAATTTCAATGGTTTGGAAAGGTGCATGAGTATTTAGCTGTTTCTGGTGAGATTTACAATAGTAATGTCGCCATTACACATAAGAAAGAAAAAGAAATAACGAATCGTAATTTGAAAATTTTTCAAAATGCTGTAGCAGCTGGAGAAGAATTAAGCCCGAGAGATTTATTTTATTACGGTAATGAATCTATGGATAATCAAAAATACGACGATGCGGTTCTTCTGTATGAAACATTTCTTAATCAAGAGGAAGGATGGCATGAAGAGAAAATTTATGCATGTGGTAAGTTAGGAGATTGTTATGCGAAGTTAGGAGACTGGGAGAAGGCAGTTGAAACTTGTACGAAGTCGTTTCGTTATGGTATTCCTAGAGGAGAGAATTGTACAAGAATAGGATATATATATATGGAACAACAAAAGTATAATGAAGCGATATTTTGGTTTAAGCTAGCAACTGAAGTGCCGCTAGCAGAGGATAGTCCTTTTCACAGTCCGGCTAGTTATACGTGGATTCCATATTTACAAATGTGTATTTGTTATAGCAGATTAGGAGATCAAGATAAAGCTTATTATTATAATGAATTGGCAGCTTCTTATGTTCCGAATAATGCTGCGATTGAATATAACCGTAAATATTTTAGAGGCGTCTATGATAAACAATATAAAATGTAATTTGTTCTATTTTTAGGAAATGACTTGTCGCTATTCTAATGATAGTAGAATGGCTATATATTAGAGTATTGGTAATGCAACCAATAGAGATGGCATCCTTTGTAGAATATCTTTTGTTTATATTTCAAATTCAATTTGCATAAGGAGTGTGTGAAATGAATCGGGAGAAAAGTTCTTTATACGAAGAAAAATCTGAACATTATTATAATGCGATAAACCCTAATTTATTCAAGCATATAAAAAAGGAATGGCAAGAAGTTCTTGATATTGGTTGCTCGAGCGGTGCATTAGGAGCGGCTATAAAAGAAAATGGAGCACGTGTATCAGGAATTGAGGCATTCCCAGAGGCTGCCGAAAAAGCGAAAGAAAAACTAGATCATGTTATTTTAGGTGATATAGAAACAATGGATCTTCCTTATGAGAAGGAACAATTTGATTGTGTCATATTCGGGGATGTATTAGAGCATTTATTTGATCCGTGGGCTGTCATAAAGAAAGTAAAGCCATATATAAAAGAAAATGGTGTGATTTTAGCTAGCATACCAAACGTTGCGCACATTTCAGTATTAGCTCCCTTACTCGCTGGAAATTGGACGTATACAGAATATGGCTTATTAGATAAAACGCATATTCGTTTCTTTACTTTTAATGAAATGCTAAGAATGTTTTTAAAAGCAGGATATTCTATTAGTAAAGTAGATCGTGTATATGTTGATCATAAAATATATGAGCCACTTATTGAAGAGTTATATGGAATTTGTAAAAAGTATCGTCTTGGAAGTGGCTTCATGGCTGAGACAGTTGTATTTCAATATATTATTGAAGCAGAAAAATCACAAATATGAATAATCCTGATAAAACGATTTTGATGGTGACATGTGTAAATGATTCGAAATTGTATGCACAATGCGTGAGACATATATTGAAATTGGCAGTACCTCCAGGATATAGTGTACAATTCATGCCGATTCGCGGTGCAAAAAGTATGACGAGCGGATACAATCAAGCACTTTCGAATCCAGCGAAATATAAAGTGTATTTACACCAAGATGTTTTTATTGTAAATGGGGCTTTTTTATTTGGATTAATTCAATTATTTACGGAACACGAGCATCTTGGGATGATTGGGATGGTTGGAGCCCAGTATGTTCCCCCGCACGGTGTATGGAACGAAGGAAGAGGGATAGTTGGGAAAGTAATTGGTTACATGAACGAGTTATTTTATATGGCTAGTTTAGAGCAACCATTTCATGAATCAAAAACGTTTATTCCTGTGGAATGTATTGACGGTTTATTGATGGCGACACAATATGATATTCCGTGGCGAGAGGACTTATTTGATGGGTTTGATTTTTATGATGTATCCCAATCTTTTGAATTTAAAAAAGCTGGGTATACAGTCGGTGTCCCTGTGCAGCGTGATGCTTGGTGTATTCATTATCATTTCGATGTAAATATGACGAACTATGAAAAGTATAGAAAAGTATTTGTAGAGAACTATATGTCAGATGTGAATAAGGAAGAATAGAGGGCTACAAAATGAAAGATCATACAATATTAGTCGTTGTTTGTGTAAATAATGAAGAGCTTTTCGAGCAATGCGAAAGGCAAATAAGAAACATTTTTGTTCCCCCTGGCTATGTAGTGCAAATTTTTCCGATACGAGATGCGAAAAGTATGGCAAGTGCGTACAATCGAGCACTTTCATATCCGGCAAAATATAAAGTATATATACATCAAGATACTTACCTTATTAATCGTGATATGTTTTGTACCCTCATTTCTCTTTTTAAAGAAAATGAAAAGCTTGGTTTAATTGGAGTAGCTGGTGCTCAGTTTTTACCGAGTAACGGGATATGGTGGGAAGGGAAAAATTTAGTAGGGAAAGTGATTGAGTACAGAAGACAGAATTATCAATTATTAAATTTGGATCAGGGGTTTTATGGAAATCAATCTTTTATGTCAGTGCAAGCAATCGATGGTTTACTCATGGCAACGCAGTATGATATTCCGTGGCGAGAGGATTTGTTTCAAGGATTCCATTTCTATGATGTGTCACAGTCTTTAGAATTTCAAAAGGCTGGATATTTAATTGGTATCCCTAATCAAGCAAATCCATGGTGTATTCATTACAACGGAGATGAGTTTGATGCGGATACATATGAGAAATACCGGGAAATTTTTGTGGAACATTATAAAGATGTGCTATCTCCATCATAAGGGAGAGATGAAGGATGAAAGGGATTATTTTAGCAGGCGGGACAGGGTCGAGATTATATCCAATAACGAAAGTAACGAATAAACATTTACTTCCCGTTGGGCGGTATCCGATGATTTATCATGCGGTATATAAGCTGAAGCGATGTGAAATTACAGATATTATGATTATTACCGGTAAAGAGCATATGGGAGATGTTGTGAGCTTTCTAGGAAGTGGTCAAGAGTTTGGTGTATCCTTTACGTATCGTGTGCAAGATAAGGCGGGCGGGATTGCGCAGGCGCTAGGACTTTGTGAAGATTTCGTAGGAAATGATCGGATGGTAGTTATATTAGGAGATAATATCTTTTCAGATGATATTCGCCCGTATGTTGAAGAGTTTGCAAGTCAAAAAGAAGGGGCTAAAGTGCTGCTTCAATCTGTAGAAGATCCCGAGCGATTTGGTGTAGCGCATATTCAAGGCCGAAAAATAATTGGAATTGAAGAAAAGCCGAATGAGCCGAAAAGTTCTTATGCTGTTACGGGAATTTATTTGTATGATTCGAAAGTCTTTTCTTATATAAAAGAATTAAAACCTTCCGCAAGAGGGGAACTTGAAATTACAGATATAAATAATTGGTATTTAAAACGAGGAGTACTTACTTATAATGAAATGAGCGGCTGGTGGACTGATGCGGGAACGCATGCTTCTCTTCAAAGAGCGAATACGTTAGCGCGGGATATAAACTTTGGGAAACAGTTTAATGGAGAATAGGTGAAAATATGAAAGTTGTAGAAACAAATTTTACCGATGCGAAATTGTTAGAACCGAGATTGTTTGAAGACGAGCGAGGTTTTTTTACTGAAAGTTATAATAAGAAGATGCTAGAATCGTTAGGGATTACGCATTCATTTGTGCAAGATAACGTATCTTATTCAGCGCATTCGGGGACGATTCGAGGGCTACACTTTCAAAAAAATCCGAAAGCACAAACGAAACTCATTCAAGTTATGCAAGGTGCAATATATGATGTTATCGTTGATTTGCGAAAAGATTCACCTACATTTAAAAAGTGGAGAGGTTATATTTTAAGCGCAGATAATCATAGGCAATTATTAGTGCCGAAAGGATTTGCTCATGGTTTTTGTACAATTGTACCTCATACAATTGTTATGTATAAAGTAGATGAGTATTATAGTGCTGATCACGATTCCGGTTTGCTTTGGGAAGATAAAGAATTATCAATTCCATGGCCGGTAACAAATCCTATCTTGTCCGATAAGGATCGAATATTACCATTACTTCAGGAATATGAAGATAGTTTTTAAGTAGGAGAGTTGTTTATGAATATATTAGTTACAGGTGGAGCTGGATTTATTGGAAGTAATTTCATTCACTATATGTTAAAAAACTATGAAACATATAAAATCATTAATTACGATGCATTAACATATAGCGGGAATTTAAATAATGTAAAGTCTATTCAAGAAAATCCTAACTACTCATTTGTAAAAGGGAAAATCCAAAATGGAGAGCTGCTGGAACATGTTGTTAAGGAACGTGACGTGCAAGTAATTGTAAATTTCGCAGCTGAATCACATGTGGATCGTAGTATTGAAAACCCAATTCCTTTTTATGATACGAATGTAATAGGTACAGTCACGCTGTTGGAGTTAGTGAAAAAATATTCATATATTAAACTCGTGCAAGTATCAACAGATGAAGTATACGGTTCTTTAGGGAAAACCGGGAAATTTATAGAGGAAACCCCGCTAGCTCCTAATAGTCCATATTCTTCAAGTAAAGCGAGTAGCGACATGATAGCCTTATCTTATTATGAAACGTATCAATTACCAGTTATTATAACGCGTTGTTCTAATAACTACGGACCGTACCAATATCCTGAGAAATTAATTCCGTTAATGGTTACGAATGCGCTTGAAGAAAAGAAACTACCATTATATGGTGATGGATTGAATGTAAGGGATTGGTTGCATGTAACGGATCATTGTAGTGCAATTGACACCGTTTTACATAAGGGACGTGTAGGAGAGGTATATAATATCGGCGGAAATAACGAAAAAACAAATGTAGATGTTGTGGAACAAATTATAAAACTTTTAGGAAAAACGAAAAAAGATATTGAATTTGTAACAGACCGTTTAGGTCACGACCGTCGTTATGCGATTGATGCGCAAAAAATGAAGAATGAGTTTGAATGGGAACCGAGGTATACGTTCGAACAAGGATTAAAAGAAACGGTGGAATGGTATAAAAACAATGTGGACTGGTGGAAACCACTAAAAGAAAAGTAAGGGGCATGTAGATGAAAGAACGGATTATCATAACGGGAGCGAACGGTCAGCTAGGGAAGCAACTACAAGAAGAGTTGAATTCTGAGGAATATGACATATATCCATTTGATAAAAAGCTATTAGATGTAACAAATATATCTCGAATTAAGCAAGTGGTACAAGAAATAAAGCCACATACAATTGTTCATTGTGCAGCGTATACGAAGGTAGATGGTGCTGAGAAAGAACAGGATCTTGCTTACTTAATAAATGCGATTGGAGCTCGAAATGTAGCGGTTGCTTCACAATTAATAGGGGCTAAGTTAGTGTATGTCAGTACTGATTATGTATTTCCAGGTGACAAACCGGATGGCTATCATGAATTTCATAATCCAGCACCGATAAATATATATGGAGCTTCTAAATTTGCAGGAGAGCAGTTCGTAAAAGAGTTACATAATAAATATTTTATAGTTCGTACATCCTGGTTGTATGGTAAGTATGGAAATAATTTTGTGAAAACGATGCTACGATTAGGAAAAGAGAGAGAAAACATATCTGTTGTAGCTGATCAAGTTGGTTCTCCTACGTACGTGGCGGATTTAATTACTGTGATTAATAAGCTCATTCATACATCCTTATACGGTACGTATCACGTATCAAATCGCGGTTCATGTTCTTGGTTTGAATTTGCTCAAAAAATATTTTCGCATACAAAAATAAGAGTGAATGTATTACCTGTGTCGACTGAGGAATTTGGATCGGCGGCAGCGAGACCGAAATATTCGATCTTTCAGCATAAAATGCTACAATTAAATGGTTTTTTACAAATGCCTACTTGGGAAGAAGGATTAGAAAGGTTTTTTATAGAAACAAAAAGTCATTAACAAATTTATGTTAGTGACTTTTTTGTTTGCCTTTAAGAGGTTTTATGGTACTATAATCATAGTATCAGGTACTAATAACAAGTATAAGTATTTCTGGGAGGATATATCATGGAACTATTACAAGGGAAAACATTTGTTGTTATGGGCGTTGCGAACCAAAGAAGTATTGCATGGGGAATTGCTCGCTCTTTGCATAATGCAGGTGCAAAATTAATATTCACATATGCAGGAGAGCGTTTAGAAAGAAACGTTCGTGAACTAGCGGAAACATTAGAAGGACAAGAATCACTTGTATTACCTTGTGATGTAACGAATGATGAGGAACTTACAGCTTGCTTTGAAACTATTAAGCAAGAAGTTGGTACAATTCACGGTGTTGCACACTGTATTGCTTTTGCAAATCGTGATGATTTAAAAGGCGAATTTGTAGATACTTCTCGCGATGGATTTTTACTTGCACAAAATATTAGTGCATTCTCTTTAACAGCTGTAGCAAGAGAAGCGAAGAAAGTGATGACAGAAGGCGGAAATATTTTAACTTTAACATACCTTGGCGGCGAGCGCGTTGTGAAAAACTATAACGTTATGGGTGTTGCGAAAGCTTCATTAGAAGCTAGCGTGAAATATTTAGCGAACGATTTAGGACAACATGGCATTCGCGTTAACGCTATTTCTGCAGGACCAATTCGTACGTTATCTGCGAAAGGTGTAGGCGACTTTAACTCAATCTTAAAAGAAATTGAGGAGCGCGCACCACTTCGTCGTGCGACGACTCCAGAAGAAGTTGGAGATACAGCAGTATTCTTATTCAGTGATTTAGCACGCGGAGTAACAGGTGAAAACATTCATGTTGATTCAGGATATCATATTTTAGGATAAATATAATAGGAATTAAAGTTTAAAAAGGACAGTCTCTAAACGTTGAGACTGTCCTTTTTAATTGTTCTCAGAAAGAACGATTTTTAACGAAAGTTCTAGCCACGTTATGAATATAACTATAATAGTACACGATTTATCCAGCTACGTATGGAAGTGGGAGGGACGAGTGTGAAGAATAAAAATAAAAGTTCAACAGTTGGAAAACCGTTGTTATATATTGCACAAGTAAATTTAGAACTCGCTGCACCGAAAATAAAAAGAATTATTTTAACGAATTTTGAAGATGAGGATCAAAAAGAGCAAAGTAATAGAAATGAAAGTATTGTAAGTAGTGCTGTGGAAGAAGTGGTAGAACAAGAGAAACAAGAACCACGAGAGGAGCCTCAAGTGGAGGTGGAAGAAAAAGTAGAGGAAGAGCAAGTGAGAACGGTCCCTTACAATAAATCCTTTAAGGATATGAATAATGAAGAAAAAATTCATTTTTTATTAAATCGTCCTCATTACATTCCGAAAATAAGATGTAGAATAAGAACGACGACCGTCTCATATATAGGATCGATTATATCTTACCGTAATGGCATTGTATCCATTATGCCACCAAATAGTATGAGAGATGTTCGGTTATCTATAGAAGACATCAAATCGATTGATATGGCCGGCTTTTAAATATGTAAAGGTGGTAGAAAGCTTCTACCACCCCAATAGTTTTTTAGTTTACTTAACTATAGAAACGTCGCGTAAGCATTGAATCGCACAGAAGCAGCTTAAATCAACAGTAATGCAAGTAGATGTCGAGATTAATCTTGTATTTGGTACAGCTAAAAACGTACAAATTGGATCGTCAGCAGGTGGTACAGGAGAACCGTCACCTAATACTACAGTTAACACACGTAAGACAGCACAGCTATCATCATCTACGCTTTCCACACGGAAAATTGGAGATCGGCAGCTAGTAAGGCTTGAAGATGGTGCAAATGCTTCAAAAGGTTCACCAGTTTTTGTGTATAAAATAAAAGGGCGTGTATTCGCTACTGCTGCAGTATTGTGTGCTCCTAAAAATGGAATTTCACAACCAGAACCACATGTTGAACTAGAGCAATCTTGTAGTTCATTGATGAATTTTACGACGTCAACTACGCAGTGAGAAGAGCTATGGTGTTTATTTTCGTTACAACTCATTAATGTCACTCCTTATCTTCTTGTTTGTATTTACATTAATAAGATATTGGAGTGGGGGAGATTTGGTCACAATCTTAAGACCTTTTTTTTTAAATAGGCTAAAGAGGATAGGGAAGGTGGAATTATGTTATTTACAAGCTGGCTTTTATTTTTTATTTTTGCGCTAGCTGCTTTTAGGTTAACTCGTCTTATTGTTTATGATAAAATTACAGCTTTTTTGCGAAGACCGTTTATTGATGAGTTAGAGATTACAGAGCCTGATGGAAGTGTATCGACTTTTACAAAGGTGAAAGGGAAAGGATTAAGAAAGTGGATTGGAGAATTATTAAGCTGCTATTGGTGTACAGGTGTGTGGGTTAGTGCTTTTTTATTAGTTTTATATAAATGGATTCCTATTGTTGCAGAGCCTGTACTAGCATTATTAGCCATTGCAGGTGCAGCAGCGATCATTGAAACAATTACAGGATATTTTATGGGAGAATAATAAAGTGAAAATTTAATCAGTGGGGCATTGCCCGCTAATTATCAGCCCTCACCAATCGGGATAAATCTTCATGATGTTAGAAAAAGCGGAGTTTAAGAGGATGCGGGAACGGAAATAAGGAGTTGTTCATATAGTAAATAGACAGAATTGACAGTAGAGGAGATGTTTGCTGTGAGCAATAATCCAAGGCAAAATTCATATGATCTACAGCAGTGGTATAACATACAGCAACAGCAACAAGCACACCAACAGGCATATCAAGAACAGTTACAGCAACAAGGGTTTGTGAAAAAAAAGGGATGCAACTGTGGGAAAAAGAAAAATAAAATAAAACAATATGAAGAATGAAACACTCATGTTACGGTGAGTGTTTTTTATTGTAAAAATAAAAAGCAGTATTTCAATTAAGAAATACCGCTTTTTACTAGCTAATTTGTGCAACTGTTAATGCTGCAGCACGGATGTCTACAGTTCCAAGCAGTTCAACTGGTACAATTTGAATTAAGTCACCAGGGTTTAAGTTAATAAGAATAACACCACTGGATACGTCTACTTCACCAGTACCAATAACGTTAGAGCGAACCGCTGTACCTGATCCAGGAATAATGTTAGCTGGTGTACCTAATGATAAGAAGAAACGACCAGCTTCTGGTGCAGTAGGAACGTTATCAAGACTAATCGTTAATGTATAACTGATTTGATAAATACCAGCTACTTGAATTCGAATACCGTCTCCGACACTTACTGTATTATTTATTACAGGAACAGTAATATTTGGGTTTGGACTTACGCTAGGTAATAGTAGTGGTGTGAATAGTGAAGCGAACTGAGGTGCAGAAGCGTTGAAAGCAAAGCCGAAGGCAGGTAGTGTACTAGCTGGTTTCGCCTCACAATCAATGTTATTAAATTCGCAATCAGAAGAGAACATGTTTTTCACTCCTTTATCTGTTTCTACTTTCAGTTAATGAAAAGGACAGGTTCTATGTTCTAGACAAGTTCCCAATTTTATAAAAAATACATAATAATACCTTTTAAGCATGGATTGGGTGGCAGAATCATCTGCCACCCAATCCATGCTTAAAATTAGTATTCAGTTTTATATAGAAACATCGCGTAAGCATTGAATAGCGCAGAAGCAGCTTAAATCAACAGTAAGACAAGTGGAGGTTGATACCAGTCTTGCATTTGGTACAGCTAAAAACGTACAAATTGGATCGTCAGCAGGTGGTACAGGAGAACCATCACCTAATACTACAGTTAATACACGCAATACAGCACAATCATCATCATCTATACTCTCTACACGGAAAATTGGAGATCGACAGCTAGTAAGGCTTGAAGATGGTGCAAATGCTTCAAAAGGTTCTCCAGACTTTGTGTATAAAATAAAAGGACGTGTATTCGCTACTGATGCAGTGTTATGTGCTCCTAAAAATGGAACTTCGCAACCAGATCCACATGTTGTGGTTGCACATTCTTGTAGTTCATGTATAAAACGAACGACATTAGATACACAGTTGAAATCACAATCATGGTGTTGATGATCTTCATTACAATTGCAGCTCATTATGTTCACTCCTTATCGTGAGTTCTGACATACACTATTACAATATGAACGGGATATGGTTGATATTACGTTAATTCTCAGGATAGAAACAGGGAATTTATATAGAGGGGATGTACATATCGTGATATGGAAAAAAGACACCCATTATTTAATGGATGTCTTTTCAGGTAAATCTTTTTGCGTAGTATATAGAAAACGAGATATATCTAGTTTCTTTCCTCTGAAAAATTGCGGGGAGGAAATGTAAAGTTCTTCTTTTGCGCGTGTAATGGCGACATAGAGTAATCGTCGTTCTTCTTCTAATGCTTCAGAAGTCTCCGTCACACGGTCATTTGCATCTTTTAAAGAAGAAGTATGCGGCAATATACCATCGCTTGCTCCGAGTAAAAAGACGCATGGAAACTCAAGGCCTTTCGCGTTATGAATTGACATAAGCGATACAGCATCTTTTTGCGGCATTGTTTTTAATGCTTCCATTTCTTTTTGACCTTGAATGGCCTCGTTAATAAATTGTAAGTAAGCTGGAATATCCGTAAAGCGAGTTGCTGATTCCATTAATTCTTCTAACATTTCTTCTTGTATGTCCTTATGCATCGTAAAGGAAGAACGATCATTACTTTGTAAGTACTCTAAATACTTTCCTTTACCATGAATAATTTCTTTCAATGCTTTTTTCGGTTCAAGTTCTTTTATAAACTTAATAAAATCGATTCGCTCATTTACTTTTTTAACTTGAAAAGGTTTCAAGCTTGGGTTTAGTAATAGAAAATGAAGAAGAGAAGGGAAACGGCCCTCACCATATTTCCATTGCTCACGTTCAATAAATGAAATGCACTCATCACGGCCAATATACATTGTTGGTAATATATTTGAAAGTGATTCCAGGCGGAACGGTTCAAGCACGAGTCGTAAGTGATCTAATACGGGCCTAATTAAAGAATGTTCGTAGAACGATTGGCTTGCTCCATGTTTAATAAATGGAATCTTATGAATTGTAAGCTGATCAAGTAAAGAACGGCTTACAGAATGTGTACGATATAATAAACAAAAATCTTTATAATTTCGTTCACCACTATCTACTTTTTCCTGAATGAGTTGCAAAATTTGATTTGCTTCATCAAGAGTTGTCGCAGGTCGTGCATAAAACGGCTGTATGCCATCGTTACGAACAGAATATAGCTCTTTATCAAAACGTTCTTGATTGAGCTTAATAACTTCATTTCCAAGTCCTACGATAAATGGATTAGATCGATAATTCGTATTAAGTGCGATAATCGTAGTATTATCAAATTCCTTTGGAAAAGATAAAATAATTTGGTGACTTGCCCCTCGCCAGCCGTAAATCGCTTGATCGTCATCACCTGCGATAAATAAATTATTTCTCGGCGTGGCTAACAATTTTACAATTTCATATTGTGCATACGACGTATCTTGAAACTCATCTACTTCAATGTAATGAAAACGCTCTTGTAATTGAGTAAGCAGGGGAGCGTTATTTTCTAACATATAATACATTTCTAATAAGATGTCGTCAAAATCGATATAATTGTGTCGTTGTTTTACCTCTTCGAAACGTTCGTATACTTCTTTGAACTCTTGTTCAACCGGTGTTTTCGCTTTTACATCTTTCGGACGATTCAATTTGTTTTTCTCAAGTGAAATCATAGCGAGTATCGTTTCGGCATCATAATCGTCTTTTAAGCGCAATTCTTTCAAAATTTTCTTTATCATAATTTGTTTATGTTTTTCATTTGCTAAAATTTGCTGATTATATCCTTGACTACGAAGCAATTTTAAAAAGACAGAGTGGAATGTACCAGCAACGACATAGCTACTTGCGGCATGATTCATACCAGGTAAATTCGCTACACGGCTTCGAATTTCTTCAGCTGCTTTTTGTGTAAACGTCAGCAGCAAAATATTTCGCGGATGGACATGTTTTACATTAACTAAATAACCAACGCGAGTTGTTAAAACAGATGTTTTACCACTTCCAGCACCAGCTAGTGTAAGGACAGGTCCTTCTGTCGTTTGCACTGCTTCTAACTGTTTTTCATTTAAATAAACACCTTGCTGTTCTAAAGCGCGGAAATACGCCGCATCTGCATCTTCTTCCATAATTAAATGGGTAGATGTTTTCGGAATATGATACGTCGCTTGCGGAATACCAGCGTGTGTTAACGATTTTTGTGAAAATTTTTCTTGTGTCATATATTCACCTTCAAAACTATAGCATCAACATTTAACTTTAGCGGAAGAAAAAGAAAATAGCAATGTAAAAAACAGGAGGGGCTACCTCCTGCTACAAAATTACCCCGCTATTTGCGGGCAGTAAAACTCTCACCTCAAAATTCAGGTGCCCGTAAACGCCCGATTGGTGAAGGCTAATAATCAGTGGGGGATGAACAAACCCCCCACTGATTAAAGTTTCACTTTATAACTCTTTTATCATTACGACGTGCGGGATATTTGCTTCCATAAACACATCAGAAGCCGTCACGTATCCTAGCTTTTTATAGAAAAATTCAGCATGTGTTTGGGCATGGAGTTTCAATTTCGGTAGAGACTCTTCCTTCGCATACGCTTCAAGTGCATCCATAATGATTTTACCAATGCCTTTTTTACGATGTGAAGCTAGTACGCAAATGCGCTCCATTTTTCCTATTCCATCAACGATGCGGAAGCGACCAGCACCAACTGGAACATCATTATCATATATAACAACGTGTGTTGAAATCTCTTCAAACTCATCATACTCTTCTTCTGCAGAAACACGTTGCTCATTCACAAATACTTGCTTACGTACAGAGAATGCATCTCTTAGTTGTTCGTCCGTTTGTACGATTTGTGCGTGCAAATTAGTTGTTCTCCTTTCCGAGGTGGAATGTTTCATGTACAGTCCACGTTCCATTTTCTAATTGGTATAGAAGGTGGAAACGATCGATTGGTTGCTCATAATAGAAATCTTTCATACGTAATCGACCTAATACATCAGCGTGCTCTGCGTCTGATAAGTCTTGACCGATTGTTAAATGAGGTACGAAAGAGTACTCGCGCTCTTGTGTAAAGAAACCATTATGCATTTCTTCATTTAAGAAAGTAAGTTCAGGTGTTTTTTCTACTTTAAAATAAAGAACATTATTAACAGGTGCGAATGAACCGACTTTCCCAACATGAAGGGTGAAAGGGTTCGTTTTATTTGCGATTGTATGTAACTCATTCACAATCGATTCTAATTGTTCATCTTGCGTCTCAAAGGGTGTTTTCAATGTAATATGTGGCGGAACTAATGCGTAATGCGGATCATAACGTTTACGTAATCCGTTCGCTTTATCTTGAATCATTTTTGATGGGAAAATTACAATTCCTAATTTCATGTTCCAATTCCTCCCTTTGCAAGTCTAGTTAGATTTTGAGAATAAATCTCTTTATCTATTATATCAAATTATTCTGAATACCGCTCTCTATTATTTCATTGATAGAATATGAGAAAATGCTTTTGGTAAATCTGCTTGCCAATATTTCCATGTGTGATTCCCTTCAAACTCTTCATAATGCGTGATGAAATTTCTATCTGTAAGTAGTTTATTTAACTCGCGATTTGGTTCTACGAAATCAGATACTTGTCCGTCTGTACGCTTGACAGCTGTTTCTTCGGTCCCAATTACGTGATAAAGATCTAGCGCCCCCGGATTTTTGAAATCTTTTGCTAAGTTCATGACTGTTTCATCAACAAATGGTGATTGCATAACGACCTTACCAAATGTATGCGGATACATAAGTGCGGTCATGAAGGAAACTGTACCGCCGAGAGAATCTCCAATTAAAACGCGTCCTTTACCCATTTGATACGTTGGATAATTTGCATCAATATATGGAGCAAGCTCATGAGCAAGGAAACGAATGTAAGCAGCATTCTTTACATCATTTGGGAAATATTTTTCCTTACGATCGTGTACATTTTTATATGGAATACCGACAATAATTGTGCGGTCGATTTCTTCAGTTTCACGAAGACGCTCAATTACACGGTGCGCTTTACCAAGCTGAAAATAATCTCTACCATCTTGTGCAATAACAACCGTATGCTTATGGAGAGGTGTGTAATTTACTGGTAAATAAACAAGAAGTGTAAGCTCCTCTTGAAGTGATGTACTAAAAAATGAAATTTCTTCAATTCTCCCTATTGTTTGATTCATGTATATCCCCCTAAATAAAAATTTACTGTAATGATTGTAAGAGCAACGCTTGTAGTGAAAAGGAAAGAAATAATCACTAATAGGTGCCTTAATTTCTATTTTACCATAATGGTACGAAGAATCTAAAAAATTAGTATTTAAGTTGTGAAAGAAAACGGATATAATGAAGTGGGATTTTTTACAGGTGAGAGGGGAGACAGGATTTGAAACAAGAAAAATCAATCGCACTACCACTAGCAATTTCCATTATAGCAATTTCATTCGCAGCTGTTTTTGCAAAGATGTCCTCAGCACCATCTTCCGTTTTAAGTATGTATCGATTATGGATTATCGTACTTATTATGCTGCCGATCGTTTGGAAAAAACGGGAAGAGTTTAGTAGGATTCAAATAAAAGATTGGGGATTTTTAATTGGATCTGGTTTCTTTTTAGCTCTTCATTTTCTTCTATGGTTTGAATCCTTAAAGCATACGACAGTTGCTAGTTCGACGATTATTTTAGCACTTCAACCGATCGTATCTTTAGTGGGAGGTTTTTTCTTATTTAAAGAAAGAACAACCTATTCAGCAATTGCGACGATGGGAATTGCGATACTAGGCGTAATGTGTATTGGCTGGGGAGATTTAGGGCTAAGTGAGCAAGCAATTTATGGGGATATATTATCCTTTTTAAGTGTAATAGCAGTTGTCGGTTATTTATTTATCGGACAAACGACAGTAAAGAAAGTATCTCATTGGATTTATAGTTTCACTGTATTTGCCTTCGCTGGTATATTTATAGCGATTTATAACGTTATACTTCAAGTGCCATTTACAGGCTATACGAAGTGGGATTGGAGTATTTTTCTTTTACTTGCGATTGTACCGACAGTGTCACACGTCATTAATAATTGGTTATTAAATTACGTAAATGCAACAACGATTTCAATGAGCATTTTAGGAGAACCAGTTGGGGCATCTATACTAGCGTTCTTCTTACTTGGAGAAAAATTAAATGCAATGCAAATTATCGGTAGCATGCTCGTATTGTTTGGTGTATCTGTTTTCTTACTACAGCAACAAAAGCGAACAGCAAAAAATGTGGTGAACGAACCGGCTTATACACAGGAATTATAACGAGTTTATTCTAATATACGAAAAGAGAAGTTATTGGTAACTTCTCTTTTTTTTGTTCCATGCAGAAAATAAAACAGATTAATAGGGGGAATTCCCGCCATGTAGCATGAAAAAAGATAATATATAGTGGAGTTACATCATACGTTTCTCATACAAATATAGAGGGGGAAGGAGAGACCAAATGAAAGAGATTTTAATGAAATACATGACAAATCTTACAACATTAAGTGAAGAGCAGCAGCGCATGATCGTAGAAGAATTACAAATTGAAGAGTATAAAAAAGGAACAGTGCTCCTAGGGCAAGGAGATGTTCCGTCTAAATGTTATTTTGTATTAAAAGGATGCGTGAGGCAACATTGTATAGATGAATCTGGAAAAGAAGTTACATCAAATTTTTATACAGAAGAACAAGCAATCGCAAATTTCAATCATCATAAACAAGATAAATTATCCCCACATACGTTAACGTGCCTAGAAGATTGTCTAGTTGTAGTTGGCGATCTGTATAGTGAAAAGGACATGTATAAGAAATATTCACAGTTAGAAGAAATGACGCGCCAAATGATTGAATACAATTTTGGTGAAGTACAAGAAGAACTTACATTATTTATTACATCGACACCAGAAGAGCGCTACAAATCATTATTACAAAAACGACCGCATTTAATCGATCGTGTTCCTCAATATCAATTGGCAAGTTATCTAGGTATTACGCCAGAATCATTAAGCAGAATTAAGAAACGACTCAAACAGTAGAGTTTTTTCCACCTCTAAGCAATAGCCATATACTAAATCCTAGTTCACCTGTAATCATCGGTAGTTGAAAGACAACGTTAAGAATGGAAATAATCGCATCATATTGTGAAAACATCGTATTCATTACGTTAATAATGATATAGCCGATTGCAGCAATGAACAGTAATATACTAATAGTTTTCGGTATGTTTTTAGATTGAAAGGTTACGTATCCTAAGGTGAGAAGATGTAAGCCGAAAATGATTAATCCTACAGACCAAATGTATTCAAAAGCTTCTAGAAATAACATTGTATATGCTTCTGAATTAGCAACTGTGCTTTTTGAAAGAAGTAATACAAATGTTAAATTGAATATAGCAATACCAAGTATAGCTGTATACATAAGACGAAAACAGGCAGCTAGTAATGAGAGGCTAGTATGGATAGGTTTTAGAAAGAAATAAAGAGCCCACGAGGCGATAATATCCGTAATGAAAATGATAATCCATCCGAAAATTTCTGCTTTGAAAAGTGAACTTGAAGTTTGAATATTATGAAGTGTCGTGCTCGCATCTCCTTGTACAACGAGATTTCCGTGAACAAAACCGTAAGAAAAAAATGCAGTGAATGCCATGATAAGAAGAGAAGTGCCTAAAAATAAGGCGAAATTTCGCTCAGTCATAATACGTCCTCCTATTCTAATGTTGTTTTCATTGTAATAGGGAAGAGGAGGAGATTCATTGACTTAAATCAAGGGAGAGGAAGTTTAGTGGAATTTCCATCAAAAAAAGATGTATGGTTATATCCGATTTTTTTCGTTGTCATTGGAGCGTGTTTTGCTCCCATATTTGCAGGGAGAGAATATTTTCTCTTATTTTTTACAATTCCGTTGGCTATACTGTTTAGTTGGAGTTGGTTTTCAACAAAATATATCGTTAAGGAAGAAATAATTATAATTACATCAGGTCCCGTTAAAAAACGTATATTTATACGAGATATAAAACAAATTTCGAGCACGAAAAATCCGTTAGCCGCCTATGCACTATCATTCGATCGATTAGAAATTGTTTACGGATCATATGAAACAGAACTTATTTCTCCAAGAAATAAAGAAGAATTTATTTTGTTGTTAAAAAGAAAAAATCCTGGGATTGAAATAAAGTAAGAGAGTGGATTCATATCTACTCTCTTTATGTCACTTTGGATTTGTCATATAAGGTTGCACGTGAACGACACATAAGTCGCGGAATTTTCCTTCAGCAGTTGTGACAATTACGACTGCTCTCCCTGCACTTTTTCCAGTAATCGTTACTGTCTCACCTTTCGGATAGATGGTGATGACGTCGGAGTTCATATTTGTCCAAATAAGCTCTTGATTCTTTGCCTGCATTGGCAAAACGGAAGCTGATAAATCGGCACTTTGTCCGGTTTTTATTTTAAGCTTATTTTTCTGTATATGAATACCAATTACAGATATAACAGAAGGAGCAATTGAAATTTTGGATGGATTAGGTTGTATGTTTAAACGAGAAGTAGAAGTGTTTGTGATAGGTGAAAATTTTCTTATATGTTGTTGCTGTAAAGATGCTAGCATTGTGGAGTCCCCTTTCTGTATAGGTGTCGATACTAATAATATAAAGGAAGAATGTTATAGTAAATTTAACGAAACATAAAGAAATTGTTAAATTTGAGAAGAATATTGTCGAAATGCGGTTAAAAGAAAGCTCTGCTGTTATAGTAACAGCAGAGCTTTCTTTTTATAGATTATGACTATGTTGTTTTTCAAAATTCTCAAATTGCTCTTCAACTTCTTTTGAAGGCTTAGTTAGTAAACTAACAATTATGATCACTATTAAACTAATAGCGAAACCAGGAATCATTTCATATAAGAAATCTTTTAGGAATTTAAACTGTGTCCAAATAATTACTGTGGCTGCACCTGAAATCATACCAGCAAGCGCGCCCCACTTCGTCATACGTTTCCAATATAAGCTTAATAAAATGGCTGGTCCAAATGAAGAACCAAATCCAGCCCAAGCATATCCAACAAGAGCTAAAATCGTGTCATTTTGTTTAAGCGCTAATGCACATCCAATTAAAGCGATACCAAGAACAGCCATACGACCGACAAATACAAGTTCTTTATCAGAAGCAGAACGCTTAAAGAATGTACGATATAAGTCTTCTGTTACTGCACTTGAAGTAACGAGCAACTGAGAAGAGATTGTGCTCATAATAGCTGCTAAAATAGCTGCTAATAAAAATCCAGTAATAAGTGGATGGAATAAAATTTTTCCAAGTTCAAGGAAAATTGTCTCTGGGTTAGATAATGTCAAACCTTGTTGTGAATAGTAAGCAATACCGATAAGACCAGTAAACATAGCTCCGACAACAGAGAAAATCATCCAGCTCATACCAATTCTTCGCGCGCTTTTAATTTCTTTTACAGACGAAATTGCCATAAAGCGTACGATGATATGAGGTTGTCCAACATAACCAAGGCCCCATGCGAATAAAGAAATCATTCCTAAAGTAGAGGCACCTTTAAAAATATCTAGACGTGTTGGATCTACAGATCGAATTGTATCAAATGCAGGTCCAAGTCCGTTTGTATTCATAATTGTTACGATAGGAACAAGAATAAGGGCAACTACCATAATGATTCCTTGCACGAAGTCTGTCCAACTTACTGCTAAGAAACCACCAAATAATGTGTAAGCTACAACGACGCCTGCTACAATGAGTAATCCAACATGATAGTTCATACCAAATGAATTTTCAAATAATACAGCGCCTGAAACTAATCCTGAAGCTACATAGAAAGTAAAGAAAATCATAATAACAAGTCCGGATACTAAGCGTAGCATATGAGATTTGTCGTGGAAACGGTGTTCCAAAAATTCTGGGATAGTAATAGAGTTGTTTGCAATTTCAGAGTAGGTACGTAAGCGAGGAGCGACATAAAGCCAGTTTGCGTATGCGCCTAGTGTTAGGCCGAATGCAATCCAACTACTACTTAATCCAACGCTAAACATTGCACCGGGTAAGCCCATTAAAAGCCAACCGCTCATATCTGATGCTCCAGCACTTAATGCTGTTACTGCGGGGCCTAGTGTACGCCCGCCAAGCATATAATCTGTTAAGTTGGACGTTCGTTTGTAGGCGAAATAGCCGATTACTAACATCCCGAGCATGTAAATAGAGATAGAAGTTAAAGTTAACATCTGCGTATTCATGTAGTTCCCCTTCCTTTTGTCATGTCTTTTGATGCATTATGCATATTTATAATCTATCATGATTATTCTGAAAAATCCATATACAAATATGAATTTTCAGAAATGTAAGCGTTTTTTGACATCGTTTTACTTTTTTAATATATAAATTTCAGACGAAAAAACCTTAATTTTAATAGAGTATTTATTATATTTACATAAAAACACGTTGTTTTGTCAATATAATATTGAAAGAAGGGAGAAAAAATTTTTTAAAAAAGTATTGACTTGTGAAAAAAGTTAGGTCTATAATGAGTGCAACTTAAAAAAATGCAAGCGTTGATGAAGAAGAGTACACATGATGAACATGTCAGAGAGCTGATGGTTGGTGCGAATCAGTATGGGATTGATGTGGAATGGGCTTCGGAGCTTCCAAACCGAAACGAAAGAAGTAGGCTTTGGCGACATGATCTCATCGATACAAGAGACACGTATTATTTTTTGATACGGCAAAGTGCGTTACATTCGTAACGAATTAAGGTGGCACCACGGGAGTACCCGTCCTTTCTATAGGATGAGTACTCCCTTTTTGTGTACAAAAAATTAAATATGTTAAATCGTTTAAGTAAGAAGAGTACGTATATTGGAGACGTTTCAGAGAGCCGGGGACAGGTGGGAGCCCGGTGCGGTGCCATATACGGAATGGGCTTACGAGAGGTATGCTGAACAATTATTTTCAGTAGGCAACCCGGGTTCCGCCGTTACAAGGATAAGGTATATATTTTGTACCTGAATAAAGCGGGATGCTTTTGCGTCCAACCTGAGGTGGTACCACGGTAAATTTATCGTCCTCTACATATTTCGATATGTAGAGGACTTTTTTATTTTTCAGAGTGAGGTGAAAGGCATGATGACGAAAGAAGAATTTATGAAGCAAAAAGAACAAGGAAAAACATTTTTAGTAATCGCTGAAGAAGAAGGAGATAGCATTACGCCAATTTCTTTATATAGACGTATGAAAGGGAAGAAGAAATTTTTATTAGAAAGCTCACAGCTTCATCAAGATAAAGGACGCTATTCTTACTTAGGGTGTAATCCTTATGGAGAAGTGAAAAGTGTTGGTATAGAAGTAGAGCGAACGATGTATGGACAAACAGAAAAGCTGCAAGGCAACGTACTGCAAGTATTAGAAGATGTAATCGCACCAGCGCAAGTAGACAGTCCATTCCCGTTTTGCGGGGGAGCAGTTGGATATATCGGCTATGACGTAATTCGGCAGTATGAAAATATAGGAGTAGACTTGCATGATCCATTAAATATTCCAGAAGTACACCTTTTACTGTATCGTGAGTTTATCGTTTACGATCATTTACGCCAAAAACTATCGTTTGTATATGTATGCAAGGAAGATGAATCAGCTTCTTATGAAGAAGTATACGAGAGATTGCAACGATACAAAGAGGAAGTGCTAAACGGAGAAGAAGAGAAGGTTAGTGAAGTAATATCATCTTTATCATTTACTTCTTCAGTAACGGAAAAAGAATTTTGTGAAATGGTAGAAACAGCGAAAGAATATATTCGGGCCGGAGATATTTTCCAAGTTGTATTATCCCAGCGTTTGCAAAGTGAATGTAAAGGAGATCCATTTGCATTATACCGGAAACTTCGAATTGCAAATCCATCACCATATATGTTCTATATCGATTTTCAAGATTATGTTGTACTTGGCTCTTCGCCGGAAAGTTTGTTATCAGTAAGAGAGGATAAAGTGATGACAAACCCAATTGCTGGTACGAGGCCGAGAGGGAAAACGAAGCAGGAAGATGAGGAAATCGAAAAAGAACTGTTAGGAAATGAGAAAGAGCGAGCAGAGCATATGATGCTTGTGGACCTAGGACGAAATGATATTGGCAGAGTAAGTGAAATTGGCTCTGTGACGATAGATAAATATATGAAAGTAGAAAAATACTCTCACGTTATGCACATTGTATCTGAAGTTTACGGAACATTGCGAAAACAAACGAGTGGATTTGATGCATTAGCGTATTGTTTACCAGCTGGTACAGTATCAGGTGCTCCGAAAATAAGGGCGATGGAAATTATTAATACGTTAGAGCATGAAAAAAGAAATGTATATGCCGGAGCGGTTGGATATATTTCATTCTCAGGAAACCTTGATATGGCGCTAGCAATTCGAACGATGGTTGTAAAAGACGAGAAAGCGTACGTTCAGGCAGGAGCGGGTATCGTCTACGATTCAGACCCGGTTGCTGAATATGAAGAAACATTAAATAAAGCGAGAGCGCTTTTGGAGGTTATGAAATGATTGTACTGATTGATAACTATGATTCCTTCACATATAACTTGTATCAACTATTAGGCGAGTACGAAGAAAACATCGTCGTCGTAAGAAATGATCAAATAACAATTGAACAATTAGAGGAGATGAAGCCGAAAGGAATTGTGCTCTCACCAGGACCTGGGAAACCAGAAGATGCTGGAATTTGTATCGATGTTATTCGTCACTTTTATAAGAACGTTCCCATCTTAGGAATTTGCCTTGGCCATCAAGCAATCATATCCGCATTTGGAGGAGAAATTGTTAGAGCAGAGCGCATTAAACACGGAAAAACATCGCGTGTGAAACATAACGGAACGTCAATCTTTTCGTACGTTACGCAGCCGCTAACAGCGATGCGTTACCATTCACTCGTCGCAGTGCAAAATAGTTTGCCGCAGTGTTTTGACATACTAGCGACAGCGATGGATGACGGAGAAATCATGGCAGTTCGTCACAACTATTATCCGCTCTTCGGATTACAGTTTCACCCAGAATCAATTGCAACAGAAGAAGGCGGAAAGTTAATACGTGCCTTTTTAGCAGAAGTGAAAGAGGAGGAGAGAGTATGAACAGTTATCTTCGAAAATTAGTAGAGGGACAACATTTAACAGAAGAAGAAATGTATGAAGCGGGACTTCTTTTATTAAGTGACAACATATTGGAAAGTGAAGTTGCAGCTTTCTTAGTATTGCTGAAAGCGAAAGGCGAAACAGCAGAAGAAATATACGGTCTCGTTCGTGCTCTTCGCGAAAAGGCATTACCGTTTTCAACTCATATAAAAGGCGCGATGGACAATTGTGGAACGGGTGGTGACGGTGCGCAAACATTCAATATTAGTACAACATCGGCATTTGTACTTGCCGGAGCTGGTGTAAAGGTTGCGAAACATGGAAACCGCGCTGTTTCTAGTAAAACAGGAAGTGCTGATTTATTAGAAGAACTCGGTGTAAACATTAGTTGTACGCCAGGTGAAATTGACTACTTATTAGAAATTGTAGGGATTGCCTTCTTATTCGCACCAGCGATGCATCCAGCATTAAGACGCATTATGAAAATAAGAAAAGAATTAAACGTTCCGACGATCTTTAACTTAATTGGACCGTTGACGAATCCGGTTAATTTAGAAACACAATTTGTCGGTATTTATAAGCGAGATATGTTATTGCCGGTAGCGGAAGTATTGCAGAAACTTGGCAGAAAACAAGCACTCGTCGTAAACGGAAGTGGCTTTTTAGATGAAGCATCATTACAGGGAGAAAATCATGTCGTCGTTTTAAAAGATAATGAAATAGTAGAAATGAGTATTGATCCAGAAAAGTATGGTTTTTCAAGAGTGAAAAATGAAGAAATTAGAGGTGGGAATTCAAAAGAAAATGCAAAGATTACGCTCGGCGTATTAAGCGGAGAAAAGAGTGTCTATCGCGATACTGTTTTATTAAATGCAGGTCTAGCCCTTTTCGCAAATGGAAGAGCAGAAACGATTGAAGAAGGAATTACACTAGCAACGCACAGCATTGACTCTGGAAAAGCATTAGCCAAGCTAAACTTATTAATTGCAGCAAGCCATGAAAAATTAGAAAGGGTGAATTAAAATGGGGACGATTTTAGACAAAATTGTAGAGCAAAAGAAAGTAGAAGTTGCGGAGTTATATGAAACATATTCACCAGTGAAAGAAAAAAGGAAAACACACTCACTTGTAAAAGCTTTAGAGCAGTTTACTGTAATAGCAGAGGTAAAGCGAGCGTCTCCATCAAAAGGCGATATTAATTTACACGTTGATGTGCCAAAACAAGTGAAAACATATGAAGAATGCGGTGCTGGAGCAGTTTCGGTTTTAACAGACGGTCAATTTTTTAAAGGGTCGTTTCACGACTTACAAACGGCAAGAGCAGAAAGTAACATTCCGCTTTTATGTAAAGATTTTATAATCGATAAAATCCAAATTGATAGAGCGTATGAAGCAGGAGCAGATCTTATTTTATTAATTGTTGCAGCATTGTCAAAAGAGAAATTAAACGAGCTTTATAACTACGTGCTAGAAAAAGGATTAGAAGCGATTGTTGAAGTTCATGATGAACAGGAATTAGAAATTGCAATCCGATTAAATCCGCACGTTATCGGTATTAACAACCGTAATTTAAAAACATTTGAAGTAGATTTAAGCCAAACTGAAAAGCTCGGAAAACGACTGAATGAAGAAAACCTACTTTGGATTAGTGAAAGCGGCATTCATTCAAAAGAAGATATCATTCGCGTCAAACGAGCTGGTGCAAAAGGTGTATTAGTCGGAGAAGCGCTTATGACATCATCTTCTATCAGTACCTTTTTTGAAGACTGTAAGGTGAGCATATGAAAGTGAAGATTTGCGGCATCACTGATATGGAAACAGCGAAAAGTGCGTGTGAATATGGCGCAGATGCAATCGGATTCGTTTTTGCAGAAAGTAAACGCCAAATCACTCCAGGGCAAGCGAAAGAAATTATTGGGGAAATTCCAGCCCACGTTTTCAAGGTCGGTGTTTTCGTAAATGAATCAGTAGAAGTGATCCAGAAAATTGCAGAGGAGTGCGGGTTAACGCATGTGCAACTACATGGGGATGAAGACAATCATCAAATTATAAGATTGAATATTCCGTCTATAAAAGCGTTAGGAGTAGCTTTAGAACAAGATATTGAACATGCGAAAAAATACGAAACAGATTATTTGTTATTTGATAGCCCGAAAGAAAAGTTCCACGGAGGAAACGGAAAGACATTTTCATGGGAGTTACTCGCACATATGCCAAACGAGTTGCGAGAGAAAACGATATTAGCTGGCGGATTAAACGTCATTAATATAGAAGAAGCCATTCAAACCGTTCAGCCATATATGGTCGATGTGAGTAGCGGGGTAGAGACAGAAGGAAAGAAAGATTTGGAGAAAATAAAACAATTTATTAAAAAAGCGAAGGAGTGTTCCAAATGAACTATGCATATCCAGATGAAAAAGGTCATTACGGTATATACGGAGGACGATACGTTCCAGAAACGTTAATGCAATCCGTATTAGAACTAGAAGAAGCATATAAAGAAGCGATGCAAGATGAAGCGTTTCAAAAGGAATTAAATCATTATTTACAAACGTATGTTGGAAGAGAAACACCGCTTTATTTCGCTGGAAATATGACGAAGTATTGCGGCGGAGCAAAGATTTATTTGAAACGTGAAGATTTGAACCATACGGGAGCTCATAAAATTAACAATACAATCGGTCAAGCACTTCTTGCGGTAAGAATGGGTAAGAAGAAAGTTGTCGCTGAAACAGGAGCAGGACAACACGGAGTTGCAACAGCTACTGTATGTGCACTTTTCGGTTTAGAATGCGTCATCTTCATGGGAGAAGAAGATGTGAGACGACAAAAATTAAACGTGTTTCGAATGGAATTACTCGGAGCAAAAGTAGAAAGCGTAGCGGCAGGTAGCGGCACGTTGAAAGATGCGGTAAACGAGGCGCTTCGTTACTGGGTTTCACATGTACACGATACGCACTACATTATGGGATCAGTTCTCGGGCCACATCCATTCCCGCAAATTGTTCGTGATTTCCAAAGTGTAATTGGGAAAGAAACGAAAAAACAATACGAAGCGCTAGAAGGAAAATTACCAGAAGCAGTCGTTGCTTGTATTGGCGGTGGTAGTAATGCAATGGGAATGTTTTATCCGTTCGTACACGATGAAGAAGTTGCTCTTTACGGTGTTGAAGCAGCTGGAAAAGGTGTTCACACAGAAAAGCACGCAGCCACTTTAACGAAAGGCAGTGTCGGTGTTTTACACGGATCGATGATGTACCTTCTGCAAAATGAAGAAGGGCAAATTCAAGAAGCACACTCTATTTCGGCAGGGCTGGATTACCCAGGTGTTGGGCCAGAACATAGCTTGCTAAAAGATATTGGTCGCGTTTCTTATCATTCCATTACAGATGAAGAAGCGTTAGAAGCATTTCAATTATTAACGAAAAAAGAAGGGATTATCCCGGCATTAGAAAGTTCACATGCTGTTGCATACGCTTTAAAACTAGCGCCGCAAATGAAGAAAGACGAAGGACTTGTCATTTGTTTATCCGGCCGCGGTGATAAAGATGTAGAGAGTATAAAACGTTATATGGAAGAGGTGTAAAAAATGGGAGTAGAAAAAATTATAGCAGCGTTTGAAAATGGCAAGAAAGCATTTATTCCGTATGTAATGGGCGGAGATGGTGGGCTTGAAAAGTTAAAAGAAAGAATTCGTTTTCTTGATGAAGCAGGAGCAAGCATCGTTGAAATCGGTATTCCGTTCTCAGATCCAGTCGCAGACGGTCCAACTATTCAAAGGGCAGGAAAAAGAGCATTAGATAGCGGTGTAACATTGAAAGGTATTTTTCAAGCATTAATAGAGGTGAGGCAAGAAGTTCAAATTCCATTTGTACTTATGACATATTTAAATCCAGTACTCGCATTCGGAAAAGAACGTTTCATTGAGAGCTGTCTTGAAGCAGGGGTGGACGGTATTATCGTTCCAGACTTACCGTATGAAGAACAAGACATTATTGCACCGCTCCTTCGCGTGGCGAATATCGCTTTAATTCCACTCGTTACCGTAACGAGCCCTATTGAACGAATCGAAAAAATTACGAGTGAATCACAAGGATTCGTCTACGCCGTTACAGTAGCGGGCGTAACGGGAGTACGTCAAAACTTTAAAGATGAGATTCATAGTTACTTAGAAAAAGTAAAAGCACATGTCCACTTACCAGTAGTCGCAGGATTCGGTATTTCAACACGAGAGCAAATTGAAGAAATGATTACAATATGTGACGGTGTTGTCGTTGGAAGTAAAGTCATTGAGCTGTTAGAAAATGAAAAGCGAGAAGAAATTTGTGAGTTAATACATGCAGTAAAAGAAACAGAAGAGGCTTAAGTCTCTTCTGTTTCTTTTGTGTAATAAATGTTAAAATATACAGAAAATACTTATAACTTAGAGGGTGAGAAGGCATGCTAAGACGTAAACTATTATATCTTCTTTTAACTGTACCATTATACGCTTGGCTCATTAGCATGACGAAAATAGAGTTGATGGCTCTGTTTTTAGGATATGTATTCATCTTTTCCCAATTAAATCGAATACAAGAGCAATCTATTTTAGAAGTATGTATATTTTCGGTTAGTATAGAACTATTTAGTATCGTTTCGATTGTATTATTAAGTGAATTATTCCAATGGATCCATTCATTTGAATTAATAAAACTTGGGAATATTGTATTGCAAGTAATATGTGCTTATATTGTGTTTGTTGTACTAGAAAAAATGATTGGACAGCAGACGGTTTTTCAGGATAAAAGAAAATGGGAGTGATTCAAAAAAAGAGCTGTTTGGCTCTTTTTTTAATCTGTTTTAAAAATAATTGAAAATCGTGTTATCTGTTATATAATAGTTAAAAATTGTATTTTTAACGAAATGAGATGATAACATGGCCATATTGTTGGCACTTATCCCAATTATGATGATTTTCATTTGTTTATTTTTATTTAAACAAACGTCATTAAGATCCTCATTAATTTCTTATGCCGTTTCTGTTGGAATTGTTTTACTCTCGCCAACATTTCGGTTAGGGATAAGTGAAACTGTACATGCAACGATTAAAGGTTGGTTAATTTGTTTTATTGTCGGATACGTTTTGTTTTTCGGTATTTTTTTATTTCACCTCATGAACAAAATGGGATACATCGATCAAGTAGCGAGATTTCTAGAACAAGTCACGCGCGATCGATTATTGCAAATGCTTCTTATGTGTTTTGGTATTTGTCCACTTATTGAATCAGTGAGTGGGTTCGGAATTGGTTTTATGGTCGCAGCACCTATTTTTCTTTCTCTCGGTTATAAACCGTTTCAAGCTGTGCTACTTTCGTTTATCGGTCTACTTGCAAGTTCATGGGGCGCAATGGCAACGGGGACGATTATCGGTTCTCAGCTTATTAACATGCCGCTTACAACTCTTGGTACAAATACAGCATTATTAAGCATCCCGATTTTTGCATACTTTATCATCCTTTCTTTATACGTTGTCGGTGGCTTTCAGGCAGTTATAGAAAAGTGGAAGGAAGGGATAGGGTTCTTTCTATTATTTTCTCTTGGAATCTATCTTTCTAACGCATACGTAAGTGTTGAACTAGCGGGGATATTAAGTTCTATCGTTACCATTACATTTGGTTTTTTAATCATTAAATTAAAAGGAAAAGATGAGCAAAACCTTTTAACAGAACATGCGGCGGCTACTGAGAGAGAAGTATCGATTATAAAAATTATTAGCCCTTATATCTTTTTAACAGTTTGTATTTTACTTTCTCGCCTCGTTCCAGCATTACATGATCTGCTCAGGTCATATGCAGTTCTCGATTTAAAATCATATTCTTACAAACTAGAGCTACTATATTCGCCAGGGTTTTGGCTCGCCATGACTTGTTTATTTACAATTATTTTCTTCCGCATTCCATCTAATATTATTAAAAAATCACTCTCGCAAACGATAAAACAATGGATTCCATTCGCAATTACAACGACAATGTTCATTGCGATTTCAGAGTTAATGGGGGCATCTGGTATGCATTCATTACTCGCAAAGACAGCTGGTGAAACATTTGGTACCTTTTTCGTTTTCGTTGCTCCTTTCATTGGAGGAATAGGCGGCTTTTTAACTGGTAGTAACGCAGGATCAAATGCGATGTTTATAAAGCTACAAATGCAAACAGCCCAAAACGTAGCACTCCCGTGGCAATACGTCACAACGCTCCAAAACACCGCATCATCAGTAGCGACAATCGCTTGTCCATCACGGATTACACTAGGCGCGTATTTATGCAATATCCCGTATCGTGAAAATGAACTATTAAAGAAGACGACGTTAATGATTTTTGGTGCGGTGTTACTTGTAGTTGTAGAGGTTATTTTTTGGTATGTGTTGAAAAAATAAAAAAACCTCCTGGCAAAGGAGGATTTTCTTTTTATGTGGATAATGCCTTAAGTATGAAAAGCTTCTACTAAATGAATAGGAGATGAAAGAGATGCCCTTAAAAAACTACGGTGTGTTAAAAGGTACAGTTGTACAATCTAAGATTGGAAAAGGGAAAACACCTCATTATGAAGTTCATTTACAAGGTGAAGCAGGAGTTAATTATCGTATTGCAATTAACGTGAAGTCGCAAAGTTATCCATCAGAAGTTTTATATTTTGCGAGCGACAATATTCGGTCAGAGGCGATTCATATTTTACCGACATTACCGTTTGGTTTTACGGAAGTGGAAAATAATGAGCCAAAAGTTGCTTTAGATTATGTAAGAGGTAATTTATTTGATTTGAAGCAAATGATTCCTTTACCTGCTGAAAAAGCAGGAGTGGATAATGATTTAAATGAAAAAATAGAGCGTTATATAAAGCGAGCAATAGATGAGAAAGCAATTATTTATGCGTTTGGTGAAAGGTGGGGACCAGAAGAAAAGGTTCCGGATTCGTATTTCCACTTTACGCCTGGAAACGGTATACACGATATTCACATGAATCAAGGGAATGTAGAGAAATGGCAAGGGGATAATGGTATATGGCAAGATGGTGGAATACTCATTCACTTTGAGAAGGAAGAAGAGTGGGTAGGTATTTTCCTTGCTTTTCAGTCGCAATCATGGTGTACGGATGAAGAAGGGCATGCTCGTGTTCCGGTTGAGCATTGTGATTATAAGAGGAATAATTAATAAGAAGAGGGCGTTCACAACGAACGCCCTCCTCTTATTTTATAAAACACAAAACTAACAAGTGTAGAAATACAAGAGAAAAGAAGCGCTACACTAGAAAATGCAATGAGATACATATTATATTTCATCATTTTGCCGATTAGTTGGTTACTATCGTACTGAAACAGTCCCGCTATTATATTGAATAAAAATAATACGATAAACATTACGATAACGCCATCTATTGATCCTTTAATGTCTGGTTTACTTAAAGCGATATGTGCGGAAATACAAATAGCGATAAATAAAAATAACCAAAAAGAAGGGGTCAATAAATTGCTCATTGTAAACAAGCTTTTTAATAAAAAGAATGTTGATAAAAACATGTTTTGGATCATGTCTAAGTTAATAGAAGTCGATGCAATCGTTGTTTCGAGAGTCGTATTAAATAAAGAATATGACTCTGGTACGAAATAGCGCATTAAAAGGATTAAGGCAGTAATACCAGAAATAATAGGACCGATGCCGATAAAGAAATTACCGATTCGTTGATATACGCTTTTTTGATTGTATTGATGTTGTACGTAACCTAAAGCACCTTGACTTGTATCTGTCGGGAAGAACTGCGTCGCTACAATTTTATGGCGGAATAATAGACACATAATTGCATGTCCAAGTTCATGAACGGGAACACCGATCCATGCAGTCAAAAGAAAGCCTTTCCTACCAAAAGCTCTCGACCAATACATTCGTGTGAGAGATTCTAAATATCCTAATAGAAATCCAATTACAATGATGATTCCAATTAAAGAAAATAATTGGATTACACTTGTAAGGAGTGTTTGAAAAATCGAGTTTACAAATTCCACTGCCTTCATCCAATCTGTTTAAAGTTTAACTTTATTTGCTCTGTTTCATAATAACATTATTTTTCTATATTACTAGCACACATAGTTTCGTTTAAAAGAAGGATTTCATATTCTTTTTCTTGTAGTCATGTTTTATGTACAAAGTCATATATTGAATTTGTAACATCCTATAAGGTATATGTTTAAGGAGGGATGAGAGAATGAAATGTCCGGCGTGTCATACAGAAAATGCAGTAGAAGCAAAGTTTTGCGGGAATTGTGGATATTCGTTAACGGAAGAAGTAGTGGCAAGTGGTGCACAGGAAGAAGGCGAGCAACAAGCGCGCGTAGTACAAGTGAAAGAAACTCGACCAAATGAAACGGTAGAGCAAGCAAAACAATTTGCAAGTGGCTATTTTCAGTTCTTCAAAAATGCTTTTAAATCACCAACGGCCATTATGAAAAGTGGAAATATTGAAGTGCGAAATGGAATTGCAAGTCTTGTACTTATTTGTTTTTTAGGAGCATGTATTTTTTATAGAATGATGAGCGCAGCGGCGACTGTTACGAGGACATTAGTACCAGATATAACTACTCCTACTTTTTTTGGAGAATCTGTAATGGTCTTTTTCTTTTTATTAATTTTAACTTTATTTGTCGGATTTATTATTTTTGTAAGTGGTAAGATGATGAAATCATCTTTTTCTTTTCTTGAAGCATTCGGTATATGGGGGACGATAGCGACGCCAGCTATTGCTATATTAGTTCTTTCTTTTCTTTTTAGTTTTTTATTAATCTTTTTCTTACCGATATTACTATCGGTGGCGGTAACTTATATGGGAATTAGTGTAATTGTAGCTATAGTAAAATTAGATAATGGTGGATTAAATCTTGTTTACACTCTTCTTATCGCAAATGTTTTCATCGGAGTCGCAACATGGATTGTATTTTGGTCTTACATTAACACGATAATTCAAACCTTTACTGGAGGATTCACAGGCTTCTAATGAAAAGGTGGTTGAATGGATGAATGTATGCACAAAGTGCGGAGCACAGTATGAAGATGGAGTGCAATTTTGTCAAAGCTGCGGGACGAAGAGGGGGAATCCTGTAGTAAAGAAGCAGAAAATAAGCAAAGGGACAATAATTGGAATTACAATTTTAACATTTTTTATTATAGTATTGGGCGGATTATATGCGTATGGATCTTCATATTACTCACATTCATCGCAAGTAGAGAGAATTATTACTGTTTTACAAGAGAGGGACGGGGAGAAATTAGCTGAGATCATAACGGCAGATGACCCAGCAGTTATTGTAACGAGAGAGAGTTTAACGCCTCTATTTTCATATATAAAAGAAAATCCATCTTACGTGAATGAATTGAAAGAATATTTGAGGCAAAGTGAAAAACAAGGGGATGGAATAGAAAGAGCAGATTTTTCTTTAACGAAAGACGGGAAACATTTCTTTTTATTTGATCGGTATAAATTGAAAGCGAAGACGTATTATACGACTTTGCTTACAAATGAAAAAGGTACATTTTTAAAAATGAATGGAAAAGAAATTGATAAAACAAATGATAAAAAGTTTGAGAAGCAATATGGACCGTTTCTCCCAGGAAATCAAGTATTTCAAGCAGAATATAAAAATGACTATGTAAAACTATCACGTGAGGAAAAGGTTGTACTTATGAAACATAGTCAAAATAATGTAACGATAGATTTAACGTTGCAAGGGCAATATATTACAGTTCAAACGAATGCGTCTGGTGCAACATTATACGTGAATCAAAAGCCAGTTACAGCGTTGACCGGAGAAGAAATTACGTGGGGACCGATCGCTACTGATGGAAGTGCGGCGATTTATTTAGAACGAAATGGAGAAAGTGGAAGGGAAACGACAAAGATAGAAACGGTAACGGGACTGTCGGCTTATAATCTTCCGTTTCAAAAGCAAAGTGTAGAAAAAACAGTTGTTTACAATGTTACTCCGCCGCCTACGACTGGGTATGTATATAATGGTTTCATCTTCCCTGATAGTGATATTCGAAAATTAACGGGTGCGGACTTAACATATTTAACGAAAGAACAATTGAAAATTGCTCGAAATGAAATATACGCAAGACATGGACATATTTTTCAAACGAAAGATATGCAAGCGTATTTTTCAAAACAGTCTTGGTACAGAGAAAATCCGTATTTTACAGGAACGTTAACGGATATTGAAGCTTATAATGTTGAACTGATCAAATCAAGAGAATAGAGTGCGTGAAAAAGGTACAGTACATAACTGTACCTTTTCTATGATTATTTAACTGGACCAGGATCCCTTGAGAAAAAGATGTGAAAGAGGAATGTGACTTTACTTGCTCCTCCTGATGTACTTGCTTGCACATCAGATAAAGAACTAGACGTTAAAGCAGCTTCAGAACGAGGGGGAACGACTATTTTGAGTGCATCATCTGATTCTGATGATATAGTAACCGTTATTGTATCCTCAGAAAAGTTCACAATTTTAACAGTACCAACTGGGAAGATGGATTTGCGAGCGTGTGAGGCAGAAGCAAAGCGAGTCGATTTCCAAATAGTTTGTGAGAAAGTGTCATTATCAGATAACCAAGCACGTGCACTGTATAAAGTTACACTAACGGTAAACTCTTGTTCAAGCGGGAGGGCGGGTCTCGGTTCTATCGGTTCCTCTGGAAGCTGGACGAGAAGGCCGGCGCACATGTATGTTTCACCTACTTTCAATAGTTACTGTTATAGCATATTAAATATCTTGTTTATAAGACACGACGATTACCTATTAACGCATAGTCTTGTGCACCAAATTTGTAGATGAAATTCTCTTTCTTTACAATGGAAGTAGGTGTTATTTTTATAAAATATGGAAATCGTAAAGAGTATGTAAAAAAGAAGGAGTGGTAAAGTGAACTATGTCATTATTGGCGGGGATGCCGCTGGTATGAGTGCAGCAATGCAAATTGTTAGAAACGATGAAACTGCAAATGTTGTAACGTTAGAAAAAGGTGAAATCTATTCATACGCTCAGTGCGGATTACCGTATGTGATTAGTGGTGTTATCGCCTCTACTGAAAAGTTAATTGCACGCGATGTAAAAACGTTTCGTGATAAATATGGGATTGATGCAAAAGTGCGTCATGAAGTAACGAAAGTAGATACGGAAAAGAAAATTGTGTATGCAGAGCATACGAAGACAAAAGATGTATTTGAATTTTCATATGACCGTTTATTAATTGCGACTGGTGTACGCCCTGTTATGCCGGATTGGGAAGGTAAAGAGTTACAAGGTGTTCATCTTTTAAAAACAATTCCGGATGCTGAGCGTATAGTAGACACGCTACAAACAAATAGCGTTGAGCACGTAACGATTATTGGCGGCGGTGCAATTGGTCTAGAGATGGCAGAAACATTTGTAGAACTAGGAAAGAAAGTAAGAATGATTGAGCGAAACGATCATATTGGCACAATTTATGATGCCGATATGGCGGAATATATACATAAAGAAGCAGACAAACATAATATTGAAATTTTAACAAATGAGAATGTAAAAGCGTTTAAAGGAAAAGAAAGAGTGGAACAAATTGAAACAGATAAAGGGACGTATAAAACAGATCTCGTTTTAGTATCTGTCGGTGTACAGCCAAATACTGATTTTCTTGAAGGAACAAATATACGTAAAACTCATAAAGGTGCAATTGAAGTAAATGCTTATATGCAAACAAATGTGAAAGACGTATACGCGGCCGGAGACTGTGCAACACATTACCATGTTATAAAGGAAATTCATGATCACATCCCGCTCGGAACGACTGCGAATAAACAAGGGCGACTTGCCGGACTCAATATGGTTGATAAACGAAGAGCATTTAAAGGTACGTTAGGCACAGGCATTATTAAATTTATGAATCTGACGCTTGCAAGAACAGGCTTAAATGAAAAAGAAGCGAAAGGGCTAAACATCCCGTATAAGACGGTCAAAGTAGATTCAACCAATATGGCAGGCTATTACCCGAGTGCTTCGCCACTTCACTTGAAATTACTATATCACGCCGATACGAAACAATTATTAGGCGGACAAGTAATTGGAGAAGAAGGTGTAGATAAACGTATTGATGTTATCGCAATGGCACTTTTCAATAAAATGAGTATTCACGATTTAGAAGATGTCGACTTAAGTTACGCACCACCATATAACAGCGTTTGGGATCCAATTCAACAAGCAGCAAGGCGAGCGGAATAGCACTTTTTAAGTGCTATTTTTTTGTAAAAGGGGAATAAATAAAGTTTCACTTTATTTCGAATATACCGTTCACCCTTGAAAACATAGTACGTTTCGCTTATATTGTCATATAGTATTTATTTTTTAATAAAGCAATGAACGAATCAGGGGGCACAGTATGGCAATTAACATGAACACAATCGAAGAATGGATTGCTGAATCAAATGCAAGAAACGAAGAAGACTTAGGAAACGTTGTTGAAGAGATGAAAGAAGTATGTGTCGGACTTGATAACGCGACATTAATTTATACGAAAAATGTATTTTGTTTCGGTAAGAAAGTAGAAGTATTGTTCTTCTTCCAAGACCATGTCGTGATCGGACAAGAAAAAGAAGAATATATTGAAATTGAAAAATTGAAGTATGAAGCCATTACAAATAGTAACTTAAAAACAAATGACAAAAATACAACGTTAGAACTTAAGTTTTCTAACGGGAAAGCTATTAATTTAGATAGTCTAAATGATAACTACGGTACGAAAAACTGGTTATTTGCAAGACAAATTAAGAGTGTTTTTAAAGTAATCTAGTAAAAAGCAGACCCCTAATGGTCTGCTTTTTTACTTATTTCCTATTAAACAAAGGCACCCTCTTTCTTCGTAACATTTCACACTTGTAAATCCCGTCTTATAAAAAAGGTTTACTAATTCTTCGGTCGTCTTAAATTTATCCATATGATATTGGATTTTGAAAGTTTCAGCGACTAGTAAAAAGGATCCATTCGGTTTTAAGACGCGAAATACTTCTTTCATATCATTCGCAACATCAGGCCAAAAGTAGTGGGTTTGAAAAGCGGTAATGAGATCAAAGAAGTCCGGATGATATGGAATAGAGGAGACGCTTGCTTGATGAATAATTACTTTCGCTGCATTGACATCCTTCATATTTGCTTTCTTTGAGTTTTCAACAGCTTGATTGGAGTAGTCGATCCCGTATGTTTTCCCAAGCGGAGTTCGTTTTGAAAGAGTCTGTATGGTTTTACCACCCCCACAACCAATATCTAAAATAACTGCATTTTCACGTATATGTATTTTTTGTAAAGCCCAATTTGTTAGTCTCGTATGCGCAGCATTCATAATGCAAAGCATAGAGGAACCAATTGTCCCGCGAGGATTTTTCGCTTGCTCGATTAATCTTTTTAAAATACTCAATTCAAACTCTCCTTTTATATAAGAATATGTATTTATTTCGCTTTTAATAATCTAACTCCTTCAAAAAAAGCACGCCATTAATCGGCGTGCTTCTAATTATGCAAGGACCCTTTTAGCCAATTACGCGCTCGATACGCCCCAACAGGAATTTGAATAAGTGACGTTTCTTTTCCAGCATCAATCCCGTACAATTGATCACATGAATTTGTATCAAAACTTAGTAACGGATGCCCACCCATTCCCATCGCAGTCGCTGCAAAAACGAGTTTATGAACGAGCATGCCAGCTTCCATTTGATGAATTCGATATCCTCTATAACCTAATTTGTTTTTATAGTAATCTTTATTTCCGATTACATGTAGACAAAGTGGTGCTTGAAAAAGATTTACGTTATCCACCGTCATACTGGACTGAAGAGAATAACGAAGGTCTCCATGCTGTATTGGCTGTATGGAATGTGTCCTACTGTTATAAGCGTAAGCACCGTTTTCTATGTCTTTTACGTTATAAAAACATCCATATAATGAGACCCGTGCGTTTTCATTTACATACTTGCCATCAAGATCGTTGTAATAAGGGAAAGAGAGGCTCGCTTCTTGTAGTAGAGTAGCGAGCTCGGCTGCATCCCATTTCGTTAAAATGAAGTCAGAATCAGGTGAATATCGTTTTTTACAAAGATGTAAGAAATCATACGATAAACGCTCTGCTTGCGGTAGCTGCACAGTATGTGAACTATATTGATAATTTTCTGCATGTGTTAATGTTTGAAAGTATTCGGTGGATTCAATCATAGATGCCGTGTTTATTTTTTTTATCATCGGATAGTCATCTACATGTTTTGAACGAACGAAATGCTCATGTGTTAACGGCGGGATTTGTTGCAACAAGTCATGAGAAGTAACTGTTTTATTTTCACGATGATTGTTGTGAAACCAATCTGCACTTGGTTCTGTACTTAAAGGAAGAACAGCATACACACTTTCTTCACCTTCTGACAGTCCAAGTAAATGATTAATTGCCCGGTCTAGAAACTGAAAATACACACCATTTGTATAACCGAATTGTTTTGCGCATTCAAGCAATTGCCCGATTAGAACACCACTATCTAATCCTTGCAGACGATACGAAAAGTTATTGTATTTAAAGAAGTTTTTCCAAAACATAGTGGATACAAATGCAGCACCAAAACAAGAATGTATGTTGCAACGATTGCCGAGTGCTTCTGTAAGATAAGAATCAAAATTTCCTTCGCGAAGTAAGATAAGACGGTGATGCGCGGCGTCGTAATGGTAAATGCCGTCTGGATAATGATCAATTTTTAAATACATATATAATTCATTTGGATATAAAGCACCCCCAGAAGGGATGAATCTTCGAAATAGAGTCGTTGTTTTATTATTTTCTAGGTTAGTAGTAGGCTGACATAATTGTGTTAAACCAAATGAGTACCAAAGATAATGACCGATTTCCTCTAAGTTAGGTTTAGTAGAAGAATTTCGCAAAGTTAATGGGATTTCTAAAGAGAGAGGGATGACTGGTAAATTTCGATATAATTTATAAGGAAGTGGTGCGTCTTCCCAATCAGTCTCTTTATCGGACGACATAATTTCATTAATAGAAAAATGGAGATGATGTAAAAAAGTATCCAGTTGCATCAAAATTCCCCCTCGCTATGAATTATGGAAACGGATGCGGGTGTGGATTTAAACATTCATTCGTTAAAGGCTCAGCCCTATATCCAAGTGTCATCGGTACGGTATACACTCTATCCAGTCCTGTAACCCGAGTGAGATGGTGGCCAAACGTCATCGGTAACATGCCTGGAATAATGACTTTTACACAATGTAAGCCGTTCTTTTCTATAAGGGGGACCGTTTGATCTACAACAATTACTTCAAGTCCAGATTGATGTAACCTGTTTAAAAGTTGATGAAGATCAGATGTTAAATCCATATCAAATGATTGTAATGCATTCATTTCTTGGAACGTTTGCACCGGAGCATCTTCACGTAAAAGGAAGTGAAGACGTTCTTCCGCTTCTTTCAATCCGTACAGCATACTATGATCTTCCATGTTATTAACGAGATAAGGATCTTGTAAGCAGTTTTCATAATGCTCTCTTTTTTGCGTGAGCTCATCGTCTGTTATAAGTAACATGCCTGCTATTTCGTGAATTGCACTCTTTAGAGCTCGGATTGGGTCTAAATGAGAGCCTCCTGCACAAACAACGTTCATTCCATTTTCACGCGTATTTTTTGCAATGACCCATAGGCCCGGGATACCATGTTCCATCGTCGCATTAAAAGCATGTAATTCATACCCGGTAATCGTGCGTAACCGCTGGATCATTAGTTGTAATTCCGTATCATTTGCTGAACTAAGATCAAGGCGGGGAAGAGGTAATTCGGCATACCAAGTGAGCAAAAAGGCGTCACGCTCTACAATTTCTAAAATGCCGTGAAAAATTGCCTCTTCTAAACTACCACCAATCGCACATCCATTTGATGTTTCATATACGAAAGCATCTCGTTGACCAAGGCTATAATAAGCGATTGATTCTGGAACTAAAAGTGGCTTGCTTTGTGATAAAGAGTATCCCCATACCCAGTTTTGCTCATAATCAGGATCAAACGGCTTAAATGGAAAACTATCACGATTGTAATGTTCATTTGTATGCACACCGAGTGTGAGGGGGTTCAGTGCAATATGCTCTAGCTCATGAAAACTACCATGCACATTTGGCTTTTTCCCACGAGGCGACATACCGCAATATCGTTCTAATCCTTCTAAAATAGCGGTTGCTTCACTAAGTGCGAATGAATGAGTTCGGCCCGCGACACCTTCATTTCCGAACAGTAATGGCATGTTTATAATGACATCAGCAAACGGTAATAAAGAATGTTGCATTTGGCCGTTTAAAATACCAGTCCGGTAATCTAAATAGTCTCTCGTTAAAAATGTGTTTAGCTCATGAATGGAACGACAGCGATACGTTTCAGTACTCGTTTTCAAACTTGGTTGTAAAGAAATTTGTGCTGCATCTGCTGTATCGTCAGACAAATTGCTGCATACCGGACAGAGAGGGTCTGGAAGAAACGAATGCCGGGTACATTGTAACGTTTGTAAGTCCAGTAAAATGAGTTCATTGTCTATAGAAGAATGTTTGTTAGTTAATATCTTCTCTGTTTCAGCATGAATGAGCTGGCACATTTGTAACATTCCATTTTGGGTGGCGCGTACATCGCGCCTCGTCACGTTCTCTGCTTTTAATGCATATTTTCGTTGTAGTTCCCACATTTCTTTTTGATCAAAGCCAGCTATAAACCGGCGTCCATCAGCGCAGTGGGAACATCCAGTTGTAAAAGGCTTCACGAAAGGACCGATAACACCTTCACCAAACGAAGTAAACGCGCGAAGCCACGGAATATTATTTGAGCGAAAGATAAGCTCAGCATCATGATGTACGGAAGAAGGAGACCCGTCATGTAAGACGAGAGCAAGATGAATGTTTTCAGGGAGAGCTTCTGTAATTGTATGCTGGCGGATGAGGGAATATTGCTTACACAATTGCTCATGTACATATTCTGTGAGTAGGCCATCTCCTATAAGTAATATGTTTTGAGTCATTGGCCATCCTCCTTTGCAATTAATACCCCATATACACCGTCTAAGTTGTCTCTTAAAAATGACTCAATAGCTAAATCAAAAACGAATGGATAAAAATTGTTTTCCGCTAAATTTTGCAAAGCAACTTGTAAAGACTGTACGCCTGGAATTTCTTCCTCTTCTTGTATTGCTACTCTAACAGAATCCGTACTATATAAAACGATGGATGATTCTGGTAACATATTAGCTTTATAAGGAATCTCTTCATTTTGAATATGAAGGAGTGCTTGTTGCAGAGCATTTCTTAACGCGAGTGTTATATTAATATTTGCCGCACCATACCATCTATCATTTATACCGATCCAAACGACAGGAAAACCAAGTAACTCCTCACTCATTCCTACTTTAGGTATTTCATGAATTGTAGAGAGAGCATCGTAGTAAAACCTGCAATGTTTATCATAAATTTCGGTTAAATCAAGCTCTGTAATCTCCTCTAGCATATGTGATTGGCGTTCATATAACTTATTATTTAAATGTTTTTGTAGTGCTCGGTATACACCTTCTGTCATCGTTTCCCCAGCACCAATACCGATATCAGTATGTTCGGGGATAAGACGATGAATCATTTCAGCTACATATATTTCAACGCCTGTTAAACCAGCTTCACGGCGTGCTTCATTATGAGTTAATCCACCGCAAGCTATAGTAGGAAGAGGAGAGGTAGGTCCGTCTGATAATGGATTTGCAACTTGAATATAGCACTGTGATAAAGGTAATTGGTGTAAATCTTGTTCATCCCACATGTGGAATATGCCAGCTTCTTTAGAAGTTAACGTATCAAAAAAACGAAAAAGTTCAGTTGAAGTATATTGTCCGGAACGATGGGCAAGGTTTTCTTGAAGATTTTGCACCGTATCAATTGTAAAGATTTCATCGGTTGCGAGAAGATGTTTTATGAAAGGGTGCCACTTTCCTTCAAGTGTTTCCAAGTTTAATAAAAAGAATTGAGGATTATGCTGCCTGTGTGAATCTTCAGCGACATGTTTAAATAACTCAAAAACGATAATATTTGCTAACATTGCAGATGTAATTGGTGAGAAAGGTTCAGATGGATTTTCACTTTGTAAAGTAGTTTCGTGTAGACGATGCCAAGCTGATTCCCAGCATTCTTCACGGTCTGCAGTTACGACAGGTCCAGCTAAACCAATTCTTGATAAGCAAATAGCTGGTATGAAATTTTTCTTAAACTCTCTACAAATAGTATGGATTGCTCTTAAACTTTCAATATCTCCATTTTGGGAAACGTATAAAATCCAGTCGAAAGGCTCGAATACTTCATGTAAAGGAAGATCAATTGTAATATCTATTTCTTGAATAAGTACATTGTTATCATTTGCATATGCACGTTCGCTTAGTTCATGAATTCGATCGTAGTTTGTTTCAGCACGATCTGTAACAAGATAATGAAATGTAGGTAAACCAGATTCTAATAAAGACGAAACTAGTGAAGTAAGCATATCGCCAGAACCAATTATAAGCACATTTGCTGCGCGGTACGTTTCGAATTTTAACGCGCCTGAATGGGAATCAGCTTCTAAAAACTCAATTTGCGAAGCATACCTGTCGAGTAATGCACTGTTTAATTCGTGGGGAGCATCTTGGCTTACATCACGAACGAAACCATTTTCATATAAAATCTCTCCAATTTCAAATACACGATTTTGATAGGGGAGAGGGAGACCATCGGTTATTTCTGTCAAAGAATGATTACCGTTAAACATAGGCATTAATTTCTCAATCCAGTCATAAATTCCATCACCATCCATACGGAATGAACTGGAGTTATTTCGAAAGTAAACACCCCCGTTTGAATCGGGGAGGAAGAAAGTATCCTTATTTGCTTTAAGTTTTGCATGAACTGGAAGGTTATTCATGTTTATCCCCCTTACGTTTTAGGCATACATTATTAGTCTATGTAGTGTGATTTGTCCCGTATGAACATAATGAAAAAAGGCTGTAGAATGATTCATTCTACAGCCTTTAATAGATTAATAATCTATCAACCTTCTAATAATAATGATTTTGGATCTTCAAGCATATCTTTAACAGCAACAAGGAAGCTAACTGCTTCTTTACCATCAACAATACGGTGATCGTAAGATAGTGCAAGGTACATCATTGGACGGTTTTCCATACGCTCGTTATCGATCGCAACTGGACGTACTTGGATTTTATGCATCCCTAGAATACCTACTTGTGGACTATTTAGGATTGGTGTCGACATTAGAGAACCGAACACGCCACCGTTTGTAATCGTAAATGTACCACCTTGTAGCTCTTTTAATGAAAGTTTATTATCGCGTGCTTTCAGACCTAAATTACGAATCTCGCTTTCAATTTCAGCGAAGTTCAATTGGTTAGCATCGCGTACAACTGGAACAACTAATCCATCTGGAGCTGCTACTGCAATACCGATATCATAGAATTTTTTAATGATAAGCTCGTCGCCTTGAATTTCAGCATTTAATAATGGGAACTGTTTTAATGCTGCAACAACTGCTTTTGTGAAGAATGACATAAAGCCAAGACGTACATCATGTTTTTTCTCGAAAGCATCTTTGCGTTCTTTACGTAATTCCATGATTGCACTCATATCAACTTCGTTAAATGTAGTTAACATTGCAGATGTTTGTTGAACTTCTACAAGACGTTTTGCAATTGTTTGACGGCGGCGGGACATTTTCACACGCTCAACTGGTTTTTCGAATTCAGTTTTTGCAACTGGAGCCGGACTTTGTTTTGGAGCAGCTGGTGCTTCTTTTGGCGCTGCAGCGTGAGCTTGTACGTCATGTGGTCTCACACGTCCAAGTGGATCTGTGCTACGTACTTCGTTTAAATCGATTCCTAATTCACGAGCCATTTTGCGAGCAGCTGGTGATGCGATAGGACGATTTGTATTTGGTAAACCTTGCAACGCTTTATTTTGTTCAGCACTTGGAGCTGCTGCTTTCGGTGCTTCAGTAGTTTCTTGTTTTGGTTGCTCAGCCAATGGAGCTGGTGTACTTACTGCAACTGCTGCGCCGTTTGCATCTAAAATTGCGATAGTAGCGCCAACTTCAACTGTATCTCCAGGTTCGCCTAGTAACTTCGATACAATACCTGAATCCTCTGCAATGATTTCTACATTGACTTTGTCAGTCTCAAGCTCAACAACGCTGCCACCTTTCTCAACTTTGTCGCCTACGTTGATAAGCCATTGTGAAATAGTTCCTTCTGAAATAGATTCTGCAAGCTCAGGTACTTTAATTTCGATCATTTTAAATGTCCTCCCCTTATTTGCCTAACGGTGTGTTTTATCTTCTTTAATCTTTGGTAATCTCCATTTGTTAGCCTGGCTGTGGCAGACTATCTGCCACAGCCAAGCCTGAAAAACTCATTGTTACTTTCAGTTGCTGAAAACTTCAATTTCTTGTTTATCTTGACGGAAGTTGTACTTCACATCTAAAGCGTGTGCAACGATTAATTCTTGCTCAGCTTTGTGAGCGAATGGATCGCCACCAGATGGGCTAGAACGATCCGGGCGTCCAATGTAACCTGTTTTCACGTTATCCCCAGCTAGTTCGAACAGAATTGGAGCCATGTAATGCCATGCGCCCATATTACGAGGTTCTTCTTGAACCCAAATGATTTCTTCTAAGTTTTTAAAGCGTTTAATAATAGATTGAACTTTTTCAGCAGGGAATGGGTACAACTGCTCGATACGAACCATATGAACTTCATCTAGGCTGTACTCATGCTTACCACTTTCGATTTCTGCTGCTAAGTCAATTGCCATTTTACCTGTACTTAAAACAAGACGTTTTACTTTGTTTGGTTTCGCACCAAGGTTTCCTTGTTCTAAAGCAGGTTGGAAACGCCCTTCACTTAACTCACTACCTGTAGAAAGTGTAAGTGGGTGACGTAATAAGCTTTTCGGCGTCATAATTACTAATGGTCGAACCGCTTCTGTTCCTAAGATAGATGCTTGACGGCGCAAGATATGGAAGTATTGTGCTGCGCTCGTTAAGTTTGCAACTGTCCAGTTGTTCTCAGCAGCTAATTGTAAGAAACGCTCTGGACGTGCACTAGAGTGCTCTGGCCCTTGACCTTCATAACCGTGTGGTAATAGAAGAACTAAACCAGATTTTTGACCCCATTTTGCTCTTCCTGCTGAAACATATTGATCAAATAATGCTTGCGCAGTATTTGAGAAGTCACCGTATTGAGCTTCCCACATAACAAGAGTTTCTGGAGCAAATACGTTGTAACCATATTCGTAACCAACAACAGCAGCTTCTGATAACGGACTGTTATGAACAGAGAATGATGCGTTAATGTTCGGTAAACGGTGTAATGGTGAATATGTTTCGTTTGTATCAGTATCGTGTAATACGATATGACGGTGCGCGAATGTACCACGCTGTGAATCTTGACCAGTTAAACGAATTGGCGTACCTTCTTGCAAAATAGAAGCGAATGCTAACGATTCAGCAAGTGCCCATTCAATTTTACCGTTCTCTTCAAGAGCATCTTTACGGCGCTCAAGAATTTTCTTCACTTTTGGATATACGTTAAAGCCTTCAGGCCAAGATAATAGTCCTTCGTTAATTGCACGAAGTGATTCAATTGAAACACCAGTGTCAATCGGCTGGATTCCTTTTGCAACAACTTCTGGAACTTTAACGTGAATTGTTGCAGCACTCGTATCAGCTGGTGGCACTTGTGCGTATTCAGCCTTTAATTCTTCTTGTATAAACTGAGTAATTGTTTCAACCTCATCTGCATTCAGAACGCCAGCAGATTGTAATTGATCTGCATAAATTGCTCTTACAGTTGGGTGATTTTTAATTTTTTTGTACACTTGTGGTTGCGTAACTGCTGGATCATCCATTTCGTTATGACCATATCGGCGGTAACCGATTAAATCGATTAAGAAGTCCTTTTTGAACAGCGTACGATATTGGATCGCAAGGTTTGCAGCAGCAAGACAAGCTTCCGGATCATCAGCATTCACGTGAACAATCGGAATATCGAAACCTTTTGCAAGGTCGCTTGAATATTTAGTAGAACGAGAATCATAGCTATCAGTCGTAAAGCCGACTGCATTATTTGCGATAACATGAATAGTTCCGCCAGTTTGGTATGCATTCAATCTACTTAAGTTGAGTGTCTCAGACACAACACCTTGACCAGGGAATGCAGCATCACCATGAACTAAAATTACGAATGATTTTGTAGTATCTTGTTCTGGAAGACCAGATTTTTTACGATTCTCTTGAGCTGCGCGTGCGAAACCTTCAACAACAGGGTTAACGAACTCAAGATGACTCGGATTATTTGCTAATGTAACACGAGTGCTAACCTCTTCATTACCAACGACTTGTTCTCTACCTAAATGGTATTTCACATCGCCAGTCCAGCCAGCATTTGCCACTGCACCTTCTATTTTTGCATGTTTGAATTCTGCAAACATGTGATTATATGGCTTTTCTAATACGTGAGCGAGTACGCTTAGACGACCACGGTGAGCCATACCAATCATGACATCTTCTACGCCGCCTTTAGCACCTTCAGAAACAATTTCATCTAGTACAGGTACAAGCATATCAACGCCCTCTATTGAGAAACGTTTTTGACCAACGAATGTTTTATGCAAGAATTGCTCGAAACCTTCAACAGCAGTTAAACGTTTTAAAAGAGCAGTTCGTTTTTTATTTGATAATGGTTGACGCAATGAATTTGATTCCACCATTTGATGCAACCACGCGCGTTCTTCACTATCTTGTATATGTGAGAATTCATAAGCTAAAGATTTTGTATAAACGTCTTTTAATCTATGAATTACATCAAGTGCAGTGTGAATACCCTCTGGTGCATCTTGCCATACTGTTTTTGCTGGAATCGCTTTCAAGTCAGCATCGCTCAGTTCGTTCATTGTTTTCTCGATAAGAGATTGTCCGTTTGCAACATCTTCCATCGGATTAATGTGAGCCAATGTATGCCCGAAAGAACGAATCTGTTCAACAAGTTGAACGACTTTAAGAATCTTTTCAATGTTCCCTGTGTTTTGAGGAGAAAAATGTGTTGCTGTGTTGTCCCCTGTTACGACATCCTCTTGAAACGAAGGAGCTCCAAAAATTTCAAAAAGCTCTTGTAATTCCGGATCAACAGAACCTGCTCCAGTTACGTAAAGATCATACTGTTCAATAACATAACCAAGGTTCGGACCATGGAACTTGGCCCAAGGGTTTGTCGTTGTATTCTTCCTCGTCATTTGTTTAAACCTCCCAATGCATATAATCCTTTTTCCATACAAAAAGGTGCATTTTGCTCTTTTCAATAATTGATGAACCAATAATCAATGTAAATGTTTTTCTTTACTCTTATGTTATTACAATAATTTACATAATACCAAACACTATTACTTATCTGTTTTGTAAAAAAACATTCACAATAACTTATCACCCAAGTTAATCTTTCATGTTATAAAGTAATTTCACGGGAAAATGGGGTGGATATATTTGGTATACCTACATTAATAACTATAATTGTTGCATTTAAATATAAGTATAACTATCAGAATGTTTCGATAAAACTTAGTTCGAATTATGTATATTGGAATAATAAGCGCTTTCATTGATATTATACAACAATATAACGGAATATAGTATAAAAAATAAAAAATTATGAATTTACCATAAACTTTATCTCGATAGTGTTAAATATCGAAAGGAAAATGAAGGATTTCTACAAAAAAAGTGGCTATACATAAAAAATGCTTCATAAACCGTTAGTTTCTATAAATATGGCGAAAAACAACGTAAAAATAATAGCGCACATCACCCAATAAAGAGAAGAATGAAATATTTTAAAAGGATAAAACAAATATGGAGATATTAAATTTTCACAAAAGCGGGGAGGAAATATAGTAACGGCTATATACATTGTTCCATGTTTCATTTCAAAATAGACGTGCTGAATTTGAAAAAATTTCTTCTATATAAATAGAATGCAAAATAATTCAAAAGAATGTAAAGGAACCTTGACGTAAAGTTCCCTTTACATATATACTCGATATAAGGGAGGAGGGAGAAATTTCCTTGGAAAATAAAATGGTCGAATACCGAAAAAAACTTGGACTATCTCAAGAAAAATTGGCTGAGAAACTTGGAGTTTCCAGACAAACCATTATCTCGATTGAAAAGGGGAAATATGATCCATCACTTCCGTTAGCATTTGAAATAGCGAAAACATTTCAGACAACGATAGAACATGTATTTATTCATGAAGGAAAAGAAGAGGGGGAGAAAGGATGAATTATTCACAAAAGTACTTTGTAATTATGGGAATTATTTTTCTGTTTATGAGTGGATTTATGGTACTAACGGGCGTAATGACACATTCCGCACCGCCGGCTATAACTTATCCATTGCTTGCAATGATGATTATGAGTTTCTGCTTAAGTTATTTACACCCACAATTTAAAGAAAAAGACGAGCGGATGAAACTCATTCGTTATAAAGGAATGTTCGTGACCTTTTTTGCATTAACAGCGTATTACCTTCTTTTCTCTATCGGCTTAAACTTAAAAATACTTACACTATCTGCTACTGAACTATTGAACATACTAATGGCACTCACGATGAGTACAGTTTTTATATCGTTTGTTGTTTTATCGAAAAGATATTAAGATGTAAAAGAGAAAGGAAGATTAACATATGCAAATGATGTATGCTTTTGGCATGGGGCTTGTATTATTTTTAGCGGTATTCTTATTTATTCGTAAAGACGTTCAAGGCGGAACGTTAACGAAAAGAGGATTTTATAAAATGATTGGCTGTTTAGTTGTTATGTTTATAGCGATTATCGTAATGATCGTTTTAATTAATAAAACATTATAGAACTTAAAAACGGAACCTTACTTTATAGTAAGGTTTTTCTATTTGAAATTAATACTAAAAAATACCATAAAAACTATTTAGTGACTATATTTCCTATTATATAATCCAATGAAATGATAGGTAAGGAGAATAGTATATGAACAAAAAAGCTATCTTCTTTTTATTAACATGTCTACTACTTATAGCTAGTATTACTTATATAATATGTAAAAAATGAGAACACGTTCCACCTATATTAGTATAGGAGGGGCATGAATACTACGTTACGAATGAACCTGCCAAAGCAGAAGAAGCCGGGCAAAAACTTGGAGAAGTGACGAAGAAAATTGAAACAATCAAAGAGCCTACTAAAGATAGCGAATCCAACATATTACAAGAAAAAACAGAAGTATTTGAAATGATTTTAGAAGAAGCGGATGAAAGGCCGCCTATACTCGTAAAAGAACCTAAGAGTGAAGAATGTAGAGTAGTAAGGCCGATGTTAAAGTAAGTACTATAATAATGAAGAAACAAATTTTTAATAGAGAGTAGTGAGCGTTATGAGATGGAAAGCAGGAACTTTTGAAAAAATAGAAACGAATGATTTATCTATTGAGCAGCTTAAATGTGCCTATAGGTTGTTTTAAAGTACATAACGAAAATTTTTTCAAAGAAATACCTTATAAAAATATTAAAATATGCAAAATTGCATATTGGTTATTCTAAATCTTATGCTAACCTTATAATGAAAAATATAACATTTGTTGGTAATGAATGATTTTTGAAGGAAATAAGTTGTTGAAAAAAATACCATATAGGGAGATTGTTAGAAGTTCAGATGTTACAAACGTCATCTTATTTTCAATGTCTGATAAAAGCGATGCCATTAGGGGCCAAAATATTGTTGTTGACTATGGATATACAATTGTATAAATAAATCATCTTGGGAATTAAGGGTGTGGATAATGAGTTTACTAATTAAAGATTTAATAAAGAAATTTGACGAACATGTTGCAGTGAATAATTTGAATATCGAGATACCAAAAGGTGAAATATTTGGATTCTTGGGCGGAAATGGGGCAGGTAAAACGACTACATTTCGAATGATACTTGGGCTTTTATCAAAAACAAGCGGAACTATTTCATGGAATGGTAAACCTATAAATTATGATGTTACGGATAAGATTGGGTATTTACCAGAAGAACGTGGGCTTTATGCGAAAATGACTGTCAAAGAACAAGTTAACTTTTTTGCAAAACTAAAGAACATGAAAAGTAAAGATGCAGAAAGAGAACTTCACTATTGGCTGGAGCGTTTTAATATAACTGAGAATCTGAACAAAAAAGTAGGAGAACTTTCAAAAGGGAATCAGCAAAAAATTCAGCTGATAACAGCGATTATACATAAGCCTGAACTCTTAATTTTAGATGAACCATTTAGTGGTTTAGACCCAGTAAATGTTGAAATGTTAAAAGAAGCCGTTCTTGATATGCAAAAACAAGGGTCGTCCATTCTTTTTAGTTCACATCGTATGGAACATGTGGAAGAGTTATGTCAACACATTTGTATCATGCACAAAGGAGTACCTGTTGTTCAGGGAGACATTGCAAAAATTAAAAGTGATTTTGGTAAAAAGAATGTTGTAATCGTTGGCGATCATGACTTTGACCATTTGAAAGAAATAAAAGGTGTAGAAAGTATGAAGAAACGTAAGAATGCAGTTACTCTTAAAATTTCATATGAAGAAGTTTCGCATGTTTTATTTAAAGAAATAACGAAGTTAGGGTATGTTAAAAAGTTTGCAGTAGAAGAGCCTACATTAAATGATATCTTTATCGCGAAAGTAGGTGCGCAACATGAGTAGTTTCTGGACAATTTTTTTACAAAACTATAGATCTAAGGTGAAATCAAAATCATATTTTGCTATTACAATAATAATTTCTATGTTAATTATAGGATTGATAAATTTTGACAAGATTTATAACTATTTTGCAGGTAACGAGGACGATCAAGTTGTTGTTGTTACAGAAAAAGAAGAATTATATACAACTATTAATCAAGTGTTTAAAAATGTCGATAGTAAGATACATGTTAAGCGTAGTACGGATAAACCAAAAGCAGAATCAGGTGTTAAAAATGGTGATTATACATATGCAATCGTTGTAGAGGAATTGGATAATAAACAACTAAAGGCTACGTATATAACTGAGACAGATGTAAATCAGCAAGATGTTAGCAAGGTTCAAACTATTTTATCTCAAATACAATCTTCTAATTTCGCTCAGCAATTGAATCTATCGCAAGATGAATTAAAGGTGTTAACAACGCCAGTAGAAATACAAACCAAAACTGTTTCAGATAAGGTTAAAGATGGAGAACATACAGAGGGTGTAGGAATTTTAATTAATACCTTTATCATGCTAAATTATGTAATGATATTAATGTATGCTGCACAATTAGCTACAGATGTTGCAACAGAAAAATCTTCTCGTGTAATGGAGTTAGTTGTTTCAAGTATTTCGCCTACAAAACATTTATATGCGAAGCTCTTCTCAACATTGTTGGCAGGTATTACACAAATAATAATTTGGGGCTTGGTCGCAACTGTAGGGTATAAAACAGCAATTAATGAATCGAAAAATGATATTTTAAATAGTATTGATTTAAATTCTGTTGCTCCTACTCTAGTGTTTTATGGGATTCTATTCTTCACATTAGGATTCTTATTATATGGCTCATTATCTTGTCTACTCGGCTCTGTTATTAGTCGTATAGAGGAATCTTCTCAAGCTGTTATGCCGCTGACATTTATGTTAATTGCTGCTTTGTATATCGCACTTTATGGAATGTCAAATCCAAGCAGCACGGTTGTTACCATTACTAGCTATATACCTTTCTTTACTCCTATTGTTATGCTCGTACGAATTGGATTCCTCAATATCCCAGTATGGGAGATTGCGCTTGCATTAGCGATTCTATTAGCGACAATATGTATGATGATTGGTTTAACGAGTCGTGTTTACCGCGGTGGCGTATTATTATATGGTAAGGGTGCATTCAGTAATATAAAAAAGGCAATCAAGTTAGGGAAAAAATAAGATTGGCCTATTCATATTTAAAAAGACTACATAGTTAATCTATGTAGTTCTTTGTTGTTACAAAATATATATAAATAAATATAAAAATTATTGTATTAGGCTATTTTTCAAAGAAAACTTTAAAAAGCTCCCAAGAAGAGAGTGAAGAATTGAGTTCTGGCGAACAACGCAGAGTGATGATTGATATAATTTATGTCTTTCTCAAGAATTGAGGAAAAGAAGTAGGGGAAAATGGTAGAAATATAATATTAGCGATTGATGAACCGGAAGTCTCACAGAATCTTACGCAATGTTTCAATCGAGATGAATATAAGTTGAAAGAAAAGGATATATTTACTGGTTTTTAAGATATGTATAATATTACAAGTTTAGAATCGCACTTTGCTATATCACGGTGAACGATATTACAAATAGCAGTAAATCAAATAAAATAAAGCTAGCTTAGATTGAATTTTTTTGTCTACAATATTGACTCAAATCTAATAAGAGATTTAAAATCATAAGTTTATTTTCATATGAAAAATTAATCGTTAACCAAAAGAGAGCTATTGATCAAATCTTGAACAGTATATAAAAAATTTATTCTTAAAAAAGTATATTGATTTGCTACATAAAGAAAACCCCTTGACTATCAAGGGGTTTTTCATATGATCCCGACTGGTCTCGAACCAGCGACCTCCACCCTGTCAAGGTGGCGCTCTCCCTGCTGAGCTACGGGATCTTCAAAAATGCGTATGTAACAGCATTTTTAATCTTTATGCTAAAGTAATTATATATAATTAACTGAAATTTTACAATATTTTATATTAATGTTTTGATGGGAAAATAGTTGGAATCACGCTAGTAGTGTATTAAGGAATATATAAGTAGAGAATTTAATGAAAAGTGAGTTCGAATAAACCGGTTATATTATGATTTCCGATACCAATCCAAAGGACCTTTATCGCTTAAATCAACTAGAAAAGGGAATAAGAAGTGTAAAGGTAAGCTTATAAGTTCTGGCATAGCGTTCAATGTTTTCTTTGATAGATATTGTCTTCCGAAACAATACGGACAATCTTTTTCAAATGTCACGAGTATCGACCATACATCTTTTACTTTCCACTTCGTTTTACAATATGTACAACGCGCCATGGAGTTCCTCCTCATTTTAAGGTGTTTTCTAATATATTCTATTTGATCGTACTAAAGTCAAGTGTAGTTGTGTGATAGAATATAAGTTGGTTTGTTTTTTTATATGGATGTATTCCGTAATTTATGACTAAATGAATGTAGTGTGAGGGTTATATAATAAGAGATTTTCATTTTTAATATGCAAATTGACCAATATATCCTTTTTACAATTTTTAAGAAATCATGTATAAAAGAAGTACAAGATATTTATAAATATTCAGGAGTAGAGGGAGAATTATTGTAATGGTAAGAAAAACGTTTAAGATGCGTGTGTCTAGAAATAGAACGATTTCGATTGATGGTTCGATTCTTGATGTGGATGTGACGCATGATGAGTTTTTACAAGAGTTCGTTGAGTGGGTCGATTCTAAAGGTTGGTCGTTTATGGGTATGACGGATGAGATTACAGCTGAGGAAGCTGGGCAAAAGTTAATAGATTCGTTGATTGATGAGAAGGATAAGAAAGAGTAATTCCTTCTTATTTTTTGTTGTATATTTATGTTCCTCATCGTAAAAGTGTGATATAGTAAAAAATAGTGAATATTCTTCCAATTTAATACAAATTACATATGGATTGGTAGAGTTATTTTATAGAATGTGAAAGTAAAGTGAAAAGGGAGAGTCATATGGTAAATTTTAAGAAAATTTCGGTTTTTGTTATGGTTATTTGTTTATTTTTTTTGACACCTATGACGTTATATGCTGAGACGAATATTGGAGTAAATCCGGAGCAAGTGGCACCTCCACCTGCGGAAGGGCCGAATGTTTTTAGTCAGTTTGCGACTACGATTGATGCGAAAACAGGGGATATGTTGTACGACAAAAATGCACAACATCGTGCGTTCCCTGCTAGTATGACGAAAGTGTTAACGGCGATTTTATTGATGGAGCATACGAAGCCAGAGGATCAATTTACGTTTTCACAATTAGCATTAGATCAAGAGAAGAGTAATTATCAAATTGAGTTTCAACCTGGTGAGACTATTAATAGAAATACTGCACTTATGATTTTAATGGTGCTGAGTGCGAATGATGTATCCTATGCGATTGCGGAGCATATTGGAGGAAGTGTTGAAAATTTCGCCAATATGATGAATGAAAGGGCGAAGCAATTAGGGGCTAAAGATAGTCATTTTGTAACGCCAAATGGATTGCATGATCCAAATCATTATACGACGCCATATGATATGGCGATGATTACGAGAGGTGTGCAAAAGTATCCTGAAATTTTACAAGCGATGAATACGAAAAGAACGACGGTTACGACATCTACGCAAACAGTTTCTATTTTTAATAAGTCTACTTATTTTGAAAATCCATATAGCATTGGTGGTAAGACAGGATTTACGAATGAAGCGCGCAATACGCTCGTTTTATTAAATGAGAAGGATGGAAATCGTATTATAAATGTAGTAATGGCTTCTCAAAGACCTGAAATTTATGAAGATTTGAAGCAGATGACGGAATATTCTTTCGGGCAATTTACGAAGCAAACTGTACTAGATAAACATAGTTGGCATCAAAAGACAACGTATTTAAATAAAGATGTTGATTCTGAGCTCGAAAACAGTGCTGAGCTTATGTTAAAGAAGGATGAAGGGAAAAATGTAAAAACGGCTTTTCGGGTTAATTCAGTGGATAAAGAAGCTTTGTACCAAAAAGGAATTCATCGCGGTGAAGTAGTTGGTGCGGTAGATATTATAAAAAACAATCAAACGATTGCGACTATAAATGTTCTTTCGAAAGAAGATGTTACTTTTGCGATGCATAAAAAAGATACAGTTGCACCTGAAGTAAAGGAATCGAATGTGAAAGTGATAAGTGTTGGAATAGGTGCGATTGTATTATTTGGAGCGATTTTATATGTAGTGCTGCGCCGAAATAACCAAGGGATGAAATCAGAAGAAAAATAAATTGCTAGTAGACCGTGATGAGATTTTGTCACGGTCTTTTTTGCATGCATTTCAAAAGTAATTTAACTAATAATTGTAAATTTTCTTATTGCATTTCCGTATCGTTCGTTATATTATTTACTTGTGTTCTTGTTAAAGAACGGAAATGAATATTGCATACTTCAAATAATATAAAACAACGGAGAGGGAGAGAGACGATGAAATTAATTTGGAAGGTGATTAGCAACGTTATCTCATTTGTTTTATTTGCGGTAATGGTTTGTTTAGCTTTTGTAGTTATTTCTTCAAAAGCGAGTGGTGGTGATCCAACAGTGATGGGATATCAATTTAAGAGCGTTCTTTCAGGATCGATGGAACCAACATTTTTAACAGGATCAATCATTGCGATAGAGCCAACGAAAGATGGTTCTAAATATAAAAAAGGTGATGTTATTACGTTTAAAGAGAAAGATGACAAAATTATCACTCACCGTATTATCGGTGTGAAAGATACAAATGGAAAAGTAATGTATGAAACAAAAGGGGATAACAACAACGGACCAGATTTAGCACCAGTACTTGCAGAGAATGTAATTGGAAAGTATGCAGATATTACAGTTCCATACGTTGGTTATGGACTGAATTATGCGAGTTCAAAAGCGGGAGCAGCATTACTTCTTATTATTCCAGGAGTCTTTTTACTTGGTTATTCCGCGATTTCTATTTTTGGCGCTATTCGTAGCATCGACGGAGAAAAGAAAGATAAAAAAGTAGAACAATCCGTATAGTTAGTTTGGTTATATCTTCCTATTAGGAAGTTGACAAATATATATTATGGGGGATTTGGACATGACTTTAAAGAAAAAATTAGGAATGGGTATCGCATCAGCAGTACTAGGAGCAGCATTAGTTGGTGGAGGAACATTTGCATTCTTTAGCGATAAAGAAGTGTCAAACAATACATTTGCGGCTGGTACACTGGATTTAGCGGCAAACCCATCGACAGTTGTTGATGTATCGAATTTAAAGCCTGGCGATACAATTAAAAGAGATTTTAAACTAGAAAATAAAGGCTCTTTAGACATTAAAAAAGTTTTACTAAAAACAGATTACAAAGTAAGCGATGCGAAGGGCGACAATAAAGATGATTTTGGTAAACATATTAAAGTAACATTCTTAAAGAATGTAGATAAGCATGAAACAATTGTAAAAGAAACAACGCTAGATAAATTGAAGGGTGACACACTTACAGCGGTAGACAATGATTTATCTGCTTGGTTCTGGGATGAAAAAGGTATTTCTGCAGGTAAGTCAGATAAATTTACAGTGAAATTCGAGTTTGTTGATAATAAAAAAGACCAAAATGAATTCCAAGGCGATAAACTAAATTTAACTTGGACGTTTGATGCACAACAAACAGATGGTACAGAAAGATAATATAATGTAAAAGGGGCTATCACCTTGATAGCCCCTTTTACAGTTAAATAGCGTGGATTGGAATGTATTTTCTAGGATATGGCTATCATTTTGTACAGGTCTTTATTATAATGAAAGTAACGTTCTGTATAAAGAACACATTGTTCGATGGGAGAGATTAAGATGCTGAAAACACCTCGCAAATTAAAAAGGATGCTTATATTGCCGTGTATGTGCTCTATTACGTTTTATTTAGGCTCTCAAGTGATGACGTATACAGAAGCTTCATTTATTCACGAAACGAAAGTAGAAGCCACTCTTTCTACAGCGATTATATTTCCGAAAACAGTTGATACGTTAAAAGAGCAAGCTGAGCAACATAAACAGCTTATTGGACATGAGTATGGAGAAATGAAAGCGAAATTGAAAGTTACTTCTATTGAAGAAATAGAACAAGCAATTGTTGTATGGCAGCAAGGACGTGAGAAAATTACTTCTGAGAAGGAAGCTTTACAAAATGTATATACTGCAATAGAAACTCCTTATAATCAAATACAAGAAGAATTAAAGGGAAATAAAGATGAGTCGATTCAGCAAGTAGCTTTATATGTGAATGAAGGCTTTCGCAGTATAAAAGAGAAGCGCGATTATATTGAGAAAGAAGTTAGCTTGCAAGCTATTGATGAACAGATCCAGGCTCTCCAGCAACAATTAAATGTTGCAATTGAAGCGGAAGAACAGAAGAAAGTAGAAGAACAGAAGAAAGCAGAAGAACAGAAGAAAGCAGAAGAACAGAAAGCAGAAGAACAAAAGAAAGTAGAAGAACAGAAGAAGATAGAAGAACAGAAGAAAGCAGAAGAACAGAAGAAGATAGAAGAACAGAAGAAAGTAGAAGAACAGAAGAAGATAGAAGAACAAAAGAAGATAGAAGAACAAAAGAAGATAGAAGAACAAAAGAAAGCAGAAGAGAAAAAGAAGGTAGAAGAACAGAAACAAACAGAAACAGCTAAGTAGCCTGAGCAAGTGATTTAATGAGAATGCTACTTCAACTAACCAATAATATTGTGGCTAGCACGACTTAGAGATCGTCATGAAAGAGAATAATGTATATAGGTGTGAGGGAGTATTTATCCTCGCACTTATTGTCTTGCTCTCGTGTGCTTCTAATAGAAAATGTGTTGGAACGAGCTGAAAAAACTGAAAAATCAAAACAATATTGAGAAATAAAAATAATTGAAAATACTAAAAAAATATTGTTGTATTTATATAGGTTTGTTCGTTATAATGAACTTAAGGTTTTAAAAAAAGAACAAATATTAGCTAAGCTAATATAGTTTTAGTTACACCTCTTATTTTGAAATAAGAGATAAAAATACAAAAAACAGCTAGGGGGAATTGATTGTGAGTCTGAAAAAGAAATTAGGTATGGGAGTTGCATCAGCAGCATTGGGGTTATCTTTAATTGGTGGAGGAACATTTGCATTCTTTAGTGATAAAGAAGTATCGAACAATACATTTGCAGCTGGGACGTTAGATCTTACATTAAACCCTAAAACGCTTGTAGATATTAAAGATTTAAAACCAGGGGATTCTGTTAAGAAAGAGTTCTTATTAAAGAACAGTGGTACGTTAGCAATTAAAGACGTTAAATTAGCGACAAAGTATACTGTTAAAGATGCAAAAGGCGATAATGCTGGTGAAGACTTCGGTAAGCATATTAAAGTGAAATTCCTTTGGAACTGGGATAAGCAAAGTGAGCCTGTATATGAGACAACTTTAGCAGAGCTACAAACAAAAGATCCAGATCTTTTAGCTAAAGACATCTTTGCTCCTGAGTGGGGAGAAAAGGGCGGATTAGAGGCTGGCACAGAGGATTACCTATGGGTACAGTTTGAATTCGTAGATAATGAAAAAGATCAAAATATCTTCCAAGGCGATTCATTGAATTTAGAGTGGACATTCAATGCTAACCAAACAGCTGGAGAAGAAAAATAATAAATCAAAAAAGCGGGGATTCCCCCGCTTTTTTTTATAAAGAAAAAAAGAAGTGCCCGTTTTAAGCACTCTTTCATATATATTATTGTTGATTTTTCTTCCATTGTGTAAATTCAAGAAATTCACGAAACTGTTCTTTTGAGACACCGGAGCTCATCGCATCTTTAACGAGTTGTGTCCATTCGGAGTCTAGATGACTTTCTGTTGTTGTTTCATCGTGAAGTAACGTATCAACTGGAATTTGTAGAACAGCTGAAATTTTTTCGAGAAACTGAATGGAAGGGTTTTTTTGTAAATTTCGTTCTATAGAACTAATGTAAGATTTAGCTACACCAGCTTTTTCGGCGAGTTCTGTTAGTGAAATGCCCTTTTGTAAACGAAGGCGTTTTATACGTTCTCCTATCATATTTGCGCACCTTTCTATCAATATGTAGTCGTCTTATGATGTGATTATTATAACATAAACTTCGTTAAAAAGAACGAGGCTATTGAGCCTGGCTCGTATGCTTCATACGTTGGAAAAAGTGTTCAATATCTTGCAGGGCAATGCCAGCATCTAGAGCTTCAAGTATTAAATCAATCCATTCTTGATCTAGTGAGTCAGTCTTATCTTTGTACAAATGTAATTCCTCCCTAATTATTGGTCATAATTGCTGCTACATAGTAGACGATAATTAATCGAATTTTATGTATCAAATTATCGAATATTGTGTAGATGAAACAAAGATAAAATCCCCATTAAATTCTCTCTATGGAAATTATAAGGTTTCTGCCAAAAATTTTCAATATTTTCTGAAAACATTGTTGAATTGTGATATATTCGTATACTAACTATGAAATTTTTACAAATATATTAAAAAAATTACATAATATAACTAAATATTGAAAATATATTGAATTTTTAATAATATAGAGTATGTAATACATATTTTATATTAGGGGAGGCAATAAGGGATGAACAAGAAACCATTTAAAGTGTTATCATCAATTGCTTTGACAGCTGTTCTAGGCTTGTCGTTTGGTGCTGGAAGCCAGTCTGTATATGCTGAAACGCCGGAGAACAAGACAGCTACAAGCCCAGTTGATGATCACTTAATCCCAGAAGAGAGATTAGCAAATGCGCTAAAAGAACGTGGGGTAATTGATTCGTCGGCTTCAGAGACAGAAACAAAGAAAGCTGTCGAAAAGTATGTAGAGAAGAAAAAGGGTGAAAATCCTGGAAAAGAAGCGACAAATGGGGACCAACTTACGAAAGATGCATCTGACTTTTTAAAGAAAGTGAAAGATGCGAAAGCAGAAACGAAAGAAAAATCAGAGCAACCAGCAAACGGGACTGCAGCAGGAACAGGTCCAGTTAAAGGGGGCTTAAATGGTAAAGTACCAACTTCACCAGCAAAACAAAAAGGATATAACGGTGAAGTTCGTAAAGACAAAGTACTCGTTTTACTTGTAGAGTATGCTGATTTCAAACATAACAATATTGATAAAGAGCCTGGCTATATGTATTCGAACGATTTTAATAAAGAGCATTATGAAAAAATGTTATTCGGTAACGAGCCGTTTACGTTAGATGATGGAAGTAAAATTGAAACGTTTAAACAATATTATGAAGAGCAATCTGGTGGTAGTTACACTGTAGATGGAACAGTTACAAAATGGTTAACAGTTCCAGGGAAAGCAGCTGATTACGGCGCTGATGCAGCAACAGGTCATGATAATAAAGGACCAAAAGGACCACGTGATTTAGTAAAAGATGCATTAAAAGCAGCTGTAGATAGCGGCCTTGATTTATCACAGTTTGATCAGTTCGATCAATACGATGTAAATGGTGATGGAAACCAAAATCAACCGGACGGTTTAATCGATCACTTAATGATTATTCATGCGGGTGTTGGACAAGAAGCTGGCGGTGGTAAATTAGGTGATGATGCAATTTGGTCACATCGCTGGACAGTTGGACCAAAACCATTCCCGATTGAAGGTACACAAGCGAAAGTGCCATATTGGGGCGGAAATATGGCAGCATTCGACTACACAATTGAACCAGAAGATGGCGCGGTTGGTGTATTCGCACATGAATATGGCCATGATTTAGGTCTTCCGGATGAGTATGATACACAATATAGCGGTGAGGGTGAACCGGTTGAAGCTTGGTCTATTATGAGTGGCGGAAGCTGGGCTGGTAAAATCGCAGGAACAACGCCAACGAGTTTATCACCACAAAATAAAGAGTTTTTCCAAAAAACAATCGGTGGTAACTGGGCGAACATCGTAGAAGTAGATTACGAGAAATTAAATAAAGGTATCGGTCTTGCAACATACTTAGACCAAAGTGTTACGAAGTCAGATCGTCCAGGTCTGATTCGTGTTAACTTACCAGATAAAGATGTAAAAGGAATTCAGCCTGCATTTGGTAAACAGTATTACTACAGCACAAAAGGTGACGATCTTCATACAAAGATGGAAACACCTCTGTTCGATTTAACAAAAGCAACGACTGCGAAATTTGATTTCAAATCATTGTATGAAATCGAAGCAGAGTACGATTTCCTTGAAGTACACGCTGTAACAGAGGATGGTCAACAAACGTTAATTGAAAGAATTGGTGAGAAAGCAAATAGTGGAAATGCAGCTACGACAAATGGGAAATGGATTGATAAATCATATGATTTAAGTCAGTTCAAAGGTAAGAAAGTGAAATTAACATTTGATTACATTACTGATGGTGGTTTAGCGTTAAACGGATTCGCTCTTGATAATGCATCATTAACAGTAGATGGTAAAGTTGCATTCTCTGATGATGCAGAAGGTACACCACAATTTAAATTAAATGGTTTTGTTGTATCTAACGGAACAGAGAAGAAAAAACATAACTACTATGTAGAATGGAGAAACTATGCGGGTTCAGATAACGCATTGAAATTTGCTCGCGGTCCACAATATAACACAGGTATGGTTGTATGGTACGCGGATTCAGCTTACACAGATAACTGGGTTGGTATACATCCAGGACATGGTTTCCTTGGTGTAGTTGATTCTCATCCAGAAGCAATTGTAGGAACTTTAAATGGCAAACCAACAGTTAAGAGTAGTACACGATTCCAAATCGCTGATGCGGCGTTCTCATTCGATAAAACGCCAGCTTGGAAAGTTGTATCTCCAACGCGTGGAACGTTTACGTATGATGGCTTAGCGGGTGTACCGAAGTTTGATGATTCTAAAACGTATATTAATCAGCAGATTCCAGATGCAGGACGTATTTTACCGAAGCTTGGTCTGAAGTTTGAAGTAGTAGGACAAGCTGATGATAATTCTGCAGGTGCTGTTCGTTTATATCGTTAATACAGTAAAACTACCGAGAGATTTTCTTTCGGTAGTTTTTTTGTGAGCAATGAATTTTATATAAAGTAAAAAGTCATATATAATGTAACTTTACGAATAGAAATTTGTTACATATAAAGTCTATATAAATAATGAAAGAATTGGATAAAAATAGTGGAAGAAGGTGAGTGAATGAGTAATTCCTCTATTGTAAATAAACAAAAGGAATATTTTTATAAAGGACATACGAGAAGTGTAGAGACGAGAAAGAATAATTTGAAGAAGCTTTATGAAGGGATTCAGCGTTTTGAGGATGAGATTTTTCAAGCGTTGAAATTAGATTTGAATAAATCAGTTCACGAATCATTTACAACAGAAATTGGATATGTACTAAAAGAGATTTCTTTTCAAATGAAGCATATTTCATCTTGGAGTAAACCAAAGCGTGTTCGCACAGCTCTTACTCATTTTGGATCGAAGGGGAAAGTAGTGCCAGAACCGTATGGTGTGACGCTTATTATCGCACCGTGGAACTATCCGTTTCAATTAGCAATTGCACCACTCGTAGGAGCATTGGTAGCCGGAAATACAGTCGTTTTAAAGCCGTCAGAGTTAACGCCAAACGTTTCAAAAGTGCTTACGAGAATGTTAGGTGAATTATTCCCAGAAGAGCTTGTATCGGTAGTAGAAGGCGGTGCTGAGGAAAGCACTGCACTTTTAAAGGAACCGTTTGACTATATTTTCTTTACAGGTAGTGTTGGTGTTGGAAAAGTTGTGATGGAAGCAGCGGCGAAAAAATTAACGCCTCTTACGTTAGAACTTGGCGGGAAGAGTCCATGTATTGTACATAAAGATGCAAAGCTAGATGTAACCGCAAGACGTATCGTTTGGGGCAAGTTTTTGAATGCTGGGCAGACGTGTGTAGCGCCTGATTATATGTACGTTCATTCTTCAGTGAAAGAGCAGTTAATCGAGGCATTAAGACATGAAATCGCAGAGCAATATGGAAAAGATGCTTTGCAAAATGACAATTATGTGCGGATTGTGAGTGAGCGTCATTTTGAACGCTTATGTACATTTTTGCAAGACGGTAAACCTGTGATTGGCGGGAATTATACGAAAGAAACATTACACATCGAGCCGACAGTGTTAACGAATGTTACATGGCAAAGTGCTGTTATGGAAGATGAAATTTTTGGACCGATTTTACCAATTATAGAATATGACAAAATAGAAGAGGTAATTGAAACGATTCAGCACCATCCAAAGCCGTTAGCACTATATGTATTTTCTGAAGATAGAAAAGTGCAAGAGAAAGTGACGAGTAATATTTCATATGGCGGAGGATGTATAAATGATGTCGTATATCATCTTGCAACGCCATATTTACCTTTTGGGGGCGTTGGAAGTAGTGGATTAGGCAGCTATCATGGTGAACAAAGTTTTCGGACTTTTTCCCATTATAAAAGCATTTTGTCCCAATCTACAGCATTCGACATGAAAATTCGTTACTCTTCTACAAAAAGTGCTTTAAAATTCATACGAAAGTTGTTAAAATGATGATGGTGTTTATCAGTAGGCGTAGCCGTATGATAAAAACCCCTTCGCAACTGAAGGGGTTTTTCTGTTCGACATATGTATCATGCGAAAATGAATCAAACATACTACATAAAGAATAGAATAGAACGCTGCTAAACAACCATTTTTGTTTGGATCGAAACAAAAAAATAGTCTATAGAACATAAATATTTATTCATGAATATAAAAATTAAAATTTAAGGTAGATAGGACGGGAAAATGAAAAAGATTATTAAAGTTGAAGCAGTAGAAAAACATTTTGGAAATCAAGTGATTATCCCCCCTCTTTCTTTAGATATTAAAGAAGGAGAATTTTTAACAATTTTAGGACCGAGTGGTTGCGGGAAAACGACTTTACTTCGTATGATCGCAGGATTTGAAACGCCAACTAAAGGGAATCTTTTATTAGATGATGAAAAGATTAACGATTTGCCGCCATACAAGCGTCATATGAATTTAGTGTTCCAACATTACGCACTATTCCCACATATGAATGTTGAAAAAAATATTTGTTTCGGTATGAAAATGCAAAAAGTATCAGCAGCAGAACAGAAAGAACGTGCGGAAGAGGCAATGCGTTTAACGCAGTTACTGGAGTTCCGTAATCGTAAACCTACGAAGCTTTCTGGTGGACAGCAACAGCGTGTAGCGATTGCCAGGGCAATTGTAAACAACCCACGTGTATTACTATTAGATGAGCCACTTGGAGCGCTTGACTTTAAGTTAAGAAAAGATTTGCAACGTGAATTGAAAAACTTACAACGTAATTTAGGAATTACGTTCATATATGTAACGCACGATCAAGAAGAAGCGATGAGTATGAGTGATCGCATTGTCGTTATGAATAAAGGGCATATCGAACAAGTAGGCACGCCTAAAGAAATTTACAATAAGCCGAAAACATTGTTTGTTGCGACGTTCATCGGTGAAAATAATATCGTAAAAAATGGGGAAAACTACGTAGCAGTTCGCCCTGAAAATGTAAAAGTTCGCTCGGTTGAAGAGCCAATTTTAAAAGAATACCATCTTGGACATATTGAAGATATTGAATTTGTTGGAAATATGGAAAAGCTATATGTACGTGAGGAGAAAACAGCGGAATTACTAATGGCATACCAAACTGCTGAAGAAGCAACGCAGTGGAGCATTGGAGATAATGTATATGTAGGCTGGGAGCAAGAGGACGAGGTGACCTTAAATTGAAGAAAGGGAAATTACTCGCATTACCTACAGTCGTATGGCTGTTACTCTTCTTCCTAATTCCACTTCTGTTCGTATTAGCATTTGCCTTCATGCAGCGCGGAGCATACGGGACAGTGGAAATGAAATTTACATTAGATAACATAGCACGTGTGTTTGACCCATTATATATGGGGACGTTATGGGAAACAGTGAAGATAGCTGTTATTACGACAGTACTATGTTTATTAATCGGTTATCCATTCGCATATACAATTACAATTGTTGATCGTAAATATCGTTCTATCCTTCTATTATTGGCAACGATTCCGTTCTGGATTAACTTTCTTGTTCGTTCATACGCATGGATTGTTATTTTACGTTCACAAGGACTTGTAAACACATTGCTATTGAAATTAGGTATTATTAGTGAACCTTTAAATCTTCTATATAATACGCCTTCTGTAATACTCGGAATGGTATATTCTTTATTACCATTTATGATTTTACCAGTGTATGCAGCAATTGAGCAGCTTGATAAGCGTAAGCTAGAGGCAGCTTATGATTTAGGAGCAACACCAGTAAAGGCATTTTGGAATGTAACAGTACCGATGACGATGTCAGGGATTACAACTGGTTCTATTTTAGTATTCGTTTCTTCTATCGGAATGTTTGTTGTATCAGACGTTATGGGTGGATCGAAAGTAGCATTAATCGGAAACGTAATTCAAAACCAATTCTTAGGTTCACGTGACTGGCCGTTTGGTTCTGCGTTATCTATGATTGTTGTTCTATTCTCTGTTCTGTTAATTTACTTATATTATCGTGCAACGAAAGTATATAAATATGATGGAAACGGAGGGGAATAGGCAAAAATGAAGAAGTTTTTAGTTTCTTATTCTTGGTTAATCTTATTGTTTTTGTATTTTCCAATGATGGTTTTAATGGTATATTCCTTCAACGATTCTCGCATTAATGCGGAATGGGAGGGCTTTACACTCCATTGGTATACAGATTTATTTCAAAAACAAGATGTTATTGATGCGTTTGTAAATAGTATGACGATTGCTGTTATAACGACAATTGTGACGACAGTTCTTGGTGTGATTTTTGCTATTGCATTACACCGTTACAAATATCGTTTTGAAGGGGCCATTAACGGTCTTGTATATTTACCAATTTTAATTCCAGATATTTTAATGGGATTATCTTTACTTATCCTATTTAGTCAATTAGGTATGGAACTTGGAAAAACAACAATTATTATTGCACACATTACATTCAGTATTTCATTTGTTGTTGTTATTTTAGCGGCACGTCTTTCTGGTATGGGACGTGATTTAGAAGAGGCTGCAAACGATTTAGGAGCAACGCCGTGGCAAACGTTTCGTTATGTAACGTTTCCAGCAATTGCACCAGGAGTTATTTCAGCCGCATTATTAACATTCACATTATCGATTGATGATTTTGTAATTAGTTTCTTCGTATCAGGACCAGGATCAACAACATTGCCATTATACATTTATAGTATGGTTAAGCGTGGAGTATCACCTGAAATTAATGCTCTTTCTACAATATTAATTGTTGTAATTGTAGGATTAATGGTGCTATCGGAAATTTTCCGTAATAAAGGTGCAGACGGTGAAGAGAACTCTGGAGGACACCTTCCTTTATAATACGAATGATATAGAAAGAACGAGGAGGTAATAAACCGATGAAATTAGTGAAGAGATTAGCTGGTATAGCAATTAGCTTCAGTCTTGCTGCAGGTGTACTTGCTGGTTGTGGTGAGAAAAAAGAAGAATTAAACATTTATAGCTGGGCTGACAATTTTGATGAGCAAGTTTTAAAAGATTTTGAAAAGAAATATAACGTGAAAATTAACTACGATAAATATGCAAGTAATGAAGAAATGCTTGCGAAATTACAAGCTGGTGGCGCGACATATGATTTAATTCAGCCATCTGATTACATGGTGAAAACGATGGCGAAGATGGACTTATTAGCGCCTTTAGATAAGAAGAATATCCCGAACATCGAGAACCTTGTTTCTAACTTTAAAACACCTGCGTTTGATCCAGAGAATAAGTATTCTCTAGTATATACTTGGGGTGTAACAGGAATTGCATACAATAAAAAGTATGTGAAAGAAGCACCTACAAGCTGGAATGATTTATGGAACGAGAAATATAAAGGACATGTTACTTTATTAAACGATTCTCGTGAAGTATTAGGAATGGGACTTAAGAAAAACGGTTTCTCTAATAGCACGAAAGAGGATGCACAGTTAAAGACAGCGTCTGCTGATTTACAGAAGCTACTTCCAAACTTATTAGCATTCGATACAGATAACATTAAACAAAAATTCATTACAGAAGATGCTTGGATCGGGACTGTATGGTCTGGAGACGCAGCATTCATCGCGAAAGACAATAAAGATGTAGGATACGTTGTACCAAAAGAAGGCGGCACAATTTGGGCTGACACGTTAGCAATTCCAAAAGGTGCAAAAAACAAAGAGCTTGCAGAGAAGTTTATGAACTACTTATTAGATGAAAAAGTAAGTGTGAAAAATTACGAGTCAATTGGTTACAGTAATCCAAATGAAAAAGCTCATCCTCTTCATAGTAAAGAATATCGTGATAATCACATGATCTTCTTAACAAAAGAAGAATTAGATCGTACAGAATGGCTTGTTGATGTAGACGATAAGTTAAAAGACTACGATCGCTACTGGACAGAGCTGAAAACAAAAGGTAAATAAGTAAGAAAATGCGGTTTCTAAAGTAGAAATCGCATTTTTTCATAGTAGGAGGAAATCGATTGAAGAAAAAGTTACATCAGTATGAGTTAATGTGTATCATTTTATTGTTTGTTCTATTTAGCATCATCGCTTGGAGGGTACATGTAGGTGGTGTTACAATGATGGATACATACGTACGTGATATGGTAAAAGGATTACAAACAGAAAGCTCAATTACATTCTTCACATATTTTACAAAGTTAGGATCTGCAATTGGAGTTATAACGACACTAATTATAAGTTTGCTCGTTTTTTGGAAAAAACGTTATTATGCTGCTATGATCGTGTATCCAATGGCTATATTAACGACACATCTTGTTAATAAAGGGATAAAAGAAATTGTAAAAAGAGACCGTCCATCATTAAACGAGGCACTTGATGCACTTGGATATAGCTTCCCAAGTGGACATGCAATGCTATCTATTATGACATTTGGTTTTCTTGTCTATATCATTGCTGCGAATTTGAAGAGTGTAGCTGGAAAATGTGGTATTACGATTTCAATGGGCATATTAATTATATTGATTGGATTAAGTAGAGTCATTTTAAATGTTCATTATCCAACTGATATTTTAGCAGGTTACTGCGTAGGTGGCATTTTGTTAATCATCGCAATTTATTGTCATCGTTTACTTACCGAGAGATTGGGACTTAATAACGAGAGATAGCAAAACGTCTAGAAAAACTAGTATTATAGTTTTTCTAGACGTTTTTTGTTTACGGGGAGATGTGATACAGTATAAATGACAAGTGAATTATATAAAGTAGGTGAAAATGTGTGAAGACAAATGTACATAAAATTGATAAGTGGGGGAAGTTAGGAACTTTTTTGTATCAATTTCGTTATACAGTAATTGTAGCATTACTACTACTTGCGATAGTGCTCGGTATTTTTGCTCCAAAACTTCCAGGAGTATTGGGCGGTGATGGTTTCCAAACAGAAGGGGATTATCAAAAGACGAAGGAAATTTTAGATAAAGATTTTAAACAGTCTCAGGATACACTTTTACTCATTTTTGAGAAGAACAAGAATGCTTCACATGAGGAGTTTCAAAAAGGTATAGAGGGAATTATAAAACATATTCAAGAGAAAGAAACGTATGAGTCTTTCCATCATCCGATAGAAAATAAAGTGATGCTACAAGATGATATCGGTTATGCGACGATTTTATTTTCCGGGAAAACAAATAAAGAACGAATGGAAAAGACATTACAGTTTGCCGGAAAAATCGAGAAGGAAAGTAATAGCGTATTAAAAGTAACACCGACAGGATATCCGAAAATTAATCAAGAGATTAATGAAAGAACGCAAAATGATTTAAAAGTAGCAGAGATGATTGGATTACCTATTGCTTTTCTCGTACTATTATTCTCATTTGGTAGTCTGATTGCGTCTATTTTACCGATTGTAAATGGCGCGCTTAGTGTAATTAGTACGATGGGGATTTTATATTTTATAGGTAGTGATAAAGAGCTATCTATTTTCGTGTTAAATGTTGCGCCGATGATTGGGCTCGCATTATCAATTGATTTCGCACTGTTATTTGTAAATCGTTTCCGAGAGGAAGTTGCGAAGAGAACAGTGAAAGAAGCGATAGCGATTACGTATCAAACGGCAGGGCGTGCTATCGTATTTTCAGGGTTATGTGTATTCGTCGGTTTATCAGGCTTATTTTTCTTTAAGATAGATTATATTCAGTCTGTTGCTATTAGCGGGATGATTGTCGTTATTATGAGCATTTTGTTTTCGCTAACACTTCTTCCGGCGCTATTATCTTTAATTGGTAAAAGGATATTAAAAAAGAATCAGGCGGCGCCTACGCCATCAAATGTATGGCGTAAATTTGCACAGTTTGTAATGAAACATCCAATCGTCATGATTATTGTTGTTACAACATTTATTGTTATTTGTTTATTACCGCTACGTACAGCTAACTTGCAGTTTCCTGGTGTTGAAGCGTTACCTGAAAAGAGTGATACGAGAGTTGCATTTGAGAAGTATGAAGAAGCCTTTAATAAAACTGTCCAAACACACGCTGATGTTACATTAGTAGTAGAGACGAAGAAAGATATAACAGAAAAAGAAAGTTTACAAAAGATAGAAGCTGTTGTTCAAAAGTTAAAAGACGATAAGCAAGTATATAAGGTGAAAAGTGTATATGACGGGCTAAATGGAATGAAAGCAGATCAAGTTGCTGGAATGTTACAGTCGCCAGAAGCTGCGAAAATAGCTCCTGTATTTGAAGCGTATACGAAAGGGAATAAAACAACAATGGAAGTCTTTTTGGATACGAAGCCAAGTACAGAAACCGCAAAACAATGGGTTCGTGATTTCAAAAAGAATTATAAAGAAAATGATGTTACTTATTATTTGGGCGGTATGACGACGTTCCAGCAAGAGTTAGAAGATGAAATTAAAGATAAAGTTGCAATTGGTATGTCTGTTATATTTGGATCAACCTTTGTCATTTTATTATTCGCATTCCGCTCTATACTCATTCCAATTAAAGCTATTATTATGAACGTACTTAGTTTAAGTGCAACAATTGGAATTGTTATTTGGTTATTTGAAGGTGGTCATTTCGGATTAGAAGAGAGTTCAGTTTTATTTGTATTACCAATCTTTATTTTCGGCCTCGTATTTGGGCTTAGCATGGATTATGAAGTATTTCTTATTTCACGTATTCATGAGCTTTATGAAGAAACAGGAGATAACGATCAAGCAACGTTAGAAGGACTTGTTTCGACAAGTAGAATTATTACGTCCGCCGCTTTAATTATGATTGTTGTTACCGGTGCGTTCGCCTTTACTGATATTTTACCAGTAAAGCAGATGGGGCTTGGGGTTGCATTAGCAATATTTCTTGATGCAACAATTATCCGTCTTATGCTCGTACCAAGTTTAATGAAATTGTTTGGGGATTGGAACTGGTGGCTACCATTTCGAAAGAAAAGAGAAAAATCATCATAAAAAATACTCATCTATAAGATGAGTATTTTTTATGAATAGCAGGGCCCATATTTTGCGCATAGTATGTGATAAGAACATTACATACAAGTAGGTGAAGGCAATGTTTCGTTATTTTAAGTTTAAGCTAAATGATACAGTACAGTTTGCTGAAAACGATGGGCATATGTATCGCATTGTCGGTTATCGGTTGGAAAAAGGGTTTTACCCAAAAGATGAATGGACTCATATTATTTATGAACTGCTTAGAGACTTTGACGGGTATACGATGGATGCGGAAGAAGAGGAACTTGTAAAAGTCATTCAAGTAGAGGATGAGTATTACAAAATACAAGAAGTATCGGGGTATCGCTATCCAGTAAAAATGAAGCAAAAGCAACAAATTATGAAAGGAGAGAAAATAGACGACTTATTAGATACGTACAACGACTATAAACGATTGGCGGATTTCTTTAAAGATTTATTGTATGAACAAAAAGCTGAAGAAGTGTTGCAGGAAATGAAAAGGCTTAGAGCGTGAGGGGACAGTCGATTATAAGGCTGTCCTCTATTTTTGACGGTGCATCAAAGTATGTTTTCCGTTACAATGAGAGAATCAATAGAAATAAGGTGATTATAGTATGGAAACAAAGAAAAAGGGCGAATGGTGCGAAATTACGGTTCCAGCGACGTGGAATGGTATAAGTATTGAGTCGTTGTTAAAAGTAGAATGGGAATTACCAAAAAAGTTATTACATCAGCTTCGTATGGAAAAAGGTGTTACGGTTAACGGAGAACAAAGGAGATGGAATGAACTTTTAAAAGAAGGAGATAAGTTACAAGTTCATATGTTTATGGAGGAGGAGTACGGCGTAGAGCCGGAATATGGTGAATTAAATGTAGTGTTTGAAGACGATCACGTACTCATTGTAAATAAGCAGGGGCAAATGGATACACATCCTTCTGAAAAAAATGGGACGGGAACACTTGCCAATCTTGTTGCTTTTCATTTTCAAATGCAAGGTTTAGAGACGAAGGTTCGGCATATCCATAGATTAGATAAAGATACGACAGGTGGTGTTGTATTCGCAAAACATAGAATTGCGGGTGCAATTATGGATCGTTTATTAATGGAACGGAAAATCAAAAGAACGTATATGGCACTTGTTGAAGCAAAAGTAAAAAAGAAGCAGGGGACAATTGATGCAGCTATCGGAAGAGATCGACATCATGCTACAAGGCGTCGTGTTTCTCCAAAGGGAGACCAAGCTATAACGTATTATAAAGTAGAGAAATATTTTAAAAAACAAAATGCGACGCTCGTAACGTTACAGTTAGAAACCGGTAGAACGCATCAAATTCGCGTTCATATGAGCTATAATGGAAATCCATTAGTTGGGGATGTATTATATGGTGGGCAAACAACATATATGTCCGGGCAAGCGTTACATGCGATGAAGATTAATTTTTTGCATCCGATTACGAAAGAAGAGATCGTTGTTGACGTACCTTTCCCTACAAATTTAAACGATACAATGAAAAAATTTGAAAGAGAAAATAGGTAAAGTGTAAGTTTAAAGTTGAAAAAGGTAGATTTTTGCAGGGATTTCTCTGAAAGAGGCGAAGCCGTTAAGAGAAAAGAGAGGTGAGAATTACTTGATCAAATATAAATATATGCTAGGGATATTTTTCGCTTGTCTTTTACTTACTCTATGTATTTATCCATATTTACCAACTCGTATGGCAGTGCATTGGAACGAGAATGGTGGAGCGAACGAGTTTATGAGTAAACAAGTTGTCGTATTATTTATCCCTGTCCTTATTATTACTTTACATGGATTAGTATATGTTATTTTACATAATATATATAAGTTTAATGAAGGGGAGTATTTCATTATAAATGGATTTATAAAGAGTATTACTTTATTTATGATGTTTGTCCATATACTAATTCTCTTTATTAATTTGGGAAGTATTATATCCTTTCAGACAGGACTAACGATTGGAATTAGTATGTTTCTTTTTATGTTTAGTAAAGTGTTTAAAAAGGTGAAGGATAGAGAGAAAGAACCGATCAAATTACAAAAAATCCGTTTAGTTAGTAGGCGAATCTTTCAAGTGATGGCATGCAGCATATTATTTTCGTTGCTTTTGAGCCTGAAGTGGGGATTTTACTTGTTAATTAGTGTAATAAGCTGCGGGTCTATTTTGTTTATGTTCTACATTTTATACGCATACATATTAGAAAGCTATGAAACATAAAAAAAGAGTCTTCTCCTAGAAGACTCTTTTTTTATTTACTTCGTAATAAATTGTTGTGTCCAGTAGTTGCCGCTTTCTACATAGCCAACACCGATATGAGTGAAGCCACTATTTAAGATGTTTGCACGGTGTCCGGCACTGTTCATCCAAGCTTGTACAACTTCTTCTGGAGTACGTTGTCCTTGGGCGATGTTTTCACCTGCAGATTTATAAGAAATACCAAATTTCTTCATCATGTCAAACGGAGACCCGTATGTAGGGCTGTTATGATCAAAGTAGTTGTTTTTTTGCATATCTTCAGACTTAATGCGTGCTACTTTGCTTAATTCAGTATCGATTTGTAATGCTGATAAGCCTTGTTTTGTACGCTCTGCGTTTGTTAATTCAACAACGCGTTGTTCGAATTCGCTTAAAGATTTTGCTTCTTCAGCAGGCTTTTGCTCAGCAGGTTTTTGTGTTTCGTTTTGAGTATTGTTGTTTTCAGCTGGTTTTTGAGCTTCTGGTTTAGCAACCTCTTCAGCAGGCTTTTGTTCAGCTGGTTTTTGAGTTTCCTCAGCAGGCTTTTGAGCTTCTGGCTTAGCTGTTGGTTGTTCAGTAACAACATTTTCAGTAGGCTGTTGACCAGGAATGAAGCAATCTTGTTGGAATTGTCCTTGGTTCCATTGTGCTAATGATTCAACTCCCATAGATTGTAAGAATGCTTGTAATTCTTGTTGGTTCATTTGCTTCATCATCATTTTTGAATGCTGAATATTTTGAACCTTTATGTTAGATGGTTGTACTGTTGCAGCTTGTGCATCTAAAGAAGATACTCCTAAAGTAAGAGCTGTTGCAGCAGCTACAGATAATAAAACACGCTTTTTCATGATGTGTGTCCCCCTATATAAAGTTTTAATTTGTTTTCACACGATTTGTTTTTGACAGCCTGTCTGACTGACCAATTCATCGTAGCATACAATTTGCGAGAAAAAAGATGGAAAAAAATTCATAGACTTAAAATTTTCCTAATTTATCCTAAGAGGAGGAAAGGGATGAAATAAGAGAAACATAGAGTATAAAAGGAATTTTTAGCATTTTTATACTTGGTTTTAAGAGGGGGTTTTTGGATAAATGTACCTATATTAAAAATGAAGAATCCTATTGTATCAATGATTTTAGCTTTTTTTTGAGGAATATACTGGATGTATTTTTACAAAACTGTAATGTTTCTGTTGTTCTTTTTTATAATAAAGTAACATATTTTTAATGTTGTAGCGGACAAAAAAGCGGCTATCTCTTTACATAGACGAAGGAGATAGCCGTTTTCCTATTATTACGTATGTTACGAGTTATTACGAGTTGGTTTCAATTGCTTCTAATAATAGATCAACAATGTGAATTCCTCTCATTTTATGAGAAAGACCTTCACGTTCAATACCTAGTTTCATTTGTAATAGACATCCAGGGTTTGCAGTAACAATTGTCGCTGCATCTGTTTCATGTACACGGTCCATTTTGTAATCTAGAAATTCCATTGATAACTCCGAATGGACAATATTATAAATACCAGCAGAACCACAGCAACGGTCCGCATCTTTCATTTCGCGGTATGTTGCGCCTTGAATGGCCTCTAGTAACATACGAGGTTCCGAAGATGTTCGCATAACATTGCGTAAATGACAAGAGTCTTGATACGTAATGATTTGCGGCGTGAGTCGTAAGTCATTACGTTTATGGAAATCTAGTTCTACTAGTATAGCAGTAATATCTTTAATTTTAGAAACAAATTGCTTTGCGCGTTCAGCCCATTTGGGATCATCTTTTAACAGATAATCATAGTCTACGAGGTAAGCTCCGCAACCACCTGCATTCGTAATAATATAGTCGATGTTTAAATCTTCGAATGCTTCTATATTTCGTTTTGCTAATTCTTTTGCTCCACTCTTTTCACCAGCATGCCCATGTAATGCCCCGCAGCAACTTTGTGTTTTCGGAATAACGATATCACAACCAGCTAACTGAAGAAGTTTCATCGTTGCGTTATTTGTTTCTAAAAACATCGTATCCATTAAACAGCCTGTGAAGAATGCAACTTGTTTCTTCTTTGCCACCTCAGCAGGTAAAAATTCAGGACGATCTTTCATTGCTTTCATTTTAGGGACTTTTGGCAAAACGAGGTCCATCGTTGCAAGTGTTTCAGGGAATAACTTCATAATACCTGTTTTATGTGTTAGCGTTTGTAAACCAGAACGTTGGTAAAATCCGATTAGTCCTGTTAATGTTCGCATTCGGTTTTGATGCGGGAATAGTCCTTCAAAAACAACTTTACGAACAGCTCTCACGGGCATGGAGAACTTTTTATTTTGATTAATAATATCACGAGCTTCTTCTAATAAATGTCCATAATTCACACCAGATGGACAAACAGGTTCACAAGCGCGGCAGCCAAGGCAAACATTTAATGTATCTTCAACATCTTCATCCGGCTCAATTAAACCATCAACGACGGCTTTCATTAAGGCGATACGTCCGCGTGGGGAATGTGATTCTTTATACCCAGATTGAATGTAAGTAGGGCAAGTTGGTAAACAAAAGCCGCATCGCATACAGTTTAGTAGTTCATCTTCACTTAATCGTTCTTTAAATTCCTTTTGAATGTTTTCTTTATTTAATGTGGTCATCGCTCAACCACCACTCTTTTACGAGAGTCTTTCGCGAACATCTTTCCAGGATTCATAATGTTGTTTGGGTCGAAGGCTTGTTTAATCCCTTGCATAGCAGCGATACCTTCTTTACCTAATTTCATTTCTAAATACGGAGCTTTCATCGCGCCAACACCATGTTCACCGGTAATCGTACCACCAAGCTCAATCGCTTTCGCAAATATTTCAGCAAAAGCCTGTTCAGCACGGTGCATTTCGTCTTCATTACGGGCATCTGTCATACAAGTTGGGTGCAAATTGCCATCACCAGCATGACCAAAAGTACAAATAGGAATATTATATTTCTTTGCAATTGCATTAATTGCTTCAACCATTGGAGCGATTTGTGAACGTGGTACAGTTGCATCTTCTAATATTGTTGTCGGTTTTAGTCTTGCAAGTGCTGATAGTGCACTACGGCGTGCTGTACGAAGCGCATCTGCTTCGGCTTCATCTTTTGCAACGCGAACATCGACCGCATTCATAGCACGGCAAACGTTAGCCATTTTTTCGATATCGCGATTGACAACCTCGGGCGGGCCATCTTGTTCAATTAATAAAATTGCTTTGACGTCAGTTGGTAAACCGATTTGTGCAAACTCTTCTACAACTTCAATTGTTGGTTGATCTAAAAACTCAAGTGTCGCCGGAATAATTTTATTTGCAATAATAGCAGAAACAGCTCGAGCAGCTTCGTTAATATCTTCATATAGCGCAAGCATCGTTTTCTTCGTTTCAGGCATAGGGACAAGTTTTAATATAGCTTCCGTAACAACACCAAGTGTTCCTTCAGAACCAATAAATAAACGAGTTAAATCATAACCAGCTACATCTTTTGCTAATTTACCGCCAGTGCGAATGATATCGCCGTTCGGTAAAACAATTTCAAGCCCCATTACATAATCACGTGTTACGCCATATTTTAAACCACGTAATCCGCCGGAGTTTTCATTAATGTTACCGCCGATTGTAGAAATTTTCATAGAGCTTGGATCTGGTGGATAAAATAAACCTTTTTCTTCTACTGCTTTAATAATATCAAGTGTAATAACACCAGCTTGTACAGTAATTGTTAAATTCTCTTCGTCAATTTCTAAAATATTGTTCATATGGCGGAAAATAAGGACGATACCACCTTCAAGTGGACACGTTCCAGCGCAAAGATTTGTTCCAGACCCGCGAACGTATACGGGGATTTTATGAGTGTTACACACTTTTAACACGTCTGCTATTTCATTTGTATTACGAGGAGCAATGACTGCATCAGGCATCGCTTGGAAGTTTGGAGTGGCATCATAACTATAAGTTAAACGCCCCATATTGGATGTATCTACATTATCTTCGCCAACAATAGATACGAATGAATCAATAATTTGCTTTTCTAACATTGGAAATCCCCCTCAAACTGTTAACGTATTTCGTCATAATAAAAAACGTTGTAACAGTGCTTTCATTATAATGATAAAAAAGTTGGAGGATTCTTTCTATGTACAATCATCTAAAGATTAATCTATTTTATCGTTATTTTTTGTATGATTATCTAATAAGAGGAGTGCGAAGTATAAAACATTTAAATCTTTGAATTGTTTCGGGTCAAGTCCTGTATGTTCTTCAATCTTTTTTAGCCTGTAATGCAATGTGTTAATGTGTATATGTAATTGCTCAGCTGTCTGCTTATAAGATTGGTTATAATCGATAAATAAACGTAAAGTGTGCATAAGCTCAGGAGATGATACTAAATTTTCAATGGTACGCTCTAGAAACTGTTCCCGGGTTTCAGTAGAAATATCTTGTAAGCACATTTCTAAACGTAAATCTTCATTAAATACAATTTTTTTCGTTTCAAGTGATACTGAAAGGGCGCGTAATGCTTGTTCGTACGATAAGTTCATATTGCTTGGCGTAACTGTTTGTCCAATCCCGATATATAAAGTAATAGAAAATAAAGTTTCACAGTCTTGTTTTAACCGTTTTAAAAATTGAAAGGTTTGCTCTTTGGATTGGATTGTTGTAAACAAAATAAACCGATCATTTCCCCAGCGAACAAATAAATTTTCTTTTGCTAAAATGTTGCGCATGTGTTGCCAAATTTTACGCTGGAGCATCGGATTATCTTGGGCGATTGATAATAAAATAAGTTGTTTCTTCTTATATAAATCAATACCAAGCGTTTTTGCACGATCGAGAAAACTTGGAGACCAGTCTGTATTTTGAAGCCAATCAAAGACAAATGCTTCATAAGACCGGTGCTCAAGTTCTAGTTGTTCTAAAAAGTAGTTTTCATGAATTAATAATTCGGTCATCTTACGTAATATTTCTCCGTATTGTGAAATATTTTCAGGTTCTCCTGTAATTCCAATCACGCCGATTACTTCGTCATGGAATAGTAAAGGAAGGTTCATCCCAGCTTTTACACCTTGCAGTCGTCGTTCATCGTCTTTTGTAATAATGACAGTTTTCTTTTGTTTCGCACAGCGGAGTGCACCTTCATGAAATTGACCGATTCTTTTCGCATCTGTACTTGCGATAATAACGCCTTGTATATTAATAATAATAATGTTTTCAGTAATTAATCTGCGTACTTCACGTACAATTTTATTCGCTAAATCAGGAAAAAGCATAATTTACACACCTCAAATTCTATTTGTTGTACATTATATATGTAAGTTTATTAATAAAGGAAGATTTCACATTTTCCACACATTTATTTGTTATTTTACAATTATAACGAAATCATCCGAAGATGGAGGGAATCTTTTGAGAAAGTATGTTTTTCTTCTCTGTTTTTTATTTCTATTAGTAGGGTGTCAAGGAAGTTCGTATACACCGATTGCTAAAGATAAAAGTGTTATTATAACAACGAATATAAAGGAAGGTAGTATTAGTTTTATTGATAAAAAAACAAAGAAGCTATTAACAACATGGGAATTAAATGAGCCGATTGCGGGGGTTACGCTACTTCCAAATGGCGAGGAAATACTTGTTTATGGTAAGCAATTAGAATATATGTATGTATATTCACTAGCAGAAGGAAGACAAGTGGACAAATATAAGATTGGAAAAGGAATTGCTAATGTTATCGCATCAGATGATGGAACACAATTATTTGCTGCCGATCAAAATGAACAAAAGGTAAGGTTCTTTACGATAAAAGGAAAAGAGACAGGGAGTGTTTCAACAGGAAAAGGGCCGATAACGATGGTAGAGCATCATAACCAGTTATCTGTACTCAACTTTTATGATACGAAACTAACGACCATTGATACAAAGAAAAAAGAAGTGATACAGTCCTTTATGATCCCACCAGCATCAACAGGAGCAACGGTTAGCGCTGATGGGAAAGAAATATGGATTGGTGGACATGGTGATGGAAGTCAAGTGAATGAGAAAGTATTAGTGTATTCTTTACAAAGCGGGGAGATGATGCGTTCTTTACATGCTCCGTTTATGCCTGTGAATATAACAAAGGATGATAAGTATGTATATGCGCTAAGTCACGGTTCAAATACGCTTAGAAAGTTTGATGCAAGTACGTATCAAGAGGTAGGATTTGCAGAAGTAGGATCTAATCCATTTGCATTTTTGAAAAGCGGTGCAGAAGGATATGTAGCTAGTTATGATAGCGATGAAGTATGCGTAATGGATATGAAGAATATGAAAATAAAACAAACAATTAAAGTCGGAAAAGGACCGTTTCAACTCATAGAGAGAGAAGGGGAAGGACAATGAGTAAATATAACGTGCTAGTCGTAGATGACGAAAGTGATATGAGGCAACTTGTCGGAATGTACTTAGATAACTTCGGATACGAGTGGGGAGAAGCTGAAAATGGAAAAGAGGCACTTCGAAAATTAGAGACGGATCATTACGATTTCGTTGTACTAGATATTATGATGCCTGAGATGGATGGGCTTTCAGTTTGTAAAGAGATTCGAAAAACGTCGGATGTACCTATTATATTTTTAACAGCAAAAGGTGAAGAGTGGAATAGGGTGAACGGCTTACGTATGGGAGCAGATGATTATATTGTAAAGCCATTTAGTCCCGGGGAACTAATTGCTCGTATGGAAGCTGTTTTAAGACGATATACAAAGCAAGAACAGCAAGAAGAGATTCAATTTGGACCGATTCTTATTAATGAAAAAAGTAGGAGGGTCGAGACGAATGGTGAGACGATTCCTCTTACGGTAAAAGAGTTCGATTTACTATATTTTCTTTGCCAACATAATGGACAAGTATTTAGCCGGGAACAGCTGCTTGAAAAGGTGTGGGGATATGATTATGCAGGAAGTACAAGAACGGTAGATACGCATGTGAAAACGATGCGTCTAAAGCTAGGAGAAAGTGGAAACTACATTCAAACCGTTTGGGGTGTAGGTTATAAATTTGAGGTGTAACGTATGTTTACGATGGTACAAAAGCTTTGGCTTACAGTAGTATGTGCAGTATGTGTAACAGTTTCCTTTCTTTATTTTGTATCTTTATACTCATATGAAAAGTTATACGTTGATAATTTAAAAGATTCATTAGTAATGGAAGGGAAACGTCTTGCCACGCAATATGATAAACGTGAAGGAGTATCCACTTTTGAAGAGAAAGTAAGGGCATATGATCAAATATCTAGTTCAGATGTCCTTTTCGTATACAATCCGCGTGATTTAAGCGCATGTTTGCCTTTTGATGTTCACCATCATTCTCTTATAAGTGAAGGGGATAGACAGGCGCTATTAGATGGGAAAACTGTGACAAAGATAGGGTATGAAGAACATTTTGATCGTAATATTATGGGTGTTGTCATCCCTGTTTTAGATAATAAAAAATTAGTTGGTATTGTATACTCTTATATTCCTTTAAAAAGTATAAAAGACTTAATATTTGATATGGGTCTTATTTTAGCGCCGTTAGCACTTGCAATGATTTTAATTACAATATGGATTGGTAGAAAAATTATTATCGCTATTACGAGACCGCTTTCGCAAATGGAACGAGTTGCAAATCATTTGGCTACTGGAGATTTCTCAGAGCGGATTACAATTTCTTCAGAAGATGAAATTGGACGATTGGGAAAAGCCTTTAATAAAATGGCAAATTCCTTAGAAACAGAAGATGTAAAGCGTAAGGAATTTTTAGCTAATGTTTCGCATGAACTTAGAACACCGCTTAGTTATATTAAAGGATATAGTGAAGCTATTTTAGACGGTGTAGCGAAGGGGCCGCAGCAGGAAAAAGTAACGCAACTTATTCATAAAGAAGCAGGTCGCATGCAGCGCCTCGTTCATGATTTATTAGATCTAGCGCAGCTAGAAGGTGAACACTTTCCCTTAAAGAAACAACCTATCGTTTTTTCACAGCTTATTGAAGATGTACTAAATACGTACGAGTTACAGTTTGTAGAAAAAAACCTTCGTATTTCAACGAATTTAAATCCTGAAATTATCGTAATGATTGATGAGGATCGTATGCAACAAGTACTTCATAATGTATTAGATAATGCGATACGTTATACAAATCAAAACGGGGATATCATAATAACATTAAAGCAAATCGATGATTATTGTGAATTGCACATAAAAGATACAGGAATAGGTATTGATAGAGAGCATTTAGAAAATCTGGGGGAACGCTTTTACCGAGTAGATAAAGCGAGAAGTCGTCAACACGGTGGAACAGGTTTAGGTCTTGCAATTGTAAGGCAAATTGTTCATATACATGACGGTGAGTGGAGAATAGAAAGTGAAAAAGGTAAGGGCACGACAGTTAGTATTAAATTAAAAGCACAAGATGAGGAGGGCATATTCTAACTTTTGGAATATGCTCTTCATATTGAAGGTAAATAGTTACGCGTAAATGTATTAATTAATATCAAACAAATATCAAAAATTTGACTATTTTATGAACAAAACATTTGTACTTCTTACTAATTCGTTCTAAAATAGTTATGGATGCTAAGTTCTTATAAAACGTTACAATTGTTGTTTGGAAGATACTGAGGTGATTTAACTGGAGTACAAATCTATTAAACCGAAAAAAATTTACGAAGAAGTATCTGAAGCTATTTTAACAATGATTAAAAATGGTACGTTAAAACCTGGTGACAAACTACTTCCTGTTCATCAATTAGCTGAGCAGTTTCAAGTTGGCAGATCTGCTGTTCGTGAAGCGCTAAGTGCGCTAAGAGCAATGGGCTTAATTGAAATGAAACAAGGAGAAGGTACATATGTAAGAAATTTCGATCCTTCTTCATTAACAAAATCACTAAATAACAAGTTATTAATGAAGAAAGAGGATATTTTGAATTTATTAGAAGTACGGAAGGTGCTCGAAGTGGGGGCAGTTCGAGCGGCAGCGGCAAAACGTACGGAAGCTAATTTGCAAAATATGAAGCAGTGGTTAGATGAAATGGCAAAGAGCATTGGAGATGAGAAGGCTGGCGAAAAAGCAGACTTTCATTTTCATATGGGAATTGCAGAATCTTCGCATAATAACATCTTGCTTGAGCTCATGAATCATGTTTCAGAGATGATTGCTGAAACGATTGGTGAATCAAGACGCATTATTTTATATGGTGAACAAACAACATCAGAACGACTTTTAGAAGAGCATCAATCTATATATGATGCGGTGTTAAAGCAAGATGTGGAATTAGCGCAGCAAGCGATGCTAAATCATTTAACAAATGTAGAACATATTGTCACAGGTAAAAGCGATATAAATTCGTAATTTAATCTTTTAAAAATCTAATTTTCTGATAAAATAGAGAGAGATTAAGTAAGCGTTTTCTTTAGAAGGGGGAGAGGATAGGCCATGGTTGAGCCTACTTCTTCTAATCTTAGTCATCTGATGACCATATGATTTTTGGCGGAGTTGTAATGAGGGGGAATTATAGTTATGAAAGTTACTTTATTTGTTACTTGTTTAGTCGATATGTTTGAAACAAACGTCGGTAAAGCAACAGTTGAAGTATTGGAGCGTTTAGGTTGTGAAATTGAATTTCCAGAAGCACAAGTTTGTTGTGGTCAGCCTGCTTATAATAGCGGCCATGTAGAAGCAGCAAAAGAAGCGATGAAACATATGATTGAAACTTTTGAAGATGCAGAATATATCGTTACGCCATCTGGATCTTGTGCGACAATGTTTCATGAGTATCCGCATGTTTTTAAAGATGATCCGAAGTGGGCTAAACGTGCACAAAAGGTTGCTGATAAAACATATGAATTTACACAATTTATTGTAGATGTTTTAAAAGTTACAGATGTTGGTGCAAGTTTACCAGGGATAGCTACTATTCATAAATCTTGTCATATGACACGCCTGCTTGGAGTAAAAGAGGCACCAGGAATTTTATTATCAAGCGTAAAAGGATTAATTGTGAGAGAACTGCCGAACGTGCAAAATTGTTGTGGGTTTGGGGGAACGTTTTCAGTTAAGATGACTCCAATTTCTGAGCAAATGGTAGATGAAAAAGTAGATAGTGTAATGGAAACAGGTGCTGATTATTTAATCGGTGCAGATTGTGGGTGTTTGTTAAACATTGGCGGACGTATTGAGCGTTTAGGAAAAGAAGTAAAAGTAATGCATATTGCTGAGGTCTTGAATAGTCGCTCATGAAGGGGGAACATAAGCTATGTCTATGAAAATCAGTGAGAAAAAATTTAATGATCGTGTTGGCGATGGAATTCAAGATTCGTTTATGCGCGGAGCAGTATCTTCTGCACAAACGCGTTTATATACAAATCGATTAAAAGCAGCTGACGAGTTGGGAAACTGGGAAGAATGGCGTGAACTAGGTGAACAAATTCGTCAACATACGTTAGAAAATCTTGATTATTATTTAATGCAGTTAAGTGAAAATGTATCAAAAAGAGGCGGTCACGTTTACTTTGCGAAAACGAAAGAGGATGCAGCAAAGTATATTCAAGACGTTGCAAAAAAGAAACAAGCGAAGAAAGTTGTAAAATCAAAATCAATGGTAACTGAAGAAATTAGTATGAATCATGCCCTTGAAGAGATTGGTTGTGAAGTGTTAGAGAGTGACTTAGGAGAGTATATCTTGCAAGTAGATAACGATCCACCATCACATATTATTGCGCCTGCACTTCACAAAAACAGAACGCAAATTCGTGATGTATTTAAAGAAAAACTTGGATATGAAAATTCTGATGATCCATACGAAATGACAAAGTTTGTTCGTAAACAACTTCGTGAGAAATTTATGGATGCAGAAATTGGTGTGACAGGTTGTAACTTCGCTGTTGCAAATACTGGCTCTCTTTGTTTAGTGACGAACGAAGGTAATGCCGATCTTGTCATGTCGATTCCGAAAACACAAATTGCAGTAATGGGTATGGAACGTATGGTTCCGACAATGGAAGAATTAGATGTTTTAGTTGGTTTACTATGTCGTAGTGCGGTAGGTCAAAAATTAACAAGTTATGTAACAGTAGCAGGACCAATTCAAGAGGAAGAGGTAGATGGACCAGAAGAGTTTCATTTAGTCGTTGTTGATAATGGACGCTCTCAAATTCTTGGATCGGAATTCCGTTCAATATTGCAATGTATTCGTTGTGCCGCTTGTGTTAACGTATGTCCCGTATATCGTCACGTTGGTGGACATTCGTATGGATCTATTTATTCAGGACCAATCGGTGCGGTATTAACACCACTTTTAGGTGGGTATGACGATTACAAAGAGCTTCCTTATGCATCTAGTTTATGCGGAGCATGTACAGAAGCTTGTCCAGTGAAAATTCCATTACATGATTTATTATTAAAACATCGTCAAGTCATCGTTGAGCAAGAAGGTCGTGCCCCACTTGCAGAAAAATTAGCAATGAAAATGTTTAGTATGGGTGCTTCTTCAGCAGCTTTATATAAAATGGGATCGAAAATGGCACCGGCAGCAATGAGTCCATTTACATCTGGTAACCGTGTATCAAAAGGTGTTGGACCACTTAAAAACTGGACGGATATTCGTGAATTCCCGGCTCCAAGTAAAGAACGATTCCGTGATTGGTATAAAGATCATAAGAAAGGCGGGGACAAATAATGACAGGATTAATTCAAAACCGTGAGTCCTTTCTAGATAATATCGCAAAAGAACTTGGGCGCGCGCGTAAAACAGAAGGCGTAGAACGTCCAGCATGGAAAAGTAATGTGAATGTAGAAACGTTAAAAGATTATTCACAAGAAGAATTGTTAGAAGTATTTAAAAAGCAATGTACAAACATTCATACAACTGTTGTGGAAACGACAAACGACCGTTTACGTGAAGATATTCAAAAAGTAATCATGGAAAACGGCGGGGGACCTATTATATTATCAGCAGATGAACGTTTTGATTCCTATGGATTGACTTCTTTATTTAAAGAAGAGCTTCCAAAGCAAAATGTTGAGGTAAATGTATGGGATCCTGAGAAAAAAGAAGAGAATATGCGTATAGCGGAAAAAGCGAATATCGGTATTGCATTTAGTGATTATACTTTAGCTGAATCTGGTACGATTGTTGTACAAAGTCATAAAGGACAAGGGCGTTCTTTACACTTTTTACCGACTGTATACTTTGCTATTATTCCACGTGAAACACTTGTACCTCGTATTACGCAAGCAGTTCAGGATATGAACTCACGTGTAGAAAATGGCGAAGCAGTTGCATCTTGTATTAACTTTATAACAGGACCAAGTAACTCTGCAGATATTGAAATGAACCTTGTTGTCGGAGTTCACGGACCATTAAAAGCAGTATATTTCATCGTATAAAATAGGGGAAAGCAGGCCGGGAAACGGCCTGCTTTTTTAATAGAATAAAGATAATATGAAGTAGAAGTTCTCTCCTTTTTTTGTTATGTTCTTTTGGAAAGGAGAGGAAGGGATGTTCACTTATTTATATGCATTGTTAATAGGTATGGTGTTTGGTTCTTTTTTTATGGTGATTGCGATGAGAGTTCCAGTAGGGGAATCTATTATTACACCACGTTCGTACTGTCATTACTGCAAGTATACGTTACAGCCGAAAGAACTTATTCCAATCATTTCATTTTGTATACAAAAAGGGCGTTGTACGAATTGTAAAAGGAAAATCTCAAGTTTGTACATAGTATTTGAATTTGTTACAGGCAGTTTATTTTTTCTTACTGTATATGTAATTGGAATGGAAAGAGAGCTCATCATCATTTTATCGCTTTTTTCGTTACTTCTAATTATTTCAGTTACAGATTTAGTATATATGCTAATACCTAATCGTATTTTAATTTGGTTTGCGCTTTTGCTTATTTTAGAATGTATTTTTGTACCGTTAGTTACTTGGATAGATAGTTTAGCTGGTAGTGGAACTATATTCATTTTGTTATATTGCATGCAAAAGATTTATCCAGATGGTCTTGGCGGAGGTGATGTAAAATTACTTTCGTTACTCGGATGTATAGTCGGAGTGAAAGGGGGTTTTATAACTTTATTTTTAGCATCTTGCTTTAGTCTTTGTTTTTTCGGGATAGGTATAGCGCTAAAACGTATAAACATAAGAACTCCAATTCCGTTCGGACCTTTTATTAGCCTTGGAGCAATATGTTATGTGTTGGTCACATATGCAAAATAGAGAGGAGATAGAAAATGAATGTATATATGGATGATCAAAGAAGTTGCCCATACGGATATGTTTTGGCAACTACAGTAGAATCTGCCTTGCAAATTGTTAGGGATAATGAGGTGAATATTATTTCCCTCGATTATAATATGGGATGGCGACAAAAAAGTGGGTTAGATTTCGTAGAAGCTTTCTGCAACGAAGGTTTATATGTTAATGAAATTCACCTTCATACAAATGATGTCATCGGTATGCATCAGATGAAAAAGAGCATAGAGAGAGGGAAGGAAAACGGGGAAATTAATCCTTATATTGCCTTGAAATATGTAGGGAGCTAAAAACTCCAAAGTAAAACTTTGGAGTTTTTAATGTTTCATATGTGCTTGTAAAGGAATAATTTCCTCCGTTTGAGCTCCAACTAATTGAGTTTTCTCTTGTTCAACAACAGGTGCTTTCTTTGTTAAGTAATGATATACCATACCGACAAATACGGATCCGCCAATAATGTTACCGATTGTAACTGGAATTAAGTTATGAATAGCGCCCGCAAAAGAAATTGTCTCAGGATGTGGTGATACTAAAGATAAAGCAAACAGTGATAAGTTTGCAATGCTATGCTCATAACCAGATAAAAAGAAAGTGAAAACGAGCATCATCATCATTAATATTTTTGCTGTGTCACCTTTCACTTGAGAAGGTAAGAAGCAGGCAAGACATACGAGCCAGTTACATAAAATGGCTTTAAAGAATAATTGCATTGTAGGTGTATTCATCTTTCCTTCAACAACTTTATTCATTAAATGACTGTGATCAATTGCTTCGAAAATTCCAGTTGCGTAAAATAGTAAGGCAAAGAATAAAGCGCCAGCTAAGTTACCTGCATAACAAGCAACCCAGTTGCGAAGTGTATCAGAAATCGTTGTTTCTTTTCTTAAAGTTGCCACTGTGAAGTACATCGTATTGCCAGTAAATAATTCAGCGCCGCCATATATAATAAGTACGAGAGCAATTCCGAAAAACATGGAGGAAGCTAAATATGTTGCTGGTGAATCTGCAATATGAAAAAAGTTACCTAATTTAAAACATAGTACAATAATAAAACCGATATAAATGCCCGCAAGTGCAGCACGAACGAAATATTGCATTGGATTTATATCTAGCATTTGTTTTTTGCTCTTAGCCAGTTTTACAACGTAATCTAATCCTTGTTCTAGCATGAGTAATACGCTCCTTTAATACATCGTCTATAAATACTCCTTATATGAATAAGGTACATGGATTTGTTCATAGTTTCAATAAGTTTGTGCAATATTTCACAAAAAGGACATACATCTAGAAAGGAAGCGTTTACAAAAGGTAGTATAATGGAATTTTTCCTGAAAATAGAGAGGGGAATTGAAACGAGAAAAAAGAAAAAGCGCTGTAATTACAGCGCTTTTTCGTCTAAATTCTTTTCTACTTTTACTTCTACTTCTTTCGAGAAGAACCAACCGCAAACTGCGATTCCAATTAATACAATCCAGAATGTAAGCTTCCACGGAGTGGATTCTGGGAATGAATGCGGAAGGACATTTAAAGCAGGGTGTGCTAGCGTATAAACTGTTAATTTCACACCAACCCAACCTACAATTAAAAATGCTGCAGTTTCAAGTCCTGGTTTACGTTTTAATATTTGTACGAAAGCAGTTGCTGCAAATCGCATTATAACTAATCCGATAAGTCCACCTGTAAAGATAACGATAAATTGACCTGTATCAAGACTACCAACCGTACCTAATCCTGTTTTCGGTAAAGTCACTGCTAATGCAACAGCAGCTAAAATTGAATCAACTGCGAAGGCGATATCAGCAACTTCGACTTTAAATACAGTCCACCAAAAGTTCTCTTGTTTTTTCTTTGCTTCTTTTTCTTCTGTTTCTTCATGTGTATTCTTTTTAACATACGTTTTAAATAAGTGATTCCCCGCGATAAACATAAGATAAATCGCACCAATTGCTTGCACTTGCCATACATCTACTAGGAACGAAATCATAAATAGTGATCCGAATCGGAAAACGAACGCTCCTGCTAATCCATAAAATAGTGCTTTCTTTCGTTTTTCTTCTGGTAAATGTTTTACCATGATTGCGAGAACGAGAGCGTTATCAGCCGCTAAAATCCCCTCTAGTGCAATTAGGATGAGTAATACCCAACCATACTCCAATAATAATGATACATCCATGTACATTCTCCTCTCATTTCTATAAAGTCTAAACAAGTGAAGAAGTTCCCCACTGTTTAGTTTCCCCATACTCCTGCGCATCAACGGTGGAGGAAATTTGAAAACAAAAAAGACCTCTGCCGTTGATAGGCAAAGGTCTTGCTAGACATATGTAATGAAAATGCCAACAAAGCCGGAAGAACTAAGTTCTACGTAATGACGACTTTGTTTCCAAGAAATAGTTCTTGGACGCTACTCCCCTTTGGAGATATGCTATTGTACTCTCATTATATGGATAATTTATACGGTTGTCAACCTGTTAAAATATCTTCGTTTGGATATTTTATTTTTCTTTGTTTTTTACGTGCAAATGAAAAGGCTAATGTTAAAGGCCCCATCTTTCCAAAAAACATCATAAAGATAATAATTATTTTGCCGATGATTGTTAAGTGTGGCGTCAAATTCATGCTAAGGCCGACAGTTCCAAATGCTGAAAATACTTCAAAAGCACTCATTAATAAAGGAACCTTCTCAGTGATGCTTAAAATTAAAATGGAAAGAAAAATAAACGAAATTGAAATAATAGTAATCGTTAATGATTTGACAATGAGCGTATCTTTAATGGATTTTTTAAACACGACAATATCATCTTGTTCTTGCAAAAATTTAAATACGCCGAAAAACATAATTAAAAAAGTTGTTAATTTAATCCCACCACCAGTAGAAGCACTGCCAGCACCAATAAACATAAGAAGCATCATTAATAAAAGTGATGGTTTAGATAGAGCGGCAATATCCACTGTATTAAACCCAGCTGTACGAGTCGAGATTGCTTGAAAATAAGCAGCCATGCCTTCTTCAAATGGTGTAAATCCTCTCATAGAAAGAGAATTATGGAACTCGAATATAAAAATAAAAGCTGTAGCAATAATATTGATGATTAGAGTAGAAGAGAGCATAAGCTTTGAGTGTAAAGTAAGGTTTCTAAAGTTTTTCTTTCTTTTTATATCTACGATAACCGTAAAACCAATCCCACCTAAAATAATGAGGGAAGAAATAACGAGATTGACGAGAATGCTATGGGAGTGCGGCATTAAATTATCGCTCCACACAGAAAACCCAGCATTATTAAAGGCTGAGATAGAATGAAAAAAGCTATAATATATACCTTTGGCAACCCCATATTTTGGTACCCATTCAAAAGAGAGAAGTAAAGTAGCGATACATTCTACAGTAAAAGAGAATAAAAATAATGCTTTTGCAAGACGAATGATTCCGCCGACATTTGTTTGGTTTAATGCTTGTTGTAATAAAATCCGGTTTTGAAGGCCGATTTTTCTGCCGAGCATAATTGCGATTAAAACAGCAAAGCTCATAATGCCAAGCCCACCAACTTGTATAAGTGTTAAAATGACACATTGGCCAAATAAGGTAAATACTTTACCAGTGTCCACAACACCAAGCCCTGTAACCGTACAAGCAGAAACCGTTGTAAATAAGGCATCGAGCCATGAAATGGACGTTGTTGTAGCAATTGGCAATTTCAATAGGCATGTACCGATAATCGATAGCATAATAAAAGATACAGTAAGAACACGGGGAGGACTCATGCTAATGTTAATCCGTTTCATTTCACATATCGTTCCTTTCGATTTGCTCTTACTAGTATGTGAAGAAGCACTATTATGTATGTTAAAAAAGAAAGAGGCAGAGAATATCTGCCTCTAAGCCATAGGTTATATAGTTATCCGCGTAATTGTTGTTGAGCTAAAGCAACAAGACGTTTCGTTACTTCACCGCCAACTGATCCGTTAGAACGAGATGCTGTATTAGATCCTAAGCTTACACCGAATTCTTGTGCGATTTCATATTTGAATTGTTCAAGTGCTTGCTCTGCACCCGGAACTAGTAATTTGTTTGTTTTCACCATGTTGATACACATCCTTAAAGAGTAATCCAGTTTAGCTAAGTGCTATCTGGTAATGTTATTTTATGTGTAAACGACGTACTCATACACGGAAGTAAACGGTGTGATTAGAAGTTCTTGGATAGAAAAAAGAGTAGCAAATTTGCTACTCTTTTTTCAGTATTGTCGCTGTACCTTCTACGACAATATCATCAGATTGATTATATATGTTTGTTTGCAATGTGATAATTTTTTTATCGTCCCGTTTTTTAATAACTTCTGCCACAACGCGAAGTGTATCACCGATTTTGACAGGAGCACGGAATGAAACGTTTTGTGATAAATAAATCGTATTTTTGCCAGGAAGTTTCGTTCCAAGAATGGTAGAAATAAAACTTGAAACGAGCATGCCATGGGCAATACGTTCTTTGAACATTGTCGTTTTTGCAAAAGAGTCTAGAATGTGAATAGGATTTACATCTCCAGTCAATTTTGCAAAATTGATAACGTCCTCATCCGTAATTTTTTTTGTAAGTGATGCTTGATCACCGACTTGAATCTCATCGTAACGAAGCTCCGGAACAGTTTGTGCTTCTTGAAATGGATTCATTTTGTCCTCCTTCTTTTCCATATCGAAAAATGTAAGCCATCTTGATGTAGTAGGAGGAAGAAAGAGTTTTGTTTGTGCTGCAGTTAGTTGCCACATTTTTCTTACTTGATGGAAGTAAATAGATTTTTTGAGTTTTCCTCGAACTGCTTTGCGAGTTCTAGTTGTTTGGACTTGAACTCTCCCAAAAAAACTTCTAACTGTTTTTGAACCTCTTCACGTTGCGACTGTTGTTGTTCGATAAAGTGTTTTGTTGTTTCTTCAAATTGGCCGCTAGTTTGAGTAAGAATAGACAAAGATGTTTTCGTAGGCGAAACAGTAAGTTGGTGCATTTGATTAGAAAGCTCATTCCACTTTTCTTGCCACTCGTTAATTTGATCATTTAAGGAGTTTCCAGTTAATTGCTTCACATAGTCTGTATATTGGTTATTGAACTGAGCAGTGAATTGGTGTAGTTCTTTTTCTAGTTCATCTACTCCTGATGTTAATTTATGCAAAGCGTCTTGTTGTTGTTTTAACGTTTCTAAAGTAAGTTGCTCTAATTGTTTCCCAGCTGAAGAGAAGAGGGAAAGAGATTGAGACCAGTTTTTCCAAAATGCATCGACTAATTCGTATGGCTTAGTTTCCATTGTTTGACCTCCAAATGTTTTTTTGCATATTGTGAACGCAGATTACTCTGCTGTACCACCAGGTGAAGATGAAGAATCCTTTTCATCCTTTTCTGGAGAAGTAGAAAATGGAAAGAATGCATTGGTGTATAACGTGAAAAACGTCCGCAACATATTTTGATAATGTTCAAAAGAAGTCGCACATGTTGTTAAATATTGCTCTCCATATTCTGTTAAAGAATAAATTCGTTTCGCTGGCCCGCCTTCGCTTGTATCCCAAGTAGAAGAAATAAGATTTTCTTTTTCTAATTTGCGTAGTGTCCTATACACATTACCTTGGTCAACAGAAGAAAAGCCGATGTCCATTAGCATTTGAATAAGTTTGTAACCATGAAGACTCCAGTCTTTTAGACAGAGAAGTAAGAAAGGAACTAAGAAGTTTTTTGGCATGGAGTTTGGTTGTTTCGCTTGGTTTTTTTCCAAACTTTCTGGGTGTTCTGGTTCATTATGTAGCATGATTGTGCATCACCTCATGAATCAGTTAGATGGAATTTTTTGCTTATAAGTGCAATTTACACCTATCTGTTTTTAATGTCAATACATTTGTTAGAAAATAAAGAAAAATAAAATATATACTTGAAGTTTTATTCGGAATATTAGAAAATAGTGAATAGGTTGAATTGTTTCAAAAACGAAAAAGGGAGTGTAGTCGAAGTGATTGATCAAAAATTCGATCCATTGCAAGCATGGAAAAATGCTTATGAACAAACCGAAACATTTTGGGGAAAAGCGCTCAATGAAACAATTAAAACAGAAGAATATTCTGCTTGGATGGGCAGCGTTCTAGATTTGAATTTGTTTTATCAAAAAGCATTAAATGATACGACAAAAAATTATTTAGAACAGGTGAATGTGCCGACGAGAGAGGATATCGCTAGAGTAGCTACGCTTGTTATTAACTTAGAAAATAAAGTTGATAACATCGAGGAAATTCTAGAAGAGAAAGTGGATTCATTAGGACAAGCTCCTACATTAAAGCGTGATGTTACGAAAGTAAAACAAGATATGCGCACGTTAGAAACGAAAGTTGATCAAATTTTAGAATTGCTAGAAAAGCAAAATGCAGTACTAGCTAAACTACAAGTACCTGTAAAAGAAGAAGTAAAGCCTGTAAATAAGCCAGAAAATAAGCCGGAAAATAAAAAATGATAATCGCGTTTGTTTATAACGTGTAAAAGAGAGAGGGAGAATCTCTTTTCATGTATAAACAACGAAACATAATTAATATATGGACTCAATTAGTATGAGTACCAAAATGATTCATAACAATCGTTCACAAATTCATTTAAGGGGGAAAAGAAATGGTTCAATTAAATGGCAAAGTAGCAATCGTAACAGGTGGGGCAAAAGGAATTGGAAAAGCAATTACAGTAGCATTAGCAGAAGAGGGAGCAAAAGTAGTTATTAACTATAACAGCAGTAAAGAAGCAGCTGAAAACTTAGTAAATGAATTAGGAAAAGAAGGACATGACGTTTATGCAGTTCAAGCGGATGTTTCTAAAGTAGAAGATGCAAACAGACTTGTAGAAGAAGCTGTGAATCATTTTGGTAAAGTTGATATTCTTGTTAATAATGCTGGTATTACAAGAGATCGTACATTCAAAAAATTAAATCGTGAAGATTGGGAGCGCGTAATTGACGTGAACTTAAGCAGTGTATTTAATACGACAAGTGCGGTACTTCCATACATATCGGAAGCAGAAGAAGGAAGAATCATTAGTATTTCTTCTATTATTGGCCAAGCTGGTGGATTTGGACAAACAAACTACTCAGCAGCAAAAGCAGGTATGTTAGGATTTACAAAATCATTAGCGTTAGAACTTGCAAGAACAAATGTAACTGTAAACGCAATTTGCCCAGGATTTATTGATACTGAAATGGTAGCAGAAGTACCAGAAGAAGTGCGTCAAAAAATCGTTGCGAAAATCCCGAAAAAACGTTTTGGTCAAGCTGATGAAATTGCAAAAGGTGTAGTATATCTATGCCGTGACGGTGCGTATATCACAGGTCAGCAATTAAACATTAACGGCGGATTATACATGTAATGAAGTAAGAAAAAAGTGCATATCCATAGCAGGAATGCACTTCTTTTTTTAGAAAGAAATTGACCAAAAAGGAGATAGAAAAAATGACTACATTCGTAACGGAATGGGAAAAGCAATTGGAGTTGTACCCAGAAGAATATCGTAAAGCATATCGCCGTGTGAAAAGAGCGAGCGAAGTTTTATTACGCGAACCAGAACCACAAGTTGGTTTAACACCGAAAGAGGTTATTTGGACGAAGAATAAAACGAAGCTTTATCGTTACATTCCAAAACAAGAAAAAACACAGAGAGTTCCAATCTTATTAATATACGCTCTTATTAATAAACCGTATATTATGGATTTAACTCCAGGTAATAGTTTAGTGGAATATTTAGTAGATCGTGGTTTTGATGTGTATATGCTTGATTGGGGCACATTTGGTTTAGAAGATAGTCATTTGAAATTTGATGATTTCGTGTTCGATTATATTGCAAAAGCAGTGAAAAAAGTAATGAGAACTGCAAAATCGGACGAGATTTCTTTACTTGGTTATTGCATGGGTGGAACGTTAACATCTATTTATGCAGCGCTTCATCCGGACATGCCAATTCGAAACTTGATTTTTATGACAAGTCCTTTTGATTTCTCTGAAACAGGGTTATACGGTCCTTTATTAGATGAGAAATATTTCAATTTAGATAAAGCGGTTGATACATTTGGAAATATCCCACCAGAAATGATTGATTTCGGAAATAAGATGTTAAAACCAATTACAAACTTTGTCGGTCCATATGTTGCTTTAGTCGATCGTTCAGAAAATGAGCGCTTCGTCGAAAGTTGGAAATTAGTTCAAAAGTGGGTAGGCGATGGTATTCCGTTCCCAGGTGAATCGTATAGACAATGGATTCGTGATTTTTATCAAAATAATAAATTAGTGAAGGGTGAACTCGTTATTCGCGGACAAAAGGTAGACCTTGCAAATATTAAGGCGAATGTCTTAAATATTTCTGCGAAGCGTGATCATATCGCTCTGCCATGTCAAGTAGAAGCTTTACTTGATCATATTTCTAGCACAGATAAAGAGTATGTATGTTTACCGACAGGACATATGTCTATTGTGTATGGTGGAACGGCTGTAAAGCAAACATATCCGACGGTTGGAAATTGGCTTGAAGAGCGTTCTAATTAAAGAGAAGAAATCCAACTAGCGTATGTTAGTTGGATTTTTTTATGGAAAATGACGAAACATAGAAAGGAGAAAATTACATGGTAGGAGTATAATTATGAAGCTTATGACTGGTAAGGTGTTTTGGAATTCTGGAGTTTCTGTACCTTGTTATCCAACGTTAGAAAATGATATGATATGTGATGTGCTCGTAATTGGAAGTGGAGAAGCGGGTGCTCATATAGCGTATTCGTTAGCTAAAATTGGAATGCGTGTTATGCTCATTGAAAAAAGAGCAATTGCATGTGGTAGCACAGCTGCAAATACAGGATTATTACAATTTGTTCATGATAAATCGTTAACCTCTCTTATTCATACATTTGGTGAAGAGAAAGGGGTACGAGCATATAGACTTTGTTATGAAGCGCTGCAAACAATGGAGAAGGTTGTGCCAACTCTCGATATTGATCCCCATTTTATTCCGCGAAATAGTTTGTATTATGCAAGTAGAGATGAGGATGTTTCATTTTTACAAGAAGAATATAATACGTTACGCCATTATGGATTTCCGGTTGAATATTTTACAGAGTCTGATATTAAGAAACGTTATTCATTTGCAAAACAAGCAGCGTTATATACAAGCGGTGATGCAGAAGTGAATCCGTATTTATTAGCGCATAGTCTTTTGCATAAAGCGAAACAAATGGGCGCTACTATATACGAACATACAGAGGCATTACATATTAAACAAATCCAAAATGATTTAATTTGTTACACGAATACAGGAAATAAAATAGTAGCAAAGAATATTATTATGGCGACAGGTTATGAAGCAATTTTTGGAAAGAAAGAAAAAAATACAACAGTAGAAACGTCTTATGCCGTTGTGACAAATAAGATAGATTATTTTGAAGGCTGGCATGAGCAATCGTTAATTTGGGAAACAGCACGTCCGTATTTGTATAGTCGAACGTATCAAAACCGCATTGTTATAGGCGGATTAGATGAGGCGCTGAAAATTCAAAAAATCGGCGATACGAAATTATTGCATAAGCGTGATCTTCTTATTAACATTGTAAAAGAAATGTTCCCGCAGTATAAAAATATACGGGCAGAGTACTATTGGGCAGCAGCATTTGGTGGCAGTCATGACGGTCTTCCTATTTTAAAAGAAGATAAAAAAATACCTAATTTATATTACGCACTGCCGTATGGGGGAAATGGAACTGTATACGGAATGGTATTTGCGAAACTATTTCAGCAGTTATTTACAAATGAAGAAAGTGATGATTTTTCTTTATTTAATCGATAGAAAAAAGGTAGCGAAGTGATGGAATGAGAGATATAAAAAAGTTTTTACAAAAGTTACGTCCCGTACAACTTATCGTTGTATTTTATTTACTAGCAGTAGTCGTATCGGTAATTTTGCTTAGTTTACCATTTGTTACGAAGCCTGAAGTGAAATGGACATTTATCGATGCACTATTTACATCTGTTAGTGCGGTAAGTGTTACAGGACTGTCTGTTGTTACGATTTCAGATACGTTTACAACGGCAGGAATTATTGTTTTAGCCCTTATTTTACAATTAGGCGGATTAGGAATTATGGCGCTTGGTACATTCGTCTGGATTATAACGGGGAAAAAGATTGGTTTGCAAAGAAGAAGATTAATTATGGCAGACCATAACCAAGGGAATTTATCGGGCCTTGTAGAATTGATGCGTTCTATTTTAATTGTAATTATTTCGATAGAACTCATTGGAGCAATACTGTTAGGTACAAGGTTCTTACTATATTTCCCGACTTGGCAAGAAGCTTATTTTCACGGTTTCTTTGCCGCTGTGAGCGCAACAACGAACGGAGGATTTGATTTAACAGGACAATCACTTATTCCGTACAAAAAAGATTATATTGTTCAAATGATTCATATGTTGCTTATTATTTTAGGAGCTATCGGTTTCCCAGTGTTAATGGAAGTAAAACAATTCCTTAGTAAAAGGCGACAACAACTATTTCGCTTTTCGTTATTTACAAAATTGACGACAACGACATTTTTTGTACTCGTTATTGTTGGAACAATTATGATTTTTCTATTAGAACGAAATCATTTTTTAGTAGGAAAGTCATGGCATGAAACTGTATTTTATACATTATTCCAATCTGTGACGACGCGAAGTGGAGGACTCGCTACAATGGACATACGTGAATTATCACAACCAACGCTTTTATTTATGAGTATATTAATGTTCATTGGGGCATCTCCAAGTTCAGTTGGGGGCGGAATACGTACAACAACATTTGCAGTTAGTATATTATCGTTATATACATTTGCAAGAGGCGGGAGAACAGTCCGAGTTTTCAAACGTCAGCTACATGAAGAGGACGTGTTGAAAGCATCTGTCGTTATGACGATGGGGATTTTATTATGTGCCTCAGCGCTATTCATTTTATCTATTACGGAAAATGTACCGCTTATGAGCTTAATCGTTGAAGTTTGTTCTGCTTTCGGAACGACGGGACTATCAACAGGTGTTACTCCTGATTTAACAACTGTTGGTAAACTTGTACTTATTGTACTTATGTTTATCGGACGTGTCGGTATTTTGACATTTATTTTAGCTAGTGGTGGAAGAGAGCAACCAGCTCGCTATAAGTACCCGAAAGAGCGGATTATTATTGGATAGTATGAAACCATTCTACCTGAGTTAGGTAGAATGGTTTTTTTAGTCGTTAATTCCGAATTGGGGATGCATAAAAGCATCATTTTTATTATCAACTTCGTTTTTAAGTAATTCTTGATTCTCTTCTGCAATCCATCCGATATCATTTGTAGGATGGATCCATTCTTCCCCAGCCATAATGGCAGGATCTACCTCATCACTCCAATTATTAAGAGGACTGTTAGTGGAATCGTATTTACTGTCTCCAATTACAACATCATATTGATTTATAAAAGGTTGTTGCATCTTTTTGCCTGTGCCTTTAAAAGAAGGAAAGTTCATTTGATGAGGGAGCGTCTCGTCTAAAATTGGCGATTGTATCGTTTCTTTTTCTTTCAAAGTAATCGCTCCTTTTTGTAATGGCTTGTTCGTATGTAGTATTTCCATCTATAAGCTCTTATGTACTTGTTAACACTTCCCAGTAATAATTACTGTAAGTTGTTTCAAACTAGAATAGAAAGTTATTTCGTGAGAGCAGGTGAATATGTTGGTAAAAAGAAAAGTAAAACAAAATGCAGCAATTAATAATAATAAAACTCCGAAAGAAAGCTTACCAGATGCAGAATTTGCATTAGAGTATGAAGGAGAAAATAGTGCGAAGTATGCAAATCGTAATTCAAAAAAAGGTAAACAAAAATGAGGCGTTTTTTACAAACGCCTCATTTTTTTGTGGGATTATAAAGGTTTTTTAAATTATTTGTAAATTTCACGTTTGATATTAGCAGAAAAATGCGAAAAAACATAGAAGTAGCAACGTATTACACAAAAACAAACAACAAACAAAAGATTAATGTTGGTTTAATACTGCTTTTACACTAGTTGTTTATATTAGAGTTGTACATAAGATTTGTAAAAGGAGAGAGAGACAGTGAAAAAAACAATCTTTAAAGCTGTAGCAACTGGAATGGTATTTTCGTTATTAATGGGGTGTGGTGCAAAGAAAGAAGAAAGTGCTGGAGCAAAAGTAAAAGATGATAAATTATCTGGATCATTAACTGTTTACACAGCGATTGAAGAAGAGCTTGTACCGATTTATCTTGATTCTTTTAAACAGAAGTACCCAGACGTGAAGTTGAACATTGTTCGTGATTCAACAGGAGTTATTACAGCGAAATTACTAGCTGAAGGAAAAAATACACAAGCAGATGTTGTATGGGGAACTGCAGCGTCTAGTCTATTAGCTTTAGATAAAAAAGATATGTTAAAAGGATACTCTCCAAAAGGAGCAGATCGTGTCCTTCCGCAATTTAAAGACGATAAGAAACCAGAAAAATGGGTAGGAAATACTGCATTTATGACGGGGATTGCTGTAAATAAAGAAGAATTGAAGAAAAAAAATTTACCGATGCCAGAATCATATGAAGATTTAACGAAACCAGAATATAAAGGAACGCTAGTTATGCCGCATCCGGCTTCTTCTGGAACAGGATTTTTAACAGTTTCTGCATGGCTACAAATTATGGGAGAAGATAAGGGCTGGGATTACATGAAGAAACTTCATGATAATATGGCAACTTATACTCATTCAGGTTCAAAACCAGCGAAATTAGCAGGCGCAGGTGAATATCCAGTTGGTGTATCAATGGTTTATAGTGCTTTGAAAGAGAAACAAAAAGGTGCACCAGTTGAAGTTGTACTGCCGAAAGAAGGATTAGGCTGGGAAGTAGAAGCGAACGCACTTATTAAGAAAGATAATGCTAAAAATGATAAATTAGCGCAAGCATTTTTAGATTGGGCAATTACAGATGATGTAATGAAGTTATACTTCGAGAAAAATGGATTTGCGACAATTAAAAATGATTATAAACTTCCAGATGGATTCCCTAAAGATGTGACAGAAAAGTTATATAAAAAGAATGACTTTAAATGGGCAGCAGAAAATCGTGACAAAATTTTAGAAAAATGGGAAAAAGAGTTTGGCCAAAAAGCAGAACCGAAAAAGTAAGTGAGTGGGAGAGAGAAAAATGAGCGAATATTTATCAATTCAACACATCCAAAAACAGTTTGATGCATTTACAGCGTTAAAGGATATTTCTTTTACTGTGAAAAAAAATGAGTTTGTTTGTTTATTAGGCCCAAGTGGTTGTGGGAAAACGACATTGCTCCGAATTTTAGCGGGGCTAGAAGAGGCAACAACAGGTAGTATTGCTGTGAATGGAAAAGATATTACAGCATTACCACCTGGAAAGAGGAACTTCGGAATGGTTTTTCAATCGTATGCACTATTTCCGAATTTAACTGCACTTGAAAACATTGAATACGGCTTAAAAACAAAAAAATATGGAAAAGCAGAAGTAAAAGAAAAAGCGCTATCGGCGTTAGAACTTGTTGATTTGCTGAATGTAAAAGATAAATATCCTGCTCAAATGTCTGGTGGACAACAGCAGCGAGTAGCACTTGCACGTGCGCTCGCTCTGTCTCCCGATATTTTGTTACTTGATGAGCCGTTATCTGCTTTAGATGCAAAAGTGCGTGAAAAGTTGCGCAGAGAAATGCGTGATTTGCAAGAAAAAGTGGGAGTAACAACTATTATGGTAACGCATGATCAAGAAGAGGCATTAACGATGGCTGATAAAATTGTTGTAATGAATCATGCGGAAATTATGCAGATTGGAACACCAGAGGAGATTTATCAAAGACCAGCCAATCCGTTTGTGGCAGATTTTATTGGTTCTATTAATTTCTTTTCGAAAAATAACGAAGAACATGCGATTCGTCCTGAACATGTAACAGTTGTACAAAATAATGGTATTAAAACAGTTGTAGAAAGCATGGAATTTCGCGGTTCTGTATACCGGACGGAAGTGCGGGTCATAGAAGAGAAAACACACCTTTATAATGAGAAAATTGTAGTGGATATATTGGCATCAGAAGTAGAGGAAACTGCTATTAGAAAAGGAAAGCCAATTCAAATCTCTTTCTCAGAAAATCATATGTTGTCATATGGAAAGAAGGTCATTGTATAGATGGAGATGTTAGAAAACTTTAAGGCAGAAAGTACAAAAAAAAAGATTAAGAGACGTATCGGTAAAGAAGAGTGGATACAAAGACTATTAATTATTGGTATGCTTCTTTCATTTTTTATCATGCTTGTATTGCCTTTATTACAACTGTTTACACAAGCCTTTTATGATAAAGATGGAGCTTTTGTTGGTGTTGCGAATTTCAGTAAATATTTCACAACACCAACGCTAGTTCAATCACTACAAAATACGATATGGATTTCGGGCGCTACAACAATTATTTCGGTTACACTCGCTTTCGCTTACGCATATGCGATCGCTCGTGCAAATGTTTTTGGAAAGCGCGTATTTCAATACATAGCATTATTACCATTATTTGCACCAACGATGATGCACGGTATTGCGCTTACATATTTATTTGGTAATCAAGGGTTAATAACAAAAGGGATGTTTGGTTTATTTGAAGGAATACAAATACCGTTATACGGACCAGTAGGAATTGTAATGGCTGAAGTTATGTATACATTTCCGCAAGCATTCCTTATTTTATTAATTGCTCTCCAAGGTTCTGATTATCGTTTATATGAAGCTTCTAATATGTTGGGTGCAAGTAAAGTGAAACAGTTTCTTACGGTTACTTTACCTAGTGTGAAATACGGATTAATTAGTGCGATGTTCGTTGTATTTACACTTAGTTTCACTGATTTTGGGGCACCTAAAATTGTTGGAGGACAATATAACGTACTTGCTACTGACGTATATAAGCAAGTAATTGGACAGCAAAATATGTCCATGGGCGCAACTGTCGGAATGATTTTATTGATCCCAGCTATTTTCGCATTTGCAGTTGATCGTATTACGCAAAGAAAACAGGCGAATCTCTTATCTTCAAAAGCAGTACCTTACAGAATAATAAATAATAAGAAAAGAGATGTTATTTCATTCGTATATTGTAGCGTAGTCACGTTTATGATCATTCTTTTATTTGTGGCAGTTGGTATTGCTGCAAGTGTGAAAGTATGGCCATATAATATGAGTTTTACACTTGAGCATTTTAATTTTTCAAGTTTGACAGGAGACGGAATTGAAGCATTTAAAAATAGTGTAATTGTCTCAGCTATTACGGCAGTTATCGGGGCGATTTTAACATTTGTGTTCGCTTATGCGATTGAAAAAATAGAACAGCTACAGTTTTTTAGAAAAGTAGGCTACTTTTTCTCTATTGTACCGTTAGCGATTCCTGGATTAGTACTTGGATTAGGATATGTCTTTTTCTTCAGTCAACCAACAATTCAAATTCTAGGACTTTCAGTAACAAATCCGTTTCATTCCTTATATGGCACAATTGCTGTTTTAGTATTAGTAAATATCATTCATTTTTACTCGGTAACGTTTGTTACCGCAACGACTGCTTTAAAGAAACTGGACCGAGAGTTTGAACTTGTTTCACAGTCGATGAGCGTACCGTTTTATAAAACTTTCTTTCGAGTAACAGTACCGATGTGTTTACCAGCTATTTTAGAAATGGTTATGTACTATTTCGTAAATTCAATGGTGACTGTATCGGCAGTAGTGTTCTTATATGCGGCTGATTTTAAACTAGCTGCTGTATCAATTGTAAATATGGATGATGCAGGAAATGTAGCACCAGCAGCTGCGATGAGTGTACTTATTGTTGTTACCAATATTGTAGTAAGAGTTTTATACGAATGGGGAACGAAAGCACTTCGTAACCGAACTTCACAATGGCAAAAAAGATAAGTAAGAAGGGTGATGGATAGAATGAAAATTGAAGCAGTTATTTTTGATTGGGCAGGTACGACAGTTGATTACGGATGTTTTGCACCATTAGAAGTATTCATGAAGATTTTTCATAAACGCGGTGTTGAAATTACAGTAGAAGAAGCACGTAAGCCAATGGGATTATTAAAAATAGATCATGTAAGGGCACTAACAGAAATGCCTCGTATTGCGAATGAGTGGAAGCGTGTCTTCGGACAATTACCAACAGAAGCAGACATTCATGAGATGTATGAAGAATTTGAAGAAATTCTCTTCGCTATTTTGCCAAGCTATGCCACGCCAATTGATGGGGTAAAAGAAGTGGTTGCTTCATTACGTGAAAGAGGTATTAAAGTTGGGTCAACAACTGGTTATACGAGAGAAATGATGGACATTGTTGCAAAAGAAGCAGAAATACAAGGGTATAAACCTGATTTTCTTGTGACGCCAAATGATGTTCCAGCAGGTCGTCCATATCCGTGGATGTGTTATAAAAATGCGATGGAACTCCGTGTATACCCAATGAATCATATGATAAAAGTTGGAGACACCGTGTCAGATATGAAAGAGGGCAGAAATGCTGGAATGTGGACAGTTGGTGTAATCCTCGGTAGTAGTGAGCTCGGTTTAACGGAAGAGGAAGTTGAGAATATGGATCCGTTAGAGCTTCGTGAAAAAATAGAAGTAGTTCGTAATCGTTTCATTGAAAATGGGGCTCATTTTACAATTGAAACGATGCAGGAGCTCGAAAACGTAATTGAACATATCGAGAAACAAGAACTTATTATTTCATAAAGGGGGGCACACGATCATGAATGAAAATCACTATTTATTATTAACACCAGGACCATTAACGACAACAAAAACTGTAAAAGAAGTTATGTTATACGATTGGTGTACGTGGGATGTTGAATATAACACGATGGTGCAAGATGTAAGAAATAGGCTTGTATCGTTAGCGACAAAGGAAGAAGAAAAGTACACAACAGTTTTAATGCAAGGAAGCGGTACGTTTGCGGTTGAAGCAGTAATTGGTTCTGTTATTCCTAGAAACGGAAAGCTGCTAGTTTGTACAAATGGTGCGTACGGTAAGCGGATTGTACAAATGGCAGAGATGTTACATATAGATGTGATGGTCAGTCAAACAGAAGAGTGGGAGCCTACTAATATTGCAGAAGTAGAAAAGTTATTGCAACAAGATAAAGAGATTACGCATATTGTAGTTGTTCATTGTGAAACAACTACAGGTATTATTAATCCAATTGTAGACGTATGTAAATTGGGAAAACAATATGGAAAAGTTACACTGGTTGACGCAATGAGTAGTTTCGGTGGTATTGAAATAGATATCGCTGAGTTGCAAATTGACTTTCTAATTAGTAGTGCGAATAAATGTATTCAAGGTGTTCCCGGATTCGGTTTTGTCATCGCAAATCGTGATGAACTATTGAAATGTAAAGGGCAAGCTCGTTCTTTATCATTAGATTTATATGATCAGTGGGAAACGATGGAAGAGCAAAATGGGAAATGGCGCTTTACTTCACCAACCCATATTGTACGCGCCTTCTATCAAGCATTGCTTGAATTAGAAGAAGAAGGCGGGGTAAGAGCCCGTTATAATAGATATTATAATAATCAAAAATTATTAGTGAACAAAATGAAAGAAATAGGCTTTAAGCCATTGGTAGATGAAAAATATCAATCTCCTATTATTACATCTTTCATTTATCCAGAAGCAGGATTTGAATTTTTGCAGCTGTATAACGAATTGAAGCGATATGGATTTGTTATTTATCCAGGCAAAATTTCGAAAGTAGATACGTTCCGCATTGGAAATATCGGTGATGTACATGAAGAAGATATAAAACGTTTAGTTGATAGTATTGCTAAAGGAGTTGTTATAGGATGAAAGTATTTTGTTTAGGTGGAGCAGGTAAAATTTGTCGTGAAGCAATTTTAGATTTAGTTCAATTTTCATCTTTTGAGACGATTACGGTAGCCGATTTTAACGAAGAAGAGGGCCGAAAAGTAGTAGAGTGGTTAAATGATCCTCGTGTTGATTTTGTGAAAGTCGATGTGACGAATCATGAGGATACGGTCGCAAAAATGAAAGGCTATGACATTGTAATGGATGGTACGACGATAAAGTTAAATGGATTGTCTACTCGTTGTATCGCAGATGCCGGCTGTCACGGTGTGAACTTAAATGGATTTGGTGAAGAAAATGAGTCCCACTCTAAATTTGTCCAACATGGAACAACATGTTTACCTGGATTTGGTATGACACCAGGTGTAACGCAAATGATGGCCATGTATGCAGCAAATCAGTTAGATACTGTAGAGTCAGTTCGAGTAAGTCATGGCTCGTATCGTCCAATTGCTTTTTCTGCATCAATTACAGAGACAACGACATATGAATATGATCCACATTTGCCGACGCGCACAGTGTATGAGGAAGGTGAATTTAAGCAAGTACCTCCGTTTGCGCGCCCGAGAGAAATTGAATTACCAGCACCTTACGGAAAAACAATGCAGTATATAATCCCGCATTCAGAAACGATTACGTTAGCGAAGGCACTGGAAGATAAAGGTGTACAGCTTATTGAAACAAGAGGAACTTGGCCAGAGCAAAATATGCAGCTCGTTCGTGCTTTATATGATTATGGTATATTACGTAATGATCAAATTGAAATAAACGGTAAAGAAATTGGTATTATGGATTGTATTTCGAAGTATCTATTAAAATCGAAAGAAGGACAAGCAACAGAGCTTTATGGTTATGCACTTCATGTAGAAGTAGTAGGTATGAAAAATAATCAAAAACAAAGGCATGTGTTATACCATACACATCCGCTATCTGACGGTTCTGTAGTAGGTTGGGAGAAATTAAGGGCCTATACAAGAAATGTTGGTATCCCATTTGGAATCGCTACAGAGTTAATTGCAAAAGGAGTAGTTAATAAGGCCGGTGTTATTACTCCTGAAGAAGCTTTCGAAAATCCACAAATTATTTTTGACGAACTAGAAAAGCGAGGTATTTATATTCATGAAGAGATTTTCACTGAAAAAGAAAATTATAACTTTGTATAAGTAAGACAGTTTATGAGGTAGATATAAATGGGGTGAGGCTATGTCTGTAGTAGGTGAAGAGAGAAAGAGGACAATTCTTGAGAAGGTAGAGTTTAAAGGGAAAGTAAAAGTTTCAGAATTAGCGAGAGAGTTCGCAGTATCAACAGAGACGATTCGTCGGTATTTAGAAGAATTAGATCGTGAAAAAAAATTGAAGAAAGTGTACGGTGGAGCCGTTCAACTTCCGGGAGCTGGGATAGAGGCACCGATGTTAGAACGAGAGATGCTGCATATAGAAGAGAAGAAAAGAATTGGGTATAAAGCAGCAACGTTTGTGGAAGATGGAGATGTTATTGCGATTGATGATGGAAGTACACCACTTCAAATGGTGCCATATCTTGTTCATCGTAAAAATTTAACGATTGTTACGAGCTCTTTTCCAGTAGCGACACAATTAATATCTTCTATTAATAAAAAGATGTTTCACGGTGAGGTTTTATTTATTGGTGGAAAAGTATCTCCAAAACATTCACGTGTGTCGGGGTCTATTTCGCAGCAAGTAATTCATCAATTTCATTTTCATAAAGCGTTCGTTTCGATTGATGGATTGTTACCTAGCTTTGGGGTTTCCAGCTTTGAATTAGAAAAAGCGAAACTGTCAGAAGCGATGATTAAATTATCGGAGAAAACGTATATTTTATGTGATCATACAAAGATAGGCGTAAAAGGGAACTACCGAATAGCAGGATTTTCTCGTATTCAACATGTTATTTGTGATAAGAAAATGCCATATAGTTTTGAAGAAGAAGTTAAAAAGAATAATATTCAATGGACAGTTTGCTAAATGAATTGAATACATTTAGACTCCCACCTAATTTTTAGGTGGGAGTTTTACTATCAGCAAGTAAAAAAAAGATTTGTATTTATGCAAAAAGTGGACACATTTTCTTATCTCGTTCATATAATTTACCAATACAAAAAAAGTTGGTCGAAGGAAAGAAGGGAAAGTATGTCGGAACGGATATATAATAAACTTGTATTGTATGCAAACATTTTGCAAAAAATTGGTGTTATTAATGAAAAAGAAAAAAGTGAAATCCTTCATACGATAGGCAAAAAAGCCCTTTGAGTAAAGGGTTTTTTATTTTTTATCTATGGAAATATAAACTTAATGTAATATTCTTATTGACAATGATAATGAGATTCATTATCATTTATTATGTTAGTAATTGATAATACCTATCAATTAAAATATATATAAGATAAGGGGATATTATTTTGAAAAAAAGTTATATTAAAGCTCTAGTAGTAGCAACAACATTAGCTATTCCATTTGCTGCGTATTCTACTCCAGCGTTAGCAGCAATAAAAATTGAAGCAAACCAGTCGGTAGCAGCAGCCAGTGATCGCACGTATGATACTGAGATTAAAATATATAAGGATCAAAAAGATGAGCCATCTATGGTTTCTCAGTACATAAAAAATCCTAAAGTAGCAATTGAAGACGGGAAAAAAATTGTTACTGTAACCGTACAAGATAGCGATTATTTTCAATATCTTAGAATAGAAGATAGAAATCAACCTGGTGTATTTCATGATGTGAAAGTTCTGTCAGAAGACAAAAGAAAAAATGGAACGAAAGTAGTCCAATTTGAAATTGGGGAATTTGAGCAGAAGCACAATATGCAAATGCATATATTTATTCCGGCTATTGGATATGATCACAAATATCAAGTTCAATTTGAAATTAAAGATACAACTGTAGGCGAAAAAGATACAGAGAAACCAGATGATAACTCTAATTCAGGCAATACGGAAACAGATAATCCAGTTGATAATCAAAATATGATAACAGATAACAAATTAAGAGAACTTGTTAATAAAAAAGTATTTAATAGAAAAGATTTAAATACACCAATTACGAAAGAAGAGTTATTACAAGTAAAGGACTTGTTTTTAAACACGAATGAGATTCTGGATTATAGTGCATTAAAATATATGCCAAATTTAAAATCTTTAACAGTTGCGAATGCGAAGATAACAGATCCGTCGTTCTTTGCGAATTTAAAGCAATTAAATCATTTAGCTTTGCGTGGTAATGAATTTTCAGATGTAACACCACTTGTTAAGATGGATAATTTAGAATCTCTTGATTTGAGTAATAATAAAATTACAAACGTTGCACCACTAATTGAAATGAAAAATGTAAAAAGTTTATATCTATCAGGCAACCAAATAGAAGATGTAACAGCATTAGCGAAAATGGAACAACTAGATTACTTGAATTTAGCAAATAATAAAATTACGAATGTTGCTCCATTAAGCGCGTTGAAAAATGTAACATACTTAACTTTAGCAGGTAATCAAATTGAAGATATTAAACCGTTATATTCATTACCTTTAAAGGACTTAGTATTAACGCGTAATAAGGTTAAAGATTTATCGGGTATTGATCAAATGAATCAATTAAATAAATTATTTATCGGGAAAAATCAAATTGAAGATGTGACACCACTTGCTAAAATGACTCAGCTTACAGAATTAGATTTACCTAATAATGAGTTAAAGGATATTACTCCATTATCAAGTCTAGTAAACTTACAAAAGCTTGATTTAGAGGCAAATTATATTTCAGACTTAACACCAGTTAGCAATTTGAAAAAGTTAGTATTTCTAAGTTTTGTGGCAAATGAAATCCGCGATGTGAGACCAGTTGTGGAACTAAGTAAGACAGCTTACATTAATGTTCAAAATCAAAAAGTCTTTTTAGCGGACACAGAAGTAAATAAAGAAGTGAAAGTACCTATATATGAAAAAGACGGTAAAATCTCTACAAAAATTCGTTTGAAGGGTGAAGATGGTACGTATAGTAACGATGTAGTTAAGTGGAGTACACCAGGTGAGAAAGTATATGAATTTGGTGTGAAAGACCCATTTGCAGATACAGGAATCTTCTTCACAGGATCTGTTATTCAAAATGTAGTAGAAAGTAAAGAGGACAATACTTCTAAAGAAGACGAGAAAATAGAAGCGGTAATAGAATTTAATGATGTGCCGAAAGGACATTGGTCAGAGACAGCAATTAACTATTTAGCGAAAGAAGATATTTTTAAAGGATATGGAAATGGTAAATTTGGATTTGGGGATAATATTACTCGTGGACAAGTTGCATCTTTAGTACAAAGGTACTTGAAATTAGAAAGTAAAGTAGAGCAGAAAGAGATGTTTACTGATACGAAAGGGCATATGTTTGAGCAAGATATTGCTACAGTTGCACAAGCTGGAATTATGCAAGGAGATGGTACAGGTAAGTTTCGTCCAGAAGGAGTATTAACTAGGTACGAGATGTCAGTAGTATTACAAAAAGTATTTCAGTTAAATGAAAATAAAAATAATTCGGAGAACTTTACAGACGTACCAATAGGTCATTGGGCAGAAGGATATGTGAAAGCATTAGTGGATAACAATATATCAAAAGGTGACGGGAATGGGAACTTTTTAGGGGATGATTTCGTAACACGTGAGCAATATGCGCAATTTCTGTATAAGGCAATAAAAAAATAATAAATGAGAAAAATACGTTATTCTTTAATAAGAAGAATAACGTATTTTTTATATGTACAAAATCAAGTGCTAAATAGACAGGAGTATTTACATGTGATAGGCCTATTTTTCCGATAGGTGCTGAAACCATATTGACAAAAAGGCATTCTCGTGTGATAATTCAATTAAATTTTTAGAATAATCAAAAAATATTCCTTTTATATAGAAAGGATTTGAATATTATATTAATATTACGCCGGGGGTGACGAAATGTTATTTTTTCTGAAAAAATGGAACGAATTAAAAGATGTGAAAGCAGAATTGGCACTTCGCGATTGGTTTTATGGTACGAAAATTAGTTTATCGATGTGTACGTCAAAAGAGCCATTAACATTTTTAGTGAATGTAGAGGGAAGAGATAAAGGGGTATTTTCTGAAGAAGATTTTATTGTCGTAAATTGCATGTGTGAGCCAGTATTTGAAAACGAAGAAAAACCAGCTATAGAGTCATTTATGCATGCAGATATTTATAAAAAAAGTAGTGCAGAATGCATTTTACAAGTACAGACTGTAGATAGTCATTTAATGTCAGAGCTATATGGGAAAGAAGGAGAAGTAACATTCGAAAAACGTAGTGTGGAACGTGTTTTTGGAAAAGATGGTATTACAGAAATGACAATTCCAATTGTAGAAGATGAAAAGAAATTCGCTAATTTATTAGAAAATAATGTTCCGAATTTTATTGAAGGTGGAGGAGTAGTCCTTGTTCATAATTACGGAATGATCGTGTGGGGGAAAACTCCAGAAGAAGCGAAAAAATGGTTGGAAGGTATAGAGTATTTAATGAACTATCACGTAAAGCTTTTAATGATAAAAGGGGCAAAAAGTTCTGTTATATAAAGATGTATTCACAGAGATTACCATTCCATAAAAATGAAAGCGTTTTAAAAAGAAATTTCACTCATAAAATATAGGTCTCCTTATTATATATAGATTACATGTTGACATGTAAGGAGGAACATATTTTGCGAGTTAAATATCATTTTCTGCCAAAACAGCAGGTGACATTTTGCAAAACGAATGATTCTGGTGAAAAGGCGTTACAAATTATGAATGAAACGGGATTTCGCGCAATCCCTGTATTAGCAGAAAATGAGAAGGAATTCACGGGGATTATTTATAAAGTAGATCTTTTAGAAAAGAAGTGTAATAGCAGATTAGAGGATGTAAGTACAGAAGATGTACTGGAAAATCCAAGTTCGTTTATTTTTGAAAAGGATTCTTTTTTTAGAGCTTTTTACGTTATTCGTCGTCTCCCGTTTTTAGCGGTTTTAAATGAGTATAATGAATTTGTCGGCATTTTAACACATTCTAATGTATTTGATGTCATTGAGGATTCGTTCGGTATGCGGACGGGTGGTTATATATTAACAATTGCAACACAAGATTGTAAGGGAACAATTAAAGAGCTTGGGACATTATTAAAAGCATATAATATCGGTGGACTGTTTACGCTTGATAACGGTGATCAATATATTCGCCGTGTTATCGTAAATATATCGGATGAGTTAAATGAAAAAAAATTAAAGCAATTGATTGAAAAGATAGAGAAAAAGGGATTTAGGGTGAGTCATGTAGATTATATTTAAGTTGAAAAGGAAAGGTACCTATCTGCTATGTGTAGATAGGTATCTTTTTTAGTGCGAGAAATGAATTTTATTTTGAAACAGAAGGTGGAGATAATGCTAAATCAGATAAAAAAATAAAGTCTGCATGCTCACGAATTTTAGGAATAGAAGTTTCGATAATACGTGATGTAATTTCACCTGGAGCCCCAACGTGTCCGATAGCTACCATAATGGGTTTGTCTTGGATTTTTTTTATGAGTATTTGTGCTTGTTTTGAAATGTGACTTACCGTATATACATCATCAAAAAATAATTGGTTTTCAATAATAGGAACGCCTAATTCTTTACCGATTTTTGGGACAACACTATTAGGGTTTGTTTTACTATCTAAATAAAATAAACCGTGCTTTTTACAGGCAGAAAGTATAAGACGTACAATCCTTTCATCAGCGGTTACTTTTGATCCCATATGATTGTTCATTCCTATTGCATGAGGTATTTCTTGAATTGCTTGTTCGAGTCGGTTGTTTATTTCTTCATCGCTTAAATCTGTTGTAATCGCTTTTGGTCCAAGCCACTCTTTTTTTCCTCTAATTGGTTCCATTGGCATATGTATAATAACTTCATGCCCTTTTTTATGGGCAGCTATTGCATCTTGTTTAGTAGAAGGAAGAAATGGCATAACAGCAACAGTGAGTGGAATAGGAAGTGATAACATCTTATCTGTGCCTTTCATATTATTGCCGAAATCATCGATGACAATAGCAACTTTATTCGTATGAGCGTTAGCTTGAATAGGAAAGAGGAAGAATGGTATGAACAGGGTGAAGATGAGAACTGTAATAGTATATTTGCGCATATAAATATTTCCTTTCTATTTTATCCCGCTATTTGCGGGCAGTAAGACTCCCACCTCAAAATTTGGCTGGAGTAAAGAAGTTAGGTGGAAAATCCACTGCCCGTAAACGCCCGATTGGTGAAGGCTAATAATTAGTGGGGGATGGACAAAACCCCCACTAATTAAAGTTCACTTTATCAATCATCATTATGTTTTGCGTTTTTACATAAATTAAACAAAAAATGTCGAAGAAAAGTACATTGAAAATAGAGAATCCACTGTTTACTGAGTATTTACAAAAAAGAAGATGAAAAAAATGTCTATTATTGCGAATGTATTTACAAAGATAGAATAATTTGTAATAATTCTCAAAGTGAGGGTAAAGATTTGTAATTTACAGGGGAAAAATGTTAAATTTTCTGATTCTTCAATTTTAAATAGAATTAAGTGTTTAAAGGGCTAAAGTAGAAGAGGCGTTGAGAGTATGGAAGAAAAATAAGGGGGATATGGATGTTTACTGTAAAAAGGAAGTACACATTAGAAAAGCTTTCGCATGATATTCATATGAAACGTGAAGAAATGATTCATTTAGGATTAACAAGTGGGTTAAATAGTATGGAGACAATTCAAGTTAGTCAAGAATTGGACAAGCTTATCGTACAGTATCAGCGTTACAAAGAAAAACAAACACCGAAATGGTTTTCAATTATAAAGGTTCCTATATTTCAAATTGGGTATGAAGGGAAATCAAACAATTTTTGGAGAATGTTTGTAGCTGGTTTTATGAAATAAGTATAATTACCCTTTTAGGATAAGGATAATTATACTATGTGTAATGGAATCTCTATATGAACTGTCGTTCCTTTGTTTTCTTTACTGTCAATAAATATATGCCCATTGTACATCTCTACAATTCGTTTACATATAACAAGCCCAAGACCTGTTCCAGTATCTTTATTAGTAAAGAACGGATGAAAGAGGTGTTTTTGAATATGTTTAGGAATCCCTTTTCCAGTATCAATAATTTGCAAGTGTGCGTGTTTTTCGTTGTTTGTTACTACAATGGTTAATGTATCACCAGAAGCCATAGCTTCAATTGCATTTTTTGTAATGTTTAAAACCACTTGTTTCATATGGTCTTTTGAGCAACGTATATGAACAGGGTGGTCTGGCAAATGTAAATGAAATACAATGTTATGTAGATTCGCTTCAGATTGGATAATTAATGCTACCTCATTAAGAATCGTTCTTACATCATATGTTTGTTCAATGATGGCAGTTGGTTTTCCAAGAATAAGAAATTCGCTTACAATTTCATTAATCCGTTCTATTTCTTGTTCGATTACGGAAAAGTAGAACTGATCCTGTTCATCTTTATATTTCTCTTTTAACAGAGCAACGAGTCCTTTAATTCCAGTAAGAGGGTTACGGATTTCATGAGCTGTACTAGCTGCAAAAGTTCCAACCAATTCAATTTTTTGTAGTTCATTTTGTTGTCTTTCTAGTTTTGTTTGACGTTTTAATAACATATATTGAGCAAGTAAAAATAAAATAGACATTAAAAATAAAGTAGCTATACACTCTATTGCAACTAACTGGTATAAAGTTTGTTGATGAATAGGTAACGGAGAAACAGAGACTTTCCAATTTAATCTTTGGAGTGGGGTAGTAAGCATGTTAGAATGCCCATCGCTTGTTTCGTTATTATCATCGGTTAGAAAAACTACATCATGTTTATCAGTCACTTCGAAATGATATTGTGGTTTAATAGCATTTAAAGAGGCTGAAATGTAGTCAAAGCGTAAACTTGCTAATAATAATCCTGAGAGTTCCTTTTGTCTATTAAATATTGGAGACGCAATCATAATAGCTTGATGTCCAAGAACGCGATCTGTAATAACTGATGATACAGTTGTTTTCTTAGATTGCAATGCATCTTGGATGTATTGGCGGTCAGAAACGTCAATAGGCGGCGAATCGCCTTGGGATGCGAGTGTAATCATCCCATCTGTCGTAGCGTAATATAGACCGGAAAAACGTTCATCATTTCCATCGGTATCATGTACAATCTGTTTAATCCCATTGATGTTTCCAGTTTCGGTCCCTACGACTTTTGCGAGCATTTCTAAGGCAGATATAGCTTCACCAAGGTGATGGTCTAAATAGTCTCTATATAAAAAGAGAACAGTGTGAGCAGATAGTTTGTTTGCCTGCTTCATTTGATAAGTGTGATATGAAAAAAATGTGGCACCAATCCCTATCGTTGGCAGTATAACAAGCAGTATGTAAAAAACTATGCTTTGTAATTTGACTTTCAAATTTGGTACTCCTTCTTTTTTATTATCATTATATATAAACTATGTTAAAATTGTCATGTTTTTATTCAAGAATCATTTGCAGTACATTAGGGAAAGGAAAAGGAATGAGTGAATATTCATTCGGAAGTTGTAATGAAGTGCTACGTTGCTTTTCTTTTTGTTGCGGAGAATTTAAGTGAAGGGTTGAAATGGTATGACATCAAATAATGAGCGAGAAGACATTTCTCAATCTTTAAAAGTATTTATTGCATTATCCCGTGTACATCGTTCTGTTATGGATACTACAAATAAATCCATACAAAGTAACGGATTAAATCCAACTGAGTTTGCTGTATTAGAATTACTATATCATAAAGGAGGCCAACCACTTCAGCAAATCGGTGAGCGTATTTTAATAGCTAGTGGCAGCATTACATACGTTGTAGATAAGCTAGAGAAAAAAGGGCTTGTAAAACGAATTCCATGTCCAAATGACAGGCGTGTTATTTATGCACAATTAACGGAGTCTGGAGAGAGCTTTATTGCTTCTATTTTTCCAGGTCATGAGCAAGTTATATATCAGTCTTTTGAAATGTTAACGAAAGATGAAAAGGATGAATTACTTGATCTATTAAAAAAGATTGGAAAGTATGAAAAATAATGATATGTTCCAAAGGAGCTTTGGATAAAGAAATCCAAGGCTTTTTTGTGTGCATGTATTTATGACATCATCTACCGCATTTTGCTGAAGAATAAGAGGAGATTTATAAGTAAGAATTGAATTATAATAATGATGCATATAATGGAGAGGGGGCTCGTTCATGTCATTTAAAGACTATGAATATAAACGGCCAAATATTGAAGAATTAAAAGGGAAATTTACTGTTGCTTTAGAGAAGTTTGATAACGCAAAAACTGTAGAAGAACAAAAACAAGTTATCAATTCAATTAACGAAATTCGTAATGACTTTGGTACAATGGGTAACCTTTGTTACATTCGTCATTCTGTTGATACGACAGATGCTTTTTATAAGGATGAGCAGGATTTCTTTGATGAATTCTCTCCAGTTGTACAAGGGTATGGTACAAAGTATTATAATGCGTTAATTCATTCTCCATTCCGCGAAGAATTAGAGGCGTATTATGGAAAGCAATTATTTGCTCTAGCTGAATGTGATTTAAAAACATATTCAGATGAAGTAGTGAAAGATTTACAATTAGAGAATAAATTGTCTTCACAATATACACAGTTATTAGCATCTGCAAAAATTGACTTTGCAGGAGAAGAAAGAACGTTATCGCAACTTATTCCGTTTATGCAAGGAAAAGAAAGAAGTGAACGTAAAGCAGCAAGTGAAGCATACTACGGATTTTTAGCTGAGAACGAGGAAGAGTTAGATCGTATTTATGATGAGCTTGTTAAAGTGAGAACGAAAATCGCAAAAACACTTGGTTTTAAAAACTTTGTTGAATTAGGATATGCAAGAATGTATCGTACAGATTATAATGCTGAAATGGTAGCGAACTATCGTCAGCAAGTATTAGATTATATCGTTCCAGTTGCAACCGAGTTAAGAAATAGACAAAAAGCACGCATTGGTGTAGAAAAGCTCGCTTATTATGATGAAAACTTTGAGTTTGCTACAGGTAATCCAACTCCAAAAGGCGATGCCGATTGGATTATTAATCACGGGAAAACGATGTATAAAGAATTATCAGCTGAAACAGATGAGTTTTTTAATTTCATGCTCGATAATGATTTATTAGATTTAGTTGCGAAAAAAGGAAAAGCTGGTGGTGGATATTGTACATATATCGAGAATTATAAAGCGCCATTCATCTTCTCAAACTTTAATGGAACGTCTGGGGACATTGATGTATTAACACATGAAGCTGGTCATGCTTTCCAAGTATATGAAAGTCGTAAGTATGAAATTCCAGAATATAATTGGCCAACATATGAAGCATGTGAAATCCATTCAATGAGTATGGAATTCTTTACATGGCCATGGATGAAGTTATTCTTTGAAGAAGATGCGGATAAATATTATTTCTCACACTTAAGTTCAGCACTTCTATTTTTACCGTACGGTGTATCTGTAGATGAATATCAACATTATGTATATGAAAATCCAGAAGCATCGCCAGCAGAACGTAAGTCAGCATGGCGTAACATAGAGAAGAAGTATTTACCACATCGTGATTATGAAGATAATGATTATTTAGAGCGTGGTGGTTTCTGGCAACGTCAAGGTCATATTTATAGCTCACCTTTCTATTATATTGACTACACGTTAGCTCAAATTTGTGCACTGCAATTTTGGAAACGTGCAAGAGATAATAGACAAGAGGCTTGGGAAGATTATGTGAATCTTTGTCAACAAGGTGGAAGTAAATCATTCTTAGAATTAGTAGAAGTTGCAAATTTAACATCACCATTCGCTGAAGGGTGTGTAAAAAGTGTAATTACAGAAATTGAAGCGTGGTTACGTGCTGTTGACGACACAAAATTGTAAAAAACATGCACTTTTTTCCTATGTTTAACATCGACATAATAGAAAAATGATGAGATAATAAAAGAAAATTCAGAATTATCTTAGGGGTGTTTCTAATGGGGAGCGCCCCTTTTCACCAACAAAAGGGGGGAAAGCACTATGCTTCAATCTAATATGGATGTTAGTTTAGAAACTTTAGTCCACTCATTACAGTCTACACGAAGCACGCTGTTATCAGAAATTGAAATGTTAAATGATACGGAGGTGAATGTAAAGCCACGCCGTGATAAATGGAGTATTATTCAAATTTTGCATCATTTGCATTTAGTTGAACAGTCTGTCACATCTGCCCTTGTATATGCTTTGCAAAAAAAAGAAAGAAAACTTGCTCCATTTAAAGACCTCCAACTTACGCTTGATCGCACACATAAAAGGGAAGCTCCTCAACAAATGAAACCAACAGAAACATTAATGAAAAAACTGCAAGGAATTCAATTACTAGAACATTCACGACAAGAATTATTACATGCCCTTCATAGTGTAATAGATGAAAAAGAATTATTTGAAAATGGATTAAAACATCCTATTTTTAATGATTTGAATTTATATCAATGGGTTCAATTTCTAGATTTACACGAACAAAGACATCTTACACAGCTAAAAGAAGCGAAACATGCAATTTTACAGCGTTAAAATGAAAGAAGTGGGGAACCGCTTCTTTTCTTTTTTACTCATGCATAATTTTCTTTCTCATTCTGGAATACTACATGGAGAAAAGAAAAGAAGGAGTTGAAAAGCATGTCAAAGAAAAAGAGAGAAGAAGAGCGCGCCTGGAAAGCTCGGAAAGAAAATCAAAAACCACATGGGAAAGTGAAAGCTTTTGCAGAATTAGTTGAAGGAACAGAAAAAACGTGATGAACTTCATCACGTTTTTTGTATGAGTGGGAAAGTTAATAAGAAAGTTGTACCTGTACCTTTTTCGCTTATAATATCAATCTTTCCATCCATTGCTTGAATGACGCTGAAGACGACCATCATTCCGAGTCCGGTCCCTTTTTCTTTCGTTGAGTAGAAAGGTGATCCAAGGCGTTTTATTTGTTCTTGATCCATACCAACTCCTGTATCTTTTATATATAGTTGTATATGTTTATGGTCTGGAACTAATGTAAGAATAAGGTCGCCACCTGTAGGCATAGCCTCAATACAATTTTTAAAAATATTTAATAAACATTGGTTCAGTTTTTGCTTTTCGCCAGCGATAAAGAAAGATGTACTTTGTTTTATATAATTTATACGAACATTTGCTAAATTGGCGAGAGGTGTGATCAAAGACAACGCATGAAGTAATTCTTCCTCTACTTGTAATTGTTGTTCTTTTTCAATACTCGGTTTTGCAAAAGTTAAGTAGTCTGTAAGAACGTGATTTGCTTGTTCGATACCATTAATGGCTATGTCGATATATAATTTTCGTTCTTTCTCAGAACATGTATCTGACTGTAAAAGTTGTAAAAAACCTTTCGTTGCAGTTAAAGGATTACGAATTTCATGAGAGATAGAAGCTGCCATTTCGCCGATTAAATGAAATTTCTCAGCGTTCATAAGTTCATTTTGGAGACGAACTTGCATTTGTAATATGTGTAGTAAATATAAAATAAGGATCGTGCCAATCATCGTACATAGTTCGTACACAATGATATGTGGTATATAATCTGCCTCATTTGTAACACTTGCAAGGAAAAATGGTATCCAACCAAATCCATAAGTAAGACTGTAAAAAATAGCAAGTGTTATTTTTATATGATTAGAACTTCGATTAAAAAATTTGTATGTTAATAGTAGAACAATAAATAGGAGAATAGAAGCGATAAAGGATGGAAACGCACCTATTCCTCCCAATAAAAAGCGATAAATGTTTAATACAGCTAAAATAGAACCACCAGCAATAGGCCCTCCCGTTAACGTGCCGACAATTAATACGATATGTCGCATGTCGAACTGAAAACCATTATTTGTTTTTGCTGCGAAAGTGATACATAGTATGGTAGCGAGGCAACACAATACAATAAATATGGCTGAATTTAATTTAGGAGAGCGTTTCCCTTTCTGATTCCAAAATAAATGATATACGAGCATTGTAACGAGAATAGATAATATATTTAAAAAGAGGTAAATAATAAAGAGTTCCAGTGGGATGCCTCCTCTCTTCTAACATTAAATTAATCATACTATAAAATGAAAGAAATGAAATGTGAAATAGCGGAAAAAATCAGAAATTTTTTCTGGTAGTATACAATATGTTACAATAATCTTTGTCAATGAAAGAAGAAATTCCGTGCACTGCATGGGAGAGGTTCGCGAACTCCCTCTATAAAAAACTATGGAAACAACAATATCATTAGGTATTGTTTTGTTTTTTTATTGTGACAGTTCAAGAACGTTCTTTCTTCTTATTCGTAGTAGAGAAGGAGAATGAGTGAAATGAAAAAAGAAAAAGCAGTTGTTGTTTTTAGTGGTGGACAAGATAGTACAACATGTTTATTTTGGGCGATACAGCAGTTTGAAGAAGTGGAAGCTGTAACATTTAACTACAATCAACGTCATAAATTAGAAATTGATTGTGCAGCGGAAATTGCGAAAGAGCTAGGAATTAAACATACGATACTAGATATGAGCTTATTAAATCAACTTGCCCCAAATGCGTTAACGAGAACGGATATGGAGATTACACATGAAGAAGGCGAATTGCCATCAACATTTGTAGATGGGCGAAATTTACTATTTTTATCATTTGCGGCTGTATTAGCAAAACAAGTTGGAGCACGTCATATTGTAACGGGTGTATGTGAAACTGATTTCAGTGGTTATCCAGATTGTCGTGACGTGTTTGTGAAATCATTAAACGTTACATTAAATTTATCTATGGATTATCCGTTTGTTATTCATACACCACTTATGTGGATTGATAAAGCAGAGACATGGAAATTATCTGATGAACTGGGAGCATTTGAGTTTGTTAGAGAAAAAACATTAACATGTTATAACGGAATCATTGGTGATGGTTGCGGTGAATGTCCAGCATGTCAACTTCGTAAAGCGGGATTAGATACGTATCTACAAGAACGCGAAGGAGCGAGCAACTAATGGATAACTTTTTTGGATTTCGCATCGTAGAAAATTTACAAAAAATGGACAAGGATATTCAGCGTGAACAACTCAAATATCATAATAAAAGAGTAATGGTCAGCAAGGAATTTACATTTGACGCAGCGCACCATTTACACTGCTATGAAGGGAAATGTAAAAATTTACATGGACACACATATAAAGTCGTATTTGGAATTAGCGGATATGTAAATGAAATAGGCCTTGCAATTGACTTTGGAGATATAAAAGAGATTTGGAAAAATGAAATAGAAATTTATTTAGATCATCGTTATTTAAACGAAACATTGCCAGAAATGAATACGACTGCTGAAAATATGGTCGTTTGGATTTATGAAAAGATGGCAGAAGCATTAACGAAAGATAATCGTGCGAACGAATATAAGGGAGCTCGTGTTGAATTTGTTCGTCTTTTTGAGACGCCGACTAGTTATGCGGAAGTAAGACGGGAGTGGATGCTCGATGAGTAAAATCCCCGTCTTAGAAATATTTGGTCCAACCATTCAAGGAGAAGGGATGGTTGTAGGACAAAAGACAATGTTTATCCGTACAGCGGGCTGTGATTATAGCTGTGCTTGGTGTGATTCTGCTTTTACATGGGATGGATCGGCCAAAGATCAAATTAAACAAATGACACCGGAAGACATTTGGAATGAGCTTGTAGAAATTGGCGGAGAAAATTTTTCTCATGTTACGATTTCGGGTGGAAATCCTGTTTTGCTGAAAAATATGCAATTTCTTCTTTCTATATTAAAGGAGAATGGAATGCGAACAGCGGTAGAAACGCAAGGGAGTAAATGGCAAGATTGGTTGCTTCAAATTGATGAGGTAACGATTTCTCCAAAACCACCAAGTTCAACTATGAAAACAGATTTTCAGATGTTAGATTCTGTTATTCATAAACTAGCAGGGAAAGATTTTAGTTTAAAAGTAGTAGTATTCGATGATCAAGATTTTGAATATGCAGTTAAGATGCACGAGCGTTATCCGAATGTACCATTTTTCTTACAAGTAGGGAATGATGATACGAAAACAGTGGATGATGCGGTGCTTATAAAAAAACTATTAGAAAAATATGAGTGGCTTATTGAAAAAGCTGTGAATTGTAAAGAAATGAATGATGCGAAAGTACTGCCTCAGCTTCATGCGTTAGTATGGGGAAATAAACGAGGGGTATAATGAGAAGGGATGTTTAAAATGGCAGGAAGATTAGATGAAGATTTAAAAGATGTAACATTATTAGGAAATCAAAATACAAAATATTTATTTGAATATAGCCCGGAAATTTTAGAGGTATTTGATAATAACCATCCAAACCGTGATTACTTTGTAAAATTCAATTGTCCTGAATTTACAAGTTTATGTCCGAAAACAGGACAACCAGATTTTGCAACAATTTATATTAGCTACATTCCAGAACAAAGAATGGTAGAGAGTAAATCTTTAAAGCTATATTTATTTAGCTTTCGAAATCATGGTGACTTTCACGAAGATTGCATGAACGTTATTATGAATGATTTAATTAAATTAATGGATCCACGCTATATTGAGATATGGGGGAAATTTACACCACGTGGTGGTATTTCAATCGATCCTTACTGTAACTACGGCCGCCCAGGAACTAAGTATGAGAAAATGGCAGACTACCGCATGATGAATCACGATTTATATCCAGAAAAGATCGATAATCGTTAATATAGAAAGAAAGGATCTGTATGATATACAGATCCTTTCTTTCTATTATATTATGCATGTTGATTAATGACAGTATAGTTTTTATGGCTTACAACTGTAAGAGGTTCCATATCTAGTTCTCTAAAATTCTCCATAATTGTTATATCAACAATAACGGAGTTTTGATTTACCTTTTGAACACGGCCTTGCATTCCACCTTTAAATTCAATGATATCTCCAGTTTCTGCGATCTGCATAAGCAACTCTCCTTGTTCCAGTTTTCCCAAAAAAGAATAATTTGGGCTTTTTTATTTCTTCTTATTTTGAACTATATTTACTACTTTGTAAATGTTTCCAAAGTAAAAATTCGAAAAATATTCACTTTTTGTAAGGGAATATTTAAAAAATATTGTGTACAGAGATAATAAAGTTGTTTAATTTATAATAAAGTCGTTTAAAACATAATAAAGTTGTTTAAAAAACGCCAGTCATGTTATTCAACAATCGGGCTATATAACGGAACGAATCCTTGTCAAAATTAAAAATATTTGAAATAATTGTTAGTAAGTTAAAGGAGGGCGATTGCAGAAAAAGGTGATACGACTTTCTCTTACTTAAGAATTGTGGAATAGTTAAAAAATCCGATTAATTATATTCCGAAAGGGTGTGTGTAATATATTATCAACTAATGTTTTTACTTATAAATCTAAGGATGGAAAAACAGTAATAATTAGAGAAGCTAAAGAACAGGATGCAGAAAGAATGCTAAATTCTGCTTCAAAAGCTTTAATAAACGCTCCATACATGCTAAGTACGGTTGAGGATGTAAAAAAGATGAGTTTTGATGCTATTCAAAAAACGTTAAAAGCTTATCATGAAAATCCAAATTATGTACAGTTTATTGCTGAAGTTGATGGTAAGTTAGTCGGTGCAATAGATTTTAAGAACGGAAACAAAGAAAAAATTAGTCATCAAGGGGCTTTTGCGATGACCATACTACCTGAATATCGAAATTATGGTATTGGAAGAGCTCTTCTAGAAACGTTAATCAATTGGGCTAAAAATAACAGTAAGATTGAAAAAGTTTGTCTTGAGGTAATGGAAGATAATTTAGGTGCAATCCAGTTATATAAGAATCTAGGCTTTTTTGAAGAGGGTAGAAAAGCAAAGGGTGTAAAATTGGATGACGGCTATCAAGATTTAATATTAATGGCTTTATTCGTTTGAAATTAAACATTATTCAACAATAGGCGCTATTGTTGAATAAAACTTAGATTTTCAAACGACTTTATTGTTATATTTTTAAGTACAGTGAAGTATCTTATATCGAAAATTATACAACTATATTTTAACCCCGTCCTAAATTTAGAACGGGGTTATGCTTGTTTTGGGTTTGAAAGTAAATAACTTTATTGTCTTTTTACATATTGTTTAGGAGAGGAATGACGAAAGATGCAATGACTTACTAAAGTGGGAGAAATTAGGGGTGGTAAAATGATGTTTGAAGTTGTGGGAAGCTTTATAGCGATTTTATTATTTTTATTTTCTTATATACAGTTGAAGAAAGTGCGTCATCATGAAACAACTACATATTTTGATGGACTGGATGGTGTGCACACATCGATAACACATGATAGTGGTGGGGATATATAACTTTCTTTTTATGCATGGTATGATGGCAATAAGAAATAGTACGTAATATAGTTCGTAAGTGATGAATGGGGAGTGGAAAGAATGCGAATTTCTTTTATTCGTCATGGTCGTTTGGACAGTACTATAGAGCCGATGACAATTATTTCATTTCGTGAATGGGTGAATCAATATGATTTAGGGACTACAGTAAAAGAAGCTCCTATACCAATTGAAACAATTGAGGCGATTGAATCAGCGAAACTGGTTGTAACGAGTGATCAAAGGCGCGCTGTACAGTCAGCGGCTGAGTTATTGGATTCCCTATCTTTTGTGCAAAATCCTCTTTTTAGGGAAGCTGAAGTTCCAACGAGTTTTTATGCTCCAAAATGGTTGAAATGTAAACCGAATGTATGGATGTTTATTGGACGTACACGATGGATAGTTAGTTATAGTAAAGAGGTTGAGTCTTATAAGGAAGTACGAGAAAGAGCAAGGCAAGCCGCTAATATGTTGCACCGCTATGCGCTCGTACATGGACATATTGCCCTTGTAGGTCATAGTTATTTTAATGCGATGATTGGGACTGAACTGAGGGCAATGGGGTGGTCTGGTTCGCCTATTTTCCATAGGAAGCCATGGGGATGTACAACGTATACATTTCATGAGGCGATGGATGGAAATGTATTAAATACAAAATTAATTTAAAAGAGGCTGTCCCTTTGGCAGCCTCTTTCTCTACATAACAAGTAAAAAAGAATTGTCCTTTTAAGATATAGAAACCAATGACCGTAATGGTTTTATTAGATGGGCATACGGTTCACCGACGAGCATAACGGTTTTATCTTCTTTGTAACCAAGTTTTTCATATAGTGAAAAAGCGCGTTTGTTTTCTAAATTAACAAGTAAGGCGATTTTTTCATGCCCTTTTTCAGTTGCATGAAGTTCAGCTGCATCGATTAATTTAGAGCCAATGCCACGTCCACTGTACATATTTGAAACTGACAACGTGTCAATATAATACTCATCAAGCTCAGCTTCTTTTTCTAACGTAATGGATTCGTCTTCATGTAGTTCTCTTAAATAGTGTATGATTGGTGCATCAAGTTGTTCAGTATCACTACCGTGATAAACGACAATAACCCCAACTACTTTTCCATCTTGTTCAGCCACTAAACAGTTTTCATAGCTCAATCGATTATTTTCTTTTATGAACCATGTTTCAAGTCCTAGTATTACTTTTGCTTCAATTGTGCTACCTGTGATTTTTTCAGCAATTTCGTGCAGAGCGTTATACAATAAAGGTGCTACTTCTACCGCATCTGTCTTTTTTGCTTTCCGAATCATAGTATCCCTCCTAGTTCTAAATATATATTGTAGCATAAAATAAAATATCAAACAGTGATTTGGAACTTTGTTATACAGGGCATCAAAAAGTTTGATATAGAGAAGTAGCTATGTTAGTATATGATATTTAGTGCGAATATAATAAAGTGATATAGATATAAAAATAATGAAAGTGAATTACATAATAGTAACGGGATAATTTTACCGTTGTGGACCTATAGAAGATGCGATAGAATAAAATATTGCAGAGAGGTGAAATACATGGATAAACAATTAGCAAATACAATTTTGGATCAGCTGAAAAATGATGAAATAAAGGAGTATGTTGCGACGAAAGATGTATTTTATACGTTCAGAGAAGTTGTTGTAAATCGAGAAGATTTTAAACATATTATCGGGAACGCACAGCGCGGTGGACAGGTAATTTATACATATTCAGAAACACCACGTTCATAAATAGAAGATAAAGGAGAGGAGAATTATGGGAGATTTTAAACAAGGCATATTGCCACATTGGGATTATATGTGGAAAGATAGAGCTGGGAATAGGTTTATGGGAATGGTTATGTATCCAGAGAAACGAAAATGTTCAGCAAAAATGCTTCGGAAAATAAAAAGGGCGTATGAACAAGCAGTAGAAATTAAAGTAACGGTACAAGTTCAACATACATATCAGTACGTAGAAGGAATGATCGTATACTTTGATGAAGAAGCTCCTGTATGTACAATGCTCGATAAAGATGAGAATCCACATCATATATTTGTAAAAGATATTTTGCGTATTGAGCACCCTGAATAATTTTTTTCATAAATAAATTGAAGTTCCATAATAATAATCTTTTTCTATAATAGTTATCTTTTAGTATGTAACGAGGAACGAAAGAATATGTATAATATTTAATAAAGTAAAATTGATAAATGTAATCGTTTGTTAGAACAGATTATCGTTTAATATCTGTTCTTTTTGCGTGATGCTGGAGAAATATATTACTCCAGCATTTACTGTTTTATGACAAAAAATATCGGTAACTTTTTTAAAAATAAGGTTAAATTCGTTGACAACTTTTTTGAAAAGCACTTTATTGACATGAGTTTTAGAATGTTGTTTCATAGTCTTTGTATTGAAAAAAATCGACGGTCATGTCGAAAAGTAAAAGTTAAAAAAAGAAAGAATTTATACATATATCTTGTGTCTTATTTTGAAACGTAATACAATATATAGAGAAATCAAGAAACGACATACAGAGAATATAGATTGGAGAGGGAGGGTCGGAAATGTTAGTTGCATATGATTCTATGACAGGAAACGTGAAGCGTTTCATTCACAAATTAAATATGCCGGCCGTTCAAATTGATGAAGCTCTAGTATTAGATGAAGACTTTATTCTTATTACGTATACAACAGGTTTTGGAAATGTACCGGAACGTGTTTTAGACTTTTTAGAACGCAATAATGAAAAATTAAAAGGCGTATCTGCAAGTGGCAATCGTAATTGGGGAGACATGTTTGGTGCAAGTGCTGACAAAATTTCTACTAAATATGAAGTGCCTATTGTATCAAAATTTGAGTTATCTGGAACAAATAATGATGTAGAATATTTTAAAGAAAGGGTGCGGGAGATTGCGACACATTGAACTGAATAATGAAATCACGCAAATGCAGGACGGTTTTTATCAGCTTCATAAAGATAAAGAGGCGTTAGAAGTCTTTATGGAAGAAGCTAGAGAGAATACCGTTCATTTTAATAGCGTGGCAGAGCGAATGGAGTATATGAAAGAACATGATTACTATTACAACGTTCTGGACGAGTATAGCTTGGAGGAAGTAGAAGGAGTTTATAACATCGCTTATGGTGAAAACTTCGAGTTCCAATCTTATATGGCAGCATCTAAGTTCTATAAAGATTATGCGTTAAAAACGAATGATCAAAAACAATACTTAGAAAGCTATGAAGATCGTGTAGCAATTGTGTCATTATACTTAGGACGCGGTGATGTTGCGAAGGCAAAACAATTCGCAAGCATGATTGTAAAACAAAACTACCAACCAGCGACACCAACCTTTTTAAATGCGGGAAGAAGCAGAAGAGGAGAAATGGTGTCTTGTTTCTTGTTAGAGATGGACGATAGCTTAAATTCAATCGGTTTTAACATTAATACTGCGATGCAATTATCGAAAATCGGTGGTGGAGTAGCTTTAAACTTATCTAAGCTACGCGCACGTGGTGAGCAAATTAAAGGTATTGATAACGCCGCAAGTGGTGTAGTGCCTGTTATGAAATTGCTTGAAGATTCGTTTTCATATGCGAATCAACTTGGCCAACGAAAAGGTGCCGGCGCTGTATACTTAAACATTTTCCATTGGGATATTATAGAATTCCTTGATACAAAAAAAATAAATGCCGATGAGAAGAGCCGTATTCAGTCTCTATCAATCGGAATTATCATTCCAAGTAAGTTCTTTGAGCTTGCTGAGAAAAACGAACCTTTCCATGTTTTCGCGCCTTATACAGTATTTAAAGAGTACGGAAAACATTTAGATGATATAGATATCGACGAAATGTACGATGAATTAATGAGCAATCCGAAAGTGAAGAAGAAGCCACTAGATATTAGTGCGCGTGATATGCTTATTAAAATTGCTATGATTCAGCTTGAGTCTGGTTACCCATACTTAATGTTTAAATCAAATGCAAATAACCAGCATCCACTGAAGGATATTGGAACTGTGAAGATGTCGAACTTGTGTTAAATATGTAGCACCTTCTAGCAGAAATGCTAGTCGAAAACTCCGTTAAACGGGGAAAGCCTCAAGTTTGAGGTAACCTACCGTGCTAAATCTTATCTTAGAATGAAAATATAAAAGTTCAGAATGTATCTTATTATTTTGTATAGCAGAGTTATTGAACAACATAAAGTAATAAGAGACTTTCTGAAAGATTAAGATAAGTAAAAGCCTAACGACTATCCCATTTGGGAGTAGAGCGCAAGCGATTGGCGCTCGAAAAGCGGAGCACCTAACCAGGTAATGCTGTAGGTGATGATATAGTCTGTCCTGTATGGTGACATACAGCAGTTGCATGAGCAACGGACTGAGGAGTAGCGAACTCGGTTGAACATTCGAGACAGAAATCTTCCAGCTACAAGAAACTTCTGAAATAAATGATTACGGTACAGAAGACATTATCCGTCGTGATATTAACTGTAACTTAGGATCGTTAAATATCGTAAACGTAATGGAAAATAAAGAAATTCGTGAAGCAGTTCATGCGGGAATGGAAGCTTTAACAGCTGTTTCTGATATGACGATCATTCCGAATGCCCCAACTGTGAAAAAAGCAAATGATGAGCTTCATTCAGTTGGACTTGGAGCAATGAACTTACACGGATATTTAGCAAAAAATAAAATCGCTTATGAAAGTGCAGAAGCGAAAGAATTCGCTCGTACATTCTTTATGATGTTAAATTACTACTCGATTGAGAAAAGTATGGAAATCGCTAAAGAAAAAGGCGAGACATTTAAAGACTTCGATAAGTCTGATTATGCAAACGGCACATACTTTGAAAAGTATGAAACGACAGATTACAGCCCAGTAACTGAAAAAGTTCAGCAATTATTTGAAGGAATTCATATTCCAACAAAAGAAGATTGGACAAGTTTAAAAGAGCAAGTACAGAAGAATGGTTTATACAACTCATATCGTCTTGCAATCGCTCCGACACAATCGATCAGTTACGTTCAAAATGCAACTTCAAGCGTAATGCCAATCGTAAGTCAAATTGAATCAAGAACGTATGCGAATGCGACAACATATTATCCAATGCCGTATTTATCAAAAGATACGTTCTGGTACTATAAATCTTCTTACGATATGAATCAGTTTAAATTAATTGATTTAATTGCAGAGGTTCAAGAACATATTGACCAAGGAATTAGTACCATTCTTTATGTTAATAGTGATATTTCAACACGTGAGTTAGCACGTTACTACATTTATGCACATAAAAAAGGCTTGAAGAGTCTTTATTATACGAGAACACGTAAATTAAGCGTGGAAGAGTGCGTGGCTTGTACCGTTTAATATAAAAAGTGAGACATTATGAGCAGGGTTTTTCTGAACCCTGCTCATGCTTAGTTATCAATTTTTTATGTTTATTTAGAGAAGGGGCGATTTAATGCGTGCGGTAAACTGGAACAAAAAAGAAGATGATTTTAGTTTAATGTTTTGGAAGCAAAACATCGCTCAGTTTTGGACAGAAGAAGAAATCGCAGTGTCTTCTGACAAAAATACTTGGGCACAATTATCAAAAGAAGAGCAAATTGCTTATAAGCGTGTATTAGGTGGTTTAACACTTTTAGATACGAAACAAGGCGGCGAAGGGATGCCTCTTGTACTTGTTCATCTTGAAAATTTACAAGCGAAAAGTGTATTAGCTTTCATGGGCGCTATGGAAGAAGTACATGCGAAGAGTTACAGCCATATTTTCACAACGTTAGCTACTGAAGAAGAAATTGATGATATTTTTGAATGGGTAGATAACCATCCATTACTTGAGAAAAAAGCTGGTATTGTTACTAGTTACTATCGTCGTTTATTAAAGCCTGAAGTAACGAAAAAAGAGTTATACATGGCAATGGTAGCAAGTGTGTTCTTAGAAAGTTACTTATTCTATAGTGGGTTCTTCTATCCACTTTACTTAGCAGGTCAAGGCAAATTGACGGCAAGTGGTGAGATTATTAACTTAATAATTCGTGACGAGTCAATTCACGGCGTATTCGTTGGTATTTTAGCACAACAAATCTTCACAGAACTTTCTGCAAAAGAGCAACAAGAAGTACAAACGGAAACGCAAGAGTTATTAATGGAACTGTATGAAATTGAATTGGCATATACAGAAGAAATTTATACTTCTATCGGTCTTGTAGAGGATGTAAATCGTTTCGTTCGTTACAATGCGAATAAAGGACTTATGAACTTAGGACTTGAGCCGAAGTTTGAGGAAGAAGAAATTAACCCAATCGTTTTAAATGGTTTACGTACAGATACGAAAAACCATGACTTCTTCTCTGTAAAAGGAAATGGTTACGTAAAAGCAACGAATGTTGAAAAGTTAGCAGACGATGACTTCGTATTCAATTTTTAATATAGTGTTGTAGAAAAAGCTGTCTTTATAGAAAAGACAGCTTTTTTGCTATGAATAGTTTACATAATGTTATTATTTCATGGAAATATTTTAATCTTGTAAAAGCCCAATTTTTGAGGAAGTGGGAATAAAAAAACAAGGATTAAAGTTTTATTTTTCATATTTAGTCGTATGAGAGATTGAATAACTTATGCCAAAATGAATAAAAAATGAGAAGAAATGAGACCAAACTCCACCTATATGTTCTTTTTACTATTGAATTTTTAAATGCTAGAAATTTTGGCTTAAAAATTGCATGAATATTTAAAAAGTAAAGAAAAGGGAGGTAATATCCAGTGTGATATACAGTTATTTGAAAACGCTTCCTTTTAACTGTCGATTTTTAAATGGAAATTAGATAGAGAAAGTAGGGGGAATGATAGGTGGGAAAAGTAGTTGGTTTAAAACGTTCATTAGGGCTTTGGTCAATTGTTATGCTAGGGGTCGGGTATATGACACCGATGGTTGGGTTTGATACATTTGGAATCGTTTCTGAAAAAACGGGTGGTCATGTTCCAGGAGCTTATCTTATTGCATTAGCAGGGATGTTGTTTACCGCTGCAAGCTACGGCAAAATGGTAAAGGTTTTTCCTACCGCTGGATCTGCTTATACGTATACACAGAAGACAATTAGTGCAAGGCTTGGGTTTCTTGTTGGATGGTCCGCGTTATTGGATTATTTGTTTCTACCAATGGTGAACGCACTATTAACGAGAATTTATATGTCAGCATTTTTCCCAAGTGTTCCTAGTTGGGTATGGGTCATTGGCTTTGTTCTCCTGGTTACATTAATAAATATGATTAGCGTAAATGTTACTGCTAATTTCAATACGTTCTTAGTAATATTTCAGGTGTTAGTAATGGCCGTATTTGTTTTTCTAGTTATAAAAGGCTTATTAGCGGGAGAGGGAACAGGAGAAGTTTTTTCCATTCAGCCGTTTTTTCAATCAGATATACAAATATCACCGTTAGTTGCAGGTGCAACAATTCTTTGTTTCTCATTTTTAGGTTTTGATGCAGTAACTACATTTTCAGAAGAGACACCAAACGCCAAAAAAACAATTCCTCGAGCTATTTTTCTTACTGCTTTAATCGGCGGAGTTTTATTCATTACTACTACGTATTTTACACAATCTATGTTTCCAGATACATCTGTATTTAAAAATCAAGAATCAGCATCTCCAGAAATTGCACTATATGTTGGTGGGAAATTATTTCAAGCTTTCTTTTTAGTAGGAACCCTTATGGGGACACTTGCGTCCGGTTTAGCTTCTCATACAAGTGTATCCAGGTTACTATACGTAATGGGGCGAGATAATGTAATTCCGAAGAAAATATTCGGATACATTCATCCTCGCTGGCGAACTCCAGTATATAATATTATTTTTGTAGGAATTATTTCGCTCTTCGCTATATTCATTGATTTAGAAACAGCAGCATCTCTTATTAACTTTGGAGCGCTTATTGCATTTACATTTGTTAATTTGTCTGTGATTTCTTACTATATAATCAAGAAAAAAAGATATAAAACGATAAAAGATTTCTTAAATTACCTAGTTATGCCTATTTTGGGTGCTGCTACTGTAGCCGTACTATGGTTTAATCTCAATATCCATTCACTTATTTTGGGACTTTGCTGGGCTGCTATTGGAATTGGGTACCTTCTATATGTTACAAATATGTTCCGTTCAGCTCCTCCGCAAATGCATTTTGAAGAAGTACAGGAAATATAAAGTGAAACTATAATCAGTGGGGGGGGTGTTCATCCCCCGCCGATTATTAGCCCTCATCAATCGGGCGTTTACGGGCAGCGGGGCTCCCACCTAACTTCTTTGCTCCAGCCGAATTTTGAGGTGGGAGTTTTACTGCCCACAAATAGCGGGATAAAAAAGCAAAAGACATCGGGAATGGATCCGATGTCTTTTGCTTTGAAGATCATGTAACCAATGCAGTATTGCATAATTCATTCAACGATTCATAAGGAAGAGGGGCAAGTCTAGGGAGTATGGCTGATAAATGATGATCAATATAGTATTTTCATTTGGCACAATTATTGCTTTGTACAATTAGTAAAAATATAAAAGCGGGGTGTTATTGTCGTAATCCAAGCAGAAAACAAATACAGTTGAACTTGAAAATCATTTCATTGAAGGTGGTTGCAAAGTTGTAGGAATAGCACGTCTAATATGCTAGTTGCATTTTTAACCTAAAGGAGGGACCAAATGAAACTGGATATTTTATTAGAAGAAGTGGAGAGACAACAAATCGGCTATTATTGCATTTTGTCGAATAGTCATCGTTACGATATAGCTGTTACGTATTCGCAACAGTTTCTTGGAAAAGCGATGGTTACCTCAATTCAAAATGGGAGAATGGTTTTATTAAGTCAAGAAGATATTGGAGAGGAACAATATTGGGCACCAAGGCTAGGAATTGAGGTAGAAGATATAGAAGAGCTTCAAAGCTTTTTCTATATGATTCTTCAGTCACAAAGGTTAGAAGAACAATATTAATAGAATAAAAGAAAGGGATGATTGATTGTGTATTATGATATTATTACGAGTCCGTGTTATGGAATAATTGAAAAAGTGTCTATTAATAAGGATTCGCGAATTTATGAATGGGAGCCATTATTCTCTATTAAAGATATGAATGGTAAACTGGAAGTAATTAAGATGGGATGTAGTGGAGAAGTTCAATCTTTAGAAGTAGAGGCAGGAGATAAAGTAATTCCAGGTATGGTATTAGCTTACATTCAAGAAGATCTTTTCGTTAGTGGTAGTGATTAATGATAGAACAATGAGGAAGATGGAGGCATTCATCTTCCTTTTTTTAGTAAGTAAAGGAAAAAACGTTTTATTTTCAGATTAATTAAAAAAATCTGTATTTAATGATACAATACAAATTACATAGTTCAAAGGAGGAATAGCAGAATGTTTTCCATTGCTCATAAAAAAATTAGACCTATTGTTTCTCTATCTATCGATCAATCTGAAAAGGAATGGAATATAGATGTTGAAAATATAAAAGAATCTTTTCTATTTTTAAAAAGAGAAGAGAAATTATTTGCATACGTTCATGTGAAGGATCTGCTATCAAATAGTAAGGGATTAACTGCTAAGGTATTGCTTTCAAATGCTGTTTCACTAGATACAATATGTCATCTTAGTAAAGATATTTCTTTAACAGCTCTTTTTCAAATTATTGGAGCGCCGATTGCGATAGTAAAAAATGAAATGGATGAGCTAACAGGATATATAAGAAGAGAGGATGTTTTTGCGGAACTATTTAAACAAGAAAATCAGAGTGTTGATATATTAAAAATTATTTTAACGTCTATTCCAATGGGGATTTTTGTAGTAGATCGTGAAAAGAAAATTGTAAATTGCAATGAGTCTGGTTTGAAGATGATTAAATCGACTCCTGAAAAAGTTATGAATGTACCAGCAAAACTGATTTTTAACGAAGAGCACATTAATAACGTATTTACAACGGGAAAAACGATCTTGAATCAATTACAAATCACAAATGAGATGGGTGTATTAGTTGACTATAGTCCAATTCCAAACTTTGATCAAAGTATTGAAGGAATGGTTATTATTGTGCAAGATTTGCCGATGGTCGAGGACATGGCGATGGAAATTGAATATATAAAGGATTTAAATGAAGATTTACATGCAATCTTGTCTAGTATTTATGATGAAATATTAGTTGTTAATCATAAAGGGGAATTAATTCGTTATAGTGAAACTGTTATCAATGATTTTTGGGGGGGGAGTTTGAAAGACCTTTTAGGAAAAAATCTTTTAGAATTAGAAAATAAAGGATTATTCAGTCCGTCTGTTACGCGATTAGTGTTGGAAAAACAAAAAAAGGTATCAGTTGTACAAGAAACAAAAAGCGGAAGAAAAATATTAGCAGTTGGAAACCCTGTATTTAATGAAAACGGAGAGCTTCATCGTATTATTATTGCCTCAAGGGATATTACCGAAGCAACAAGGTTGAAGACGGAATTACATGAAATAAAGAAGATATCAGAGCAATATAAGAAGGAGTTAGATGATTTTAAAAATAAAGATCGTTTTCTTAAGAAGCTTATTTACTGTAGTCCGAAAATGGAGCAAATTATTAACCAAGCTAAAAAAATAGCAGATTTTTCTTCCAATGTTCTTATTTCTGGAGAATCTGGCGTCGGAAAAGAAGTAATTGCTCAGGCAATTCATCAACTTGGAAACCGATCTTCAAAGCCATTTTTAAAATTAAATTGTGGTGCAATTCCAGAAACTTTGCTAGAAAGTGAACTATTTGGTTATACGAAAGGTGCTTTTACAGGAGCCGATAAAAATGGAAAAGAAGGATATTTTAAGCGGGCGGATCAAGGTATTTTATTTTTAGATGAAATTGGAGAAATGCCTTTACATTTGCAAGTGAAATTGCTTAGAGTCTTGCAAGAACAAGAAGTAATTCCTATTGGAAGTACAATTCCTACGAAAATAAATGTACAAATTATTGCCGCTACAAATAAGAGTCTTGAAAAGATGGTGGAATCTGGAACATTCCGTGAAGATTTGTTTTATCGGCTAAATGTAATTCCGTTGCGAGTGCCTCCTCTACGAGAGCGAATGGAAGATGTTCCGGTACTTGCCTTTCATTTCTTGCAACAGTTAAATGAAAAATATAATAAAAATTATCATTTAACTCCAGATGCGCTTAGCTTACTAGAGTTTTACTCATGGCCAGGAAATGTACGTGAATTACAAAATATGATTGAACGTTTAGTAGTATCAGCAGACGATCCAGTAATTGAAGCGGAGTTTGTTAGTAAGTTTTTAACAACTGGTTATGACTTTAAAAAATCAAAACCAGTTATTACAAGAGTATTACCATTACAAGAAGCACTACATTCTGTAGAAGAACAATTGATTTTACTTGCAATGAAGCAGTATAAAACAACGACTAAGGCTGCAAAAGCTCTTGGAATCAGCCAATCTTCAGTGAGTCGTAAATATCAAAAAATTGTTAGTGAAAAAGGGATAGCGGCTGATATCATCTCTTATTCCTAAAAAAGGAGAAGGTCACATAGACTTCTCCTTTTTGTGTGCGCTCAGCATGTGCATATTCTCTAGGAGTCAAGTCCCGCGTGGTGAAGGCGGTAGCGGAAATGATTAACATTCCGTTTTATGCAAAATGGAATAGTGTATGCGAGAGTGCATAAATTGTTTATTGTTTTTAAGAAAATAGTCAGTTTATGTATGATTCCTTTGGATTTTAAATATTGGCATGAAAATTGCTTATAAATATATAAACGATCGATGAAGGGGGATTCAATATAGTGCTAGATTTAAAAATGTATGTAAACGGTGAATGGAGAGAGTCTAGTAATCAAGAGAAAAGAACGATTATTAACCCTGCGAATGGCAAGGGTATAGCATATGCACCTGAGGGAACGATTGAGGATGCAAAATACGCGATAGAAGTGGCAAGAACGGCTTTCGATAGCGGAATTTGGTCAGCAACATCCACTGCTGAAAGGGCATCATATTTATTTAAAATAGCAGATGAAATTGATAAAAATATGGAAGAATTAGTATACCTTGAAACAATGGATAATGGAAAAACGTATCGTGAGGCAGAAGGAGATATTGGAGATGCAGCGGCTTGTTTTCGCTATTATGCCGGATTGATTACAAAGCCAGATGGTCAAACATATCATGTAGCCGATCCGATGCAAGCGATGGTTGTAAGAGAGCCAGTTGGTGTTTGTGGATTAATTGTTCCATGGAATTATCCGCTATTGATGAGTGTATGGAAAATTGCACCTGCTTTAGCAGCTGGAAATACAATTGTGTTTAAACCTTCTGAAGTGACACCAATCACTGCAACAAAGCTATTCGAAATCCTTGAAAAAGTAGGGCTACCAAAAGGTGTTGCCAATATGGTAATGGGGGCTGGTCCAATAGTAGGAAATGAAATTGCAGCGAGTAATAAAGTGGATATGATTTCCTTCACAGGTGGAACAAAAACAGGTAAGCACATTATGAGAACAGCGGCTGATAATATGAAAAAGATTTCGTTAGAACTCGGAGGGAAATCTCCAAATATTATTTTTGCAGATGCAGATTTTGAGACCGCTATTGATTATGCTCTATTCGGTATTTATGCAGGTAGCGGACAAGTATGTTCAGCTGGATCAAGAATCCTTGTCGAAGAAAATATTTATGATAAATTTGTTAATAGTTTTGTAGAGCGAGCACAGCAAATTAATGTTGGGCCTGGTGATAATCCAGAATCAGAAATGGGGCCACTTGTAAGTCAAGAACATATGGAAAAAGTATTACGTTATATTGAAATTGGGAAAGACGAAGGTGCAAACGTTGCTTGCGGAGGTAGACGAATAATGGAGGATGGAAAAGGTGATGGTTTCTTTATTGAACCAACAGTCTTTGTCAATGTAAAACCTGATATGCGTATTGTCCAGGAAGAAATCTTCGGTCCTGTTGTAGTAATTCAAAAGTTTAAAGACGAACAGGAAGCAATTGAGTTGGCAAACGGTACAGACTATGGTTTGGCTGGAGGAGTATTTACAGTCGATGGTGCAAAAGCAATGCGTGTGATTCGCAAACTTCGCGCAGGAATTACGTGGATTAATAGTTATCATCCAACATATAATGAGGCACCTTGGGGCGGATATAAGCAAAGTGGTATAGGTCGTAGTCTAGGAACGTTTGGTTTAGAAGAATTTCAAGAAATTAAGCAGATTAATATAAATCTAGAAGTAGAACCAATAGGCTGGTTTGCAAATAAAAAAAATGTAGGAGTGAATTAGATGGGAACGAACGTAGAAAATAAATTGAATGAGAAAGATGTAAAAGGTTCAAATATAAATGAGTATATTACGAAAGTACTACAGTTAATTGAAAAAGAAAAAGTATCTGAAGAAGAGGCAAATTGGATTCAAAAAGAAACAGTAGACGGATTTAGAGAGCATGTGAATCCTGGTTTTCTTGCTTATAGAAAAACAGTAACAAAAGATGGACAATTTGCAGCAGTAGAATGGTCAGATGAAGGATCTTGTTTCATGGATATTAACGGTAAAAGATATATTGATTGTTTAGGTGGATTCGGAATTTATAATGTTGGTCACCGTAATCCGAAAGTGGTAAAAGCTGTGACAGATCAATTAAAACGTCAAGCATTGCACAGTCAGGATTTACTGGATCCACTTCGAGCAATGCTTGCAAAGATTTTAGCGGATATTACACCTGGTGATTTGAAATATGCCTTCTTTACAAACAGTGGTACAGAAAGTGTGGAGGCAGCACTAAAACTAGCAAAAATGTATAGTGAACGAACAACGTTCATTGCTACAACTCGTGCCTTCCATGGTAAGAGTCTTGGTTCCTTATCCGGAACGGCAAAAGGAATGTTCCGTAAGCCATTCTTACCATTGATTCCAGGTTTTCGCCACGTTCCATTTGGCGATATTGAGATGATGAGAAAAACATTTGAGACATGTGCATTAGTAGGAGAAGATGTTGCAGCAGTTATTTTAGAACCAATTCAAGGAGAGGGCGGTATTATTTTACCTCCAGAAAATTATTTGAAACAAGTACGAGAGCTTTGTGATGAGTTTGGATCACTCCTTATTTTTGATGAAGTACAAACTGGAATGGGACGTACAGGAAAAATGTTTGCTGCAGAATTATATGATGTAGTGCCGGATATTATTTGTCTTGCGAAGGCGTTTGGTGGAGGTGTAATGCCAGCGGGAGCTATTGTTGCGAAAGAAACAGTATTCAAAAGTTGGTTTGAAAATCCATTTATGCATACAACGACATTTGGAGGAAATCCTCTTGCATGTGCTGCTGCAATTGCAACAATCCATGTATTATTGGAAGAGAAATTACCGGAACGAGCTATGGAAGTTGGGGAGTATTTCTTAAATGGATTGAAACAAGCTGCAGAAGGGCACGAAGATAAAATCTTTGAAATTCGTGGTCAAGGTTTAATGATTGGGATTGAATTCCATAAAGACGAGATTGGTTATGAAGTGTCAAAGGCGATGTTTGATCAAGGTATTCTTGTTGCGGGAACATTAATTAACTCAAAAACAATTCGTATTGAACCATCCCTTACAATTAGTTATGAAGAAGTAGATACAGTTATTAATACGTTTAAATCTGTGCTAACTCAAGTAAAAGTAAAATAAATTTCGCATAAGGTTATATGTGAATTCAAACGATTGAAACTATAATTAGAATAGATTTACCTGTATTTTATTACAGGAAGGCAGTGTAACGAAAAGTTACACTGCCTTTTTATTACATTTTTTGTTGTTGAGTATTTACATATAATTTGTCTTAGTGTACTATTTAACTAACACACTAAGACAGGAGGGGAGAAATGAAAATCGAGTTTTCTCCAAATACACCAATTTACATTCAGGTAATGGAATACACAAAGAAAGAAATTGTAACGGGTCATTTATTGCCTGGCGATAAAATTCCCTCCGTACGTGAATTAGCGAGTGAATTACAAGTAAATCCAAATACGATTCAACGCACATTTCAAGAACTAGAACGGGATGGAGTTGTTGTAACACGTAGAGGAATGGGGCGATATGTGACGAATGAAGGGGAGAAAATTATGGAGCTGCGAAAAGATATGGCGAAAGAATTACTTCATTCTTTTATAAATGGAATGGACAATTTAGGTTTTTCAGAAGAAGAAATTCTTTCAATTCTTAGTTCTTCATTAAATAAGAAACGGGAGGAGAACGAATGACAGAGCTATTAAAAATAGAAAATCTATGGAAGCGATACGGATTGAAAGCAGTAATCCGGGAATTAAACATAGAGATTACAGAAGGGAAAATCGTTGGGCTTGTTGGAGATAACGGGAGCGGGAAAACGACGTTATTGAAAATGATTGCAGGCTTGCAGCACCCTTCTGAAGGTAGTATTACAATAGATGGTAAAAAGGTAGGATTAGAGACGAAAAAAATCGTTTCATTTATGTCCGATAAGCCAGTCTTTGATGATTGGATGACTGTAAAAGATGCTTTATTTTTCTATAGAGATTTTTATAAAGACTTCGATATTCAAAAAGCAGTAGATACGATTGTGGAATTCAAAATACCGTTAGAAGAAAAAATTAAAGCATTGTCAAAAGGGATGATTGAGAAGCTGCAAATCATTTTAACATTTTCTCGAAAAGCGAAGTTATACGTACTGGATGAACCACTTGGCGGGATTGATCTCGTTTCTAGAGAGCACGTATTGGATCTCATTCTACAATTTTATAGAGAAGATTGTACGATACTAATCTCAACTCATTTAATAAATGAAGTTGAAAATATTTTTGATGAAGTAATCTTTTTAAAAGATGGAGAAATTGTACTTCACGAAAATGTAGAGGAGTTACGTTTCCAACGAGGAAAAGCTGTTACGGATGTGTTTAAGGAGGTGTTTAGTAGGTGAAGTCGAGCTTAATATATATGTACAATGTGAATAAAAAGCAAATTATTATTTCATTATTATCATTTATATTCGTTGTAGCTGTCGCTTTCGTAAGCTTGGGAAATTATATTAAGCAAGAATCAGGAGAGATAAGGCAAATAATTATAGTTTCCTTAGTCATCTTAGTATATATAATTTTTATAGCATTGATATTTATTCAGGCGATGTCTGCATTTGGAAAAATGACTGAAAGTACATTATTTCGGTTAACGCCGACATCAGGTAAAAAGATTGTTTTAGCAGTAGTTTCCTATACTGCAATTAGTTTCCTTGTTTTTGAAGTAATAGGTTCTATTTTTTTATATGGTATTTCTATGAAAATAATAAAAGGTACAGAGCTCTATGAAGTGTTATTTACCCAAAGTGTATTAAATCCATTAAAGCACCTCTTTAGTACTATGTTATATGTATTTAAATTATCTAGCATATTGCTTGTATTACTTTTTGCAGTAGCTAGTGTTAAAATGTTTTCTTTGAAAAAGAAGAAGCTAGAGTATACGATTGTATTTTTCTTATTTTTACTAGTAACAAAAGTGATGAGCATTATATATGGGATGTTGGGTGGACTGGCTCCTATAGTGCCTTTAATAACAAAGTTAGTATATATAGATGAATCATCAGATGTAGATGTGATGTTATATCCAGAAAAACTTATGAATTTATATAGTCTTAGTTTTTCCATAGGTATATTTATTTTACTTGTTTATATAACAGGTCGTATCATCGACAAAAAACTAGAAGTCTAAAGGAGGAGTCAGCATTGGGAAACGTAGTAGTGAAATTAGAAAATGTTCGAAAAAAGATTGGTAAGACAGAAATTATTCGGGGCTTATCATTTGAGGTTCAAGAAGGAGAAGTATACGGATTCCTTGGACCGAACGGTAGCGGTAAGACGACGACAATTCGTATGATGACAGGTCTTATTTCTATGACAGAAGGCGATATTACAATTTGTGGCCATAGTATTCGCACAGAGCGTGAAAAGGCGCTAGAGCAAATTGGAGCGATTGTAGAAAATCCCGAGCTATATGATTATATGACTGGAATGCAAAATTTAAAGCATTTTGCGAACATGGCGATTACCCCAATTAGTAAAGAGCGCATCGCTGAAATTGTAAAGCTTGTTGAATTAGAGCATGCGATTCATAAAAAGGTGAAAACATACTCACTTGGTATGAAACAGCGTTTAGGAATTGCGCAGGCGTTACTTCATCAGCCGAAAATCTTAATTTTAGATGAACCGACAAATGGATTAGATCCAGCTGGTATTCGCCAAATTCGTGATTATTTACAACGATTAGCGAAAGAAGAAAATATTGCAGTCATTGTATCAAGTCATTTATTAAGTGAAATTGAATTAATGTGTGATCGCGTAGTTATTATAAAGCAAGGTGAGTTTGTACAAGAGTATAACTTACATGAACAAGCGAAGCATGATGAAACAGTTGTAGTTGCATTTGAAGTAGATCAAGTTCAAAAAGCGAACGAAATTATTAAAGGTAAAGTACAAGGAAATGTAGCTGTGGCATCTGTAATGAAAGAAGAGATTCCGCAAATTGTAAAACAGTTAGTGAATGCTGATGTACTCGTATACGGTGTTACTGTTCAAAATAAAACGTTAGAGGATGAGTTCTTAGCGATTACAGGGGGAGTGAAAGCGTAATGTTTAAATTAATTCAAAATGAATTTTTAAAGTTACATGCGAAAAAAGGTATGTACATTTTAATAGGTGTAATTGCAGCATTGGAGATTTTGGGAGTTTTAGCGATGCTAAAATGGGGAGGAGGAAATGAGTTTAAAGGATCATATTTAGATTTTGTAAGTTCAGAGATTGGTTTAATTACCTTATTTGCAACAATTTTTGGAATTACGATTGCGTCTCGTACAATTACTGATGAGTTCCAAAAAGGTACAATTAAGCAGTTATTAATCCGTCCGAGAAAACGAATTACAGTTTTGTTCTCTAAATATATTACAGTGTTACTTACTATATTATTTATCATATTTGCTAGCACGTTAATCTCAATGATTATTGGCGGGATTGTAATGGATGGTAGTAAAACAGGAGTAACGTTAGGAATCGTAATGAAGTCCATTTTATATCAAGTACTTTCACCGTTCTTCTTTGCAACTCTTTCATTTTGCTTAGCTAATGTATTTAGAAATTCTGTATTACCATTAATTATTTCGTTGTTCTTATTCTTCTTACAAAGTGCAATTACAATGGTGCTTATGATGTTTGCTAAAGGTGTTGCAAAGTTTGTTGTATTCTCGCATTTAAATTTAAGTGTGTACGACAGCAATAAATTAGTAAGTGGCGGAGTAGAACCACCATTTACAGAATTTACGTTTACAACTTCATTATTACTTGTAGTTGCATACTTTGCTGTATTACTTGTAGCATCAAGTGTATTATTCCAAAAACGTGACGTATTATAATAGAAAAAATCCCCGTTAACACGGGGATTTTTATTAACTAGTTCTTTCTTCAATCGTTTCACGTTGCATTCTGTATTTTTAAGCTAGAGATGCTGCCAGCGTAAAATATCGGGTCTTTTTCAGCTTCTTTTGGTTTATAAAATGCAGCGAATACATATTTATTAAAGGGTATAGCTGTCACTAAGCTGAAGACTGCTATAACACCCATAAATAGATCAGCTAAATTCTATACTACTTGAATTGTAGTAACTGAACTTAAAAATAACATGTCAATTATAGCAATACGTTTATCAATGAAGTCGTTTTAATAGATATGTTGTTTGAAAGAATCTGAGAAAAATAGGAAAATTTTCAACTATATTCATATTATAATTTAGTTATTCGGCTATTTGTGGAGAAGGGCTATCCATAAAACACTGATTAAAGTTTCACTTTATATCATCTCTGGAGGTGTTCAATATGCAACATGCATTTTCACGTATAAGGCTACGTAGTTTTTTTGGATGGATGATTATAGGGATGTTCCTGACGATGATTCCATTAAGGTTATCAGGTGCTTCTGACAATACGATAGAGTTGCTGTCACAAATATCAATATTTTTTGCATTTCCACTATTGTGGCTATATTTAAAAACAAGTAAAAATAATGTTGTTTTTAAAAGCTTTTTTGATAAGCCTGGACGTTTACATTGGGGGTTAATTGTATTAGCAACGATCATGGGAATGATTTTTGCAGTCGGTATATCCCAAATTCAATTTTATATTTTAGCACATACTTTACCTAATTTCTTAGTTACCATGTTAGAAGATGGAAATGTAATTAATACGAGTAACATATACATGACGGTATTTACTTTCATTTCAGCATGTGTATTAGCCCCAATAATGGAAGAGGTTATTTTTAGAGGTTTTTTCTTGCAGCGAATGGCTTACAAATGGGGGATTAAACGAGCGGTTATTATATCCTCTCTTATTTTTGGACTAGGACATTTTGATGTTATCGGTGCTTTCATGTTCGGTGTTATTATGTGCCTTCTATACATAAAGACAAAAAATATATGGACGAATATTGCTGTGCATGCTCTAAATAATTTGATTGCAACGAGTATGCAATTTGTAGGTGGAGATGGAAGTGACGCAATCTCGATTACTGAATTACAAGCACAAAGTAATTTATGGATCGGCATTGGTCTTGTGATTATCGGTTTATTATGGTTCATTCCTTTTACTTGGAACCAATGGCGTACAGTAAAAGAAGTTGGTGTGCCACCGATTCGTTTCATAAATGAAGAAAAAGTAGTGAATACATCAGAAGAAAATGAAATATATAGCCAAGTGATAGTAACAGATAGATTGATGGCTGTAGAACTACCTGATGAAGCTGTAAATAAGCTTCGGTTAGAAGAAAATGATTATGTAACAGTTTCTGTAGAAGAAGATAAAATTGTTATAAAGAAAGCGCATAATAGATAATTAAAAAGTAGCTCCTAAAGAGCTACTTTTTAATTTGTAATAATCTCTACACGAAAATTATTACCGTTCTTTACATATTTAATATCTGTAACGATCCGAACGGTTTTTAGAAGTTCAACTTTTTCACCAATTCGAGGGATGGTCGGAACATTGTCCCAAATACCAAGCAAGTCATCTAATTGTGCCGTTTTTTCATAAAACCAGATTTTCAATGTAAAGCCCCTTTCTCGAACTTTATGTATTTTAATACATGATATATCATTTTTATTCTTAATGTAAGGGGTTTTTACTCTTTTTGTGAATAAAGATGAATTAATCTTCTGGGAATATATGTTCAATGTCCGGAGTAAGAGCTACTTCTGATAATACGATATGAGAAACTGTCGTTGCATATGAAGAAACATCATTGATAAATTCTTCAAGTTCAACGAGTGAAGGAACAGAGATTTTTACAATGTAGCATAAGCTTCCTGTTACTCGGTAACAAAAACTTGCAGATGGATAAGACTGAATAAACTGTTGCATACGTGTTGTATCACCATTTTTTAAAGTGATTTCTAAAATACAATCTAAAACAAGTCCTGCTTTTTTATAATTGATATCGATTGTGTATTTTTGAATAATCCCTTCACTTTCAAGTTTACGTACACGTTCTGTAGTAGACGGAGCCGATAAGTTTACTCGTTTTGCTAATTCACGCATCGAAAGGCGGCTATCATTATATAATTCATTTAAAATTTTTCGATCAACACGGTCTAATTGCATTTGTAAATATACCTCCAGTAAAATGATAATTTTTGTAAAGAAAAATTTAAAATTAAGATTCATATGAAATGTAAAGTGAACTTTATTTATTTTACAATAAAAAAGAAGGAAATAGGAGGGGAAATGATGGAGAGAATTACATTATCAAATGTAGGAGATACAAAGTTTCAAAAATTATTAGGTCATAATCCAGATATATTAAATTCGTGGAGTACGTTAGAGAATACACTGTATAGTACAGGGGCCCTTTCCGTAGAGTTAAAGGAGCAAGTAAGAAGAACATTAGCGTTTGGGAATGAATGTCCGTACTGTATGGCAAAGGGAAAGCCGGATGATATACAAAAAATAGAAGAAATTAGCGTAGCCGTTACTTTTGCACATGCATTTGTTCATGACCAAAAGGCGATAGATGATAATATGTTTCATATATTAAAACAATATTGGACTGAAAAAGAAATTGTAGAGCTTTGTGCCTATATTTGTTTTATTACTGCTTCGCAGCAACTTGGTTTTCTGTTTCAATTACAGCCCAATTAATTAGGAGGATATTATGCTTAATCAAGCAGTACTTATAATCATTGATGTACAGGAAGCATTCAACTTACCATACTGGGGCGTGAGGAATAACCTTTTGGCGGAAGAAAATATGAAAAGTTTGTTAGAAGAATGGAGAAAAAGAAAACTACCAGTTTTTCATATTCAACATGTAAATAAAGAAAATGTTCAATCGATGTTTTATCAACATGCGGAAACGGTAAACTTTAAAGAAGAAGTGCAACCAATGCCAGATGAAATAATTATCCAGAAATCCGTTAATAGCGCGTTCATTGGGACAAATTTGGAAGAACAATTAAGAGAACAAAAATGTAATACGGTAGTGATTGTAGGATTAACAACAAATCATTGTGTGGAGACTACAACACGGATGGCAGGTAATTTAGGGCTTACAACGTATTTAGTGAGCGATGCGACGGCTACATTCAATCGTAAAGGTCTGGACGGGACAGAGTATAGTGCAGAGGACATTCACAATATGACACTTGTAAACTTACATGATGAATTTGCCAAAATCGTTACGACTGAAGGTGTTTTAAAATTATTTTAAGAAAATAATTGTGGAATTATGTAGAAAAAAATAAGAATATTTCGTATAATCTAAGTATAATCATTTTGAAAATAGGGGTGTCATCATATGGAGCAAATTCCAGTAAAGAAAATAGAAGAAGTACTCGTTTTAGCAGGAGATGATAAACAAAAGCAAAAGGAATTTTATGAATTGCTCTTAACAACGGAGTTTTATGTTGCTGGTTCACTTGAAGCAGAAGACGGAGCAACGGAAGGAACACTTCGTTTGCGTCATTTCCAAGGAGAGGGTAGATGGATCGTTCCGTTCTTTACACAATTGAAATTTGTAAAAGATGTGTTGCCAGAAGGTACACCCCTTATTACGATACGTGGAAAAGAATTATTGGGTAGCATCGAGAAAGATGCGACAGCTGTATTAAATGTTGGAACAGATATGAGTAAAACATTTATTCCAGAAGAAATTGCAGAGATAGCATCAGGACGAATATTTAATTATTATAAGTAAAAGGAAAAGCTTAGCAGCTTTTCCTTTTTAATTTGAACATGGAGTGGCTATACCAGAAGAAATAGAAACAGTTTTGTTAGTTGTATTTATTGTTGCTGTAGCTCCGAGGGGAATACCGATATTTGGACTTATATGTCCAATCGGTAAACCGAATAACACAGGTATATTATATGGCGTGAAATATTCATATAATATTGTTTGCAATGATTGAGATGGCTTAGAAGGGTTGCAGTCGTGACAACTTGTAAAAATAACGCCGCTGCATTCATTAAACTGTCCAGATAAAAGTAGTTGATTTAACATCCGGTCAATGCGGTACGGTTCTTCACCAATATCTTCAAGCAATAAAAGTTTATTTGACGTATTTATCTCATAGGGCGAGCCAATTATACTTGTTAACACAGTTAAATTCCCTCCAACTAATGTGCCTGTAACTGTACATGGAGAGGTAGGTACGATACATTCTGATGCATATAAGATAGATGAATACGGATGGAATAGTTGATTGAAAGAAGATAAGGAGAGAGAATCTATACCTTTTCCTAATTCTTCAATCATTGGACCATGAAAAGTAACCAGCTCCGCATAACGTGAAAAGGCAGTATGTAAAGCCGTAATATCGCTATATCCCCAAAAAATCTTTGGATTCCGTTGAATGATTTCATATTGAATGTAAGGGAGGAGACGAGCGCTGCCGTAACCACCTCGTGCACAAAAGACTGCTTTGACCTCAGTATTTGTAAATGCTTCATGTATATCATCAAGACGAACTTGATCACTTCCAGCTAAATATCCATATTTTTCATAAACACTCTTTCCAATTATTACGGATAATCCCATCTCTTGTAATACGTTCACACCTTTTAATATATTCTCAAGTGTTGGTGGGCCAGACGGTGCAATAACCATTACTGTATCACCTTTTTGCAACGCATTTGGATAAATCATTGTTCTCAGCCTCCTTCTCTTTCAATATATTCGCTTGAGCGAAAGTTCAATCCTTGTAAAAGAAGGGGAAAGCATGTCATATAAAGAAGGTATAGGGAAAGTAGGAGGGAAAATGATGTTTATAAGTCGAGTAATAGATATATTACAAATTAAGTATCCGATCATTCAAGCAGGTATGGCAGGAGCGATTACAACGTCAGAACTTGTTGCAGCTGTGAGTAATAGCGGAGGATTAGGTACGCTTGGAGCAGGGTATATGAGCCCAGAACAAATCCGTGAAGCGATTTATAAAATAAGGGAACTAACAAATAAGCCTTTCGGTGTTAATTTACTTTTAACGAAAGAGATACAGATAGAAGAAGAGAAGGTAAACGAGGCGAAAGTATTACTTAGTGGAGTGAATAGAGAATTAGGTATAGAGGAAGAAAAGACTTTAAAACTTCCAAAAGGCTATAAAGAACAATTACAAGTATTATTAGAGGAAAAGGTACCAGTCGTTAGTTTTGCATTTCAAACGTTAGAAAAAGAAGAAATAGATGATTTGAAAAAGGAAGGGATAAAAGTTATCGGAACAGCTACCCATGTAGCGGAAGCGAAAGCACTTGCTAAGTTAGGGGTAGATATTATTGTCGGGCAAGGTAGCGAGGCAGGAGGGCATAGAGGAACGTTTATTGGGAAAGAACAAGATGCGATGATTGGTACATTTGCATTAATCCCGCAATTAGTAGCGGAAGTACCTCATATCCCGATTGTTGCAGCAGGTGGTGTAATGAATGGGCAAGGGCTTGTTGCGGCATTTGCGTTAGGGGCAGAAGCTGTTCAAATGGGATCAGCATTTTTAACGAGTGAAGAAAGTATTACGCATGACGTGTATAAAGAAGCGATTTTACATAGTACAGATACGAGTACAACGGTAACTCGTGCGTTTTCCGGGAAATATGCACGGGGTATTCGTAATGAATTTATAGAGAAACATGAAGGAAGAGAAGCGAATTTGCCGATGTATCCAGTGCAAAACGTATTAACTTCAAAAATACGTCAAGAAGCAGCGAAGCAAAATAAGGAAGAGTATATGTCGCTTTGGGCAGGACAAGCATCATCATTAGCACGAACGGAATCAGCTCAGCACGTAGTGAAGCGTGTCATGAAAGAAGCAGAGAACGTAATTGAACAATTACAAGGTGTATATAGAAAAAGACCACTTGAATAATTCAAGCGGTCTTTTCGTTAGTTTGCTTTATAAAATTGTTGGATAGCTTCGTCGATGTAAACCCAGCCTTTCCAACCTAAGTGCATATGATCTTTTAAGAAGTACTTATCATATTCATGATTTGAGAAATCAGCAATTGGATAACCAGCTTTCTTAATTTGCTCATGAACTTTATTGTAGTATAATTCGCGTTTTTCTTTTGGGAAGCCAGCGTAATCATACCAAGGACCTTTTACAGGAACAGAAATGAAGAGCGGTTTTGCGCCAGATTGTTTTAATAAATCAAGTACAATTTGTAAATCTTCATACTCTGGTGATTGGTCATAAGCATCATTTTTTAAGTAACCTTCACGTTGTTTTAATTTCTTCTTAATTTTGCTATTGAAGTAATCATCTTCGATACCATATTCGTTAGAGCTTGATTCTACTGCACCTGTTTGATCAGCATGCTTACGAGCTTCTTCCCAGTTCATTTGTTTCAATGATGGATCAAGCTGTTCTTTATGCGGCTTAATATTAAACATAGCTGTAAATAAATCTTTACGATCTAGAATGTTACGATAGATATAAGCGAAAGGTTTAGCAGCAAGTGCTTTTACTTTATACTTTGTATCATCGTAGGCGATACCTTCAAGCGAAATTTTTAATAAAGTTTCTTTTTTAACAATCTCAAAGTTTAATAAGCGTTTTGCAATTTGTTTTTTCATTTCAGGTTTTAAATCATCGTTGAAAATGAAGTGGTAACCTTGTTGTTTTGAAAAGTTAGGTGCAAAGTGTGTCTCATCAATACCTTGTGGTACAAACCATTGAGGAGAAAGAACGAATATCATTTTCTTATCTTTCAATTGATCCATTGTAGATGCGAAGTTTAATACATGTACAAGGTCTTGTGTTCCACCGCGCCCAAGTAGGAATGGTGTGAATCCTTCAGGCTTTACTTTGAAATAATTCGATGGATGGAAAGCATCCATACGTGCGAATTCCGATGAACCGTACATCGGAAGATATTTCGGGTCTGCTAACATCTTTTGCTGTAAAATCATACTTTGAATCTTTTCTTCTTTTAAAGAAGTCGCAGCTTGTTCTACTTTCTCATCACTTAAAAGTGGAAGTAGGAAGCGCGTTGGAATAAGTAAGAATACAGCAAAAAGGGCCAATGCTAAAAGCATCGGACCAAATTTTACTTTGTTCATCGGATTTCTTCCAACTTTTTAATAACCATATTTGGTGTAGCCCACTCATCGCGGTCAAAATCAGAAATAGAAACTTCAATCTCTAAACGCTCTTGGAATTCTACTAATAAAGATACTACAGCGAAAGAATCAAGAATACCTTCTTCAAATAATTGAACATCTAAGTTCTCTTTCACAATATCGTTTTCACATACTTCTTCTAAAATATCTAATACTTGCTCTTTGAATTCTGCCATTTTAAAAATCTCCTTTATATCCGAAATATATTATATGTGCAACTTCTTAATAGTATAAGAAGGGTGCATTAAAAGTATCTGTTAAGGTGTCCAGAGAAGATCAGGAAACCGAAACATACAACGTGGAACGTAATTACAATCGCAAGGACGTGTGTAAATTTATTGTTTGGCCAAAACTTATGCTTCTTGTTTTTTCGTTCGAAAATATCGAATAAAATAAACAGTGCGGCATGATATAGACCATAAATAACATACTGCGCAACAGCGCTTCCTTGGATGTGCCAAATTCCCATAATGAAAAAGTTTAAAAATGCACCGATATACGAAATTGTGTAACGGTTCTTAATTAACTTTTTCTTCGTTGCAAAAAAGACGAAACGCATGTAAATAAAATCACGGAACCAGAATGATAAACTCATGTGCCAGCGGTTCCAGAAGTCTTTAATGTTACGACTAAGGAATGGCTTATTAAAGTTTTCTGGAGTTTTAATTCCCATCATGTAACTGATACCAATTACGAACGCACTATAACCTGCAAAGTCAAAGAATAACTGCATGCTAGTAGCGTACATAAAAATCACATTAGATAAAAGTGTATCTTGATTGGCGAATACTGCCTTTACAAGATATGTGGTTATCAAGTGCGCGATTATAAATTTATACAGAAAACCTTGGAAAATACGGTTAATCCCTGTATATAGTAACTTTTGATATTCCTCAGCACTAGGCGGCTTTTGAATATCTTTTTGGAATCTACGGTAACGATCGATAGGTCCACTTGAAATCGCAGGGAAGAATAAAACGAATTCCCAGAAATTAAAGAAGGAAAGTTCTTTAATTAAATTATCACGAACTTCAAAGACCATCTGTACAGCTCTAAATGTTACGTAAGACATACCTGCGAAAACAATAAAATGCAATTCAGGTACAAACGGTGCGATTTTTGCCAAAATAAGCGGTAAAATCGATAAAATAACAGCTATACAAAACGTGAATGTACTATTATTTTGTTTTCTTAAAATTAAATAGCCTTTAATAAGGGCATATTGCCAAATAATAAATGCGGCTAACATGATTGCTTGCTTCGGTTTATCAGAGAAGATAATAACGAGCATTACTAATGTTAAAACGGCATTATATTTACGCAACATTTTACCTTTTAATCCAGCTATGATAGTAGGTATTAATAAAATGCCTACTATAGCGAAAAAATAAAATGATCCATATGCGGTCATGCTGTAACCTCACTCAATAATTTTTTGCGATCTACCTTTCCATTTGGTGTCATTGGAATAGAAGAGTGATACATGAATTTACGTGGAATCATGTAATTTGGTAATCGCTCATTGAGTTCTTTTTTGATTGCAGATGTTAATTTGAATTCTTTTTCAAACGAATGCTCTCCAGGAACAACAACCGCTAATAAGTAATCATATTTTTCACCTTTTTTAATTGGAACAACAACTGCACCTTCTACGTAAGAACACGCGCGAAGATGATGTTCGATTTCTTCTAATTCCATTCGATAACCATGAAGCTTAATTTGGAAATCAAGACGACCATTATAGAATAGAAGACCATTTTCTACATAGCCAGCATCACCTGTTTTATAGGCGCGCTCACCATCAATCATGGTAAATACTTTTTCTGTTAATTCAGGGCTTCCTAAATAGCCAACGCTTACGCTTGGACCGACAATTACGATTTCACCTTTTTCACCGTCAGGTGCAATTGTACCATCTTCTTTCATAATAAGAAGGCGACAGTCTGATTTACAGTAGCCAACTGGAAGTGATTTGTATTGATCAAGTACTTCTTCTGTAACGTGAATGCCTGTTACAGCAACAGTAGCTTCTGTTGGACCGTACGTATTCATAATTGCTGCTTTCGGGAAACGCTCAATTAATTTTCTAGCTACTTCATTTGGTAACACTTCACCGCAGAATAAGAATGTTTTCATGTTTGGTAGCATACTTTCAGAGAAAGAGGCTTCCATTAAACACATTTCTGCGAAAGATGGTGTCGAAGTCCATACTTGTATATCCGATTGCTCTAAAGAAGCAAACAAGTCTTTTGGACGTGCAATCATATCTTTATCGATTGCCCAAAGTGTACCACCTGTTACTAATGATGGGTAAATATCCATTACAGATAAATCGAATGAGAAAGGTGCTTGGTTTAAGAATACTTGCCCTGTTTGTAAGTTGAAATCTTCTACAGCCCATTTTGTAAAGCTAACAAGACAGTTATAAGTAATCTGAACCCCTTTCGGATTACCTGTACTTCCTGATGTGTAAATAATGTAGAAGTTCTCATCACCTTTTACCGCATGTTCAGGATTTGGAGTATTCCCTTTATGAGTAAAGAAAATATCTTTTAAGTTATCTTCACTTGTAATGCGAACTGGTAAGTCCGTTACCGTTACTTCTGCCCCTGATAACAGTAATTTCGCACCAGAACTTTCAGCAATACGTTGTACACGATCAGCTGGAATAGATAAATCTACAGGAATGTAAGCATGTCCAGCTTTTACACAACCTAAAAAGTTAATAATCATTTCAGGTTGCATATGGCCATAAACCATAATTGGTGAACGATCATCTGGATACTCAGAAGAAATCCAATGTGCTAACGCATCAGAATCTTCCTTTAATTGTTTGTACGTAATTTTCGCATCTCGCCAAACAAAAGCGGTTTGATCAGGCGTTTCTACAGCCCACTTTTCAATTTGTTCTAATAACTTCATAACGTTCCCACCCTAGAATTCATTGTAAATAAATGTACTTGTGTTTGTATCATGGAATCCATACAACCAAAGTAATGCAAATAAAATTGCAAGGTAATAAACCGTCTTTGCAACCCATTGTGTGAGTGGTTGAGACCATATCTCTTTTAATCTTTCCATGTCTTTCCCTCGCTTAATGAAATAATAGCTCTTTGTAGGTATCATGTCCTACATTATTGTGAAAAAAACAAAATCCCACATTTTAGGTAAAAATAAGTCAAAAGGCTCTTTTCTGATATTAGCACTAAATACTAAAAAAGAAAATCCCTAACTTAGCAATTATATTACATTCAGCATGAATTTGTAATGGGTTTGACATGTAAATAGCAAGTGGATTGTGTGAATGTATAAAAGTGGATTGTGAGAAGGCGGGAAAATATAATATTTGTTTTGTTATTCCTGAATTGGAGTGGGTTAATAATCACTGGGTACTTAGTACATTTTCAAGGTATAGAGCCTTTTAAAAGGAGGTAATTATTATGAAAAGAGAGTGGAGGAGTTTTATTTCAGAGGAAAATATCATTAAATGGAGACGGCATTTCCATAAGTATCCGGAATTATCGTTTCATGAAAAAGAAACTTCGCAATTTATATATGAAACATTATGCTCATTTTCTTCTTTTGAAGTAACGAGACCAACGCAGTACAGTGTGCTAGCAATTAAAAGAGGAAGGCAACAAGGAAAAGTAGTTGCGATTCGAGCTGATATAGATGCTTTACCAATCCAAGAGGAGACAAGGAAACCTTATACGTCTGTGCATAAAGGAATAATGCATGCATGCGGGCATGATGCTCACGCAGCTATTTTATTAAGTACAGCAGAGACGATAGCAAATATGAAGGAAGATTTTGCAGGCGAAATCCGTCTGTTCTTTCAGCACGCAGAGGAAGTGTATCCCGGTGGTGGACAAGAAATGGTGGAGGCCGGTGTTATGGACGGCGTCGATTATGTAGTAGGTTTGCACGTTATGTCTGGATTAGAAAGTGGAAAGATAGGAATTGTATATGGCCCTATGATGGCAGCACCAGACGTATTTACAATTGAAATTTTAGGAAAGGGTGGTCACGCGGCACGACCAGAAGAAACGATAGATCCTATTGCTATCGGAGCACAAATTATTACAAATTTACAACATATCGTATCAAGAAATACAAGTGCTTTTATGCATAGAGTAGTGTCAGTTACACAATTTCATGGGGGGATGGCCGATAATATCATTCCAAACACAGCAGCTTTAATGGGAACTGTTCGATCTTTTAATCAAACATTAAGAGAGGAAGCAAAAGAGAAAATTGAGCAAATTGTAAAAGGAATTACAGAAGCACATGGGGGAGATTATACATATACGTATCGTTACGGATATGATCCAGTTGTTAATAATGAGTACATTACGAAAATAGTAGAAAAAAGTGCGATAAAATTGTTCGGAAATCAGCGTATTGTGCATCTTGAACCTTCTATGGGAGGAGAAGATTTTTCAGCGTATTTAAGAAAAGCACCTGGTTGTTTCATTAAATTAGGAACAGGGAATGAAAATATTGATACTTGTTATCCACATCATCATCCGAAATTTGATGTGGATGAATCGGCTTTAATTAATGGAGTGGAACTATTTTTAGAGACAACTATAAGACTACTAGAAACTGATAAAGCATAAAAAAAGGCAACTGCACTCTATTGCAGTTGCTTTTATTTCTTCCGTCAGAGAGGGCTGAGAAAGAACTATGCTCATTTATAGTATATGAATAGCTAACGGACAAGCTTGTACATTTTAACTATTTTTTAAAAAATAGTTATTGACTTTGATAATCAATTTCAATTAATCTAATGGTATAATTGAAATTGATAATTATTATCAATGAAACAGATGAGGAACCTTAATGAGAAAAACATTTCACCTTTTACGAAGGGGATTAAAAAATAAAGATGTTGATAAGCATATTGAATGGCAACGAAATGTAATTCGTTCTGAATATGTAGGTGAGAAGAGTACACTTCAAACAGAAAAAGAGATACAAGGTAAAAGGAGAGGTTCAGTTGAGTAAGTTAGTAATGATTTTTGCAAGTATGAGTGGAAATACAGAGGAAATGGCTGACCATATTGCGGGTGCGATTCGTGAAACAGAAAATGAGATTGAAGTAATTGATATTATGGATACACCAGAAGCTTCTATATTAGAGCAATATGACGGGATTATTTTAGGTGCTTATACTTGGGGAGATGGTGATCTTCCTGATGATTTTTTAGATTTTTATGATGCAATGGATTCTATTAACTTAACTGGTAAAAAAGCAGCTGCATTCGGTTCTTGTGATTCGGCTTATCCGAAATACGGGGTAGCGGTTGATATTTTAATAGAAAAGCTGCAGGAGCGCGGGGCAGCAGTTGTGTTAGAAGGATTGAAAGTAGAATTAACGCCAGAAGATGAAGATGTAGAAAAATGTTTACAGTTTGGAGCTGAATTCGTAAAACACCTTTCTTAATGGCAGAAGGGAGATGAAGAGCAATTGCATGAGAAAATCTCAATCAAAACGATGACAGATTACCATTTGTATGATTTTATGCGTTGTCCGCATAAATTTTATTTCCGTCATATAAAAAGAAGAGAACCTTCTTCATTTGAATGGCAACAAATAGCGCAAATGATTGTGAATCAAATTATTAATGAATATTACACGCTACCTGCGGGCCAACAAACGAAAATTGTACTTTTAATATTAATAGAAAAGTATTGGAAAAAAGTAAGGATTAATATGTTTGCTTCAAAGGCGGAGTACTATATTGTTTTAGCGAAGCTAACTGATCACTTATTACAGTTTGTTGAAAGGGATGATAGTCAGGCACCGCCGTTATTTTTATATGAGAAGTTTCAAACATATATGGAAGAGTTAGGTGTCCACATGTCATTGACATTTGAAGTTGGTGAGTGGAGTGCTGAATCGTTTGTAATTAAAAAGTATGTTGTCGATGCGGATGAGGAAATGCTTGCTCTTTGTCAGAAGCTAATGACAGTATTCAGTTATAAAGCTTTCGGCATTCTTCCAGGAAAAATCGAAGTGATTAATTTAATAGAAGGAACTAAGTATGAGTACATTCCAAAACAGGAAGATATTATAACTGGAATGGATGATTTATTTAGAATGAAAGAAATGCTGCAACAACCTGAGCACTACACAGAGCGTAATTTTCGTTCTGAGTGTATGAGCTGTGCTTTTCGTAGTGAATGCCAAGTGGAAGAGGCAAAAGAGAAAACGCTGCAGAAGAAAAATATCGTACATTAAAGGATGCAATTTTGCATCCTTTTTATTATTGACATGAAAAGCTTTTCATCATTTACGGTATATGAGTAGCAGATTTTAATAAGAGGAGGAATAATCAATGAAAGATGAAACGGCAGTATTTCAATGGTTAAAAGAACAGAATGCTCCTTTTGGAATTCAACTGCAAATTTTACAGGCATTTCAATTGTATAAAGTTATTGTTGAAATGGATAAAAAGTTAATGATGTATGAGGAGAGAGAGTATAGGGAGAGAATTTAATCTCGTCCCTGTAGTATTGCTTTAAGCTGTTCTTCATTCTTCTTTAATATTATTTCGTTGTTTGTTTCAATGTTATAAATAAGGTTATGTAGTAAAGGGCTGTATTGATAAAAGGTAGTGATGCGGTGAATGAGTAATGGATCGCGGTGAGAAATAAGTGCACTGTATTGTTCATATACAGATGTAGTAAACTCACGACCGAAATCATAATATAGCCCAGCAAAATCAAAAGCGGGATCGCCAATTTGAGCATCTCCAAAATCGATAACACCTGAAATGTTTTTGTGCAGGTTGTTAAATAAAATGTGATGATGTGTAAAGTCAGCATGAATGATTGCATTTTGAAAGGTAGATTTAGTTATACAGGTAAAGAAATTTTCGAATAAACGATTTAAGGCTGATTTCTGTAATGAAGTAAGACTGTTAGTAAGATATTGATTTAATTTTGTTTGTAGTTCTTTCCAGTAGGTAAGTGTTTTTTCGATAGGGAACCCTAGCGTTTCAGTACGTTTTAAAGGAATACTATGTAAAGCCGCAAGGAAAGTGGCTAATTGTGTAATGATTGCTTTCAATTCTTTTTTCTCTAGCTTGGTAACTATTTCAGTTGTTAACGGTTCACCGTGAATGAGAGGATAATAGCTACAAAATGGAACCGTATTACAATTATTCTTATACAATAGTTTATACTTAGGGACTGCAATTTCTTGTAATGAATGAGAAAGAATTGTGCACAGTTCTTTTTCTAACGGAATTCGGTTTGCATATTCAAGTTTTCGTGGGAAACGAAATAGTAGTTCGTCATTTATAATAACCGTTATATTATCCCAACCTTCTTCATTTTGCATATATGAATGTATAGAAAGATCTGGTAGAGCTTCTTTTATATATTGTTTGTAAGAGTCCATAATTGTTCCTCGTTTCTAAGTTAAAGGTAGGTTATTCTACTTTATAATATCAGAATTTTCTTTCTGTATGTTAAAATATAACTATCATTATGGAGGAGGGTGGGGTGCATTACGAAGAAAAGAATATTAATCATTTCTCTATGTATCGCTTTTGGATTGTTTTGGTCATATAAAGAGGAGGTTTTTGCCAGCTTTAAACCGATAGATCGCTACGAGTTAAATAAGGAATTAAAGAACAAAAGTATAGAAACTTTAACTCATAAAGAAAAGAAAAATGTAGGAGAACACTTTGTGACAGCGCAACTAGCAGTGTTTGAGTTTAATAATAAAGAAGATGTGAAACGAAAAGGTGAAGAAATATTTGTAAATAGAGGGTATGAACAGTTAATAGAAAATTATTACCCAAACCGTTTTCGGGATTTAGAGTATAAATTTACAAACGAAGAGATACGTGAAGAGACAGATGAGAGTTTTCGCTATCATGCTGTAGCGTACGTTACTGGTATTGAAAATGGCAAGAGAAGTGAAATGAAATTAAATTATGACATGAAAATTGTAAAGGTTAATAATTTATTCATGGTGTTAGAACAAAAACAATATGTACAATAAAAAACCCTCTAGAAGCAGAGGGATTTTAAAGATTTTCATTTTGTTGACCAAGTTCTTTTTGAGCAATGTATAAATTTCCTTGCTCAACTTGTTTCAGTGTATGAACAGAATCTCCTGCATATCCTTTTTCTGTTTTAACAGTTCTTTTTGAACGATTTGAATCTTGTTTCTTCATATAATAGACCACCCTTCCTTAAAAATAGACGAAAATGATGAGCACGAGTAATACTGCTGCGAAAATGGTAATACCCATTAAAAAAGAAGTGTTTTTATATTTAGGTGGCTTATGTACATCTTGCCGATATCCAGGTGAAATTTCAGGGGCGAATTCTTCATCGAATGATTGTTTCTTTTGTTTTTCGTCCATATGTATCCACCTTTCTTTTTCATTATGTTACACGTTACAAGAAAAAATATGCATGAAGAAAACAGCCGCTATATCATTAGCGGCTGCTTTGCGTTGTATATTTTCTTTGTACTTGAAAGAGACGGATAAGCAGGAAGATTGCTCCAAATGCTAGACCGATAATAAGACCGATCCAATAACCTTTTGCTGCCCAGTCAGTATAAGTTGCTAACATGTAGCCAAGAGGTAGACCTATTACCCAATAAGCTATTAATGTCATAATTAAGGCAACATTTACGTCTTTATAACCACGAAGTGCTCCTTGTACTGGAGTTGCAATCGCATCTGAAATTTGAAATAAAATCGCGAATATAAGAAATTCTTTAGCTAAATGATGGACATTTGCATTTGTCGTATAAATAGAAGCAATTTCATCATCAAAGAAATAGAGAAGGATTGAATATAAAAGAGCGAAAGCAAGGGCTAACCCAATTCCGATAAATCCATATTGTTTCGCATTATTGTATCGTTTTGCTCCAACTTCAAATCCGACTGCTATCGTCATTGCCATTGCTAAACTTAAAGGAGTCATATATAACAAGGAAGCAAAGTTCATAGCTGCTTGATGTGCTGCTATTGTTGTCGTACTAAAATTACTCATCATAAGTGTTACCGCAGCGAAAATACTCGTCTCAAAAAAGATAGCAAATCCGATAGGGACGCCAAGTTTCAGGAATTCCTTCCAGATTGTAAAGGAAGGGCGGTATAACTGTTTAAAGATATTGAAAGAAGCAAAAGGCTCTTTCGTACGAATAATAATAACCGTAATAATTAAAATACACCAATAAGTTGCTGCAGAAGCGATTGCCGCACCAACACCACCGAGTTTTGGAAAGCCAAAGTGACCAAAAATTAATAAGTAATTTAATACTACATTAATTGGTAATGATAGTAATGTAATAATCATCGTTGTTCGAGTTTTTCCTAATGCATCAATAAATCCACGTAAGACGGTGTAAGTAAATAAAGGGATAATTCCAATCGCGATAATAATTAAAAATTGTGCTGCAATACGTTCCACGGGTTCTTCTAATTGCATGCCATTTAAAATAGGTGAAACAGCGAAGAATCCGATAAGGATAACAACGAAACTAGCACAAATTGCTAAATATACTGCTTGTATGACAATGTGGGGAACGTCCTCCTTTTTCTTTGATCCAACGAGCTGTGCAACAATAGGAGTAGTAGCCATTAAAATTCCTGTTAAGCCGGTACTAACGGGAAGCCATATACTTGTTCCGATAGCAACACCCGCTAAATCAATAGGACTCGCATGTCCTGACATTGTCGTATCAAAAAAGCTCATCGCAAATAATGACATTTGCGTTACAAAAATCGGGAAAAAGAGTAATAAAAATTGCTTTAACTTTTGTGAGAATGAAGTAGTTTCTTTCATAAAATCCCCTTTCAACGTAAAAAACAAACTCTTATTATCATACAATTTAATCAAAAAATAGAAAAGAAATAAGCGTATACAACAAATGAAATCAATAAAAAAAGGATGCACTTTGAAAAGGGATAAGGTATTATGATAAGGTGTGAAAAAATTACATATTCGTTATTAAGGAGGCACTACTTGTGGCTGATTGGTTAATTGGATTAATCATGGGTGCTGTTGAAGGTTTAACAGAGTTTTTACCAGTATCATCAACAGGACATATGATTTTAACAGGACACTTAATTGGATTTGAAGACGATAGAGCGAAAGTTTTCGAAGTTGTTATTCAGTTGGGATCGATTTTAGCAGTTGTTGTTATATTTTGGAAACGTTTATGGTCATTAGTTGGAATAGGGAAAGTAACTGATGGACCATCTTTAAATTTATTACATATTATTATCGGGATGATTCCTGCCGGCATACTCGGCGTACTATTCCATAGCGCAATTAAAGAAGTTTTATTCGGTCCAGGACCGGTTGTTATTAGCTTAGTAGCTGGTGGTATTTTAATGATTGTTGCTGAGAAGTTTTCAAAACCAAGTACAGCAAGAACGTTAGATGAAATCACATATAAGCAAGCATTTACAATCGGAATGTTCCAATGTTTAGCACTTTGGCCAGGATTTTCTCGTTCTGGATCAACAATAAGTGGTGGTTTATTAGCACGTGTTTCGCATACAGCGGCAGCGGAATATACATTTATTCTAGCGGTGCCAATGATGGTAGCTGCAAGTGCCTTAGATTTAATTAAAAGCTGGGATATATTAAGCGCGGCTGATATACCGTTATTTGCAACTGGATTTATTACAGCATTCGTTGTTGCGATGCTTGCAATTGTTTCATTCTTAAAATTATTAGGTCGTGTAAAACTAACACCGTTCGCTTACTATCGTTTCATTTTAGCTGCGGTATTCTATTTCTTCGTTATGTAATAAAAAAACCTGCCGAAATCGGCAGGTTTTTTATTTTACTACTTTCTCAATCATGCTTTCCATTACATGTTCCCAAAGAGAAGTATCATCAGCTAATGTAGCACGGAAATTAGCATACATTTCTTTTTGTTTCTCTTCGAATGTTGGATCTTCTTTTTCAGGTAATGTAGCGCGCATTGAAGTTACTAATTCTTGTACTTTTGGAGCGCGTGGTCCAAAGACGGCTTGTTCATTTCCGTCTTTATCAATGAAAATAAAGATTGGAATCGCACGTGCTGTTCCGTTTGTTAAGTATTGATCCATTAACTCTAAGTTTTCATCGCGAATTAATAATTTCATATCAATATTTGCAACTTCAGAAATTCGTTTCATAACAGGTACACATAAAAGAGCATCGCCGCACCAATCAGCTGTTAATACGATAACACGCCAGCCATCATTTTGGCGTTCTTCTAATATAGGGAGTAATTCATTTGGAATTAAAAAGTTATTGTAAATGTGTAGTAGCTCGTATTGGTTTACTTTCATTTCATTCACATATGTATCAAAGGACATGCCTTTATCAGCCCATTGTAGTAAGTTCATAAGTAACACCTCTTTAGTATGATTTATTTTTATTGTACCAATTTTTATATAGAAAAGCTTGTATTCTTACTCTTTCTTATCACTAAATAATTTATTTAGTGTGTAAAGGAATAGTGCGACACATAATTCAGCTATGTTGGACATTTGTACACTCTCTATCCAGTCATCGGCGGTATGTATGACAAACCAATCTAACGTAATTTCAATTATAGAGAGCAGAGCAATTGAGAGCCAATTGGGCATACTTGTCATCATTGGATGTAGGAGCACTTTAAAGAAAATCAATATAAAATATGTAATACCGTCTAATAAAAGAATGAGTAAAAAAAGAGTAGTAGAGCTGTTCTTGATGAATATTCTATACCTGTAATATGAAAGATTCCCACATATACAAAAAATATAAATGCAAAGAATATAATGAGAATAAGAATAACAACACTAATAATAATAGTCTTATCTTTTAGACTGAGATTAGAAAGTTTGTCTTCTTCACTCATTGCCCCAACTCCTTTTTCTGGAAAATCAATTTCATTGTACCATGAAATATCTATTAAAAAACTACGAATTATGGGGAAATAAGGTGACAAAAAGTAAGATTTCGTGTAAAATTATTAATAAGGTTTTTATTTAACTAAATTAAATAAAAGGGGCTGTCAAAGTTGTCTCAAAATCGAGAACAATTAATGGAAGAACTATCGACAAATGTTTTTGCAATGTTTCGCACGTTGCGTAATGATATTGGAAAAATATTTGGTGGTTACATACCGTGGAATGAGTTCATTGTCCTTAGAATATTGAACCGTACGAATAAAGAAATGGTCTCACGTGTAGCTAATGAGTTAAATGTGTCGAATAGTCATATTACAGCTGTTACAGAAAAATTAATTAATAAAGGCTTTGTAACTCGTTCACGTTCTACATCAGATCGCCGAGTTGTATATTTAGAGATTACAGAACAAGGGAAAGAGTTAGTTGCGAAAATGGAAGGTGAGAAAAAGAAATATTTACAAGAAAGATTTTCCGCACTTTCAGAAGATGAAATGGATATAATGATATCTATTTCTAAAAAACTTATTTAAATAATTACAAATAAGAAAACGCTTACCTAATTAAAAAGAAGACCTTCCTCATATATGGAAGGTCTTCTTCTGTGTGTAATAGATGATAAAAAATAAAATGTGTATGAAAAAAGATAGAGCGCCATACTACTAATAAAGGAAGGAGGGAGAAATATGACGAATCGTAATGGTAGTCAAGGAAGTGGAAATCAAGGTTCACCAAAATCAGGGCAATTCCAGCAGGAGTTTAGTACTGAATTTGAAACGGGAAATGATAATAAAGGAAAAGAATATCGTTCGAAAAAAGGAAGTAAATCAAAAAAGGAGTGAAATGATTCACTCCTTTTTTGATTTAAGATGCTGCAGATTGATCCGTATTATATTTTTCTTCTGATTTTGCAACAATCATTGCACAAATTGCATCACCGGAAATATTTACAGCAGTTCTAGACATATCTAGAATGCGGTCAATACCGATAATTAAAGCAATGCCTTCTACTGGTAGATTTACTTGATTTAAAACCATCGTAAGCATTACTAGTCCAACACCTGGTACACCTGCAGTACCGATACTAGCTAGTACAGCAGTTAATACGACCATAGCTAATTGTGGTAATGTAAGTTCAACGCCGTATACTTGAGCGATAAATACAGTTGCTACCCCTTGCATAATAGCAGTACCATCCATATTAATCGTTGCACCTAGTGGTTGTACAAAAGAGCTTATCGCTTTTGGAACTCCAAGTTTTTCTTGGGCGGTTTTCATGGCAAATGGAAGGGACGCATTAGAACTAGATGTACTAAACCCAATTGCCATTACCGGACCGAAATGTTTAAAGAAACGAATAATACTTTCTTTGGCTAGTACCTTTAATAAGCCGCCGTATACGAAGACACCGTGAATAATGAGTACCAACATAACGACAATCATATACTTGAACATCGCAGCGACGCCTGCAAGACCCATTTTACCAACGGACGAAGCGAGCAACCCGAATGTTCCGATTGGAGCTAATTTCATGACGAGATTAACAAGATACATCATTAATTCGTTGCCCTGTTCAAGTAATGAATGGACACCTTGAACTCGTTTTCCTAAAACAGCTAAACCGAGTCCGATCAATGCGGCAAAGGCAATAATTTGTAGCATGTTCCCATCAGCCATCGCTTTTGCTGGATTATCTGGCACAATATTCAGCAATGTATCAACGAAAGATGTTTCAGTTTTTGCACCTTCATACTTAAGCCCGTCTGTTTTAAAGTTACCGCCAGCTCCTGGTTTTATGATAAGTGCAAATGTAACTGCAATAGAGATAGCGACAGCTGTTGTTACGAGAAAGAATGAAATTGATTTTAAACCACAATTCTTCCAAGTTGTTTCGGATCTCCAAGACCAGCAGCCCCAAGTACGATAGAAATGAATACAACAGGAACAACTAGCATTTTAATAAGTCGAATAAACAGTTGACCAAGTGGATTGAACGCATATTGATTCAATGGCTCAAAAATAGATGGAGCAGCTAAATTTAAAGTGAGTCCGACAACTAGACCGAGAAATAATGCAATTAAGATTGCCTTTGTTTGTTTCAATAACTCCCCCCCTTTTGTTTTTGTAAAATTGCTTTCTAAATTAATTATACCGAAAAAATACCTATGTTAACAATATTTTCTGAATATTTAGTATAAAATGGTCTGTTTCAATGTATATAGTCCATTTTTGCTGAAATATGTGGAAAGAATACATTTATGTATTTGGAAAAAAAATAGACCATCACATGATGGCCTAGGGAAGGGGACAATTTATATCAATTTAATTAGGGATGGAAGCTATTCAAAGACACTGGGGAATGTCTTATAAATTAGGGAGGAACAGCTCCGATACGTATACTATAAAAGGTGGATGTGACCTAGATGTGAACATGGAGTGAAAGAGAGAGGGAGTTTCAAATAAAAGATAGAAAGAACAAAAAAATAAGACCATCACATATAGGATGGTCAAGGAAGGGGACAATTTATGTCAATTTAATTAGGGATGGAAGCTATTCAAAGACACTGGGGAATGTCTTATAAATTAGGGAGGAATAGCTCCGATACGTATACTATAAAAGGTGGATGTGATCCTCGTGTGAACATGGAGTGAAAGAGAGAGGGAGTTTCAAATAAAAGATAGAAAGAACAAAAAAATAAGACCATCACATATAGGATGGTCAAGGAAGGGGACAATTTATGTCAATTTAATTAGGGATGGAAAGCTGTTCAAGACACTGGGGAATGTCTTATAAATTAGGGAGGAACAGCTCCGATACGTATACTATAAAAGGTAGATGTGACCCTCGTGTGAACTTGGAGTGAAAGATATAGGAATTTGAAAAGGGATAAAATAGTTGTTGTAAGAGTTATAGTATAAGTGGAGATATAATAGAGAATATTCTTTTGTAAAACGATAGGAATCTGAATATAAATAAAAGTTGAAATCTATGAAAAAAAGGATTATGCTCAACTATATTATAAGAATATAAGGTTTATCTCGCTACTTGTAGGCTCTTAAAGAGTCTTTATTTATGAGGGGATAAAAGCTTCACTTGATAAAGGGAGTTAGTGATATGGAAGTAGCAAAAAAACAAGGGTTGTATAATCGCCTTGTACGATTAAATCCACCACAAATTTTAGCATTAGGCTTTTTTTGTTTAATTGTGGTCGGAGGATTGTTATTAAAGTTACCGTTTGCAACGAAAGTACATATTAGTTGGATAGATGCTTTCTTTACAGCTACGTCGGCAGCGACTGTAACGGGTTTAGGTGTTGTAGATACTGCAAGTACGTTTACGATGTTTGGTGAAATTGTTATTATGTTTTTAATTCAAACGGGTGGTCTCGGCCTTATGACGATTGCCATTTTAATTGTTTGGGTATTAGGTAAAAAAATCGGTTTACGCCACCGATTATTAATTGGAGAAGCATTTAATCAAACAAATATTGGTGGTCTTGTGAAATTAGTGAAACGAGTTTTTATTTTTTCTATTTGTATTGAGCTAATTGGGGTTATCTTTTTATCGATTCGCTTTATTCCAGAGTTTGGTTTTGGAAAAGGTTTATACTATAGTATTTTTCACGTTATTGCGTCATATAATAATGCCGGCTTTGCGCTTTGGCCAGATAATTTAACAAGATATGTAGGAGATCCTATTATTAATATTGGGATTTGTTCTTTAATTGTAATAGGAGGGTTAGGGTTTACTGTATTAATTGATATATGGTATAGCCGTAGTTTCCGAAAATTATCACTGCACTCCAAAATCATGATTGTTGGAACGATAGCACTTAATGTTATTGCGATGATTGTGATTTTTGTATTGGAATATAATAATGTGAATACTTTGGGACACTTATCTTTAAATGAAAAGTTATGGGCTTCGTTCTTCCAAGGAATTACACCTCGTACAGCCGGTTTTAACACGGTAGATTATGGGGGGATGGAAGAGTCATCGATACTATTTACGATGGTATTAATGTTTATTGGTGCGGGAAGTGTATCGACAGGCGGTGGAATTAAGTTAACGACATTCGTTATTTTAATTACATCAGTTCTTTCTTTCTTTAGAAAGAAAGAGGATTTTGTTTTATTTCAGCGTACGATTAAAATGTCGACAGTAACGAGAGCGTTAGCAATTGTCGTTGCTAGTCAAATACTTATTTTTACAGCGGTATTTGTATTAATGCTTACAGAAGACTTCAGTTTTATTCAGTTATTATTTGAGACAATTTCAGCGTTTGGCACAGTAGGGTTAACAATGGGGATTACTGCAAAGCTATCGGCGTTTGGAAAATGTATTATTATGTTTGTTATGTTTTGTGGATTAATCGGACCGTTAACACTTGTGTTCTCTTTGGCACGACCAGCGAAACAAAAAATTAAATATCCATCAGAAGATGTATTTACAGGATAAGGTATCCCGCATAAAGCGAGATACCTTTTTCTTTTTAAAAAAGAGAGAACAATAAACCAATAATCGCCGCTCGGAATAATATCGCAATGAGTGCAGCGATACCACCCACAATGGCAGCGGTACCGCCAGTTACAGTAGCCCCGCGATTATAAGCGTAAATACCGAGTAAAACAGACACAAGACCAAATAGTGTTGGGAATGTGAATAGTGATAATATTGCTAAAGCAAGAGCGATAAAACCAGCAGTCGATCCAGCTGCAGATGATCTTACATCATCGTTATCTTTATCATCATAATCAATACGCTGTGGTGCAACTTCAGCTGCGTATTCTTCTTTATAGTCACTATAATCACTATCTATTCGATCTCTTTTTTTATATTCATCAAATTTCTCAGTCAAAGTAAGGACTCCTTTCATAACAAGGTTCAATAGTAGTATGTTTCTCTTTACTGTTTTTATCCCGCTATTTGCGAGCAGTAAGACTCCCACCTCAAAATTTGGTTGGAGCGAAGAAGTTAGGTGGGAGTCGGGCTGCCCGTAAACGCCCGATTGGTGAGGGCTAATAATCAGTGGGGAATGAACAAAACCCCCACTGATTAAAGTTTCACTTTATCCGAACTTGTACAGGGAGTAATATCCAATCGGAAAGTGAAAAATGTTTTTTCAAAATAGGAAAACTTAGTATGACTTCCTCTATTTTGGAAAGTATAAAAAAGAATAATGAGGAAAGGGTGTAGTACATAATGGAACATCCAATTGAAAATTTAATGAAAACAGCAATGACAAATTTAAAAGAGATGGTAGATGTAAATACGATTGTTGGAAGTCCGGTTTCAACAGCTGACGGAAATGTAGTATTAACAGTATCTCAAGTGGCTTTTGGTTTTGGAGCTGGTGGAAGTGACTTTAAAGGGGATTTTATTTCTGAAAAACATAACGGCGGACAAGGGCAGCATAAAGAGAACAGGCAAAGTCATCCATTCGGAGGCGGAAGCGGGGCTGGGGTTTCTATTAGCCCAGTTGCTTTTTTAGTAGTTGGTTCTAACGGTGTGCAAGTGTTGCATCTCAATAGTAGTACACATTTAATTGAAAAAGCGTTAAATACTGTGCCAAGCACTGTGGATAAATTTGTGAATGGTCGCCAAAAGTGAACTTGCATTTTTTAGGAATTATGATATATTAGAAAAAGTGCGCTTTAGGACGATCGGAATAATTGAACTGTAAATATATATGATGTGTGGAATAAGGGAGAGGAATTTATGATTAATATCAAAAACTTAGTAGTTGGCTTATGTATGTTAGTAAGCGGTTTTGTTGTATATGTAATAAAAGAAAAAGCTCCATTCTAAAACAGACAAACCGTTAATGTCTGTTTTTAATTTGTGAAAAATATTGACAAGTTATTGTATTGGTGTTAAAATTCTAATTCGTGTCTCGGTTAAAGCTAGTGTAAAGTAAATAAATCTTATGAATATAATACGAAAAGTTTGCGAAAGATCGGGTAGTCTTACCAACAACTTTTGTGAACAAACCCTATAAATTGTATATGTAAGCTTTATATGTATACTAGTGAATCAAGGAGCGGTCAGTGGAACCGTAATGATGAGAGAGAGGTAGGGCTTTCATCCAGTATATGTTACTTTCCCGTTAGGTGAATATAAAAAAGAGGGCTCCTTTTGAAAAGGAGCCCTCTTTCTATAAATAAATTGAAACTATAATCAGTGGGACCATTCCATTCCCTTTACATGTTAGCTCACAAATAATGTGATAAAAATGATTAAGTGCGGTTTTCAACTTGCTGACAAATTTCATCTGTTGTTAAACCATGTGCTTTAATTACAGATCCTTTTATCGATGTATCTGCAATGCCCATCATATTAGAATCTTGCCCGGTTACAACGCAACAATCACACCCATGTGCATCATTTTCAGAGTTAAGTGAAACGACTTCATGTCCTTGTTGCTGAAGAGCTTGTTGAACATCTGTTAAAGAGTTCTCAACACCAATTCTAGCCATAATTTTCACCTCCTACCATCTAGTTGCTAGTATGCTCAAGTCCATAGCATATATTTATGAAAAGATGGTAGGAAGAGAATATTTGTTTAGTCGTTATATACACCAGTAAGCATTTGACTAACGAATTGATCATTTAATGTATCTTGTGCTGAACTGTTATTAGACTGAATATCGATTGAAGCTGTGTAGTTGTTATGTTTCCTACTATTTGGTTCTACTTCAACGTAATTATCGAATTTACAAAATCCTTTCGTATCCATTAGATCAAATAGTTGTAGCATTTCTACTACCTCTTGTCTAGTTCCTTTAATTTGTACACATGCCATTGTTATTTCCTCCTTCAATTTGACAAATTGTTTTTTAAAAATAGGATTATGATTACTAAATGAAAAATATGAATGTTATTTTTAGACAGCGTTATTTTTGTTATTTTCCCCCTTTTTCACCAAAAGTCGTTGTATATTCCCGGATTTATAAAATCGGACGTCCGTTTATTGAATACAATAGATTCGTATCAATTGGCGAAAACCCTTCTTTTAAACAAATATTTTTTTTAGTAGAATTTGACGAAAAAAATTTTTTGACTTTTTGTAAACGTTAACAATGTTATTAAATCAATATAAACAAAGATGTACGTACGATTAAAAATTAAAAATTTTCTAAAAATTAACTTGATTTATTTGAAAAGGAGAGTAGACTAGGAAACAATAAAAAACTCATAGAACATAGGGGGCGCTTTCAAGTGAACGAGCAGTGGATTTTCTTAAATGGAGAATTTGTTCCAAAAGACGAAGCAAAGGTTTCAGTATATGATCATGGCTATTTATATGGCGATGGAGTGTTCGAAGGAATTAGGGTATATAGCGGTAATGTTTTCCGTTTGAGAGAGCATCTTGTCCGGTTATATGAATCAGCGAAATCCATCATGTTAGAAATTCCATATACGTTAGAAGAAGCAACGAAAATCGTTGTTGAAACGATTCGACAAAACAAACTATCTAATGGATATATCCGCCTCGTTGTATCAAGAGGACCTGGGAACTTGGGATTAGATCCCGATTCTTGTACGAAACCAAATGTAGTAGTAATTGCAGAGCAATTATCTTTATTTCCACAAGAATATTATGAAAAAGGGATTCCGATTATAACAGTTGCAACGCGTCGCAATCGCCCGGATGTTTTATCGCCTCAAGTAAAATCTTTAAATTACTTAAATAATATTTTAGTTCGCATTGAGGCGAAATTAGCTGGAGTACAAGAAGCACTTATGTTAAATGACCAAGGATATGTAGCTGAAGGCTCTGGAGATAATGTATTTATTGTGAAGGGAAATAAATTAATTACACCACCAAGTTCTGCTGGAGCGTTAGAAGGTATTACACGAAACGCGATTTTAGAAATCGGCGAAAAACTTGGATATGACGTAAGAGAAGAATTATTTACAAGGCACGATGTATATGTAGCTGATGAAGTGTTTTTAACAGGAACAGCTGCTGAAGTAATTGCTGTTACGACAGTAGATGGAAGAACGATTGGTTTAGGTAGAACAGGGCCACATACGAATCGTTTATTAGAAGAATTCCGTAAATTAGTTGTAGAAGATGGGGAGAAAATTTACGAAGAAAATAAAGTTGGATAATAGCTCTTATGACATGATAAAGCGTTGATAGGGAGGAGTAGTTGACTGTGAAGCCTCACAGAGAGTCGGTGGTTGCTGGAAACCGATGGTTCACGTCGACGAACATCACCCTTGAGTGCTAAGCTGAAACGTTTGTTTAGGCTTAGACGGTAGCTCCGTTATTAGCTAGACTCATATCCCGAGTCACTGAGGCAAGAGTAATCTTGCAAAGAAGGGTGGTACCGCGAAATCTTTCGTCCCTTCAGCACATAGCTGGAGTGTGGACGTAGGATTTTTTTATTTTATAAATGTTTTAAAAAAGGGGGCTTATAAGAAAAATGTCTTCAAAAACGGAAGAGAAACTGGCAACTGGTGCACAGCTATTGTTAGAAGCGCTAGAAAAGGAAGGAGTAGAGGTGATTTTTGGTTATCCAGGTGGTGCGGTTTTACCTCTATATGATGCGCTTTATGATTGTGAAATTCCGCATATTTTAACGAGGCATGAGCAAGGTGCAATTCATGCTGCTGAAGGATATGCAAGAATTACAGGAAATCCAGGAGTGGTAATTGCAACAAGTGGACCGGGTGCTACAAATGTTATTACTGGTCTAGCTGACGCGATGATTGATTCATTGCCACTTGTTGTATTTACAGGGCAAGTAGCAACAACGTTAATTGGGAGTGATGCTTTCCAAGAAGCTGATATTATGGGGCTTACGATGCCGGTGACAAAACATAATTATCAAGTGCGAAAAGCATCGGATTTACCCCGAATTATTAAAGAAGCATTTCATATCGCTAGAACAGGAAGACCAGGGCCAGTCGTAATTGACCTTCCGAAAGATATGGTAGTAGAGAAAGGTGAGCGATGTAGTGATGTACAAATGGATTTACCAGGATACCAGCCTAATTATGAACCGAATCTACTACAAATAAACAAATTATTACAAGCGATTGAGGTCTCAAAAAAGCCATTAATTTTAGCTGGAGCAGGTGTATTGCATGCGAAAGCATCGAAAGAATTAACAAGTTTTGCTCGCAAATATCATATTCCAGTTGTTCATACATTACTTGGTCTTGGTGGGTTTCCGCCAGATGATGAACTATTTCTAGGGATGGGAGGAATGCACGGTTCATACACCGCAAATATGGCGTTATATGAATGTGACTTACTTATTAATATAGGTGCAAGGTTTGATGATCGTCTTACTGGAAATTTAGCTTATTTTGCTAAAGAAGCGATTGTCGCACATATAGATATTGATCCAGCGGAAATTGGGAAAAATGTGCCGACTGAAATCCCTATTGTTGCGAGTGCAAAGCAAGCATTAGAAGCTCTACTTACTTTTAAAGAAGGGGAAGTACATCACAATGATTGGCTTTCGTTATTGAATAGTAGAAAAGAAAAATACCCTCTTTCTTACAAAGAACATGCAGAACGTATTAAACCTCAATATGCAATTGATATGCTATACGAAATTACGAAAGGAGAAGCGATTGTAACAACAGATGTTGGGCAACATCAAATGTGGGCAGCTCAATATTATCCGCTGAAAAACCCAGATAGATGGGTAACCTCTGGGGGGTTGGGAACAATGGGCTTCGGGTTTCCAGCAGCAATAGGTGCACAAATCGCAAAGCCTGAAGAACTAGTTATTGCAATTGTCGGTGATGCTGGATTTCAAATGACCTTGCAAGAACTTAGTGTGTTAAAAGAGCATTCTTTACCAGTTAAAGTTTTTATTTTAAATAATGAAGCTTTAGGGATGGTAAGACAATGGCAAGAGGAATTTTATAATGGGCGATATTCGCACTCCTTACTTTCATGCCAACCAGATTTTGTTGCGCTTGCCAATGCTTATGGCATAAAAGGTGTTCGTATTGAAGATCCACTTCTTGCAAAGCAACAATTACAGTATGCAATTGAGTTAAGAGAGCCTGTTGTAATTGATTGCCGCGTACTTCAATCCGAAAAGGTAATGCCGATGGTTGCCCCAGGAAAAGGCGTTCATCAAATGGAGGGAGTGGAGAAAAGGTGAAGAGAATTGTAACAGCGACAGTTCGAAATCAAAGCGGTGTGTTAAATCGAATTACAGGTGTTATGACACGTAGACATTTTAATATTGAAAGTATTTCAGTAGGTCATACGGAATCATCGGATATTTCGAGAATGACGATTGTTGTACACGTTGAAAATGAACAGCAAGTTGAGCAGTTAATTAAACAACTTCATAAGCAAATCGATGTACTGAAAGTATCAGATATTACAGAAGAAGCGATGATCGCTAGAGAACTTGCACTTATTAAAGTAGCAACGTCTGTAGCAAGAGCAGAATTATATAGTTTAATTGAACCGTTCCGAGCCGCTGTAATAGACGTTGGGAAGGATTCCATAGTGGTGCAAGTAACAGGTACCCAGGAGAAAGTAGAAGCGTTAATTGAATTACTTCGTCCATATGGTTTGAAAGAAATTGCTAGAACAGGTGTAACAGCATTTACACGTAGTATGAAAAAACAAGATAAACAAGTTATGTTAATTCAATAATTATTTAAAAAATAGGGGGAAATGAAAATGGCGAAAGTTTATTATGAAAAAGACGTAACGGTAAATGTATTAAAGGAAAAGAAAGTAGCAATCATCGGATATGGATCGCAAGGCCATGCGCATGCGCAAAACTTACGTGATAACGGATTTGATGTGGTAGTAGGACTTAGGAAAGGGAAGTCATGGGATAAGGCGAAAGAAGACGGTTTTTCTGTATATACAGTAGCGGAAGCAGCAGAAAAAGCAGATGTAGTAATGATTCTACTACCTGATGAATTACAGCCGGAAGTATATGAAGCTGAAATTGCACCAAACTTACAAGGCGGCAATTCTCTCGTTTTCGCGCATGGATTTAATGTTCACTTTGATCAAGTAAAACCGCCAGCTAATGTAGATGTATTTCTAGTAGCGCCGAAAGGTCCAGGACATCTAGTACGTCGTACGTTTGCGGAAGGGGGAGCTGTTCCTGCATTATTTGCAGTATATCAAGATGCAACAGGAGTTGCGACTGAAAAGGCACTTTCATATGCAGATGGAATTGGGGCGACGAGAGCAGGTGTATTAGAAACAACGTTTAAAGAAGAAACAGAAACAGATTTATTTGGAGAGCAAGCTGTACTTTGCGGCGGAGTAACTGCACTAGTAAAAGCAGGGTTTGAAACGTTAGTTGAAGCTGGTTATCAACCTGAACTTGCATATTTTGAATGTTTACATGAACTGAAACTAATTGTTGATCTTATGTATGAAGGTGGACTTGAAAATATGAGATATTCAGTTTCAGATACAGCGCAGTGGGGGGACTTCGTATCAGGGCCACGCGTTGTTACTGAAGATACGAAGAAAGCGATGGGTGCAGTACTAGCAGAAATTCAAGATGGTACATTTGCAAGAGGCTGGATTGCAGAGCATAAAGCAGGAAGACCAAATTTCCAGGTGACAAATGAAAAAGAAAATGAACATGAAATCGAAGTAGTTGGACGTAAATTACGTGAAATGATGCCTTTCGTACAGCCCCGAGTAAAGGTAGGGATTAAATAATATGAAGCAAATTTTGTTCATGGATACGACGCTTCGTGATGGCGAACAATCACCAGGAGTTAATTTAAATGAACAAGAGAAATTACAGATTGCGAGGCAACTAGAGAGACTTGGTATTAATGTAATGGAAGCTGGATTCGCAGCAGCTTCTGAAGGTGATTTTCAATCGGTAAAACGTATCGCAAATACCATTCAAAATGCTACGGTTATGAGTTTAGCTAGAGCGAAAGAAAGTGATATTCGAAGAGCCTATGAAGCTGTGAAAGGCGCTGTCTCTCCTCGTTTACACGTATTTTTAGCTACGAGTGACATTCATATGAAATATAAGCTTTGTATGTCAAAAGAAGATGTATTAGATAGCATACATCGCTCTGTTACGCTCGGGAAATCACTATTTCCAACAGTTCAATTTTCAGCAGAAGATGCAACAAGAACATCGAGAGCATTTTTAGCTGAAGCAGTAGAAGTCGCGATTCGCGCAGGAGCGAATGTAATCAATATTCCTGATACAGTTGGATATACGAATCCAGAAGAATATTATTCTCTTTTTAAATACTTACAAGAATCCGTTCCGTCGTATGAAAAAGCAATTTTCTCTTGTCATTGTCACGATGATCTTGGGATGGCAGTAGCGAATTCGTTAGCTGCGGTTGAAGGCGGAGCGTTACAAGTAGAAGGAACGATTAATGGAATTGGAGAAAGAGCGGGGAATGCGGCGCTAGAAGAAGTCGCGGTTGCTCTCCATATTAGAAAAGATTTCTATGAAGCAGAATCCTCTATGACATTAAAAGAAATTAAAGCGACGAGTACATTAGTAAGTCGGTTAACGGGTATGGTTGTACCGAAAAATAAGGCGATTGTTGGAGCAAATGCTTTTGCTCACGAATCAGGTATTCATCAAGACGGTGTATTAAAAGAAGTAACGACGTATGAAATTATTGAACCATCACTGATTGGAGAGTCACAAAATCTATTTGTATTAGGAAAGCATTCCGGACGCCATGCGTTTACTGAAAAAATGAAAGAACTTGGTTATGAGTTTACAAAAGAAGAACGAGATGTGGTGTTTGAAGCATTTAAAAACTTGGCTGACCGTAAAAAAGAAATTACAGAAGAAGATTTACGTGCACTTATGCTTGGTGAAGCAGCATTTGCGGCCCAGCAATATAGCATTACTCAATTGCAAGTACATTTCGTATCAAATAGTACACAGTGTGCAACGGTTGTATTAAAAGATGAGGAAGGGAATATGTACGAAGATGCAGCAACTGGTTCTGGAAGTATTGAAGCGATCTATAATGCAATTCAAAGAATTTTAGGATTAGAATGTGACTTAGCGGATTATCGCATACAATCTATAACGCAAGGTCAAGATGCACTTGCACATGTTCATGTTGAATTAAAAGAAGGAACTCATCAAGTATCAGGTTTTGGTGTTGCGCAAGACGTATTAGAAGCATCGGCGAGAGCGTATGTTCATGCGGCTGGAAAATTAAAATCTTTTATTACTCTTGTGAAGTAACTGTTTGATAAGTGAGGGGATCGTCCCTTACTTATCGGAATATATTTCTGAAAATTCAGATAAAAAGGAGTGTTTTAATTGGAAAAACGTATCGTTTGTTTAGCGGGTGATGGTGTTGGTCCGGAAATTATGGAAAGCGCGAAGGAAGTATTGCATATGGTAGAGAGGCTATATGGACATCACTTTCATTTACAAGATGAGTACTTTGGCGGAGCGGCTATCGATTTAAATGGGCAACCATTACCACAGCGAACACTTGCCGCTTGTTTAGCGAGTGATGCGGTTTTACTTGGAGCGGTTGGTGGTCCAAGATGGGATGATGCGAAAGAAAGGCCAGAGAAAGGATTATTAGCTTTAAGAAAAGGACTTGGTGTATTTGCGAACGTTCGCCCTGTAACAGTAGAAAGCGCAACTGCACATTTATCGCCATTAAAAAACGCAGATGAAATTGATTTCGTTGTCGTTCGTGAACTAACAGGCGGTATTTATTTCTCTTATCCGAAAGAAAGAACGGAAGAATCGGCAACTGATACACTTACGTACCATCGTCATGAAATTGAACGTATCGTGTCGTATGCTTTTCAATTAGCGAGTAAGAGAGAGAAAAAAGTAACCTCTATTGATAAAGCGAATGTTTTAGAATCTAGTAAATTGTGGAGAGCTGTTACGGAAGAAGTAGCTCTTCGTTATCCTAATGTTGAATTAGAGCACATTTTAGTAGATGCAGCTGCTATGGAGTTAATTCGAAATCCAAGGAGATTTGACGTTATCGTAACAGAAAATTTATTTGGTGATATTTTGAGCGACGAGGCTTCTGTATTAGCAGGGTCATTAGGAATGCTTCCATCAGCGAGCCATGCGGAAAACGGGCCGTCTTTATATGAGCCTATTCACGGATCAGCGCCAGATATTGCAGGTAAAAATAAAGCGAATCCAATTGCGATGATGCGTTCAGTAGCGATGATGCTTGGGCAATCATTTGGATTAACGAGAGAAGGGTATGCGATTGAAGAGGCAATTTCTGCAGTTCTTCAATCTGGGAAATGTACAGCTGATATTGGGGGGAATGAGACGACAACTTCATTTACGAGGGCAGTTATTCAAGAAATGGAAGAGCAGGCACTAGTAGGGAGAGGAAGATAATGGGGAAAAGGTTACTAGATAAGCTTTGGGAAAGACATGTAGTTGTAACGAATGAAAATGGATTGGATTTATTATATATCGATCTTCATCTCGTTCATGAAGTAACGTCACCGCAAGCCTTTGAAGGCTTGCGGCTTGCAAATCGAACTGTTCGGAGACCGGAATTAACGTTTGCAACGATGGATCATAATATTCCAACGAAAGATGTTTGGAATATTACCGATCGCATTGCGAAGCAGCAATTGGATACACTTCGTGACAATTGTAAACAATTTAAGGTGCGATTAGCCGATATTGGTGATGAAGAGCAAGGAATCGTTCACGTTATAGGACCAGAACTTGGGCTCACACAACCGGGGAAAACGATTGTATGCGGTGATAGCCATACAGCAACCCACGGTGCTTTCGGTGCTTTAGCGTTTGGTATTGGTACGAGTGAAGTAGAACATGTATTAGCAACTCAAACGTTGTGGCAACGAAAACCGAAAGCGATGGGGATTGAATTAAAAGGAAAGTTACCGAAAGGCGTTTATGCAAAGGATATTATTTTGCATCTTCTCTCAAAGTACGGTGTAGCGGTTGGAACGGGGCATGTAATGGAATTCTACGGAGAGACGATTCGTGATATGGGTATGGAAGAGAGAATGACACTTTGCAATATGGCAATTGAAGGGGGAGCGAAAGCAGGCATCATTGCACCAGATGAGAAAACATTTTCTTATGTAAAAGGGCGTGAATATGCACCGAAAGACTATGAAACGTTTACGGGAAAATGGTCAGAGCTTTATACAGATTCAGATGCAATTTATGATTTACATATTTCGGTAGATGTTACGGATTTAGCACCGTATGTCACTTGGGGAACAAATCCTAGTATGGGTGTTCCTATTGATGAAAAATTACCAGAGAAGCATAACGAAAATGATGAAAGAGCATTTTCATATATGGGATTGAGCCCTGGGCAAAGTACGTTTGAAATTCCTGTTAAGCATGTCTTCATTGGTTCTTGTACAAATTCACGTTTATCTGACTTAGAAATTGCTGCATCTGTTGTAAAAGGGAAAAAGGTAAAAGAAGGTGTGCGAGCACTCGTTGTACCAGGATCAAAAAGTGTGAGAGAGCGGGCGATGCAAAAAGGCTTACATCGCATATTTGAAGAAGCGGGATTTGAATGGAGAGAGCCTGGATGTTCAATGTGTCTTGGGATGAATCCAGATCAAGTACCTGAAGGAGAACATTGTGCTTCTACTTCAAATCGTAATTTTGAAGGAAGGCAAGGGAAAGGAGCACGAACACATTTAGTAAGTCCAGCTATGGCTGCAGCAGCTGCGTTATATGGTCATTTTGTTGATATTAGAAAGGAGAGTTACGATGGAACCATTTCATATTCATAAAGGTACTGCCGCAGTACTTATGAATGATAACATTGATACAGATCAAATTATTCCGAAGCAATATTTGAAGAGAATTGAAAGGACGGGATTTGGAAAATATTTATTTGATGAGTGGCGTTACGATAATGAGCGCCATGAAAATCCTAATTTCTCCCTTAATGCACAAGAACGAAAAGGAGCAAGTATATTAATTACAGGTGATAATTTTGGATGTGGTTCTTCAAGAGAACATGCTCCGTGGGCGCTTGCTGATTATGGTTTCCGCGTTATTATCGCCGGAGGATTTGCAGATATTTTTTATATGAATTGTATGAAGAATGGTATGTTACCGATTGTAATGGATAAAGAGATGCGTGAACAACTTGCCAAAACGAATGCGAGAGATCAAATGGAAGTTGATTTAGAGAATGAAGTAATTATTACGAATACGCACAGGTTTCATTTTACAATCGAGAAAATGTGGAAAGAAAAATTATTAAATGGTCTAGATGAAATCAGCATTACAATGCAATATGAACAAGAAATTGGAGAGTATGAAAGGAAAGTAGCTTTATATTAAGGGTTAACAGAATTTTTTAAAATGTATTTACATTCAGAATTAAGTATTATATACTATGTAAAAATCAGAGGAGAAAGGGAGTAAGTATTATGAATATCATGCAATCTATTAAAATGCTTACACAACTACATCATCATACATGAAACCCTTGAACCTAACGTGAAAACGTGTAGGTACAAGGGTTATTCCCGTTGTACCTACACTCTACTAAAGAGCCTTGTAGGTATTTTGTCTACAAGGCTCTTTTTATTTTCGGTTTAGGTGAATGAAATAGGCATACATTAGAAAGGGAAAGGTGTGAGAATTTAGATGACAAAATGGAAACGGGCGAACCCAAATGGAACGAGGGACTATTTATTCGAAGAATGTACGTTAATTGAAGAAGTAGAACAAAAATTAAGGCGTACCTTTTTAGAGAGAGGTTATGAAGAAATAAGGACACCTACAATTGAATTTTATGATGTTTTTGCATTTCAAAACAGGCCGATAGATGAAGAAAAGATGTATAAATTTTTCGATGAAAAAGGACGGATTATCGTTTTACGCCCAGATATGACAATTCCTTTAGCAAGAGTAATTGGAACACAGAGAGGGGATATTCCTCTTAAAGTAACTTATAGCGGGAATGTATTTCGGGCGAATGAGTCCCTTACTGGGAAATATAATGAAATAGTGCAAAGTGGTATTGAAATTATCGGGATTGAAAATGTAAGGGCTGAAATTGAATGTGTGATAAGCGTAATTCAAGCACTTCAAAAATTAAAGGTGCAATCTTTCACAATTGAGATTGGGCAAGTGCAGTTATATAAATGTATCGTAAAAAAGCTCCCCATTAATGATGAAGAAGAGAAGTTACTTAGAACGTATATTGAAAGTAAAAATTATGCCGGACTCTCACACTTTATAGAAGAAAAGAAATTAAATCGGTGTGATGAAACAGTAAGGTTACTTGAGAAACTACCAAGGTTATTCGGGAGTTTAGATGTTGTTGAGGAAGCAGAAAAACTCGCCTCAAGTAATGAAATGAAAATGGCCATTGCGAGAGTGAAAGAAATATATGAAACAATTGAACAGTTAGGGTATGGCTCTTACATATCAATTGATTTAGGTATGGTTCAACATTTGGATTATTATACGGGTGTTATTTTCAAAGGGTATATATATGAAATTGGAGAAGAGATTGTTAGTGGCGGAAGATATGATGAGTTAATTGGAAATTTTGGAGAGATGATGCCAGCGGTTGGGCTCGCGGTGCAAGTAAATCAAATAGTTAAGGCACTTCAAGAGCAGCAAGAACCATATAAACGAAAGAGAATAGATATTATGATTCATTATGAGTTAAATAGATTAGCAGAAGCGGAAAGGTTACGAAATTTACTTCAAAAGGACGGGAAGAATGCCCAGTTATCTTTATTCTCTAATTTAAATGATACTTTTCAATTTGCAAACAAGAATAAAATAATGACAGTCGTTGAGGCGAAGAGTGAGTCACTAGTGGAATATGTATGGAGAGAGAAATGGATCATCCAGAAAGAAGGGGAGGCTTCATGCGTAACATTCAAATTGCGTTAACGAAAGGAAGATTAGAAAAGCATGTTATTCCACTGTTTGAAAAAATTGGAATTGATTGTTCAGAGCTCAAAGATAAAGGAAGAAAACTTGTGTTTAAAAGTAAAAACACAAACATTTCATTTATTTTAGTGAAAGCGGTAGATGTTGCTACTTATGTAGAACATGGCGTAGCTGATATTGGAGTCGTTGGAAAAGATATATTAATGGAATTTGAGAAAGATATATATGAGATGGTCGATTTAGGAGTGGGCGTGTGTAAATTTTGTGTCGCTTCTATTCCTACGTATAATCCGAAGAGTTATCGAAAAAAACGAATTGCTACGAAATATCCGCACATTACTTCTACATATTTTCATGATAAAGGGGAGGATGTAGAAATTATTAAAATAGAAGGATCTGTAGAGATTGCTCCACTTCTAGGTTTGGCAGATGCAATTGTTGATATTGTTGAAACAGGAAAAACATTACAAGAAAACGGGTTAATTGTATTTGAGGAAATGTGCTCTATATCAGCTCGAATGATTGTGAATAAGGCTGCATTGAAAACTAAAAAAGACGAAATATTCTGTATTATAAATATGATGGAACAAGAAATTTTGTCAGGAAAATAGGGGGACTTTAAATGGAGATAGTTTTTGAAGATTTCCAAGAGGCTTTATCGAAAATAAAATCGCTACGAGAAAGCGCTAATATAATAGAAGAAACTGTTCAAAGAAGTGTAAGTGAAATTGTTCAAAACGTAAGGGAGAGTAAAGATGAGGCTTTATTGTTCTATACAAAAAAGTTTGATGGTGTAGAGACAAAAGATTTTCGTGTAAGTGAGGAAGAAATAAAACAAGCAAGTAAGTTTGTAGAGCAAGCTTTTTTAGAAGCGTTAAAAGAGGCGAAAAAAAATATTATCTCGTATCACGAAAAGCAAAAAAGACAATCTATGTTTGATTGCATGAGTGAAGGGGTAATTAGAGGGCAGCTTATTCGTCCGTTAGAAAATGTAGGTGTATATGTGCCGGGCGGGACTGCTTCGTATCCTTCATCAGTATTAATGAATGTATTGCCAGCAAAACTCGCAGGAGTGAAAAAAATTGTAATGGTAACACCGCCGAAGCAAGGAGGAATTGATCCGCATATTTTAGCTGCTGCAAGTCTTGCAGGTGTAGATGAAATATATATGGCCGGTGGTGCTCAAGTAATTGCTGCTCTAGCATATGGAACGGAATCGATTCCTAAAGTAGATAAAATAGTTGGACCAGGGAATTTATATGTCGCGCTAGCGAAGCGAGAAGTATATGGGATAGTCAATATCGATATGATTGCTGGACCATCAGAAATTGTAGTTATCGCAGATGAAACAGGAAAGGCCGAATATATTGCTGCTGATTTATTATCACAGGCAGAACATGACGAGAGGGCAACAGCTATTTGTATTACAACAAATATAAAGCTTGCTAAAGAAGTAGAAAGAGAAATAGAAAGGCAGCTAGAGACGTTGCCTAGAAGTGAAATCGCTCGTGAATCCATAAAAAGAAATGGAGCAATTTTTATTGTCCCTTCTTTAGAAGAGGCGTTTCATTTATCGAATGAAATCGCTCCAGAACATTTAGAGTTACACATAAAAGAGCCAATGAATGCTCTATCTTATGTAAAGCATGCTGGATCAATTTTTCTTGGTCCATATGCACCTGAACCGCTTGGAGATTATTTGGCGGGGCCGAATCACGTATTACCGACAAGTGGAACGGCAAGGTTTTTCTCTCCGTTATCCGTCGATGATTTCGTAAAAAAATCAAGCTTCGTTTCGTATACGGAAGAAGCGTTAAGAAGTGTACAGCATCATATTGTAGAACTTGCAAATAAAGAAGGTTTACATGCACACGCAAGAGCAATCCAAATTAGGTTTAAGGAGGAAGAATAATGCGCGAGTCTAGTCAAGTACGTGAGACGACGGAAACAAAAATTAAATTAAGTTTGCAACTTGATGAAAGTACGAATGTTTCTGTGCAAACAGGAGTTGGATTTTTTGATCATATGCTAACTTTATTTGCTAGACACGGAAGATTTGGTTTGCAAGTTGAAGCTGAAGGTGATGTATTCGTCGATGCGCATCATACGGTTGAAGATGTTGGCATTGTACTCGGAACTTGCTTGAAAGAAGCATTGCAAAATAAAGAGGGGATTAACCGTTACGGCTCAGCGTATGTACCGATGGATGAATCTTTAGGATTTGTCGCGATTGATATAAGCGGGCGCTCATATATTGTATTTCAAGGTGAATTAACAAATCCGAAGCTAGGGGATTTTGACACAGAATTAACGGAAGAATTTTTTAGAGCAGTTGCTCATGCTGCAAATATTACGTTACATGCTCGCATTTTATACGGAAGCAATACACATCACAAAATTGAAGCTTTATTTAAAGCATTCGGTCGAGCGCTTAGAGAGGCAGTCGATAAAAATGCCAATATTAATGGTGTAAATTCAACGAAAGGGATGTTGTAATTGATTGCAATTATAGATTATGGAATGGGAAATATTCGTAGTGTGGAACAAGCATTAAAATATATTGGAACAGAGTACATCATAACGGATGATAAAAAAGAAATATTGAGAAGTGATGGAGTTATTTTACCAGGAGTAGGCACATTTCCGAAAGCGATGGGCGTTTTAGAAGAAAAAGATTTAGTATGTGTGCTAAAAGAAGTTGGGAGCTTAGGAAAACCGCTTCTGGGTATTTGTTTAGGAATGCAGCTTTTATTTGAGAAAAGTGAGGAACTACAAAATTGTAACGGATTAAATTTATTGCCAGGTGTTATTCGAAAGTTAAAAGTTCCTTATAAAATTCCACATATGGGGTGGAATGAATTAAAAAAAGAAGGAGAAATATCGCTTTGGAATGGAGTAGAGGACGGTTCTTTCGTATATTATGTCCACTCTTATTATGCAGATTGTCCGAATGAAATTGTGTATGGGGCAAGTGAATATGGAGTGAAAGTACCTGGTTTTGTAGCAAAAGGAAATATATTTGGCGCACAGTTTCATCCTGAAAAAAGTGGGGAAATTGGGATGCGAATGTTAAAAAATTTCAAAGGGGTGGTAGAAGCATGGAAATCTTCCCAGCTATCGATTTAAAAGAAGGACGATGCGTCAGGCTTTATCAAGGAGAGTTTAGTAAAGAAACGGTGATGAATGAAGATCCAGTCGCACAAGCAATCATATTTGAAAAACTGGGAGCGAAAATACTACACGTTGTTGATTTAGATGGAGCAATTGTTGGGGAGTCAGTAAATTTACCTATCATTGAAAAAATATGCAAGGCGGTACGTATTCCGGTGCAAATTGGAGGAGGAGTTCGGTCACTCGCGGCAGTGGAGAAGTTGTTGTCAGTAGGTGTAGAAAAAGTGATATTAGGAACGGCTGCCCTTTACGATAAATCATTTTTAGAAGAAGCGGTTCGTCTATATAAGGAGCAAATCATAGTTGGAATTGATGCGAAAAATGGTTTCGTAGCAACGAGGGGCTGGTTAGATGTGTCTGAAATTTCGCACATCGATTTAGCGAAGCAAATGGAAAGTGTAGGTGTTCAAACAATTGTGTTTACGGACATTTCAAAAGATGGGACACTTGCAGGACCAAATTTTGAGCAATTAGAGTTAATGCAAAAAAGCGTGGGTATTCGTGTGATTGCATCTGGAGGTGTCGCATCTATTCAAGATGTGAAAAGATTAAATGATATGAACATATATGGCGTCATTATTGGGAAGGCACTTTACGAGAAAACGATTGATTTAGAAAAAGTGTTACAGGTAACAAAACTATGTTAGCAAAACGAATTATTCCATGTCTAGATGTGAAAGAAGGGCGGGTAGTAAAGGGTGTGAATTTTATAGGGTTACAAGACGTCGGTAATCCTGTTGAAATAGCCGCATTATATAATGATGCGGGAGCAGATGAAATCGTATTTTTAGACATTACTGCGACGCATGAAGGGCGAAAAACGATTATAGATGTTGTAGAACAAACGGCCTCAAAGGTGTTTATTCCTCTTACAGTTGGCGGGGGGATTTCAAGTGTTAAAGATATGTACAATTTACTAAGAGCTGGAGCAGATAAAGTTTCAATAAACTCAGCGGCAGTGAGAAATCCGAAGTTAATCCAGGAAGGTGCGGAACATTTTGGCTCACAATGTATTGTCGTAGCAATCGATGCTAGAAAAGTAGCAGAAGATAAATGGAATGTATACGTAAATGGCGGAAGACTTAATACGGGAATGGATGCAATCGAATGGGCGAAGCACGTTGTTAAGCTCGGGGCGGGAGAAATTTTGTTGACGAGTATGGATGCAGATGGAACGAAAAACGGATATGATCTTCGTTTAACAGGAGCAATTTCAAACAGCGTTTCTGTTCCAGTAATCGCATCAGGTGGATGTGGTCATGTAGATCACATTATAGAAGTATTTCAAAAGACAACAGTTGATGCAGCATTAGCGGCATCAATCTTTCATTATGGTGAAGCGACTGTACAAGATGTAAAGAGAAAATTAAGCGAAGCAAACGTTGAGGTGCGGTTATGAAACCTAATTTTGCAAAAGGATTGATACCAGCTGTTGTTATCGAGGAAGATACGAAAGAAGTTTTAATGTTAGCTTATATGAATGAAGAAGCGTATGACAAGACGCTGGAAACGAAAAGAACATGGTTTTATTCCCGTTCGAGACAATCGTTATGGAATAAAGGAGGTACATCGGGAAATATCCAATATGTGCAATCACTTTATTTAGACTGTGATCAAGATGCAATCGTTGTTGTCGTAAAGCAAGTAGGGCCTGCTTGCCATACGGGAGAAAAAACGTGTTTTCACTACAAAATTATATAGGGGGATACATATGGAAGATATCCTTAAGTTATTATTTGAAACAATTGAAGAACGAAAGAAAAATCCACTCTCTGAATCATATACGAATTATTTATTTTCAAAAGGTGAAGATAAAATTTTAAAGAAAATTGGTGAGGAGTGCACTGAAGTAATTATTGCGTCTAAAAATAATGATAAAGAAGAAATAGTAAAAGAAATGGTTGATGTGTTCTATCACTGTTTTGTTCTATTAGCCGAAAAAAATATTCCATTAGAAGATGTCATGCAAGAAGTGAAAGAAAGAAATGGAAAGCTTTCGCGAGTAGGGGACAGAAGAGAAATAGATACATTATAAGGAGGAATATGGATGAAAGTGGACTATCACATTCATTTAGAAGAAGGGCCATATTCAATAGGGTGGCTAGCTAAAATAAATGATGCGCTACAATATTTTGAACCGCTTAAAGAAGAAAAACATTCTATGGAGTGGCTTATGAAAACACAAGAACGCCTGCAAAGACGTGTGAAGGAAGGTCCATTTACAGCGAAATGGATTGATTTATATTTAGAAGAAGCTGTGCGAAAAGGTATAAAAGAAGTTGGTATTGTCGATCATTTATATCGTTTTCATGAAGCGAAAGGATATTATGAAAAGTATGTAGATATTAGTGATTCTAAGCTTGGTCATCTACAAAAAGAATGGTTAGATCAAGTAAGAGTAACGTCTATTTATGATTTTACAAAGGCGATTGAAGAGGCAAAAGAGCGATGGAGTAAACGAGGGATAACGCTCAAACTTGGAATTGAAGCGGATTATTTTATCGGGGGTGAACAAGAGTTAAAAGGTTTACTAGCATTAGGAGACTTTGATTATGTAATCGGTTCGGTCCATTTTATAGATGGATGGGGATTTGATAATCCAGATACGAAAGAGTATTTTGGTACGCATGAGTTACATATTTTATATCACACGTTTTTCGCTACAGTTGAAAGTGCTGTTCGTTCCGAGCTTTTTGATATTATAGCTCACCTCGATAACATAAAAGTATTTAATTACCGGTTAGATGAGAATGAACAGCTTTCTTATTATAAGGAAATTGCTCGTGCGTTAGTGGAAACAAATACAGCAACAGAAATAAATGCGGGATTGTACTATCGATATCCTGTGCGCGAAATGTGCCCAAGTCCGCTTTATTTACAAGTATTAGCTAAGCATGGAGTTCCGATTACTCTATCCTCAGATGCCCATTATCCGAATGATTTAGGAAAGTATGTGGAAGAGAATATAAAGACATTACGCAATCATGATATTTCTCACATAGCTACATTTACGAAACGAGTAAGAACGATGAGATTGCTTGAAGAAGAAGGAATAATTTCAAAATGAAACACGATTTTTTGATGAAAATCACCCTTTTTGTTCAAAATAAGAAAGAATGAAAAGGAGGATAAAAAATGGCGAAACAACAAAATAAACAAAACGTACAAGCGGCAGATCAAGCCTATACTTCTGAAACAAATAATACTGCTAACTCAGTTATTGAGGAACAAATTAGCGATACAGTTGCAGAAGGAACAATCGATGCGAAGCTTGGGAAAGAATCGCAAGAAAAAGCGTAAAAAGAGGGGAGAGTTGCATCTCCTCTTTTTTTATGGAAAAGTGTCGATTTTCAAAACTATAATCAAATTCCTTGGTTTTTATATGTAGATTTCTTACAATGAAATATAAGAGATATCATATTTTGTATAGAAGAGGTGTTAGTAGTGGCGAAAATATTAGTAGCAGGGAAAATTCCAGAAATTGGATTAAAATTATTGAAAAATCATGATGTGGAAATGTACAATAAAGAAGAATTAATTAGTGTAGAAGAGTTAGCAGAACGTGTAAAAGATAAAGATGCACTTTTAAGCTTACTTTCTACGAAGGTATCGAAAGAGGTTATTGACGCAGCACCAAACTTGAAAATTATCGCAAATTATGGTGCTGGTTACGATAATATTGATTACACATATGCAGGAGAAAAAGGAATTGCGGTAACGAATACACCGAAAGTATCAACTGAAGCGACAGCAGAATTAACATTTGCACTTCTTTTAGCAGCTGCACGTAGAATTCCTGAAGGTGATACGTTATGTCGTACAACTGGATTTAACGGATGGGCACCGTTATTCTTCTTGGGCCGCGAAGTACACGGTAAGACAATCGGAATTATTGGCCTTGGAGAAATTGGGAAGGCAGTTGCAAAGCGTGCGAGAGCATTTGGAATGAATGTTTTATATACAGGACCAAATCGTAAGCCTGAAGCTGAAAGTGAGCTGGGAGCAACATATGTAACATTGGAAGAATTATTACAAACAGCAGACTTTATTACAATTAACTGTGCTTATAACCCGAAATTACATCATATGATCGATGAAGAACAGTTTAAAATGATGAAGAAAACAGCATATATTATAAATGCTTCACGTGGACCAATTATGAATGAATCAGCACTTGCTCATGCACTAAAAACGAATGAAATTGAAGGTGCAGCTCTTGACGTATTTGAATTTGAACCGAAAATTACAGAAGAGCTAAAAGGATTAAAGAATGTAGTACTTGCTCCTCACGTAGGAAATGCAACATTCGAAACACGTGATGCAATGGCTGAAATGGCAGTAAGAAATATTTTAGCTGTATTAAATGGTGAAGAACCTGTAACACCTGTAAATCAAAAAGTATTAGTTACAAAATAAAAAAGAAACCTTCCGAAATACGGAAGGTTTTTTTATTTTTCTTTATTCGCTTTTTTAGAAGGTCTTTGTCTAATAAATTGAGATAACATATACAAAATGTATAGTGGAATGGCAATGAATAAGAAAACAGAAATGTTGCCAAAACTTGTTTGGTACATTGTGATAATAATTCCAACTAAAAATAGTGTAATAATTATGCTATATCGTGGAATTGGTACATCTTTTAAACTTGGGATACGAACACGGCTCACCATTAAAAATGCGAACGTTACAAATACGGTAATGAGAACGATTTTTGGAATGGTATGTGAAAATAATGTTAAGAAAGCAACAAGCCCTCCTGCTGCAGTAATCGGGACTCCAGTGAAATATTTCATAGAAGTAGAAGATGGTGTTACATTAAATCGTGCTAAGCGATATGCTCCGAACAGAGGGAATAATCCCGCTATGTATAGTCCAATGATTCCGTAGTTGGAAAAAGATGTGTAATACATTAAAACAGCAGGTGCTGCGCCAAATGTTACAACATCCGCGAGTGAATCAAGCTCTTTTCCCATTTGTGAATCAACGCGTAATAAACGAGCGACACGACCATCAAGACTATCTAACATCATCCCGATCAGTACTAAAATAGCAGCTGATTTATAATATCCTAAAGATGCATAGCCGATTGACAAAAATCCGCTATATAAATTTCCGAGCGTAAATAAGTTTGGAATAGCTGCTCTATACAAAATCTGATCCCTTGCTTTCTGTTATAAATTCTTAATTAGTGTATGAAAGTTTACTTATTTTATCATACCATAAATTTCTTTCTCATACGAAAAAAATTCCCAATTTGTGAAAGATTGTATAGAAGAGGAATTTGAAAAATAAGTAAAAAAGGAAGCAACTTTTGTAAAGTTGCTTCCTACACTATTCAAATTTCGTTGTCATCGTTCCGGTTTTATATCGATTGTTAGGATCAAATCGTAATAAATCTCCATAAATGAGTTTGTCGGATAATTTTAATTCTGTTTTTGCTTTTTCAATATAAGGCTGACATAGTGTTAAATCAGCTTCTTCACCTGTGCTTCTTTTATAGCACATATTTTTTGTATAAACATAATCTTCCGAAACAAAACTGCCGTCCCGCATTACCATAAGAGGGTCTTTTTCTTTCGTAAATAAGTCTGTTCCAAATTCTACGGATTGATTTGTTTTAATACCAAGTAAATGAAGTAACGTTGGTTTAATATCAATTTGACCAGATACTTTAGAGATGACTTTTCCTTCTTGGCCAGGCACATGAATAATGAGAGGGACGCGTTGTAATTGCATAGAATCAAACGGTGTAATAGCGTCTTTCCCAAGGAACTGAGCCATAGCTGCATTATGGTTTTCAGAAATGCCGTAATGATCACCATAAATGACAATAACGGAATTATCATATAGTCCTTCGTCTTTCAATTGTTTAATAAATAATTTAAGAGCTTCATCCGTGTAACGAACGGTTGGGAAGTAGCGATTTAAAACACCACTTTCGGAATTAAATTCATCAACATATTGATCTTCTGGATTTAGAAGAAATGGAAAATGGTTTGTTAACGTAATAAATTTTGTATAGAACGGTTGTGGTAAAGATTTTAACTTTGGAATAGATTGCTCAAAGAACTCTTTATCTTTTAATCCCCAACCGACAGACATTTGTTCCGTTCCTACGTAATCATTTAAATTAAAGTAACGATCATATCCAAGCGCAGGATACATTACGTCACGATTCCAAAATGTTTTATCGTTTGAATGGAAGACAGCAGAAGAATATCCGTATTTCTTTAATTGTTCTGGTGTGGCAGTGTATTCATTTGTTGCATGAGTAAAGAATACAGAACCACGGTCTAACGGATAAAGGGAATTTTCAACGATAAATTCAGCATCAGAAGTTTTACCTTGTCCCGTTTGATGATAGAAGTTATCGAAATAAAAACTATCTTTAATAAACTCATTTAAAAATGGAGTAATCTCTTTTCCATTTATTTTTTTATTAATAACAAAACTTTGTGTAGATTCCATTGAAATTAAAATTACATTTTTACCCTTTGCAGCTCCAAATAAGTTTTTATCAACTTGTTTATCTTTTGAGTCTGTATAGTTTTTAATTTCAGAGAACCCGTCTCCACTTGCAAATACACGCTCAGCTGAAGACTTAGATTGAAGTGTAATATCAAATAGATGATATGTGTATAACCCTAAATTTTTCACGACAGTTTGACGATCAAATGAGCGTGAGAACATTTGTGGTTTATATATAACTGAAACAACAATTTGTAGTGCTAATAATACTGTTACACCGCTAAAGAAAGTTCGCTTCTCAGAGCGAGAAAGGGGTGTTTTATCACCAAATGATGGGAATTTACGCGAAATAAACATTAAAATAATTGCGTCTGCAAATAAAAGTAATGTTTTATACGTAAAGAGTTCTTTTATACTCGTCCCTAAGTCAGCCATATTATTTGTTTGGAATAAAACAGGGAAAGTAACAAAATCGTTATAGAACCCGTAAAACATTGCATTTCCAAATAAAATAAATGACAGTATAAAACTAATTACAATAATAATTCGGTTTCGGTACTTAGATGCAAGTAAAGCGAAACCAAAAAATAAAAGTAACGAAGCTAGTGGGTTAATAAAAAGCATAAACTCTTCAAAGAAGTTATCAATTCTAATATCAAATGCTAGCTTGTACACAATATATGTTTTTATCCATAATAAAACGACTGCAACTAGTGCAAATCGCAGTTTTGGAAACAGATTTTGTAGCATAATATACTCCTCTCCTAAAAGCATGACGGTTCTTGTGAGCCGGTTTGATTAGCGCCTCACTTTATATATACGAACAGTCCTTTGTTATTATGTTTATTATACTATGAGTATCATTATACGAAAATAAAAGAGAGTTGTGGGCTTTTTTATAATAATTGAGTAGAAAAAGGGCAGTGGGAGACAATAAAACGGAGTTTCTATGTATGATAATTATCGTGCGCAAAAAGAATCGAGTAATAAAACGGAGGTTATAATGCGAAAATTATTATATTTTATAGTATGCAGTAGTGTTATACTTTTTGCTTCACCGAGTGTGTCGGTAGCACAATATGATGCACCCTTTATGGAAGATGCCCTTTATTCTGTTTTATTTCCAAAAATAAATAAGGCAATTGAAAAACAATATGGGAGCTTGAAGCCTTATCAATGTCCTAAAATTATTAGTTTAAAAAAAGTGTATAGTGGTACATATTTATTTCAAGCGAGTATTGAAGTAACGAAGTATGAACAGGTTGGTGGGAAAATTGTTCCACCATTTGAGAAGGTAACGATTACATTTAATAACGAAGAGGGCGAATGGGAAGTGACAAAGGTTTCAGTAAAGCGCTTACCAAATGATACAAAATTAAACTGTAAAAAAACAATATAAAAAATTGTTTGACAAATAAAATGGTCCTTTGGTATTGTTAATAGCAACAATTAGATGTTTGAAAATTAAATAGACTTACCTCATCTACTCTCAAAGGTAGAGGCCGCGATAGGAAAGAGTAAGCTATGGGAGATTTAGTGGAATCTGTGATCATAGGTTGAAAGGGACTATTGCCGAAATATAAGAATGACCACGTTATTCATATATTGGGACTGCATTGAATAAATGTAGTACTGTCATAATATTTATTTTATGAAGAGCTATTTGGAGATGTTGATGCGGTTTCTTATTTTGAGAAGATAACAACTCGTTTATTTTTTCAATATATATTTTTCCTAATAAGAAACGCGTGTGAACATTGTTCCGCGCGTTTTTTGTCTATCTAAAAGCGTGCTGCAATGAATAGAAGATTGGGGTTATGAGTTTTAGAGGAAATAAGGGAGGAATTTAAATGTATTTACACGGCACAAGCCGAATCAATGGGCAAGGACACTTAGAAATTGGTGGGTGCGATACGACGCAGCTAGCAAAACAATACGGAACACCACTTTATGTATACGATGAAGAGTCTATTCGAGGAAAGTGCCGCGCGTTTCATCGTGCTTTTAAAGAAAGTGGTTTCTCTTATCAAGTAGCATATGCAAGCAAGGCGTTCTTGTGCATGGAGATGTGCCGAGTAGCTCGTGAAGAGAATATGTCTTTAGACGTTGTTTCTGGAGGAGAATTATATACTGCGCTTCAAGCTGGTTTTCCGGCATCGCGTATTCATTTTCACGGAAATAATAAAACAGAAGAAGAAATGATTATGGCTCTTCAGGCGAATATCGGTTGTTTTGTAGTAGATAATTTCTTAGAATTAGAAATTTTACATGATTTAGCAATGCAACATGGGAAATTTGTGAACATATTAATCCGTGTAACGCCTGGGGTAGAGGCACATACACACGAATATATAACAACAGGTCAAGAGGATTCGAAATTTGGATTTGGTGTTTCAAATGGTCAAGCGATGCAAGCAATTGAGCTTGCCTTGCAAAAATCAAATTATAATGTGCTAGGAATTCACTCGCACATCGGATCACAAATATTTGAAACGGCTGGATTTGTTCGAGCAATTGAAGTACTCCGCCAATTTTTAGAAGAAGTGAGAGAGCGAACACATTATGTGATGAAAGTATTAAATGTGGGCGGAGGTTTCGGTATACGTTATACGGATTCAGATACACCGTTAACACTTGAAACGTATGTGCACGCTGTAACAAGTACGATAAGAGAGCAGTTTACATTATGTGAATATCCGCTTCCAGAAATATGGATTGAACCAGGTCGTAGTATTGTAGGTGATGCTGGAACAACACTTTATACAGTCGGAGCGGTGAAAGAGATTCCTGGCATTCGGAAATATGTTTCAGTCGATGGTGGAATGACAGATAATTTAAGACCAGCTCTATACGGAGCCCGTTATGAGGCGATGTTGGCGAATCGAGGGAATGATGAGAATGAGGAACTCGTTTCGATTGCTGGGAAATGCTGTGAAAGTGGAGATATGCTGATTTGGGATATTAACTTACCGCAAGTTGCTTCTTCTGATTTACTAGCAATTTCTTGTACGGGGGCATATGGGTACTCGATGGCGAATAATTATAATCGTATTCGTAGACCAGCTGTCGTCTTTGCAAAAGGCGGGACGTCACAAATTGTCGTAGAACGTGAAACATATGAAAATATCATTGGGAACGATCGCATACGTATTAAAGAGCTGGTGTGAATGAGAAAGAAGGAGTTGTCTAGTAAAGGCAACTCCTTTTAAAAAAATAAAAATAATTAAATATATCGGAAAACTAGGATTGAAAAAAATCAGAATTGTGATAAAATACAAATACAAAGCTTATCAAGAGAAGCTGAGGGAACTGGCCCTACGAAGCTCGGCAACCTGCTTATAGAAAGCAAGGTGCTAAATCCAGCAAAATGGAATCCATTTTGAAAGATAAGGTAAAATATATTACCGAACAGTCTTTTCGAAATGGGAAAGATTTTTTTTTATGAATAAAAAGGGGGGCTGTTTGCGTGAGCGTACGGGAGCATTTTGATGAAGTATCTGAGAAAATTCAAGCGATGCTTGCTGATATGAAATATGGTTCCATTACAATTGTTGTGCAAGATGGAAAAGTGATTCAATTAGAAAAAAGTGAAAAGGTTCGTTTAAAGTAAAAAGCGCTGACTAGAAAAACTAGAGGCGGTTTTAATCTATTTTTAATAGGTTAAAGCCGTCTTTTTGCTTTTACAGGGGGAAAAAACATGTTGACGTACGAAACGTGGAAAGAAAATAGTGTTTCATTTTCTGAAGAAGATGAAACGAAAGGCGCGCTATCAGTATTAAGTTGGGCTTATAACGAATATAAAGATGAAATTGTATATGCATGTAGCTTTGGGGTGGAGGGAATGGTTTTATTACATCTTATAAACCAAGTAAATCCATCTGCTAAAGTTGTATTTTTGGATACAAATGTTCATTTTCAAGAAACGTACGAATTAATTAAGAAGGTACGCGAGAGATTTCCTTCATTAAATATTATAGAAAAACAGCCAGAACTTACACTCGATGAACAAGCGAAGCTTCATGGAGAGAAGTTATGGGAAAGTAATCCGAATCTTTGCTGTAGTATTAGAAAAATTTTACCGTTAGAAAAATCATTAGCAGCGGAAAAAGCGTGGATATCAGGCTTAAGAAGGGAACAATCAGAAACGCGTAAGCATACACAGTTTATAAATCAAGATCGTCGTTTTCAATCTATTAAAGTTTGTCCGCTCATTCATTGGACTTGGAAAGAAGTTTGGCGATATGTATATAAACATAGTTTGCCGTATAACCCATTGCATGATGTTGGCTATCCGAGTATTGGGTGTGAGAAATGTACATTACCTGTAGGTGATGGTGGCAATTCAAGAGATGGAAGATGGGCTGGGAAAATGAAGACGGAATGTGGCCTTCACTTTCAATGAGATAGATTTTGAAATAAAGCTAAGAAGGGATATAAGAAAATGAGTACAACAAATGAATTAGTAAACCGCATTGATGAAACATATGAAATATCGAACATTGTAAAGGAAATCGAGATAGACAAAATTGCACTTAGTGATTTAGAACTTTTGGCGACAGGAGGATATAGCCCTCTTACAGGATTTTTAGGGAAGAGAGATTATGATTCAGTAGTAGAAACGCTTCGTTTAGCAAATGGTAGCGTATGGAGTATACCGATTACACTACCGGTAACAGAAGAAGTAGCCGAGAAACTGCAGGCTGGAGAGGAAGTAAAACTTGTCAACGCCGGAAATGTATATGGTGTTATTCAAATAGAAGATATTTTTGTACCAGATAAAGAAAAAGAAGCGTCACTTGTATATAAAACGACGGATGAAGCACATCCAGGGGTGGAAAAATTATATGAACGACCAAACGTTTACGTTGGAGGAGCTATTATTCTTACAAAACGCTTTGGAAATAATCCGTTTCCTTCTTATCATTTAGATCCAATTGAAACGAGAGAAGAATTTAAAAAACGCGGTTGGAAAACAGTAGTTGGATTTCAAACGAGAAACCCGGTACATCGTGCCCATGAGTATATTCAAAAATCTGCTCTTGAAATTGTAGATGGTCTCTTTTTAAATCCGCTTGTTGGGGAAACGAAGTCAGATGATATTCCTGCTGATGTAAGGATGGAAAGCTATGAAGTATTACTTCAAAACTATTATCCGAAAGATCGTGTCTTTTTAGGTGTATTTCCTGCAGCAATGCGTTACGCAGGACCAAGGGAAGCGATATTTCATGCATTAGTAAGAAAGAACTTTGGTTGTACCCACTTTATTATAGGGCGTGATCATGCTGGGGTAGGGGACTATTACGGAACATATGAAGCGCAGGAAATCTTTACGAATTTTACAGTAGAAGAGTTAGGAATTACGCCGTTATTTTTTGAACATAGTTTTTACTGCACGAAATGTGAAGCAATGGCTTCAACGAAAACATGTCCGCATGGAAAAGAAGACCGTGTCATCTTATCGGGTACGAAAGTACGAGAAATGTTAAGGAATGGAGAGATTCCGCCAAGTACATTTAGTCGTAAAGAAGTAGTGGAAGCGCTAATTAAAGGTTTGAAAAAAGAAGTAGTAACAGAATAGGGAGAGAATGAGATGGATACGAATATTACTTGGCATACAGCTTCTGTTTCAAAAGATGAGAGAAGAGTGAAGAATGGGCATCACAGTTTTGTAGTTTGGTTTACTGGTTTATCAGCTTCGGGTAAATCTACAGTAGCGAATGCGGTTGCTCGCAAACTGTTTGAAAAGAATATCGGAAATTATGTGCTAGATGGGGATAATATTCGCCAAGGTTTAAATAAAGATTTAGGTTTTTCTGAAAGTGATCGCATGGAAAATATAAGACGTATTGGTGAAGTGGCGAAGTTATTTGTAGATCAAGGAACTGTTGTCCTTACAGCGTTTATTTCACCATTTCGAGTAGACCGAAAACAAGTTAGGGAACTATTAGCTGCAGATGAGTTTATAGAAGTGTTTGTAAAATGTCCAATTGAAGAGTGTGAGAAACGTGATCCGAAAGGACTTTATAAAAAGGCGAGAAAAGGTGATATTAAAGAGTTTACAGGTATCGATTCACCGTATGAGGAACCAAAACAAGCAGAATTAATTGTAGAAACGCACATGAATTCTATTGAAGAATGTGCAGAACAAATTGTGAAGTACTTACAAGAGCGTAGTTTTATATAGGGGGATTAAAAATGACTTATGAAAAAGTATGGGCAAATAATGAAAAATTGAATCCGTCCGAGAAAAAGAAATTAGAAAAAGATGGATTAGAAATCTTTAATGATATTCCGTATTATGCGGAGAATGGATTTGAATCTATTCCGAAAGAAGAGTGGGACGCATTTAAATGGGCAGGATTGTATTTGCAACGACCGAAAGAAGCGGGCTATTTTATGATGCGTGTCAATATACCTTCTGGGATTATTACAAATGCGCAGGCAGAGGTGCTAGCTTCTATCGCTAAAGATTATGGGCGTGATGTGTTAGATATTACGACAAGACAGGCGATTCAGTTTCATTGGTTAGAAATTGGGCAAATTCCGGATATTTTTAAAAGATTAGCGAGAGTTGGCTTATCTTCAGCGGGGGCATGCGGTGATATTACGCGTAATATTACAGGTAATCCACTTGCTGGAATTGATGCGAATGAACTATTTGATACAACATCGATTGTTAAAGAAATATACGATTACTTCCAACATAATGAAGAGTTTTCTAATCTGCCACGTAAATTTAAAATGTCTATTAGTTCTAACATTTATAATTCAGCAAATGCAGAGATTAACTGTGTGGCATTTACACCTGCTACGAAAGAAATAGATGGTGAGAAAAAAGTTGGTTTTCATATAAAAGTAGGCGGAGGCTTATCAGCTCGTCCATACTTAGCGGAAGAATTAGATGTATTCGTTTTACCAGAAGAAGTGAAGGCAGTGTCGATTGCAATTGCTACTATATTCCGTGATTTTGGATATCGTGAAAAACGCCACTTAGCACGTTTGAAATTTCTTGTCGCTGACTGGGGCGCTGAGAAATTTAAAGAGAAACTAGTAGAATACACAGGCCCATTGCAAAGTAAAGGGGAAAGTGCTCTCAAAGGCTGGAATGCAGGATACTTTTATGGCGTTCAAGATCAAAAACAAGCAGGATTAAAGTATGTCGGCTTTAATGTACCAGTAGGGCGTTTACACGCAGAGGAAATGTTTGAGATTGCAAGAATTGCAAAGAAATATGGAAACGGGCAAATTCGAACTTGTAACTCTCAAAACTTCATTATTCCGAATGTTCCGCCAGAAAATACTGAAGGGCTATTAAGTGAACCGTTGTTTGAAGCAATTTCTGCAAATCCGAAATCATTTATCGGTCATGCGGTTTCATGTACTGGTATTGAGTATTGTAATCTTGCGTTAGTAGAAACGAAAGAAAGATTACGCAAAATAGCAGAGTACTTAGATACACAAATTGCACTTGATGTACCAGTTCGAATTCATATGGTAGGATGCCCGAATTCCTGTGGTCAACGTCAAATTGCTGATATTGGTTTGCAAGGAGTGAAACTGAAAACAAAGGAAAAGGGAATCGTTGAGGCGTTTGAAATATATGTGGGCGGAACACTATTAGACGGAGGAGCATATAACGAAAAATTAAAAGGGAAAATAGATGGAGAAGATTTGCCGGATGTTCTCGTGTCCTTTTTAAGTTATTTCCAAAAGAATAAATTACTAGCCGAAACGTTTTATGATTTCGTCGGACGTGTTGGAGTGGAAGAATTACAAATTATACTAAACCAAGTAGTAGAAGAAGTAATAGCGTCTTAGGAGGGACAATATGGATTTATATCGATTTGAAGCTGTATTAGTGAATAGTGTTGTTCCGATAGTCGTTGTTGCTCAAAGTGAAGAGCAAGCATTTAAGCTTGCAGAGATAGAACTTGAAAAGTACTTTTTACCGCTACCAGAAGTGAAAGAAATCTCATTATATGAAAAAAAGAAGATTCGAAAAGGCGCGGCATTTGTTATTCATGAGTAAGGAGTAGTGTAATACGAAATAATAGTAACTTCCATTCGTGATGAAGAGTGGAAGTTTCATTTTATAATAGAAATGAGGAGAGATGATGGGGAAGGTTTATATCGTTGGGGCGGGTCCTGGTGATCCAGATTTAATTACTGTTAAAGGGTTGAAATGTATCGAAAAGTCGGATGTTATTTTGTATGACCGCCTTGTGAATAAAGAGTTACTTTCTTATGCAAAGCCTGGAGCAGATTTAATTTATTGCGGGAAACTCCCGAATTATCACACGATGAAGCAAGAGACAATTAACACATTTCTTATTAAATATGCGAAAAAAGGAAAAGTTGTAACGAGGCTTAAGGGCGGAGATCCATTTGTATTTGGAAGAGGTGGAGAAGAAGCTGAAGCGTTAGCGAAGCAAAGTATCCCATTTGAAATTATTCCTGGTATTTCAGCTGGTATAGCTGCTCCTGCTTACGCTGGAATTCCAGTAACGCACCGCGATGCAAGTGCAAGTTTTGCTGTTGTGACAGGGCACCGGAAAGAAGGGGCTGAAGAGGAAGTGAAGTGGGAAAGTTTAGCGAAAGGTGTAGATACATTAGCGGTCTATATGGGGGTTAGTAATTTACCTTACATATGTGAACAACTAATAAAACATGGAAAAAATCAAAGTACACCTGTCGCTATCATTGAGTGGGGAACGACATCTATGCAGCGTACTGTTACAGCGACGTTAGGAACAATTGTAGATGTTGCCAAAAAAGAACGAATTCAAAATCCAAGTATGATTGTTATTGGAGAAGTTGTCCGTTTTAGAGAAAAGATACATTGGTTTGAGAAACAAACGGAAAATGCATATCAAGTAAGCGGAGTATTGTAAAATGAAGGCTGTTATATATATATGTCATGGAAGCCGTTTGAAAGCAGCAAAAGAAGAAGCGGTTGCATTTATTACGTCATGTATGAACCGTGTAGAGGCAAATATTCAAGAAATTTGTTTTTTAGAGCTAGCGAATCCTTCTATTGAAGAAGGATTTCGTACATGTGTGAAGCGTGGTGCTACAGAGATTGTCGCTATTCCTGTTTTTTTATTAGCGGCAGGACATGTAAAGAAAGATATTCCGCTTGAATTACGAAAGTTAAACGAGGAATATCCGAATATCAAAATAGTGTATGGTAATCCATTTGGTGTATCAGAAGTGCTTGTAAAAGCGGTATATAACGGAAGTGGTATTAAAGACTATAAAGAAGAAGTAACACTTTTGCTCGTTGCAAGAGGGAGTAGTGATCCGGAAACTTTACAAGACATAAAGTGGATTTCTTCTTTATTTCAAAAAGAAGAGAACATTAAAGAGGTGGAAGTTTGTTATTTAGCAGCCGCGGAGCCGAAGTTTGATGAGAGGTTGAAAGAAATTGTAGAACAAAAAGAACGGAACATTGTTGTGTTACCTTACTTATTATTTACAGGCTTACTCATGAAACATGTTGAGAAAGAAGTGCGTCAATATGAGTCGGAAGAGATAAAAATAAGTCCCTATTTAGGAAAGAATGTAGCGTTTCGAGAGATGTTAATTCAGAAAACAGAGGAAATATTGAAGGGAGATCAATATGTATCCACTTACAGTGCGAGTTGATAAGAAACGTGTTGTTGTCATTGGTGGAGGGAAAGTAGCGGGGTTTAAAATTATTCCTTTACTAAAACAAGGTGCGGATATTGTTGTAGTAAGTACAGAATTAGATGCAAATTTAGTGAAACTTGTAGAAGAAAAGCAAATTCGTTGGTATCAAAGAGAGTATGAGAAAAGTGATATTAAAGATGCTTTTTTAGTAGTTGCAGCGACTAGTGATTCGGTACTAAATGAACAAATTGCTGAAGATGCCGCAGTGAATCAATTGGTAAATGTTATTACGAATCCGGAAAGTGGAAATGTTCATTTTCCGGCGGCAATTCATCGTGGATTGCTTAATGTAGCTGTTTCTACTGGAGGGGCAAGTCCGAAACTTGCAAAAAAAATTCGTGATGATATCGCAAATAAATATGATGAGAAGTATGAATCGTATCTTGATTTTTTATATGAAGTTAGACTAAAAGTGAAAGCATTACAAGTAGAGAAAAGGCAAAAAAATATATTGTTACAAGAAGTATTAAAGTCGATATATATTCAAAGTGAACAAAAAAGAGAGCTTTTTTTACAAGAATTAGAGAGGGGAATTTATATAGGATAGTGAGTGAATTGTGCTTTACAAATATAAAAATATAATTTATAATCACAAGTAACTTCAAAAAGATGAAATCGATGAGCAAGAAGAGTACGTATATTTGATGCGTTCAGAGAGCTGGGGTAAGGTGTGAGCCCGGTACGATAAAATATACAGAATGGGCTTGCGAGAGGTATGCTGAACATTGCAGTAGGCAACCCGGGTTCCGCCGTTAAAAGGATAGGGTATCGGAATTTTCCTGTACCTGAACAAGTGGGATTTATTGATCCAATTGAGGTGGTACCACGGTATTCTATTACATATATCGTCCTCTACATGCATATTTGCGTGTAGGGGACTTTTTTATTTTCTAAAGGAGGTGTGCGAGTATGAAATGAAAGTGTATAATTGATAAAAGTTATAATATTCAGAAAAGGAGATTTTATGATGAAAGAAACACAGCAATGGACGTCGAAAATAGGCTTTGTACTCGCAGCAGCGGGAGCCGCAGTAGGTCTTGGGGCAATATGGAAGTTTCCATATGTTGCAGGTAATGGAGGGGGAGGCGCGTTCTTCCTTGTATTCTTACTATTAACTTTATTTATTGGTATGCCTCTTCTTGTAGCTGAATTTGTTATTGGTCGTAGTACTCAAAAAGAGGCCGTTACAGCTTATAAAGTATTAGTACCGAATAGCAAGTTATATCCTTGGATTGGTCGTATGGGGGTTGTTACTTGTTTTAGCGTACTATCTTTTTATAGTGTTGTAGGTGGATGGATTTTACTTTATTTATACTATAGTGTCACAGGTAGTTTCTGGAACGGAGTAGTCGATTATGGACAATTGTTTGCTGAAACAATTTCAAATCCAGTAAGTGCGATTGGGGCGCAATTCATTTTTATGCTTTGTACCATTTTTGTTGTTAGTAAAGGTGTGGAAAAAGGCATAGAAAAGGCAAGTAAGTACATGATGCCGCTATTATTCATTTTATTTATTGCTATCATTATTCGTGCGTTAACACTTGATGGTGCTATGGCTGGGGTAGAGTTCTTCTTAAAACCAGATTTTTCAAAGCTTACAGCAGATACGATTTTATATGCGATGGGACAATCTTTCTTCTCACTAACGGTAGGTGCCTCGGTAATGGTAACGTATAGTTCGTATTTAAAGAAAGAAGAGCATTTAGCTAAATCAGCAACATCTATTGTAAGTTTAACTGTATTTGTTACAGTACTTGCAGGATTAGCGATTTTTCCGGCGATTTTCGCATTAGGAGTTAAACCGACAGAAGGACCAGGGCTACTGTTTATCGTTCTTCCTGCTGTCTTTGCGAAAATTCCATTTGGACAATTTTTCTTCATTATGTTTTTAGTTTTATTCTTCTTTGCGACTTTAACATCTGCGATTTCAATGCTTGAAATTGTAGTAGCATCTGTTGCGAAAGATAATGAGAAGAAGCGTCCGTCAGCTTCGTTATTAATTGGTATTCTTATTTTTGCAGTTGGAATTCCATCAGCGTTATCGTTTGGAATTATGAGTGATGTGAAAATATTTGGTAAGACATTCTTTGATTTCGTCGATTTTTCGGTAAGCAATGTGTTACTGCCACTCGGAGTACTAGCCATTTCGCTATTCGTACCAAATAAAATGAGTAAAGAGTTATTAATGAAAGAATTAGAAGTTACGGAAACGAAAGGGAAAACATTATTTAACATTTGGTTCTTCTTACTTCGTTATGTTATTCCGGTAACTGTAATTATCGTATTTTTAAATGCGGTAGGCGTATTTAAAATGTTTGCATAATAAAAAGACGGAGATTTCTCCGTCTTTTTATTATGTTGTAGAAGTATTTAATAAGCGATTATATGCTTTATAAGCTGTGACAACTGCGATAAATGATCCAATTAAAAATAACGCTGAGCCGCCGAATGTAAATAATCGGCCGATGTATGTTTCTCTAGCTTCTTCTATTTCTTCTTGTAATTGTGTATTCATATTAATCACCCCGCAAAATATAGGCATTTAGTTGTAGTTTATGTAAAATGCCTACAAAGTGTGAAATGGTAGTAAAAAAACTCGGTATGCACCGAGTTTTTTTATAATCCGATATAAGGAGACGGATCAACTGCGTTTGTCTTACCAACATTCCATTCTCCAATATGAAGTTCGAAGTGTAAATGTTGTCCGTAAGATTGACCGGTATTTCCCATAAAACCAAGTTGGTCGCCTTGTTTTACAGTTTGTCCATTGGATACAGAGCGGCTACTCATATGTGCATACACTGTCGTATATGTTTTTCCGTTAACACGGTGAGATAAGTAAACAACGTTTCCGTAACTAGAGGATAATTCTGAACGGATAACAACGCCATCTGCAGCGGCAATAATTGGAACTGTTCCCGGAGCTGCGATATCGATTCCTTTATGGTTATCTAAAGAACGTGTGCCGAATCCAGAAGTTTTTGATCCAGCCGCTGGTTTAATAAATCCACCTTTGTTCGTATCTTGCGGTGTTGGTGCGGATTGTGTGCTTTCTTTAGCAGAAGCGGCGGCTTGTTTTTTTGCTTCCTCAGCCTTGCGTGCCTCTTCCGCTTTCCGAGCTTCTTCCGCACGTTTTTCTTCTTCAATTGCTTTTTGAACAGCTTGACGCTGGTTTTCTAAAATACCTTGTGACTCTTCTAATCCTTCAATCTCGGAATCTACTTTTGATACTTTCGTATGTAGATCTTTAATAAGAGTTTGTTGCTGTTGTTGATTACTTTGTAACTCTTGTTGTTTTTGCTCTAATTTTTGTTCAGATTCTTTCAGTTGTTGCTCTTTTTTCTCAACAGCCTCTTTTTCTGTCGTTACAGCATGTTGATCATCTGTTTGCTTTTTCACAATATCGGTATCGTTATTTAAAATTAAACTTACAGAATACATATTATCAACAAGATCAGCGATATTTGCAGAACTTGTTAATACTTCTGTAATGATACTCGTACGAGGCTTCTCTTGCATAGATTGTAGTCGTTGTTTAATAACCTCTTGACGTGTATCTATGTTTGTTTGTAATTGCTCTATATGTTTCTTTTTTTCAGCAATTGCTTGCTGCGTTTTGCTAATTTCTTTTTTTGTATCGTTTAATTCAGCTTCGTTTTTATTAATAGAAGTAGTTAATTCGTCGATTTTCTTTTGTAATTCCTGGATTTCTTTTTCTATTTGTTCTTTCTCAGCTGATTTATTTTGTAAGTCATTTTGTTTGCCTTCTAATTCGGATTGAATATTAGATAATTTATTTTCATTCGTTTCAGCGTATACGGGTGAAAGTAACGGGGAAACGAAAATCGTTCCAGCTGCTAAAACACTAAATGCTGCAAATTTCTTTTTCATGGTTGTCTTGCTCCTTTCCCTATGAATGTTATATATCATAAGAAGAAGAGTGTCTATCGTTGTAATCATAATGTAAAGAAAATTTTATAATTTTGCTAAGTTTTGTCGGAATTTAGTATCTTTTCGTAGTGTTTGTCATAAATTTAAAATTCTTGAATGTATAGAAAAAGATATCAATTTCTATATTTTTTTAAAAAAACATGGGAAATGATGGAGTTTTCCATAATGAAACAGTATTTTAAAAACCTATCAATCACTAGTAAGGAATCGATTTCATGTGAGGTTTTCTGACATGAAGTTTGTTTTTGTCAAGAAAATTATTTGTATTCGGGCAAACTTATTTTGTTGTCAGATTTTAAATTTTGATTTATGATTTTTAACAGGGACAAAATGTAGTGAATTGTCGAATAATATGTAATACTCTTAATTTCATGTTTTATAGAGATAGAATGAGAGATAGAGTGACACATCGAAGAGGGGGTTACCACAAGTATGAAAAGAATAGGACTTGCATGGCAAATTTTAATAGGACTTGCGCTCGGTATTGCAGTTGGGGCTATTTTCTTTGGCAATCCGGAAGTGGTGAAGTACTTACAACCACTTGGTGATATTTTCATCCGATTAATTAAGATGATTGTTGTACCGATTGTTGTAGCGAGTATTGTTGTTGGGGTTGCTGGTGTTGGCGATGTTAAGAAGTTAGGTCGACTAGGCGGAAAAACAATTATTTACTTTGAAATTATTACAACGATTGCAATTGCTGTTGGTCTATTAATAGCGAATATTTTCCAACCTGGAAAAGGCGTTGATATGGATAAGTTAACAAAAACAGATATTTCTAAATATACACATACGACAGAGCAAGTACAAAGTCATTCGTTCGCGGATACGTTTGTAAATATTGTTCCGACGAACATTATGAAATCATTAGCTGAAGGTGATATGCTTGCTATTATCTTCTTCTCAGTATTATTTGGTTTAGGTGTAGCAGCAATTGGTGAGCGTGGCAAACCAGTTCTACAATTTTTCCAAGGTGTAGCAGATGCAATGTTTTATGTAACGAACCAAGTTATGAAGTTTGCACCATTTGGTGTATTCGCATTAATTGGTGTTACAGTTTCTACATTCGGATTAGCTTCATTAATTCCATTAGGGAAATTACTCATTGTAGTATACGGAGCAATGATCTTCTTCGTTGTAGTTGTATTAGGACTTACAGCGAAAATATTCGGTATTAACATTTTCCAATTCTTTAAAATTTTAAAAGACGAGCTGATCTTAGCGTACTCTACAGCAAGTTCAGAAACGGTTTTACCGAAAATTATGGAGAAAATGGAGAAATTCGGTTGTCCGAAAGCAATTACATCTTTCGTTATTCCAACGGGTTATTCATTTAACTTAGATGGATCAACTTTATATCAAGCAATTGCGGCAATTTTCTTAGCGCAAATGTACGGTATTGAATTATCCATTACACAACAAATTACGTTATTACTTGTATTAATGGTTACATCAAAAGGTATCGCGGGTGTACCTGGCGTATCATTCGTTGTATTATTAGCAACACTTGGTACAGTAGGTATTCCAGCTGAAGGTTTAGCGTTTATTGCAGGTATTGACCGTATTCTTGATATGGCTCGTACAGCAGTTAACGTTGTAGGTAACTCTTTAGCGGCTGTAGTTATGTCTAAGTGGGAAGGTCAATATGACGCTGAAAAAGGACAAGCCTATTTAAAAGAGATATCTGAAAAGGGTCAAGCGGCTTAATTATAATATGAACAAGCTCTCACATAATATGTGGGGGCTTTTCTATATATAGAAGAGGAGCGGACGTAATGAAACGTAAATATGGTGACGGTTCTTCGTGGAAGCGACTAATAGAGAAGGATTATAGGGTTAAGCAAGTAGAGGATGGAATGTTAGGAATACTGGACATAAAAAAAGTGAGAGAACCTAGTCATAAAGAATACAATGGTAAACAGCTTTGCATTGCAGGTGATGGGTATACATGGATGCAATATTTTATAAACGGGAAAAACTTTGCAATTACAGCTATGTTAGACAATCAAAAACAATTAGTACAATATTATATCGACGTGACGAAAGAATATAAAATAGACGAGCGTGGTTTACCTTATTTTGATGATTTATATTTAGATGTAGTATTGTTACCGAACGGTGAGATCTATGTACTGGATGAAGACGAGTTAGAGGATGCCTATAAAATTGGTGATGTTACAAAAGAAGAATATGAGTTAGCATGGAATACAACAAAATGGATTATCGTGACGATAAAAAATAGAAAATTTTATTGGATTTCAATATTGGATAAAGAAATCGAAAAGTTAAAATGATTGGTTTATTCATATTTTTGTATAATTACCAAAAAAATCTATACAAAAAATAATTGACTTTTGTTTTGTAAGCGAGTAAAGTTAGGAAAGAAATTATTATTAAAAAATAAATATGAAACCTTCTTATAAAGAGAGGCGGAGGGACTGGCCCTACGATGCCTCGGCAGCGGACTCGATTTCAGAGTGCTGTGCCAAATCCAGCAAGCATGTGCTTGAAAGATGAGAAGAGTGTTTCTTATAGATGTATAAGACCTCTTCTCATTGGAAGAGGTCTTTTGTTGTTCATTAGAAAAGGTTGAAAACTAGGGAGAGATGATACTTTGAAAGAAACGAGAGGAAATGGTTTAGCGTTATTACCACTTGGAATATTTTTGGCGCTATTTATTGGTTCTGGAATTATTACAGGTGATTTCTATAAATTGCCGATACTTGTAGCAATTTCAATTGCTGTAGGAATTGCTTTAGTGATGAATCGTAAGGAAAGCTTTAATGTGAAAGTAGAACGATTTGCTAAAGGTGCAGGAAACCCTGATATTATGATTATGGTATTAATTTTTGTACTTGCAGGGGCGTTTTCTGAAACAGCAAAAGGAATGGGCGGAGTTGATTCCACTGTTAACTTAGCGTTATCTATTTTACCCCAAGGATTTATCGTTGCTGGAATTTTTGTTATAGGGGCATTTATTTCATTAGCGATGGGAACTTCAATGGGAACAATTGCTGCATTAGCACCTATTGCTGTAGGTATTAGTGGGCAAACAGATATCTCAATTGCACTTACGATGGCTACTGTTGTGGGCGGAGCGATGTTTGGCGATAATTTATCATTTATTTCTGATACGACAATTGCTGCTGTTCGTTCGCAAGGAACAGAAATGAAAGATAAGTTTAAAACGAATTTTTTAATTGTATTGCCAGCTGCAATCATTACAATTGTAATATTAGTAATGATTACTTTAGGTAATGATACAGAAATTAAAGCTCATACATTTGATTGGGTGAAGATTTTACCATATGCAGGTGTACTTGTTACAGCGCTACTTGGCTGGAATGTACTTATTGTATTAACCGGTGGAACGGTACTATCTGGTGTTATCGGTCTTATAGATGGAAGTTATACGTTAGAGAGTTTCTTTAAAAGTGTAACGACTGGAATGGGCGGTATGATGGAGCTAGTACTACTTGCTATATTAATCGGTGGTATGGTTGAACTTATCCAATATAATGGTGGCATTCAATATTTAATGAATCTTTTAACACGTAATATTCGTTCGAAAAAAGGAGCAGAGTTTGGTATTGCTGGCTTAGTGAGTATGACGAATATGTGTACAGCAAACAATACAATCTCTATCATTTTTACAGGTCCGCTTGCGAAAAATATTGCGGATCAGTATGAAATTGATCCCCGTAAATCAGCGAGTGTACTGGATCTTTTCTCTTGCTGTGTACAGGGGTTAATCCCATATGGTGCTCAAATGTTAACAGCGGCAGGATTTGCTGCGTTATCTCCGGTCGAATTGTTACCATATGCATTTTATCCAATTTTAGTGGGAGTATGTGGAATCATTTCTATATTAATTGGTTTCCCGAGATTTTCTAAAGTGGCGGAAAAAAAAGAGTATCATAAAACTGCATAACATAAAGAGACATTTATTATTAGCAGTTGAAAACGCTCGGAGAACATTCTCTGAGCGTTTTTTATTATTTATAAATCCTTTTTCAAATAGTAGTGTTTATAATCTCTTCCTACGTTATCGAGGATACCATACTCTTTATAACCATATTTTTTATAGAAATCTAATGCTTGAAAGCTTAAAGTGTCAACTTTTATAAAATCACAATTGCTTTCTAAAGCGATTTTTTCTACTTCTAATAACAGTTTAGTTCCATACCCTAATGCACGTATATCTTCATCGATGATAAAAGAGTGAATCTCTAACCAATTCCAACAGACTTCACCTAATATTCCCCCGCATATTTTACCATTTTCATCTTTAAGAAATAAATGAATCTCTAAGTATCTGTCTCTTAAATCAGATGGAAAGTGCTTTAAATTATATTCATAAAGCTGGTTGTTTATATAGTTTTTAGCGGAGGTATTGATTTCTTTCGTAATGTGTAAATTCATGATATATCCCCTTTAATTTAAATGTAGCCTTCTGATTTATTTTAGCATAATTTTCTTAATAATATATTTAATGTAATTTAATAAACGTTTGTATGTATTGCTAATTTTTTGGACGCGCAAGTTGAGATTTTCATCCGTTATTGAATAAGAATTTTTCTGTATCTATACGCATCGCATACATGTTCGTTTTGCAAAAGGCTGAATTCAACTCGGTCTTAAGTCTGAGTTAAAAACGGTTCTTAAGCTCGTTATGGAAACATGAAAAAATAGTTAAGATAAGAGTATCAAATCGAAGGGAGGCAAGCACAAGATGAAACAATTTCTAGCGTTTATCGCAGCCGGTATTTTGGCTTTAATTGCTCTTGGTAGTCTTGCTGGTATTGTAGGATTCGCCATTGGAGCAGGAGTTGTGTACTGGAGCTATAAATCATTTGTGCGAGCTAAATCATTTTTTGGAAAGTTAGCTTGGGGTATTGTTGGTTTAATCGGTTTGTCCATTGCACTTTCTCATTCCCCAGCATTAATCGGTATCGCAGCATTAGTAGTTTTATACTACGGATACCGTGAGTGGAAAAAAGGAAAAAATGTAGTTGTTGATTCTGCTCCAGAAAGTGCTAAACCATATAGCAACTTTGAAGATGAGTGGAACAAGTTAATGAAAAACTAATATAAAATAAATCAAATTATAAAGTAGAAGAGAGGAAGATTATAATGAAACAATCTTTATTCGGACGTGTACGTGATGCAATTTTAGCTGATTTTCATAATGTGTTAGATGAGAAAGAAAGAAAAAATCCAATTGCTATGTTAAACCAATATTTACGAGATAGTGAGCGTGAAATAACAAAAATTGAGAAGTTAATTCAGCGTCATAAAACATTAAAATCTAACTTCGCTCGTGAGCTTGAGCAAGCACGTTATTTCGTTAATAAAAGATCAAAGCAAGCTATCATCGCACAAGAAGCAGGCGAATTACAATTGCATGAACGTGCATTAGAAGAAGTAGCGTATTATGAAGGGCAAGTAACTCGCTTAGAAGAAATGTATGCTGGTGTTGTAGAGCAAATTGATGAGTTAGAGCGTCGTCTTTCAGAAATGAAAAATAAATTAAAAGAAATGAACGCAAAGCGTATGGAATTAATGGCACGTGAAAATATGGCGCATGCAAATCGCCGTATGAATACTGCTATGCATAAAATGGATGAAAATAATCCGTTCTTACGATTCGAAGAAATTGAAGATCACATTCGTGACATAGAGCTTCGTATAAATGAAGAGCATGAGCGTGATACATTTGATATGAAAATTGCAAAACTAGAGAGTGAAATGAAAGAGAAAAATGAAGTATCGTTAACGAAAGAAGTAACAAAATAATTGTAGTATATAATAAAACAGGCTTATGATATAGTGATAGGAGAAAAGGTGTTGGAAAGCAATGCCTTTTCTTCTATGTATATGTGACAAGGAGGGGGGAGCTGAAATGAAGAAGCAATTTTCAAAAACACAATTTATGGGGATGCTCCTCATCATATTTGGATTCGGTCTTTTTCTTGATATGATACTTGGACATTTTGAACCAGGTGGTCTAATATTTGCATTTATTATGATTATGTTTGGAAGGCATTATCGAAAGAAGAACCGTTATGTAAGAGGGAATGTATTTTTATTTGTCGGTGGTATTGTCTTCTTATTCTTCTTATTTTCATCAGCGGCATTCGTACTTGTTGTGTTTGCTTGTTTAGCTTTAATTGGTTATCAACTTATTCAACAAGGACATCGGCAAAAAGCAATGAAAGTTGAAATTAAAGAAAAGGGATATATAAATGAAGAAAAACAAATATATCGTACAGAACCGTATATAAAAAATATGTTTGTAGGTAATGTACGAATGATGGATCATATTTATGAAATAGAGGATATTAACGTCCAATATGGTGCTTGTGACGTCGAGATTGATTTAACAACTGCTATGATTCCAGAGGGAGAAACGGTTATTGTGATTCGGGGCGTCATTGGTAATATTCGCTTATATGTACCATATGATATTGAATTGTCTTTAAATCATTCTGTTATTGTTGGGCGAGTGCTCCTGCCAGGACACGAAGAAACTGGATTTAACCGTAATGTTACGTTTAGAACGGAACAGTATAAAGAAGCCCCTCGTCGTATTAAAATTATTTCTTCGCTTGTCGTAGGCGATACGGAAGTGAGGAAAGTATAATGAAAAAACAAAGGAATATTTCGTGGATGTATATTCGTTATTCTATGTTGTCCTCTGTGAGTATCGCACTTATTTGTACAATTGTATATGTATGGAAAAGCGAGCAACAAGTTTATGATTTACTCTGGAAAGAATCCATTGCTTCTGTTCCAATTGGCTTGTTTATTATGAGTACGAGTCTTCTTATCGGAGGAATTGTAGGATATGCAATCGGTTATTATATAGAACAGCGTATACAAGGATTAAATACTTTTCTATTTGAAGTAGAGCGAGGGAATTTTCCGAGTGATGTTTCATTTACTGCGGACGATGAATTTCATGAAGTGGAACGAAAAGTAATTGGTCTTGCTCGTCGCTTAGAGGAGCAAGCTGGGCTATTTCAAAAAGTAACGAATGAACGAGCCCATTGGAATGAAGAGATGAGACAAGAAGCGATTTCTCAAGAAAGGCATCGATTAGCGAGAGAGCTACATGATTCTGTAAGTCAGCAGCTTTTTGCAATGTCGATGATGATGTCAGCCATTAATGAGCAAGCAGCTGAAATTCCAGACACGACGAAAAAACAGTTGCAGCTTGTTGAGAATATGGTTGTAAATGCACAATCAGAAATGAGAGCATTGCTCCTTCATTTACGCCCAGTGCAGTTAGAAGGTAAGAAACTAACAGAGGGTATAGAAGAATTATTAACAGAACTGTCTAGAAAGCAACATATGAAAATTGAATGGTTAATTGAACCGATTCAATTAAAAAAAGGTGTAGAAGATCATTTATTCCGTATTGTACAAGAGGCGCTGTCTAATACTTTACGGCATGCGAAGGCAAAGAAAACCGAAGTACGCCTTCGGAAAATTGATCAATATGCGATTTTGAAAATTATTGATGACGGTGTTGGGTTTAAAGTTGGGGTTAATAAGGCTGGTTCATACGGTTTAAGGTCAATGCAAGAGCGAGTTCATGAAATTGGTGGTACATTAAAAGTTCTTAGTTTTCCGAATAAAGGTACGCAAATAGAAGTGAAAGTACCTATTATGATTGAGAGAGGGGGAGAATCATGATAAAAGTATTACTAGTTGATGATCATGAAATGGTTCGAATGGGTGTATCAGCATATTTATCAACGCAGCCAGATATTGAAGTAGTTGGAGAAGCTGAAAATGGAAGAAAAGGTTCAGAGTTAGCTTTGCAATTAAGACCGGATATTATTTTAATGGACCTTGTTATGGATGAGATGGATGGGGTTGAAGCGACACGTGCTATTATTCAAGAATGGCCAGAAGCGAAAATTGTAGTTGTCACGAGCTTTTTAGATGATGAAAAGTTATATCCTGTTATTGAGGCGGGGGCGACAAGTTATTTATTAAAAACATCAAGAGCGAGTGATATTGCAGATGCTGTACGAGCTACTTATGATGGGGAAACGGTATTAGAGCCGAAAGTTACTGGCAAAATGATGTCTCGTATGCGTCAGAAGAAAGAACAACCTTTGCATGAGGAGTTAACAGAAAGAGAGTCTGAAATTTTGTTATTAATTGCAGAGGGGAAAAGTAATCAAGAGATTGCAGATGAGTTGTTTATTGCCCTTAAAACAGTAAAGACACATGTGAGTAATATATTAAATAAGCTAAATGTAAGTGACCGGACACAGGCGGTTATTTATGCGTTTAGACACCAATTGACGAAATAAGAAGGAAGCTTTGACTATATATGGTCAAAGCTTTTTATTGACGGTTATTTATGTAAGCGTTATCATTAAGGTGTTAACAGTACATACAAAGGGGAGAGAATGTATGTTAGTCCAAACGATATTTGGAATGGATGAAACGAAAAAATTAGGTAATTATGTGAATGCGTTGCAAGCACTTTGTGAACAATATGATATTGAAACAGATCGTATTGCAATTATTGAGGCAACAGAAGAATATTATTTATTTCTAGTGAAGCAAGAAGATTGCTATGATGTTGTAAAAGTAGAAACAGTGGATACGAATATTGATTACTATACGAAGGCTTATAAAGTAAGTAGCTTTAATCATACTTCTTATCAAATGTAAAAAACTCCCGAAATGGGAGTTTTTTTATGATACTTTCGATTCAGGTGAATGCTCCGTTAATGGTACTGTTTTTGCACCACTTAATTTTGCGATAGCAAAACCGATAATAGCCCCAACTAACGCTGGTACTAACCAGCCAATTCCTTCATTATATAATGGAATAAACTCAAAATAAGATGTGATAAATGAAACAGGAATATTCCCTTGTTTTAATCCGTCAAAAACGCTAACAACTGCTGTTCCGATTAAAGCACATACATAAACAGATCGATAGCCACCGAAATATTTATGAAGTAATGATAATAACACGAGTACAATTGCAACTGGATATACAACAAGTAAAATAGGAACAGAGATGGCGATAATTTTTGTTAAACCTAAGTTGGCAACTAATAATCCTAACAAGCAAATGACACTTGCTAACATTTTGTATGAAAATTTTGTCAATAATGTTGAGAAGTATTGACTGCACGCAGATACAAGTCCAACGCATGTTGTTAAGCAAGCAAGTGTAACGATAAGAGATAACAGAATTAGACCATATGGACCGAATAATTGTTGTACGATAACGGTAAGTAGCTGTCCTCCATTTTTTGCGTATCCGAGAGAGACACTAGTTGTACCGAGCCAGCCAAGTGCACCATATACAAGTACGAGACCAGTAGCGGCAATAAGTCCTGCTTTTGCTGTAGCGATGGCAATTGATTTACGATCACTCACACCTTTTGAGCGAATTGCATTTACAACGATAATCCCAAATGCAAGTGCTGAAATGGTATCCATCGTTAAGTATCCTTCCATAAAACCTTTGAAAATTGGAGAAGTTTGATACTCTTGCATGGCTGGTCCAGATTGCCCGAGGGGTGTAAATACACTCTTAACGAATAATAAAAAAATAGAGAATAATAAAATAGGTGTTAATACACTTCCGATACGATCGACGAGCTTAGAAGGGTTTAAACTAAGCCAAAATACGATAGAAAAGAAGATGACTGTGTATAAAAATAGCACTAGGCTGCTAGAGCGAATAGTTTCTGGTAAGAAAGAACTAACCCCCATTTCATAAGCGACATTAGCAACACGTGGGATGCCCATAGATGGACCGATTGCAATGTATACAACTACCGTAAAGAATATTCCGAATAATGGGTGAACATGACTTGCAAGTTGTTGCATTCCATTTCCTGATAGAGAAATAGCGATAACAGTAAGTAGTGGTAAGCCGACTCCTGTTAGTAAAAAACCAATCATTGCTGGCCAAAAGTTTTCACCAGCATTTTGTCCAAGCATAGGAGGGAAAATTAAATTTCCTGCCCCAAAAAATAAAGAAAATAGCATAAGGCCTGTGAAAAAAACATGTTTTTTTGATACAGTGTTCATTGTTTTTCCTCCTTTTTTGTAAATTCATTGTAAGAACACAAAAAACTCGTCCCTAAAGAAAGGGACGAGTTATATTTACCCGCGATACCACCCTAATTTATACATGTAGAAATAAATCTATATGTATACGGCTTTGCAACGTACAACATGATACGTGTTCCTTGTAACGGGGGACATCCGGTAAGAACTTACTTTAGCATTCGGTTCTACTTCTCGGAGATGATTTTCGATTAAGCACTGAACGTTGGCTTTCAGCAAATCGCCAACTCTCTGGGGAACAGTCCTATAACGTACTCGTTCTCGTCAATGAATTTTAATTCAAGTATTCTGACAGTATTTTCACACGTTTTTTTTAGAAAGTCAACATATTTTTTGGGAAATACACTTTCCTGTAGAAATATAGCTGAGAATATAAGGGTTAATACTATTTGTAAAAATGCTGTAAAACATTATAGAGAATTGTAAAGTTTATGGAGAAAATCGATATTTATAGGAGTAAGGAAGGAATTGTTTGAATTTGCAGAGAATAATACAACAATCCACTTGCTGGAAAGAACAAACCAAAAGAGGTGACTGAAATGCTTGCGATGGGAGTATTATTTGGCATTATTGCTATAATTGGTTTTATGTGGTTATATTATTCGCGTTCGTTTAAACAAGCAGAAGTTTTACTCTTTCAAAAAGGTAGTTTGTTGACAAATCAGTCTAGATATTTAGTATGTCCGAAGTGTGGAAGTGCACAGGCCAGGAGTGGAGGATATCAAGAGTGTTGCAAAATTAGATTATGAAAGAAGGAAGCCTCACATTACTTTGTGAGGCTTCCTTCCTTACAATTTTTTCGCGCTCCAAATTGTCCAACGATCTCTTTCGATGATAGGAGAGACGTTTTGTAATGCCGTTTGGATATGATGTAGAAGTTGAGAAAGTTCATTATCTGTTAGTTCATATAGAATGGATCGGCCTGTTCGAGGAGATAAATCTTGTAGCAAAACCTCTACAGAATCATGTACTTTTCGTACTTCCCATTGTGTTTGTATGGGGAACGCTTGAAGAGAATATTGTTGTAATTCTTGCTGAATAGTAGTGGTTTTTGGTCTTCTTTTCGCTTCTGTTTCAATGAGTTTTGGAAAGACAGAGAAAAAATATCCACGAAGGTGTTCAGGACTTCCTGGGATTATACAATCTTCAATGGTCCGGTCTTGTAAAATAAGTATACCGTCTTTTTTTAATATGCGAGAAGCCTCTCGTATAAATGTGGGAATATCATGCAAATGATGAATGACTGCACGAGAAATGACAAGGTCGAATGTTTCATTAGGGAATGAGATATTATGTGCATCACCGTGAATGAATGAAATGTTTGGGAAGCCGTTACAATTTTCTTTTGCAGCTTGTAATATTTCTTTTGAAAAATCAAGCCCAATAACACTTTTGGCTCCCATAAGAGCAAGTTCTTTCGTGTAAATGCCGCCACCACAACCTATATCAATTACTTGTTTATTTTGCACATCTACAATATTGTTTATTGTTTCCTGCCATGAAATATGTGCGTTACGACTTGCATACGTATACTTATTATTTGCATCATGAAAATTAATGGACATTGTAAAATCCTCCCTTCAGTTTATAGTATAGCTCATTCTATATAATGTAACGTTTTTGTTTTATGCATGAGGATTATAAGAATTTCTTATTGGAAAAGGAGAATCGATTTGAAAGGGAAATATTTAATGATTTTATGTGTTATTTTACTCGCGTCGTGTGGTCAATCCGAGCAAAAGAAAGAACCGAAACAAGTAGAGGAGACAGTGAATGAAATGAGAGAACCATTACAAGTAACTGTTATGCAAAAAGGTAAAGAAGAAAAAAATTTAAAGAAAATGGATGCGGAGTTGGTGGTGGATATTATAAACAAAGCGGAAAAACAAGAAGTAACGGGTAGTTTTGGTGAACCGGAATATGAAATACAAATTAGTAGTGATGGAAAAAAAGAAACATATTATGCATGGTTAAGAGGAGAAGATCGCCGAGGATGGATTCAATATAAGAAAGATATGTATATGCTTAACGAAAAAGATACGGAAAAGCTTTTGGCTATCTTTCCAAAGATTCCAGAACAAAAAGAAGATGAGATGCAGGTAGGTACTTTAACGGAAGTAACAAAAAAAGACATGCAGATTACTGCGTTTCATATTAAAGCAGGTGATCAAAAAATGAATTATACAGTACGTTATACGATTTCACAATCACTATATAATAAGTTAGCAAAGGAACAAGAATATTATTTGCAATTAGTTTTCCCGGAAAAGGTTCAAAAATTAATTGGCGCAAAAGAGAGTGAAATAATTTTAGCTGAAAAAGTAAAGGAAGGGTATAAACAGTATGAATTGAATGTTACTGTTCCGATAAAAGATGCTTCAGAATCACAATTAAAATCACTAGAAACCTATTATGATAATCACGATTTGCAAATATTAAATAGTAAGAAAGAAAAAGTAGGAGCATTTCAAAACATTATTCAAATTGTTAAAGAGTATGGTGAAAAAATGAATTTACAAAGATAAAGTGAAATTTTAATCAGTGGGGGCATCCCCCGCTGATTATTAGCACGACTCCTACCTAAATTCTTTGCTCCAGCCGAATTTTGAGGTGGGATTCTTACTGCCCGTAAATAGCGGGCAGTAAGAATCATAAAGTCTATATGGCCTTTCCTAGGAAATGATAATAGAGGGGAAAGATCCCCTCTATTATTTTGCTTTTGCAGATGGCTCATTCATTGATTTTCGTGTAATTAGAAAGGAAATCATAAGAGCAGAAAGAATAATAAGGGCTATAAATAAGTGATTTGGCAACCAATCTAATAATAATACGTAGCTGACGGTATAAAAAATAAGAGTTGAAGCTAAAAACGATAGAGCGCCTATCATAAGAGATTGTAATTTCATTTGTATTTACCTCCTTTTATTTTTATTTTTGGCTAAAAATGGATGGAATAAACATTATTTCTAACAATAGAAAAAAATATGTCATAATAGAGAAAAAGAATAAGTTTTGATGAGTGTATATGGCTCAATAAAGCGAGATAAAGGAGAGGAATATGAAAAATAATAAAAAAGGATTATGGGGAGTTATAGTTGCAATAGGGTTATTTTTACTATCTAAGTTAAAATGGGTATTTGCAATTTTTAAGTTAGCAAAATTTTCAACAGTATTTAGTATGTTTTTATCGCTTGGTGCATACGCAGTCATATATGGTTGGAAGTTTGGGGTAGCACTCGTATATTTATTGTTTGTACATGAGATGGGGCATTTATGGGCAGCGAGAAAGAAAGGGATACCAACATCGCCAGCAATCTTCATACCATTTATGGGAGCTCTTATTGGGATGAAAGAGATGCCGAAAAATGCAAAAGATGAAGCTTACATTGCATATATGGGACCTCTTTTCGGATTGCTTTCATTTTTACCCGCGATCCCACTGTATATAATCACGAAAGAGCCGTTTTGGGCGCTTATTATTTTACTTGGAAGTATGATTAATTTCTTTAACTTAATTCCAGTTTCTCCATTAGATGGTGGACGAATAATTTCAGTTGTAAGCACGAAAATTTGGGGAGCAGGGCTAGTTTTACTACTCGGCTATTCTATTTACTTTAAAAGTATTTTAGGAGGATTTATTTTTATTATCGGCTGTATGGAACTATATAGAGTAATAAAGAGAGATGAGCCGATTAAGGAATTAGGATATAAAATCGATGGAATGAAAGAATATGCTGCTAGGCTTGAAGAGGAATTAAAAGAAACTGGTGCGGTGCATCGAACGATTTATATGATTCACCATGAAATGAATGTATTAAGACAAAGAGAACGTGAAAAAGAATTAAAAACAGGAGAACTTCAAAAGATTGAAGTGCTAGAGTACCTTTTACCAAAATTTGAGCCACTTGATTATGTCCCATATGAAGATGAAAAAGAAATGCATACAATTCATATAAGAGAAGCATTTGAAATGTCAGAAAGAAAATTAAATGAATGGGAAACAGAAAAGGAACAACAAGAAAATTATTATACAGTCGATACGAAAACGAAATGGACAGTATTTGCTTGTTATATCGGATTAATGGCTATACTCGGTTATACAGCTTATGAAGGTTATGTTGTTTTACAAGAGCATTTACCAAGGAGAAGTTTGTAGAAAAATAGTGTCGAAATGAAAAGGAGGATTTAAACAGGAATTACATTTCTACGAGAGAATGTTACAAGTGTAACAGTACATTGTAATATTCATAGTAGAAAAGGGGTTCTGTATATGAAGAAATTGTTAAGTGTATTGGTAACTATTACTGTAATGGCAATAGCGAGCTATAGTCTTATGAAAGTACTATTATATTATGCGAATAAGTCTGCTGGAGTAAATACAGTAGCACAAATAGAAGAGGTGCAAGAGAAGAAGAAGCCACTCGATTTTGTTCGTACGACACATGAAAGTTATAATAATTTCTTGAATTATGGCAAGGCAGAGAAATATACAGATGGGGATTGGAAACATTTTAAACAATGGTTTCAAGAGCAAGAAGCCTCTTTAAAAAATATACATAAAGAAATAAAAAATGAAAAAATAAAACGCGATGTGAATAGAAGTTATGAAATTGTAAAAAAAGGTGTGGAGCTTCAGAATATGGAGTATGTAATCTATGCTCATCGCGTATATCATGACTTGGATATACTTATGAATAAATATAAAGGTGAAACGAATATATGGGGGTATACAGAGTTTGGAAACGGGCAGAATATAAAAGTAATTGAACAAGCAATACAAACAAAGTAGTAGGCTAGCTAGATTTCTAGTTAGCTTTTTTTTTGAGCACAATTAATGGGGGCTAATAATTAGTAGCGGATGGTAGCACATCACTATTTAAAATTTATTTAATATGTGCATTGTTCATATATTTTTCACAAAAACACCATGTTAATAGTGATTAAAATCACAATATGTATTATACAATTCAGTTAAACTAAAAACAGTTAAGGAAATAGAGGAGTGGGATACAATGTTAAGTGCAAAAACAATTGAAATCGTAAAGTCAACAGTACCGTTATTACAAGAAAAAGGCGTTGAGATTACAACGAGATTTTATCAAATTTTATTTTCGGAACATCCGGAGTTATTGAATATTTTCAACCATACGAACCAGAAAAAAGGAAGACAACAACAAGCATTAGCAAATGCTGTTTATGCAGCTGCAATGTACATTGATAATTTAGAAGCTATTATTCCAGTTGTAAAACAAATCGGTCATAAGCATAGAAGTTTAGGTATTAAAGCAGAGCATTATCCAATAGTAGGTACATGTTTACTACGAGCGATTAAAGAGGTCGCAGGCGCACCTGATGAAGTTTTAAATGCATGGGGAGAAGCGTATGGCGTCATTGCTGATGCATTCATTAGCATTGAAGCGGGTATGTATGAAGAAGCTGAACATAAAGAAGGTGGGTGGAAAGATTTCCGCAACTTTGTGATTGTTAAAAAAGTGAAGGAAAGCGACGTTATTACATCATTTTATTTAAAACCTGAAGATGGCGGGAAAGTTTCTTCATTCATCCCAGGACAATATGTAACGATTCAAATAAATATTAAAGGTGAGACATATACACATAATCGTCAATATAGCTTGTCTGATGCTCCAGGAAAAGAATATTATCGTATTAGTGTAAAGAAAGAAAAAGGTGTAGATACACCAGATGGTAAAGTATCTAATTACTTACATGATCATGTAGGGGAAGGGGATGTCTTACCAGTAAGTGCACCAGCGGGAGATTTCGTATTAAATATGGAGTCAACATTACCTGTTGTACTAATTAGTGGTGGAGTAGGTATTACACCGATGATGAGTATGTTAAATACGTTAATTGAACAAGAATCAAAGCGTAATGTATGCTTTGTTCATGCGGCGATAAATAGTAATACACATGCGATGAAAGAGCATGTTGAGACAGTAGAAAAAGAGTATGAACAAGTTAAAGCATATACTTGCTATTCTTCACCGACAGAGCAAGATGTGGAAATGAAGAATTTTGATCAAGAAGGATTCATTGAACGTGAATGGTTACAAACTATTATTCCAACGACTGAAGCAGAATTTTATTTCTGCGGTCCAGTACCATTTATGAAACATATAAATGCTGCATTAATTGATTTGGGTGTTAAACAAGAGAACATTCATTATGAATTTTTCGGTCCCGCAGCAAGCTTACAATAGGTTAACGTTGCCAAGCAAAAAACGAGGTATTATTTTACCTCGTTTTTTGCTTGTTCTCTAAGTAAGCGATTTACTGTTTCGCGGCGTACACCTATGAGCTGACCAATTTCAGTTTGTGTTAATATTTCATAAATAGGGATGTCACCTAAATAAAAGGTGAACCACTCTTGTAAACGATGAAGGCGCTCTTTAGGAGAGACAGTTGTCAATTGATCGATACGCTGTTGCATCATTCTTAATTTCGATTGTAATTGCATAGCGATATTTTCATAAGATGCAGGATTTGCCTGAAGTTTGTCGTACCATTCATTGCTAATTATAGGCTCCACTTCTGTTTTCATTAAAGCGATAGCTGTACCGTGATATTCCTTCGGTGAAATTAAAGAATGGTGAGGTATCGTTTCACCAGGAACGATAATATTAAATAAAAATGGTGTTCCGTCTTCTTCTAACCGAATAACTTTTAATAAACCTGTTTTTATAAAATATAATGGACCGTCCTCACCTTGACGGAATAATACATCTCCCTTATGTAGAATCAATGTTAGCCCCCCATTAAAACATTTCTATTTCTTATATTTTAGCGTATATGTATAAAGACAATATGCTTTTTAAACAGCAATTTCATTGACGAAATGTATGCTATTACAGTAGTATACTATTTAGTGTGTAATAGTACTAGCAATGAATACGCTGTAGGGGGTTTAGTATATTGTTAGATGCGATGAAGATGACGGATATGAGAATTCCGGCGAATGCTATCATTCATGTAGAAGAGATGAAAGGTGGAGTCGTTTTATCCGTTGAAATAGACGGCCAAATTATTTATACGATGGCTTATGATGAAGAAACAGATAGTTATGCTGAATTATATGATCGAAACGATAAGAGGGCGTGCCAAGTACATGAAGACTTTATGGGATGGTCACTTCTTCACTAAAAAGATGTCAATATGACATCTTTTTTTATTGAATCGATAGATTATACAAAGAAATGAAATATAAGGATAAAATTTGTAATAAATGATTTTGCATTGTTAGCGCTTTGTAACTGTAAGATAACTGTTTTTTCGCTATCATAAAGATAACAGTCATAGCTATAGGAGTGATCAACTTGAAGAAATTACATATTTCAAATTTTATGCTATTAAGTGTTTGTTTAGTTTTATTTGTTCTCCTAGGAGCCTTTTTATATTCATGTGTATAAGAAAAAACGCATCCTAGAAAGAACGCGTTATAAAAATGAAGTAATGATTAATCTAGTTCCAAGAATAATTAATGTGATACGTAATAAATTAATTACTGCATTACCGCTTAATTTTGTGTTAATATAAGCCCCGATTTTTCCGCCAATCCATGCACCAGGAATAAGAATTAATGCATAAGCCCAGCTGACATTTCCTAGAGAGATGTGAGTTAAAGAACTTACAATTGCTGAGAGAAATACGATAAACATTGAAGTTGCTACAGCAATGTGTGCTGGGAACGCAAAAAGGAGCATCATCGCTGGCACAAGTAAGGCACCACCACCGATTCCAAATAATCCGGATATAAATCCAACTATAAAGGCAATAAAGATAGCGAGAAATGGTGGAAATTGATAGTCTACAGTATTTCCTTCGTTATCTGTAAAAGATCGCTTAATTACAGTCATATTTGATAGGGAAAGAGGTTTCAATTTGTCTCGTAGTATAAGAAGAATGGAGACGAATATAAGAAAAATCCCAAAGTATAAAGAAAATGTATCTTGGTTTAAAAATTTGTTTGCCCATGATCCGATAATACCACCAGGGCCACTCCCGATAAATAAAATAAGTCCACTTTTATAATCTACCCGTTTATGTTTCATATAAGTAAGGGTAGAAGCCAGCCCTGTAAAAACGACTGTTACCATAGAAGTTCCTACTGCGAGTTGTGGTGATAAACTGTGTAATCCAATTAATAACGGAACGATAATAATTCCGCCTCCAAGTCCGACTAGGCTCCCGACTGTCCCGGCGATTAATCCGATGAAAAGTAACATGATGTATTCCAAAATTGCCAACTCCTCTATATAACTTATCCATCAATCATTATACACGCTTTTTAATAAGAAATAGGCTCGTTCACAAAAAAGTCGTCTTCCTAGAAAAATAAGGAAGACGACTTTTGATTAAAAGATTAAGTGTAATAAGTAGTAAAATAATGCAGCTAAAGAAGCTGAAATAGGAAGTGTAATAACCCATGTAATTAACATGCGTTTTGCAGTTCCCCATTTTACACCTTTCACGCGATGTGAAGCACCAACTCCTAAAATAGAAGAAGAGATAACGTGCGTCGTACTAACCGGTAAGTGAATAAATGTTGCGCCGAAAATAACAAGTGATGATGATAAATCGGCAGCTACACCATTTACAGGACGAATTTTCATAATTTGTCCACCGACAGTTTTAATAATTTTCCAACCACCGACAGAAGTACCAAGACCCATTGCGATTGCACAAGATAATTGTACCCAGAAAGGGATATCGCCAGAAGTATGATAGTTATTGGCCATAAGAGCCATCGTAATGATTCCCATTGCTTTTTGTGCATCATTCGTACCGTGCGTATAAGCTTGCAATGCAGCGGTGAAAATCTGGAATATACGGAAGTTCTTGTTCGTTTTCGTTAAGTTAAAGTTTTTAAATACCACTTTAAAAATACTATATACGATGTAACCAATAACAAAAGCGATAATCGGTGAAATGATTAAAGCTTCAAGAATTTTTATAAACCCTTTATAGTTTAATGCGCTAATACCAGCAGCAGCAATTGCTGCACCAGCGATTGCGCCAATGATTGCATGCGAAGAACTACTTGGAATGCCATAGTACCAAGTGATCAAATTCCAGACTATTGCCGCAAGCAAAGCAGCTAAAATTACAAGAGAACCATTTTGCAAGGCAAACGGGTCAACAATATCTTTTGTAATCGTTTTTGCTACACCTGTAAATGTCATCGCACCTAAAAAGTTCATAATAGCTGCCATAACAATTGCATGTCTAGGCTTTAGAGCTTTCGTTGAAACAGCCGTTGCAATAGCGTTTGCTGTATCGTGAAATCCATTGATAAAGTCAAAAGCTAAAGCGCAAATGACTACTAAAACGGTCAGTATCAAGAGTGTATCCATGATCAAACTCCTTACGCGTTCTTCATAATGATTGTTTCTAATACGTTTGCAACGCTTTGACAGCTATCAGCTACTTCTTCAAGCTCTTCGTAAATCTCTTTAAATTGAATAATCTTAATCGGATCTTTCTCACGAGAGAATAAGTGCTTAATCGCATGACGGCGAATATCATCACATTGTGACTCGTAATCCTTAATTTTAATCGCATTTGTACGAATATCGACTAATTTCTTTTTAGATAGTAATTCAACAGAGTTTGCAATTTCAATCGCACATTGATTAATTGCTTCTACAAATTTAATCATGTATTCATCAGCTTCTGTAATAGAATACATTTCGAATAGACCAGCACTATGATCTAATCCGTCTAATACATCATCCATACTCATTGCAAGCTGTAGGATGTCTTCACGTTCAATAGGAGTAATAAACGCTTTGTTTAGCTCCATAATGATTTCGTGAATGAATGAGTCACCTTTTGACTCATACTCTTTCATGCGCATAGAAAACTCTTTTAAATCGCTAGCATTTTTAATTTTATACTCCACGAAAAACTGCGCGCCTTCTTTTAAATTTTCGGAAACATTCATTAGCATTTCAGAAAATTTATCTTTCTTTGATTTAAAGACCATTATTGTTACCCCCACAAAAGTAATATATGTAAAATATATTGGCTAATCAATTCTAACAAAAAACTGTCGTTTTTTAAAACATTTTATCGAAAAGTTTACAAAAACTTAACATAACTCTCATTGTTGTATTAATAATATTAATACTGAATAGTGAATATCTTACTTGTAGAATGTCCTTTTCTTGTGAAAAGTATGAATGTGAAAGAAAAGCTTTACACTATAGGAACGAGTACGTTATTATAATAAATTTAAAAGGAGGTATATTCTTCCTTTTAAAAAGAAGAGTGTAAACAAATGAAGGAAGTGAACGAATGAAATTGAAGAACACTCACTTTAAAAAAACGCTTGAGTGGTTCAATGAGAGGAAGAAACTACGCAATTCATTAATTATATTGGGAAGTTTACTTGTTACTCTATTTATTGTTGTAAATATAATAATTTCCATTCAAGATATATCTGAATTAAAACAAGCTGTTCCACAACCGACTTTAATTTATGATGCAAATAATGAAGTTGCGACTAAATTAGCTTCTTCTAAAACAGAAGGGGTCAAAAGGAAAGATATTCCTGATATTATGGTTCAAGCAATTGTTGCAGTAGAAGATAAGGAATTTTTTAGTCATCATGGTATTTACTATAGTGGAATTATAAGTGCTGTATTTAAGAACATTACAGCCGGTGAAGTTGTTGCAGGTGGTAGTACAATTACACAACAACTTGCGAAAAATGTATTTTTAACGCAAGACCGTACATTCTCGCGTAAAATAAAGGAATACTTTCTAACGAAAAAAATAGAACGTACTTATACGAAAGATGAAATTGTTGAAATGTATATGAATCAAATTTATTTTGGTGAAGGTGCTTGGGGGATAAAAAGAGCAGCTAAATCTTATTTTGATAAAGAAGTAAAAGACTTAACGATTTCAGAAGCCGCAACGATTGCAGGATTAATTAAAGCGCCATCTGCGTATTCGCCGTATAAAAACTTTAATAAATCAATTGAAAGACGTAATGTCGTATTAGGTTTAATGAAGGAGCAAGGATATATTTCTGAAGAACAATATAATCAGGAGAAAGAATCAGGTCTTGTATTACGACGTGGTGTTGACGATAAATATAAGGGAAAATATTCTCAATACGTAGATTATATTGTTAGAGAAGCGATGGACAAGTATGAATTAACACAAAATGAAATTTTAGCAGGTGGCTATCGTATTTATACGGAACTTGACTCGAAAAAACAACAAGCGGTTGAAGATGTTGTGAATAATGATAGTTATTTTAAAGATAGCGGCTCAGATCAGCTTATGCAAACTGGAGTGGTCCTTATGAATCCAAAAACTGGAGGTGTTCCGGCTTTAGTTGGAGGCAGAGGTCCTTATCAATTTTTACAGTTTAATCATGCAACACAATTAAAAAGACAGCCAGGTTCAACGTTAAAGCCTCTTGCAGTGTATGTACCAGCGTTAGAACAAGGATATGAAGTATACGATGTCTTAAAAGATGAACCGTTTAATATTAAAGAATATGCACCACAAAATAGTGATCATACGTTCCATGGTAATGTGACGATGTATGAAGCGGTGGCAAAGTCATATAATGTTTCAGCAGTTTGGCTATTAGAGAAAATTGGATTAGATAAAGGATTGAAATCTTTAGAGCGGTTTGGTATTCCATTAGAGCCTGAAGACCATACGTATCCGATTGCTTTAGGAGGTATGCATGTAGGGACTTCACCATTTGTAATGGCTCAAGCGTATAGCGCACTTGCAAATGATGGTGTCCAAGTAGAAGCTCATGCCATTAGAGAAATCCAAAATGCTGAAGGGGAAACAATTGGAAAATGGTATAAGAAAGAAACTCGTGTGACGAACGAGAAAGTTGCCCAAAAGATGACATACTTATTAAAAGGTGTTATTGAAAGGGGAACAGGTGAAAAAGCGAAAGTTAATAATATCGATACCGCAGGCAAGACAGGGACTACCCAGCTTGTAAATGGACCAAGCACTGGTGCGAAGGATTCGTGGTTTGTTGGATACACACCGGATTTAGTAGGTGCGATTTGGGTAGGGTATGATAAAACGGATAGTGAGCATTATGTGCCAGGAGGCAGCCAAATTACAACGACAATGTTCCGGGATATTATGAAGAAAGCGAATGGAAATCCAACTCAAAAGGCATTTCAGTTATCACTAATACCTGAGGCTGACTACAAAAAACAATTGCAAACAATCGAAGAGGAAAAACGAAGAAAAGAAGAAGAGAAGCGAAGGAAAGAAGAGGAACAACAAAGAAAACAAGAGCAGCAAGAGTGGTTTGATAAAGTGAAAGAGTGGATTCCATCATTTTGGTAAAAGAAAGAGGCGAATAACGAAATTCGCCTCTTTTTCGTATGAAAAATAAAGTGAAACTTCAATCATTAGGGGGGGTATCCACCACTAATGATTAGCCCATACTAATCGGGAAATGATATTACTCGTTTAGTATAATGTTCGTACTGCCAAAGGATTGAGAATCGTATGTGATAATGATTTTGCCTTTACTAATAGGTTCGTAAGGTAATTCTTCTTCATAACTACCATTATTTTCATTATGGATAGAAAGCGTGATTTCATCAATTTCTCTATTTATATACTGATCTTTAATCGTTTCAGCAATTTGAAGTAGCGTTTCGTAACTAGAAGCTTTCGTAATAAGCATTCCTTTTATAACTTTTTTTTCATTATTTGTTGCATTGGAATAAGGGATGTTGCTTTGTTTTGTATACAAAAGCTTGTATGGTACTGTTTTTCTCTCTGCTTTTGATATAGTGGAATATTTTAGAGTTAAAAAAAATCCTACACATAAAATAATGCATACCATAAGAGCAATCCAAATGCGTATCAGTGACATAACTCTCATTTTCATCCCTCTTTCATATCTTTGACTTCACTATTTATCATACAAAATGAGGATTAAGATAGAGTAAATTTGAGGTAAAGAAACGTAAAGAAGGAGCACTTATCCTCCCAAATAAGTGCTCCTTTCTATATAAAAAGAGAAATTTAATCCACAGTTAAATGATGCATATTATTATAAATACGCTTATTTAGTGAAAATTAGTAAATTCGGAAGACAGTTAGTACAGCAGTTGTTTCACCTGTGTTTGGAATAGAGATAGTATTTGCTGTAGGTTGTACAGATATTGTTGTGCCTGCTGTTAAAGTGATAATCGTTGAGAAAGAAACCGCACTACCGATAACGTTAGTTGAAAAATTACGACTAGGTGGTTGGCCGTTAAACGAAAGACCGAAGCCAAATGGTGAAGAACCTGGGAAAGTTGTAGATGCAGAGAAACTAATATCGTATACACCAGTTTCTAAAACAGTTAGAGTATCAGAACCATTATAGGAGATGTTTGTTAATTCGAATGTTTCATTGAATTGTATATTGCTTCCTGGTGATACTGTTTGTGCATTTGTGTTTCCTAATACAGCTGTAGTTACAGGAATTGGAGTACCCGATGGTCCAGTAGCGCCTTGAGCACCAGTAGCACCTTGAGCACCCGCTGGACCTTGAGCACCAGTAGCACCTTGAGCACCCGCTGAACCTTGAGCACCAGTAGCACCTTGAGCACCCGCCGCACCTTGAGCGCCCGCTGAACCTTGAGCACCAGTAGCACCTTGAGCGCCCGCTGAACCTTGAGCACCAGTAGCACCTTGAGCACCCGCTGGACCTTGAGCACCCGCCGCACCTTGAGCACCAGTAGCACCTTGAGCACCCGCTGAACCTTGAGCACCAGTAGCACCTTGAGCGCCCGCTAGACCTTGAGCGCCCGCTGGACCTTGAGCACCAGTAGCACCTTGAGCGCCCGCTGAACCTTGAGCACCAGTAGCACCTTGAGCACCCGCCGCACCTTGAGCACCCGCTGGACCTTGAGCACCCGCCGCACCTTGAGCACCAGTAGCACCTTGAGCGCCCGCTGGACCTTGAGCACCCGCCGCACCTTGAGCACCAGTAGCACCTTGAGCACCCGCTGAACCTTGAGCACCAGTAGCACCTTGAGCGCCCGCTAGACCTTGAGCGCCCGCTGGACCTTGAGCACCAGTAGCACCTTGAGCGCCCGCTGGACCTTGAGCACCAGTAGCACCTTGAGCGCCCGCTGAACCTTGAGCACCAGTAGCACCTTGAGCGCCCGCTAGACCTTGAGCGCCCGCTGGACCTTGAGCACCAGTAGCACCTTGAGCGCCCGCTGAACCTTGAGCACCAGTAGCACCTTGAGCGCCCGCTAGACCTTGAGCGCCCGCTGGACCTTGAGCACCAGTAGCACCTTGAGCACCCGCCGCACCTTGAGCACCAGTAGCACCTTGAGCGCCCGCCGCACCTTGAGCACCCGCCGCACCTTGAGCACCAGTAGCACCTTGAGCACCCGCCGCACCTTGAGCACCCGCCGCACCTTGAGCACCTTGAGCGCCGGCTGATCCTTGAATACCTTGAGGACCTTGAGGTCCAGTAGCGCCTTGAACACCAGCTGGTCCCTGTGCACCTTGAGGACCTTGAGCGCCAGTCGCGCCTTGAGCACCAGTAGCACCTTGAGCGCCAGTTGCCCCTCCGCCAAGACAACCAGACCCATATTGAACTAGGATAGTTTGGATCTCTGTAATGAGTTTAACTAGTTTGTCGATAGTACAGCAATCTACTTTGAATAACTTAGCGATATATAATAAATAGTTAAGCAGGATTTGCAGTTCAACGTATAATGCTCCGCATGAGAAAGGTTTTGTTTTTAAAATAGTTAATAAGTTAGCGATAATAGAATTTCCAATCTTTTCTTGACCGGGTGATAAATCTAAGCAATTGAGGAATTTTTGTAGGTTATTTAGGATATCGATAAGTTTATCGATATTAGCTTGAGAAGGATTTTGGAATACAGCTTGAATATTTTCACCAAGGGCTTGAAGAAGTCGAACAAACTCTTTCAGTCCGAACTTAGAGATGTTAATAAAACTGCAAGCTCTTACTTCGCAACAATCATTACCATAGAATACTTTCCCTTTATTTTTGTTGTTCATCTTTTCATTCCTTTCTATATATAGAGTAAATAGACATTACTATATAATTAAATGAAAATTAAATTAAATTTGTAATGGACAATCTACCATTTCCCAAAAAATAAGAAGTTTACCTACTTAGCAAGAATAATTAAGAGATAGAGAAAAATTTATATCATTTCAAGAAGATTAAGTTAAAATAAAAAACTGCAAACCAATTGTTATATATTCCGTAACAATTGGTTTGCAGTTCGTGGAACAGTCCATCATTTGTATTGATTCATTCTTTCATGGTTTGTTTTAGATAAAGTTGGAATAGAAATAGTGAAAGTTGTACCAGCTGGATTACTAGTCATTTTTAATGTACCGTTATGATTTTGAATAATTTTCTTCGTTACTGATAGGCCCAGTCCTGTTCCTGAATCTTTTGTTGAGAAGAATGGGTCAAAGATATATTCTTGAATAGCTGGAGGAATACCAGTTCCGTTATCTGTGAAAGTAATCCGAACAAAGTTATCTAGGCGATAACTAGTGATTTGAATAGAAAGAGGTTTTTCGCCTTGAGCATCAACAGCGTTTTGAAATAGGTTTAAAAACACTTGAACAAGTTCATGGCGATCAATATGGACTAAAATATCATCTAATTCATTAGAAAAATTATAATCAATTGAAATGTTATGCAAGAAGACCTCACTTGCTAGTAGCTGTTGAATATATTCACGTAAAAATGTATTAATGGGAAACGGTTCTCTTTTAAATTCGCGTGTTTTCGATATAGATAAAAATTTTGTAATAATACTATTTGCACGATCTAATTCAGGAATAAGTAAGTTTTTAAATAATTCTTTATTTGATGGAGACACGCTCTCTTGTAAAAATTGTAAGTATCCCCGTACTGTTGTAAGAGGGTTGCGTACTTCATGTGCAATCCCGGCGGCGATTCGTCCTGCTAATGAAAATTTCTCTGCATCACGTTCTGTGTTTAAATAATGAAAAACGCTAATAACTCTAAAAATTTCTCCATTATAATCGCGAATAATTCGATTATTAATAATGCCATAGTTTTTGTCTAAAACCTCTTCATTATATATTTCGATTCCTGTTTTTAAGGTTTCAATAGCTTTAATTTTTTCTTCAGGTAAGTTAAGCAATTGTTGAATTGGCTTTCTAATTATTTCGTTTCGTATTACACCAAAATCATCTGCAGCAGCTTGATTACATAATGTAATATTCCCTGTATTATCAATAAAGGTTACATGATGTGAAAAAGCATCAAAAATATGAACAAAGTGTTTTTCAAGTTGTTCAAATAAAAATAATGAATCGCAAGTAAGTTGAAAATCAGCTTCTTTATTCTCTTTTCGTATGCTTTGAATAAAATGGTTCGTTCTTGTTTTCTTTATTTGCAAACCAATAAGTGGATTTTTATATGTGAAATGATGCGGCAATTGATTCACAAGTTCTTCATAAAAACGTACTTTATTTTCTAGTTCTTCTATTCGTTTTTCATGAGATAAAATATCATCGGTTGGAAGCATAAATAAATAACCCCTCAATTTAAAAATTCTTCCATTTAGTATATCATATTTTTATACAGATACTCTTAAGAAAGAGCTACTTAATGAATTTGATTAGCCAAGATGATTGGGAAGCCAGTGGAATGAATATCAGATGAAAGTTGAAAAGGAGGAATATGATTGTTTTTCATTGGAGTGACAGGTTGGGGAGATCATGATTCTTTATATATAGATCCCTATGAAAATAAAAATAAATTACGAACATATAGTGAACATTTTCCTATTGTCGAAGTAGATAGTTCATTTTATGCGATGCAACCGGCACGAAATTATACAAAATGGGCGATGGAAACACCGAAAGACTTTTCTTTTGTCGTAAAAGCGTATCAAGGAATGACAGGGCATATGAAGGGAGAAACTCCTTTTTCGACGTTTGATGAGATGTTTGATGTGTATAAACAATCGATTCTTCCTTTAATAGAAGCGAACAAATTAAAAATGATTTTATTTCAATATCCACCATGGTTTGATTGCAAAAAGAAAAATGTAGATTTCCTTCGATATACGAAAGACAAAATGGAGGGTTTGCCGTGTGCTATAGAGTTTCGAAATCAAACATGGTTTTATCCAAAAATGAGAGATAAAACGCTACAATTTTTAGAGAAGGAAAAATGGATTCATACAATTTGTGATGAACCGCAAGCGGGACTTGGTTCGGTTCCGCTCGTATTAGAGGCGACGGATTCAAATATAACATTAATTCGCTTTCATGGTCGAAATATTCATGGCTGGCTGGATAAAGGAGAAAATTGGAGGGCGGTTCGCTGTTTATATCGCTACAATAATAAAGAATTGGAAGAATGGGCAGAACGACTAGAGCAATTAAAAAAGAAGTCAAAGGACATATACGTATTATTTAATAATAATTCGGGCGGGGATGCAGCGGATAATGCGAAACAACTTATGAAAATAATGAACATTACATATGGTGAGCCCAAGCCTGAGCAATTAAATTTATTTGAACGATGATAAACAAGAAAGGCACTGTACAAACAGGGGGAATGTACAGTACCTTTCTATATGAAAAAGAGGGGTAACAATGTTACTGAGCGTTTGGTTGATTCATCAATTGTTGGCTTCGTAATAAATGATAATGGTTATCATTATCATTGTCAATGGTTTTTCGGAAAATATGTAAAAAATTTTTTATATTTATTTTTTGAAAAGAAAAAAGAACAGCGATTAATGCTGTTCTTTTCCATTGACGAATTGTTGTAAATCAAAAGGAGTTATCGCTTGGATAAATTCTTTTGAGATAAGTGTTTGAACAAGAGTGCTCTCAGAAATGCTAGCACCTGTTTTCTTTTCATAAGCTTGTTTTAATAAATCGAGTTTTTCAGCCGTTTCTTTCGGTAATTCAATTGTTAATGTGTTCATAATTTCTCCCCCTTACTATTAGAGTACCACTACAGTATAGGAGAGACAAGAAAAGAGAATATGAAACATAAAAAAGGTTACCAAATTTACAAATGGTAACCTTTTTATGTATAAGAGTTATTAAGCAATACCGATATACTTTAAAGTTTTGGATGGAGTACTGTGATCAAAGAAGTGTTGTAAAAATGCAATATCAACACCTGATTTGTATGCACAATAGCCCCAAGTTTTTCGAAGTGTATGTGAGCTAATCCCTTCTAATCCAACTTCTTTTGCAGCTTTGTTTAAAATGTACCATGCATGTTGTCTCGTAATAGACTTTGTTCCTTTTTGAGACTTTAATAATGGTTCATTACGTTTCCAAGTTTTACGTTCTTTCATGTAGTCTTCGATTGCGTGCTGTAAGTCTTCATTTACAGCAAACCATTTATGTTTCTTTACTTTTTCATTGTAAAATAAAATGGAATGGCGAACATTTTCGTCTTCATCGATTACATCACTAACTTTTAATTGTAAGATTTCACTTACTTTTAAGCCAGAATTTACAGCTAATACGAATAATAAGCCATCACGTTTCGAAGATTGTAAAAGTATATTTTTGATAGTTTCTAATTGTTTTTCATTTTGAATAGGTTGTCCTGCTTGTTTCATTTCACGCACTCTCCTCTTTTATATGTGTAAAGGAAAGGATTAACTTGTTTCTTACTATAAAGGGAGAGTGTGAATTTCATGTGAACTCCTAGTGAAATTAAGACAAATTATTTGACTTCTTTTACTTTTTGTAAATTAAAATAAAATACAACGCTATTAGTGGTATTATACACGCCGTATTCAGCGTGATGGAGATCTAAAATGTTTTTCACAATGGATAACCCAAGGCCAGTACCTCCAGTATGACGGCTACGAGAAGCGTCTAAACGGTAGAAGCGATCCCAAATTTTTTCAAGGCTTTCTTCTGGAATAGGATTACCTGTGTTTTCAATTTTGATTTTCACTGTATCTTCCGTTTCTATAACAGAGACGTGTATTTTTTCACCATCTGGAGTATATCGAATTGCATTGCTAAGTAAGTTTACAACGACTTGCTCAATACGGCTACGATTTGCTTTAACAAATAGAGAAGAGTCAGCATGGATGTCCACTTGTAAATGTTTTTCCTCCATGCTAAATAATAATTTTGTATAGACTTGTTGAATTAATTCACCGATCGAGAATGTCGACATTTCTAGTTTGTACGTACCTGATTCTAGTTTTGCTAATTCTAACATTTCAACAATGAGCCTGTTCATATTATCTGTCTCTTCCAAAATAACATTTGTATAATAGGTCGTATCTTTACTTACGCCATCTTGAATACCTTCAGCGAAACTACGAATAACACTAAGTGGTGTTTTTAATTCATGAGATACACCAGAAATGAATTCTTTTCTCGTTTTTTCCAATTGACGTTCGCGTTCAATATCTTGTTGTAATTTTGTATTGGCAACATTTAATCGGTCGATTCGATCTTTTAAATTTACAGAGAGTGTATTAATACCACTTGATAACCCGCCAATTTCATCGTCTGCCGTAACAGGTAACTTCTCGCTAAAATCAAAGTTGGCCATTTTTTTTGTAACACGATTTATCTTAATTAATGGTTTAACAATGATTTTTGAGTAGTAGAAGGATAACAAAATAATAACGAGAAACACGATAATTAAGGCATAGACATAATAATCTTTTAAAACGAGCATCGCTTCATTAACAGGTTGTAAAGATGCTATCACAAAAGCGTAATCCTTAATTTTTCCGTTTTCCATAATAGGCTTTACAAAGACACTGTTTTTTATATTTTCCCCACTATCTAAAATATAAGTGTTTAATTGATTTGAATTAGAAGTACCTTGTCTAATAGTGCTTGCAAAATATTCAACAGCTTGTAATGTTTCAAAATCATTTGCAAGGCGAACCTCAGATTTGGAAGGGATATGTAATTTAGATATCACACCGGTAAAACTGATCTGAGACGTAGTTTTATATCGATTTGTGAGTCTATTTTTAGAGGGGTTACCACTAATTGATTGAAAATCCGAATTGCCATTTTCATTTCGCCATCGATTATAATTAGTCGTCAGTTCTAGTGGCGTTATTATATTATCTTGTAAAAATCCCTCTACGTGAATCATGCCCTCTTTTTTTAAGCCTAAATTTTCGAATTTATTATATTCTTCGGGTGTTAAAAGATTATTAAGTGGGATGGAATAGGTTTTATTGTTATTAGGGTTAATTACCTCAATGTAGTAATTGTTTTCACTTTTAATAATGCCGTTAGAATCTAAAAATTGCATTTCAGCATTCGTTTTATCGTGAAATTCTTGTTTTAGCTTTCTGATTTCCTCAAAACTTTTGTCGCTTTTTTCATAATTATCTACGAATTTTTCAAAAGCCGTTTGAACGGTTTTTATTTTTTTATTAATATAAAACTTCTCTAAAAATAGAGATTGTCCAAGGAAAAAAAGGAGAAATATGATTGTAAATAAAGTTGATGTTAATAAAAATAGTTTAAAGACGATGCTTCTGTTCTTCACTGTTTCACCTCGTATGAAAAATACTGTAATATAAATGATTTCTTAATTATAACAAAGGTTACAAAAAAGTAGAGGGGATAAATCTGTCTCTCTCTAAAGTAGTTTTTTATAGAAAGTCACATAAAGAGACGGTACAGTGACTATAGAAGTATTTTAGCATAAAAAAGAACTCGCCAGACGTATGACGAGTTCTTTAGTGTACTATTGCTGAATTGCTGCATCTAAAGCGATTTCAATCATTTCGTTAAATGTAGTTTGACGCTCTTCAGATGTTGTTTCTTCACCAGTGAAGATATGGTCGCTTACTGTTAATACAGATAATGCATTTACACCATATTTAGCTGCTAATGTGTAAAGAGCAGTCGTCTCCATCTCTACTGCTAATACACCGTAATCTCCAAGTTTTTTAACCATGTCCATGCTCTCACGATAAAATACATCTGCTGTTAATACGTTACCAACACGAACGTGTAATCCTTTTTCTGTTCCAGCATCGTAGGCTTTCTTTAAAAGATCAAAGTTTGCAGCAGGAGCAAAATCAAAACCCGGGAATGTTAAGCGATTCATATTAGAATCTGTACAAGCCGTCATCGCAATAATAACGTCACGTACCTTAACATCTTTTTGAATTGCACCACATGTCCCAACACGAATTAAATTTTTCACTCCGTAGCTTTGAATTAATTCGTTTACATAAATAGAAATAGAAGGAACACCCATGCCTGTACCTTGAACAGATACACGCTTTCCTTTGTAAGTTCCAGTGAAACCTAACATGCCACGGACGTTGTTATAACAAGTAACATCCTCTAAAAATGTTTCAGCAATATATTTTGCACGTAATGGATCACCAGGTAATAGAATAGATTCAGCAATTTCGCCTTGTTTTGCTTCAATATGTACACTCATGAAAAATCCTCCTTATAATGTATTGATAGAAATCAATATCATTTGCATTATACACTACGACTCCTTTCAATTAAAATCTTTTTTATTTGTAATATGTGCAAAAGAGGAGGATTTCATAAATCATAATCTAGAATATATATTTAAGAGGTTTTGCATGGATAAAGACAATAAAAATGGTAGGTGATATTTTGAAAAATCTTGTCATTGGGCTTATTGCACTAGTACTTATTGTGGCAGGAGGATTTTACATAAAAAAATATCAAGAAACTGTAGAAACGACCGGAGATGTTCAAGAAGTGAAATGGGATGTGAAGAATAAAAAGGGAAATGAAAAAGTCGATATTTCGTTTCAATTGCTAAATAAAATGAATAATGAAGTTCGTGGTGTGAACGATCAAATTCGAGCAGTGATAGTGGATGGGAATTTGAAAAACATACAACAAACGAAGCCTATATTTGCTGGAAATGGATCGTATAAGCTATCTTCAGATGTAGCAAAAGGTGAAGAGTACACGATATTTTTGTATGAAGATGAAAACAAGTCCGTGGAATCATTTTCTAAGAAAGATTTTGGTGAAGAAAAAAAGGAGAAAAACAAGGACAAGAATAAAAAGAAACTACCTGTCGATACTGTACTTACAAAAAATATAGGAGAGCACCAAGTGTCTCTTTTATTTGGTGCATTACATCCGAATGAGGCAACGACATTAACATTTCAGTTTCAAGCGAAAAAGGGAGAAAAGCTGAAATTAAATTCAGGGAGAGGTGAAGTCAACGCTCTATATATCGTTGATGAAACGAGGGAACATTTTTTATATGCGATTCCTGTTGATACGGATGAACAATTACAATATCGTATTACATTTCCAGAAGAAGGAACATATAAAATATGGGGGAATTTCTATATAAACGGTAAGAAGTATGAAAAGGAGTTTAGTATACAAGTGCAAAAACGAAAAAACAGCTAAGTACTTAGCTGTTTTTTCGTTTTCCTATTAATTTTGTTACAGAGAGCATTGTAATTGGTAAAGAATGATTCTTTCGAAATGCTAAATATTTTCCACTCCATGCAGGTTTGTATTTTTCTTTAAAATGTCGTAAACCGCTGAAGCTATATGTGTAACGAACGTTATTAAATATTGCAGCAGCAACTCGTTCAGACCAGAACGATTGCGTTGATAAACCGACATTTGAGAGTGGTGCCATACCAATATTAAAGGAATGGTATTCATTTTCTTTTGCCCAGTGGAATAAGTGGATAAAAATTGCATCCATAATTCCGCTAGGGGCATCTGGATAATAACGCATTAAATCAACAGATAATATGCCACTTTGATATACTGGCATAAAGGTTGTGAATGCAATGATTTTTCCTTCTGCATCAGATAATGTAGCGATAGGGGCACGACTAATATACTCACGATCGAAGTACCCAAGTGAAAATCCTTTCTCTTTTTTTCCGCCGAGCCAAGCATCAGACACTTTCTTTAATTCCTCGTATAATTCGTCTGAGAATGGTGGCTCATGAATAGAGAATGTATAACCTTCCCGTTCAAAACGGTTGAAAGTAGCTCGCATACCAGCACGTTTCTTTCCTGTTATTGTAAAGGTATTTAAATCAACGACAGCCTCTTCGCCAAGTTTAAAGAAGTTGTAGCCGAAATCGTGGTATAAGCTCATCCATTTGCTTTCAATTTGATAGAATACGCAAATATACCCAAATCGATCAGCTTCAGCTAAAAATTCTTGCAACACAGTGCGGTAGGAGGATGGATCACCAATTGGATCACCTAGTACAACAAGACGTTTTCCAGTAATTGAAAAGAGAAGAAGTGCTTTTCCGTCACTACTGAAGAAGAACTGTTTATCTCCTAAAAAACCTAAATGACTAAGTACATTCCCGCCATGTTCATCTAAGAAGTTTTCTAACCTTTTATCATTAGCTGGTTGCCCGGGAAATTGACTACGGTAACGATTGGCAATTAGTGAACCGATAAGTAAAAAAGTAGGAACGAAAAAGGCTGCTGCTAATGCACTTCGTTTAACTTGTGTAATATTTCGAACGACAAAATCAGGTTGGAACGCTTCTTTTGCACCCGCAAATAAAATACCTAAGTTTTTATATAAATATAACGTAAGTAATAAGAAGATAAACACTTTTACGATGTCAGAAAGAGAGACTTCCATTTTCTCGCGTGCAAATCTTTTGCGAAGCATATACAACACAGCAAGTACGATTAATAAAATAAAGGTTTCTTCAATATCAATTCCTTTTAGGGTATTAAAGATTGCTGCTCCAATTAAAGAAACAATCGTCATATAGTAAGAACGCTTTGTTCCATAATATATGCCTCGCGAAAGAATCAGGAGGAGAATACCGAATGTTAATGATAAGCTAAAAGAAAATTGAATAAGATGCTTTGGAGCTAAAATATGTAAGGCGTGAGCCCGATTTATACTAGTCGGTAAAATTGTTGATAGAATAACCATTAAGCCAGCGAATACGGTTAAAGCGGCGGATGCCCATGAACCTAATTTCCCTAAAAAATCACGTTGTAAAGTCCAAATTACACCAGTTGTTTCTAATGCAGGTGCAATAAATGGTTTGTCTTCAATTTTTTTTATGGCCGCTCCTGTCATTTCAAATGCTGCAAAAATGAGACCAAGGCAGAATGGTAAGATGTAATAGACAAGTCGATATAATAACATAGCGGGTAGTAATACGCCTGTATCAACTCCGTATTGTCCTAGTCCGGTTAAGAAAACAAGATCAAATGAACCAAGGCCACCAGGGACAAGACTTACGACACCAGCTAAAGCAGCAATTACATAAACACCTAAAAACTTTTGAAATTCGATATCAATTCCAAACAATATTAAAATGACGTACATAACGATACCAGCCGATATCCACTCGACTAATGAAACTAATGAATATAAAACAGTTGGATTTTTCTCTTCTTCTTCTTCATCATCTTGTCCGTCTGTCTGTTTTGTTTTTCTATTTTTAATTTTAGAAAACCCAATATATATAGGAACGAAAAGAGCAAAGAAGATAAGAACAGGCCATAACCACGGTTTTTCGTGCAGAATAAAGCTAGTGTCTAATATCCCAATAAGGCCGAGGAATGACAGAATGGCTAATCCGTTAATAAAAGCGGTTGTCATCCAAGCAATGCTTTTAATAAGTTTCCCATTCTCTTTTATATGTGGACGATAGAGCATTGTACGTACACCGGCACCAACAAGACCACCAAAACCGATAAATCCATTTAAAGTGTTTGCAATCCATGAGATACGGAAAATCTTTTGTACAGGTATATCTGCTTTTAAGTAACGAAGCATAACAAAGTCATAAAAGAACATTGTTGAAACGGCAAATGCACCGAGTGTAATCGCTAAAAATACCCCACCAGTTGGAATGTTTTTAATTGTTTCAATTGCTTCTAAAAAAGAAATGCCCGCTAATTCTTTTTTAGCTTGAAAGAAAACAATTGTTAAGACAACAAATGGGAAGATTATTTTCCCGATTTGTAAGAAACGTTTCCATGAAAACGACATAAATACAACTCTCCTTGTGTAAGAAAACTGAGACAATAATATTATTATGACAAACTTCAAGAAAAATAAAAAGGTAAATTCCTGTATAGGGAAGCTATTTTTTATATAGGTTATATTTAAAAGAATATTTCGTTTATCAGAAAATTAAGTTAAGATAAGATGGAAGAAGGAAGAGAGGGGAAGTAGATGATTATAATAGGTTATGCAGGATATGAGTTAGAAAAAGCAAAACCGAATACATCAGAAGATTTTTTTAATAGATCTGAAGTGACATATATATTAAATAATCAAGAAAAAACCTTTTCTGTCTTATATGTTCGATATTTTGAAGAAATTTTACAAGAAATTATCCCTTTTGAAGGAAATCCAGTTTATAAAGTAGAAGAACAAGACGTATATTTACGAGATATTGTAGCGATTGCTTGTTTAGTGAACAATAAAGAGCTACGGACGCAGAAACGCTTGTATCTCAATGAAGTAACAGACTTTCAACGATACTTTGACGAGGGAACAGTGGTGAAAGTACAAGAAATATTAGCTGAATTACATAAAAATAAAAGAGTAGAAATAGCGTAAAACGGCAAAGGAGAGAGAAGCCATGTCTAATTTGATGGTTGAAAATCAAACAGAACAAGTTTCTATATTTTTAGAAGATGTAATTTCCTTGATAACTAATTATGTGAATTATCATACGTTACCTTCTTTATTGGAGGAGACACCAACAGGAAACGAGCAATATTATAAAGGTATATTAGCATCAATAAGAAGACTTCTTGTTTTTTGTGAAGAAGGACTTGATGCATGTTTTGTTTTGTTGAATGGCCAACCATTTCGAAAGACCGCAGCTGAAAAAGTTTTATATAAGATTTACCATCAAGTAATTGCAGAGTTTTTTTCGCCAAAGAATGATCATTGGTATGAAAATAGTCGTTCTGCTTATACAGGGAAAAATTCTATTGTTTTTCAGCAAATCCCTCCTGGATCTATAGAACGAGTGATGAAGGAGTTAGAAGGGAAATTTCAATTGATGCGTGAAGAACTAGAATATTATGAGACAGATTACCAAACAAAAATGTTGCACAAATATTAATTAAGGAAAAGAAGCTAAGGAGACTTAGCTTCTTTTCCTTTTGTACAGTTATATAAGGGATTTTCATTGAATATATTTAAGTGGATAGCAATAAGGAGGTGTAACATGAGTCAGCAAGGTGTATTTACAGATTACTTTCATGAAGTAGAAAGTTGGTGTGAAAGTGTTCTTCACGTATTAGATAGCCGTGCAATGGAAGTGTATGATGTCCATATGCTTGCTTATAAAATTCAAACGTTATTAGAGCGTATGAAAGAGCATGAATACGACACAGATGCCGAGTTTATGTATGAAATAAGTGAGGATGTAGAACATATTCAACACCATTTACAGGAAGTGTTTATGCAAGAAGGAGAGGAATATGAACTATGTGAAAGAGGGGATAGTGAACGAGCTGTTCCGATTGGGGGGCATACCCTTCCGCCATTACCTTATCCATATAACGCGCTAGAACCGTACATTTCACGAGAAATTATGATGTTACACCATGATAAACATCATCGTAGTTACGTGGAAGGATTAAATAAAGCAGAGAAGATGATGGAAGAAGCGAGAAAAACAAATCAATTTGATTTAATTAAGCATTGGGAAAGAGAAGCGGCTTTTCATGGATCAGGTCATTACTTACACACGATATTTTGGAATAATATGAAAAAAGATGGGGGCGGGGGTCCACGAGGGGCATTATCACAAGAAATTGAGAAGGATTTTGGGAGTTACTTACGTTTTCAAAAACATTTTACAGAGGCGGCCTCGAAAGTTGAGGGGTCTGGATGGGCAATCCTTGTATGGGTGCCTCGGTCCGGAAGATTAGAAATTTTGCAAAGCACGCTTCATCAATTGTTTACACAATGGGATACGATACCGCTCCTTGTACTAGATGTATGGGAACATGCGTATTATTTACAATACCAAAATCGAAAAGATGAATATATTAAAAACTGGTGGAATGTTGTAAATTGGCCTGATGTAGAAAAAAGATTTGAAACTGCGAAACAAATTGAATGGACACCATATTAGACGCAAATTCCCTGCGTCTTTTTTAATGGAAGCAGCAGGAAGATTTCGTTCATATTTTAAAAGGCCAAGCATACACTTGTACAAAAAGTGCCAAAAGGACGTGGGGGGAAATATGAGACGAATTTGTATAATAATTACGCTAATTATAATGTACGCAAGCGTTATACCGATTCCTGCATATGCAAAAATGAACGGTGGTGTCAGTGCTCGTAACGCAGTCTTAATGGAGCAACAATCCGGTCGTGTGCTATATGGAAAATTAGAACATGAGCCACAAAAAATTGCTAGTATAACAAAAATTATGACAGCATTGTTAGCTGCTGAATCAGGAAAAATGAAAGAGTTAGTATCGGTTAGTAATGAAGCGGTACGAGTAGAAGGATCGGCAATTTATTTAAAACCTGGACAAAAAGTGAAGCTAGAAGATTTAGTTTACGGATTAATGCTTAGATCTGGTAATGATGCAGCACAAGTAATTGCTGAAAATGTGGGAGGGAGTATAGAAGGGTTCGTATATTTAATGAATGAAAAGGCAAAAGAAATCGGAATGAAAGATACACATTTCTCAAACCCGCATGGCTTGGATGGGGATGGATCGCATTATTCGTCGGCTTATGACATGGCATTATTAACGAAATATGCAATGGGGAACGAGACCTTTAAGAAAATTTTTGGAACAAAAACGTATAAATCAGATTCTTGGGATTATCCGTGGAAAAATAAACATAAGCTTGTGACATCTTATTATGAATTTGCAACAGGGGGAAAGACAGGTTTTACGAAGAAAGCAGGACGGACGCTTGTCACAACAGCTTCAAAAGATGGACTAGATTTAATTGTCGTAACTTTGAGTGCTTCTAGTGACTGGGATGATCATATGAATTTGTTTGATAAAGGCTTTGAACGCTATAAGCAAGCGAAAGTTTTAGGACAAGGAGCAATCGCTGAAATAAATGAAAAGAAATATGCCAATCATGTTTATACGAAAAATAGTTTTTCTGTACCTTTAACTGAAGAGGAAAGAAAGAGCGTGTTATTGAAAGTTGAGCTCGATAAAAGTGAAAAACTTACGGATGGAGTAAAGATTGGGAAGACAGAAATTTATGTAGGGAACGAGAAAGTTGGAGAACGAAATTTGTTTTACAGTAAACGAAAGTTAGTAGCTACAACGGGAATGTATTGGAATAACGTAAAAGAAATCTTCTCTTACATGATAGGTGTTGGGATAGATGGTTAATCTCGTATGGGCAGCGATGGCAGTTATAGGGATTGTGTATGCCATGATAAATGGAACGATGGAAGAAGTGACCAAAGCAATATTTGAAGGGTCAAAAGATGCTGTAACGATTTGTATTGGACTTATTAGTGTTTTAGTATTTTGGCTCGGTTTAATGAAAATTGCTGAGGAAGCTGGATTGTTAAAGAAGTTAGTATCACTTTTTATGCCGATAGTAAAAAGATTATTTCCAGAAATACCGAAGGATCACCCGTCAATGGGATTCATTTTATCAAATATGATGGCGAACTTTTTTGGGTTAGGTAATGCAGCAACACCTTTAGGTATTAAAGCAATGGAACAATTGAAAGAGTTAAATGGTGGAAAGGATTCAGCAAGTCGTTCTATGGTGACGTTTCTAGCATTAAATACTTCAGCAATTACATTAATTCCGACTACTGTCATTTCAATTCGAATGACTTATGAATCAGCAAACCCTACTGAAATCGTTGGCGTAACATTTATAGCACAAGTGTTATCGATGATTGGAGCGATTTGGATTGACCGCTATTTTTACCGGAGAAGGAGTAGAAAGGGGCGGAAAAAATGAGTATTGTAAATACAATTTCATTATGGGTAATTCCTTGTGTAATTGGTTTTATCCTTTTGTATGGCACGATAAAGAAAGTTCCAACGTATGAATCGTTCGTTGAGGGCGGAAAAGAAGGGATTCAAATTGCGGTTTCCATTTTGCCGTTTATGGTTGGAATGCTTGTATCTATTTCTATTTTCCGGGCATCAGGTGCTTTAGATGCGATGATATCGGTAATGAAGCCGATGTTAGACTTTATTCATGTACCAGCCGAAATTGTTCCACTTGCACTTATACGTCCGATTTCGGGATCTGCTGGTTTAAGTATTACGACCGATTTAATCGCTACATATGGGCCAGACTCGTTTATTGGTAGGTTAGCTTCAACGATGCAAGGTAGCACAGATACGACTTTTTATATATTAACAGTATACTTTGGGGCTGTCGGTATTAGAAAAATGGGAGATGCATTAAAGGTAGGACTTTTTGCAGATTTAATCGGAATTATTTGTTCGATTGTGTTTGTTTCCCTATTGTTTCGGTAATGCTATTCATTTTTTGCGCTATTTCGCTTATAATACGTATACGACCACTATTAACGTGTAGTTTAATAGTGGTTTTTTTATGCGGTATTTTTGACAAAATGGTGAACTTTTATCGTGGACAACATGAAAAAGTGTAAATAATAATAAAGGGTGAAAACGTGGTATAGCCTTTATACGTTTATTATCATTGCTATGTTGTTAAAGGTAGGCGAAGTAAATGGCATAAAGCTTAGGCGGTTGCCAAGTCTTTCTAATGTAAGGTAAGATAAATTTGAGGTGAAAAAAAGAAATGGAACGATTACAAAAAGTGATTGCGCAAGCAGGTATTGCATCGAGAAGAAAGGCTGAGGAATTAATTCAGCAAGGGAAAGTGAAAGTTAATGGAAAAATAGTGAAGGAGTTAGGAACAAAAGTAACTCCTCAAGATAAAGTGGAAGTAAATAACATCCCTCTTGAAAAAGAAGAACCTGTTTATTTTTTACTATATAAACCAACTGGTGTAATTTCAAGTGTATCAGATGATAAAGGAAGAAATGTTGTAACAGACTTTTTCCCTGAAATTAGACAACGTTTATTCCCAATCGGACGCTTAGATTATGATACGTCTGGCGTATTATTGATGACAAATGATGGTGAATTTGCAAATGTATTAATGCATCCGAGATATAAGGTTGAAAAAACGTATGTTGCGAAAATTAAAGGGCCATTAACAGGTGATAAAATTCGCATGTTAGAACGAGGTGTTGCATTAGAAGATGGGAAAACAGCACCAGCACAAGTGAAAATTATTTCTTGGGACAAGCGTAAAGAGATGGCGATTGTACAATTAACGATTCATGAAGGACGTAACCGTCAAGTACGCCGCATGTTTGAAGCGTTAGATTGTAAAGTAATGAAACTAAAACGTGAACGTTATGCCTTTTTAGAAGTTGGTAGCTTGCGTCCTGGTGATGCAAGAGAATTGACACCACATGAGGTGAAACAATTACGTGCATTGGCTTCTACAAAGCCTCGTTAATCTATAGTGTGAAACTTTCACCAGTGGAATGCTCCGCTGGTGATTTATTAAAAAATACATATATTTATCACTCGTCGAAGAGAGGGGAGACAATATGAAAAAAAATCGCTTATTATTTCGTGTTATCATTTTGCTCATTTTAAGCGGTGCGGTAGGGTTTACGCTATATCAAGGATTTTTTACTGATAAAGAGAAAATGCAAATTGGAAAAGAAGCACCTAACTTTGTTGTAACTGATTTAGAAGGAAAGAACATTGAATTAAAAGATTTAAAGGGAAAAGGTGTATTTTTAAATTTTTGGGGAACTTGGTGTAAACCTTGTGAAAAAGAAATGCCTTATATGAATGAGTTATATCCGAAATATAAAGAAAAAGGCGTTGAAATTATTGCCTTAGATGCAGATGAAACGGATATCGCAGTGAAGAACTTTGTGAAACAATATGATTTGAAATTCCCAGTTGCAATTGATAAAGGGCAAAAGATCATAGGTACATATGGAGTAGGCCCATTACCAACAACCTTTTTAATTGATAAAGAAGGCAAAGTAGTAGAGCAAATTATAGGTGAGCAAACGAAGGAACAATTGGAAGAGTACTTAAAGAAAATTACTCCATAATTAAGAAAGCCTTTACATAAGAGGTGCTTACGTATAGCGCCTTCGTTTTAAGAATTCTGAGTATTGCGGTAACTCTGAGCTGGAATATACAATAGTACATATAGATAAAAGGGCGGTGAGAGCTTTGAAAGAGATTAAGTGTGAATGTGGACATGTTAATCCGATAGGAACCATTTTTTGTGAAGCATGTGGGAAACCATTTGAAAGTAATGAAAATATGAAATTATTGGATATGAGATATGAGGGGAGTGCCCGGAGATCTCTCACACATACAAAAACGATAGTCGATAAAATTTGGAGTTTTTTCTCTTCTGTAAAAGTAGGTGTATGGTTAATCGTAATAACTTTAGCTGCATCGGCAATAGGAACTATCTTTCCCCAAGAAATGTACATAACTCCAGGAATCGAACCAGCTGAATATTATAAGACCGAGTATGGATTTTTAGGACAATTATACTATCAATTAGGATTTAATAATTTATATGGATCATGGTGGTACATGATTTTAATTGCTTCCATTGGTATTTCACTTGTTATATGTAGTTTAGACCGTGTCATTCCTCTTTATAAAGCTTTAAAAAAACAAGGGGTGAAAAGACACCCAAGTTTTTTAAAAAGACAGAGAGTGCACGGGACTGGTACGCCGCATGAAGGTGACTTAGAACGAGTTCAAATTAATTTAAAGAAACGTAATTATAATGTGAAAGTGGAAGACGGGAACGTTTTAGCGGAAAAGGGACGTTTTTCCCGTTGGGGTCCATATATAAACCATATTGGTCTTATTATCTTTCTATTCGGTGCAATGCTACGTTTTTTACCGAGTATGTATGTAGATGAAGCACTTTGGTTACGTGACGGTGAAACGAAAGAAATACCAGGAACAGATGGTCAATACTATTTGAAAAACGAAAAGTTTATCAAGGAAGTTTATGATAAGAGTAAGGATAAAGAAGTTTTTGATGAAGCAATTGATCGTGTTGGTGATAAAATGATTGCGAAAAACTTCCAAACAAATGCTGTATTATATAAAGCGGTAGGAGAAAATATAGCGGGTCAAAAACCAAAATTAGAAAAGGTAAAAGAAGCTGAAATTCGAGTGAATGAGCCACTGAAATTTGATCAATTTGCTGTTTATCAAGTGGATTACAAAGAAAGTGAATTTAAAAGCATGTCTTTCCATTTGCAAAACAAAGAAAATAATCAAAAGTGGGGACCGATTAAAGTAGATTTAGCGAATCCTACAGAAAAATATGATTTAGGAAATGGGTATTCTCTAGAACTATTAAGTTATTTTCCTGATTTTTATTTTGATGAGAATGGAAAGCCGAATACGAAAACAAAATTACCGAATAATCCTGCATTCGTCTTTAAAATGTTTACCCCGGAAACACCAGATGGTGAAGTTAGTTTCGTCGGTATTCAGCAAAACATAGAGCCTGACGGGAATAATAAATATAAAATGTCATTTGCAGGTGTGGAAATGCAAAATGCAACAGCTCTTACAGTAAGAAAAGATTTGACGCTTTGGATTCTCGGTATTGGAGGATTTATATTTATGGTTGGTGTGATTCAAGGTATGTATTGGAACCATCGCCGTATTTGGATACAACGTGTTAATGATGAATGGTGGGTTGCAGGCCATACGAATAAAAATTGGTTCGGCTTAAAGAAAGATATTGAAAGAGTACTAGAAGGAACAGCGATTCCACAACCACACGATAAAATAAATGATAAAAAAACTAGTTAAGGTGGGGAAACGATATGGTACAAATAAGTAGTAATTTTCTGTTCGCCGCGTTCATCTTATATTTAATTGCAACTTTATTTTTTGGAGGAGCAATTAAAGAAAAAGGTCATAAATGGGCAAATATAGGTATAACTATAGCAATTTTAGGATTTATTGCGCAAATAGTATATTTTGTTACAAGATGGATTGCATCAGGACATGCACCAGTTAGTAACTTTTTTGAATTTGGTACATTTTTCGGCATGATGCTTGTGGGAGCTTTTATCATTATGTACTTTGTATATCGTGTAAGTATTATTGGTTTATTTGCTTTACCGGTAGCTCTTTTATTAATCGCTTATGCAAGTATGTTCCCGAGAGAAATTTCGCCGCTTATCCCATCTTTAAAGAGTAATTGGCTACATATTCATGTAACGACAGCGGCAGCGGGACAAGCAATATTAGCAATTAGTTTTATTACAGGCGTAATGTATTTACTGAAAAATGTAGATCAATCAATAAGAAGTAAGCGTACATTTTGGTTAGAGACAGTAGTTTTTACACTTGTTTGTACAGTTGGATTTATTGGAATCACAACGGTATTTTCTAGTATGAAATACGAAGCGAAGTTTCAATGGGTTGATAAAAATGAACAACAAGTTGAGATGAAGTATAATCTCCCTGCTTTAGTTGGACCGCATGAAGGGAAGTTAATGACAGAAAATAAATTAGAGCCAACAGTTGAAGTCCCCGCGATTGTAAATGCGAAAAAATTAAATACTGTTATTTGGTCAGTGTTAGTCGGAACACTACTTTATATTGTATTAAGACTTGTTTTACGTAAGCGAGTGTCAGCGGCACTTCAGCCGTTAGTAAAGAATACGAATAGTGATTTATTAGATGAAATTGGGTATCGTTCTATTGCGATAGGATTCCCAGTGTTTACATTAGGAGCATTAATCTTTGCAATGATTTGGGCTCAAATCGCTTGGACGCGCTTTTGGGGTTGGGATCCAAAAGAAGTTTGGGCGCTTATTACTTGGCTCTTTTATGCTGCGGTATTACATTTACGCTTATCTAAAGGATGGCATGGAGAAAAATCCGCCTGGCTTGCAGTAATTGGTTTTGCAATCATTATGTTTAACTTTATTGTAGTAAACTTAATTATCGCGGGTTTACATTCATATGCATAGAGAAATAAAATAGGAGAGTGTATGTCACTTTCCTATTTTATTTTTGTCAAATTTTCTTCTTTTTTGAGAAAAACATGACAAAGTAGCGGTTGATTCTGTAAAATGATGTCGAGGACCAAATATACTGTTCAAAAAAAATACATAGTTTTGGAAAAAAAATGAACAAACTTTATTATTCTTGTGAAGCATAATATGGGAAGTAGAACGTTAAAAAATGCTTAATTAAGCGAGGATAGGTGCAACATTATATTGTAGAAGGGTAGGTGTAAACCGTTGTGGTAAAAGTACGCAGCGGGTAGAAATGGAAAATGAATCAAGAATTTTAATTGTAGACGATGAGGATCGTATTCGTCGTTTATTAAAGATGTATTTAGAAAGAGAGCAATACACAATTGAAGAAGCGGATAATGGTGATACAGCTTTAGAAATGGCGTTACAAAATGATTATGATTTAATCCTATTGGATATTATGATGCCTGGTAAAGATGGTATCGAAGTGTGTAAAGGGATTCGTGAGAAGAAAGCGACACCAATTATTATGCTGACAGCAAAAGGTGAGGAAATAAATAGGGTACAAGGGTTTGAAGTTGGAACTGATGATTATATTGTAAAGCCGTTTAGCCCGCGTGAAGTAGTACTTCGTGTGAAAGCGGTATTACGCCGCGCTGTACCAACGACATTCTTTACACAAGATACAACGACGAAAGATGTTACTGTGTTCCCTCATTTAACAATTGATAATGATGCGCACCGCGTTACAGCGGATGGTAATGAAGTAAACTTAACACCGAAAGAATATGAATTACTATTATTTTTAGCGAAAGCACCGGATAAAGTTTTTGACCGTGAGCAATTGTTAAAAGAAGTATGGCAATATGAGTTCTTCGGAGATTTACGTACAGTTGATACGCATGTAAAGCGTTTACGTGAAAAGTTAAGTAAACAATCACCAGATGCAGCGAAGATGATTGTTACCGTTTGGGGCGTTGGTTACAAGTTTGAGGTTGTGAACGACTGATGCTTTGGAGAAGTGTAGTAGGGAAGTTATGGATGACCATATTACTTCTCGTTTCGTTTGTTCTTGGATTTGTTGCTATTTTACTTTCACAGTTTTTTAGAACGTATTATGTTGATATGAGTCAAGCTAGGCTTCAGAAAGTTGCAACAAGTGTCACGGAATTAATTGAAGAAGGTGCCGATGTAAAAACGATTGAGGATATTGCTTACAAATTTTCTGATCCACTTTCAAGGATTATCATTGTAGAAGATGGTAAGGAAATTTCTTCTTCGCCGAAACAAGAAGGATTAGTTACTCTTACAATAGATGATCTGAAAAATGATAAAGAATTAGCAGCTGTTTTTACAGATAAAAAGGATATTAAGAATAATATTAGAAAAGCTTCCAATAGTAGGAAGAATAAGAACACTGAAAATGATATTATGATCGTCGGTAAACCAGTACAGTCAAAAAATCAAAGTGCGGTGTTTGTATATGAATCATTGCAAGTTCCAATACAAGGTATGGAGAGAACGACTGATTTTATTTTCTTATCAGCTGGGATTGCGATTATTTTAACAACTTTCTTTGCATTTTTCTTATCTACTCGAATTACGGCACCGCTTCGCAAAATGCGTGAGGTTGCATTTGAGGTAGCGCGCGGGAAATTTGATACGAAAGCCCCTATGGTGTCGCAGGACGAAATTGGTGAGCTTGCAACTGCTTTAAATCAAATGGGGAAACAGTTGAAGTTTAATATGAATGCCCTGCAGCAAGAAAAGGAGCAGTTAGCTAGCATTTTGAGTAGTATGGCAGATGGTGTTATTACGTTAAACCAAGAAGGTGAAGTCGTTGTTATCAACCCACCGGCAGAACATTTCTTACAAGTTTGGCAAGAAGAAAAAGAAGTGGAGTTAAGTAAAAAACTGCCTTCTGAACTTGTTGAACTATTCCATCTCGTTGTAGAAAGTGAGCAACAACAAGTTGTTGAAATTAATTTGCAAAAAGGTAACTACGTAGTTCTTATGACACCGCTTTACAATCAGACAAAAATTCGTGGAGCTGTAGCAGTATTGCGAGATATGACGGAGGAGCGTCGTCTGGAGAAAATGCGTCAAGACTTTATTGCAAATGTATCACATGAACTCCGTACACCGATGGTAATGCTTCAAGGATATAGTGAAGCAATTATAGATGATATTGTGCAAACGAAAGAAGAAATTAATGAGTTTGTTCAAATTATTTATGATGAATCTGTTCGTTTAGGTAAACTTGTAAATGAGTTATTAGATTTAGCCCGTATGGAAAGTGGGCATGTAGAGTTACATATAGGTGAAGTAGATATTCATCCATTTGTCGAAAAAATTGGCCGTAAATTCCAAGGGATTGCAAAGGATAAAGAAGTCCAATTAACAGTGGATTTCCAAAGTCCAATTGAACAATATCCGTTTGATGCAGACCGTATGGAACAGGTACTGACGAATTTAATTGATAATGCAATCCGTCATACAAATGCAGGTGGACATGTTACACTTGTAATTAATACGAAAAATAGTGGCCTTACTTTCGAAGTGCAAGATTCAGGTGCTGGTATTCCAGAAGAAGATATTCCGTTCTTGTTCGATCGATTCTATAAAGCTGATAAAGCAAGAACGCGCGGGAAAAAAGTTGGAACAGGACTCGGGCTTGCGATTGCTAAAAATATTGTTCAAGGTCATGACGGAAAGATTTTTGTATCAAGTGTCGTTGGAGAAGGAACTATATTCTCTGTATATTTACCAAATCGTATAATTTAGATGTATAAGTTTTTTAAAGTTGATCATGAATAAAAGCTTTACTGTTTTTTTATTTTTTTGTAAGTGCAATTAAATAAAGAATGGTAAAGTTTTTTTCTTTAATAATCAGAATGAAAATAAAAAGAGAGGTGCCATAATGAAATGAAACTTTATACAAAAACAGGTGATAAAGGGGAAACGAGTGTCATAGGTGGCCGAGTGGATAAAGATCATATACGTGTAGAAGCTTATGGCACAATTGATGAGGCGAATTCTCATATCGGATATGCCATGTCTAAATTACAAGAGGAATGTTTTCGTAACATCTATAACGAACTTGAAAATATTCAACATGAACTATTTGATTGTGGAGGGGATTTAGCAATAGTAGAGAAGAAAATCCCTTATAAAGTAACGATAGAGATGGTCGAGTATTTAGAGAGACGAATTGATTCGTATATAGAAGAAGCGCCGCCGTTAGAGCGTTTTATTTTACCAGGCGGTAGCGATGTATCGGCTGCACTACACATTGCACGTACAGTTATAAGAAGAGCAGAACGTTGTATAGTGTCATTGCAAAAAGAAGGAGAAACTAATGAAATTGTTCTAAAGTATGTAAATAGGTTATCTGATTATTTATTTGCGCTTGCTAGAGTAATAAATGCACGTTTACAAGTGAAAGATGTGGAATATAACCGCAGTGTACTTGTTTTTCGTAATAAAGAAGAGAAGGAAGTGGAGTAATTCACTTTCTTTTTTTTGTATACTTTTTTCTGTAATATCCCACAATAGAGAAGGTATGACGGTTATTAGAAAACGGAGGATGTATATGAAAGCGTTAAAATGTGGCGTGGTGATATTGAGTATATTATTTTTATCTCAATTACATGTTTACGCTGAAGAGAATCAGTGGATATGGCCTGTTGATGGGCAGCTAAGTGATTATTTTGGGACAAGACATGGGAAACACTATGGTATTGATATAGCTGCGCCTATTGGAACGCCTGTTGCAGCTATTCAAAATGGTAAGGTGACAAAGTCTTATTTTTCAAGTAGTTATGGAAATGTTGTGTTTATTAAACATGGAGAATATGAGGCTGTTTATGCGCATTTAAATAAGAGATATGTAGTTCAAGGGGATAACATTTCAAAAGGAGAGCTAATTGGAGAGGTAGGGAATACAGGAGAATCGCGAGGAGCGCATTTACATTTAGAAGTGCATCAAGGGAGATGGACGATGGAGAAAAGGAATGCGATGAATCCGTTGCTTGTTTTAAATGAACAAAAAAATCAAGTTGTGTCATCATCGCTATATGTTGTACAAAAAGGTGATACTTTAGTTGGCATTGGTCGGAAATTTAGTATGACAGTTGAAGAAATTAAAGTGAGGAATGGATTGCGACAAGAGCAAATCTATCCGAATCAACAACTATACGTTAAGTAAAGGAAACGTCCCCAAAGCATAACTTTTGAATAGATTTATTTTCTTCTTATTTAAGATTGCGATAGTAAATGAAATTATATCGACGCAAATTGAAATATATCGAACATAGCTCTTATTATATCGACATTTCGACAAGAAATATCGACTAACAATAAAATACGACAATAAGAGCAACCTATTCCTAACGAAAAACCGTCCCAAAAGATCTTTTGGGACGGCTTCTTTTACCAAAAAATAAAGACACATATAAATCCAGTAATAGCTAAGTAGCTATATAAGTAAAAGACTTTTGTTCTTGTTTTTTCTTTTGTCCGAAATAGTACGATAGTTGGTTCGATTAGACCAATTGTAAGACAAAGTAAACCAAGAAGCATAAAGCCAATTGAAAGAGAATACAGGGCGATTTGTGGTGCTTGAAATGGAATCATCCATTTTAATAAAAATGCAATAAGTGCAGTGTAACAAATGCTACCGATGTATTTATTCAATGGTGTATCAGAACGGAAACCAGGAAGTTTCTTGGAAAACGGACGGGAAACAACTTCCGTTTGTAAAGATGTATGTTCTTCAATTATTTTTTGAGCTTCTTTTCCTTTTTGGAAAAGGGATAAAATCCAGTTTCGCTCACCTTGGAAAATAAATTGAGAAGTTGTTAAATAGTGATCAACTTTTACCTTATTCCAACTCTTCCATGGATGACGCTCACACAATTTTAATTTACTTTCTGTTTTTTTATCATACTGATAAATACTTATGCCATCTTGGTCAAAAGTAGCGTAGTATGTCTCTCTTGAGAATGTGCCTAGATCAATTGGACAGTAGAAAAGTAATTCTTTTTTCAAATAAAAGTATTCTTTTCTTAAGTTCTTTTTCATTGCTTCTCGAATAGAGTGTCTTTTATCTTTCTTCATGACATTTCCTCCATAACTCAGAAAATGTTCTTATCTTAACAATTCAACATCTTATCACTTTTGACGACATATGACTAGGGGGATTCATAAGAGAAATACCGAATTATAAAAAATATGGGTTGTATTGTAAAATATAGTGATCGTTTCTTTAATTATATAAAATCAATAACTTATTTTTAGTAAGTTACACTTTTTTTGTTCACAATACGATCATGTTGTTGTATAATAAAGTGGAAAATAGAATATCGGTCTATCTTCGGGGCAGGGTGAAAATCCCGACCGGCGGTGATGAACATTTAATAATTTCGTTCTAAGCCCGCGAGCCGTTAAGGCAGGATTTGGTGTGATTCCAAAGCCGACAGTACAGTCTGGATGGGAGAAGATGGAGGTTCAAGCGTTCAAAAAAGATAAGTATTTGAACGTCTGTTTGATGTGCCTTAAAATTCTCCCTTTGTGTAAATCACAAAGGGTTTTTTCGTTCTATGAAAAAATAGGCATAGCAGAACCTTTCCACTTTCCATGAGAAGATCGATGGAAAAGGAGAGAGAAAGATGAAACAAAAAAACAGTGTAGTGCAGATGGTGAGTGTAGCGATGCTAAGTAGTATTGCCTATTTACTAATGATGTTGGATTTTCCATTCCCAGGGCTTCCGCCATTTTTAAAAATTGATTTTAGTGATGTGCCAGCTTTAATTGCGGCGATAATTTTTAGTCCAATTGCAGGTGTAATTGTAGAAGCGATAAAAAATATTTTGCATTACGGAATTCAAGGAAGTTTAACGGGAGTACCAGTAGGAGAAGTAGCAAACTTTATAGCGGGATGTTTATTTATTGGTCCAGCAGCATTCTTATTCCGAAAGTATCGCACAGTAAAAAGTTTAACGACAGGATTAATGCTAGGTACAATTACTATGACAGTTATTATGAGTGTGTTAAACTACTTTATTATTTTACCAGCGTACACTTGGTTTTTAAATTCACCAGCTATGTCTAGTGATATTATGCGACAAACTATTGTAACGGCGATATTACCGTTTAATGTAATTAAAGGAATTGTTGTAACAATTGTATTTGTAGCATTATTTTCACGCTTGAAAGTATGGGTATTTGCAAAAATGAAAAATGCTTAAAAATATTAAACCATTGGCAGCGTAACTGCTAATGGTTTTTTTTGTTAGTGAGAATGAAAAAGAGTGCAAAAAATCCCCCTCATAAGTATGAGGGGGATTTTTTGAAGTTAATAAAAGACTATTCGAATTTTAAAGAGTCGCCATCAAATGATTCGTCAGCAACTTTAATTGAGTCAGTTGGACAACCTTCGAATGCATCCATCATATCTTCAATTAATACATCTGGAATTTCAACGATACCTTGGTTATCGTCTAATGTTACAAATGCAATGCCTTCATCATCATAGTCATAAATGTCTGGTGCAGCAGCACCACAAGCACCGCATGCAATACAAGTATCTTTGTCAACGATTGTATATTTTGCCATATTTTTTCCCTCCTGATAATATGTATGTGAAAAGTTCGCCAAAAAATTATAATCTTATTGTAAAACGGTTTTTAAAACTTTTCAACATAAAATTATAATGATAATGCTTATCAATTAGAGTGTCAACTTATTTTTGAATTATTTCATAAGATTTTCAAAATACTTAAATGTTATTTCGTTTGATACAATAGAATATATACAAGCATGTAGTGTGAATATGATAAGTTAAATGAATAGCAGTTAATGTGCAATCGTATTGAAAAAGGAATGAAGTTAGACTGAGAGGTGGAAGCGGTAATGCAGCTACAATATACTTTATTATATTGTTTAAAACAATTGAATGGTGAAAGAACCGTTTCTTCGATTTATTATTTATTAAAAGGAAAGAGATCGTCGCAAACATTACAAGATGGGAATATGTTTCAAATTTCTTTTTTGTTTGGGATTTATAAGTCATTAAATAGAGCTGATTATGATCAAGAAGTTGCAAAGTTGTTACAAACGGATTTAGTTCAAGGTATACATGATAATACATATGTGTTAACGACTGCTGGTAACGTGCAATTAAACAAATGGGAAGGTGACTTTGCCTTTCCGACATATTTAAATGGTTTACACTATGGTGAAATAGGTGAAACGTTTTGGAAGAGATTATCATTAATCGTTCAAACCATTTCGAATTTACAACAGGCGAATACGAAATTTATTCCAATTCAACAGGATACAGAAATAATGATGTGGGTGAAACGTTTTCTCACTGGAATACCGTATATGAGAAGTGAATTGGCTAAAAGATTATGGAAGGAAATGCATACTCTTTTACAAAAAAATAATCCAGTAGAGGCAACAATCGTAATATATCGGTTAACTGGGTATAAACGTATTGGGTGTACTTTACAACAATTAGCGGAAATTACGAAACAAGATATATTTCGAGTGTATTTTTTATTTTGGGGTACAATTCATTTCCTTATTCAAGAAGTTCGCAATAAAGAAAATGAGTTTCCATTATTAGCTGAAATTATATCTTATCCAAATGAGAAAGCTGATTTATTTAGTTTATCAACGAAAAAAACATATAATCTTTGGAGACAAGGACGCTCTTTAGAAGAAATAGCAACAATTCGGAATTTGAAGGTTGCCACGATAGAAGACCATTTTGTAGAAATTGCTTTACGAGAAAAAGAATTTTCTATTGAAATGTTTATGGAAAAAGAAAAAATGGAAAAAGTAACAAAAGTAATTGAAGCATTACAAACACGTAAATTGCGTGTGTTGAAGCAAGCGGTTGGAGAGGAAATCTCTTATTTTGAAGTACGTCTTGTATTGGCACGGATGGAGGGTATAAATGAAGCTTGAGGAATATTTATATAAGTGGTTTGGATATTCTGAATTTCGTCCGGGGCAAAAAGGAGTTATTACGGACTTATTGGAAGGAAAAGATGTTGTAGCAATGCTTCCGACTGGAAGGGGAAAGTCAATGTGTTATCAACTTCCAGGGCTTCTGCAAGAGGGTACGGTGCTTGTTGTATCACCATTATTATCTTTAATGGAAGACCAAGTTACGCAATTAAAGTATGTCGTGAAAAATCGAGTTATTGCATTGAATAGTTTTCGGACGTTAATTGAAAAAAGAGAAGCAATGAAAAAGCTATCTTTTTATAAATTTGTTTTCGTATCACCAGAGATGTTGCAGTCGGAACTTCTAATAAGAGAATTGAAAAAAATTCATATTTCATTATTTGTCGTAGATGAAGCGCATTGTATTTCACAATGGGGCTATGATTTTCGGCCAGATTATAAAAAATTAGATAAAGTAATTGAGAGTATCGGATCTCCGACAGTACTAGCATTAACAGCAACTGCGACAAAGGATGTACTGCGAGATATAGCGGAAAGTTTAAATCTAAAAAATATTGCTGAGCATGTGTACTCAATTGATCGTCCAAATATTGCGATGGAAGTGCAATTTGTGGAAACAATAGAAGAAAAAAAAGAGGCGCTTTTTGAGCATGTAATGTATTTGCAAGGGCCTGGTATTGTTTATTGTTCAAGTAGGGCCTGGACAGAGCGTTTAACCGAGTATTTAAGAGGAAAAGGAATTACAGGTGTAGCTTTTTATCATGGTGGTATGGAACATGAAGAGCGTATGTTAATTCAACAACAGTTTATGAATGACCAGTTGCAAATTGTAATATGTACAAGTGCTTTTGGGATGGGGGTAAATAAGGCGAATACAAGATATATTATTCATTTTCAATATCCGACAAATGTAGCTTCCTATTTACAAGAAATTGGAAGAGCGGGAAGAGATGGAGAATTGAGTATAGCCATTTTATTATGTAGTCCATTGGATCACGATTTGCCAATTTCAATCATTGAAGATGAATTACCAAGTAAATCGCAAATACAATTTTTATTTTCGTTACTACAAGAAAGAATGTTTCAAACGAAAGTATTACCATTAGAAGATGTAGAAGAAATTTGTTATAATGCAGCAAGATTTAATGAACAATATTGGCGCTTTACACGTTATCATCTCGAACATCTTGGAATCATACAACAGCGAAATCTCATGCTAGAGAGCTTGTCAGATGAAATAATGCACAGATTAATAGCGGAAGTGGAAGTGAGAATGCGTAATAAATATAGTGAGCTAGAAAATATGAAGTCATGGATACAAGTTCAAGGATGTAGACGTGAATATTTATTACAACAATTCGGTTATAGAAAAGAAAAAGAGATAGAAAACTGTTGTGATTACTGTGGTATTACAAAAACGGATTATAAAAAAAGACGAGCGCAACAGTTAGTTTTCGACTATAATTGGGAAACAGAGTTACAAAAGCTTTTCGGCCTAGGAAAGATGGAGGAATGATGAACATTCAAAGGCATAATGTTGAAGATATGAGTCCGAGAGAAATAAGACTGAATCTCTACATAACACAACTAATCATTATTGGTATCGGTTGTTTACTAGCATATATATTATTTCAAGATAAAAGAGAAGTTTATAGTTTATGGAAATGGGAACCGGTTTCTATACTTTTAATAGGGAGCTTGTTAGCGATTTGTATTGTGTTATTAGATTATGTTGCAATGCGAGTGTTTCCAGAATCTTGGTTTGATGATGGTGGCATTAACGATAGAATGTTTCAAGGGATTTCTGTCATGCATTTACTCGTTATCACGTTTATTATTGGCTTTGCGGAAGAGTTTTTATTTAGAGGTGTAGTGCAGACTCATTTCGGAATTGTAATAGCGAGTTTAATTTTTGCTGTGTTACATATTCGGTATATAACGAAGCCTTTTTTGTTTTGTTTCGTCTGCTTTATTAGTTTTGTTTTTGGTTATGTATTCGAGTGGACAGGAAATTTGTTTATAACAATCTTTGCACACTTTCTTGTTGATTTTATAATGGGGCTCCAATTAAGAAAATAAATGGAAGGTGGTGGTGAACAACATGAGAAAACGAATTCCTGATTTTGAAGAGGAGTTAGAAGTTGAGCAAGTGGAAGAAGATGAAAGTTTACCGCCGCGTAGTGAAATTCATAGAAATAAAGAGAACAAACCAAAGTTTAAAATGAATCACATTTTCGTCCGAGTGTTAACATTTTTGTTCATATTGTTACCTATTAGTATCCTATGGTATACGGATAAGTATATACAGGTAAAAAGTGATAGTAATAATGCTGAGAAAAGTGCGTTTGAAGTAATTTTCTTTGATTCCGCTAAGACTGAATCAAAGAAGCAGTCTGAGAAAGTAGCAACTCATGTTGTGAAAGATGGAGAAACTTTAGAAAGTATAGCGAAGCAATATTTCTCAGATGAAGATGGGATAGAAATAATAAAAAAGTATAATGATTTACAAGAAGACGAAGTGAAGGTAGGACAAGAATTGAAAATTCCTATAAAAGATAAGTCCACGAAGTATGAGAGCTAGCTAAATGAGTGATATATAGCTCCACATAAAATTAAGGACTATACTTTACGAGGAGGGAGAGTAAAAAATATATGGCATGGATTATATTATTATGTACTCTCATATGCATTGGTTTTGTATGTCTTCTTGGAATGTATAAAGAAGCGATGCGTAATACAGTGTTGGAACATACTTTAGTATTCGAAGAATTTCCGGAAAGTTTTCAAAAAGTTAAAGTTTTTTTTATTTCGGATATTCATAGAAGGATCATTTCTAGCTCGCTAATTGAACGAGTGAAAGGAAAAGCAGATATCGTAATTATTGGCGGTGATTTAGCTGAAAAAGGAGTACCTTTATCGCAAATCTCTTTAAATATTCAAAAGTTAAGAGAAATAGCCCCTGTATATTTTGTATGGGGAAATAATGACTATGAAATTGAATATCACGAATTAGATGCTTTATTAATAGAAAATAATGTGAAGGTATTAGATAATACAAGAGTTGTATTTGAGTCTGAATTAGGAGAGAAAATTTGCTTACTCGGTATCGATGATGTTGGATTAGAACGAGATCGTTTAGATTTAGCGTTGTCTGATTGTAAAGAAGAAGGTTTTCGCATTTTAATTAGTCACAACCCAGATATAATAAAGAAAATGTCTGGTAATGAACAAATTTCGCTCGTATTAAGTGGACATACACATGGAGGCCAGATTCGGTTGTTTCCATCTGAAAAGTATTTAAAGGGTGGCGTATATAAGCATTCTAATACGACTCTCTTTGTTAGTAATGGGTATGGAACAACATTGTTCCCTCTTCGTTTTCGGGCGCCTTCCCAAACACATATCATTACGTTATGCGGAGGGAAATAATGCCGAATTCAAATGGAAAATATAATATAAAAGCTGTCTCAAATATACTCGGAATTCAACCGAGTACACTTCGCGCATGGGAAAGACGCTATCATATTATTGCCCCAAAGAGAAATCGTGCGGGGCATCGTTTATATACAGAAGAGCATATTCATATTTTGAAATGGTTAATGAACAAAGTTTCTGAGGGGATGATGATTGGACAAGCAGTTCAGTTATTAGAAGGGAATCGGTTGCAGAACAACGTTCAAAAAGAAAAAATTACTGATACAGAAGTTGTTTTAGTGGACGATATACTACAAGCTTTGTTAGAATTTGATGAAATTACAATTTCTGCATTATTAAACGAGGTTTTTAGTATATATTCAACGGAAAAGGTTGTTGCAAGCATCATTCTTCAAGTGGCAAACAAGTTGTTAACTTTAAAAAGTAATAATGAGATTACAATGTCGCAATTCAAATATGTTGTATCATTCTTACAAACACGTTTAGGAATGATCTATCATAATGCGTCGGTGTATTCTTCCGTTAACAAAGTTTTCGTTTTAGAAAATAATATATTAAAAGGATTTATTTTCGCGACGTATTTACGACTAAAAGGATATCAAGCAATGTATATGGGGACAAGTTTAGATGAAGAAGGTATTTTACTAGCTATTGAACAATTACAACCTAAATATTTGTTTATATCTTTTGATGATGAACGAGAACTTGAAGAGGCAGTAGAATTTATTGACTTGTTGCAAGAAAAAAATGGAAACATCTCTGGTGGTTTTATAGGAAGAAAAGGCATTGGAGATCAATTAAATCTTCAAAATATCCTAATTGGTAACACGAAAGAAGAATGGGATGGATGGTTAAAGATGTCGGAATAGTCGTTCGAAAAGAACCATCTATTTTCTATTTCATATAATAAAAATTAGATGCAATGGTTACGTAGGGAGGGTATGAGATGAGACTGGAACGTTTAAATTATAATAAGATTAAAATTTTCCTAACATTTGATGATTTATCTGAACGAGGATTAACGAAAGAAGATTTGTGGAGAAATGCACCGAAAGTACAGCAACTATTCCGTGATATGATGCAAGAAGCAAATACAGAATTAGGGTTTGAAGCGGATGGACCGATTGCTGTTGAAGTATTTTCTCTACAAGCTCAAGGTATGGTTGTAATTGTAACAAAAGAAAATCACGAAGTGGACACAGAAGATGAGTTCCGTGACGAGTTTATTGAAATGCAAGTGACTCTTGATGAAAGTGAACATATACTTTACGAGTTTGCTACATTAGATGATGTAATCAATTTGTCAAATCGCTTATATAACCTTGGTGTAACTGATGGGAAGTTGTATACGTGGGATGATCGTTTTTATCTTTGGATAGAAGAAGAAGAGCAATTTCAATTATTGAAGGCGGATTTTATAGCTATTTTAGCGGAGTACGGTAATCCGTCAACAGCAACAATTTACCGCGTAATGGAATATGGTAAAGAATTAATGGATTCTCAAGCGATTGAACAAATATACAATTACTTTGTGAAAAAACAAAACCTCAGCTAATGTAACGTAGCTTGAGGTTTTATTTTTATTCAGCTGAAAATCTAAAATCTATAAAACGAAGTGTAGGTAACAAGACTAGCCGATCTGTATGTTAAAATGTAATCAGTATTTCTTGATGAAATAATTGTTTTATCGAATGTATTTTGATGAAAATAAAAAATATTTAAATATTTAAGTATTTTACTTTTCTAAAAGCAATAAAAGGACTATAATAATAGTGAAAACGCTTGCAATACAAAATAGTTTGTATATATTTGTTAGCGTTTTCTATTGCATTCCAAATTTAACGGTGTATACTAGGCAATGAAGGTTTACTAAACAAGTGAAATTACAGGGGGTTTACTTACTATGGTAGCCGAAAAGGGAACTCAAACGAAAACACAACAACAAGGGGAACAACATTTTGAATTGTTAAATTCAACACAAATTGTAATTAATGAAGCATTAGAAAAATTGGGTTATCCAAACGAAGTATATGAATTATTGAAAGAACCAATTCGTATGATGACAGTGAAAATTCCAGTTCGTATGGATGACGGGACTGTTAAAATATTTACAGGATATCGTGCACAACATAATGATGCTGTTGGTCCAACGAAAGGTGGAATTCGCTTCCATCCAAACGTAACAGAAAATGAAGTGAAAGCACTTTCTATTTGGATGAGTTTAAAATGTGGTATTGTTGATTTACCATATGGTGGAGGTAAAGGTGGAATCATTTGTGACCCACGTGAGATGTCTTTCCGTGAATTAGAAAGATTAAGCCGCGGTTATGTACGAGCAATTAGCCAAATTGTTGGTCCGACAAAAGATATTCCGGCTCCAGATGTATTTACAAACTCACAAATTATGGCATGGATGATGGATGAGTATAGCCGTATCGATGAATTTAATTCACCAGGATTTATTACGGGTAAACCACTTGTATTAGGTGGATCACACGGACGTGAAACAGCGACTGCAAAAGGTGTAACAATTTGTATTCGTGAAGCTGCGAAAAAACGTGACATTGATATTAAAGGTGCGCGCGTTGTTGTTCAAGGATTTGGTAATGCGGGTAGCTTCTTAGCTAAATTTATGCATGATGCAGGCGCGAAAGTAATTGCAATTTCAGATGCTTACGGTGCACTACATGATCCGAATGGATTAGATATTGACTACTTACTAGATCGTCGCGATAGCTTCGGTACTGTAACAAAACTATTTAATAATACAATTTCAAATACAGAACTGTTAGAACTTGATTGCGACATTTTAGTTCCTGCTGCAATTGAGAACCAAATTACAGAAGAAAATGCTGATAAGATTAAAGCGAAAATTGTGGTTGAAGCTGCAAATGGTCCAACTACATTAGAAGCAACAAAAATCTTAACAGATCGTGGTATCTTACTTGTTCCAGACGTATTAGCAAGTGCTGGTGGCGTTACGGTATCTTACTTTGAGTGGGTACAAAATAACCAAGGTTACTACTGGACTGAGGAAGAAGTAGAACAACGTTTAGAAAAAGTAATGGTAAAATCATTCGATTCAATTTATGAAACATCACAAGTTCGTAAAGTGAACATGCGCTTAGCTGCATACATGATTGGTGTTCGTAAAATGGCTGAGGCTAGTCGCTTCAGAGGTTGGGTATAATATATAATGTTTTGAGAAAACGTGATTTCCTTTCGAGGGAATCGCGTTTTTTGTTGAAGTATTAAATGAGGTGTTGTATATGGGGAATGAAATGATGGAACGAGTAGACCAATTAGAAGAAAAGGTTAAGGTGTTAGAGGGTGAACTTGCAAGAGCTAAGAGAGCCCGAAAAACAAGTGTCGTTCGGCTGTTCGGCGAAGGATTATTGTTTTTAATATTTGGTGCAGTTGTAGTTGGACCAATTATCGCGTTTATATTCACAATTATTACTTGGTTTGGTGAAAAATAGAATAAAAAATAAAAAAGAACGCTTGTTCTGCACGAACAAACGTGCTATACTTTCCTTAGATAAGCAAAACGGAAATGATTTTAAGGAGAGATAAATGATGAAAATGACAGTAGACCAAAGATTTATGATGCCAGCAGATGTTGTAGAACGAGTGGAAGTATTACGAAACAAACAAAGTAAGCGTGGCACATTATTACAATCGGTAAATAAATTTTTCGGTTTAGATACGAAAGAAGATTGTATTTGGTTTTACGGTTTTTATGGAGTCGCTGTAAGTATTTTGTTATTTATGGTGTTCACATCAAATATTTTCAGTTTTCTCTTCGCGTAAGAAATGTGCGATAAGGACATTGCTACCGAATACATATATAAGGAAGTAAAGTAATCTTCTAAAGCGGGAGTTGGTAGTAATGGCGATGTTTCCTATAGAGCGTAACTATATTGGATATGGAAGTTCACGACCGGGAATTCCTCTTTCTAAAGTAAGGTTTATTGTAAGTCATGATACGGGGAATCCTGGTAGCAATGCGATAGGGAATCGAGATTACTTTAATGAAATACAACCGAAAGCTTCGGCGCATACATTTATAGATGACAAAAAAATATTGGAAATTATTCCTATAAATGAAGTTGCGTATCATGTTAGATATGGTGTGCCGACGGATAATGACTTATATGGTTATGATGCGAATAAGGCTGCCATTGGGGTAGAACTTTGTTATGGCGGTGATGTTAACTTTTGGGAAGCATATACTCGTTTTACGTGGTATCATGCGTATTTATGCCAAAACTTCGGTTTGAATCCGAAAAAAGATATCGTATCACATAAAACACTTGATCCAGCTAGAAAGATTGATCCTGAGAATGTATTAGGGAAACAAGGTATTAAATTTCAGCAGTTTTTAGCAGATGTCTATCGGATGTACGTTTCGTTTAGATGACAAATATATGAAAAATGAATACAATAAAGATAGGTGCCTACTGCTGTAAGTAGGTTTTTTCTTGTTTTTATAAATAGTGTATTGGTAGAAGACTAGGAGTGAACAGGTATGCAAAAAGAAACAGTTATTATTATCGGAGGCGGTCCATGCGGATTAGCAGCGGCGATTTCGTTGCAAAAAGTGGGGTTAAATCCGTTAGTAATCGAAAAAGGAAACATTGTAAATGCAATTTATAATTATCCAACTCATCAAACATTTTTCTCCTCTAGTGAAAAATTAGAAATTGGTGAAGTTGCTTTTATTACAGAAAATCGTAAGCCATTTCGTAATCAGGCGCTTGCGTATTATCGTGAAGTAGTAAAGCGTAAATCTATACGTGTAAATGCATTTGAACGAGTGGAACAAGTTCAAAAAGATGGTGATGTTTTTAAAGTTGAAACGACGAAGCGTGACGGAAACAAAGAAATATATGTTGCGAAATACATTGTTGTCGCAACTGGATATTATGATAATCCGAATTATATGAATGTACCTGGTGAGAAACTTGAGAAAGTAGCTCATTATTTCAAAGAAGGACACCCTTATTTTGATCGAGATGTCGTTGTAATAGGTGGTAAAAATTCAAGTATAGATGCAGCGTTAGAGCTTGTTAAATCGGGTGCACGTGTAACAGTTCTATACCGTGGTGGGGAATACTCGCCAAGTATTAAGCCGTGGATTTTGCCGGAATTTGAGGCGTTAGTACGAAATGGGACAATTCAAATGCATTTCCATGCGCATGTAAAAGAAATTACTGAGCATACGTTGACGTATACAGTAGATGGTGAGGCAAATACAATTCAAAACGATTTTGTATTTGCTATGACGGGTTACCATCCAGACCACAGCTTCTTAACAAAAATGGGAGTTCGGATTGATGAAGAAACAGGACGCCCGATTTATATAGAGGGTAGTATGGAAACAAACGCTGAAAATATTTTTATTGCAGGTGTAATTGCTGCGGGGAATAACGCAAATGAAATATTTATCGAGAACGGTAGATTCCATGGAGATGCGATTGCGCAAACCATTGCATCAAGAGAAGAATAAAAAGAAGCTGTCGAAATCTTCGACAGCTTCTTTTTTAATCGTGCATATACATATTTTGGATTGCTTCATGAGAATTTGTATTCTCTAATGCGACTAATAATTTAATACGCGCCTTTTGAGCATTTAAACCGTATGTGAATATAACGCCCATATCTTTTAATTGCTTGCCGCCACCTTCATATGAATATACATCTTGAACGATACCGTTGAAACAGCGAGACACTAATACGACAGGAATTCCTTTGCCTATTAATCGTTCTAGACTAGGAAGTGTTCTTGGAGGTAAATTACCTTGTCCAAGTGCTTCAATAACAATTCCGTCTACTGGTAGTGTTTCGATTGCTGATAATAATGTATCATCCATACCTGCGTATGCTTTTAGAACGACAACGTTTTTAGAAATCTGTCGTACTGTGCATGTTTCGTGATGCACTAAAGCATGATGGAAAACAACACCACGTTTTGTTACCATGCCAATTGGTCCGTACTGTGGACTTTGGAATGTCGCGACATTACTTGTGTGCGTTTTTGTTACATTTGTAGCACAATGTATTTCGTCATTTAATACGACTAGAACGCCTTTTTCAGCAGCTTCATTACTACTAGCAACTTTTACAGCTGATAAGAAATTATATAGACCATCGGCACCTAATTCATTACTAGAACGCATTGCCCCTGTCACAACGATTGGGATAGTTGCTTGAACTGTTAAATCAAGAAAATAAGCTGTCTCTTCTAATGTATCGGTACCATGCGTGATGACTACGCCGTGAATATCGTCTTGTTTTACTCTTTCGTCAATGATGACTTGCAATTGTAGCATTTCGCTAGGAGTCATGTGAGGAGATGGAAGATGGAACACATCTTCGACAATTAAATCAACATCGCCTTCTAAATCAGGAATAAATTGTAAAAGAGGATTTTTTTTACCTGGTTGTACGACCCCAGTTTCTTTATCTTCCTCCATTGCAATTGTTCCACCTGTGTGTAAAACTAGGATTCTTTTCAATGCTTATACCCCTTTCAAGTTGAAAAATACATTTAGAACATAACATGTTTTGAGTAAATTCGACAATGAAAATGTATAAAAGTAGGCTTAGAAAATGACAATAAAATAAATTACTTTAAGTGTGCTCCGGTAAGTGGTTATTAGGTTAGGTTTTGTTTATGGAAATTTATGAGAGTAGATGTGTAAGTGTAGAGAGGGAAGGAGTGAGTTTTTTTGAAAAAAGTGGAGAAAATTATAATTCGTATATTACTGATTCAATTTATTTTTCTTTCTGTCGTCCAACTGCTTTTTATACATAAATCTTCAGTGAAATATTTATCGAAAATTGTTTATTACGAAGGTGTCGTCACGAAAAATAAGGCGGAAATCTTACAGGTGAATAAGTAGTTTTCATTTTCTTCTATGATGGATTATGCTACAATTATTGAGGATTTAATGACGCGAGGCAAATGAGAAGAAGCAGGGGGAAAATACCTGCTTTTCGTTTTGTTTTATAAGTGAAAAATGAGGTGTTACAATGGATAAACGAATTTCGATTGCTATAGATGGTCCAGCGGCTGCTGGGAAAAGTACAGTTGCAAAAGTGGTTGCAAAAAAACTTTCATATGTTTACATTGATACAGGCGCAATGTACCGTACTATTACATATGCAGCCCTTGAACAAAAAGTGGATATTGAAAATGAAGAAAAGTTAATGGAAGTTGTAAAAAATGTAAATATTGAATTTCAGCAAGGGGAAAATACACAACTTGTATTTTTAAATGGACAAGATGTTTCTGAAGTGATTCGTACGCCAGATGTGACGAATCGTGTATCTATTGTAGCAAAGCATCGTCTTGTTCGTGAAGAAATGGTACGTCGTCAACAAGGATTAGCTAAAAAAGGCGGCGTAGTAATGGATGGCCGTGATATTGGTACACATGTACTACCAGATGCTGAAGTGAAAATCTTTATGCTTGCTTCTGTAGAAGAAAGAGCGGAAAGAAGACATTTAGAAAATATGAATAAAGGTTTCGATTCTAATTTAGAGCAGTTAAGAGAAGAAATTGCTAGGCGTGATAAATTAGATTCAGAACGCGAAGTTTCTCCTTTGAAAAAAGCTGATGATGCATTGGAATTAGATACAACTTCTTTATCAATTGAAGAAGTTGTCCAAAAAATTATGGGTATTGTTTCAGGAGTATTTGCGAAATAAAGAAAGAGGACTATCCTCTTTCTTTATTTTTTTTGAAATGTAAAGGATAAGTGAATTATAAGTCTCTTTTCTTGACAAATGGGCTAATTTGTAAGAAGTTAGTTACAGAGGAAAAAAACTGTCAGAATATATTCGCTATTATATTTCAAATCATACTTTCTTCAAGATGATTTTGCTGTATACTATTTATATAGATTTAATATAGTTTCTTGTGAACTGTATTGAAACAGAATATGTGATGATAAATTCTTAAACATGCAAATGAAAACATTTGTTTTCATTTCGTATATACATAAAAATGCTTTGTCAATTCTGTAGGGAGGTATTTCCATGGTAGAGAAAATGAATGAAGAAGTTATGAATTCAAAAGAATTACAAGTTGGTGACGTTGTTACAGGTTCTGTAACGAAAGTTGAAGAGAAACAAGTTCTTGTAAATGTTGGATACAAAACAGATGGCGTAATTCCGATTAGTGAATTAGCTAACGTTCATATTGAAAAAGCAAGCGATGTTGTAGAATTAGATCAAACACTTGAATTGAAAATTATTAAATTAGAAGATGATGATCTTGTTTTATCTAAGAGAGCTGTTGACGCAGAAAAAGCGTGGGTAGAATTACAAGAAAAATTTAATTCTGGTCATGTATTTGATGTTACTGTAAAAGATATCGTGAATGGTGGGTTAGTTGTGGACCTTGGTGTTCGTGGTTTTATCCCAGCTTCACTTGTAGAAGTACATTATGTAGAAGACTTTGCTGACTATAAAGGAAAAACATTAGCGGTGAAAATTGTTGAATTAGACCGTGAAAAAAATCGTGTAATCCTTTCGCATAAAGCCGTAGTAGAACTAGAACTAGATTCTAAGAAAAAAGAAGCAATCTCTTCGTTAAAAGAAGGAGATGTTGTTGAAGGAACAGTACAACGATTAACGGATTTTGGTGCTTTCGTTAACGTTGGTGGTGTGGACGGTTTAGTTCACATTTCACAAATTTCACACGAACGTGTAGAGCAACCTTCTGAGGTATTAGAGCAAGGTCAAAAGGTAAAGGTAAAAGTGTTATCTGTTGATGCTGATACACAACGTATTTCTTTATCAATTAAAGCAGCTCAGCCGGGACCTTGGGAAAATGTTGCTGGCGAAATAAAGGCTGGAGATATTCGTGAGGGAGTAGTAAAACGCCTTGTTACATTCGGTGCATTTGTTGAAATTTTACCTGGTGTTGAAGGGCTTGTGCATGTATCTCAAATTGCAAATCGTCACGTGAAAAATCCAAATGAAGTATTGGAAATGGGACAAGAAGTAAAAGTGAAAGTACTTGAAGTCCATGTAGCAGAAAAACGTATTTCTTTAAGCATAAAAGAAACGCTTGAAGAAAATAATGTAACAGAAGATTATAGCCAATATGAGCCAAATGCTGATTCGGCTACTTTCCAGTTAAGTGATATTATTGGTGAACAACTGAAAAAATTAAAGAAATAAAGAGGGGTACAAGTGGTAAGGGCAAAACGTAAATTAGATCATATTGAATATGCTCTTTCTACTGGTCAGTCTCGTACGCATGGCTTTCATGATATTGATTTTGTGCATCAAAGCTTGCCAAATTCAAGTTATGACACTATAACATGTGAAACAAAAATCGGCGAACTTTCACTAAGTTCGCCGATTTTTATCAATGCGATGACTGGTGGTGGAGGAGAGCAAACATTACATATTAATGAGCAATTAGCATATGTAGCGAAACATCATAACCTTGCTATGGCTGTAGGTTCGCAAATGGCAGCTTTAAAAAATGAAAGTGAAGCGGCTTCGTATAAAGTTGTTAGGAAAGTAAATCCGAATGGGATTTTTTTCGCAAACTTAGGAAGTGAGGCAACTGTCGAACAGGCAGAGCGTGCCGTTGATATGATCGAAGCGAATGCACTGCAAATTCATTTAAATGTCATACAGGAGTTAACGATGCCAGAAGGAGACCGTGATTTTACTGGTGTACTTCAGCGGATTGAGAAAATAGTTTTAAAAAGTAAAGTACCTGTCATCGTAAAAGAAGTCGGTTTTGGAATGAGTAAGGAAACAGTACAACAGTTAGCGAATATAGGTATAACAGCAATTGATATTGGCGGACAAGGTGGTACGAATTTTGCTGCTGTTGAAAATGAAAGAAGACAGCGAATGCTTTCTTATTTTAATAACTGGGGCATACAAACAGCTACCTCGATTATTGAAGCAACCTCTACAAATAATAACCTCTCTTTTATTGCATCTGGGGGTATACAAACAGCACTTGACGTGGCAAAGGCAATCGCATTAGGGGCGAATACAACTGCGTTTGCTGGATACTTTTTACGTATTTTAATACAAGATGGTGTTGAGAATTTAGTGGATGAAATTGATCTTTTACATACAGATTTAAAATTTATTATGACAGCTCTTGGCGTGAAGACGATAGAAGAGTTACAATCTGTACCTCTTGTTGTAAAAGGTGAAACGTACCATTGGTTAGCGCAGCGAGGGATTGACACTGCACATTATAGTAGGCGATAAAAAATCAACCATCCGGTTGATTTTTTTGCGTATTATTTTCGTAAAATGAAGAGGGAGGGCGAGAAGTTATCATTCTATATAATTCTATAAATGGAAAAAAGAGAGAATTTAAATTATAATAAAAGTATATATAAATATCGTGCAGAAAAGCTAAAATTGAAAAAAGGGGTTATAAAAATGAAGAAATGTAGAAAATGTGCTGCTGAATTATTGGAGGATTCTTACTTTTGCCATGTTTGTGGAGAGAAACATGGCAAAAGTAAGAAAGTATTCCTCTCTATATAGCTGGTTAGCGATAAAACAAGATAAGAGATTGCTATTTAAGAGCCAAAAGAAACAAGGGAAAATTTACGATAATTTAGGGGATGAGGATGTTAATAAAAAAGGAGATAATGTATCTTCAAATAGTAAAAATACAATAGGACGCATTACATATAATAGTGAAGATGTTAACATCCATGCACGAAATATAAGAGAAGATACAGCGGTTTCTGGATATAATAAAAAGGTTGAAATTTCATTAACTTCAAATGTAAGAGAAGGAGATTCTAGTTCAACAACAGCACAATCAGCAATTAAAACGGCCAATATTGCAATCGCAGTCGGGAATGAATTGTATAGGAATCCAACGGTGAATGCAGGAAGTGGAATAGAAGCACTAATTTTATCAAGGGAATTAGGAGAAGACAAAAATCCATCGGAAGATTCGTATGCAATTTATTATTTTAATATACCAAATGAAGTAAGTTTAAGTAATGCTGAAGTAGTATTGCTTTCTGATCAAGGAAATACCATTGTGAGTAGGGAAATTAAAGGAGAAAAAGAAGATATTGTAGGTGTGAAAAAAGAGGTTGAGCGAAAGTTAAATGAGATAGGAGAGACGGATTATGTACGTGTAGAGGTAAAGAGTAAAGATCCTTCTCTACATACGTATTATGTTATTACATATTCTAAAAAACCAACAGGTGTAGTTACGATTGATGCCTCGTTGAGTGATAGGGTTTATAATGCGAAAACAAAAGAATTATATTACGAGTAGAAATAAATAAAATAATTGTGTAAAAAGACGGTTTCGTACAATATCGAAACCGTCTTTTTGTATTGCCTATTTGAGGGCAGCTCGATTGGTGTGGGCTAATAATCAGTGGGGATGGATACCCCCACTGAAGTTTCACTTTATTTAATGCTGATTTTGCTTTCGAGCTTGCTCCGGTGTATCAAGACTTGTTGCACCGGGATATTGAAGCGATTGGTCGCGATCAGATTCAACGCGGCGTGATTCTCTTAGCTTTCGTTCTTGGCGATCTTTACCCATTGTGAGTTACACCTCCTTATTAAAAGTTTTGCTGTTATGAGAAAAACTATGCACAAAGAAAAGGAGGATTAACTTTCATAAAAAGTTCCCATAATGGAAATCATAGGAGGTGAAATGATGGATGGGAGTACTTTTTATTTTGTTGCTTGGATAGGGTGGATTGTCGTGACCTTTTTTATGAAAAAGGAATCTATTCGTTGGAAGATAAGTGCTTGTATATTAATTTTTATTATTTGTTCTCCGTTAAATGTGACGATTGCTTCTTTCACGATATCGGTAAATGCCCTTTTGCTTTGTATTATTTCTTTTGTAGGTATCGCGTTATATTCTATTTGGAAAAAATTATATACCTTACTTTCGGCACTTATTATTGCAATGTTATATACAAGCTTTCATTTGTTAGAAGTATATGATCCAATTTGGATTGTGGTTGATAGGTTGTTGCTGTTAAGTGGTGCACTTGTGTATGCATCGGTTTTATTGCACGGGGATCGCATATTACGATTATGCTCCTTGTATATAGGGATGTTACAAGGAGAATTATTGGTGACGCTTATTTTTCGTAAATTACATTTTCCTTATGAATACGGCAGTTTAGCTTTTTTAGATGTTGCTGCTGTTTCCACTTTATTTATGGCGATTTTACTTTGGATTACAAAGGCATCGGTATATATGGAACAATTTAAGAGGAAAACACGTAAAAGAAAGGCGAGGGTAATACATGACTGAATATACACCAGCTATTTTATGTGGCGTAATTGCAGGTACAATAACTAGGTTGTTAATGCTTCGTACCGATACGAGGCAATATCCGACGAGGCTTCACGGGAAAATTATTCATATCGCGATGGGATTAATTGCGGCTGCCTTAGGAGCAATTGCGATTCCGTCTGTTTTGAAAAAAGATTTCTCTGCAATTACATTTCTTACGTTAGCAGCGACGCAATTTCGTGATGTGCGCAATATGGAAAGAAATACGCTTCAACAATTAGATGGATATGAGCTCGTACCACGTGGTAATACATACATTGAAGGAATTGCATTAGTATTTGAAAGTCGTAACTACTTGGCGATGTTAACGTCGTTTGTAACAACGTTTGCGTATATAGGATTCGATTCATGGATTGCCGGGGTAATTACTGGTATAGTAAGTTTTTTCATTGCGAAAAAATTAATGTCAGGTAAAAGACTTCATGACCTTGTAGAAATAGAGCACGTTCCACTTCGTTTTGAAGGAGCAGGACTTTATATTGATAATATTTACATTATGAATATTGGATTGCCAGCAAGGCAAGAAGAAATTATGAAATATGGAATGGGATTTATTTTAAAACCGAAATCGATAGATGCGATGGTTACAATCTCAAACTTAGGACAACGGCAAGCTATTTTACATGATGTTTCGGTTGCTTTAGGAATATATAGAGATTCTGGAACGCCGGCACTTGTACCGTTAGCGAAGCGTGATTTAGAGGATGGGAGAGTTGGGGTTTTTGTTCTGCCGCAAGATCAAGATGCAGAAAAAGCGATAGGGGTAATCGGAAATGTACCAACATTAGAGAGTGCTGTTCATATGTCATCAGAAGCTCCGAAAGGAAGGGGAGATAAGAGATGATGTTAGAAAGTGTTATTCTCGCAGTCATTACAACAACGCCAGAGAAATTTGCAGGTGGTGCCCCTTTATTTATTTGCGAGTCGACAGAGGAACTGGAATTTGTTGCAAATAATTTAGAGGCTATTTTAGATGGTATTGCACATCGCTTACAAGATAATGTATATATTATTGTGAAACATTAGTAACGTGTGGTATAATGTGAGGTGTTTTGATACGTTGAGAAATATTCTGGAATGCAAATCCCTTCTTGCACAAAGAAGGGTTTTTTACATAATAAACAGAAGCAAGTTGAAAGGATGAAAGTATATGCCGAAACCAGTAATAGCGATAGTAGGCCGCCCGAACGTAGGGAAATCTACTATTTTCAATAGAATTGTTGGAGAAAGAGTTTCAATCGTAGAAGATATACCAGGTATAACGCGAGACCGTATTTATAGTGCGGGAGAATGGTTAAATCATGAGTTTAACATTATTGATACAGGTGGAATTGATATTGGAGACGAGCCGTTTTTGACACAAATTCGTCAACAGGCGGAAGTAGCGATTGATGAAGCGGATGTTATCATTTTTATGACGAATGGTCGCGATGGTGTAACTGCAGCAGATGAAGAAGTTGCTAAAATTTTATACCGTTCTAAAAAACCAATTGTACTTGCGGTAAATAAGGTTGATAATCCAGACATGCGTAGTGATATTTATGATTTTTATGCATTAGGATTTGGCGAGCCATTCCCGATTTCAGGTACACACGGTTTAGGACTTGGTGATTTGTTAGATGAAGCTGCAAATCATTTTCCAAAGATTGAAGAAGAAGCGTATGACGATGAAACAATCCGTTTCTCTTTAATTGGACGTCCAAACGTAGGGAAATCATCACTTGTAAATGCACTTCTTGGTCAAGAACGTGTAATTGTAAGTAATATAGCGGGAACGACACGTGATGCTGTTGATACACCATATAGTAAAGATGATCAAGATTATGTAATCATCGATACAGCTGGTATGCGTAAAAAAGGGAAAGTATACGAAAGTACAGAAAAGTATAGTGTACTTCGTGCACTTAGAGCGATTGAACGTTCTGACGTTGTTTTAGTCGTTTTAGACGGAGAAGAAGGAATTATTGAGCAAGATAAAAAAATCGCTGGATATGCTCATGATTCAGGACGAGCTGTTATTATCGTTGTAAACAAATGGGATGCAGTGAAAAAAGATGAAAAAACAATGAAAGCATTTGAAGAAAACATCCGTGCTCATTTCCAATTTTTAGAGTATGCACCGATTGTATTCTTATCTGCGAAAACGAAAAAGCGTACACAAACGTTATTACCGGTTATCAATGAGGTAAATGAAAGCCATAGCATCCGTGTACAAACGAATGTATTAAATGATGTAATTATGGATGCGGTAGCGATGAATCCAACACCGACACATAATGGTAGCCGTCTGAAAATCTTCTATGCGACACAGGTTGCGGTAAAACCACCAACATTTGTTATATTTGTAAACGATACAGAATTAATGCACTTTTCATATGAGCGCTTCTTAAAGAATCGTTTACGTGAAGCATTCGGTTTTGTAGGAACGCCGATTCACATTATCGCTAGAGCAAGAGACTAATGGAGAGGATGTGATTTTATGACAAAAATCACAGTAATAGGAGCAGGTAGCTGGGGAACAGCGTTAGCGATGGTATTAGCTGACAATGGGCATGATGTACGTATTTGGGGAAACCGTCCTGAACTCATGAATGAAATTAATACGAAGCGTGAGAACAGTAGATATCTTCCAGGGATTACATTGCCAAGCACAATCGTAGCCTACTCTTCTTTAGAAGAAGCATTAGTAGATGTAAATACAGTACTGCTAGTAGTACCGACGAAAGCGTACCGAGACGTATTGCAAGAGATGAAAGAAATTGTTACAGAGCCAATTACTTGGATTCATGCAAGTAAAGGAATCGAACCAGGTACGTCAAAACGTATTTCGGAAGTGATTGAGGAAGAAATTCCAGAGAGCTTGATTAAGGATGTTGTTGTACTATCTGGGCCGAGTCACGCTGAAGAAGTTGGGTTGCGTCAAGCGACAACTGTTACGTCTGCAGCAAAGCGTATGGAAGCGGCTGAGGGAGTACAAGATTTGTTTATGAATAGCTATTTCCGTGTATATACAAACCCAGATATCGTTGGAGTTGAACTTGGTGGTGCTTTAAAAAATATTATTGCACTAGCTGCGGGGATAACTGACGGGCTTGGATTAGGTGATAATGCGAAAGCGGCATTAATGACACGTGGTTTAACAGAGATTGCTCGTTTAGGAAGAAAAATGGGCGGAAATCCGTTAACGTTTGCTGGTCTAACTGGTATGGGAGACTTAATTGTAACTTGTACAAGTGTGCATAGCCGAAATTGGCGCGCTGGAAATATGCTTGGAAAAGGGCACTCTTTAGAAGAAGTGCTAGAAAGTATGGGTATGGTTGTAGAAGGTGTAAGAACAACGAAAGCTGCTCATGAATTGGCAGAGAAAATGGAAGTTGAAATGCCGATTACAGCTGCTTTATATGACGTGCTGTTCAATGGGAATAATGTGAAAGATGCAGTAGGCTCATTGATGGGACGTGTTCGAAAACATGAAGTTGAAGCGGTACCTGATTTGTTATAAAGAAAGCGGTAGAAGTACATTTCGTACTTCTACCGTTTTTTATTTTTTATGGGTCTTTTCACCAATTTTTCATCTCTGCATAGGATGAAGAGTAACTTGAGGAGAGGGTGAAAAGAATGGATAACAACATTTTTAATAACATTGAAAAAGAAGCGAAAGTGAACAAAGAAGATATTTTTAAATTAGCGTCGTCTGTTCAAAATGCGAACTTACGTGATGAGACAGTGCTTCGCCAATTGATTCATCAAGTTGCTCTAATGGCAGGACGCGAAGTGCCGAAAGAGCAAGAGGATCAAATTGTAAAAGCGATTATTAACAATAATATGCCGGCGGATTTTGGTTCGTTAAGTAAAATGTTTAAAAAATAAATTATGAGAAACAAAGAGTTTAGAGAATGCATATGATAGTTATGAAAGAATGGGAATAGAGCTGTTAAGGGCATATTTGGTCAACCGAAGCGCATCATTTCGTGCTTCGGTTTTATTATTTTAAATAAAAATCATCAATTCACGGAAAAATGATGATTTTTATTTGTTTAAAGATTTTAATTTGTTAAAATAGTATAAAAATAGATTGAAAGTAAAGGGGTGTATATATGTCGGAAGGGCTTATGAAAATGTGGTTTGCTTTAGGGGCAATTGGATTTATGTTTCTTGCAGTAAGTTTTATTTTATTGAGTAGGCATAAAATGAAGAATAAATTTTTGAAAGGGATTACAGCTTTAGTAGCGTACACCCTCATGATTGTATCGGGAATTGTTATCTTCCTTGTTGTATTTAGTGGCCCTATTGAGCAATAAAGGATGTGTAGTCGGTAAATGTTACAAAAGCAACAGTCCATACTAGCATGAAAAGGTGATTGTCAGTGAAAAAAATCCATATTATTTTAATATTTTGTTGCATGAGCATTTTAACAGGGTGTATGTATCCAAGAGAAAATATGAAACAAAGTGCTATTCCTTATGAAGACCAGTTGCAAGTTGTACAAAAAGCCATTAATACATATAAGGAGCAAACGGATGGTTTATTACCAATTAAGACGCGTGATATGAGTACGCCGATTTATCAGAAGTATCCAATTGATTTTCAAAAAATTGCTCCAAGGTACATACAAGAGGCACCAGGGAATGCGTATGAAAGTGGTGGAGTATATCAATATGTATTAATAGATGTTGAAAAAAATCCGACAGTAAAGTTAATTGATGTGAGAATGGCGGAACAAATTCAAGAAGTGGCATTGAAGCTAAGGATGTATCGTGATGAACATCAATATCCACCTTTTAAAAAAGTGATCACAGATGGTGTTTATGAATTAGACTTCAAAAAACTAGGATATAAAGATGTACCACAAGTGACAAGTCCGTACTCAGGAAAGGGTCTCCCTCTTGTAATTAATGAAAAAGGAGAATTGTTTGTTGATTATAGAATCGACTTATATGAAGCGTTGAAAAAAAATGAAGGACAATTTAAAGAAGGTGAAGATATCCGGAGTATATTATCGAAGGATTCCCCGTTTGTTCCTGCATACTCTTTGCCGTATACAGTAAAAAATGGAGAACCAATTTTTTTGAAATCATAAGTCATGAACCTTTCTTTTAGTGAATAAGTTCTAGAAGAAAGGTTTTTTATGTTATACAACTTGCGATGCAAACAAAAGGTATTTTTAAATAGTCATATGAAATTGGACAAAATTATATGATATATTGTCCGAACTTCTAGAATACCATTATATTATATCAGATATTATAGGCAACGTTAGAGAAGGTATTAGTTGACTATAAACGTGGAATTATTCCCAAAAATATTGAGGGAGGGAATCACTTGGAAAAGGTAGATATTTTTAAAGATATTGCGGAACGCACAGGCGGTGATATTTATTTTGGAGTTGTAGGAGCTGTTCGAACAGGGAAATCAACATTTATTAAAAAGTTTATGGAACTTGTTGTTATTCCCAATATTGAAAATGAGTCAGACCGTCAAAGAGCGCAGGATGAACTGCCTCAAAGTGCTGCTGGTCGTACAATAATGACGACGGAACCGAAGTTTGTTCCAAACCAAGCGGTTTCTATCGAAGTAGATGAAGGTCTTGAAGTGAATATTCGATTAGTAGATTGTGTTGGATATACGGTTCCAGGAGCAAAAGGCTATGAAGATGAGAATGGTCCGCGCATGATTAATACTCCTTGGTATGAAGAGCCTATTCCATTCCATGAAGCTGCAGAAATCGGAACACGTAAAGTAATTCAAGAGCATTCAACAATTGGTGTCGTTATTACAACAGATGGAACAATTGGTGAAATTCCAAGAAGAGATTATATAGAGGCAGAAGAACGCGTTGTAAATGAGTTAAAAGAAGTAGGAAAGCCTTTCATTATGATTATCAATACTGTACAGCCATACCATCCAGATACGGAGCAGTTACGTCAAAGTTTATCAGAAGAATATGATATCCCAGTAATTGCGATGAGTGTAGAGAGTTTAAGAGAAACAGATGTGTATAACGTACTGCGAGAAGCATTATTCGAGTTCCCGGTTTTAGAAGTGAATGTAAACCTTCCGAGCTGGGTAATGGTGCTAAATGAAGGGCATTGGTTACGCCAAAGTTATCAGGAAGCGGTTCAAGAGACTGTAAAGGATATAAAACGTCTTCGTGATGTGGACCGTGTCGTTTGGCAGTTTAGTCAATATGAATTTATTGATCGAGCAAGTCTAGCTGGCATCGATATGGGGCAAGGTGTGGCAGAGATTGATTTATATGCGCCAGATGAATTGTATGATCAAATTTTAAAAGAAGTAGTAGGAGTAGAGATTCGAGGGAAAGATCATTTATTAAAGCTTATGCTCGATTTATCTCATGCGAAAACAGAGTATGACCAAGTGGCGGATGCCCTGCGGATGGTAAAACAAACCGGATATGGAGTAGCAGCGCCTGCATTAGCTGATATGAGCTTAGATGAACCGGAAATTATTCGTCACGGCTCAAGGTTCGGTGTTAAATTAAAAGCGGTTGCGCCGTCTATTCATATGATTAAAGTGGATGTAGAATCAACATTTGAACCAATTATCGGTACTGAAAAACAAAGTGAAGAACTAGTTCGTTACTTGATGCAAGATTTTGAAGATGACCCGCTATCAATTTGGAATTCTGATATATTTGGGCGCTCTCTTAGCTCTATTGTTAGAGAAGGAATTCAAGCGAAGTTATCTCTAATGCCAGAAAATGCTCGTTATAAATTAAAAGAAACGCTAGAAAGAATTATTAATGAAGGATCTGGCGGATTAATTGCGATTATATTATAAGAAAAAAATCCCTCTAATTGCAGAGGGATTTTTTCTTTTTGAGTACGTAATAGAAAAATAAACAGTCATTATCTAATATTTTGTTGTAAATTGTCAAGTTTCATCAGAATTTCACATTTTTAGAGTAACAATTTCCTTAAAAATATTGAATTATAAAGGAGAATCGTATAATATAGGCGTTGATAATGATTTATCTACATCTTTGTAGTATAGAATTTGTAAAAATTGCCTACAAATGAAAGTAAGACTCATTTTATGATCATTATACAGTCTTATCTTTGGGAGGAGGTGAATGGCATGAACAAGACAGATTTAATCAATGCTGTTGCAGAAGCAAGTTCCCTTTCTAAAAAGGACGCAACAAAAGCAGTGGACGCTGTTTTTGATTCTATCTTAGAAGCTTTAAAACAAGGTGATAAAGTACAACTAATCGGATTCGGTAACTTCGAAGTTCGTGAGCGTGCGGCTCGTAAAGGTCGTAACCCACAAACAGGTGAGGAGATTGAAATCGCTGCAAGTAAAGTACCTGCATTCAAACCTGGTAAAGCGTTAAAAGATGCGGTTAAATAATCCTTACATATTAACAGGGAAGAAGAGTTTCCTTTTTGGAAACTCTTCTTTTTGCTTTTAAAAACATAAATATGCTAGAATGTGTTCGTATCACTTTTAGGTTTTTCGGGAGGGCTAGCGGATGGCAAAAGTTAATTTAGAACAAATTGAACATGCAGTACGTCTTATTTTAGAGGCAATCGGAGATGACCCAAATCGCGAGGGAGTACTTGATACACCGAAACGTGTTGCGAAAATGTACGCAGAAGTATTCTCAGGGATGCATGAGGATCCGAAAGAGCATTTACACAAAGTATTCGGAGAAGACCACGAAGAGCTTGTATTAGTAAAAGATATACCATTCTATTCGATGTGTGAGCATCATCTTGTTCCGTTTTATGGAGTTGCTCACGTTGCATATATTCCGCGAGGTGGAAAAGTAACAGGGCTAAGTAAATTAGCCCGTACTGTAGACACAATTGCGCGTCGTCCGCAACTACAGGAACGAATTACATCAACAGTAGCTAACTCTATTATGGAAGTACTAGAGCCGCATGGTGTAATGGTAGTAGTAGAAGCAGAGCATATGTGTATGACGATGCGTGGTGTGAAAAAGCCTGGTGCGAAAACAATAACGACTGCGGTGCGCGGCGTGTTAGAAAATGATGCAGCAGCACGTAGTGAAATTTTATCGTTTATTAAGACGAATTAAAGAAGAGCGGGAAACTGCTTTTCTTTTTTTATATACAAAAAAATGATATAGTTTTAATGTTAAAGAGCAAGAATATAAAGGTTGGAAATTACTTCTGCCTTTTGTGGAAATGAATGTTTGTAGTTGTTAGAGACGAAGATAACTTGTATGAATAAAAGTTGAGGCTTTATTCGGTGGCAGTTTGGCAGAAGTAGCCAAGTTTTGATTATAGAAAATAGAATGTATGTGTTATAATAAATTTTATGAATTAGAAAACAAGGGTGATTTTTTGTGTGTGACATCTACGGAGGGTATGCGGGTATTAAAGAGAAATTGATGGAGAAATTACGCCATCCTTATTTTATAAACTATATTGAAGAACCATTTATTGATGAAGAAAAAATAGCGCTGTTATACGGTGCATTAAAAAGTGCAAATATACATAAAGAACAAATTGATCATTATGTCGTAACGATTATGCTTGTACAAATTGCTCTTGATACACATGAAAAAGTATCAAATAAAGCAAACGAAGAGACGAGTGGATTCCATAAGCGTCGTCAATTGACAGTTCTTGCAGGGGATTATTATAGTGGTCTATACTATTACTTATTGTCAATGAATTGTGATATTATCTTAATTCGTGCACTTGCTGAAGGAATTAAGGAGATTAATGAACATAAAATTATGCTATATCAAAAAGCACATGTGACGATTCAAGACATAATGGAAAGTGTAGTAATAATTGAATCTGCGCTTTTGCAAAAAACATGTGATCATTTTCAGTTATCTAATTGGAAACCATATATAACTTATGTGTTAGGAAAAAATCGTCTTCAAAAAGAGTGTCAATTGTATGCTGATAAACAAAATTCACCTGTTTTTCAAGCAGTCCAAAAAATCTCATTGGATGATGATGAAAATTTGGAAACAGTTATTAATGAATGGCTTATGGAAATGAGAAAGCAGGAAGAAAATTTTTTAGAGAATCATACAGAAGTTAATGAGATAATTTCTATGTTAAGAGATAAATCAAGGACATAAGCAACTTTACATTGGAAGAAGGTACGAGCATGCAACAATCAAAAGAAGAAAGAGTACATGACGTATTTGAGAAAATTTCTGATAAATACGATGTGATGAATTCTGTAATTAGTTTTCAAAGGCATAAGGCATGGCGCAAAGAAACGATGCGAATTATGGATGTGAAACCCGGGAGTAAGGCACTTGATGTATGCTGCGGGACGGCAGATTGGACAATTGCACTAGCGGGAGCTGTAGGTGAAGATGGGAAGGTTTACGGTTTAGACTTTAGCGAAAATATGCTAGCTGTCGGTAAACAAAAGGTAGAAGCTTTAGAATTAAAGCAAGTAGAACTTATGCATGGAAATGCAATGGAACTTCCTTATGAAGATAATACGTTTGATTATGTAACGATTGGTTTTGGGTTACGTAACGTTCCGGATTACATGCAAGTATTAAAAGAAATGACGCGTGTAGTAAAGCCTGGTGGAAAAGTAATTTGCCTGGAAACATCTCAACCAACGATGATAGGTTTTCGTCAAGGATATGTCTTATACTTTAAATATATCATGCCGTTATTTGGAAAGATGTTTGCGAAAAGTTATAAAGAATATTCATGGCTTCAGGAATCTGCTAGTACATTCCCAGGGATGAAAGAGTTAGCACGTATGTTTGAAGAAGCTGGGCTTAAGAATGTGCAAGTGAAACCATTTACTTTTGGTGTAGCAGCTATGCATTTAGGTATTAAACCAGAATCAAAATAGAAAATAGAAAAAAGACGTTTTAGGTTAAGGTGAACAATATGAAGTTACAACTTATGTACTCTTTTTTACGATCGGATATTAATGTTATAGAAAAAGAATTGAAGAAGACAGTTGCTTCTGAGCAGCCGTTAGTAGAAGAAGCGGCATTACAGCTTATTGAAGCAGGTGGGAAGCGGATTCGCCCTGTTTTTGTTTTGCTTGCAGGGAAATTTGGGGATTATAAGTTAGATGCAATTAAGCATGTTGCGGTTGCATTAGAACTAATTCATATGGCTTCGCTTGTTCACGATGATGTCATTGATGCTGCGTTTTTACGACGCGGTAGCGCAACAGTGAATGCGAAATGGGGAGATCGTATTGCAATGTATACAGGAGACTACTTGTTTGCGAAGTCTCTTGAATGTATAACAAATATAGAAATTCCAGATGCACATCAAGCGTTGTCTCATACAATTTTAGAAGTTTGTAAAGGTGAAATCGAACAAATTAAAGATAAGTATAACTATGATCAAAATTTAAGAACGTATTTAAGAAGGATAAAACGAAAAACAGCATTGTTAATCGCCGCAAGTTGTCAGTTGGGAGCGATTGCTGCTGGTGCTAATCGTGATACTGTAAATCGTCTATTTTGGTACGGATATTTTGTTGGTATGTCTTATCAAATTATTGATGATATTTTAGATTTCGTATCGACAGAAGAGAAGCTTGGAAAGCCTGCTGGTGGTGATTTATTACAAGGTAACATTACATTACCTGTTTTGTATGCCATGGAAGATCCAGTTCTTCGTCAAAAAATTACATCTGTGCATGAAAATACAACAGCAAGTGAAATGAAAGAAATTATTGATGATATTAAAGCGAGCGAAGCTATTGATAAAGCATTTTCGTTTAGTGAACGTTATTTACATAAAGCATTAGAAATAATAAAACCACTCCCTCGTGGACAGGCGAAGTATGCGTTGCAAAATGTCGCAAAGTATATTGGAAAACGAAAATTTTAGTGTTTTGTCTAAAAAATAAAATAATCTCTCTATTTCAAAACTATTGCGCAATTGTGATAAGGGTGTTAATATGTGTGTGGGGATATACAATTACATACATAATTCAGAAGTGGAGAGATTTTTTATGGAAAAAACATTTCTAATGGTAAAACCAGACGGTGTACAACGTGCCTTCATTGGGGAAATTGTAGCTCGTTTTGAGAAAAAGGGCTTTCAATTAGTTGGTGCAAAATTAATGCAAGTTACTCCGGAAATTGCTGAACAACACTACGGTGAGCATAAAGAAAGACCTTTCTTTGGTGAATTAGTAGACTTTATTACATCTGGTCCTGTATTCGCAATGGTATGGCAAGGTGAAAATGTAGTAGATACAGCACGCAATATGATGGGTAAAACACGACCACATGAAGCTGATATGGGAACAATTCGCGGAGATTTCGGTGTAACTGTTGCGAAAAACATAATCCACGGTTCGGATTCTTTAGAAAGTGCAGAGCGCGAGATTGCTATTTTCTTTAAGGAAGAAGAATTAGTAGACTACTCAAAATTAATGAATCAATGGATTTACTAATTATTTTGAAATAATTTGTAAACGCTTTAATAACTGTGATAATAGTAAAAAGTGCGAGAAGAATAGGGGTATTCTTCTTGCACTTTTTTTATTTCGATTAGTTACGAAGTTAGGACTGTTATGATATATTGGTATGTAAAGTAAAAGGTCTACTATTATGAAAATAATCGAACAATTACAAGTAGGGAAAGCAAACATTCGATTTACTATATAATTTCTTTGTATTTTAAAGAGTGATGGAAGATAATATAGCTGCTTTATGTAGCGGGATAAATACATATGCGAAAAGAGGAATAACGTATGCGATATATTACAGCTGGTGAATCCCACGGTCCGCAACTTACGACAATTTTAGAAGGTGTTCCGGCAGGGTTATCTTTAGTAGCGAATGATATAAATGAAGAATTAGCTAGAAGACAAAAAGGATATGGACGCGGTAGACGTATGCAAATTGAGAAAGACCAAGTGCAAATTGTAAGTGGTGTTAGGCATGGGAAGACGATGGGGTCCCCGATTGCACTTGTTGTTGAAAATCGTGATTTTACACATTGGACAAAGGTTATGGGTGCAGAGCCGTTAACTGAGCAGGAAGAGAAAGAAATGAAAAGGCAAGTTACGAAACCTAGACCTGGACACGCAGATTTAAATGGTGCGATTAAATATGGTCATAGAGATATGAGGAATGTATTAGAGCGTTCTTCAGCACGTGAAACGACAGTTCGTGTTGCAGCTGGTGCAGTTGCAAAAAAAATATTAGCGGAATTAGGTATACAAGTAGCGGGACATGTTATCGAGATTGGTGGTGTACAGGCAGCAAATATTAAATATAACTCTATTGTGGAATTACAAAGTACTACAGAAGCATCTCCTGTACGTTGTTTAGATGAAGAGGCCGGTAAAAAGATGATGCAAGCAATTGATGATGCGAAGGCAAATGGTGATTCTATCGGTGGTATTGTTGAAGTAGTTGTAGAAGGAATGCCAATTGGAGTAGGTAGCTATGTACATTATGATAGAAAATTAGATGCAAAATTAGCAGCGGCAATTATGAGTATTAACGCTTTTAAAGGTGTTGAAATTGGAATTGGTTTTGAAGCAGCACATAGACCTGGAAGTGAAGTGCATGATGAAATCCTTTGGGATGAAGTGCAAGGGTACAGAAGAAAAACGAACAATGCAGGTGGATTAGAAGGTGGCATGACAACTGGTATGCCGGTTGTTGTGCGCGGTGTTATGAAACCGATACCGACATTATATAAACCGCTTCAAAGTGTTGATATTGATACGAAAGAACCTTTTACAGCGAGTATTGAACGTTCAGATAGTTGTGCAGTGCCAGCAGCTAGCGTTGTGGCTGAAGCTGTTGTGGCTTGGGAGCTCGCAACAGCTTTAATTGAACAATTTGGATTAGATCGTATCGATCTTATACGTGAAAATATTGAGAAACATAATGAATATGCGAGGGGATTTTAATGGAGAACATACATATTCAAACGAAATCAAAAGAATATGATGTACATGTTGGAAGGGAGGCGTTGTCACACTTAACAACGCTTATTCAAAAAATGAATCCTGCAGTATCTAACATAATGATCATTTCTGATGAAGCTGTTGCATCACTGCATTTACAGACAGTTGTTGATGCATTGCAAGTAGAGCAAAAAGTATTTTCGTTTGTTGTACCGAGTGGCGAAAAAGAGAAGTCTTTTGAAAATTTCTATGAGGCTCACACTTCGGCTCTTGAAAATAAATTAGATAGAAATTCTTTAATCATCGCACTTGGAGGCGGAATGATTGGAGATTTGGCTGGATTTGTTGCTGCGTCGTTTATGCGTGGTATTCGCTTTGTCCAAGTTCCAACGACTTTATTAGCTCACGATAGCGCAGTAGGCGGGAAAGTAGCAATTAACCATCCACTAGGAAAAAATATGATTGGAGCATTTCATCAGCCAGAAGCTGTTGTATATCATACGCCATTTTTACATTCACTTCCTGAAAAAGAGTGGCGATCAGGTTATGCAGAAGTGATAAAGCATGCTCTTATTGGTGATGTAGAGCTATATCATTGGTTAAAAGAAGAAGTGCAAACGTTAACGGATCTTCGTGATGAAAAGTTAATTCATATATTAACGAAGGCGATTCCTGTGAAAGCGAATATTGTGTCACAAGACGAAACAGAAAAAGGTGTACGTGCCCATTTGAATTTTGGGCATACGTTAGGACATGCTCTTGAAAAAGAGTTAGGATATGGGAATATTACTCACGGTGATGGAGTAGCGGTTGGCATGCTATTTGCTATATTTTTAAGTGAGCAAGTGTACAAAGTTGATCTTTCTTATGAAGAAATGAAGCAGTGGTTCTTGAAATACGGTTATCCAAAAATGCCAAGTGACTTGAATGTAGAACGTCTCGTTCAGTTGATGAAACAAGATAAAAAAGCAAATGCTGGAACAATTCATATGGTGCTTATGCAGGAATATGGGGGAGTGAATGTCGTATCTATTTCAGATGAGACTGTTCATATTGCGTTAGAAGCATTTCAAAAGGATATGGTGTAAAAAAGTCGTAGAACAGGTATGAAATGCATATTTAAAGGTATTCTCGTAATGGTGACGGTTATGATTAAAGGTGACAGTAAGACATTATAAATCATATCAATGACTGGGGGAAGAAAAGTGAGAGTAAAAGAGCAATTGTTAACTTTGAGAGCATATGTACCTGGAAAAAATATTGAAGAAGTAAAAAGAGAATATGGATTGTCAAAAATTGTGAAGTTAGCGTCGAATGAAAACCCATTCGGCTGCTCTGCGCGTGTGACAGAAGCATTAACTTCGTTAGCCAATCAATATGCACTCTATCCGGATGGGGCGGCTTTTGAACTTCGTGAAAAAGTAGCAGAGCATTTAGGTGTAAAAGCGGAACAACTTTTATTTGGTAGTGGGCTAGATGAAGTCATTCAAATGATTAGTCGTGCTTTGCTACATAATGGAACAAATGTTGTAATGGCGAACCCTACGTTCTCGCAATACCATCACCATGCTGTTATTGAAGGAGCAGAAGTTCGTGAAGTACCACTTAAAGATGGCATTCACGATTTAGATGCAATGTTACAACAAGTAGATGAGAAAACGAAGATTGTATGGATTTGTAATCCGAATAATCCGACAGGTACATATGTAGAAAAACAAAAATTACTTTCATTTTTAGAATCAGTTCCAAAGTCAGCGCTCGTTATTATGGACGAAGCATATTATGAATATGCTGGGGCAGAAGATTATCCGCAAACATTACCTCTTCTTGAAAAGTACGAAAATCTTATGGTGCTACGCACATTCTCAAAAGCATATGGATTAGCTGCTTTTCGTATTGGATATGCGATTGGTGATGCAAAGCTTATTGGGCAGCTAGAGGTAGCAAGACTACCATTTAACACATCAACTATCGCCCAAGCGGTAGCATTAGCGGCAATAGAGGATCAACAGTTTTTACAAGAGTGTGTGAAGAAAAATGCCGGAGGATTAAATCAATATTATGCATTTTGTAAGGAATATAACGTATTCTACTATCCATCTCAAACGAATTTCATTTTCTTGAAACTTGGTATACCTGGTAATGAAGCTTTCGAACGATTAATGAAAAAAGGATATATCGTTCGTTCTGGTGCAGCATTTGGTATACATGATGGTATTCGTATTACTGTTGGATTAAAAGAAGAAAATGATGAGATTATTGAATTACTTACGGAACTTGTAAAAGAACAAGTGAAGAAAGAAGAAACGTATTCTTAAGAAATGGTGGAGGCTCCTGTTACAGGAGCCTTTTTCATTTGAACTGCAATAAGGGGAGTTGTTTGCACGTTCAAGAAAGAAAACGTTACAATAGAAGTAGACGTATAAGAAGAACTATTGTACATATAACTTATTTAAAATGTGAGGAGGATACAGTTTGAAACTAGTAGGACGAAAAAATAGTTTGAATGGGAAAATTGTTGTTCCAGGAGATAAATCTATTTCGCATCGCTCTGTTATGTTTGGAGCGATAGCGGAAGGGACGACGAAAGTATCAAATTTTTTATTAGGAGAAGATTGTTTAAGTACAATTGCATGTTTTCAAAAACTAGGTATCCAGATTGAACAGTTTGGTAACGATGTCACGATTTACGGTAAAGGATTACATAATTTACAAGAACCGAAAGAAGTATTAGATGTGGGGAATTCAGGGACGACTATTCGTCTTATGCTTGGGATTTTAGCAAATACGCCGTTCCATAGTACGATAATTGGTGATGCATCAATTGGAAAACGTCCTATGAAACGTGTTACAGACCCGCTTAGTAAGATGAATGCTCAAATTGATGGTAGAGAAAACGGACAATATACACCTTTATCTATTCGCGGTGGTAAGGTAAAAGGTATGCATTACCATTCACCAGTAGCAAGCGCACAAGTGAAGTCAGCAGTTTTACTTGCGGGTTTGCAAGGGGAAGGGATTACTACGGTAACAGAGCCTATGCAATCTCGTGATCATACGGAAAGAATGTTGCGTGCATTCGGTTGTACCGTAGATGTTAATGGACGGACTGTTTCGTTACAAGGTGGACAACAACTTAAAGGTGCAGACATAGAAGTTCCAGGAGATATTTCTTCGGCGGCATTTTTCTTAGTAGCTGGTGCAATTGTCCAAAATAGTAAGCTTGTATTGGAAAACGTTGGTTTAAATCCGACGAGAACAGGGGTTTTAGATGTATTAACAAAAATGGGTGCACTTATTTCTATCGATCATATTAGAAATGAAGAGTTTGAACCGTGCGGGGATATTACGATTGAAACATCTAAACTAAAAGGAATAGAAATTGGTGGAACTCTTATTCCAAGATTAATTGATGAAATTCCTGTAATTGCTTTATTGGCAACGCAGGCAGAAGGAATTACTGTTATTAAAAACGCTGAGGAGTTAAAAGTAAAAGAAACAAATCGTATCGATACGGTTGTAGATGAATTAGGCAAATTAGGTGCGAAGATTGAAGCTACACCAGATGGTATGATTATATATGGTAAACAAAGTTTAAAAGGAAATACTGTTAATAGTCACGGCGATCATCGTATTGGGATGATGCTTGCAATCGCATCGTGTATTATAGATGGAGAAGTGAAAATAGAGAATAGTGATGCAGTCGCTGTATCGTATCCGGAATTTTTCGAACAATTAGCTGCGCTATGAGAGAAAGTATAGGAAGAGGTAGTTCACTCAAAAGGTTGCGTTCTTACACCTAGTTGCTTATGATAAATGAACAGAAGAGAATATTTTTTGAATTAAAGGAGACGTTTATGCAAAAGTTTGAACAGGCTGTTTCTTATATTGAAAACGGTGAAGCAGAAAAAGGATTACAATTATTAAAAGAACAACTACGAGTTGCTAATGATGAAGAGAAGTATGATATCGCTCGTTACTATCATACACTTGGGTTTATGGATGAGGCGTTAGCAATTACTGAAGACTTACGCTTGCTATATCCGGAAGAAAGTGAATTTACGGTATTTTTAGCAGAATTATATATTGATTTAGATAAAGAAGATGAAGCGATTGAAGTGCTTCATGATATTCCAGAAAACGATGATTTATATGTTCAATCGTTATTACTTGTAGCGGATTTATTCCAAATGCAAGGTTTTGATGATGTAGCAGAACAAAAACTATTAAAGGCGAAAGAAATGATGCCAGACGAACCTGTTATTACGTTTGGGTTAGCAGAATTATATAGTAGTAAAGGTGAAGAGCAAAAGGCGATCACTTATTATGAATCGTTACTAGCAGAACATAAAGTTATGGGTGGTGTTGTCATTGCGCTTCGTCTAGCAGAAACTTTAAGTGCTATTGGAAACTGGGAAGAGGCAATCTCTTACTATGAAGCGGGGTTAGAAGAGCAAAAAGATATTCACTCATTATTTGGATATGCCTTCACATTATACCAAGGAGAAGAATATCAAAGAGCAATTGGTGCTTGGCAAGAATTAAAAGAATTAGATCCTGAATACGCATCGTTATACATGTATTTAGCGAAAAGCTATGAAAAAGAAGGCATGCTTCAAGAAAGCTATGAAACACTTCAAGAAGGAATTAAAGTAGATGAGCTGTCTGTTCCTTTCTATGTAGAATTAGCAAATATTGCGGCGAAATTAGGTAAAATAGCGGAGGCAGAAGAAGTGCTTCAAAAAGCGCTGGAGCTAGATCCGGGACATTTAGGTGCGATATTAAAATATGCGTATATTTTAAAAGAACAAGAGAAATACGAAGAGCTAATTGCAGTTGTAGAGCGTGCAATTGACAGTGGAGAACCAGATACACAACTACTTTGGGATCTTGCATTTGCAAAAAAACAATTAGAAATGTATTCGGATGCATTAAAACACTATGAAAGTGCATATACTTCTTTTAAGAATCATCCAGATTTCTTGGAAGAGTACGGTTATTTCTTATTAGAAGAAGGAATGCGAAAAGAGGCGAAAGAAGTATTTACGCAGTTAATACAACTAGACCCGACACAAATTCATATTGAAGAATTGTTATATAATTTAGAGGATTTTTCATAAGTTGGAAGGAAACTGAATGCCGCTTCTTGAATCTAAAAAGAAAAGAGAAAGACAGAGGAGGGACTTAATCGCTATGAATACCCCTGTTTCTGTAAACGAGAAGAAGGATTTTGTAAAATGGTTTTTGAATAATTACCAACTGAAACAGCGTGAATGTGTATGGATTTTGAATTATTTAATGAGTCACGATCAATTAATGCATAAAGTCCACTTCGTAGAACATGCAAAATATTGTCCGCGTGGCTTAGTAATGTCAGCAAATTGTGTGAAAGACACACCGTTTCACTTTTTTAAACAAAATGTAATGACAACAGATGCAGAAAAATCGTTTCATGATATTCGTTTGAATCGAGATGAGGATATTTATATTCAGCTTAATTTTAAATCATCGTTCCAAAATGCAAACTATGTAGCTGTATTAGAAGAAAACCCATATTTGCCAAAGCATATTGAAGTGAATGAAAAAGATCGATTGCTTGCAGAACGATTTTTAGAAGAAAGTGTATTCTCATTTAGAAGAGAACGTCTTTTGAAACAAATTGATGAAGCTTTGGATAAGCAAGATAAGGAAGCATTTCATAGGTTAACAGCAGAGTTGAAAATTTTATAGAATTCATTTTTATTATGTAATCTTTACGAAATTCAGACTTTTTAAGAAAAACTACTTAATAATAGGTAGTTTTTCTTTTTTTACCTCTTTTAGTATGGTTTAATATATATAAAGTGAAAGTTCTGTTATTTCAAATGGAGGAGGGGAGAAAAGGTGAAATGGATTGTAAAAGATGTAGAACAGTTTGAGCAAGCGAGGGAGTATGTAGATACAGGGATTATACCCCTTTTGTCTATTTCGGCAGCAAAAGGGATGAAAATGGTTGTAGAGCAAGGTGAATTTATTGAGGCTTTGAGTATGGAGTTGGAAAGGGAGTATAAAGGAAGAGTGCTTTTACTGCCCGCATTTACGTATTTGGTAGAGAGCCAAAAGAATGAAAAAGACCGTTTGCAAGAATGGACAGATCATTTGCAAAGGCAAGGTTTTAAGCATATTGCCTATGTGACAAGTGACTTTTCATGGAAAGAAGATATGAGAGATGTGCAGGGTGATTTATTTTGGTTTCCATCGTTATCATTAGAGCAATTTAGTGATCAAGCGAAAAGGGAAGTTATTCGTGCACACATAAAAAATATTATGGAAATGTTGGAAGAAAGATGGATAAAATAATAATAAACAGAAAGTTCTTATTATTATGAGTAGTATGATATTGACCTATACAAGAGGGTATTATATCATGATAGTGTCCTAGTTTTTATTTTTTATATAATTTTTTCACGAGGGGACAATTTCTGATAGAGGGGGGAAATTTTCGTGAGCGAGAAAGAACATCGTGTGTCAAGAAGACAGTTTTTAAATTACACACTTACAGGGGTAGGAGGCTTTATGGCGGCGGGTATTTTAATGCCGATGACGAGGTTTGCGCTTGATCCGGTGTTAAGAAAAGAAGCGGGAACAGATATGGTTGCTGTTGGACAAGTAAAGGATATTACAACAGAGCCGAAGCGCTTCGATTTTAAGGTGAAGCAGGTTGACGGATGGTACAAGTCTGAAGAGCCAAAATCTGCTTGGGTGCATAAAGATGAAAGTGGAGAAATTGTTGCGTTTTCTCCAGTATGTAAACATTTAGGTTGCACAGTGAACTGGAATTCGGACAAAGCGCATCCTAATCAATTCTTTTGCCCGTGTCACGGGGGACGTTACACAAAAGATGGGATGAACATTAAAGGCACACCGCCTCTTGCTCCGCTTGATGTGTACGAGTCTAAAGTGAAAGATGGAACGCTGTATTTAGGAAAAGCGAAGCCAAGAGGGGGTGCAAAGTAGATGCTAAATAAAATTTATGATTGGGTGGACGAACGTTTAGATATTACACCGATATGGCGTGATATCGCTGATCATGAAGTACCTGAGCATGTTAACCCGGCACATCACTTTTCTGCATTCGTCTATTGCTTTGGAGGACTTACCTTTTTCGTTACAGTAATTCAAATTTTGTCCGGAATGTTTTTGACGATGTATTATGTGCCGGATATTAAAAATGCTTGGGAGTCGGTTTATTATTTACAAAATGAAGTAGCTTACGGGCAAATTGTTCGTGGTATGCATCACTGGGGTGCTAGTCTCGTAATTGTAATGATGTTTTTACATACACTCAGAGTTTTCTTCCAAGGTGCGTATAAAAAGCCTCGTGAGTTAAACTGGATTGTTGGTGTTCTTATTTTCTTTGTTATGTTAGGTCTTGGTTTTACCGGATATTTATTACCGTGGGATATGAAAGCGTTATTTGCTACGAAAGTAGGGATTCAAATTGCAGAGCAAACGCCGCTCATTGGTCCTTATATTAAAACATTACTCGCTGGTCATTCCGAAATCGTTGGCGCTCAAACATTAACTCGCTTCTTTGCTATTCACGTCTTCTTCTTACCAGCAGCACTTCTAGGTTTAATGGCCTTCCACTTCATCATGATTCGCAAACAAGGTATTTCCGGTCCGCTATAAGAGATTGCTAAATTAAAGGGGAAAGAACAAAAGGAGGGAGATTATGCATCGCGGCAAAGGGATGAAGTTTGTAGGAGATTCTCGGGTACCAGTAGCCCGGAAACCAAATATTCCAAAAGATTATTCTGAATATCCAGGGAAAACAGAAGCGTTTTGGCCGAATTTCTTGTTAAAAGAATGGATGGTTGGTGCAGTTTTTTTAGTCGGTTATTTATGTTTAACAGTGGCGCATCCGTCACCGCTTGAGAGAATGGCGGATCCTACAGATGCAGGATATATACCACTTCCAGATTGGTATTTCTTATTCTTGTATCAGTTATTAAAGTATTCGTATGCTTCAGGCTCATTTACTGTAATTGGTGCGTTTATTATGCCGGGGATTGCGTTTGGAGCGTTACTATTAGCCCCGTTTCTAGATCGAGGCCCAGAAAGAGCACCATTGAAGCGTCCTGTAGCAACGGGGTTTATGCTTTTAGCAATTGCATCGATCATTTTTTTAACTTGGGAATCTGTAGCACACCACGATTGGGAAGCTGCAAAAAAACAAGGAGCAATTGTAAAAACAGCACCAGTTGATAAAAATGATGACGGCTACAAGTTGATGCAAAAAAATACTTGTTTAACATGTCATGGTGACAATTTACAGGGCGGAGCGGCAGCACCGGCTTTGCAAAACTTAACTTTAAAACCAGAAGAAATCGCTAAAATTGCGAAAGATGGAAAAGGTTCAATGCCTAAAGGTGTATTTAAAGGTACAGATGAGGAACTGAAAAAGCTTTCGGAATTCGTTGCAAAGTATAATAAAAAATAATAGAAAAGCTGACTACAAAATCTGTAGTCAGCTTTTTATTTTGATGACGGAAAGTTTGCTATATAATAGAGTAGAGTTCGATGAAAGAATTACTTTGTTTGAAAGGTGTTGGACATACAGCTTGGCTTACTTGTATGCAATGTTAAGGCAACGTTCGGTACTATTATTTTTATTGGTTGTTAACATATTAGGTACAATTTACGGATTCATATGGTATGGAAATCAATTAAAAGAAACCTCACCTATATTTTGGCCGTTTGTACCAGATAGCCCTATGGCGACTCTCTTTTTTGTCTTTGTTTTAATTGCTTTTTTGATGAAGAAGAACTGGGGGTTAATAGAAGCGCTAGCGATAGTTACTCTAATAAAATATGGTGTTTGGGCTGTTGTTGTAAATGCAATTATGATTTATGTAAAAGGCCCTATTGGCCTTATGGGATATATGCTAATGTTATCTCATTTTGCGATGGCAGTGCAGGGAATGTTATATGCTCCGTTTTATCGGATAAAAAAATGGCACTTCACTGTAGCTGGCATATGGACATTACATAATGATGCAATTGATTATTTATTTTGGCAAATGCCGAGATATGGGATTATGCATTTGTTTGTAGAGAAAATTGGTTATTTTACGTTTTGGTTAAGTATTGCTGTACTGTGTATTACATATTATTATTGCTTACGTGAGAACCGAAAACAGTTTTCTTTATGATGGTGAGGACATTTAGGGGGAGAAAATGAAGAAAAATAAGAGCGGTATAAACATATTGGATCGATTGATCACTTTAGTAGTTTCCTATAGCATAGCATTTTCTGTTTTCGCTCTCGCGACAACGGTAGTTGTATATGGAAAATGGTTGTATTATTTTGAAATTGATTTTTTAAATATTCCAGATTTAGCGGATATGACGAAAGATGAAATTAAGAGAAACTATGATGTGCTTATTACATATTTATCGCCGTTTTATGAAGGTGCATTACAATTGCCGACATTAGATATGTCCACAAATGGACGCATTCATTTTGTAGATGTTAAAAATATTTTAGTAAAGATTCAATATATAATGTATGGAACGATTGTAATTGCTGTATTAGGAGGAGCGTATTTATTAAAAAAGAAAAAAGAAAAGTTTTTACTTCACGGAGCGATTCTTACAATTATTTTTCCAATAGCTCTTACGTTACCAATTGCTATTAATTTTGAAAAGAGTTTCGTATTATTTCATAAGCTTTTATTTAGCAATGATTATTGGATGTTTGATATTGAAACAGATCCGGTTATTTTAATGTTACCGGAAGAATTCTTTATGCATGCTGCATGTATTATTTTATTATTGATTTTAGGTGGTAGCATGCTTTGTTACGGTGTGTATAAATATTTAGTGAAAAAGAAAAGGGTTTCAAAGAAAAAATTCTCTGTTTAAAGAGAATTTTTTTGTTTTCATAGAGATAATATATTTTTTGGTTTTGTTCTGTTCTATTCTTGTCCAATTCCACATATTTTGTACTAGTAGTTATAGGGGGGACCGGGATGAAGAGAACATTAATTGGACTGATAGCATTTCTAATTATAATGTTTCCAGTACGTATATATGCTGAAGAGTGGAGTGAATTAACTGGATTGCTAGATGACTCTTTGCAGTTAGTGAAGAAAAAAGAAGATGAAAAGGCAATACAAGTACTGTACCATTTCTCAGAGCAATTTCTATCAAAGGAGAATGAAAATAATTCAAAAGTAACTCCGGGACAAATTAGAGTCGTTTCTTTAGCATACGATAAGGCGAAACAATCTCTCGCGGAAGATTCAGATAGGCAAGTTAAAGTGGATAATATGTTAGCGTTACAACTTGCTGTTGATGCACAAGTATCTAAATATCAGCCACTTTGGATGGAAAGAGAAAGAAAGATAATGAATGCTTTTTCTCAAGTAGAAAAGGCGATGGGAAAAGACGATGATGGACAGTTCCAACAGACGCTAAATACATTTTTAAATGAATTTAATATTATTTATCCTAGTTTAATGATTGCTCTGCCAGAAAACGAAGCGCAGCGTGTAAATGCACATTTATCTTATTTGGATGAATTTCGTAACGTTATGTTAAAAACGAAAGGTGGACAAATGCAACTAGGGATTATTAAAGGTGATTTGCAAAAAATATTTCATACAGTAAAAAAAGATGAGATTGCTCCCTCTCTCATTTGGTTTATGACAATTACTGGAGGACTTATTTTGTTCACTTTAACGTATGTTGGATGGAGAAAGTATAAAGGGGAGAGAGAGAAGCGGAGAAGCAACTTGCATTCTAAAGATAGATAATACGCATAAATAAAAATACGGATTGTAAGGTTTATTTATTGACAACGGTGGAAGAAAAAAATAGAATGAGAAGTACTATAATTAAAACTTCAATGGAGGTTTATGATGTTTTATTTAATTTACTTCGCGATCATTTTGATCATACCGTTATATGCACAGTCAAAAGTACGTAGTGCCTATAGCAAGTATTCACAAGTTTATTCAACATCAGGTATGACAGGAGCGGAAGTGGCTCGAAAAATTTTAGATGAAAATGGATTGTACAATGTAGCCGTAGAAGAAACGCCAGGTCATTTGTCAGATCATTATGACCCGCGTGTAAAGACGGTTAGATTATCAACAGATAACTATTATGGTCATTCAGTTGCTGGTACAGCTGTAGCAGCACATGAAGTAGGACACGCAATTCAAGATGCGAAAGATTATAACTTTATGCGTGTACGCCATTCGTTAGTGCCAGTTGCTAATTTTGGTTCAAACATGTCATGGGTTTTTGTCCTAATTGGTGTATTTGCACAAATGTCTGGTTTGTTGTTACTAGGAATTATTTTAATGGCAGCAGGTGTTATTTTCCAACTTGTTACATTACCAGTTGAGTTTGATGCATCAAAACGCGCAATGCAACAAATTGAAGCACTTGGTATCGTATCAACAGATGAGTACGGTCAAGCTCGTAAAGTATTAAATGCGGCAGCATTAACATATGTAGCAGCAGCTGCTGTAGCAGTATTTGAATTATTACGTCTCGTATTAATTTATACTGGTATGCAGCGTAGCGACGATTAAAGACTATCAATTTTGATAGTCTTTTTTTGTTTTGTGGATTGAATCTTATAATATGTTACAAATGGAAATAATAGAGAGAATATGGGGTATAGAACTAGTTAAAATAAAGATAAGTATGGAATGATGAAAGAAGGTGACGGACATAGAATATCCATATTATTTAGTTAAACAAGTGAAGGAGCGTAGTGCTACATACCAATTAGAAGGTTTTTTAAGTGGACAGGGCCCTAAAAACCCGAAATTAATGCTTGTTGGAGAAGCACCCGGTGAAACAGAAATTCATAATGGGATTCCGTTTAGCGGGAGAGCGGGAAAACATTTAATGGAATTTTTAGAACGTATTCACGTTACAAGGGAAGAAGTATATATTACGAGTGCGGTCCGGAGTAGACCTTATAAATGGAGAGAGAAAAGGGAACGAAATGGCGAAATAATACAGAAGAAGTACAATAGAACACCGAATCAAGGTGAGATACTTGCCCATGCACCTTTGCTAGATTATGAACTGGAATTTATACAGCAGCCGGTTATTGTCACACTTGGTAATATTGCATTACAGCGTTTAGTTGGTAAAAATAATAAAATTACGGATGTTCATGGAGAATTGTTAAAGCAACCTGTGCAGCGATTGAAAGATAGCAGCAGTACAGAATTTATTTGGTCAGAAAAAGAATATAATATATTTCCTACTTTTCATCCAGCTTCTATTTTCTATAATCGGAGTTTGTTGGAGCTTATTTATGAGGATTTGGAGAAACTTAAAAGATTTATAATAAAAAACTAGAAAAGCTACAGAGCTTTTCTAGCTGAATTTAATTATGTAACGGTTTTTTATTTTCATCTAATGTAAATCCTTCACCAACAACATCGTGTACATCACTTACAGCGACAAAGGCATGTGGATCTACTGAAATAATGATATTTTTTAATTTTACAATTTCATTTTTAGCAACAACACAATATAGTACATTACGTTCTATTTTTGTATAGGATCCAACTGCTTTTAAAAAGGTTGCTCCGCGCTCCATTTCTGATAAAATTTTTGAAGCAATTTCATCGTTTTTATCAGAAATAATAGTTGCTCCTTTTGCTGCATAAGCACCTTCTTGCATGAAATCAATAACCTTAGCCCCGATAAAAACAGCAACTAACGTATACATGCCCTCGCGATATGATAAATATGTAAGAATAGAGATAATGATAACGACCGCATCAAACATAAACATCGTTTTTCCCATACTCCAGCCAACATATTTGTGAGCTAGCCTTGCGATAATATCAACACCGCCAGTAGTCCCGCCGTATTTGAATATAATTCCAAGTCCTATGCCGATAAATGCCCCAGCGAATAAAGCAGCCAGTGTCATATCATTTTGCAAGTTTAAATGTAAGTTGAGAACCTCGTAGCGCTGAAACACCCAAAGGAATAAAGAGACGCTAAATGTACCGATTAATGTGTATAAAAATGTTGTTCGGCCGAGTAATTTCCAGCCAATGAAAAATAGAGGGACGTTTAAAATTAAGTTTGTATAGGAAGGATCAAGTGAAAATTTAAAATATAATAATAGCGTAATGCCGGTAAATCCACCCTCTGCAAGATGATTTTCAATATTGATATTCACAATACCGAAAGAAAAAATAGCGGAACCGATTAAAATAAAAATGATATTTCGAATCTTCAAATTTGATGTCATTTAGAAATCCCCCTAATTATGTAATGATTGCATTGCTCCTCTTAAACGATAGAACATAATAATAAGTTATTTCTAGTTGATAGTAAAAATAGAGAATGGTATAAGAGCTTAATTAGTTCAGCCTGATATTGTGCGGAAAAACTGCAAAAGAAAGTTTCACTTTATCCTGCTCAAACGGCTGGTAGGAGATAAAGCAGAGAAGACAGAGCAAATCAGCCGTAAGAGCCCGATGAGTTCAGGCTGATCTTTTGTAAAAATCACGCAAAAGAAAGTTTCACTTTATTATAGTCTATCCTAAAAAGAGTCGTAAATAGTGATATGAGGGAATAATATTTGTCAAATCGCGATGAATTGGCTAACATGAAAGAGGAAGGAATAAGAGGTGACTAGTATGGAAGCAAAAACGATGAAAGATATGCAGAAAGAAGTAGATGCATATATCGGTCAATTTAAAGAAGGTTATTTTAGTCCGCTTGCAATGATGGCTCGTTTAACTGAAGAAATGGGAGAGCTTGCAAGAGAGGTTAATCATTATTATGGTGAGAAACCAAAGAAAACGACTGAGAAAGAACGAAGTGTTGAGGAAGAGCTTGGAGATGTTTTATTTGTTATGATTTGTATGGCAAATAGTTTAAATATTGATTTAGAAACAGCGCATAACATTGTAATGAATAAATTTAATACACGTGATAAAGATCGTTGGACACGTATTGATGAGGGAGAGAAAGACGCATGAAAGAAATTAAAGTAATTATCGCTGGACCACGAGGACGCATGGGATATGAAGCAGTCCTTCTTATGGAAAGAACAGCGCATTTCAATTTAGTAGCAGCAATTGATTATAAGCATGGCGGAGAAAAAATTTCTGATTTACCGGGAATGCCAGCGCTAGATGCACCTATTTACGCGGATTTACATACTTGTTTAGATGAAGTAGAAGCAGATGTATTATTAGATTTAACAACACCAGAAATTGGAAAGAAACATGTGACACTTGCAGTTGAACGTGGACTTCGATCAGTTATTGGTACAACTGGATTTACTGAAGAAGAACTAAAGCAATTAACAGAAAATGCAAAAGAAAAAGAAGTAGGAACAATCATTGCTCCAAACTTTGCGATTGGTGCAGTACTTATGATGAAGTTCTCTCAAATGGCAGCGAAGTACTTCCAAGATGTTGAAGTAATTGAATTACACCATGATCAAAAATTAGACGCACCATCGGGTACAGCTGTAAAAACAGTAGAATTAATCCGTCAAAATCGTGTACCAAAAGAGCAAGGGCACCCTAATGAAACGGAACAATTAGAAGGGGCACGTGGTGCAAATGTAGACGGTATTCACATTCATAGCGTACGTCTACCAGGGCTTATTGCACACCAAGAAGTAATGTTCGGCGGAGATGGACAAATGTTAACAGTTCGTCATGATTCATTCAACCGTGCATCATTTATGTCAGGTGTAAAACTATCAATTGAAACAGTAATGAACCTTGATCATCTTGTGTACGGTTTAGAAAATATTATCGACTAAAGGGGAGACAACGGATGAAAATTGCCTTAATCGCACATGACAAAAAGAAAGATGATATGGTTTCGTTCGCATACGCATATAAACCAATTTTTGAAAAACATGAACTTTTTGCAACAGGAACGACAGGACTTCGTATTATGGAGGCAACTGGTTTAGTTGTAACAAGATATCAATCCGGTCCTCTTGGTGGAGATCAAGAAATTGGTGCAATGATTGCAAAAAATGAGATGGATATGGTGATTTTTTTCCGGGATCCACTAACAGCCCAGCCGCATGAACCAGATGTTAATGCGTTACTTCGTTTATGTGATGTATACGCCATCCCATTAGCAACAAATATGGCAAGTGCTGAAATGCTAATGCATGCATTAGAGCGGGGAGATTTAGATTACCGAAAGTTAAGAAAATGAGGGGAACAATTATGAGTGGATTACATATATTAGCGTTTGGTGCTCATGCCGATGATGTTGAAATCGGCATGGCAGGTACCATTGCAAAGTATACGAAGCAAGGATATGAAGTAGGCATTTGCGATTTAACAGAAGCTGATCTTTCTTCAAATGGAACGGTAGAACTAAGAAAAGAAGAAGCAAAGGCTGCAGCTCGTATTATGGGAGTAAAAACGAGAATTAATTTAGCAATGCCAGACCGTGGTTTGTATATGAAAGAAGAATATATACGTGAAATTGTAAAGATTATTCGTACATATAAACCAACACTAATTTTCGCACCATATTACGAAGATCGTCATCCAGACCATGCTAATTGCGCGAAACTTGTGGAAGAAGCTATCTTTTCAGCGGGAATTCGTAAATATATGCCTGAACTTCCGCCGCACCGTGTAGAGTCTTTTTATAATTATATGATTAATGGTTTTCATAAACCAAATTTTTGTATAGATATTAGTGAATACCTTTCTAAAAAGGTGGAAGCGTTAGAAAGGTATGAAAGTCAGTTTTCAACAGGGAGTGATGGTGTTAAGACGCCATTAACCGAAGGATACGTTGAAACTGTAATCGCTCGGGAGAAGATGTTCGGGAAAGAAGTTGGAGTGCTGTATGCCGAAGGATTTATGAGTAAGAAACCGGTTTTATTACATGCTGATTTAATAGGGGGATGTAAATGAAATTGAAAATAGGTATTACATGTTATCCTTCTGTAGGTGGTTCTGGGGTTGTTGGGACAGAATTAGGAAAGCAATTGGCGGAACGCGGGCATGAAATTCATTTTATTACATCGGGTGTACCATTTCGGTTGAATAAAGTGTACCCGAACATTTATTTTCACGAAGTAACAGTAAATCAATATTCTGTTTTTCAATATCCACCTTACGATTTAGCATTAGCGAGTAAAATGGCAGAGGTTGCTCAAAGAGAAAACCTTGATATTTTACATGTGCATTATGCAATCCCTCATGCTATTTGTGCATATTTAGCAAAACAAATGATTGGGGAGCGTATTAAAATTGTTACGACCTTACATGGAACGGATATTACTGTGTTAGGTTCCGACCCTTCGTTAAATAATTTAATTCGCTTTGGTATTGAACAATCTGATGTTGTTACAGCTGTGTCACATTCGTTAATTGAAGAAACAAATGAACTTGTAAAACCAGATAAAGAAATTGAGACGGTATACAATTTTGTAGATGAACGTGTTTATTTCAAACGTGATATGTCTCAATTAAAAAAAGAATATGGTATACGAGAAAATGAAAAAGTGTTGATTCATATTTCAAATTTCCGAAAGGTTAAGCGTGTACAGGATGTTGTGCAGTCATTTGCCAAAATTGTAAAGGAAGTAGATGCGAAATTGCTTCTTGTTGGTGATGGACCAGAGTTCTGTACTATTTTACAATTGGTGAAAAGTTTACATATTGAGGAACGTGTCTTATTCCTAGGAAAGCAAGATAATGTTGCAGAGCTTCTTGCGATGAGTGATTTAATGCTACTTTTATCAGAAAAGGAAAGTTTTGGTCTTGTTATATTAGAAGCGATGGCGTGTGGTGTGCCTAGTATCGGAACGAGGGTTGGGGGCATTCCAGAGGTCATTCAACATGGTGAAACAGGATATATATGTGAAGTTGGAGATACAGACGGAATAGCTAAGCAAGCAATTCAGCTACTAGAAAATGAAGAACTTCACCGTAATATGGGAGAGCGAGCGATGAAATCTGTATATGAGCAGTTTCGTTCGGAAAAAATCGTTTCACAGTATGAGGCGATTTATTATGACATACTAAGGGATGACAAGAATGGAAAGATTTAATAAAGCTAGTTCAATTATTGAGATGTTAAAACAGCACGGACATGAGGCTTACTTCGTTGGTGGAAGTGTACGCGATCTTATTATCGATAGACCGATTGGAGATATCGATATCGCAACATCTGCTTTACCAGAAGAAGTAATGGCTATTTTCCCAAGACATGTTCCGGTTGGTCTTGAGCATGGAACTGTAATTGTTGTAGAAAATGGTGAACAGTATGAGGTAACTACTTTTCGAACAGAAAGCGAATATGAAGATTTTCGAAGACCTAGTAGTGTTCAATTTGTCCGTTCATTAGAAGAGGATTTAAAACGACGTGATTTCACGATGAATGCAATTGCAATGACAGAGGAAGGCGAAATGGTTGATTTATTTGCTGGGAAAGAAGCGATTCGTCTGAAGGAAATTACAACGGTTGGAGATGCTGCAGACCGTTTTCAAGAAGATGCACTGCGAATGATGCGTGGTATTCGGTTCGTAAGTACGTTAGGTTTCTCTTTGGAAATAAAGACGAAACAAGCAATTGAAACGTATGGGCATTTGCTCGAACATATAGCGATTGAGAGAATTACAGTTGAATTTGAAAAATTGTTGACCGGTACATATTGTGTGAATGGTCTTCAAGAGTTAGTAGAAACGAAGCTATTTTCTCATCTGCCATATTTGCAAATGTCAGAAGAAAGACTCTTGAAAGCTACGCAGTATAAATGGGATTCTTTCGAAACAGACGTTGAGGCGTGGGCATTTTTCTTATATTGTATCGGAGAAGAGCATCCATCTGTCTTTTTGCGTCAATGGAAGTTCTCGAATAAAAAGATTAAAGATATCGTAGCGGTTTTATTAGCAATTCGTTCTAGAAAGGAGAAGGAGTGGGATACAATCCTTCTTTATAAAACTGGGATTCGCATCGCTGAGATGGCGGAAAGAGTATATGAAGCGATAATAGAAAGTTATAATAGTGCGTCTGTTAAGCAAGTACAATCATTATTTCATGCATTGCCGATAAAAAATCGTCAAGAAATGAATGTGACTGGTAATGATTTATTAAGCTGGGCAGATAAAAAGCCAGGTCCGTGGGTTGCCGAAATGCTTCAAAATATTGAAGAAGCAATCGTACAAGGAGATTTAGTTAATAAGAAAGAGGATATAAGGGAGTGGCTACAAAGATGCAATCTACTATAAGAAAGCAGTTATTACAAGTTTTTTCTGAAGCAGATGGTGCATTTGTATCTGGTCAAATACTTAGTGACAAACTTGGTTGTTCGAGAACCGCTGTATGGAAGCATATGGAGGACCTTCGTAATGAAGGGTATGAACTAGAAGCTGTACGCCGCTTAGGGTACCGAATTGCTAGTAAACCAGATAAAGTAACTGCGAATGAGATTCAATTAGGATTACAAACAGAGCGTATCGGTAGAACGGTTTATTTTGAAGAATCGGTTGAGTCTACTCAGCATATTGCAGCGAGACTTGCTTATGAAGGCGCAGAAGAGGGAACAATTGTCGTTGCTGAAGAACAAACAGCAGGTAGAGGACGTTTAAGTAGAAAATGGTATTCCCCAAAAGGAACAGGAATTTGGATGAGTATTATTTTGCGTCCCTCGATTCCAGTTCATCATGCACCACAGCTTACTTTATTAGCAGCTGTTAGCGTAGCGCAAGCAATTGAAAAATGTACCGGTGTAAACGTAGGGATTAAATGGCCGAATGATATTTTAATTCAAGGTAAAAAAGCTGTCGGTATATTAACGGAGATGCAAGCTGATCCAGATAAAATTAATGCTGTTATTATGGGAATTGGCATTAATGCAAATCAGAAACAAGAACATTTTGATGAGGAAATTCAGCAAATTGCAACTTCATTAGCAATTGAATCGGGTAAGCCGATTGTTCGTGCGGAACTTATGCAACAAATTTTCTTGCAACTAGAGAAATTGTATGAAGAGTATTTAAAAAATGGCTTCTCTGTTATTAAAATTCTTTGGGAAAGTTACGCAGTAAGTATCGGAAAAGAAATTACAGCTCGAACGATGAAGGAAACTATTAATGGGCTAGCAAAAGGAATTACGGAGGATGGTGTATTGTTACTTGAGGATCATCAAGGACAAGTGCACCACATTCATTCTGCTGATATAGAAATTAAGTAAAAGAAGTTCCTATTTTGGAGCTTCTTTTTGTCATTTAGATACTAATGAATTTCACATACCGTAATAGGGATAAAAAATTATTTTTTCGAAAAAATGTAGCAATTCCTTTTCAGAGTTTGCTATAATTAGTTCGAATATGGGCAGTATCAAAGCGAACTGCACCATTATTTTACGCAGTATGAAAAAATAATAATTTGGATTCTGCCTTGATCCAATAATGGACTGGGACAGAGGGATGAATAATGCCGACTAACACACAACCCTTCTGCCCTTTTATGGCCAGAGGGGTTTTTTATATGATTTCGGCCATCTCCTCTCTCCTGCATAAAGGAGGAGTAGTTTTTGAAAACAAAAACAGATTTTTTGAAAATGAAAGAGCAAGGTGAGCCGATTACAATGCTAACGGCGTATGATTATCCATCTGCTAAATTAGCAGAAGAAGCTAAAGTCGATATGATTTTAGTGGGTGATTCTCTAGGAATGGTTGTACTTGGGTATGATTCAACAGTTCCAGTAACAGTAGAGGATATGATTCATCATACGAAAGCTGTACGCCGCGGAGCGAAAGAGACGTTTATTGTAACTGATATGCCATTTATGTCTTATCATGTCTCATTGCAAGATACGATGGTTAATGCACGTCGCATTGTTCAAGAGAGCGGGGCACATGCATTAAAGGTAGAAGGTGCTGGAGAAGTTATATCAACTATTCACTACTTAACGAATGCGGGAATTCCCGTTGTGGCGCATTTAGGTTTAACTCCTCAATCTGTAGGAGTGCTAGGTGGGTATAAAGTACAAGGGAAAGATGCTGAAAGTGCAAAAAAATTAATAGAAGATGCAAAGAAATGTGAGGAAGCTGGTGCGATAGCACTTGTACTAGAATGTGTGCCAATGCAATTAGCAGAACTTATTTCAGAGCAGTTAACAATTCCTACAATCGGAATTGGAGCAGGACAAAAAGTAGATGGGCAAGTTCTTGTATACCACGATCTTATCTCGTACGGCGTAAATCGTGTTCCGAAATTTGTGAAGCAATATACGTCTGTTCAAGAGGAGATTGTGCGAGGGATTTCGCAATACGTTACTGAAGTAAAGACAGGGCAATTTCCTGAAGAAAAACATTCATTCACAATGAAAGAGGAAGAGTGCTTAGCGTTATACGGAGGAAAACAATAATGAAAATCATAACTACAGTGCAAGAGATGCAGCAAATTACAAACGAACTTCGTACAAGTGGAAAAAGTATCGGTTTTGTTCCAACGATGGGGTATTTACACGAAGGGCATGCTACGTTACTACGTAAGGCAAGGGAAGAAAATGAAATTGTAGTTTTAAGTGTATTTGTAAATCCACTACAATTTGGACCAAATGAAGATTTAGATAGATACCCACGTGATATTGATAGAGATGAAAATGTAGCAAAAGAAAATGGTGTTGATTATTTATTTTATCCGAGTGTAGAAGAGATGTATCCAGCAGAACAAACGACAACAGTAGAAGTTGTGAAGCGTACCGACGTATTATGTGGCAAACAAAGACCTGGTCATTTCGCTGGTGTTGCAACTGTACTAATGAAACTATTTAATATTACATTGCCAACGCGTGCTTATTTCGGTATGAAAGATGCACAGCAAGTAGCTGTAATTGAAGGATTCGTAACTGATTTTAATATTCCCGTTACGATCGTACCAGTTGATATTGTAAGGGAAGAAGATGGATTAGCGAAAAGTTCTCGTAATGTGTATTTATCACTAGAAGAACGTGAAGAGGCTCCTCATTTATACGGCAGTCTATGTATAGCGAAAGAACGAATTGAGGCAGGCGAACGTAATCCGGAAATCATTATGAATCTTGTGAAAGAGCATATTGAGAAGTATACGAAAGGCACTGTAGATTATGCTGATTTATATGCATATCCTTCATTAAAAGCAATAAATAAAATTGAAGGAAGAATCATTTTAGCGATTGCAGTTAAGTTTGAAAATGTACGATTAATTGACAATATAACATTAATGGGGAAATAAGGGGGAGCATCTATGTTTCGCACAATGATGAGAGCGAAGTTACATCGTGCAACTGTAACAGAAGCAAATTTAAATTATGTAGGTAGTATTACAATTGATGAAGATTTAATGGATGCGGTAAATATTGTAGAAAATGAAAAAGTACAAATTGTAAATAACAACAATGGAGCTCGCTTAGAGACATATGTTATTAAAGGAGAGCGCGGTAGCGGTGTTGTGTGTTTAAATGGTGCAGCTGCAAGGCTTGTACAACCGGGGGATAAAGTTATTATTATTTGCTATGGTTTAGTGGCAGAAGAAAATATTCATAAACAAGAGCCGAAAATTGCAGTATTAGACGATGATAATCAAATTATTGAAATGTTAGGTGCTGAAAAAGCTGGCACGATATTATAAGTAGGAAGGCTATCTCTAATTAAGGAGATAGCTTTTTTGTGCATCTTTTCATTAAGATGAGGTAAAACGTGGTATAGTAACATTATATAATTTTTGTGTTTGATAGGTAAGAAATTGAGGTGTTACATATATGAGTAAGCGTTATGTCGTTGTTGATTTAGAGACGACAGGGAACTCCTGGAAGGATGGGAAGGATAAAATCACCCAAATTGCAGCTGTTGTAGTGGAAGATGGAGAGATATTAGAGATTTTTTCATCTTTTATTAATCCGAAGAGAGAGATTCCCCTATTTATTACAGAATTAACTGGGATTGATGAAGATCTTGTAAAACAAGCCCCGTTATTTCGAGATGTAGCCCCGATGATTGTTGAGCTATTACAAGGTGCGGCTTTTGTTGCACATAACGTTCACTTTGATTGGAATTTTTTAAATGAAGAATTAAGGCAGGCTGGATATACAGAAGTACATTGTCCTAAAATTGATACAGTTGAATTGGCGCAAATTCTTTTGCCGACAGCTGATAGTTATAAATTACGTGATTTAGCTAAGCAGCATGAACTAGAGCACGATCAACCACATCGTGCGGATAGTGATGCTCTTGCAACAGCGGAGTTGTTTTTACAATTTTTAAGTGAAATTGAAAAGTTACCACTTGTCACATTACAATCGCTTTATGAATTAAGTGATGTTTTCCAAAGTGATATAGCTGATGTACTTTCTGAAAATATTTTAAAGAAAATGATGCATGGTAAAGAAGAGGCAGAGGAGTGTGAGGTGTATCGAAATATTGCGCTTCGAAAGCGGAATTATTCTTTAATCCTCAGTGAAACATACTCATCTAAATTTGATGCTTTCTTACATAAGACAATCGATAAACTTGAATTGAATATGCCAAAGTTTGAAAAAAGAGAAAGCCAACAGATTATGATGAAGGAAATATATACAGCGCTAAGAGATTCTAGGTTTTCACTGATTGAAGCAGGAACAGGTACGGGGAAGACGCTTGCATATTTACTTCCAAGTATTTATTTCGCAAAGAAAAAAGAAGAACCTGTCATTATAAGTACACAAACTGTACAATTGCAACAACAAATACTAGAAAAAGAAATTCCTTTATTAAAGAAAATAATGCCATTTTCATTTGAAGTAGCTCTTCTGAAAGGAAGAAAGCATTATCTGTGTCTACATAAATTTGAATATGCTTTGCAAGAGGAAGAGAAAAATTATGATATGGCGCTCACAAAGGCAAAAATTTTAGTGTGGTTATTGCAAACGGAAACTGGCGATCGTGATGAATTAAATATTCCTGAGGGCGGCAAGTTACTTTGGAACCGTATTTGTAGTGATGTACATAGTCCAGGCGGGATGCAAAGCAACTGGTATAGTCGTTGTTTTTATCAAAGAGCAAAGAATAAAGCATTATTTGCAGATATCGTTATTACAAATCATGCGTTATTATTTCAAGATTTTTCAAGTGAAGAACCACTGTTTGCTTCATGTGAACATATTATTTTTGATGAAGCTCATCATATCGAGGAAGCGGCGAGTAGAACATTAGGTGAACAGTTCTCATGCATGTATTTTCAATTAGCTTTATCTCGTCTTGGTACGCTAGAAACAGATGATGTACTTTCTAAAGTATATAAAATGATGAAAAAATCAGAGCAAGCATCGCGTTCGACTTTCCGTATGGTGAGTCATAGCTTGAAGGAATTGAAATTTGATGCGGATGAACTATTTCAAATGTTACGGACTTTCGTATTTAAACAAACAAAGCAGGAACAAGGGATGAGCAATATGCCACTCATTTATCGATATAACACGGAAGTAGAGAAAGGTAAGTTATGGGATAGCATTACCGAGTTAACAAATCGATTTGTGTATGATGTAAGAAAGTTATTGACTACACTTGAGAAGCAAGTTGAAATATTGCAAAGTAAATTAGAATGGGAGATGCATGTCGTTACAGGTGAATTTATGCATTTAATTGAGTTGTTGAGAAAGATGGCACAATCTTTACAATTACTCATTTTAGAAAAAAATTCATACGTGACATGGATGGAGACTGAAACGAAGGGAACGATTCATTCAACAGTTTTATATGCGCAGCCTGTTCATATTGGTGAAAGATTTGCTGATGAATTTTTAACCCAGAAAAAGAGTGTTATTTTCACATCAGCAACGTTAACAGTTAATGATTCATTCGACTATATAAAAGAGGAGCTAGGTTTACATGATTTTGCTCCCAATACATTAAAGGTTCCATCACCATTCCGTTTTGAAGAGCAAATGAAATTAATGGTTTCAACGGATGTACCTTTTATTAAGAAAGCAAGTAATGAAGAATATATTGAGTCTATATCGGCACATATTGCGAAAATAGCGAAAGCTACAAAAGGTAGAATGCTCGTTTTATTCACTTCGTATGAAATGTTGAAAGAAGCGTATACGAATTTGAAAAATGATGAGACATTAGAAGGATATTTATTATTAACGCAAAGTGTGAATAATAAGAGCCGAAGTCGTCTAATCCGCAAATTCCAGGAGTTCGACAAATCGATTTTGTTAGGAACAAGTAGTTTTTGGGAAGGGATAGATATACCTGGAGATGCTCTGAGTTGTCTTGTCATTGTCCGTCTGCCTTTTACCCCTCCTCATCAGCCGATGATGGAAGCAAAAGGAGAGTGGTTAAAAAATCAAGGAGAAGACGTATTCGATAAGTTGGCGCTCCCACAAGCAATCTTGCGTTTCAAACAAGGGTTTGGTCGTCTTATTAGAACAAATACAGATACGGGAACTGTATTTGTATTAGATCGTCGTTTGACAAGTTCTTCCTATGGAAAACGATTTTTACAATCAATCCCAACTGTACCGCTCTATGAAGGACCGTTAGAAGAATTGTTAGTACAGTTAGAAGAATCGTCAAATGAATAAAATTGGAAGAAAAATACGCCTGAAGTACATTTAAACTTCAGGCGTAAAAAATGTGGGTAGGAGGAATTTTATTTTTCTTACTTCTTGTATACAAAATATATTGCTTTTCGATTTGAAACCTTTTTTTGCTGTACATGTCCTGCTATAATAGATGGGTGATGAAGCAGGGGTTGTAAAGAATGTACTCTTATTGTAACCGCATTGCGTTCTTCTATAATTAGAAATTTTTGTGTAACGGAGGAGTTTTTTCATGGATAAGAAAATCGAAGTCCTATCAACGACGCGTATTAAATATTCGTCTGACTTGTATAAAATTGTTGATGGTTTGAATCGTACGTTAAAAGAGCAGGACCTCATGTTCGGATTAGCATTAGACGAAAAAGATAAAGAAACAGCTGTATTTACGATTTACAGAACGTAGTGATACAATGAAAAAGTGGATCTTTACAATCATTATCGTTATCGTTGCTAGCGGAATATATGGGGCATATGTTTATAATAAAGCGATGGAAAAGAAAATTCCAAAAGAGTCAAAGTCTGTAGAAATTGCGAAAGAAAAGGCAAAGCTTACAAAGGTAAATACTGTTGATTATTATAATGGAAAATCTTCATATACAGTCGTACAAGGTACAGATGAAAAAGGAGAACAACTTATCGTTTGGGTGCCTGAGAAAAAAGGGGATACTGTAGTAAGGAAAAAGAGCGAAGGTATTTCTGAAAAAGAGGCTATACAAAGAACACTAGAACAAGTCGGCAATGAAAGTAAGGAACCAAAAAGTAAGCCGAAAGAGATTATGAAAGTGAAATTAGGCTTTGAAAATGATGTACCACTATGGGAAGTTACATATATTGATGATGACAATCGTTATAGTTATTACTATCTTGAATTTAAAGATGGAAAATTTTTAAGACGATATAGCATTGAAAAATAGATGTAGGGGGAACTACAAATGAAATTAGCAAAGCGAGTAGCTGCTTTAACACCATCTGCAACTTTAGAAATTACAGCAAAGGCACAAGCATTAAAAGCAGAAGGTCATGATGTAATTGGATTAGGAGCAGGAGAGCCTGACTTTAATACGCCAGAACATATTATGGATGCTGCGCATAAAGCGATGTTAGAAGGACATACGAAGTATACACCAACAGGTGGATTGCAAGCGTTAAAACAAGAAATTGCGAAGAAGTTTACTCGTGATCAAGGAATTGCGTATGATCCATCTGAAATTATTGTATGTAATGGTGCCAAGCATGCATTATATACATTATTCCAAGTGTTACTTGATGAAGGAGATGAAGTTATCATCCCAACTCCTTATTGGGTAAGTTATCCTGAGCAAGTAAAGCTTGCTGGTGGTAAGCCAGTTTATGTAGAAGGTCTAGAAGGCAATGAGTACAAAATTACAGCAAAGCAGCTGCGTGAGGCAATTACAGAGAAAACGAAAGCAGTTATTATTAATTCACCGAGCAATCCAACAGGGATGATTTACAGCAAAGAAGAATTACAACAGCTTGGAGAAGTATGTTTAGAGCATGATATCTTAATCGTTTCAGATGAGATCTATGAAAAATTAATTTATGGTGACGCGGAATATACTTCAATTGCCCAGCTTTCTAATGCATTAAAAGAACAAACACTTATTATTAATGGTGTATCTAAATCACATTCTATGACAGGTTGGCGTATTGGATATGCAGCAGGAAATAAGCAGCTTATTAAAGCGATGACGAACTTAGCGAGTCATAGTACGTCAAACCCTACTTCAATTGCTCAATACGGTGCAATTGCTGCGTATGCAGGCTCACAAGAACCTGTAGAAACAATGCGTCAAGCGTTTGAAGAAAGATTGAACATTATTTATGATAAATTAATTCAAATTCCTGGTTTCACTTGCATTAAGCCACAAGGTGCTTTTTACTTATTCCCAAATGTAAAAGAAGCCGTAGCGTTAGCTGGGTATGATACAGTTGATGAGTGGGCAAAAGCATTATTAGAAGAAGAAAAGGTGGCTCTTGTTCCAGGTACAGGATTTGGTGCACCAAATAACGTTCGATTATCGTATGCGACATCTCTTGAGCAAGTTGAGAAAGCATTAGAACGAATTCATACGTTCATGAAAAGTAAAGTACAGGCTTAATCGTCTGTTTCTTGTAGTAAATGGCAAAAAACCTCCCTATATATAGGGAGGTTTTTTTGACGAATTGTGGCAAAAAGAAATGGCTAAAGGTGTGTTATACTAGAGAACGAGGTGTTTGGTGATGAAAAAGAAAATGATGTTACAATGGTTTGAACAGGGAAGCATAGCGATTCCTAAATTGCTTATGATGCATTATAAAAAGCTAGGTTTAAATGAGACGGAATTTATGGTAGTACTTCATGTACACACATTTTTAGAATCAGGTAATTCGTTCCCGACTCCTTCAGAGATTTCAGAACGGATGACGATAACAGAAATGAAATGCATGGAAGTGATTCAGACTTTAATCCAAAAAGGTTTTTTAGCACTAGAAGGTGGACGAAGATCTGAAGCGATGATGTGTGAAAGTTATTCTTTACAACCACTGTGGGAAAAAATATTGCACTTTTTAATGAATGAATCTATAGAGGAAGAGCAAAAAGAACAAAAGCAAATTCAAGTAAATTTATATACAGTATTTGAAAAAGAATTCGGAAGACCACTTTCGCCATTTGAATGTGAAACATTAGGGATGTGGGAAGATCAAGATCAACACCATCCGAATTTAATTCAAGCGGCTCTTCGTGAAGCTGTTATGAGTGGTAAACTTAATTTCCGGTATATTGATCGTATTTTGTTTGAGTGGAAAAAGAACGGAATTAAAACGGTAGATCAAGCGCAAAATCAAGGCCAGAAATTTAGAGCGAATCAACAACGCACACAACAAACGACAAAACAAGAGACGAAATTTACTGGGAAAGTGCCTTTTTATAATTGGTTGGAGCAGTAGTGTAGGAGGAAAGATATGTTGAACAAAACGCAAATTCGTTATTGTTTAGATACAATGGCGGATATGTATCCAGAAGCGCATTGTGAATTAATTCATGATAATCCATTTGAACTTGTAATCGCAGTGGCATTATCTGCGCAATGTACAGATGCACTTGTGAATAAAGTGACGAAAAACTTATTTCAAAAATATAAAACACCAGAAGATTATTTAAGTGTGTCTTTAGAAGAATTACAACAAGATATACGTTCCATTGGATTGTTTAGAAATAAGGCGAAAAATATTCAAAAATTGTGCCGGATGTTACTAGATGATTATAACGGGAAAGTTCCAGAAGACCGTGATGAGCTGACGAAATTACCAGGAGTAGGGAGAAAGACAGCGAATGTAGTTGTTTCGGTAGCATTTGGGATTCCAGCGATTGCTGTTGATACGCATGTAGAGAGAGTGAGTAAACGGTTAGCAATTTGTAGATGGAAAGATTCTGTGTTAGAAGTGGAAAAGACATTGATGAAGAAAATTCCAATGGATGAGTGGGGAGTTACACACCACCGTATGATTTTCTTCGGACGTTATTACTGTAAGGCGCAGCGACCACAATGTGAAGAGTGTCGATTACTAGAAATATGTCGCGAAGGAAAGAAACGAATGAAGGGGAAATAAAGGATGGAGCGAGTTATAGAAATACCGAAAGAGTTTCGGTGCGTACCATTTTTTAAAGAGAGTGCAAATTCGATTACGTATCACACAGACCAATCTTTTGAAGAGATAATACAAAATACTTACTTTATATTTGATATTGAAAGAAAATATGAGCCATGGAATGAAATTGAAACAAGTATTCCAGCGGTGTTAAATATATGGAAAAGCAAGCATGAAGAAATTGCTATACTATTTCGGAACAGAAAAAAACAAGAAGCTGAGGGTCCGATGATTCTTTTTGCAGCGCACTTTCTATCGGTTATATATTGGTTAAATGAGCAGCCTGTTCATAGTTTGAATGAGATGCAAGTAAATACGAATAAATTGGAAGTACAACCTGTTAATTTTATGGAGCGATATTCATTTATTATAAAGAAACCGAGTAATTACCATTCGTATATTCAATTAGTACAGTTGTATATCGAAATAGAAAAGCTATATGTAAAGAAAATGATAACAAAAAGAAGTCGATTTCTCATTAAGAGAAATCGACTTCTTTTTTGTTTATTAAGACTCTGTTGTAACAACATTTCCGTCCGCGTGAGGTGTATCTCCTCCGGTATTTTGTTGCTGTTGTTGCTCTTCAGCTTTTTTTCTAGCTTCTTCGTCAGCTTTTCTCTTAGCTTCTTCGTCGGCTTTTCTCTTAGCTTCTTCGTCAGCTTTCTTCTTAGCCTCTTCGTCAGCGGCTTTCTTTTGGGCTTCTTCTTGCTGTTTACGTTGTTGTTCTTGCTGCTGTTGTTCTTGTTGTTTACGTTGTTGTTCTTGTTGCTGTTCTTGCTGTTTACGCTGATCTTCATCAGCTTTTTTCTTAGCTTCTTCTTGTTTTAGTTTATCTTCATTGGTCTTTTTCAGGGCTTCTTCGTCAGCTTTTTTCTTAGCTTCTTCGTCAGCTTTTTTCGCATCTGGAGTTCCGCCAGGCGCAGTGAAGGATGCACCAATTGCAGGACTTGTTCCAGTGCCCTTTTTCGCTACTACAGAGAAGCTGTAAGTAACACCTGGTTTAATACCACCAAGAGTAGCTGTCGTACCGCTTACTGACAAGCTACCACTAGAACCGTCAGTAGCTTTATAGCTTGCTGCGTATGCATCAACATCTGATGATGGTCCAGACCAGTTCAGTGTCACTGTGCTAGCGCCATCGAAAGCGACATTAAGGCCACTAGGTGGATCTACTTTAATTTCTTTAACTGCATCTTTTTTCGCACCTTTAATGTACAGTTCTCCATTTAATTCTTGTACAGAAGAAGGGCGCTCGAAACGAGATTTATCCGTAGCAAATTTGCTCATCATTGCTTGGAACATTTGCTGAGCAATTCTAGTAGAACGATCTCCAATGTAATTTTCTGGGCTATCTTTTTCATAACCAGTCCATACAGCCATTGTATATTGTGGTGTATATCCTGCGAACCAACTATCTCTGTTGGCATCTGCTGGAATACCGTATTTTTTAATAACAGATTTATCAAAGTTTTGTGTTCCTGTTTTACCAGCAACGTCGAATCCAGAAACATATGCTGTTGGCCCTGTACCGCCAGAACCAGGTTTTACTACGTCACGAAGAACGTCAGTAACCATGTAAGCTGTATAGTCGTGCATTGCACGCTGTTCTTTCGGTTTAAAGCTTTTCTTTTTTCCATCTGGGAAAATAACTTCTTTAACGAAATGAGGTTTATTGTATACACCGTCATTTCCAAATGCTGCATAAGCTCCAGCGACATCTAACGGAGAGCCTTCATTACTACCGATTGCAGTAGATTCATATGCTTTCCCATCTTTAAACGTCATTCCTAAACCTTCAGCAAACTCTTGTGCCTTAGGAATACCGACTGCTTGAGCTGTTTTTAAAGCCGGGATGTTTAATGACTTCTTCAATGCTTCACGAAGTGAAACGTCACCTTTAAAATTACCTGTAGCATTTTTAATCTTTGTGCCATCAGAGTAAGTATATTCAGAGTCATTTAATTGATGATAAGTAGACCATTGAAGATTCTCAATTGCTGGACCATAGTCGAAAATTGGTTTCATTGTTGAACCAACTTGGCGTTTTAAATCAACAGCCATATTATGACCTTTGAAAGTAGACTTACTTTCTTTACGCCCAGCACCTATTGCTCGAACTTCTCCAGACTGTGTATCCATAAATACAAATGATCCTTGGAACTGATCGTTTGGATACTTAATGAGATTGCCATCCATAATTTTCTCAGCGTAATCTTGAGCATCTTGATCAAGTGTTGTATGAATTGTTAAACCATCTGAACCGATATTTACATCAGGGTATTCTTTTTCAACTTCCTTTACAGCAGCATCTATAAATGCTTGATACTTCATTTCAGTCACTTCTGAAGATGGAAGAAGTCCTTGTGTTACAGAGATTTGCATTGCGTCATTCATTTCTTGTTTCGTTATATACCCGTGTCGGTTCATTAATGTTAATACGATATTACGACGTTTCGTTGCTCGCTCAACGTTATCTTCTTTTGTTGGGTCATAAATGTTAGGACCTTGGGGTAAACCGGCGAGCATTGCAGCTTCGTGTAGTTGTATGTCTTTTAAATCTTTGCCGTAATATTTTTTTGCTGCTGTTGAAATACCGTAAGAGCGATTACCGAGGTTAATCTTATTTAAGTACATTTCTAAAATTTCATGTTTTGAGTACTGTTGCTCTAACTTATAAGATAAGTACCATTCCTGCACTTTTCTTTTTGCAGTTTTGTCCATCGTTAGAAAATAGTTTTTAACTACTTGCTGTGTAATCGTACTACCACCTTGTGATCCAAAACCACCAGTGACATTTTCCATGACTGCCATTCCAGTACGTCTAAAATCAATTCCATTATGATCGTAGAAACGAGCATCCTCAGTCGCAAGGAATGCACTTTCAATTACTTTTGGAATTTGATCGTATGTAACATGGGTTCGTTTTTCAGCACCGTATTCATAGAAGAAATTCCCGTTTTTATCAAGGAATTTTGTTGATAAAGGATTGACTAGCTTTGATTTGTCTAGTTTTGGAGCGTCCTTTACCATAACAAAGAAGGCCGAAACGCCAGCTACGAGACCGACGATACCAAGAAGTAGACAACCTATAAGAAATCTCTTGAAAAAGGAACCTTTTTTCTTTGGTTTTTCTTCTTTATTATTTGTTTCTTTCGTTTGATTTTTTACATGATTTCGTTCTGTACGAGAACGATAATTATCTGACATTATACTTTCTCCTACCTTTCATTCTCTCCCCCAAAAGTCGAAAAAAGAGCCTTAGTGATGACTCTATCACGAAAAATAAACCGTGTCTAGTACGCGGATATAATCAATTCGAGGGTGATAACCGCATGATAATAAAGACCCATGCTCTTCTATTTCTTGTTTTGTAATCGATTTACGTCCACCAGTATTTTGACGATTCCAAAATGCAATAATATGTTTTGCATCTAATAAATAAAATTCATCAAAAAGTGTAAATTTAATAATAACAAATGCAATTCCATTATGAGCGACTACTTGCTTCATATGTTCAATTTGATGAAGGTGGAAGTTTTGAAGTGGAAAACTGGTTTTATTTTTAGTTTCTTTCGCTTCAAAATCGATGTATTTCCCTTTGTATACACCGTTGTAATCTGTTGTAGAAGGTTGTTTGAAATACGCTTCTTTTACCACTGCAGCACTTCGAGCGGGGTAATCTACTTTTACAATTTGAAGAGGTGTAGGTTTTTTATGTACGCATGCAATATTATGGGTTAAGTAATATTGATTGGTGTCATTCAATTCCTCTTCAAGGGACATACCTCTATTACTGTAAGTATGTTTTTTTATTGGTGTTTTATGAGGTTGTGAAGCTTGATCGTACCTTTTTCCATTTGGGTAACGAATGGTCATATTTTGTCCACTCCCAACTTGATAAGATTTACTTACAAAGGTGATTATATCAAAAAATGAAAAAAGATGTGACCTTTTTCAAGAAAGGTATGGTGACTTACTCATGTTTCGATGGAATGATTACGAAAAAATTAAACAGACCCGTAATGGTATTTTTTGTACAGAAGAGGAAAAAGCTATAGTTCTTAACATTAAGGAGAGCACGGATGTAGCTAACGTAGATAATATTTCACGTACACAATCTTACCAAGAGTATTATTTGAGAAATAGAGAAATTAGATGGTCTTTTTTAGCAAGCATGGTTTCAAGGAATGGGGGATGGAACATGACAGATTTAGAAGGAGAATATTATTCTAATCTTTTATCTCAAACAGTTAAGAGACGATTATTTCATTTGTATGAGAAAGCCAATTGGCTCATTTTTTTAGATGCATTTCCTCAACTATTACTGTATGAGGAAAGTAAAAAGAGATGTGCGCCGCTCTTTCATTTGTTACAATTTTTCAACATATCAATTTTTATGGAAAAAGAATGGGTCGCGTTTTGGGAGAAAAAAGATATAAATAGGCTTATGACGGCACTTATTATTAATGAACAAAATAAAATTCAAAAACCAGTAATTGAGAATGCATACTTTCAAAAACATGTATTTGATACTGCACTATTCAAATTTCAAGAAATATTTCACGTTAGTGCAGTTATTTTTCCAATGGTGGAAGGGGGAATGTATGGATTTTCAGTTTATCAATTTGAAACGTTGCAAAAACGTATAGAACTGGGAAAGCAATTAGCTTGGTTATTATTTCATTCAAAGTATAAGGCTTCTTTTTATAAATTTGCAGTGCAAACTAGGCATACAGGATCAAGGATGGATTATGAATGTAATATAAGGGGAATTAGAAAATCATGTACGCCGGCTCTTCGGGATGTGTATTCTATTGTCACTCATGAAAAATTAATTGAAAAAGATTGGTTTAGTGAAGGGTTGGAAATAGATTCATTATTTTTACTTGAAAAACCTAAGGGAGAAATTAATATAACAGAATGGTATAGAAAGAAGAGGGAGCAAATACATACTCTTTCTATATTAAGTAGTTTTGTTAAAAGAATAGATGAGTTCATGATATAATAAAGAAGTCCCGCCTTCTTAAATGAAGGCGGGACTTCTTTATTAAAAGTAATAAGCTCTACAACAAGTTACTTTCTAATCGGTTATTTGTCGGCAGTACGACTTTAACTTCAACATTTATCGAAAGCGAAGAGGTAAGATAGACTAGAAAATAGTTGTTTGTAAAAGCCACTTTGGTTAAAGTGTCATTTTATCCCGCTATTTGCGGACAGTAAAACTCCCACCTCAAAATTTGGCTGGAGCAAAGAAGGTAGGTGGAAGCCCTGCTGTCCGTAAACACCCGATTGGTGCGGGTTGATAATCAGTGGGAGATGAACAAAACCCCCTGATTAAAGTTTCACTTTATGTAGCGGGGAAATTTGGACCATCAAGCTTTGGATTACCAGTCTCAGGTTGGTTTTGTTGTTTGTTTTGCTTTTTCTTTTTTTCGTTTTTATTTTTTGCCATCGTAATACACCTCCTTTTTGTATTGTTACCATTTCTAATAATGGCATACTAAATGATTTCTTTGACGAATATCAACTAGTTTTGTCATGTGAGAAGGAGTAATTAATCAATCGGCGAAATTACATGACAAAGGAAAGGCAAAGAAGGGGGCGTTTTAAATATGGCGATGGTTCAGAAGGAAGATGTTATGAAAAAAATGGATCAAATGTTAAGTTCTCTCGATTTGCTGGAAATGAAGATTGGGATTAGAATGAATCATGCATTGAAGGATAAAGGTGAAAAAATATGCAATAAGATAGAAATAACAGAAATGCATATAGAACATATGGAAAATAAATTAGTGCATCACGAAGAAAAAGGGAGCTGGGTAAAGACATTTCAAAACGTCGTAGTGAGTGCATAATAAGGTGGGAACAAAATGGGACATGAAGCATTAATCCAGTCTTCGGAGAAGTTAATGCAGTATAATGATGAAGCGAATGTGAAAAAAAGAGAGATGGCTGAATATGATTTTTATAAGGATATGAAGCCATTTGTTGATATTGTAGATGCGGAGTTAGAGATGTGGAAAGAATTAGCTTATAGGTGGATAAAGGAAGAACGACCTAAGTATATACATGTACAACAAATTGATCAAGTGTATGATAATTTACAAACTAATGTGCTACAATGTTTTGTTAATAAGGGAAAAGGCAAACGTTTCTTTGAAACTCATCAAGCTATTTCGTATACTTTGCAAAATATCGTAGATCAATGTAAATAACAAGAGGGAAAACCCTCTTGTTTTTTTATGCCTCTGTCACTGTTGTAGGTTTTGTTGCACCGTTTATTTCTAACTCTCGTATTAATGTTCGGTAATCTGATATGCATACTTTTCCTTCAAGATAACAATGTCTTGCAAAGTCTAACAGTTCATTCGAATTTTCTGTGTAATACCCCTTTTTTTGAGAAAACGCTTGTTTTAAATCCCCTAACACCATGTTGATTCCTCCCCCATGAGAATCTTCTTCCTTATTATCATAGCATGGAAGGGTTTACTTTCTAATTTTTTTAAAAATTTAAACTTCCGACAAAAACAGACAGATACTCCGTCACACATTTTATTTTATAGGTACATATTCTATATGTAGAAACTTATGCGAAGGAGGAGAGAATGCATGTTTCAACAACCTAATGTATATCAGCAAGCAAATCCATATGCACAGCAAAATATGTACCAATATAATGAGGATACATATTTACGATATAATATGTATCCTTTCGAGCCTCATTATGGAAACCAAAATTATTATCAACCATTTGAAGTGTCGTTTGGGAATCAACCGCAGCAAGCATATACGAATCAACCACAGCAAGTGCATATGAATCAACCGCAACAAGCATATACGAATCAACCGCAGCAAGCGCATATGAATCAACCGCAACAACCGCACATGAATCAGTCGCAACAAGCGCATATGAATCAACCGCAACAACCGCACATGAATCAGTCGCAACAAGCGCATATGAATCAGCCGCAGCAAATGTATACGAATCAACCACAGCAAGCGTATATGAATTCACAAAACTACATGTCGCCAGCTCAATATGTAAATCAACAAGCTATGTTTTATCCACCAAAACAACCATATCCAACGATGAATAAACAAAAGCAACAGCAACAGCAACCAAGTCAGTTTTCTAGTTTTGTTTCACAATTTAAATCATCAGATGGTAACTACGATGTAAATAAAATGATGAACACGGCTGGACAAATGATGAACGCGATGAATCAAGTAACAGGGATTGTTAAGCAAGTCGGGGGCTTTTTTGGTAAATAATAGTAGGGGGTTGTCTATAATAAGTATTACGTATGAAATTGGATACTAGACAAATTTCCATGAAATAAATGGGTATATATAACAAGCGGCTTTACCCCCTCGCTCATATTGTAAAGTGTAGTCAGATTTTTTTAATGAGAGAGGAGAGAAAAAACTATGCATCATTGTCATCCTTGCTTTGGAGGGCATAAGCCTGTAGGACCTATTTGTACGACAGCTCCTGTCATTCACCCAACGAAACAATGCGTAACACATTCTTTTTCAACAACGGTGGTGCCACACATTTTTCCAACTCATACAACGCATGTTCATCATCAACAAATTAAAAATCAAAGCTTCTTCCCACAAACAAACTCGAACGTAAACGTTGTAGATCCTGGTGATCCAGGATTCGGCGGAGGATGTGGACCATGCGGTCATGGCCATCATCACCATGGGCATCAAATATCACCATTTGGACCAGGACCGAATGTATCACCATTTGGACCAGGACCGAACGTATCACCATTTGGACCAGGACCGAATGTATCACCATTTGGACCAAATATCGGACCAAACGTTGGTGGAATGTTTAAAAAGTAAATGATATGTTAGAACTAGCGAAATGCTAGTTCTTTTTTTGTAATTGGAGTGTTGATATGAAGGTTGTTGCTGTAACAGGATATAAGCCGTTTGAACTTGGAATATTTAAAAATGATCATCCAGGAGTAGAGTGTATAAAAAAGGCGCTGCGTCGTAAATTAACTGTTTTTGTAGAAGAAGGTTTGGAGTGGGTTATTATAAGTGGTCAGTTAGGAGTAGAGCTATGGGCTGCTGAAGTTGTTTTTGAAATTCAAGTAGAATATCCAAATTTAAAATTAGCTGTATTTACTCCTTTTTTAGAACAAGAGGAAAATTGGAAGGAAGATAACCGTGAATATTACGAATTTATTCTTTCACAAGCAGATCATATTGATAGTATTACGAAACGGAAGTACGAAAGCCCAGAGCAATTTAAATTAAAGAATCAATTTTTTATTGAAAAAAGCGATGCACTTTTAGCTGTATATGATGAAGAAAAGTCTGGGAGCCCTAAATATATTGTAGAAGCAGCTAAGAAAAAAGGAGAAATAGAAAATTATCACAGTTATTTCATTCTTTTTTCTGATTTACAAGATATAATGGAAGAGGAACAGTGGAATAATGCAGAGTAATATGTAATATAGTACTCGTATATTTGATTGACAAAAGGCGTTGTTTCTGAAAAAATTTAGTTAATGAAAGCTTTGGCAAAAATTTGAGGTGAAGAAAATGATTTCGGATAAAATTAAATTAACAGCGAAAGATATTTTAGAAAAAGAATTTAAAACAGGTATGAGAGGTTATCAACAAGAAGAAGTAGATAAGTTTCTTGATATGATTATTAAAGATTATGAAGCCTTTCATAAGGAATTTGATCAATTAAAACAACAAAATGCTCGTTTGAAACGTGAGTTAGAAGAACAAAAAGTAGCGGCAACACAAGTTCCGCAACAACCGGTACAAACACCAGTTGCACAACCAGTGTATAACAATACGAATACGGATATTTTAAAACGTCTATCTAATTTAGAAAAAGCTGTATTTGGAAGTAAGTTATACGAATAAATTAAGGTAACAAAAAGGTTAAAGCATTTTACATAGAAAAAAACATTGCAAAATCTTTTTGTTTCCACTATACTAATGTTTGTCATAACGTTTGGGTAATCGCTGCAACGCCAACGTTGTAGAGGAAAGTCCATGCTCGCACGGCCTGAGATGGCTGTAGTGTTCGTGCCTAGCCAAGTCATAAGCTAGGGTATTCTGGCTGCAAGGCTGGTTTAACGGCAGGGAAAAAACCTAAGTCCTTTCGGATATGGTTTGACTACCTTTAAAGTGCCACAGTGACGAAGTCCTTGAAGAAATGATAGGAGTGGAACGAGGTAAACCCCACGAGCGAGAAACCCAAATAATGGTAGGGGAATCTTTTCCAAGGAAATGAACGACGGAAAAGGACAGGTTTTCGTAACCTGTAGATAGATGATTACCACCGGAGTACGAGGCGTGGGCCGTTTGCAGTACAAAGGAACAGAACATGGCTTACAGAACGTTATGAACCAACTATGAAATAACTCAGCTCTCCTTTGTTAGAGGAGGGCTTTTTATTTGTATGAAGTTATAAGTTGTGAGTTAAAATGGTAAGTGAGAATATTCTTCGTAATATGTGATAATTAATAGGACAACATGTTATTAATTATTGTTTGATTATACATAAGAGGTGAATGCAAATGGGAAAAGTTACTTTAATTGCAACAGCGGCAATGGGTATTGAAGCGTTAGTTGCCCGAGAAGTTCGCGATCTTGGTTATGAATGTGAAGTGGAAAACGGAAAGGTAACGTTTGAAGCGGATGAAAAAGCGATTTGTCGTACGAATTTATGGTTACGTACTGCAGACCGTGTGAAAATTAAAGTCGGCGAATTTAAAGCAACAACATTCGATGAGTTATTTGAAAAAACAAAAGCGTTAAACTGGGGAGATTATATTCCAGAGAACGGAGAATTTCCTGTTATTGGGAAATCTTTGAAATCAACATTATTTAGCGTTTCAGACTGCCAACGTATCGTTAAAAAGGCTGTTGTTGAGAAATTAAAAACAACGTATAGACGCACAACTTGGTTTGAAGAAGATGGACCGTTATTCCGTATTGAAATTGCAATGCTCAAGGATATTGCGACGTTAACAATCGATGCGAGTGGTGTAGGTCTTCATAAACGTGGATACCGTCTTGAGCAAGGTGAAGCGCCTTTAAAAGAAACATTAGCTGCGTCTTTAATTAAGTTAACAAACTGGAAGGCGGATCGTCCTTTCGTTGATCCTTTCTGTGGATCTGGTACAATTCCAATTGAAGCTGCATTAATTGGACAAAATATCGCACCAGGATTTAACCGAGGCTTTGCATCGGATGAATGGGGCTGGGTTGGTAAACAAAATTGGCGCGAAGCTCGTCAAGAAGCTGAAGATTTAGCTAATTATAATCAACCATTGCAAATCATTGGATCAGATATCGATCACCGTATGATAAGAGTTGCCCAAGATAACGCAGAAGAAGTTGGATTAGGGGATCTTATATCATTTAAACAAATGCAAGTAAAAGATTTCACGACAAAAGAGGAATATGGCTATGTTGTAACGAATCCTCCATACGGAGAACGTTTAAGTGAAAGAGCGCTTGTTGAAAAATTATATAAAGAAATGGGAGAGGTATTCCGCCCATTAGATACGTGGTCAATGTATTTATTAACAAGTTATGAAGCATTTGAGAAATGTTATGGGAAAGATGCATCGAAAAAGCGTAAACTGTTTAACGGATTTATCCGTACAGATTACTATCAATACTTCGGAAAGCGTCCACCGCGTAATTCATAGTATAAAACTCCTCCAGCACGCATATACTGGCTATTATGTAATGCGTAAAGGAGGAAGTGATATGGATAGTTTCCAATTATCGATGATTCAAAAAGCTATTCACCGTACGTATGATGAGCTCGGAAAAGAAGTGGATAGTCAAGGTGCAATTGTAGATGGAATACAAAAAGCGCAGGAAGAATATTTGTCAGCTCTTTCACATGAAACAGCGATTGATAAACGTTATTTAAGGTCATTAATATAGAAAAAAATTTTCCTTTTTCGAAAGGAAAATTTTTTTTCGTGTATTTCTATGTATTGTAACAGGGGAAAGTGGCTGCGCGCATGTGAGTAGCAGTTGCTATATCTTTTTATAGAAAAACTGTTTGGTTGGAGGCTAAGGATGTTTACTGAGAATAGGTTACCATTTGAAGTAGGAAAACAAGATAATTTTTATGATAAGTTGAATGAGTGGATTGGAGATGTGTTTTACGACATTCTTCCGGAAAAAGGTTTTGAAGAGCGTGATGAACAGATTTTTATGGCGTTTCAGTTAGAGCGCGCTTTCCAAGAGAAGAAAGTTATGTTTGCAGAAGCAGGTGTAGGAACAGGGAAAACAATTGTATATCTTCTATATGCAATTTGTTATGCACGTTATACAGGGAAGCCGGCTATTATCGCTTGTGCAGATGAAACGTTAATTGAGCAGCTTGTGAAAGAAGAAGGAGACATTGCTAAGTTATCTGAAGCATTAGGGCTATCTGTTGATGTTAGACTTGCGAAGTCAATGGATAATTATTTATGTTTACGTAAACTTGAAGATGTTATGAGTGGACGAGCTCCAGAAGTAATTGAAGATGTATATTACGAATTACCTCAGTTCGTATTCGATCATGGTACGATGCAGAACTTTACTCACTATGGTGATCGAAAAGAATTTCCACTGTTAAATGACGAGGAATGGTCAAAGGTAAACTGGGATTACTTCCAAGATTGCTTCACTTGTGATTCTCGTCATCGTTGTGGTCAAACTCTTTCGCGCGAGCATTATCGTAAAGCGGCAGATTTAATCATTTGTTCTCAAGATTTCTATATGGATCATATTTGGACGTACGAAGCTCGCAAACGTGAAGGACAAATTCCGTTATTACCAGAAAGTAGCTGCGTTGTATTCGATGAAGGGCATCTTGTAGAATATGCAGCTCAAAAAGCTTTAACGTACCGTTTAAAACAAACGATGATGGAGCAACTTTTAACGAGATTATTACAAAATGATATTCGTGAAGAGTTCGCACATTTAGTAGAAGAAACAATTTGGCAAACTGAACAATTCTTTGGGGTACTACAAGAGAATAAAAAGGAAATTGAAGGTTCTGATCGTTTAGAAATTACTGTGACAGAAAAGGTAACTGCAGAAGCGAAAAGACTTTATGCGAAAATCGGTGAAGTCGGTGATGCATTAGTATTTGAAAGTGAAATGCATACAGTAAACACATACGATTTAAATATTGTTGATGAGCATTTAGATGTGTTAGAGCATTCACTTCGTCTTTTCATGCACGAGAAAAATGTAATTACGTGGGGTGAAGAAGGCGATGGTGCTTTCACGTTAGTTATTATGCCGCGTGCAGTTGAAGAAGTGTTACAAGAAAAAGTATTCTCGAAGAAGATTCCATATATTTTCTCTTCTGCGACATTATCTGACAATGATTCGTTCGCATTTACTGCAAATAGTCTAGGGGTAAAAGATTACTTATCATTCTCAGTTGCTTCGCCGTTTGATTATGAAGAGCAAATGACAGTAAATTTACTTCCGTATACGAAAGAAAATGAATGGGAAAGAAAGTGTCAATATACACTTGAAAATATACAAAAAACAAATGGACGTACACTCGTATTATTCCGTACAACGCAAGAACTTGCAGCGTTTAAAGAATATGTAAGTAAAGAGCAAATGTCAGTTCCGTTCCTATATGAAGGAGATCAAGAAATTAGTCAGCTCGTTTCTCGTTTCCAAAATGAAGAAGAGACTGTACTTTGTGCCGTTCATTTATGGGAAGGTTTAGACATTCCAGGTTCATCATTATCACATGTTATTATTTGGTCATTACCATTCCCTCCAAACGATCCTGTGTTTGAGGCGAAGCGTAAACATGTGAATGATCCATTCTGGGACGTAGATGTGCCTTATATGATTTTACGTCTTCGCCAAGGAATTGGACGTTTAATTCGTACAAGTGAAGATAAAGGTGCTATATCATTATTCTTATCAGATAATGAAGATGAAAAAGTGATAGAAGCAGTGAAGAAAGTACTTCCGGTAGAAGGAAAAGTACTTTAAGCGAAAAAATGTTGTAGGGAAAAGTTTGGCATTTGCCAAGCTTTTTTTCTATTAGAAAAGGAATTTATGTTTCAGTGTCGAAATAAGTTTGAGGTAGAAAAAGGAGGTTTTTTTATACTATGACAGTTGCTATATATGAAGTGGAAAAACAATTTTTAACATATGTGAAGAAGATAGAGAATTACGGAGAGGCATTAAGCTTAATGTTTTGGGATTTAAGAACAGGTGCACCAAAGCAAGGAGTAGACCAGCGTTCAGAAGTAATTGGAATGCTTTCATCCGAAGTGTTTGCGATGTCGACTTCAGATGAGATGGGGAACTATTTAACTGAACTAGAATCTTTAATTGTTGAAAATAAACTTTCTGAAACGACAAAGAAAATGGTTGAAGAGTGTCGTAAAGAATATGATAGAAATAAGAAAATTCCACAAGCGGAATATGAAGCGTATGTGAAATTAGAAGCGAAAGCGGAAAGTGTATGGGAAGAAGCTCGCGAAAAATCTGACTTCGAAATGTTCCGTCCGTATTTAGAAAAAATTGTTGAATTCAAAAAGAAGTTTATTACATATTGGGGTTACGAAACGTACAAGTATAACACGCTATTAGACATGTATGAGCCGGGAATCACAGTAGAAGTGTTAGATCATGTATTTGGTCAACTACGTGAACGTATCGTTCCGCTTGTGAAAGAAATTTCTGAGTCTAAAAAAGAATTAAAAACAAATGCTTTAGCTGAACATTTTTCAAAAGAAAAACAAAAGAATTTTACTTTAGAGTTATTAAAACAATTGAACTATAACTTTGAAGCGGGTCGTCTTGATGAAACGGTACATCCTTTTGAAATTACATTAAATAGAGGGGATGTTCGTATTACGACTCGTTACGATGAGAAAGACTTCCGTATGGCTGTTTTCGGCACGATTCATGAATGTGGTCATGCTGTATATGAACAAAATATTGCAGAGGAATTTGAAGGTACACCGCTATGTAGTGGAACTTCTATGGGTATTCATGAGTCACAATCATTATTCTTTGAGAACTTTATCGGTCGTAATAAATCATTCTGGAAGAAAAATTATGATTTATTAAAAGAGTATAGCGATGGTCAATTCAATGATATATCAGTAGATGAGTTTTATGATGCGATTAACGAATCGAAGCCATCGTTTATTCGTATAGAAGCAGATGAGCTTACATATCCGCTTCACGTCATGGTTCGTTATGAACTTGAGAAAGAATTATTTGATGGTACATTACAAGTGAAGGATTTGCCAGCGGCTTGGAATGATAAGATGGAAGCATATTTAGGAATTCGTCCGGAAAACGATGCACAAGGTGTATTGCAAGATGTTCACTGGGCTGGTGGTTCATTTGGATACTTCCCATCTTATGCGCTTGGTTATATGTATGCAGCGCAATTTAAACATAGGATGCTAAAGGATATTCCAAACTTTGATGCATTATTAGAAGAAGGAATCGTGACACCAATTCGTGAATGGTTAACAGAGAATATTCACCAATATGGCAAAACGAAAAAACCACTTGAAATTTTAAAAGATGTGACAGGTGAAGGTTTAAATGCAAACTACTTAGCTGATTATTTAGAAGCTAAATATAAAGAGATTTATGAGTTATAAAACAGGAGCTGCTTAATTGCAGCTTTTTTTTATGAGGGAGTGAGAGAAATGGGCTATATGTTTACAGTAATGTCACAAGCGGAAGCAGAAGAAATTGCATATAACTGGCATTATGAAGGGGAGTATTCCTTTTATGATATAGAGGCAGATGAAGAAGATTTAGCTGAGTTTTTAGAGGATGAGAGTAGAGGGAATCATACATTTTCTGTGAAGGAAAATGGTACTCTCTTTGGTTTCTTTAGTTTTAGTAACATAAATAATCAAACGGTTGATATAGGTCTTGGAATGAGACCTGATATAACTGGGAATGGATTTGGTCTTACAGTTCGTAAAAGCTGGACTAGCTTTTAGTAAAGAAAAATACGGATGCAATTATATAACACTATCAGTAGCGACATTTAATGAAAGAGCGATTAAAGTGTATAAAAGAGCAGGATTCGAAGCTGTTGGAACGTTTATACAGAAAACAAATGGTAGTTGTTTTGAGTTTTTGAAAATGAATTATATATGTAAAAATGATTAAAAAACAGAGGAGAACTTCTGTTTTTTTATTTTGATGTAGAAATAAATGATGTTTGTTTTTGTACTTGTTGTAATTAGAAGTTTTGAAATTTTGGAAGAGGATGTGTATGATTGAAGTTTAGTAGCAAATAGCAAGTTTAGTAAGGAGAGGTAGTATGATTACAATTAAAACGAAAAATGAAATAGATTTGATGCATGAATCTGGGAAGTTACTAGCTTCTTGTCATAGAGAAATTGCAAAAATGATGAAACCAGGAATAACGACACAAGAAATTGATACGTTTGTTGAAGCGTATTTAGAAAAGCATGGTGCAACATCTGAACAGAAAGGTTACAACGGGTATCCATATGCGATATGTGCATCTGTAAACGATGAAATTTGTCACGGTTTCCCTAGTGATGTACCTTTACAGGAAGGAGATATTGTGACAATTGACATGGTAGTAAACTTAAATGGTGCGCTCTCGGATTCTGCATGGACGTATATAGTTGGAGATATTTCTGATGAAGCAAAAAGGTTATTGTTAGTAGCAGAGAGTGCTTTATATAAAGGGATTGAGCAAGCAATAAGTGGTAACCATGTTGGAGATATTGGATACGCAATTGAAAGTTATGTAGCTTCTGAAGGGTTTTCTGTTGCAAGAGACTTTACGGGACACGGAATTGGTAAAGAAATTCATGAGGAACCAGCAATTTTTCATTTTGGTAAGCCAAGGCAAGGACCAGAATTACAAGAAGGAATGGTAATTACAATTGAACCTATTGTAAATGCCGGTATGCGATATTCTAAAGTAGATTTAAACGGATGGACTGCACGGACGATGGATGGGAAATTATCTGCACAGTATGAGCATACAATTGCGATTACGAAGGATGGTCCTATCATATTAACGACGTTGTAATATGAAATGTGAAAGTTTGAAAAACTCGAACGAAAATGGTATTTTCGTAAAATTCGTACGTGTTTTTTCGATAAATGCTTTTCAAAGTGAAAAAAGTGCGTTATAATCCTTCTATAAATAAATAAGTTAGCTACACTCATATAATCGCGGGGATATGGCCTGCAAGTTTCTACCGAAGTACCGTAAATACTTTGACTATGAGTGAGGACGAATATATTTGCTTGTTTAGCATTCTTTTTTGCGAAACTCCAAAAGCACGTCTCTCACTTGTAACGAGTGGTGGCGGCTTTTGGAGTTTTTTATTTGCATAAGAGGAGGAACTAACATGAAAGTATTACAAGAAAAGATTTTGAACGAAGGAAAGGTTTTATCTGGTGATGTATTAAAGGTAGATGCATTTTTAAATCATCAAATTGATCCAGTACTTATGCAAGAAATCGGAAAAGAATTCACTAAGCGTTTTAAAGAAGAGAACATTACAAAAATCGTGACGATTGAATCTTCAGGCATTGCGCCAGCGGTTATGGCTGCTTTAGAGCTTGGCGTAAAAGTAGTTTTTGCAAGAAAGCGTAAATCGTTAACGTTACAAGATAATATGTATGTTGCAAACGTATATTCATTTACAAAACAAGAAACGAACGAGATTTCATTATCTCGAAATCATATTGATGAAAATGATCATGTATTAATTATTGATGACTTTTTAGCAAATGGTCAGGCTGCTTTAGGTTTAATGAGTTTAGTAGAGCAAGCCGGGGCAAGTATTGCGGGAATTGGCATTGTTATTGAAAAAGCATTTCAAGATGGAGGAAAGAAGCTGCGTGAACAGGGTGTTCGTGTTGAATCACTAGCAGAAATTGCATCACTTGATAACGGCACAGTTACATTTGTACAGCAAGAAACTGCGGAGGTGAACTAACGATGAAGCAGCACCCATTTAAAATCGCATCGCTTGGTATTCAGCACATGCTTGCCATGTACGCTGGCGCAATTATTGTTCCTCTTATTGTCGGCGGGGGACTTGGTTTAAATCAACAAGAATTAACGTATTTAGTATCGATTGACTTATTAATGTGCGGCGTAGCAACGATTTTACAAGCATTATCAAATCGCTTTTTCGGTATTGGGCTTCCGGTTGTACTTGGTTGTACATTTACAGCGGTTGGACCGATGATTGCAATTGGTAAACAATACGGCGTGTCCTCTATATATGGAGCAATTATTGCTGCGGGATTATTTGTTGTTATTTTCGCGAAATTATTTGGGAAGCTTGTAAAACTGTTTCCTCCTGTTGTAACAGGATCTGTCGTTACAGTTATTGGGGTTACACTTGTTCCAGCAGCTATTAATGATATGGCTGGAGGAGTTGGAAGTAAAGATTTCGGGAGTCTAGAAAATTTAGCGTTAGCATTTGGTGTTTTATTATTTATCATTATTATGTATCGTTTCTTTGATGGATTTATCCGTTCAATCTCTATATTACTTGGTCTTTTGTTCGGTACAATCGTCGCAGCATTTATGGGGAAAGTAAGCTTGCAAGCGGTTGGAGAGGCAGATTGGTTCCACGGTATTCAGCCGTTTTACTTCGGTACACCAACATTTGAATTAACGCCAATTATTACGATGATTCTCGTTGCTTGCGTAGGAATTGTAGAAGCAACAGGTGTATATTTTGCATTATCTGATATTTGTAATAAGAAGATCGGTGAAAAAGAATTAACAAAAGGTTATCGTGCAGAAGGATTAGCAATGGTTCTAGGTGGTATTTTTAACGCATTTCCATACACAACATATTCTCAAAACGTAGGACTTGTTCAATTAACTGGAGTAAGAAATCGCGTCATTATCTATACTTGTGGTGGTATGTTAATTGCTCTTGGGTTTATTCCTAAAATCGCAGCCATTACAACAATTATTCCGAAATCAGTACTTGGCGGTGCAATGCTAGCAATGTTCGGCATGGTTATGGCATATGGTATTAAAATGTTAAGCAGTGTTGATTTTGGAAAACAAGAAAATTTATTAATTGTTGCATGTTCTGTCGGAATCGGACTTGGTGTTACAGTTGTTCCAACGTTATTTTCACAGCTTCCGGAAAACATCCGTATTTTAACAGATAACGGAATTGTACTTGGAAGTGCATCAGCAGTACTTTTAAATATCGTATTTAATATGGTGCCGCATCGTAAAGTGAAAGTAAAAGAAGAGCCAGTTCCGATGCAAAGTGCAGTAAGAGAAGCATAGAAAAGCAAGGTCTCATTATGAGACCTTGCTTTTCTTTTTAAGTGGTATCATCTTACCGTATGTACCAAGGCGCCAAATGTATTCAAGTGGCCCATATTGGTAACGTGAAAGCCACCAGCGGCTAATAAAGATTTGTAACGTATAAAAGCCGATGCAAAATAGTGGTCCGACCCATAATGGAGCGGGATAATAATTTTTGAAAAATAGGCCGAATACAAGTAACGTAACAATCGTATGCGTGATGTAATTTGTTAACGCCATTCGTCCGACATATTGGAACGGACGTAATAATGTTTGCCATCTTTCTTTTTGTAATAAACGCATGAGCGTGAAAATGTAGAATATGAATAATGTTTTTCCACTAAACATTGTAAAGGCCTGCATATAAAATGGTTCATAAGATGGTTTTGATAAGAAGTAACGGACCATGAAGAACCACATTGGTAATGTCAAAATGAACATAATGATTTGCCATTTTTTAAGCTTTGGATCCAACTCTTTCGTGCGGCGGAAAATATCTTTTTTGCCGGCGTATAAACCAAGTAAAAATAGTCCAACTGTTTCTGGGAGCATGAATACATTTAGTCCAATTCCTTCAGAATAAAATGCATGGAAACGATTTTGTATTTGTGACACCCAGTCTTCAAGTGGCATGATCGGTAAGGAAAACCCTAACTCTTCCCTTGGTACTAAGGCAACCACTATACTAGCGATTAGCATGAAAAATTGAAAAATACTTAGTAAAACTAATGCCCATATTAAAATAGTACGAGGCTCTCTCTTATAAAATAACAATAAGAAAAATCCAGCGATGGCATAACTATGTAAGATGTCTCCGTCCCATAAAAGAACGTAATGCAAGAAACCAAATAATAATAAAATGAGCAAGCGACGAACAAATAAAGTTTTTGGGCGATCTGTTTTCGCTTCAGCACGAGTCATAAAAATGTAAAAGCCTAGGCCGAATAAAAACGAAAAGATAGTATAAAACTTTGTTTGAATAAACATATCGTAAAATAGACGGATATAGCTATTTAGCCCCTCATAAACTCCTGAAAGATCACGTGAGTCGATCCCAGCGATAACAGGCCAGTTAACAAGAAAAATACCTAGTACAGCTATTCCTCTAATAATATCGATGGAATGTATCCTCTCGCCTTGTGAAATATTTTGTGTCATTATTTTCCTCCTTGTTAAGTAATTCCCTTTTATCCCGCATTAACAAGCAGTAAGACTCCCACCTCAAAATTCAGTGAATACGAGGAAGTTAGGTGGGAGTCGGGCTGCTTGTAAAAGCCCGATTGGTTCAACTAATAATTAGTGGGGATGGGAAATATCCCCACTAATTACAGTTTCACTTTATTATACAAAATGTAAAGGGGAGGGTATATAGGTTATTTCCAATTTTTAAAACTGCTAAGATGTGTATTATGAGATATAATAAGAGTGCACAGCAAGTTTTAAACTTCTTTAAAACAGGCAGTAAAGCTCCTTTTCCCGAAGGAGCTTTCTTTTTTTAGAAATTTGTTGATAATGATTCTCTTTAATGATAAAATGTATTCAAAAGTGATAATCATTATCAAAAAAAGGTTGGTGTGTTAATATGGTGTATGCACTTGTTGCAGGAACGATTGCTATATATGTTGGTGTTACAAAGTATGTATTAAATGGAGTAGGAACAACAAAATGAATAATATTACATAAAATCCCTTTCATTTGTAAAAAGAATGAAAGGGATTTTTTATTTTTGATGTGAATATGCTGAAAATTTAGTATGATAATAAAGTGAAACTTTAATCAGCGGGGAGGTCTATCCCTCACTGATTACTAGCCCGCACGAAACGGGTTTTTACTGCCCACAAATAGCGGGATAAAGTATATACATCTTGGATAAAGGGGAACAAGGGGATGACAAACATAGTACAGACAAACGGTATGAAAAAACTTGTTTGTTTTTATGAAGAGTGGCAAAAAAACGGCGATGTAGAGAATAGTTTGAAGTTGTTTGAAGTGATTCAAAAATATAAACAAGAGCAGCTTATGCTAGCTTTTTGTGGTCATTTTTCTGCGGGGAAATCGACAATGATGAATCACCTATATAAAGCGCAATTATTACCGACAAGTCCGATTCCAACGAGTGCTAACGTTGTTAAAATTGAAAGAGGATCTGATCGTGTTGTTGTAACGATTAAGTCTGGAGAACAGTATGAATATGACGGCGCATATTCAGCAGAAGAATTAAAACAAATATGTAAAGACGGTGATGAAGTAATTGGTGTTCATATTTATCGAAATGATGCGCCAATTCCTGATGGGGTTATGTTAGTTGATACGCCCGGAATTGATTCTACGGATGATGCCCACCAATTAGCGACGGAATCAACACTGCATCTAGCAGATGTTATTTTCTATATGATGGATTATAACCATGTCCAATCAGAGGTTAACTTACAATTTGTTAAAGAATTGAAACAACGTAATAAAACGGTTTATCTCGTTGTAAACCAAATAGATAAACATAAAGCAAATGAGTTATCGTTTGAAGAGTATAGAGATAGTGTAAAACAGTCTTTTTCTAACTGGGATATTGAAGTAGATGGTATTTTCTATACATCATTGCGAATGATGAATCATCCATACAATGAAATTCAAAGTTTAGAAGCATTAATCTTTTCTATCATGAAAGAAAAAGAGCAGTATGTAAGAAAGGGAATGGAGCGAGAAACAGAATATTTACTGCAAGAACATTGTTCGTTTATTCTTTCTGAAAATGAAAAACATCTCATGAAATATGAAGAAGAATTAACATCACCACTGTCACTTTCAGAGATAGTTGAAAAAAAGGAAGAGTTAACTGAAAATAAAAATCGGGTGGTTAGTAAAGAATCTGATGTGAGAAATGAATTTATAAAAGGTTTACAAGCCATATTAGATAACGCGTATTTAATGCCATTTGAAATGAGAGAATTGGCAAATAAATATTTAGAAACGAAATTAACGAAGTTTAAAGTTGGTTTGTTATTTGCGAAAGGAAAGACGGAGCAAGAAAAACAGAGACGTGTAGATGCTTTTTATTCTGCTCTTCAAAAGACTGTTGAAACGCAACTTGATTTTCATGTGAAAGAATTTATTGTAGCCTTCTTAAAAGAAGAAGGGTTATTTACAGAGGAAATAGGGAAAGACATATATGCGTTAGAAATTGCTTTCGGACCGGAAGTGTTGGCTGAAACAATTAAACAGGGGGCTGGATTTACCGGTGATTACTTACTTCTGTATACTGCTGACGTTGCAAATGAGTTAAAGAAAAGATACTTTATGAAATCTCAGCAAATCTTTGGAAAAAGTACGGGTATATTGCAGAAGAAAGTGAAGATAGAGATTGCTCGTATTGAAGAAGAAATTGAAAAATACACGATGTTACAAACAGCAAAAGAAACAAAATTACAATACATTAAGACGTATGAGGAATATGAGAGCTATTTAGGAGATATTTGGAATGAAAATGTTTCTATACCAGATGGATTGCAAATAGACGAAATATTACAAAGTAAAAAACAAGTTGTTAGTGAGAAGTTTACACTACAAGAGCAAGAAATTGTAAATGATAACGTAGCGGCTAGTGAAGAAGAGATTAAAGGAACGAAAGCTTTAAATATTCAGCGTATATTAGAAAAAGTGAAGAAAGCTGAAACGATATTAGATCCATTGCCTACACTGAAACATCTACAGCAAGAAGTAGTGGGAAAAAGACAGCGTGTAGAAACGAAGCAATTTACAGTAGCGTTATTTGGAGCTTTTAGTGCTGGGAAATCATCATTTGCTAACGCATTGCTCGGTGAAAAGGTACTTCCTGTATCGCCAAACCCAACGACAGCAACAATAAATCAAATTTTGCCAGTTACAGAAGATAAACAACATGGAACGGTAATTGTCCAGTTTAAATCAGAGCAAGCGCTGTTAGAAGATATGAAAGCTGTTTATAAAATGTTTCACTATGAAATTGCTACATTGGAAGAAGCGTTAACGAAAATTGATCAAATTATGAAATACCCTTCACCAAGCGGGAAGCAAAAAACAACATTTAGCTTTTTGCGAGCGGTACAAAAAGGATATGAGGCAGTTGCTAATCATTTAGGGGAACAATTACAAGTTACGTTAGAGGAGTTCTCTGATTATGTAGCTAATGAAGAAAAATCATGCTTTGTTGAGTATATGGAGCTTTATTATGATTGTGCTTTAACAAGGCAAGGAGTAGCTCTTGTAGATACACCAGGGGCGGATTCTATTAACGCGCGCCATACGGATGTTGCATTCCAGTATATTAAAAACGCAGATGCTATTTTATTCGTAACATACTATAATCATGTTTTCTCTCGTGCAGATCGTGAATTTTTAATTCAGCTCGGTCGTGTAAAGGATACATTTGCACTTGATAAAATGTTCTTCTTAATAAATGCTGCCGATTTAGCACAATCTGAAGAAGAACTTGAAATGGTAAAAGGTTATATTGCGGATCAGCTCCTGCAATACGGTATTAGAAATCCACGTTTATTTGCAATTTCAAGTTTATGTGCGCTTGAAGAAAAGCAAGGGAAAAGTATTGATAAAGAAAAGTATGGTATTTTACAAAACTCCGGGATTACTAAGTTTGAAGAATCATTTACGTCCTTTATGATGAGGGATTTAATGCTTGTATCTGTGCATGCTTTATATGGTGCATTGCAAGGAGCGAATCAGCTTCTTGTAAATATGATAAATGGCGCAAAGCAGGGAAATGATGAGAAAGAGAAGCAAACAAAAAAATATGAAGCAGAGCGTAATCAGCTACTTCATATTATTTCATCATATAGTGTACTTGCTGAAGAGCAAGCAATGCAAAATGAAGTGAAAGAATTGCTTTATTATGTACACCAACGTCTATTTTTACGCTATAACGATGTGTTTACTGAATTTATTAATCCGGCGTCGTTACGAACAGATGGGAATGTGAAAATGCAGTTGCAGCAATGTGTAATGGAATTAGTTTCATTTATTCAACATGATTTATTACAAGAAATGCGTGCGACATCATTACGTCTTGAAAAATGGATAGATGAAGCGATGAAGCGTGCAAAGGATGAAATTGTTGTGAATTGCAAAGTGGAAAATGAATCGATTTCTATGGGTGGAACAGTGGATTATGAATATAAAATTATTACACATAAAGAGCCGTTTCCTTCGATAGAAATAAAAGATTTTAAAAAGGCACTAGCACATTTTAAAAATGAGAAAAGCTTTTTTGAAAAAAATGATAAAGCTTTTATGCAAGAAGACGCTAAAGGAGTGTTAGAACCTTTCGTATCAAACTATGTAGTTGATGAAGAAGATTTATTCGTTCATCATTATAAGCAAGAGTGGGATGCAAAATGGAACCTATTCCAAAAAGTGATGCAGCAAGATGTTGAGAATTATTATGAAAGTATATTATTCGCTTTAGCTGAAACAATTGATGTATCACTATACGAACAAAGTAAAGAAGAGCTACAAAAGCAGTTAGTAGAAATTGAAAAAGAAATTTATATTAAATAGCTGTTATGAAAAAAAGATTCGTTCAATTTTCTTTTGTAGTACAGTATCTAAAGATTTTACAAACCCTGCAAACTCATCAGTAGAAATCATATGGGTAAGAACTAAGCGTCTGCCGTCTGGTGTTTCACCGCATAAGACGAATGAAGAAAACTCATACGTTTTGTTTTCTACTACTAATTTTGGATAGGAATATGTGTCGCTCTTCTTTTTCTTTCCATCAATAGAGATGACGTTGCATTTTTTCTCATTGTTGTCCATGGTGAATCCCTCCTTTCTATTATCTATGGTAGACAAGGGGGGTTTAGAACAATAGAGGAGGGGGAATTTTTATGTCTGTTGTCATAGAGCGTATTTCGAAAGAAGCTATACCGAAATCTTTATTACTTCTTGCTGATCCAAGTGAAAGCCAAATTGATGCATATGTACAGAGAGGGTATACGTATATAGCTAAACAAGAAGAAAGAATCATCGGTGTATATGTGCTTTTGGAAACAAGACCAAGGACAATGGAAATTATGAATATTGCGGTTGTAGAGCATTTGCAAGGAAAAGGGATTGGAAAGCAGCTATTAAGTCATGCCGTAGAAACTGCTAAAGGATATGGTATGTCAAAACTTGAAGTTGGTACAGGCAATTCTAGTGTTTCACAACTTGCTTTATATCAAAAATGTGGATTTCGTATTTTTTCTATTGATTTTGATTACTTTTCAAAGCATTATGAAGAAGAGATTATTGAAAATGGGATTGTATGTCGCGATATGATTCGGCTTGCAATGGAATTGAATAAGAACGTATAACTTATTTAGGGGGAAGAGAAGATGGAAGTACATAAAGCAATTACAGCACATTCTCGTAAACAAAATGAAAGTGTAAAAGCATGTTTACAATTAGATGCGCAGCGTGAAGCAGCTATTGAAGCAGCCGTATCTCTTGCGTCAAAGGGGAAAGAATTTTCGGTTGATATCATTAATGTTGTAACAAAGCAAATTAATGATCTTGCAAAAAATGGTGTTACACTGCAGCGTAAATTTGTTACAGAAGAAATGGTTATGGAGTATGTAAGTCGTTTGCAAGAGAAAGAAGGGCGTTAAAGATGATAGTTACAGTCGAATGGTTACGTGAGCATATAGAAGATGAGAATGTCCGTATAATCGATTGTCGATTTGATTTAGCGAATCCTAATTGGGGTAGAGAGAAGTATGAGGAAGAACATATTCCTCATGCGTTATATTTTGATTTAAATTTAGATTTATCAAGTCCTGTAGCAGAACATGGTGGCCGCCATCCGTTGCCAAATATTGAGGAGTTTGCAGACAAGCTTTCACAGGCCGGGATTGATGAACATACGACAGTGATTGCGTATGACAGTCAAGCTGGTGCAATGGCTTCTCGTTTATGGTGGTTATTAAACTATGTAGGACATGAGAAAGTGTATATATTAGATGGTGGACTTCCGGCTTGGAAAGAGAATGGATTACGTACAACGGCAGAAATTCCTGTTGTTGCCCGAAAAACATTTAAAGCAAACATACAAGATAATATGATTGTAACGATGGACACGGTCAAAGAGAATATTCGTGCAGGTGCAAATATGACATTAATTGATTCTAGGGAACCAAAACGTTATGCTGGTGCGGAAGAGCTCGTTGATTCGAAGGCAGGGCATATTCCGACGGCAGTAAACTTTTTTTGGAAAGATGGGATTTTAGAATCGGGACACTTTAAAAACGAAGAGGAACAGCAAGGGCGTTTCCAAAATCTTGATAAAGAGAAGGAAACAATCGTATATTGTGGTTCTGGTGTTACAGCGTGTCCGAACATAGTTGCATTAAAATTAGCTGGTTTTCAAAATGTTAAATTGTATACAGGTAGCTGGAGTGATTGGATTTCTTATCCAGAAAATCAAATTGCAAAAGAAGAAGATTAATCACTTGCATGCAAAAATAATTTGTATTAAAATAAGGTCACAAGCAAGAGATTGCTTCAAAAAAATTATATTTTACACATTGGAAACAATGTGATAATATAACGACAAGTAAATAATACATCCTGCGGTGTGCGTAACTTATTTATGTCTAAAACCGATGTTAGTTTTACGGAAGCTCAATATTTAGTGACCATTATCAAGCCTTCCTTGTGGAGGAAGATATACGGTAACTGTGAGGGCATCCACCTGCGAGTAGCGGGTTTTTGGACATTTACGAGAGACGGCACTTGCGGGGGTCTTATTTCAACTAATAGTATATAAAATTCCTACGGTGTACGTAGCTTGTGTATGTCTTAAACCAATAAGTATAATGCGGAAGTTCAATATTTAAATGTAGATAGCAGGCCATCTTTTTAAGAAGGAAGTTACAAACATTTGTGAGAACATCCACCTGTGAGAGCAGGTTTATGGACATCTATAGATAACGGCATATGTGGGACTATATAAAAAACCTTACGTTTTATACGTAAGGTTTTTTTGTTGAATAAATATACTCATGTTATCTAGATTTACCTGTAAAGTTCCCATAATAAATATAGCACTTGCGGTCTTCATCAATTTCTCTTGAATCGAGGGTGAATTCCAAATGTATTCCATCCCGTTGAATATATATAATATCTGAATGGAGAGAGGGTAAGATATCCTCGTAATTCCAAACATCTTTACTTTCTATCATAATTGAGCAGGTTTCCTTTAGTTCTCTAATTTCAAAACCTATGTGCGAGTATGTAGGATCTGAAGGGTCGTTGGAAAAAACTTCTTTTTGTATATATAACACTGCTGTCCCGTCTGGATCTACTGAAGTTGCAGTAACGATATATGTATTTCCATCTTTTATAAAATATTCACAAGTCATGCGCGCGACAATTTCAGAATTAGAAATATTTGCGTAGTTCCATAAAGCTGGATACCCGTTTGTTTCATCATTGAGCCGATATTCCAATCGCATTTTATCCCTCTTCTTCCTTTTTTTCTACTTTATCATGACATCTTATATAATAGAAATATAATTTAAAAAGGGGAGTGCAAAGGTGACAAAAACGAAATGGCTAGTAGGTAGTGTCCTGACATCTTTAATGACGGGCACTTTATTTGGCTGCGCGCAAGATATTCCCCCCGAACCGAATGATAATAGTTGTTCTGATTGGGATTGGGATGATGAACTTGGTGTTTGGCAGTGTGATGATAGTAGTTCAGGTTATCGTGGACATTACTTTTATGGTGGTAAATACTATCAAAATAAATCCACCTTCAAAAATTCATCAGAGTTTAAAACTTATCAATCTTCGGCCGAATTTAAAGGTGGAATTGGAAGTGGTTCAAAAGGTGGATTTGGAGGTTAAAATATGTCGCAATACATAAAGAAACGAAAAGAATTTTATTCGAATTATCCCCATTTCTGGTCGGATTTATATGAATGTGAGTATAGTTTGTTTCATGTTTTCCCAATAACAGAGCAAACGATGAAACAATTGCAATTAGCAACTGAACGAATGGGGAAAATATTTTTTAAGACTGCTAGAATTCTTCGGAATTTATCTAATGAACAGCTTCTTGAACTCGGTTTTCCAAGTGCAAGCTTACCTTTTATTAGACTGAAAGGGATGTATCCTGAATCTGTTATTTCACGATTTGATTTTGCTTTAACAGAGGATAATCGTATTAAAATGCTTGAGTTTAATAGTGATACTCCAACTTTTATTGTGGAATGCTTTCAAATGAATGGAAAAGTTTGTGAAGAATTAGGCTATGATGATCCAAATGCAAATCAAGAGCGCTTACTTTCTTCCGGTATCACAAAAGCCGTAATGGAGTTTACAAAAGGAATGGAAGATCCAAATGTTGTTTTCACAGCTCATCCTGAACATATAGAAGATTGGAATACGACTATGTATTTGAGTGGGCTATGTCATGTTGAAAATAAAGTGATGCCAATGACAGAACTTAGAATTACAGATGATGCTTTAGTAGATAGAGATGGTGTACCAATTGATGTTTTGTATCGCCAAACATATCCAATTGAAGACTTAATTGAAGATCAAGATCCCGAAACGGGGGATTTGGTGGGAGTAGAACTTTTGCAACTTGTAAAAGAAGGAAAGCTTTTTATTATAAATCCTTTGTCGGCCTTTTTACTTCAGCCGAAATCAATTCAATGTCTTATTTGGGGATTAGCAGAAGAAGGTGCTTTTTACACAAGTGAGGAACAAAAGTGGATTAAAGAATATATGCTTCCTACATATTTAGAGCCAGATTTATTTTTGGGGAAAAGTCCTTTCGTTCAAAAACCTTCGTTCGGTAGGGAAGGTGACACGATTACGATTCGTGATAAGGATACAAATATTATGATTCGAAATGCACATGAAACGTATAAATCGTCACTGCCTATATTTCAGAAATATACAGAGCTTCCAGTTGTATTTTTGGAAACTGAAAAAGGAATTGAGAAGCTGTCGTACGTGTTTGGGGCTTTTTTAATTACTGGAAAAGCGAGCAGCATCGGTATACGTGCCGGAGAAAAAATTACGGGAAATGAATCGTATTATTTACCGGTAGGTATTAAGAAGGAGGAAAATAAATGATTAATTTTTTACTATATTTAGCAGTATCACTTGTACTTTTGTGTATCGGTCTTTTTCTTATGGAAGTGACAACGAAAGTTAAGGAATTTAAGTTAATGGCTCAAGGGAATAAAGCGGTAAGCTATGTACTTGGAGGAAGACTACTTGGTCTTGCTATCGTTTTATATTCAACGGCTGCTAATTCTATTTCAATTCTTGATATGGTTTCATGGGGAGCTGTTGGGATCTTAGCTCAAATTATTGTCTTTTATTTAGCGGAATGGCTTACACCACGTTTTAATATTAATAAAAGTCTTGAAGAAGATAATCAAGCAGTTGGTCTTTTCCTTATGTTTTTATCACTTTCCATCGGAATTGTAATTGCTGGTTGTGTAACGTATTAAAACCCTTACATTTTAACGTAAGGGTTTTATTTTTCATTTGCTAATTTTTTGCAATATGTGTTCAATTAATTTATGTAGCCGAACGCTGAGTAGGATGCGTATTAGTGTACTAAACTCGAGGTAGTTGTTGTAATAAGGAAAAGTTTCCATACAAAGTGTTGACATCTATTTTAAATAAGAGTAACATTTTCTATGTAATTATAATAAGTCTCTGTTAGGTGAGGCTCCTGTATAGAGAAATGCTACTGCCCAAAAATGTCGAGAGACGCCAATGGGTCAACAGGAATGATCGAATTAAGGTTTTTCTTAACGTAGCTGGTAATGAACCTATGCTATACAGTGCTAAAACTCGGCGAGGGAGAGGTCCGTAGATTTCTAATTATATTAGGAATCGCTTATTTGTGTATGCAATGACCTTTGCTCTCTTATGAGTAAGGGTCTTTTTTGTTACAAAGCTATGAGTAATTTCATAGTATAGATTATAACTAAAAAATAAACGAGGAGGTGAGGAGCATGTCAAATTCTGACTCGGTTCCGTTACCCATATGCTTCAAATCAAAAATATATGATGTAGGCAGGAAACGACTTGTTCCTCCCTCTATATTTATCATGATGTAGCGGTCATTCGAGTATTTGAGCGCTAGACATTTTCACGGTAAAGTGGATAAATCGAGAAACAAAGCGTTTCTTCCTATGTTATAAAGGAGGAGACGATAATATGTTATATGCAAACAAAACTGTGGGTAACACGTCATATAAACTAAGTAAAAAATCAATAAAAGAACAAATAATGCTCCAAAAAAATAAAGATTTATTAATTGAAATTGCAACGAGAGATGTAAAATCTGTATTTGCGTATTTTAAAACAACAAGAGACGGACTATCTGTGAAAGAAGCACAAAAACGTATTCAAGTATACGGCCGAAATGAATTAATTTCAAAAAGAGCGCTTCTTGCAGAAGTGATGATAAAGCTAAGTGGAATGATTCCAGGTCTTTCTAAACAAAATGTACGTGATGAATTACAATGTGAAACAGTTACTGTTTCTAGAGTAGAAGCCTCTAGCGTAACAGGGTTAAACAGTGAATTAAAAATGATGAAATTGCCAGTACAAGAGCTTGTACCTGGAGATATGATCTTTCTTGAAGAAGGTGATATAGTACCGGCAGATGTACGTATTATTTATGCAAATGATTTATTAGTAAATGAATCTGTGCTGACAGGAAACGATGCGAGTATTGAGAAATTTGAAAGTTGCTATCATATTGAACGTAAACGATTTATTCCATTAAAACGGATGAAAGACTATAATCCACTTGAACTTGAAAATGTATGTTTCAAAGGTACGTATATTGTTGACGGAAATGCAAAGGCTGTAGTTGTTTCGACAGGTAAAAATACGTATTCAGGAATACTTCATACTTGTTGCGGTAGAATGTCTTAATGTGTTAATGATGCTAAATATACAAAAACAATGTATAATAGACAAAGTTGAATAAAAACGTAGAATGGTAATCTATATATAACCTTACGTGATAACGTGAGGTTATTATTTTTTGTTAGTAGGAGAGGAATTATGAAAAAAGTATTATTAGTTGATGGTATGGCACTATTATTTCGTGCTTTTTACGCAACAAGTGTATATGGACAATTTATGAAACGACAAGATGGTACCCCGACGAATGGGATTCATGGTTATATGAAGCATTTATTAACAGCAACACAAGCAATCGAACCAACGCACATTGTAACGTGCTGGGATATGGGAAGTACGACATTTAGAACGGAATCTTTCTCGAATTATAAAGCGAATCGTGCAGCACCGCCGGAAGAATTAATTCCGCAATTTGATTTAGTACAAGAAATGACTGCGAAATTATCTATGCCTGTAATCGGTATGAAAGGTTATGAAGCGGATGATTGTATTGGTACGCTTGCAAAACAATATTGCAATGAAGCGGAAGTTTATATTTTGACAGGTGATACAGATTTACTTCAACTTGTTGATACGAATGTTACAGTTATGCTTCTTCGTAAAGGAATTGGAAATTACGAGTATTACACACCGGAAAAAATCATGGAAGAGAAAGGTGTAGAACCTTGGCAAATTGTGCATGCGAAAGCTTTCATGGGAGATACAAGTGATAATTATCCAGGTGTAAAAGGTATTGGTGAAAAAACAGCGTATAAGCTTATTCAAGAATACGGCACAGTATCGGCAGTACTAGAAAATATAGCATCATTAACGAAAGCGCAGCGCACAAAAATTGAAAGTGATTTAGAAAATTTAAATATCTCTTTACAATTAGCGCAAATTCATTGTGAAGTTCCAATTTCATGTTCGTTAGAAGAAGGGTTACACACAATGGATGAAGAAAAACTACGATTCGTTTGTAACGAAATGAATTGGGGAAGACCTGAAATATTAATAAACATGTTATAAATACTAGAAAGACCGATTTAGAATGAATCGGTCTTTCTTTTTTTGTTCACAAAGTTGTCAGAAAATAAACGGAATTTTCATGTGAAGTTCAAATGGAATTCACAACAATCAATTATTATAAGGACACACAGATAAATCCTTATCCCGCATTAACGGGCGATAGGACTTCTATCTCAATATTATAGCTGAATAAAGAGTGATGATGGAAGGATAACTCCCTGTAAAAGCCCGATTGATGTAGGCTAATAATTAGTGAGGGTAAATCCTCTCATTGATTAAAGTTTCAAGTTATCTTTTATATAAACCATCCCCCAAGGAGGAAAATAAACATGCGAAAAAAAGTGAGAAAATCCTTTAAACAATTATTAATAGAAAATAAACAATCCCTACTAACTAATAAAGAGAATATGAAAGAAATTGAAGAACGGATTGAGAAACGACATGTAGCATATAGTGCTGCTAGCAATTGATAATTTTGTTTATGAAAAAAGCTTGTAGTTTGGATATTATCCGAACTACAAGCTTTTTCTTTTTTGATTAACGCCACCAAATCCAAGTCCAAAAGTAATTTCGTATATTTCGAGGAGTAATGCGTATGAAACGTTCACCGTCAAAGAAACAATTTAAATTTGGAAGTGTTTCATCTGGATTTTCTGGAATGAAGGTGACGATGTTTTCGTTACTTGTAATGGTTACTGTGATTGGTGGATCGGTAGGAGAGACTTGAAGTTGTAAAGAAACGTTTGCCGTGTTTTTAAATTCATTATTAATAGGTGGACTTATCACTTGTACTGTGAATAACACGATAATTGTTTCGTTCGGTTCCAAATTAGTAGCGACTAGGAAACCGATATTCGGATTCGCTAGTGGAGAGCGTTCCCCATTAATGAAGACCGTACCGTTCATAAATTGTAAACCTGCTGGAATGGTGTCTTGTAATGAAATATTTGAAAGTGAAATCTCGGAAGTATTCGTAATATGCACCGTATAATCAAAATATTGGTTTAAATAAGCTGAGCTAACGGAAGCGTTTTTAAGCACAGTTGCAGTTATAAATTGAACTGGTATGCGAACAATGTTCGAATTAACGATGAAAATAATAATTGGATCCTGTGGTGTCAATTGGAAAGCAGCTGTAACTGTTGCGGAATTGATAATTGTACTGTTTGAAGGGATAGAAGTTACGAGAACTTTAAATGTTATAGTTGCTACTCCATCTGCCGATAAGGAACCAATGTTAATACCAGTGTCTGGTCGAATATTTGGAACCGGAGTACCGTTAATTGTTACACTGTTTTCTATAAATGTTGTACCAGCTGGAATCATATCTAAAACGGAAGTACTTACTGTAGGAATTGGGGAATAATTAAATACCTCTAATGTGAATGTAATAATATCTCCTATAACGACAGAAGATTTGTCGGCGTTTTTCTCAATGCGCACCATTGGATCAACGATCGTTGTTGTAACGGTATTTGTTTGCTTTGTAATTGTAATAGGTGGTTCATTCGGATCAATGGTAACAGTATAGGAAACAGAAGCGTCGTTATTGATAGCAGTTTGAAGAGTCGAAGAAGATATTGTTACTTGGAACGTAATGACAACAGATTCATTAGGAGCAAGGTTTCCTAATGGAATACCATTTTCAGGATTCGCATTAGGCTGATTGATCCCGTTAATCGTAACACTGCCAGTAATGAAAATTGTATCTACTGGTACGGTGTCTATGGCAAGAAGGTCTTCAATCGTTACATTACCGCTATTAGTAATTGTAATTGTATACGTTAAAGTTTGACTAGGTAATGCATTCGTGGCATTAACAGATTTTATGGCAACGACATTATCATTTTGGACAGTTGTTGTGACAGTATTTGTTGTAGTCGTATTTGTAACAGGTAAGTTATTTGGGTTGACTATATAGTTAAAAGTAGTAATTGCTTTGTTGCTGAGTTCATTTGGTGTTGGAATAGAAGTCACAGTTACTTGGAAGGAAGCGATGGCATCTCCACCTACAATTATAGTACCAATTGGTATGCCGCTTACTGGATTAACTCCCGGAACAGTTTCTCCGTTTACAATGACACTATTTTCTATAAACGTAGTACCTTGAGGAATAATATCTTGAATGACTACATCATCTGCTGAAACATTACCAGTTTGATTTAGTGTAATCGTATACGTTAACGTATCACCGACCGTTGCAAATGCAAGGTCAACAGCTTTATTGCTATTTAAATTCGCGTGATGAATTTCTGTTACGGCAGCTGCTGAAATAATAGTTTCGGTAATAGGTGGCCTATCTGGTACCGTGTATTCATATTCAATTGTACTCGTGTTAGAGATTGGATTTGTTTGCGGAATGGAAGTAACCCGGACTTGGAATAGAATAGTTGCTGTCGTATTAGGCGGAATGTTATCAATTGGTATACCGCTAAGTGGATTGTCATTTGGACGAGCGTTGCCATTCACAATAACACTATTCTCTATAAAACTCGTATTTGCTGGAATGATATCTGTAACAATAATGTTTTCCACTTGTATATTCCCATTATTTATGATGGAAATTGTGTAAGGGATAATAGTTTGTAGGTCAGCATATTGGATAGGCGTTGTTTTTGTAGCAATTACATTAGCAGAAATAACTTCAGTGAAGGTAATATTACTAGTCGATATTTGTTCTTCCCCATTTATTGTATAACGAGAAGTTGATTGATTTTGAACATGGCCGCTAGCTGGAAGAGCTACGACGGTAACAGAAAATGTGACTGGAATAGAAATGTCAGGAGCAATCGTTCCTACAAGTATACCGGCACTTGGATTGGCGTTAAGCTGAGGAATATTATTTACTAAAACACTACCGTCTATAAAGGTTGTTCCATCAGGAATATTGTCTGTAAATACAACAGCAGTAGCATCCGTATTCCCTGTATTCGTTAAAGTTGTTGTATAAGTTAAAATGTCACCAATCGTTACAGAAGTTAAATCAACATTTTTCGGTGAAACGATATCAGCGTCATTAATTTGAACGAAAGTAGTATTGGAAGTAGTAGATTTTTGAATTGGTGCAAAGTCAGGATTGAAAATAAAGTCGTAGACGATGTTTGCAGTATTAGGTGTTGGATTTACAGCAGGTAAATTCGTAACGGAAACTTGGAATGTTATTGTTGTCGATTGACCTGACGCGATATTAGCAATGGAAAAGCCGATATTCGGATCTGCTGCAGGAAGTACAGTATTGTTAACTATTACACTTCCCGGAATAAATACTGTTCCATCTTCTATAGTATCTGTAAAAAAGATGGAGTTAGTTGTAGTGGATCCGTTATTTTGGATTAATACTGTATATTCAATGATTTCATCAATATTAGCTAATACTTTATTAGCGGATTTTGTAGCGATAAGAATAGCGTCAATAAATTGTATATTTGTACTATTGGAAGAGGTCGTTTCTGAAATTGGTGGTGAGCTTGGATCCGGTTGATATTCATAGTGAATGACAGCGATATTATTAATATTATTTTGTGAAGGTATAGAGACTACATTTACTTGGAACGTAACGATAATCGTATTATTTGGAAGGATAATGCCAAGGGTGATTCCAGTAATTGGATTTTCGTTAGGTCGTGTTATGCCATCTACAAGGATGCTATTTGGAACGAATGTGGTTCCAGCTGCAATTGCGTCAATAAGTAGTGCATTTGTAATAGCTACTGTACCAGCGTTTGTAACTGCGACTGTATATGTGATAATTTGGCCGATACGTGTAATGGATCTATTAGCGGATTTAATTGCACTAACATTTGCCGTCCGCACTTCAGTGTTTACTGCATTTGATAACGATCTACGCTGAATAATTGGAGAACTAGGGTCAATTTGGTATTCATATGAAGTGTCTGAAATGTTAATGACCGTATTGCCGGAAGGTATACTTGTAAGTTGTACTTGGAATGAAATAGTGACTGTTTCATTTGGTTGTATCGTGCCGAGAGTCACTCCGTTTTCAGGATTCGCGCCAGGCTGAATCACATTATTTATTGATAAGCTATCTTCAATGAATATCGTACCTTCTGGAATGTTATCAATGAACATAGTATTGTTAGCTGGAACGGTTCCTATATTTTGTAGTGTATTTGTATAGGTAATAATTTGCCCAATTGATACGAAAGTTACATTCGCGTTTTTAACAGAAATAATATTTGCATTTTGAAGTGATGTTGTAACAATGTTAGAATTTGCAGAGCGATTCACCGGTGGAGCTGTAGGAATACTTACATATTGATAAGTTGCTGAAGATTGATTTATAATTTCGGTTTCAGTAGGTGGATTGTTTGTTTGCACTTGAAATAGTATTGTTTTGGAACTGTTTGCTGGAATCGTTCCAATTGGTATTCCATTTTCTGGATTTACACCTGGCTGCAGGACACCGTTAATTGTGACACTATCGGGAACGAATGTAGTCCCAGCTGGAATAGAATCTGTAAAAATAATATTTATTGCGTCAACATTGCCGATATTTTTCACTTCAGAAATATAAAGTATAGTTCCACCAATATCTACAGTTATTGGATTGGACGTTTTTGTAATTGTCAATTGTGCTTGCACAAAATTTGTAATGACAATATTACTTGTAGATGTTTCAGTAATAGGCGGCTGGCTTGGATCTGGTTGAATTGTATATGTTGTATTGGCTTGATTTGTAATAGAATCTTGCGAGAATGAATTATTAATAAGAATTTGAAACGAAATAAGGTGAGTAGCGTTTGCTGCAAGGTTAGGCAAAGTAACACCTACGTTTGGATTGGCACCAGGTATAGCTGTTCCGTTAAGTGTAAAACTATTTTCTACGAATGTAGTCCCATTTGGAGTAGAATCTAAAAATGAGAGATTAGTTGCTGAGATATTTCCGTTATTTTCTAATGTTATCGTGTAGGTCAAAATATCGCTAGTTGTTGCTTGTTGTGCATTGACTGCTTTTAAAGAAATGATAGTCGCATCTGAAATTTGTGTGGATGCTGGATTAGAAGTAATTGTACGAGAGATGATAGGAGAGGTTGGATCGGCGATAAAAGTATAGTCAATACGGGCTGTATTAGAAATTGGATTCACGCTTGGAATGGATTGAACGATAACTTGGAATGTGACGGTGACAATTTCTGACGGCGCGATTGCGTTTAATGGTATCCCTACGTTTGGATCGGCACCTGGAACGGAAACGCTATTAATGGTCACGCTATTAGGAATAAATGTAGTTCCTTCTGGGACCAAATCTGTTAAATTAACTGTATTTGCAGTTGTATTTCCGTTATTTTGAACGACTACTGTGTAAGTGATTGTACCGTTAGTAGATTGTACGAGAGAATCTGTATTTTTAATTACGGATAACGATGCATCAACGACAGCTGTATTAACCGTATTAGATGAGGATGTTGCTGTAACTGGAGGTTGACTTGGATCGACAATATACGTGTAACTTGTAATGGCTTGATTTATAATCGCCCCTTGCGGTGGAATAGAACTTGCAAGAAATTGGAACGTAATAGTAGCAAAATCACCTGGTGCGATAATACCAACTGGAATACCGAGAGTTGGACTTGCATTTGGAAGTGACATTCCATTTAACGTAACGCTATTTGGAACGAATACTGCACCTACAGGAACTCCGTTTATGAGCAATACAGAATTTGCAGGGAAATTTCCGGTATTTGTTAATATTGCTGTATACGTAATTATATCTCCGATGGATACGATTGATCGATTTGCTTCTAAAACAGTAGTAACGGTAGCGTTATTAATTTGTGTTGAAGCGCCATTAGAATTTATTGTGCTTGTAACAGGAGGAGCTGCCGGGTCAACAATGAATGTGAATTGAATAGATCCAACGTTTGTAATTGGGTTTGAAGGTGGAGTAGATGCAACCATGACTTGGAAAGTAACAGTTAAGGAACTGTTCGTACTAACGGTTCCGATATTAACCCCGTTATTTGGATCTGCTCCTGGAATGATACTTCCATTTACAGAAAAACTATTTTCAACAAAGGTCGTTCCAGCTGGAATAAGATCTGAAAAATTTAAATTCGTAGCGTTTGTATTGCCGCTGTTTTGAATCAAAACTGTATAAGTGATTGTGTCTCCGATATTTGCAAAGGCTGTATTAGCAGTTTTTACAGCTGAAAGTATTGCTGAATTAATAGAAGTAACGAAGACGTTCGTTTCCACATTGCCAGGCTGGGCTTGTAATGAATTGCCTACGTTATATTGGAAGTTAACAAATCCTAAGTTTTGGAGTTCAGGTGTGAACGTTGTTGGATTGCTTACAATTTGAACTTGGAATATGATTGTTACGATTTGATTTGGAGTTATTGTATTTATGCCAACACCGCTAATAATAGAAGCGGATGGTAATGGAGTGCCATCAACAACAACTGATCCTGCAACAAATTGTGTCCATGTTGGTAAAGGATCTGAAAAAATAACGTTGTTAGCAGGAATATTTCCTGTGTTCGTAATAGTAGTTGTATACGTAATCGTATCACCGATAGTTGCAAAAGCTTTATCTCCTATTTTAATAGTGTTTAAAATAGCACTTTCAATTTTTGTTGTAACGCTGTTAGAAGTAATATTTTTTGAAACTGGAGGATTTGCTGGATTAACGATATGTTGGAAGCTAACGCTAGCTTGGTTGGAAATTGGATTTATAGGCGGAATTTCATTGGCATTAATATGAAATGCTACGATGACAGATTGGTTTGGCGCGATATCACCAATTGGTTTGGCGCGATATCACCAATTGGAACACCTGTAATTATATTTGCATTTGGGATGCTAATTCCGTTAAGTGTAAAACTATTCGGTTCAAAGGAAGTTCCGGCTGGAATAAGGTCGGTAAAAATAACATTCGTTGCACTAACATTTCCGCTATTTGTAATTGTAACGGAGTAGACGATATCCTGCCCGATATCTACCGTTTCCGCATTTGAATTTTTTTGTGCAGTAAGGATAGCGCTATTAATTTGTGTTGTCGTTGTATTCGATTGATTGGAAGTTGTAATAGGTGGCAGGCTAGGATCAGCGACATAATGATATGTGGTAGAAGCAAAATTAGAAATTGGATTAAGTGTTGGAAGTGTAGTAACAGTTGCTTGGAATGTAACGATTGCCGTATTACCACCACTAATTGAACCAATATTTACACCAGTAGATAAATCAGCGTTTGGAATGGTTTGCCCATTAACTGTGAAACTGTTTGGAACGAAACTTAAATTGCTATCAAGAATATCGATAATCGTTACATCAGTTGCAGCCACATTCCCTGTATTAGGAAGGTTAAGTGTAAATGTTATTGTATTACCAACATCCGCAAAAGTAAGATTTGCTGTTTTTGTACTAATAATATTTGCGTTGTTTATTTGAAGAAGTGTAGTGTTGGAGCTAGCTGTATTCGATACCGGCGGATTACCTGGATCAACAGTAAACTCATATGTCGTTGATGCTGTATTCGGTGCTGGATTAATAGGTGGAATGCTGTTCACTGTAACTTGAAAGACGATACTATATATTTCATTTGGTGGAAGTGCTGCAAGTAATACACCTGTATTTGGATCCGCATTAGGTTGTAAAATGCCATCGACAGTTAATGTGTTAGGAATAAATGTGAGTCCACTTGGTAATACATCTGTGAATACAATATTAGTTGCATCCGTATTGCCTACATTGGTAATAGAAGTAGTGTAAAAAGCAGTTTGCCCGACATCTGCAAAGGATAGACTTTCATTTTTCATCATAGATAATATAGCTTCTCTAATTTGTGTTGAAACAGGATTACTAATTGAAGTTTCTGCATCTGGTGGTGAGACTAATTGGTACGATGTCGATGAGAAATTTACAATTGGATTTTCAGTTGGTATTGAGGTCACGTTTACTTGGAAGGAAACATTTACTGTAGACCCAGCTGTTATAGGCCCAATATTTACACCGTTCGTTGGATCCGCGCCACTTTGAGGAATTCCATTAATAGAAAATGTGTTTGCAATAAATGCTGTTCCGCTTGGCACTGTATCTGTGAAAATAACATTTTGTGCAGATGAATTTCCATTGTTTGTTAGAGCGACAGTATAAGTGAGTGTATCTCCGATGTGGCTAAAAGCTTTATCAACTTGCTTTGATGAAAGAATGGTAGCTGTATTAATTGTAGTAAACGTTGTGTTTGAAGTAACATTTCTTGAAACAATCGGTGCATTTGGATCAGCGATAAATGTGTAAGAAGCAGTAGCGGAGTTGGCAATGGGATTTTGAACAGGGGTGGAAGTAGCGGTAACTTGAAATGCTATAGATATTGAGCTGTTAGGAGCAATTGATCCAATCGTTATACCTGTATTAGGGTTAAGACCAATTTGTGTGATGCCATTTATTGTAACACTATCAGTAATAAACGTTGTGCCATCTGGTATAAGGTCAATGAAAGTAATATTAGTTGCATTTGTATTACCGTTATTCGTTAAAATTGTCGTATAGGTGATGGTATCACCTAGCGTTACAAGCGTTTGATCGACCGATTTTACCATCGTTATCATAGCATCTAATACAGGGGTTGTAACAATATTCGTTGAAGTAGAAGTAGTAGCAGGAGCACCGTTTGGATCAACAGTATAAGAATATAAAATTGTATCGTTACCCATAATCGAACTTGAAGGTGGAATAGAAATAACATTTACTTGGAAAGTAACAGTTACTGTTTGGCCAGGAGCGATATTGGGTATATTTACTCCAAGTGCTGGTTGCGCACCAGGCTGTTGAACTCCATTTATTGTGACTGAATTTGGTGTAAATGTAGTGCTAGCTGGAATAGCACTTGTAAATGTTATATTAGTTGCGGGTGTATTACCAGTATTCGTAATAGTCGTTGTATACGTAATTGTATCTCCGACAGAAACTATAGATTTATCAGCACTTTTTGTTGTAGTTAATATCGCACTATTTATTGTCGTAGTCACGGTATTAGATGAAACGGTTTGTGTTATAGCGGGTTGACTTGGATCGACAATATGCTGAAATTGTACAGAACTAGAATTAGAGATTGGATTTATACTTGGAATGTTTGTCACAAGGACATTTATCGTAATAGTAGCCGTACCACCTGGATTTATATTTCCAATCTGAATCCCGTTTGCCGGATTGCCAATTTGCTGCGTACCAGAATCATTTGTAAGAGTTCCAGAAATATATGTCGTTCCATCAGGCAAAATATCCGTGAAAATTATATTTTGTGAAGTGACATTTCCAGGGTTATTTAATGTAATTGTATAAGAAATTGTATCGCCGATCGTTGCGAAATTTTTATCCGCGGATTTAACCGCTACAATTTCCCCAGAATTTATTTGTGTCGAAACAGAATTGGATGTTGTACTTCGTGAAACGAGTGGTAAATTAGGTCCTGTCATAAATTGATAATTAATAGAAGCACCATTTACAACCGGTGAGTTTGGTCCCCCAGGCCCAATTGTGAAAATTGGATTTGGAATACTAACTACTTGCACGAGGAAGGTGACGTTTATAAAATCTCCTGCAATAATATCTCCAATAGGTATCCCATTCGCTGGATTTACTCCAGGTAATAAAACCCCACCTACTCGAACGCTATCTTCTATAAATACTGTATTATTTGGAATCGGATCTGTAAAAATGATATTAGTAGCAGTCGTGTTCCCTATATTTTCTAATAAAACAGTATACGTTAAAAATGAATTTCCAGGTGCTACGTCAGAAAAGATACGATCCACACTTTTCGTTGCTTGAATGATTGCTTCATTTATTTGAACTAAGACCGGATTACTAGTAGCCGTTTCTGTAACAGGCGGCTCGGTAGGGTCAATAATGATAGAGTATGTTGTACTAGATTGGTTCATCGTAGGGTTTGAAGCTGGTATTGAACCGACAATAGCTTGGAAGCTGATGGTTGTCGTTCCTCCAACTGGAATTGGGTCTAAAGGAACCCCGTTATCTGGCCTAAATCCGAGTTGTGGGGTGGTATTAATTTGTACGCTATCAGGAACGAATGAAAGTTCAGGTGGTAATATATCGATAAAAACAGGTGTGTTTGCAGTTGTATTTCCGTTATTAGTGAGAGTAGTTGTATACGTAATTGTATCGCCAACAGCAGCAAATGCACTGCTCGCAGTTTTTGTTGCGATAACGGAAGCAGTATTTACTTGTGTAAAAGTTTTATTGGATTTAACTGTTCGTGAAACAGGTGGTTCATTAATATCTACAATAAAACTATATTGAAGCGATGATTTATTAGGGATTGGATTAGGATTTGGAATCGTTGTAATGTTTACTTGAAAGCTGAGTATAACTGATGCATTTGAATTTATGTTACCGATATTGATACCATTTTGTGGATTTGCATTAGGAATGGTTGTTCCATTTACTGTAAAACTATTTGGAATAAACGTTGTACCATCTGGAATTAAATCTGTAAAAATAACATTGTTTGCGGTAGTGTTACCGGAATTAGTAATGGTAGAAGTGAAAGTAAGTGTATCTCCAATAGTAGCGAATGTTGAATTGACAGTTTTATTTATAGATAGAGTAGCATCAATAATTGGAGTAACCGTTGTGTTTGTAATTGTACTACCAACAGCAGGTGATTGGTTTGGGTTCACTGTATATTCATAATTTACAAGGGCATTATTTGTTAATGTGCCACTAGGCGGTATCGCTAAAATTTGTGCTTGAAAAGCAATAAATACAGTATTACCTGGTGGAATATCTGCTAAGTGAATACCAAGTGATGGATTTAATCCTGGTTGTGGAACATTATTGATAGTTACGGAGTTTTGGATAAATGAAGCTCCTGCGCCAAGCCCATCCGTTAAAACATTTGCACTAGCAGGGATATTACCTGTGTTTGTAACTGCAATCGTATAGGTAACGATATCTCCAATTGCAGCTGTCGGTGTATTCACTGATTTAGTAGCGACGATCGTAGCGTTATTAATTTGAGTTGTTATTACGTTACTTAACGCATTGGCAGATGCTGGAGGTAAGTTAGGATTTACGACATATTGGTACGTTGTATTACTTTGGTTCGGGATTGGATTTGGACTAGGGATGGAATTTACTATTACTTGAAATGAAATTGTTGTATTTGTATTGGGGTTTATTGGATCAATTGCTACGCCATTTGCTGGATTTATATTAGGGAGTGTAGTACCATTTACTGTTACACTATTTGGAATAAATGAAGTCCCACTTGGAATGGCATCTGTAAATACTATATTTGATGCAAGTGTATTCCCGTTATTTGTTAAAGTAGTCGTGTACGTAATAATATCATTTACGTTAGCAAACTGTTTATCTGCAGATTTTGTAGCGGCAATTGAGGCGTTATTAATAGTTGTCTGTACCGTGTTAGAAGCCACCATCTGCATTACGGTTGGTTTGGATGGATCGTACGTGTATTGGAATGTAGTGCTTGATTGATTTGTAATCGGATTTACCGCAGGGATATTTGGTACAAAAACCTGGAATGAAACGGTACGTGATGAATTCGCCCCGATCGTACCGATCAAAATACCGTTAGCAGGATTTGCATTTGCTATAGGGACATTGTTAATCGTTACAGTGTTAGGAATGAAGAGGGTACCCGCTGGAATGATATCTGTAAACGTTACATTAGAAGCAGGGATATTCCCGTTATTTGTTAAAATAGTTGCATATAATATGACATCACCAACATCAGCGAAATTTGTGCTTGTTAGTTTTGTAGCAACAATATTAGCAGTATTAATTTGTGTAGTTACTATATTGCTAGCAGCGTTTCTAACAACAGCAGGTAAACTCGGATCGGCGATAAAGCTATATTGAAGTGAAGCGCTATTTTGAATTGGATTTGGTGAAGGTAGCCCATTTGCACTTATTTGAAAAACAATCGTAGTAAAACCACCTGCAGGAATGGAGCCGACTTGAAGGCCGGTACTTGGGTCTGCACCTAGCTGTAAAGCGCCACCTATAAAAATACTATTTGGTACGATAGTGGTGCCGGGAGGGATTATATCGGTAACAACAACATTATTTGCTGTAGTATTGCCAAGGTTAGCTAAGGAAATTGTATATGTGATTGGTTGCCCAACATCGGCAATAGTTAAATCTACCTCTTTGACAATAACTACATTTGCTAAATTAATTTGTGTACTTACAGTATTACTTAAAGATGTTTCTATAATTGGTGGATCACCTGGATTTAGAACGAAACTATACTGTGTACTCGATGAATTAGTTGTTGGATTTTGGGCTGGTAAAGCAGTGACAGTTACTTGATAAGAAACGGTAATTAATCCGCTAGCAGGAATAGAAGGTAACAGGACACCGATATTTGGATCTGCATTGTTTTGCAAAACGCCATTAATAAGAAAAGTATTTGGAATAAAGGTAGTACCATCTGGATTTATATCTATGAAAGTAGGATTATCAGCAGAAACGCTTCCTGCATTCGTTAAAATAACGGTATAAGTTAATATATCTCCAACAGTAGCGAACTCTCGATCCACTGATTTTGCCGAAATTACATTTGCATCATTAACTTGGATAAATGTAGTGTTTGTAGTTGTGTTTGTACTTACAGGAGAAGCGTTTGGATCAACGATAAAGTTATAGGAGATGGAAGCGCTATTCAAAATAGGATTAGGATTTGGAATACTAGTTATTAATATTTGGAATGAAGCTGTAATTGTAGTATTAGCATTGATGCTACCAATATTGATGCTAGCTGGTGTTGCGCCCGGCTGAGTAACACCGTTAACTATAACACTGTTTGGCACAAAGGAAGTGCCATTCGCAATGGAATCGGATAGTAATACATTGTTCGCTGTAACATTTCCATCGTTTGTAAGAGCAAAGGTGTAAGTTAATACATCTCCAACTTCCGCAAACGTTTGACTTACAGATTTATTAGCATGAAGATTTGCTAGTCTAATTGTTGATGTAACAGAATTAGAATTTGCTGTTTTTGAAGTTGGTGGCAGGCTTGGATTTACAGTGTAAATATAAGAGGAGAAAGCGTTATTAATGATAGGGTTTTGTGCAGTAATGTTAATGACTGTTACTTGGAAGGATAAGGTGAAAGTAGCTCCACCAGGAATTGTGCCGATAGGTAAAGCAACGAGAGAATCTACATTTTGCAAAACTCCGTTGAGCGTTACAGAACCTAATGTTAATATCGTTCCATTTGGAAGTGGATCTGTTAGTTGAACGTTATTGGCGGCCGTATTTCCACTGTTTGTAATAAGGATTGTATAACTTATCGTTTCGCCAATTGTGGCAAATTGTTTATTTGTAGATTTTGTTAATGTTAAATTCGCATTGTTAATTTGAGTGGAAGCGAGATTAGAAGAAATGTTTTTCGTAACGGGTGATTGGCTAGGATTGACGGTGTACTGATAAGAAGCGCTTGATCCGTTAGATACGACATTTGACGCGGGTATTGTGCTTACTACTACTTGAAATGAAACGTTTTTAGTCGTACCAGTTGGGATGGATCCTATGTTCACACCATTAGCGGGATTTGCGCCAACTTGTGTCGAGCCATCTATTGTTAAACTGTTTAGGACAAAAGTTGTTCCTGTAGGAATGACATCTGTAAAAATAACATTGTTCGCATTCGTATTACCTGTACCTGTAAAGGCAACCGTGTAAGTCAGTGTATCGCCAATATCTGCATAGTTTTTATCTACTGCTTTTGCCATAGTTACAGTAGCGTTATTCACTTGAGTAGATACGATATTCGTCGTATCAGTCCCGCTTACTGCAGGCTGATTTGGTACAGGAATATATTGATATGTTGTTGTACCACTATTTAATATTGGATTTGTTTGTGGGATAGAAGGAACGAATACTTGAAAGGAAACAGTAGTCGTAGAATTAGCAGCAATAGATCCAATTGATATACCATTAGCGGGGTTTGCTCCAGCTTGAGTAACTCCGTTAACAGTTACACTCCCTGGAATGAAAGTAGTCCCGCTAGGAATCGGATCTGTATATACAACACTAGTTGCCGCAATATTCCCTATATTAGCTAAGGCAATACTGTAAGTTAACGTTTCGCCAATATCGGTAAAGATTTTATTAACTGATTTTGTGCCATTAATATCTGCGAGGTTAATTTGTGTTCCTGCAGAGTTGCTTGTTGCAATACCGTTAAATGTCGTTCCTCCGGCAATTGGAGTATATTGAAATGTAATATTAGCAGTGTTAGAGATAGGGTTTTGACTCGGAAGGGAAACGACAGTCGCTTGGAAAGTTACAGTACGAGAAGAGCCATTATTAATTGTTCCAAGAGAAATACCAGCAGCCGGATTTGCGTTTGTTTGTGGTACGTTATCTATCGTTACGCTTCCAGGTATAAAGGAAGTACCGTTAGGGAGAACATCTGTAAAAGTAACGTTATTTGCAGGAAGAAGCCCGGTGTTAGGAACAGTAACTGTATAGGTTAGAATATCTCCAATTGTAGCGACACTTTTATTCACGCTTTTAGTTGCTTGTATATTAGGTGAGTTTATATTGATTTGTAAACCGACTGTATTTAACATATATGCATCCCCGTTAGTAGTTAAACGAATTGCGGCAGATACTTGGGAATTTGTTAAATAAGGAGAAATATCAATGGAAGTAATGTCCCATCCTTGTCTTCCAGCGGAGATATTTGTACTTGTAGAGGCACTCTGGTTTCGCGTTCCAAATGTACCAGTTGTATCTAAGTTCCCTGCAGCGTTATTAATTTGAGAACCGAAGAAATTATTAACAGCATTATTTGGCCCAGATAATGCATTTAATGAACTGAAATTTGGTCCAAATAAAGCTTGATCCCCAGTTAAATCAGCATCCCCTTCAGTAGAACTTAAAAATAATCTCCCGCTTACAGGTCCCCCGGCAGGTGTTAAAAACCCTGAGACAGATACATCTGCACTACCGGTTTCTACAGAAACACGGTTACCAGCTACGTAAATTGTTAAATTTCTTGCGGGTAAGGAACCGTTTTGATAAGCGACAATAAGCGTCCATCCTGCAGAATTAATGGCTCCATTAGAAGCGTCTAAAGGATCTACAAGTCCAGGAACAGAACCTGTTGTATAAGATCCAGATCCAGCAGCTTGAACGAGCGACGTTACATCCGCTGATCGTGTATAAAATCCAAATGTGACAGATCCAGAAACAAATGTTTGATTTGAAGCTGTAACAGCCGAGGGGGTAATTGAGTATGTTGACACAGGTGTTGTAAAAGAAACGGGGTTTCCTAATACACTCGTAATGTTTTGATCCCGAGATAAATAGTTTCCACCCCAAACGAGTTCTGCGTAAAGAATAGTACTACCAGCAGGGATATTTAAAATAGCGGTAGAACTATTTTGTGTATAGTTTAATGTTGTACCAGCAGGAAAAGTCGTTACTTGTAAAGCGGTATTCGTAGTTACGAATGCACCAATTGCCCCGATTGTACCAGCACGGTTTTGATTACTAATTTTACTTAAACCTAGTGTGTTTCCTGTAATAGCGAGTGCGCCGTTAGTGGTGGTAGAAAATCGATTCGTAATGGGCATGTTGTCACCTCATTTACAATATAGTCTTGGTCAAAATAGGATATGTGTGTGACTGGTAAAGGGAAACATGTACAAGTTGATTCGGAAAAAATGATGCAAACGTCTAAATATGGAGATGGAGAATGATTGAATTGGAAATGAGAGTGGAGCGTCTTAGGAAAGGAAGAATAGAGGATATTGTAGCATTATCTTCTTATATTGGCTGGGATTACAACAGAGAGGAAATTGAGACGATTTTGAATACGGGTATAGTATATGGTGTAGTAAATGAGAGGGAAGAGCTAATTGCTAGCGCAGCAATTATACTATACGGGGAGACATTAGCCTCAATTGGAATGGTAATTGTACATCCAGATTATAAAGGAAGAGGGATTGGAAAGATAATAACGGATTCATGTGTTAAAAGCGTATCAACTCAAACCCCAATTATGCTTATTGCCACGGATGAGGGAAAAGTTTTATATGAAAAGCTAGGATTCAGGGCTGTTAGTTATGTTTCTAAATACATATGTAACTCGTACAATGCGAATTACCATTGTGTAGGAAATGAAGGGTATATTGTGAATTATGAAGAACGTGATTTAGAAGGAATAATACAAATAGATGAAGATGCATTTGGAACAAATAGAGAAGAGTTTTTAAAGTATCGAATTATACAAAGTGAACAATGTATTGTTACAAAGGATGCACAACAAAATGTATTAGGATACGGTATAAGTATACAAACGCCAGAAAATAAAATAATAGGACCAATTGTTGCTAAAAATGATAAGATGACAATGAGAATGGTACATTATTTAGTAAGAGAACATAATGGTAAATTGAGAATTGATGTACCAGAAGGAAAGAAAGATTTCATGAAAGAATTAGAGATTATCGGTTTTAAAAAGGTTAATACACCACCAATTATGATGAAAAATAGCGATAAATTATTAAAAAGGAATAATGAGCTATATAGTATTGCGGCACAAATTTTTGGATAAAAAAGAATCCTTCTGAATGAAGGATTCTTTTTCGTTAATCACGATATTGGTCGTGAGTTGGCTGAAAGAGATCTTCCTCGATATCTCTCACCATAGAAAAATGATCAACATTATAATGACCGTGTAGAGTTTTATTATGATGACCAATAATTTGCTCTGCAGACAATACGTCAGAATCAGTTGTGGAATGACCATTTTTAATTAATGTAACGTCAAATCCTTGTACAGTAGCTGTTCTAACTGCGGTGTCAATACAATGTTCTGTTTTACATCCACCTATAACAATATGATTAATTTTTTCTTCTTTTAAAAGTTCAAGTAAAGAAGTGCCATAGAATGAGTTTGTTGCTGCTTTATTAATAAGGATTGCAGACTGAGGTACTTTAATTTGATTATGTACTTCAAATCCTACACCACTACCAGAAGCAACATCGATATCTCTTACGAAAACAATAAGGGCATTTGAATCTATTGCTTTCTGTACGGCTGTATTTAGTGTAGATAATAGCTCGGTTTTACGAAAAACTTCATTTTCTTGTTCATTTCCATCAATTAATTCTTGCTGAGCATCGATAATTAATAGTGCTTGTTTCATTCGATATCCCCTTTAATATAAAATAAATTCCACTTTACATATTCTTTTATATTGTAAGGAACTCCTCTTTTTTCTAAGAAGTAGACGATAGATTTACAAAGTTGTCAAATAAATTTCATTCTCATAGAGTATAAAAACATGTATGATAAGAAGTGGAGAATTTTTGAGTAGGTGGGAATATCATGCAAACAGTAGAAGATTATCTTTCATTCTTACATACGAAAGGATTTAAATTATCAGAGGAAGCACAAGGATTTATTATGTTCGGACAAGGATATACTGGTGCATCTGATGGGATTGTGAACGTAGCAATAGAAGCGACGATTAAACATCAATTACAGTTTGATGGCAGTTATTTTGTTGCGTTATTAGAACGCTTGAAAGAAGAAGAAATTACAGATAAAAAAAGCGCTAAGGCTTTTATGCGGAAGTTACAAGCGTAACTTCACGCAGCCCGCGCTTCTTTTTTCGTTTTGGAAGGTAGTTCCACAAAAACCATACCTAGGAAAATACATAGACATCCAATAATAGCAGAAATAGAAAGCTGTTCATTTGCTACTAGAACACCTGTTAATGCTGCAAAAACAGGCTCCATTGCGAAGATTATTGCTACTCTCGTTGGAGAAGTGTGTTTTTGTGCAGAAGTTTGAATGAAAAAGGCAATTGATGTCGCAAATAGGGAAGTTAGAAATAGAGCGAATAAAAAGGATTGATTCGTCCATAGTGAAACTGAAAATAATTTTTCCCAATCTTCAAACAAAAAAGCGCAAATAGAAGAAAATATACCGACAGCTAATACTTGAGAGGTGCTTAGTAATAAAGGTGATATTTTCTTAGAAAAGAAACCGTTAACAAGAATATGGGCAGCAAAAGCAACTGCACAACCGAGAACGAGTATATCTCCAATGTTTAATTGAAAAGAATCACCAGCCGTTAATAAGTATAAACCTGCTGTTGCGACAGCAATACCAAGTACGATGAAAATTGTAGCCCGCTGTTTTAAAAAGATAAAAGATAGGATTGGAACCATAACGATGCTAAGTCCAGTTAAGAAACCAGCTTTTGAAGAGGTTGTATAAAGTAAGCCGAATGTTTGTAATAAATAGCCAACACATAAAAAGAATCCAACAATCAATCCAGCGAGACTACTCTGTTTTATATCTTGTTTTGAAGTTTTTTGTGAGAAAATCATTTGAACGAATAATAAAATAATTCCAGCGAATAAAAAGCGAATCCCATTAAAAGTAAATGGACCAACGAAAGACATAGCATTTTGGACGACAACAAACGTAGCTCCCCAAATAAAAGAGACAAATAATAAAGCAAGAGGAGCAATCCAATCTTTTTTCACACTCATACCCCCGTTAATTTTGTAAGATAGCTTTTCTAGCTAATTCATCAGCAACTTTATTTTGACTACTTGGAATCCACTTAATAAAAAAGAGATCGAAACTTTTTATGTACTGCAGTGCTTCCTCTAATAGTGGTGCAAATATTTTATTTTTTGCGTATTCTTTTTCGACAGCTCGCTCGACAAGCTGCGAATCGGTACGAAAAGAGACAATGTTATAATTATGCTCCGTGCAATATTTTAATGCCGCAAGTAAAGCGTGGTATTCTGCTTCATGATTGGACATTGTCCCAAGGGGCAATGATAACTGTACAGCTGGTTGCACCCCTTTAATAAACACTCCTGCACCAGAAGGACCAGGATTTCCTTTTGATGCACCATCAATATATACTTCAATCAAAATGAGAAACCTCCAAATTATAAGATGATCCCCTACTTATATGTTTCTTTGAAGTAGGGGATAGAGTAACTTAGCCGATTGTAATACTATAACGACATGTAAATGTTTCATTCGTTTGTAAAGATTGAATTCCTTTTTTTTCCTTGAAATCTTTTGCCGGATTTACTTCATCAGCAATCCCGTACCAAGGTTCAATACATAAGAAAGGTGCGTTCTCGCCTGGTGTCCATACACCGACAAATGGGAATCCGTCAAATTCTACTTTTACAAATTTATTATGTTTATGAGAACGAATAGAGATTTCATCCGTATTCATATTTTCAAAAATAAGTGCATCATTTTTGAATAAATCGTATGTAAGTGGTAATTCATTCGTATTTTCAGCGATTAATTGCTTTTTACTTGAAAGATAAGGTCCTTCTAATACGCTTGTTTCTAAGCGTTCAGAACCATTAAATGATAAATGATAATCTGTAAATGATTCGCCCTCTAATAAGGGGAAGTTGAAACCAGGATGTGCTCCGATTGAGAAGAACATCTCTTTTGAAGTAGGGTTATTTACTTCATATGTTACATGAACGATTTGTCCATCTAGCTCATAAGAAACGAGTAATTCGAATTCGTATGGGTATTTTTTTAATGTTTCTTCATTACTAGTAACAATATAAGTAATATTCGTTTCACTTTGTTCTTTTACAGAGAATGTAAGATCACGAGCAAAGCCGTGTTGTGTTAAAGAATATGGTTTACCATCTACGTAGTATGTATTATCTACTAATCGGCCGACAATTGGGAATAAAATTGGTGCGCGGCGCCCCCAATAAGTAGAATCGCCTTGCCATAAGTATTCAGTGTTATCTTCTTTTAAGCGAACGCTTTGTAATTCTGCACCTTTGTCAGAAATGGAAACGATCACTTTTTCATTTTGAATTGTTGCTGTCATGAAGTGAAACCTCCTAAATCTTTCATATGTTTTATTATACGTTGTCCAAAAGAAAAAAGGTAGTAAATGATAGGAATCTATTGACGAAAGAGTGCCTATTGCGTAAAATATAATCTTGTTGCTTAAAAACGAATAACGTGGTTCGAAACCATCCCACGTAAAAAAACTAAGGAGATTTTGTCATGAATATAAGGACATTAGTCGGTAATGGTATTTTAGCGGCATTATATATTGCTGTTTCTATGCTTATTCAGCCATTTGGCTTTACCAGTGTACAGTTTCGTATTTCAGAGATGTTTAATCATCTCGTTGTATTCAATAAGAAAGCAATTTACGGGATTGTATTAGGTGTATTTTTAACGAATCTCTTTTTCTCACCTATGATCGCTTATGATTTAGTATTTGGAGTAGGGCAATCCATTCTTGCATTACTTGCAACTATTATTTCTATGCGCTTCATTAAAGGTGTTTGGGCTCGTATGATTTTTAATACAGTTATTTTTACAGTCACAATGTTTATGATTGCAATTGAACTTCATCTTGCGTTTGATCTGCCATTTTTATTGACATGGCTAACTTGTGCAGTTGGTGAATTTGTTGTAATGGCAATTGGTATGCCTGTCATGTACTGGATTAATAAGCGAGTGCAATTTGAAAGATTTATGCAATAGATGAAAGAGCTATTCCTATAGGGATAGCTCTTTTTGTATGTAATCACATTGAATATAATGCTGTGACTCTTGATACAATATAATAAAATAAAGTGAGGCTTTCATTAGCTGGCTACATATAAGAAGTCTTATAAAAGGGGAATCTAGTATGAAATATAAAATTCATTGGTTGTATAAAACGAAGCGCGGTTTGCAGACGGAATTAACGACAGATTATATGAACATAGAAGATGTACTGCAATTTGCAGAGGATTTTGAGAAAACAGGAAGAGTGAAAGAACTATCATTTTATGATGAAATGGATGCAGAATGGTCATTAAAGGAAATGAAAAAGCTGAGTAAGCAAGTGGAGGAAGATCCGCAAGAAATTCAAGTTTATTTTGATGGTGGTTATGATGTACAGACGAAAGAAGCTGGGGTTGGTATATGTGTATACTATAAAAAAGGAAATACAAATTACCGAATTCGTCGCAATGCATACATAGAAGGCATATATGATAATAACGAAGCGGAGTATGCAGCATTATTATACGGGATGAATACACTCGAGGAATTAGGAATTAAATATGAAGCAGTTACACTTCGTGGAGATTCTCAAGTTGTACTGCAGCAATTAGCTGGTGAATGGCCTTGCTATGATGAACATTTAAATCATTACTTAGACCAAATTGAACAAAAAGCGAAGCAAATGAAATTAAAGCTTGTTTGTGAACCGATATCTAGAAAACAAAATAAAGAGGCACATCAATTAGCAGCGCAAGCATTAGAAGGGACGACAATTGATAGTCATAAAGAAATAACCGAATAGAGAGGTGCACACGTGAAGAAGAAGCAACTCATTACAGAGGTAAATGACTTATTAGAAACGTATTGCGGAGGGTGTTTCTTGCAGGAACATAATCGAAAAAATCATAGTAAATACTATGCCCATTCTTTTTGTATACGGCAATGTACGGTTGGAGAGAAGTTGAAAAAGTATGGGGAGCAATTGTCATAAAAAAACATCCAGAGAATTTTCTCTGGATGTTTTTTAGTGCTTCGCTTCGTGTAATTGATGCTCGCATTTACTTAATTTTTTTTCTTCATTCATTAGAAATGGCTCATCTAAATCCGTTGCAACGGATTTCATGATTTCAAGCTGAGAACGAGCCGATTCTACTGCAGTAGTGGCATGCTCTAATGTGTCTGGATCCATTGAAATTGTTGCAGAACCTACCATTTTTTGTGCAGTTTCTACACGGAATTTTACTTCTTCAAAATCATTTACATGTGACCCCATTGTTATTGCCTCCTTTGTATTTTGCGCATTTCACATAGTTTTTGCTCTGGAAAACGGAAATATACAAAGGAATAACAAAGGAGGTTACCAAGTAAGGTAACCTCCTGTCATATGTGGGATTAAAGTTTTGCTACGTTAGCAGCTTGAGGTCCACGGTTTCCTTCAGTAATGTCGAAAGATACTTCTTGACCTTCCTCTAAAGCTTTGTAGCCGTCGCTTTGAATAGCAGAGAAATGTACGAATACATCTTCAGAGCCTTCCATTTCGATAAATCCAAAACCTTTTTCATTGTTAAACCATTTTACTTTTCCTTGCATGTCACAATTCCTCCTAAAAACGATTCCTTTTTTCATTTAGTGAAATTCATCAAAAAATAATATAAATAAAAAATGCTATATTCTCGAATATTCTGCCAAATGATTAATTTAAATATACATGAATTGGTAGAATTTAGTCAAGTAAGCGTTTTTAAAATTTTGTATTTTGAATTAATTTTTTTCTCGAATTTTTAAAAAGGTATAGGACAAGCCGAGTATGTAATATTCTTAAGTGAATGCTGTACATAATGAGGTGAAAGAATGGATGAGTCTTATTTATTAGATAATGAAGGGATGAAAAATAGAGTCGACATACCGAATTGGGTTGCAAAAGAATTTCATGATTTTTCGAATGTCGTGCTAGAACCAACTTTTCCGTGTTATTTCGGTTTAACAGCTTTGAAGAAGAATGAACTTCGTTATTCATTTCTCTCTCATAATGATTGGGGGCATTTACCCAATACAATGTTATCTTTTTTGGAGTTAATGAAAGAACGGCCAATTGTAAGAAGAGGATTTTTTCTTTTTGTAGAGCCGGAATGTGAAGAGAAATCAATCGAATATTATCGAGATTATTTTTGGAAAGTACTACAATATTTACATGAAAACGATGATCAAACATGGCCGAAGCAAATTCCTGAAGATCCAGATCATTATTTATGGGAATTTTCATTTGGTGGTGAACCGATATTTGCGTTTGGAAATGCGCCGGCTTATAAACAGCGAAAGACTAGGCATTTAGGAAATTCTCTCGTTATTGGATTCCAGCCACGAACTATTTTCGAGGGCTTAGAAGGAGATCGTCCTAAAGGCTCATATTCGAGACAAATGGTTCGTGAGCGAGTTGAAAAGTGGGATCAGCTGCCGAAGCATCCTAACATTAGTCACTATGGCGATCCTGACCATCGTGAATGGAAACAATATTTTATTGGAGATGATATAGAACCGATTAAAGGTAAATGTCCTTTTCATCATAGGATACAGAAATAAGAGCCATCAACTGATGGCTCTTTTGTATATTTTGGATAAAAAAGGGTATTGTATTAGTGAATAATTTTTATGAAAGCTAGTCTATTTTCTTTATTTGCATCATTACTTAATAGTAAAAGAAGTAGAAAGGATAGAGCGATGTTTGGAGCAATTATACAACAAATAGTATTAGGTATTTCATTAGCTGCACCTGTAGGTCCGATTAATATTGAAATGTTAAAACGAGGAATTGAACGTGGATTTTGGCATGCGTGGATTGTTGGAATCGGAGGAATGACTGCTGATATTTTGTTTATGCTGCTTATTTATTTTGGTTTATCTTCTGTGTTTATGTATACATATGTACAAGCTTTTATGTATTGCGCTGGTTTTTTCTTGTTGTTTTATTTAGGGTTTCAAAGTGTAAAACAAGGAATTTCTCACTCTAATATGGAATATAAACAAGAAGAGATAGGTGGACTTAAACAATCTTTTATGGCAGGATTTCTAATTGCGATATCCAACCCATTAAACCTCGTTTTTTGGTTTGGTATATATGGAAGTACACTTAGCTCGTTGCTTACAAAGGTAACGAAACAAGAAGCTTTTTTGTACAGTCTTTGCATTATTGTTGGTATTATTTTGTGGAATTTAAATATTGCTTTTTCTGTACATTTTGGAAGAACTTTATTAAAGAAAAAAGCACTTGGCTATATTACAGCCGGAGCAGGTATTATTTTAGTAGGATATTCTATCCATTTTGCATACAAAGCTTTACAGTTGTTCATATAAGATTGAAGGGGAGATTTTTATGTATCGAACCACTATTGACGGAAAAGAAATTATCATCACTTTAGCACCAAAAATCCGAAAAGAAATTACTGATAGGAATCCACTATATGAAGCGGTATTTAAAAATGCAGCAAGGTTACTGCAAACGAAACAACCAACGTTTGCGGTAAATCATGAAGTATTTGGTCTCATTATTGGAGAAGTACAAAGAGGAGAAGTAACAGTGTTTGCAGTAGAACACATTATTCCGAAGCAAAATATATTTGGTCCGAACACTTTTTTCTCGACAATAGAACAGCAGGCAAATTTGTAAAGTGAATAGAATAAGAATGAAATAGAAAAAAATGGTCGTAACGATATGTTGCGGCTGTTTTTGTGGAAAAGGGGGAAGTAAGATGAAGAGAGTGGTGAAAGAGTTTTTTTTACAACATGATATTGTTATTATGTATAGTGTTCTATTAATTTTTATTATTATTTTAAAAATGCAATTTTTCACATGGATTGGTATGTTAGCGTGTATGTTTGGGATTGTTTTTTATACGTTTAACGAATATATGACACACCGTTTTTTATTCCATTTAAAGCCGCCTAAAAACGCATTTTTATTAAAAATGTTAAGAAGATTACATTATGATCATCACGTATATCCAGATGATTTAAAACTTTTATTTTTGCCTGTATGGTTTAGTATACCTAGCTTCACTATATATTTACTTATAACGTATGGTATTACAAAAAGTGTTACTGTTACACTTTCATTCGGAATCGGAATGATTATCATGCTCCTCGTTTATGAATGGAAACATTATATTGCACATAAACCGATTCGTCCCTTCACTAAGTTTGGAAGATGGCTAAAAAAACAGCACATATTACACCATTATAAAAATGAAAAGTTTTGGTTCGGAGTTTCAAATCCAGTATTCGATTTTATATTTGGAACACTTAAAGATGGAAAAGACGTTGAATTAAGTGAAACAGCTCGTAATTTAGAAAAGGAGACAAAGAAAGAAGTAGTGCGATAAGCACTACTTTTTTCTTCTATTTTAATGGGAATAAAAGTTTAATCGAATCAATCAAATTTTATGTTAAAAAAGTATATTGAAAATTTAGGAGAAAATGACGAAAAATGTCTATCGAAAAATCTTTGCAGGAATGTACGGATTGTCTAAAATGAAAATAAGTTTCTGAATATTTATAAAATTTAGTCTTTATGTATGCGAGGTGAATTGTATTTTAAGTTAAGAGAGGGGACCAGAGAATGAAACGAGATGATACGTCAGCACGTAAGTTAAAAAATGAGGTGAATTATACAGAAGTTGTTCAGTCTGAAGAGTTTCAATTGTTATTAAATACGAAAAAGAAGTTTATCATTCCGATGAGTATTTTCTTTTTAAGTTTTTTTATAGCACTACCTATTTTAACATCGTATTCAAAGGTGCTTAATACACCGGCGTTTGGTGATGTGACATGGGCATGGGTATTTGCTTTTGCGCAATTTATTATGACATGGTCATTATGTATGATTTACAGCAAGAAAGCCGAATCCTTTGATGAAATTTCGCAAAAAATTCTGCAAGATATGCAAAAAGGGAGGGGCTGAATTTGAATACTACTGCGTTTGCACTATTTTTAATTATTGTCCTTGGTACGCTCGTCATAACCTATTTTGCATCAAAAAAAACGAAAAATGCGAGTGAATTTTATACGGCTGGAGGGGGATTAACTGGCTGGCAAAATGGTCTGGCTATTGCTGGGGATTACATGTCTGCTGCGTCATTTCTTGGTATAGCCGGAGCGATAGCGTTAACTGGGTTTGATGGGTTCTTTTATAGTATCGGCTTTTTAGTTGCTTATTTAGTTGTTCTATATCTTGTCGCAGAACCGCTTAGAAATTTAGGGAAGTACACGTTAGCGGATATGATTGCGGCACGTTTTGATGCGAAAAAAGTTCGTGGTATAGCAGCGCTTAATACGATGACGATTTCAATTTTTTATATGATTGCACAATTAGTTGGTGCGGGTGCACTTATTAAACTATTATTAGGTATTGAATATACAACATCTGTATTAATCGTGGGTACACTTATGACTGTGTATGTTATTTTTGGAGGAATGACAGCTACGAGCTGGGTTCAAATTGTAAAGGCTGTACTACTTATGGCAGGGACATTTATTATTTCTGTTATCGTTTTCTCCAAATTTAATTTCAGTATGACTGAAATGTTCGCTCACATGAAAACTGCTACTCCATTAAAAGATTCGTTTTTAAATCCAGGAGTAAAGTATAAGGATGGTCTTGATACACTTTCTTTAAATTTAGGACTAGTCCTTGGTACAGCGGGATTACCACATATTCTTGTCCGCTTTTTTACAGTACGTGATGCAAAAACAGCACGTCAATCTGTTGTATATGCGACATGGTTAATTGGCGCGTTTTATATTATGACAATTTTCTTAGGGTTTGGAGCAGCAGCGTTTGTAGGAAATGAGGCGATTATTAAAGCAAACCCTGCTGGTAATATGGCAGCACCTTTATTAGCAAAAGCATTAGGCGGAGATTTCTTATTTGCTTTCGTATCAGCAATTGCTTTTGCAACTATTTTAGCTGTAGTAGCAGGACTTGTGTTAACAGCAGCATCAGCATTCGCGCATGATTTTTATAATGAGATTATCCGTAAAGGAAAATCAACGGAAAAAGAGCAAGTGTCAATGGCGCGTTATGCGTCTATTGGGGTGGCGATAGTATCTATTATACTTGCTTTATTTGCTCAAACATTAAACGTAGCATTTTTAGTATCACTAGCATTTGCAGTTGCAGCGAGTGCAAATTTACCGGTTATATTATTTACAATCTATTGGAAGCGTTTTAATACAACAGGAGCAATTTCTGGTATGATTGTTGGTCTTGTATCAGCGATTGTTCTTGTAGCGTTAAGTCCAAATGTTTGGAACCCAGTAGCTGGAAAAGCTATTTTTGTTGGAGAAGCGATATTCCCATATACGACACCTGGAATTATTTCGATCCCGCTCGGGTTTCTTGCAGCATATTTAGGAACTGTTTTCTCTAGTAAGAAAGAAGATGCAGCGAAATTTGATGAAATTCTTGTGAAATCTAATACTGGTCATGGTATTAGTGATGCTTCTTCACATTAAAAAAGAGGAGCTTTTCGAAATATAAGAAAAGCTCCTCTTTCTTTTGACATTTTCTTATAAATATTACTTTAATTTTGGTAGGATTTGTCTTGTGTTTGTGGAATGAAAATAGGCAGGGAGAAATTTAACTCATCATGGCACCAGCGCAGCTTTGTGAAAAATAAGTTGTTATGGAAGGTGGAAGAAATGATGAAGACAAAACAAACCGATGAATTATTAGCAAAAGATGAGCAATATGTGTGGCACGGAATGCGTCCCTTTAGTCCAAGTAGTACAATGGTAGGGGCAAAAGCAGAAGGGTGCTGGGTTGAAGATATACAAGGAAAAAGATACTTAGATGGTATGAGTGGTCTTTGGTGTGTAAATAGCGGATATGGAAGAAAAGAGCTTGCAGAGGCAGCTTATAAGCAATTGCAAACATTATCATATTTTCCGATGTCACAATCACATGAACCAGCAATTAAGCTCGCTGAAAAGTTAAACGAGTGGCTTGGTGGAGAGTATGTTATTTTCTTCTCTAATAGTGGATCAGAAGCGAATGAAACCGCTTTTAAAATAGCAAGACAATATTATGCTCAAAAAGGTGAACCGCATCGTTACAAATTTATGTCACGTTATCGTGGTTATCACGGAAACACAATGGCAACGATGGCGGCAACTGGCCAAGCACAACGTAGATACCAATATGAGCCATTTGCTTCAGGGTTTTTACATGTAACGCCTCCAGATTGTTACCGCATGCCAGAAATGGAATCACAAAATATTTATGATGTAGAATGCGTAAAAGAAGTAGATCGTGTTATGACATGGGAATTAAGTGAAACGATAGCAGCATTTATTATGGAGCCAATTATTACAGGCGGAGGTATTTTAATGCCGCCACAAGACTATATGAAAGCTGTTCATGAAACGTGTCAAAAACACGGAGCACTACTTATAAGTGATGAAGTTATTTGTGGTTTCGGGCGTACAGGAAAAGCATTTGGGTTTATGAACTATGACGTTAAGCCTGATATCGTTACGATGGCAAAAGGTATTACGAGCGCATATTTACCATTATCAGCAACAGCTGTAAAAAAAGAAATTTATGAGGCATTTAAAGGAACAGGAGAATATGAATTCTTCCGCCATATTAATACATTTGGTGGAAATCCAGCGGCTTGTGCATTAGCGCTTAAAAACTTAGAGATCATGGAAAATGAAAATTTAATTGAGCGCTCTGCACAAATGGGTTCGCTTTTATTAAATCAATTAAAAGAAGAAATCGGAGAACATCCACTTGTTGGTAATATTAGAGGGAAAGGGCTATTAGTTGGAATCGAACTAGTAAATGATAAAGCGACGAAAGAACCAATTGATAATGACAAAATTGCAAGTGTTGTAAATGCTTGTAAAGAAAAAGGGCTCATTATCGGACGCAACGGTATGACAACAGCAGGGTATAATAACGTATTAACATTAGCGCCACCGCTCGTTATTTCAGGTGAAGAAATTGCTTTTATTGTCGGAACGTTGAAGACAGCGATGGAACGTATTTAATAAATAGAACGAGAGGAGCGAGCTGTAATATAAGGCTCGCTTTTGTTTACTAGGAGGAGCTTTTAATGGAGAAATATGATCCTAACAAACATTATCACATTGGTTATTATGAAGACGGATATGATTTAGAAATAACAGCTTACAAAAGAATAAAAAAACCAGTTTGGGATGCTTATATTACACACTATGAGGTAGACAATTTTTATAAAAAGGTGGAGAAAATGAAGCTAGGTGAATATATAGATGATTATGGTATTAAAGTATATTCATTTAGTGATGATATCGATGATGAAGAAGCACGCTCCATTTTTGAAAAATGGTTAAAAACGAATGGAATTGTTTAAAGAGAAAATGAAAAAGGAGATTGCTATCTTTTAAGATAGCAATCTCCTTTTATTATAGTAAACTTATTTACTTGCTTTCATTGCTTTATCTTTTGCACCAAAAGTGTATTTTAACATTGGTGGTGTAATCATCGTTGTTAAAATAACTACGATAACGATTGCTGTAAAGTAATCTTGTGCTAATAGGCCAGAAGAAAGTCCTGTTCCTGCGATGATAAGTGCAACTTCACCACGAGAAACCATACCAGCACCGATAATTGCAGAAGACTTTGCATCAAATCCAGTGATTCGTGCACCGAATCCACAACCGATTAGTTTTGTGAATACAGCGATAACTGTTAATGCTAAGATGAACCAAATTTGATCGCCAATACCGTCAAATGTAATATTCATACCGATACTAACAAAGAATACTGGAACGAACATAGCGTAAGCAATTGGTTCTACTTTCTTTTCTACTTCATGTTTGTAGTTCGTTTGAGAAATAGCGATACCAGCTGCGAAAGCACCGATAATACCAGCAATTCCTAATAGTTCGCCGAAGTATGCGAACGAGAAACAAATGATAAGCGCAGCACTAACGATAGACTCAGATACGCGAAGCGGTGATAACCAACGCATGATTGCTGGAACACCTTTCCAACCAATTAAAATGATAGAAGCAAAGAATACTACTTTCTTCAAGATAATCATTGTTAAGTTAACGTCATCTGTGCCTAAGAAGCTCATTGCAAATGCTAATAAAATAACAACAAGAATGTCATCAAATACAGCGGCTCCAAGCATCGTCGTACTTTCACGTGTTTTCATTTTACCTAAATCACGAAGTGTTTGAACGGAAATACTAACACTTGTTGCACATAGAAGTAATCCTAAAAAGACAGCATTCCCTTGTTCCATACCGACAACAAGACCGGCAACGTAACCACCTACGAATGGAAGAACGATACCTCCAAGTGCAACAGCTAAAGAAGAATTACGATTTGCGTTTAATTCTTCTAAGTCTGTTTCAAGTCCTGCCATAAACATTAAAAGAATAACTCCGACATTACTTAATTGTGTTAGAAGCTCTGAATTTTCAATCCATCCGAATATAGCTGGACCGATAACGATACCAACAATTAATTTACCGAGTACAGAAGGTTGACCTAATCTAACACTAAGGTCACCAGCAAGCTTTGTACTTAATAAGATAAGTGCAATTTGAAAGAAAAATTCGAATTCCATTGGATCCTCTCCTCATCATTTTTTATTTTTATCATACGATTTCTCGGAATTTGCCTAATGATAATATGTAAAGATCCATTAAACAAAGGGTCTATTTACGAGTTCTTTTGAACTTGTAATTTGAACCTGTAATTAATATATAATAAAATTTATTAAAAATCAATGAAAAAATAGCAGATTTTCATGAGAGGATTCGTTTTAGAAACGGGGGATATAGATATATAATAGGAAGTAATAAAGTTTACATATAATGAATGGAGAAAGAAAAATGTTATTAAATCAACGTTTTACAATTGGGGAAATGGCGAAAATGCATAATATAGCGGAATCTAAATTACGTTATTATGATGAAAAAGGGATTTTTCATCCGTCAATTGTTGACCCTCAAACCAATTATCGTTATTACACAATTGATCAGTTTTCACTATTAGATACGATTAAATTTTTACGCCAATTGAACATCCCGTTAAAGGAAATAAAGAAATATATTGATGAACGAAATCCATCTTATGCGCTGAATTTACTTGAAAAACAACAAGAAATGATGCTGAAAAAACAAAGAGAAATCGAGTATGCTTTGGCAAAAATGGAACATAAAATCCATTTAATGAAGAAAGCGACGAAATCTGAAGCAAATCAAATTATTTATAAAAAGATACCGAAACGAAAAATTACAGCAATTGCAGTTGCACCAAATACAACGGATGATATGTTTGAATATTATATCCATTCGTTGCAAAAAAATATGAAGCAAATTGATAATAGTTTATTTTCAGGTGATATCGGTGTAACAGTTTCAAAAAAAGCATTAATGCAAAATGAGTTTCAAGCATATAACAGTGTGTTTATTTTATTGGATTACATGCCTTTTGAAGCGCATACTTCAGATGAAATAAAAGAAGGGATATTTGCCTGTTCTTATCACCATGGACCATATGAAGAAACAGACGCAACGTATACGGAATTATTAAAGCACATTGATAACGAAGGATATGAAGTGTGCGGAGATGCACTGGAACTTGCATTAATTGATTGGTCCGTAACAGAAAATCCGAAGGAGCAAGTAACGGAAATTCAAATACCTGTTGTTAAAAAATAGGCTTATATATTTTTCGATTCTCTATTGACCTTCAAGTAACTTGAAGGTTTAAACTGTGAACAGAGCATTGAAAAAGGAGCATTTATATGATGGAAACAACAGAAAAATTAAGAGAAAAACCAATTAAAAGTTTATTTATTACGTATTTAATACCAGCTGTTCTTGGGATGGTATTAATGTCGGTTAATATTGTGATTGATGCAGTCATGATTAGTAGAGGAGTTGGAGCGAACGGTTTAGCCGGAGTAAACGTAGCTATTCCAGCATTTTCAATTTTCTTCTCTATTTCATTATGGATTGGAATGGGCGGAGCAACGCTATATTCCATTGCACTAGGTGAAAATAAACTGGAAAGAGCAAGGTCTATCTTTACTCAATCTATGACAGTAGCAGTTGTTATCGTTGGCGTTTTAGCGGCTATTTGCTTATGGAGAATAGAAGATTTAGCATATTTATTTGGTGCGAATGAAGTGATTTTACCATACGCATTAGACTATTTACAGGTGTTATTAACATTTGGAATGATATACGTTTTAGAAAATATTTTAAGTACATTTATACGAAATGACGGAAATCCTAATTTAGCAATGGCAGGTCTTGTTGTAACGGCTGTATTAAATATAGTGTTCGACTATATTTTTATTTTTATCTTTGGATGGGGTGTAACTGGTGCTGCTTCAGCGACTATTCTTTCGGCAGCAATTGGTTTCCTTGTATTATTAACTCACTTCTTTAGAAAAAGTAGTATTTTAAAATGGACGAAATTCCACTTTGAATGGGATACGGTTAAACAAATTATGGTGATCGGTTTCCCAAGCTTTACAGCAGAAAGTACAGTTGCAATCGTAACGATCGGTTTTAACATTGCGTTCGTTCAATATGCAGGAGAACTAGGTGTAGCTTCTTATGCGATGGTGAATAGTATTCATGCAATGACATTGCTATTATTCTTCGGTGTTGGAGCAGCGTTACAACCAATCGCTAGTTTCCATTACGGTGCAAATTTATCAGAAAGATTGCGTGAAGGATTACAGTTTGCTGTGAAAATTGCGCTTGTACTCGGAGGCATTGCGATTGTTGTCGGTTTATTCTTCGGGAAATATATTATAGGTTTATTTAATGTTCAATCGCCAGAACTATTGGAGTTAACGTTAACAGGTATTAGTTTATTCTTTATTCAATATGTATTTTTAGGCTATAACATTGTGTATGGAGAGTATTTCCAATCAGTGCGACAAACGAAAAAATCAGTACTTATAATAATGAGCCGAGGTTTACTATTTGTTATCCCATTGTTATGGATTATGCCAAAAATATTTGGTATAAACGGAATTTGGCTCGTTATGCCAGTAGCGGAAGTATTGACAGCAATTATCGTATTTACGATGAATCGTATGAAACATCCTGTTCCGTTAAACATGGCGGGAGAGAAAGAAGCAATATAGTGAAGAAAATCCCCTTGAACAAGTAAGGGGATTTTTTCATTCTTTTAAACTAATCGCAAAAGATCCATCTGTCTCCTGCACAGAAGCGAAAGCAACGTTTTTAATATTTGTAACGCCTTTCTCCTTTAACTCTGCATGTAACCACTTTTCGTTTTTATGGATTAACTTTAAGTTATCGTATTGAATTTGTGAATCAACGATAAGAGCGATTGGTAACCCTGCATACTGAACTTCTATATTCATATCTTTCGGAGTCAAGGGTACGAGTTCTCTCTTTGGCAAAATACTTATAGATCCATTTGATTCTAAAATTGCATATTCAATTTCATGAACACTTGGATATCCTGCGACGCGAAGGTTAGAAAGCAATTCAGGGATCGGATATCTACTTTTTTGTAAGTTCTCAAAAATAATATCACCATGTTTAATTAAAATAATGGGGTGGCCGAGAATAAAACGATTTAGTTTGTTGAGTAGGCTTAATTTTGTAAGAAGCAAATGCAAACATGTAATAACGACCATACCGAGAAATGCTTGTAAAGCACCAGCGACTGGTATGGCTTGAAAAGCTAAATAAGATAAAAAGATAATAGCCCCAAAATCATGAGGAGTTAGTTGTGCTAATGCAGATTTACCAAGTAGCTTAAGTGATAGTAAAAATAAGATAAAAAAGAATGATACGTTACATAAAAAGAGAAGCAATAGGGACACTCCTTCGTGCGAAGTTGTACTTACTATTCCCGAAATTAATAGAAATATTACCTTTTGGAGGATAAATTAGGGTTAATTGGAATTTGTCTGTATACAAACGAATAAATGGATATTATGATGAAGGAAGTAAAGGAAATAGGGGTATATGGATATGAGAAAGAAGAAAATAATCAAGTATATTTTAGTTGTTATAATGATTTGCGCCGTATATGCGGGGTTTTTACAATATAACATTTATAAGCATGGGCATATGAATGCAATTGATGATGCGGATTATATAATTGTACTAGGATCGAAAGTAAATGGAACAAAACCTTCTTATTCATTGCAATATCGTATTGATAAAGCAGCTGAGTATTTAAAATTACATGATAAAACAATTGCTATTGTATCTGGAGGCCAAGGAAAAGGTGAAGATATTACAGAAGCATTAGCGATGAAACAAGGATTAATGAAACAAAATATTGCAGAAGACCGCATTATAATGGAAGATAAGTCGACGAGCACAGATGAAAATATTAAATTCTCAAAACCGTTAATTCCGGCCAATATGAAAAAAGGTATGATCGTAACAAACGATTTCCATATGTTTAGAGCGAAAAAAATAGCTGCAAAACAAGGTTTGCAATTAGAAGGGCTTCCGGCCAAAACACCGAAGCCAATTATCATTCCATCGAATGTACGAGAATATTTAGCGATTACGCAATATTGGTTTATGAATCGAATATAGTTAAAGTAATCCCGCCCGAAATTTGAGGCGGGATTTATTTCGAGGAAAATCTTACAAAAATGTCATGTTCATGAAAGGTAAAGCGATAGTTTCTGGAAAGGTTTCCTGACATAATGAAGGTAACAAAAAACTTTAGAGGTGATTCGGTTGAAAGGAAATAATATTTTATCTTCGCTATGTTACTTTAGTATCTTTTTTGCACCATTTTTACTACCAATTATCGTGTACTTCGTTGCGGAAGATGAAGTGAAATATCATGCGAAAAAAGCATTTTGGTCACATGTTTTCCCATATGCAATTTTATTTGGAGGGTTAGCTTTATCAGGAGTATACGGTTTAAGTTTCAATCAGTCTGAGAGCGTTGGAATTGGGATGGTTATAACGTATGCAGTGTTTATTCTTGTAGGAATTTACTACTTCATTTGGAATATTGTTAAAGGTATTAAAGTATTGAAAGCAGCTTAACATTGTCGTTATGTGTGTAAAGTCGATATAATTTCATTTACCATATTAATATGTATTTAAAAAAGAGCAACTCACAAAGGAGTGCTCTTTTTTTGCTTATAAGTTGTGAATAATGAAAAAGATATGTTAATTTTTTATTATGAAGAGAAAAAAGGAGTGATTTTTATGAATGAGATGATACATAAAATGGAGCAACACGTTTCAGTTCGTAAATATAAAGAAGAACCAATTTCAAAAGAGATAGTAGAAAGAATGGTGCAAGCTGCGCAGCATGCAGCTTCCTCACATTTTGTACAGGCGTATTCTCTTATATATGTAACAGATCAGGAACTAAAGGTTAAACTAGCTGAATTATCCGGGAATCGTCATGTGAAAGACTGCGCAGCATTCTTTGTATGCTGTGCGGATTTAAAACGTCTAGAAACTGCATGTGAAAAACATGGAACAGAAATTAAACATGAGGGAGTAGAGGACTTTATTGTAGCAACAGTAGATGCCTCATTATTTGCACAAAACTTAGCACTTGCAGCTGAATCATTAGGATACGGCATTTGTTATATTGGCGGAATTCGTAATAACCCGAAAGAAGTGAGTGAATTGCTTTATTTACCGGATAAAGTATATCCGGTATTCGGAATGACAGTGGGCGTACCAAATGAAGAGCATGGAGTTAAGCCGCGTTTACCGGTAGCGGCCATTCTTCATGAAAATGGATACGATGAAAAGAAATATGATGAATTATTAAACGAATATGATGAAACGATGAGTGCGTATTACAAAGAAAGATCGTCAAATCAAAAAAACGTAACATGGACGGAATCAATGAGCTCATTTATGTCCAAAGAGAAAAGAATGCATATGAAAGAGTTTTTAAATGAAAAAGGATTAAATAAGAAATAAGTAAAAAGGCAAACCTGGAATGCGGGTTTGTCTTTTTTGGAGGAGAAATGTATTTTTTTTGCTATCATATACATAGAAATAAAAATTAATAAATTTTTACAAAAGTGATAGAAAATGAGAATGAAATGCCAATAGTAAGTAAAAGCAGCTGCTAAAGGGGAACTGAGGAAGGAAGATGTTTATGATTTTCAATTCTGAAGAGGATTTAATTATAGCTATGAAAAAACGTGATCAAGATGCTTTGAAAGAAGTGATTGATCAATATGGAAAATTAGTTTTATACATTATTCATAAATCATTAAGTACCCCTATTGAGAAACAATATGTAGATGATTGTTATAACGATGTATTTACTATCATTTGGTTTAATATCGACCAATTTGATATAGCAAAGGGAAACTTAAAATTTTGGATGATTGGTATTACTAAATTAAAGGCATTGGAATATAAAAAAGTATATAGAGAGAACAAAATGGATAAAGACGCAGAAATAGATAAAGGTATCCATGATAGTTATGAAATAGAACAAGAAGAGATTATGGAAATAGTACAAGATTTAAATAAAAAGGATCGATATATCTTTTTAAAGAGGTATATTGATGGATATTCCATTGACGATATTGCAAAAGAATTAAAAGTAACAGCGGATTATATATATAATCGAATTTCTCGAAGGAAGAAAAAACTTCAAAAACTGTGGAAGGGGAGTGTGTAATATGGATAAAAGACTATTATCGATGTTAAACGAACTCCAATATTCAGAAGAAGAAATTACACGTTTAGAGAAAGAAGCGAATGAGTCTATAAATATAGATAAGTATTATGTGAGAAATGGAGGGTTATTAAAAAAAATAACTTTACAAATGTTGGAAGAGTCAATTCGCAACGAATTACAAGCTGGTGAAGAAATTGAGAAGGAACTGTTAGTAGACGAAGGATATATGGCAAATAATAAAGTAATACCAAATATATATTATGTAGGAGCTACTTTTTATTATTATATCGTTTTAACAAATAAAAGAGTGATTATGAAAGGATTAGATTGTTATTTTAAAAAAACAAATGAACATAGCATGCCAATAGAGGATATACAATCCATTTCGCAACATAAAAAAATGAAAAATGTCTTTGAAATTAAATATAATAACACTCATATACAATTTGGAAGTATTGAGTATGCACGTGAAGTTGCAATGATAGTTATGGAGTTAAAAAAACGCGGAGTAAAAGTAGAAAAGTATACAGATTTTGAAAAAGGGTTTTTCTTATTTTTTAATATATTCGTGATAGTAAGTGCAGGTCTTTGCTTTATAAAATATTTAATGTAAAAAGCGGCATAATAGCCGCTTTTTATCGTTTTATTTAGTATTCAATTTAAAATATTTGTCTTATGAAAGAACGATTATTGCTAATTGTAAACTGCCACTAAAGTTATTTAAGTTTTGATATAGAATGCCCCATTGCACTTGAAAATGCAGCAATAATTTCGTTTGAACCTATCTATTATTGTGCACTATCTAAAGCACCCTCTATAACAAGTTCAAACTTTCAATAAGAAGATAAACCCCCGTACAACTTAAAAGGATGTACGTAAATATTTTGAAAATCCGTTGATTAAGCCATTTGAAAATAATTTGACCTATATACAAACCTAGAAATACGATTGGAATAGCATAAAAACTTGATTCCCAAATTGTTTTGTTTGTGCCAGTAAAGAGTATTTGAATTACTAGACTAATGAAATATATAAACAGATAAAAAGCCAATGTAGTTGCTCTTAACTTCTCTTTTTTGTATCAGTTCCTGTAAAGTAAAGTAACAGGGGGGGTCCTGGCATACCGATACTTGTCGTTAAAAGACCGGATAATCCACCCACTAAGAAATCTCTAGATTTTGTTGATTTAATCTTAAAGTTGCATATTAGCATCAACGTTAATAGTAAGAGCAGGATGCTAATTGCTAATTTAAATGTGTTGATGTTAATGGAAATGAAAATTAAAATACCAAAAGGAACACCTACTATACTTCCGAAAATTAATCTTTTCAGTAGAATAAAATCAATGTCCATTCTTATTTTCCTAATGAGTGATATGGAAATAATTAATGATAAAATGATATTTATTTGTATAGCTTCTTGTGGTAGAAATAACATGAGTAAGAAAGGTGTTGCCATAATAGAAAAGCCAAAACCTGTACTTGTTTGTAAAATAGAAGCTACTAATATAATACATATGAAAATGAATATAATCTCCAAAATAGCCCCCTACATAATCAGATCCAATAAATATTTTAACATAAAGTGAAATTTTAATCAGTGGGGGTTTTGTTCATCCCCCACTGATTATTAGCCCACACCACTCGGGATCTTACTGCCCGGCAAATAGCGGGATGAAAAGCGGAAAAATAGCCGCTTTTTATGTTGCGGTTAATATTCCAAAGATGATCCTGTAGCTTTAAAATATTTTTCTCGTGAAGGAGTCATTACCCGGAGTGCTAATAAACAGGAAAGGAAAAGAATGAGTAACGAGCTACTTATTACAGTAATTTGAATGGAAAGAAATTGTGCGGATGCCCCAATTGCTAAAATGAAAAAGATTTGAATGAAATTTTTTATTGAATCAAACACGCTATCGATACGTCCTATCATATGTACAGGGATGTTATTTTGATAAAATGTTATAAAGCCAGTACCAGCAAATGATGAAGAAATGCCAAGTAAAATGAAACCGCCTGCTGCGACTATAAATGAATTTGAAAAGGCGAAAATTACATACCCTATTGCTGTGAAAATCATACCTAATCCGATACAATGTTGAATTGGTAATCGTTTGGCAAATAGAGAGACGAGAAATGAACCGAAAACGTAAGCGGCACCAGTTATACTAACAAGCATGCTATATTCTATATTGGATAAAAACAGTACTTGATTTGTGAAAACAACTTCTTGTGAATCGAGTGCCATAGAAACAAGCATAGTAGCTTGAAATAAAACGAATATGAGAATTATGTAAGTTTCCGTTCGAGCGAATGAAAAAACTTGTTTCCAATCACTTCGTAATGTTTGTAAGAAAGTATTTGAAACCTCTTCGTTTTGCTTTGTTTGTAATGTAATGTTTGGCAAGAAGTAAATGAGAATGGTAGAAAGTAGAAATGAAAGTGAGTTGCAGTAAATAACAAAGGATGCTGAGTACGTGGTGAGAAGTATTCCAGCAAGGGCTGGACCGATAATAAAAGCCCCGCTTGTACAAAAGTTATTCCAAGCGTTGAATTGAGCGCGCTCTTCAGCTCGTATGAGCATTGTTTTATAAGTAAATGAAGCTGGATCGAAAAATGATGTAGCAATGCGAGTTAAAAAGATAAAAATATAAATGACCCAAATAGAATCAAATAGTGGAATACAGCCAATGAGAGCTGCTCGAATTATATCTGTGATGAGCATAATTGACCGTTTATTTAATCGATCTACAATACTACCAGACCATATTTTTGTAACAACGGTGGCAATTGGACCGACAATCCATAGGCCTGCTACAGCAGCGGGAGAGTTTGTACTATTTAACACCATTAAGTTTAGAGCTATGAGGTACATAAAATCACCTAAACGAGAAATGCCTGTGCCCGACAATAATAATAATTTATTTTTCATGGGTATATGGACCTTTCTTTCATTGTTTTTTTATCCCGCATTAACGGGCAGTAAGACTCCCACCTCAAAATGTGGCTGTAAAGCAAAGGAGTTAGGTGGGGGAGATCAACTGCCCGTAAAAGCCCGATTGGTGAAAGCTAATAATCGGTGGGGGATGAACAAAACCCCCACTGATTAAAGTTTCACTTTATCCGGCAGGAAATAGCGTATTCTTCTTCTGAGGCTGATTGACGAGCGGTTTTGCTTTCCCAGCGTAATAAAACTTGTGAGATTTCCCAATTGAGTTGTTGTAATTCCTCTGGAGTTAAAAATAAATGAGATACAATATGGCCCCCTGTATTTGTTCCTTCAGTGCCTGCTTCTTCAATATAGAAGTGAGCAGATTTTGCTTTATAGTACTTTTCAATAATCCCCCGTTTTTCCTTTGTATCTACTAATTCAAGTAAGCCTCCGTCAAATAAAATTTGGATGTGATAGTGAACGCTACCAGCAGATTTATTTAGTTTAGTAGATACTTGTTTTGCAGTGAGTGTTTCGTCTTTTAAAAGGTGAAGAATTTGAATGCGAGTTGCATTGGAAATTAGCTTTTGTTGTTCTGCTGAAATGGTAAGTCGATCTTCAAACATTTTGTTAGCTCCTTTCTTATAATCTAAATTTATTGTACGTTCTAAAAAATTAGATTGTAAGAGAAATAAATCGCCTTTTTCTTGTGAATTTCGACATAAATAAAAATGGCATGTACATATACATGCCATTAAGTGATAGTAGATTCTTCACTAAGCTCCCCATGATAAAACAAGAACAGCCATATAAAACTAACGAAAATACAGCATATAGCTAACAGGCTACCAATAACTTGCGGAGAAAGAATTTCTAAAAGCCATCCTGTTATAAACATAGATAACTGAATAAGAGATCCATAAATGGAATAATGAAATGAAAAAACTTTACCAATCATGTTTTCTTCTGTATACATTTGTAGCAATGTCGTATCAAGTGGAACGATGATTCCTCCTGCTATACGCATACAGAGTAATGTAATGATACCGATAATAAGTTGATCGGATAGAATGAATCCGAGAAAGAAAATTCCTTGTAGTAAATAGGCCAAGCCAAATGCTCTTTTCATTTTGTCTTCATTTTTAGATATATATAGATTAACGAGAAGGCTACCAATCATAAGTCCAGCCCCTTGAACCGTATATAAAATACCAATGTTAGTGTGGAAGATTCTTTCGGCATAGATTGTTAGAAGTAACTGATAGGCACCTCCAATAATGCCCCATGAAATGCCGACAAGAATTAATGTTAAAATAATTTTGCTTTGTAATATGTATGTATAACCATCTTTTATATCAGTAAAAAATGCTTTTTTCGTGGTTAAAGTATCACGAGCAGGAATACTCATTTTATAAATAATATAGGCTGAAATAAAGTATGATAGGCTATTAATAAAAAAGGCAATCTCGATACTTAAAGATTGTGCAATGAGCCCACCTAAAGAAGCTCCCATAATAGACATAAAACCATTGATTGTACTAGAAAGAGAGTTAGCGGTTACGAAATGCTTTTGATGTACGATATTTTTTAGAGTTGATTGCTTAGCAGGCTCGAATAAGCAAGAGAGTACTGATAAGCATATATTAGAAACGAAAATAATTTCAATTTTGTAGAATGCTAATAAATAAGTGAGGACGATAATTCCTCGTAAAATATCGGTAAAAATCATAATTTTCTTTTTTGAAAAACGGTCTACAATTCCGCCTATGAATGGGCTCAGAAGAAGTTGAGGTAACCCTTTGCTCATAAAGGTGAGTGCTAACATAAATGAAGATTCTGTTATGCTATAGACGAGTGTTAATAAAGCTACAGTATGAAACCAATCTCCAAGTACGCTTAATGTTTGACCAAAAAATAGTTTTTTGAAGTTTGTATTTGTTTTAAGAAGCCTGTAATAAGAAATTGACATGAAAAATTAAACCTTATCTATAAGTGATGCCTGTACTTGTTTTTTCCATTCACTTAAATACATTTTCTCTGCTTTAGGTAGTCCAACAGGCAATTGTGTAATGAATTCTAAACTATTTCCATCAGGATCGTTAAAATATACGGAGGCTTGTGCTAATTCTGGAAAAACGATTGGTTCAATTGGTTCCATTCCAAAGTCTTTTCGTGCTGAAATTCCTTTCTGTTTGAGCCAGTGTATTGCGTTTTCTAAATCGTGTAAGCTTACTTGGAAGGCGATATGTCGTAAGGCTGGATGATAATTCACTTTGTATTCTTTTCCTTCCCAAAGACCAATCCAACTTTCATTTTCTACAATCCAAAAGAAGGCGATATCTTTGTCTCTTTTATATAATTTGAGCCCTAGTGATTCATAAAAAGGTATCGAAATTTCTAAATTACAGACAGGTAAATGTGCTTCATAAAGACCTTTAATCATTATAATCCTCCTTAGTAAAAACGTTTTCTTATTCAATAGTAAACGATGTTTTGTTTATTGAAATCGCAAAATAGAAGGAGAATAAACTCATACGAAAGTATGAAAAAACAGCTCAATTATGAGCTGTTTTCATATAGTTTTTAGTTAACATATTTCATTCATTTAGAGTTTAGCGAAAAGGATACGTATTATATTTAAAACCCTCCGCCGCCACCCCAACAGCTACATCCGATAATGATTAGAAGGATGAATAGCACGATGAGTAAAGCAAATCCACCGCCGAAACCAGCGCAACTACCACCAAAGCTCATGTTTTTTCCTCCTTTTTAGGAAATTAATCTATATAACTAATGGATTACTTTATAAGATATGTTTTTATTTAGAAAAGGAGCAAGTCTTACTTCTAATTAGACAAGAGCCTGTGATCGGATTTAAATGTGATATTTACTTTGTTTCATAGCACTTTTTTAAAAATGGTAAAACAATATGGAAGTGTATACTAGGTGAATGTATTGCAAATGAAAGGGGTATGTAACTTACAATTACATTAAAATTTCTTTTCATAAATATAAAATTTGTAAAAAAAACCATTTTTTTATTTTTTTATGAGTGGAAATGTACTATAATTTTACAAGTAATATTATGGGAAAAGGGAGTTTTAGTATAGAGATGGAGATGGGACAATTACACAATAAAATAGAACACAAAAAGAAAGAGTTAATTCAACTTGTTGCTAGGCATGGATTAGATCATAATAAAGTTTTGTTATTTAGTCGAGATTTAGATATACTAATTAATAAGTTTATGAATATAAAAGACAAAGTATATAAGTGATTAATCTTTATTTTTTTATATTAGGATTATTTATTTGTAAAGGGGAAAACAGTTATGGAACACTTACAAGAAGAGTTGTATAAACAAATAAAAGAAGAAAAAGGTGCAGTTACTATATTTTTAAAGAGCGGAGTAAGAATAGTAGGGGAAGTAGTTGGGGTAGATAGATTTACAGTATTAATATTAGTAGATGGAAAACAACAACTTATTTATAAGCAGGCAATATCAACAATTATGAAATAAGACACTCAAAATGAGTGTCTTATTTCATAATTAAATGGTTACTTTTTGCATGCTTCAACGTCAATACCAGCAGCGATTAATTTTTTTTCTCCGTCTTGTTCAATGATTTTTTGTAATTTAGATAAGAAAGAGTCAAAATCTGTATGTTTACCAACTTGGAAAGTCATTTTATGCTCAATTGGTAACCAAGTATCAATATCAGCTTCGTTATGCTGAATTTTCACTTCAAGTTTATCAAGTGCGTTAGCAACTTTTGCTTCATACGTTTCTTTCGCTTCGAACTCCATCCATAAATCGTATAATTCCACGCCGAGAGAACCTTCTAGTGTACGTTTAATATTTAAAATAGCCTTTTGCTCATTTTTTTGTTTTTGTAATTGTAATTCACGGCTATTCATCGTGTCGAAGGCGGGGATGTCACCAGCTTCTGCTTCAACAAGGTCGTGAATAATAACCATTTTAAGTAACTTTTCTATATTTACCTTTTGATCCAAATAAGGCTCAACTAAGATCGCCATTAGAGACATACGCCACGTATGTTCTGCAACACTTTCTTGACGGCCGTTAGAAAGCCAGCTGTGTCGCATTTCGTATTTTAGTTTTTCTGCTAATGCAATGACCTGTAAAATATTATGTTCCATGGGGATCCTCCTCACATTGCTATTATATAATTCTAGTATAGAAATGAAATGTGTCAATTTTATGAGTATATTGCGATAAATAGATGATAGTCGTATAATGGTTGTTATATATGAAAACGCATTATTAAAATAAAAAAATGTTTAAAAAAAACAAAAAGGAAGGGTAGGAATATGGGAGACGAAAATCAAGTATTAGTTAGGCCACAAAGGAAAAAGAGAAAATTTGATATTTCTAGCCCATTTGGCATTGTAATAGGTTTCGTCATTGTAATTGCGGCGATCATGCTTGGCGGTGGTGGAATAAAAGCTTTTAAAAATTTCTTAGATGTTCCATCTATTTTAATTGTTATAGGGGGAACAACAGCGACAATTATTGTGGCATATAGATTTGGAGAAATAAAAAAATATACGAAAAGTATTTTTACTGTTTTACATAAAAGAGAGGAAAATCTAGAACAGTTAACGGATTTGTTCGTTGATTTTTCAAAGAAGTCTAAAAAACATGGTTTACTCTCGTTAGAAGTTGATGGAGAGCAAGTAGACAATCCTTTTATTCAAAAGGGGATTCGTTTAATGTTAAGTGGATATGATGAAGCAGAATTAAAAGAAGTATTAATGAGAGATGTTGAAACAGAAGTATATGAGTTAAGAAAAGGAGCAACATTATTAGATAAGATTGGTGATTTCGCTCCGGCATGGGGTATGATAGGAACTTTAATTGGTCTTATTATTATGCTCCAAAACTTGCAAGATACATCGCAAATTGGTACAGGAATGGCAGTTGCTATGTTGACGACATTGTATGGATCTGTTATTGCAAACATGATTGCAATACCGTTATCTGAAAAAGTGTATCGTGGCATTGAAGATTTGTATACAGAGAAGAAGTTTGTAATAGAAGCAATCACAGAGCTTTACCGAGGACAAATTCCTTCTAAGTTAAAGTTAAAACTTGATACATACGTATATGAAACGAAGATAAAAAAAGAAAAACGAGCAGCCTAATATTTCAAGGAGTGGTATGGTGATGATAAAACGACCGCAAAAAGGATCGCCTCGTTGGATGACGACTTTTACTGATTTAACGATGTTGTTATTGACTTTTTTTGTACTATTAGTTGCTACATCAAAACAAGATACAGTAAAATTATCGAAGATGCTTGAAAAGTTTAGTGATGCAGAACAAGTGGATGCGAAAGTAATGGAAGGTACAATACCAGATATTTCACATGAAAAAAATGATGAAAAAGCAGTTTCAAAAAAACGAATGGATGAATTGTATAAAAAGTTAAAAGCATATGTAGATAATAATGGTGTTAGTCAAGTGAATGTATATCGAGAAGATACAGGTGTTAGCATCGTTATAGTAGATAACTTAATATTCGATACAGGTGATGCGAATGTTAAACCAGAAGCAAAAGAAGTAATTAGTCAATTAGTAGGGTTCTTTCAATCGGTACCAAACCCAATTGTTGTAGAAGGACATACAGATAGTAGACCGATTCATAATGAAAAATTTCCTTCCAACTGGGAATTATCTTCAGCACGAGCAGCTAATATGATTCACCACTTAATTGAAGTGTATAATGTAGATGATAAACGATTAGCAGCGGTAGGATATGCGGACACAAAACCAGTAGCATCAAATGATTCACCGCAAAATTGGGAGAAAAATCGGCGCGTTGTAATATATATTAAAGAATAATATATTTCTATTTTATTAATAAAATAATAAAAATACAGAAATTCTTTTAAAAAAATATTAAATTTTCTCGTTTTATTTTGTATAATGAGTGAGAATGATAAGGTGAAATATTAAGATATATTTATAAATAAAAGGAGAGAACCGAAAAGAATGGCACATAAAATTTTAGTTGTAGACGATGCGATGTTTATGCGAACAATGATTAAAAACTTATTAAAAAGTAATTCTGAATTTGAAGTTATCGGTGAAGCAGAGAATGGGGTAGAAGCGATTCAAAAGTATAAAGAACTTCAACCTGATATTGTAACACTAGATATTACTATGCCAGAAATGGACGGACTTGAAGCATTAAAAGAAATTATGAAAATTGATTCGAGTGCAAAGGTTGTTATTTGTTCTGCAATGGGACAACAAGGTATGGTATTAGATGCAATTAAAGGCGGGGCAAAAGACTTTATTGTAAAGCCATTCCAAGCCGATCGTGTTATCGAAGCTTTAACAAAAGTAGCAAATAGCTAATATAGAAGGGGTGCCACAAAGAATCAAATCAATGATAGCGGATAGACGTGTGGCCCCCTTTTTTCTCGTTATAAAACACTAAATTGTTATACATAAATGAAATGTTTGTTAGACAGGTAGGGGATTAAAATGCAAACAGATCTATTAAATATATTTTTTGAAGAAGCAGAAGAACATTTACAGTCGCTAAATGAAAATGTGCTAAATTTAGAACAGAATCCTGCCGATATGGGTGTTGTAGGGGAAATATTCCGCTCAGCTCATACATTTAAAGGTATGTCTGCGAGTATGGAATTTGCGGAAATGGCAGATTTAACTCATAAGATGGAAAATGTTTTAGACGAAATCCGTCATGGAAATATGATGGTGAATGCTAATATTATTGATGTTATTTTTGAGTGCATTGATAATTTAGAAAAGATGGTTACAGATGTGCAGCAGGGTGGAATGGGTAATATTGATGTTGTATCTACAAAGCATAAATTAGAAGCATTATTAAATGGGAATGTAGAAGCTTCTATGGAACAAGTAGAGCAAAGTAGTATAAACAATGATGATACAGTTTCACATGAAGTATATATAACCGTCGAACAACAAGCCATTTTAAAAGCAGTACGTGCCATTATGTGTATTGAAGCATTACAAAATGTAGGGGATATACAAAAAACGGTTCCAAGCATTGAAGAAATCGAAGCGGATGCTTTTGGATTTGAGTTTACAGTATATATGGATACTGATCGTAGTGTTGAAGAATTGAAACAGGTGGTGCTTCACGTTTCTGAAATTGAGAAAGTAGAAGTGAAGCAAGGAAATATAGCTGAAGAAGGAATCGTACAATCTATTGCAGCAACGCAGCTGGATCCATCTCTAGAGGCACGAACTACAACAGCTAGTACTACACCGGCTAAAAGTAATACAAAAACGAAAAATGCTAAAGTAGAGAATCGTTCTATTCGTGTTCAGTTAGAAAAAATCGAAAGATTAATGAATATGTTTGAAGAAAGTGTAATTGAGCGTGGACGAATTGATGAATTAGCAGAAACGATTCAAAATAAAGAGTTAATCGAGCATTTAAATCGATTAGGGGATATTTCAAAAGATATCCAAAATGTATTATTAAATATGCGTATGGTACCGATTGAGACGGTCTTCAATCGTTTTCCACGTATGGTACGTATGTTAGCGAAAGATTTAGGTAAAAAAATCGATTTACAAATTAAAGGTGAAGATACTGAAGTTGATAAAATTGTTATTGACGAAATTGGTGATCCACTCGTTCATTTAATTCGTAATGCAATTGATCATGGTATTGAAACTGTCGAAAACCGACGTGATGCCGGGAAAAATGAGACCGGTACTATTAAATTAGAGGCATTTCATAGTGGAAATCATGTCGTAATTCAAATTACTGATGATGGAAATGGTATTCATAAAGGAAAAGTATTAGAAAAAGCGATAAAAAATGGTGTTGTAACGGAATCAGAGGCAAATAAATTAACGGATCGTGAAGTGTTTGATCTTATCTTCCAACCGGGATTTAGTACAGCGGAAGTTGTATCTGACCTTTCTGGACGTGGGGTTGGATTAGATGTTGTTAAACATACGATTCATAGTTTAGGTGGGCATTTAATTATTGATTCTGAAGAAGGAAAAGGAAGTACATTCAGAATTGAACTTCCTTTAACATTGTCTATTATTCAATCAATGCTTGTTCAAACAAATGATAAGCGTTATGCCTTGCCTCTTGGCAATATTGCTGAAGCCATTCGAATTAAGAAAGAAGACATACAATCGTTACAAGGGAAAGACGTTTTAAACTATCGCAACCAAATTATTGAAGTGAAACATTTAAGTACTGTATTTGGTGAAAAAACAGTAGATGAGGCGTTCGCATCATATGATAGTCAAATGGTTCCTGTGTTAATTGTTCGTAATACACATCGTAGCTATGGACTTATCGTAAACACAATTATCGGTCAAAGAGAAATAGTTTTAAAGTCATTAGGTGATTTCTTTGCAGAGAGCTCTAACTATTTCTCTGGTGCGACAATTCTCGGTGATGGACGAGTGGTCCTCATTTTAAACCCAGAAGGTTTATAATAGGAATGAAGGAAGCTCCCCACTTGTATACAATTGGGGAGCTTTTTGGGTAGAACTAATAATATAAGTATATGAAAACCGTCGTTTACACATATTGTGGAAATAAATACATGTTCACAATTCGGATGATAAGTTTGGTAAAATATAACGAGTGTAATAGAGAGTTTAAATCATTTGATAGAAAAACAAAAATGAGGAGGCAGGAAAAATGCCTGAGCAACACACAAAAGGGGATACTGGCACAATTGTGCTAGAAAAAGAAAATGAACATTTAACGCCTCAAGAATGCGATATTCTTGGTGAGATCGCTAATATATCATTTGGTTCAGCTTCGACTGTATTATCAACAATTTTAAATAGGCAAGTAAGTATTACTGCTCCTCAAGTAGAATTGGTAGATTTATATGATACAAGTGATGTTGAAATTCCACATGTTGTATTAAATATCCATTTCACAAAAGGATTAGATATGGAAAATCTTCTTGTCTTAAAGCAAGATGTTGCTTTATCTATTGCTGATTTAATGATGATGGGAACAGGTGAAGTTGAAGAGGGAAAAGAGCTTGGTGAATTAGAGTTAAGTGCAGTACAAGAAGCTATGAATCAAATGATGGGATTCGCAGCAACATCTATGTCAGAATTCTTCCAAGATACGGTAGACATGTCTCCGCCAACAATTAAAGTTGTGCAACTTACAGAAGAGATGGAGAAGATTTCTGGTATTAATGGGAATAATATGGTTGTTAAAGTATCGTTTGAATTAAAAATAGATAATCTTGTGAATTCTCAGCTTGTACAGGTTGTTTCAGTTGAACATGCGAAGCGAATGATAAATAAATTGTTACAATTATCTGGTGGTGTGGAAGAAGAAATAGATGAGCCGGCGGAAGTGCAGGAAACTGAGATTGTAGAAGAGCATGTGGAAAAAGAACAGTTAACACAAGAAGAGAAAGATGTACTGGGTGAAATTGCGAATATTTCAATTGGTTCGGCTTCAACAGTACTATCGACGCTTTTAAATCAGCCTGTCACTATTAGTACACCAAATGTAGAGGCGATTAATGTTCGTCATTATGAAGGAGTACCGGTTCCGTTTGTTATTTTAAATGTCGATTTTGTTGAAGGACTAAAGAATGAGAATGTATTCGTATTTACGAAAGATGTTGCTTTAACAATGGTAGATTTAATGATGATGGGAACGGGTGAAATTGATCCGGAGAAAGAGCTAAGTGAATTAGAGTTAAGTGGCATTAAAGAAATTATGAACCAAATGATGGGGCATGCTGCAACAGCGATGTCAGAAATGTTTAAAGAAAAAATGGATATGACACCACCAGACGTTAAATTTGTTTCTTTAAAAGAAGAAATGGAATATTTGGGAGAGTCGATGGCAGTTGACGAACTCGTTCAAATTACTTTTAATCTTGAAATTGGTGATCTCCTTCAATCAAAGATGTATCAAATACTACCGATATCAGAAGCGAAAGAAATGGTTAGAAGACTTCTATATCCGATGGTGGAAGAGCAAGAAGAAATAGTTGAGGAAGTTGTTGAAGAGGAAGAAATTCCTGCACCAGTCGTACAGCCAATTGAATATAAAGAAGTCAAGCAAGTTGAGCCAGTATATATGGATACATCTATTCTACAAAATGTAGAAATGAATGTTAAATTTGTATTTGGAAGTACAGTGAGAACAATTCAAGATATTTTAAGTCTACAAGAAAATGAAGCGGTCGTACTTGATGAAGATATTGATGAACCGATTCAAATTTATGTGAACGATGTATTAGTGGCGTATGGAGAACTTGTAAATGTAGATGGATTTTTCGGAGTAAAAGTGACGAAATCGCTATAAGGCGTGAAAATAGGAGTTTGAACAAATAGATGAAAAACGTAAAGTTTTTTCTAGTTAGTTGGCTATTCTTACATATATGTATATTTTTACCATCACAAGGGCGGGCAGAAGAAAAAAGTGTACAAGATCAAAATATAAGCGAAATGAATGACCAAGAGGGAAAAAATAAAGAAGTTCAGGAACAGCCGGAACAAGTGGAAATGCCCTCGGTTGAAGATGAAAAAAAAGCAGTAGAAAATGAGCAAGGGAAAGAAAAAAAAGAAGAAAGAACGATAGAAACAGACCGAGGGGTTATTACAGTTAATAAGCAGGAGCTAAAGGTTGGCGAAGAAGTGCGGATTGCTGTAGAATCAAATGAAAAAAACATTCAAAGTGTAAAAGGCATATTACAATTACAAAAAAATGGTGAGCAGTACAGACAAGAGAGAATAATATCTTTTGAGTATGAAGAAGAAACGAAGCGATGGATCGCTAATTATAAGGCCGGAATATATGATTTACAAGGTGATTGGAACCTTAGGCTCGTTGAAAGCTATAAAGAAGATGAGAAGGAAGAAGTAATAGAGAACGAATTAAATGTCCCGCTCATTCGTATAAACAATGAAGCACCAACTATAGATAAAGAATTGCCAAAGTTAGAGAAAGTTAGTATTGATGAGGCAAAAGGGAACTTAATTGAACGGAAAAAGGGAGAATCCGTTCATATACGAGTACAAACGGTAGATATAGAATCGGTTGTTAAAGAAGTGCGCGTTATATTAAAAGGAAAAGAAGACGGTAACGATATTACTTTTTTATTAGACTATAATAAACGCGACATGGATTGGCAGAAAATATTTGAAATAACAGAAGCTTTACCTGATGGGCCGCATCAACTTATTGTGGAAGTAACAGATGGGGCAGGTAACAAACTTGTGACAGAGAGTGAATATATCGTTTCTATCATCGAACAAAAAGTGAAAGATGATGAAAAGATAGAAGAGCAAGAGAATCAAAATGAAGTAGAAGATAAGAAAGAAATTGAGAAGCAGGAAGATCCGAAAATAGAGATGCCGCTTCCAGAAGAAAAACTTCCAGTTGTTCAAATTCCAAAGCAAGAAGAGAAAGTGAACTCTTATATAAAAGAGCCGTTGAAAGAAAAAGAGGAAATCAACTACGTTATAAAAAAGTCGTTAACAGACAACAAGGAAGTAAATAATGTGAAGGTTCATAAAGAGAAAAAAAGCGGAAATGACAATCAAGTCGTTTCTAAAAAGAAAGAGAAAATAGAAGAACAACAAGAAAAGAAAGAGGAAAAAAGTGAGCAGGGAGTACAGGCTTCTAATGTGTTTGCTGTTATGTCAGGATTATTTGTACTGTTTTTAGTTTTAAAGAGTAATAAAGAATGGGGCTAATAATTTGATAGTAGTGGAGGCGCTTAAATGGAAATTAAACGTACGACAATTCAAAATAAGACGCTACAACCATTAAAACAGCCTGCAGCTATTTCAGAACATGAAATTCAGAAAGAACGAAAGCGGAGTAACCTTGTGTTTACTGGGCAGCCCAAAATCATTTCGAAAAACAATGAAATAGGGATTTTGCTTGCAAGTTTAGGTGATGGAAAGATTGTAAAAGAAATGCTTTCTAAGGAAATGGATACGGTGTTGCAGTTGTTTTCAAAGTTACATATGTTGTCCGAGGAAGGAAAGCAATCGGAAAAAATATATGAACAAATTGTTAGAAGTTTACAAGGGATTATTAAGCAAGCGTATATAAAAGATATTCCGTTACTCGATGGGACGTATGATTTCGCTGAAGTACAGCTTTCATTCGGGCGAAAAGTACATATTCCTTTACTTGACGTAAGTGCTCTCATTTCTAGAGTGGAAAGTGATTCTTCAGAAGGAAATATAAATTTAATGATAACGGTTATTACAGCTTACATGACGAAATTGTCTAATGAAACAATCTTAATTAGCGGTACAGATCGTATTTCTAAAGAACGTGATGTGAGCGTGTGGAGAGCACTTGCAGAAATGAATATGACGCAATTATCTCATGCGTTGAAACATACGATTCAAGAGCATAAATGGTCTGTTACGGCTCTATTTCTCTTCATGTGGGTTATAGGTATCATATTGATTCGTATTATATAATAAAAAAAGGTCGTCATTTTAATTATGACGACCTTCTTTTATACTTTTTCGTAAAAGAATGTATCAAAGCGCTGAAGATTGTAGCGTTCAGGTGTTAAAATTTGTTCAGTGCTACCAACGAATAGTACGCCGCCCTTTCGTAATGAACGACTAAACTTTTCATAGAGCTTTACTCTTGCTTCTTCTGTAAAGTAAATCATTACATTTCGACAAATGATTAAATCGTAGTTCGTATCAAATGTCTGCATTAATAAATCATGTTGTTTAAATGTAACTTGCTGTTTAATATTTTGATGCAATATATATGTATCATCTTCTTTTGTGAAATGACGTTGTTTTAAATCATTAGGTAATTCTTTCAAAGAGCGTTCTGTATATTGACCACGTTTTGCAGTTTCTAAAACATGAAAATCAAGATCCGTTGCTTGAATGTCATAACGAAACGGAGCTAGATGCTTCGATAATATTAAAGAAAGTGTATATGGTTCTTCACCGGCAGCGCAAGCAGCACTCCAAATTTTTAATTTACCGTTATTTTGTTCAAGTAGCTTTGGTAGAGCTTTCGTCTCTAACGTTTGCCAGCGATCTTTATTTCTGAAAAATTCTGATACGTTAATTGTAATATAGTCAATAAAACTTAAAAATAACGTTTGATCAGTACGTAAATGATTTGAAAAGTTTGTGTAATTTTCAAAACCTTTTCTCGAAATGAAAGCATCGATTCTTCGGCGCATTCTATCTTGTTTATAGGAAGCAATATCCATATTAAATTGTTGTTTAAAACTCGTGATAAAATAATCATAATCTTGTTCAGTTTTCATATTTACAATAGGCACAATAACGATATTGTGCCTCCCCCTTTACATCATACGAATTTTTTGTTCAAAGCTTTTTTTCATCTGCTTTTCATGTAAGCCTGGTAAATCATAAATAACAGCATCAATTCCTGCTTCTTTTGCAACGTCAACGGGAATGACAGACGTATGTTTATCTCCGTTATAAAAACAGAGAACTAAATCGGTATCTTCGACAATTTGCTTTACAAAAAACATATAATCTGATCGATAAATGGAGTCGGAAGGATGATCAAAAGCAATATACTCGGCTCCGTGTTTTTTTAAGTAATCAACGACTTCTTGAAATTCGTCTGTTAATACTTGTAACGGTTGTAGTGTGTAAAGACATAAATTTTGAGCAAGTCTTTCGTTTTCAATGAAGAAACGAAGAACCTCATTTTCAATAGATTTATAACATAATATGTAAATTTTATGTTTGTGAGCATAGTCAATTAAAAATTTTTTTATTTCTTCCTGATCTAATGCTGTTAATTGATTTGAACCACAAAGAAAAATATTCATAGATTTGTGCCACCTCATGCTAAATTGTAACATATCTTCTATAAAAAATAACTGCAAAATATCATTGTACAGAGTATAATTATAAATAACTAGATTTTACGATTAAGTTTAGAAGGAAATAAAAAATAAATAGGTGATATATATGCTGCGTTCTATCTCGCATAATCCAATTTTATCGCATATACCGCCTGCTACTCAAATGCCGAAAGAAGCAAATGTCAGGACAGGACTTGCTTTTTCGGATAATTTGCATGCAGATCCGAAAAACGATAAATTGTTAGAACAAATGGAAGCACTTGTTGATAACATTGGAGAAATTAAAGAGAAAATCGAATTAGAGTTAACGCTCGATAATGTAATGGAATACAAAAATACTGTAAAATCATTTTTGAATTTTTACGTTGATAACGTATTGCAGTATAAAGATGTTATGTCTCGTCATCCGCGTTACGGATATTCGCAGAAAATGACGATCGTAAAACAAGCTGAAATGGGATTAACTGAGTTAGAAGATGTTATGAATTTAATTAATACGAAAACAGGGCATTTAGAAATGTTAAATCAAATTGGAGAAATTCATGGTTTGATTGTAAATTTAGTCTTGTAAAGGAAAGGAAGCTATATGTACATACAATTATATGAAAAGCTCGTTATTATTCAAAAGGCATATGAAAATATTCAAACGCTTGGGGAACAAATATATGAGAATTTAAAAAATAAAAATGTAAATGCAGTTCAAAAGTTGCAAGTAGAGCAATTGCAGTACATAGAAGGTGTTAAAGGATTATCGCGATCTTTTGAGGAAATGGTTGTTCAGCTTTGTAAAGAAAAACAAGTTGAACCGTTGCGTATGCGTTCGCTATTTTCGTATTTTTCACAGGAAGAAAATGAAAAAATGGAAGAATTACAAAAAAGTTTAAATGAATTAGAAGAAAATGTAAAAATGATTCTTTTGAAAAATCAATATTACTTAAACGTACTATTAAAAACTACAGAAAGTATTGTGGATTCCGTTTCTGAATACAATTTGGAGAAAAACAATAATTCGCAAATCTTTATGAATGAACTATTGTAAAGGAGAAGTGAAGCATTATGAGATTATCTGATTATAATACGCCGTTATCTGGTATGCTAGCGGCCCAAATGGGATTACAAACGACAAAACAAAACTTATCTAACATTCATACGCCAGGTTATGTTCGTCAAATGGTAAATTACGGATCTGTTGGAGCAAGTAACGGTCATACGCCTGAACAGAGAATAGGTTATGGTGTACAAACATTAGGAGTTGACCGTATTACAGATGAAGTGAAAACGAAGCAATTTAATGATCAGTTGTCACAGTTCTCTTACTACGCATATATGAATTCTACTTTATCACGAGTAGAGTCTATGGTAGGGACGACGGGGAAAAATTCATTATCTAGTTTAATGGATGGATTCTTCAATGCTTTTCGTGAAGTTGCAAAAAATCCAGAACAACCAAACTATTACGATACATTAGTTTCTGAAACTGGGAAGTTCACAAGTCAGATAAATCGCCTTGCGAAAAACTTGGATACAGCGGAAGCACAGACGACAGAAGATATTGAAGCACACGTGAATGAATTTAATCGTCTTGGTGCTAGTTTAGCAGAAGCGAATAAAAAAATCGGACAAGCTGGCACGCAAGTACCGAATCAACTTTTAGACGAACGTGATCGCATCATTACAGAGATGTCTAAGTATGCCAATATAGAAGTATCTTATGAATCTATGAATCCTAATATCGCAAGTGTTAGAATGAATGGTGCTTTAACAGTAAATGGACAAGATACATATCCACTTCAATTAAATAAAGAAAAAGAACCAATGTCTGTTGCAATTTATGGATCGGATATTCCTTTAAGTGGTGGAGCAATTCAAGCAGCAATAGATACGAAAGCGAAGATTGCTAGTTATAAGAAAAACCTTGAAGAATTAATGAGTTCTGTAAAAGGTCAAGTGAATACAGTGATGGGAAAAGATTTCTTCGTTGGAGATCATGCGAAAGATATTCAGTTAAACCCTGAATTCGCAAAAGATGTTTCGAAAATGAAAATCTCCGCTGAAACAGCAAATAAACTAGCAGGAATTACAGATGGAGATTATAAAGAAGGTCTTTCTTATAAACAAGCATTAGACCAATTTATAGTTGGTGTAGCTTCTGATAAAAGTGCAGTAAATGCTTATCAAAATATTCATAAAGATTTATTAGAAGGTATTCAACAAGAAAAAATGAGTATTGAAGGCGTAAATATGGAAGAGGAAATGGTAAATTTAATGGCCTTCCAAAAATATTTTGTCGCAAACTCTAAAGCTATTACGACGATGAATGAAGTGTTTGATAGTTTGTTTTCGATTATTAGATAACATGTAGAAGGATCGAAAAAGCTTTTATTGTGATGGAAGAGAGGGTCCGGCGCAGGGTAGAAGCGGACAGAGCCTTTTAGTGGACCGAGCGATGTGAGACCAGAGATATGAGATGGTTGAAGGGTAAGTTAGCTAAGAGGAAAGCCATGTTTAGTAAATGTATCGCTCTCGTGTTAAATAAAAATGACAAAGCTCCCTTTTATGAGGGAAGAGAGTATCCATCGCAGTGTAGAAGCGGAGAGCCGTACATAGTTGCGGTTGCTTGCTTCTCTACGCCAATTCAAATATAGATAAAGGAGAAGATAGAGATGAGAGTATCTACGTTTCAAAATGCAAACTGGGCAAAGAATCAGATGATGGATTTGAATGTGCAACAGCAATATCATCGAAATCAAGTAACTTCTGGGAAGAAAAATCTTCTTATGAGCGAAGACCCACTTGCGGCAAGTAAATCATTTGCGATTCAGCATTCGTTAGCAAATATTGAACAAATGCAAAAAGATTTAGCGGATTCGAAAAATGTATTAACACAAACTGAAAATACATTACAAGGTGTTTTTAAATCTTTAACAAGAGCGGATCAATTAACAGTACAAGCGCTAAATGGGACGAATAGTGAAAAAGAATTGAAGGCAATCGGTGCAGAGATTGAGCAAATTTTAAAACAAGTTGTATATTTAGCGAATACGAAAGAGCAAGGTCGTTATATTTTCGGTGGGGATAGTGCTGAACAAGTTCCATTCACAGAAGATGGTACGTATCAAGGCGGAAAAAATGATGTGAACTGGCAGCTAAATGATGGTTATGATTTAAAAGCATTTCGTAACGGAGAAGAATTATTATCACCAGTTATAAAAACGTTAAAACAGATGAGTGAAGCGCTGAATAAAGGTGATCAAAAAGCTTTGCAACCGTTATTAGGAGAAAATAAGAAAAACTTAGATAGCGTCATTAACCGTACAACTGAAGTTGGTTCAACTATGAACACGATGGAGACGTTTAAAACAATTTTAAGCGAGCAAAATTTAGCGCTTCAAGAAAATCGTAAAGAAATTGAAGATGTTGATTTAGCGGTAGCAATTTCTGACCTAGCGTATATTAATGCAACTTATGAAGCAACGCTTAAAGCAGTTAGTACGATGAGTAAAACGAGCATTTTAGATTACATGTAAACAATAAGGAGTGAGAAATATGGCAGGGACGTTAACAGGTATTGGTGGTAGACAACAGATTTGGAACCTCGGAAATAATATGATCGATACTTCTAACTTTGTAGAATTAGAAATGCAAGCGTTAGATATGAGGAAAACACCATATACTAATGAAAAGAACCAACTTTCACAAGATAAACTATTATATACAAGCTTAAAATCAGAATTTAGTTCTTTCACACAAACTTTTAAAAACTTAGCGGCTTTTAAAGGGAATGAGAAAAAAGTTACAACAACACAAGACGGTTATATTAATGTAAAAGCTGATGGTGGCGCGATTGCAGGAACTTTTAATATGACGATTACACAGCTTGCACAGCGTCATCAAATAGCTTCTAATCCTATTACTGATATAAATGCAAAACTTCCTAAAGATGAAACATTAAAACTAGGCGGTAAAGATCTAAAAGTAACAACTGATATGACATATAAAGATTTAATAAATAAAATTAATGATGGAGATTATAGCGTATCGGCTTATACACTTGGAGATAAAATTTTTATGTCCTCGAAAAAAGAAGGAACAGATGGGAAAATTGATTTTTCGGGGAACACTTCTACACTGTTTCAAGATATTGGTTTAGCTAAGGCGGATGGTACAGCAGTCAATACAATTAATGAAGCGCAAAATGCCAAATATAGTATTAATGGTATTGGAGCTGAAAGTTTTACCAATACAATTGAAGCTCTTCCTGGCGTGAAAATTGAATTACTAAAAGTGACGGAGTCAAAAGTAGATGAAAAAACAGATGCAGGTACAACAACAGATCCAAAAGCAAAAGGTATAGATCTGAAGTTTACAGTGAGTGACTCAAACGTAACAGATGCATCGAATGTTATTAAAAAGATGGTAGCGGATTATAATAAAGCTGTTTCTACAATAGATATTTTTGCTGGAAAAGGTGGAGCTTTCCAAGGTCAAGCCATTATGCAAAGTGTACGTCAAGCGATGAATAATGTCGTAACATTTTCTCAAGATGGTAATTATTTGTTTTCATTTGGAATTCAATTAAAGCAAGACGGGACGATGGAAGTTAATGATGAACAATTAACACAAGCGTTAAAAGACAAGCCGGATGCAGCGAAACAATTTTTCTTTGGTTCTAACGGTTTAGGGAAGATGATGGAAGATCCACTTGATAAACTATTTGGTGATAAAGGTGTAGTCGGAGAGCGAGTAAAAAATATCGATTCACGTGTAAGTGATCTAGATAAAAAGATTAAGGATATTGAAACACAAAATCTGCAAAAACAAGATGAGATTGTGAAGAAGTATCAAAAGCTAGAAAGTACATTAGCTGCGCTAGATAGCCAACTAAAAACAATTAAAGCAATGACAAAACAAAAAAGTGATGATTAATGAAAGTTGAGGAAGTGATCGTATGCAAGCATGGCAACGTTATATGCAAAATGATATTATGACGAGTAATCCAATTAAAAACACAATTTTTATTTATGAAAGATGTATCGTTGAGTTTCGTAATTTAGAAGAACTTTTAAATAGTTTTAAATTACAAGAAGGAGACGCGCTTCTTGAAAAATTAGAACGTATCTTTGAAGAGTTAAAGCTTCAATTAAACCCTGAGATTACGAAAGATTTATACGATAGTCTATTTGGTTTATACGATTGGATTAGCATTCAAATTCAGACGATGAAAGTAACTCGTGAAGCGAACGATATGGATGCGATTGTGCAAGTGTTACAAGATTTAATAGACGGTTACCGCGGAGCACTTGAAAATGAACAATGATATTTATCGAGCGTTTGTCGGCTGTTTTAATGAAATCGGAGAATTGCAAGTATCAGATGGGGAATTTGCTGAGAAGAGTGCAATGTTAAATCGCTGGATGATGACATTGGATGAAGAGACGCGCGCAGATGTTGCAGCGGAAGTGAGTCCATTAATAATTAAGGCAGCACAGCATATTCGAGATAAGCAAAAGATTTTGGAAGAAATGATTATGACAAATGATGGACGAATGAAAGCGAATTTGTTTTACGGTAAATTTTAATAGGAAAGTATGGAAATGGATACCCCTTTTAAAAGGGGATCCATTCCATTGTTTGAATAAGGCGTTCCGCTGATTGAGGTTTCACTTTATGACTGTAATAAAAAGAATGGTAATAATCCAAACAATGAAAAATAAGATGTCTTTATTTTATAGAGAGAAGTGCATGGAAGCTCTTTTTTATTGTTTATATATCAAAATGTTACATGGATTACTACGCGTATACAGTTTTTTATATTCTTTTTTATATTTTTGTATTTTTCTAAAGACAACAATGGAAAAATGGAATAAAATATGTAAGGGTACATAATAGATAATATTTTAATAAATAAATACATATAGGAAAATGAATAATAAAGTGAAACTTCCATCAGTGGATGATCATGCGCTAAACGAGCATGATGGAAAAGGAAGGGTGTGGAATATGCCAGATTTAGTTAGTGATGTAAGTCATTATATGAACTATTTAGTAACGAAGCGAAATACCGTTTCTAGTAATATTGCAAATGCGAATACACCTGGCTATAAAGCACAAGATGTAACATTTGCTGAGAAAATGAATATGAGCAGTGCATTATACAAAAAAAATGCTGCGGATTTAAAGAGTAATCCAGATTTATATCAAACGAATGTAATGCACTTACCGACAGCAAATACGAAAAATACATACGCAAAGATTCAAACGAAATCAATGCAAACGAATAAAGATGGAAACAGTGTTGATGTAACGACAGAAATGCTAGATTTAATGAAAACAAACCAATTATACGGTGTTTCAATTAATGCAATTAATACGCAATACGCTATTAACCAAGCAGCACGTGGACGTTAATAGTAAAAGGAGAGACAAAGATGTTTCAGGCAATTAATGCAAGTGGTTCAGGGCTAACTACAGCGAGAAAATGGATGGAAGTTACTTCTAACAATATCGTAAATGCAAATACGACGGGAGCACCGGGTGCAGAGCCGTATCACCGTCGAAGTGTGGTGTTAGAATCAAACAATAATTTTGCAAGTATGCTAGATGGAGCTCCTACTAACGGAGTGAAAATAAAAAGTATTGAAACGGATCGAAATGAAAATCTTGTGTATGATCCGACGCATCCGCATGCAAATGAAGAAGGATATGTACGTTATCCGAACATTGATGTGACAGCTGAGATGACGAATGTAATGGTTGCTCAAAAAATGTATGAAGCAAATACAAGTGTATTAAATGCGAACAAAAAAATGCTCGATAAAGATTTAGAAATCGGCCGAGGATAAGAGGGAAGAGGGGAAATATGAAAATTCAACCAATGTTAAATACACAGCCATTTGGAGCGATTCAGCCGATTGGCACACAGAAAACTTCAGAAACATCTGTAGTTGAAGGCAAAAAGTTTATTGATTTATTGGAAGATATGAATCAAACGCAAAATAATGCCCAAACAGCAGTATATGATTTACTGACAAAAGGGGTAGGAGAAACGCATGACGTTTTAATTCAGCAGAAGAAAGCTGAATCACAAATGAAAACAGCTGCTCTCGTACGCGATAATCTTATTGAAAATTATAAGTCACTAATTAATATGCAAATTTAGGAAAATGGACGGGTGTATTTAAATGGAAAAGATAAAAAATGTTTTCCAATCGTTGAAAACGTGGCATAAGTTAGTGATTGGTGCTGCGCTTTTAGCGATTGCAACAGGAGCACTTTTATACTTCACCTTGCCAGATAAATATGTTGTTGTATATCAAAATTTAAATGATACAGATAAGCAAGAGATTACAGCAGAATTATCGAAGCTAGGTGTTGATTACCAATTAGCAGCCGATGGTTCGATTCGAGTGCAAAAGAATGATGCTCCATGGGTTCGAAAAGAAATGAATGGAATGGGCTTACCGTTTAATTCAAAAAGCGGTGAGGAAATTTTATTAGAAAGCTCGCTCGGTTCAAGTGAACAAGATAAGAAAATGAAACAGATTGTCGGTACGAAAAAGCAATTGGAGCAAGATATTGTACGAAATTTTGCGACGATTGAAACGGCAAATGTGCAAATTACATTACCTGAAAAAGAAACAATTTTTGATGAAGAAAAAGCAAAAGGAACAGCGGCGATTACTGTTGGTGTGAAGCGTGGACAATTATTAACAGCTGATCAAGTTGCTGGTATACAGCAAATGATTAGTGCGGCAGTTCCTGGCGTGAAAGCAGAAGAAGTAAGTGTTATTGATAGTAAAAAAGGTATCATCTCAAAAGGAGCAGATGAAGCGCATTCTAACAGCTCCTCTTCTTATGAAAAGGAAGTAGAGATGCAGCATCAAATTGAAGGTAAATTAAAGCAAGATATTGACGCAACGTTAATGACGATGTTTAAATCAAATGAATATAAAGTGAATACGAAAGTGTCTGTAAACTACGATGAAGTTACACGTCAGTCAGAAAAATATGGCGATAAAGGTGTACTTCGCAGTAAACAAGAGCAAGAGGAAAGCTCTACTGCGCAAGAAGGAGCAGATACGAAGCAAGGTGCGGGTATTACAGCGAACGGTGAAGTGCCGAACTACGGTACGAACAATAATCAAAACGGTAAAGTTGTCTACGATAATAAAAATGGTAACAAAATTGAAAACTATGAAATAGATAAAACAGTTGAAACGATTAAGAAACATCCAGAATTAACAAAAACAAATGTTGTTGTATGGGTAGATAACGATACGTTAGTAAAACGAAAAATTGATATGACAACATTTAAAGAAGCGATTGGCACAGCAGCTGGGCTTCAAGCTGATCCGAATGGAAACTTTACAAACGGTCAAGTTAACGTTGTAACTGTTCAGTTCGACCAGCCGAAAGTTGAAAAAGAGAAAGAGCCAGAAAAAAGTGGTATGAACTGGTGGTTATTCGGTGGAATTACAGCTGGCTTGCTAGCACTAATTGGCCTAGTATGGTTCTTCTTAGCAAGACGTAAGAAAAAGAGAGAAGAAGAGGAATATGAAGAATACTTAGCAGAAGAGGAAGTTGCTGCTAGTAGTGAAAGTATTTTTGAAATTCCTGAAGAAAAAATAGTACCAGAACCAAAACCAGAGCCAGTAGAACCATCAGAGCCTACATTAGATGATCAAGTGCAGGAAGCTACGAAAGAGCATGTAGAAGGTACTGCAAAAGTAATTAAAAAATGGTTAAACGGACAGTAAGGGAGGAAAAACAATGTTAGATGAAATCTCCTCCAAAGAGAAAGCTGCCATCCTCATTCGTACATTAAACGAAGAGGTGGCAGCAAAAGTCATTGAATATATGACGGCTGAGGAAAAAGAAGTATTACTTCGTGAAATCGCGAAGTTTCGTGTATATAAACCAGAAACGTTAGAAAATGTATTAGGGGAGTTTTTGTATGAACTAAATGTAAAAGAATTGAATTTAGTAACTCCAGATAAAGAATACATTCGTCGTATATTTAAAAATATGCCAGAAGAAGATCTGGAAAAATTATTGGAAGACCTTTGGTACAACAAAGATAATCCATTTGAATTCTTAAATTCACTTACAGATTTAGAGCCACTGCTTACAGTGCTTAATGATGAATCGCCACAAACTATAGCGATTATTGCTTCTTATATTAAGCCGCAACTTGCTTCTCAATTAATTGAGAGATTACCAGATCATAAACGTGTAGAGACGGTAATGGGTATTGCAAAGCTTGAACAAGTAGATGGTGAATTAATTAATCAAATTGGTGAGTTATTAAAAGCAAAATTAAATAATATGGCATTTAGTGCTATTAATAAAACAGATGGATTGAAAACAATAGTGAACATTTTAAATAATGTTTCACGAGGTGTTGAAAAAACAGTCTTTCAAAAGCTGGATGAAGTCGATTATGCGTTATCTGAGAAAATTAAAGAAAATATGTTTGTCTTTGAAGACTTACTTGGTCTTGAGGATCTTGCGCTTCGCCGTGTATTAGAGGAAATTACAGATAACGGTGTTATCGCGAAAGCACTTAAAATTGCAAAAGAAGAAATTAAAGAGAAACTATTTACATGTATGTCTTCAAACCGTAGAGAGATGATTCTTGAAGAGTTAGATGGCTTAGGACCGCTTAAGATGACGGATGCTGAAAAAGCACAACAAACGATTACAGGTACGGTGAAAAAGTTAGAAAAAGAAGGAAGAATTATCGTTCAAAGAGGTGAAGATGATGTCCTTATTTAAAAACAGAATTCCGAAGAATTCTGTTTCTTTTTCTGAAGAAACGTATGAATTACAATTTCCGAAACCAGTATCAGTTCACATTGAAGAAGAGATACAAGTGGATCATGCAGAACTTCTTGCACAGCAAGATGCATTACATATTGAAATGAATCAGCTAAGGCAGCAGCAGCAAATGCTAGAACGAGAGCGTCAGCAGTTGTTGCAAGATAAAGAACAGTTTCAAATGCATATTCATGAACAAATGGAACAGATGGAAGCAGCGCGTATACAGTTTCAAAAAGAACAACAAGAAACAGCATACGAATGGACAGAGTTATTATGGAATCAATCTTTTCAGTTAGCAGAAAAAGTAGTGAATCAAGCGGTAGATTCGCGCTTATTAGACGTTTTGCCGATTTTAACAGGCATCGTGCAAACATTGCCTACTTCATTTGAAAAATTAATTATAACGGTTCATCCAGAAACATTTGAACGTATACAAGAAGAGAAAGAAAATACGAAAGAGTATTGGCTACTACAATTAGTAGAATGGAAGTATGATTTTTCTTTACAGTTTGGCGAATTTGTTCTGGAAGAAGAGAAAGAGTTTTTTGAATTTAAATTTGCACCGATATTTGCGAAGCTTCGTCATAAATGGGAAGAAGAGAAGTTGTTTGAGGAGCAAAACGTATGAACAACGAGCTAATGAATGAGCATAATAAATGGAATACATTTATTGAAACACCGTTTTATACGAAAGTTGGCAAAGTTCATAGTGTACAAGAGCAGTTTTTTGTAGCGAAAGGTCCAAAAGCGAAGATTGGCGATGTTTGTCTCGTTGGAGAACATAGTGTCTTATGTGAAGTAATTGCGATTGAAAAAGAAAATAATATGCTACTTCCATTTGGACAGACAGAAAAAGTATGTTACGGAGATGCAGTTAAATTAATTGAAGAAGATGTTGTTGTACCTCGTGGTAATCATTTACTTGGGAAAGTGTTAAGTGCGAATGGTGAAGTGTTAAATGAGAACACTGAAAACATTCCACTACAAAAAATAAAATTAGATGCACCGCCGATTCATGCATTTGAGCGTGAAGAAATTACAGATGTATTTGAAACGGGAATTAAATCGATTGATTCCATGTTAACGATTGGGATTGGTCAAAAGATTGGTATTTTCGCAGGATCGGGTGTTGGTAAATCTACCTTGCTTGGAATGATTGCGAAAAACGCAAAAGCTGATATTAACGTTATTAGTTTAGTAGGAGAACGTGGCCGAGAAGTAAAAGACTTTATTCGAAAAGAATTAGGCGAAGAAGGTATGAAAAAAAGTGTCGTTGTTGTAGCAACGTCAGATGAAAGTCACCTTATGCAACTTCGTGCGGCTAAGCTTGCAACATCTATTGCTGAATATTTCCGTGACCAAGGTAATAACGTACTACTTATGATGGATTCTGTTACTCGTTTTGCTGATGCACGCCGAAGTGTTGATATTGCGGTAAAGGAATTACCGATCGGTGGTAAAACACTGTTAATGGAAAGTTATATGAAAAAGTTATTAGAACGATCAGGAAAAACGCAAAAAGGGTCAATAACAGGTATTTATACAGTGTTAGTTGATGGTGATGATTTAAATGGTCCTGTACCAGATTTAGCTCGTGGTATTTTAGATGGACATATTGTATTAAAACGTGAGCTCGCAACTCTTAGTCATTACCCTGCCATTTCGGTATTAGATTCGGTAAGTAGGATTATGGAAGAAATCGTATCGCCGAATCATTGGCAACTTGCAAATGAAATGAGAAAAATTCTATCTATTTATAAAGAGAATGAATTGTATTTTAAACTTGGAACAATTCAAGAGAATGAAGAAAATGCTTATATTTTTAAATGTAAAAATAAAGTAGAAGCTATAAATACGTTTTTAAAACAAGGTCGAACGGATAGTTTTCAGTTTGAAGATGTTGTCCAAGCGATGCACCATATTGTATAGGACCTCGCCCTTTGAGGTCTTATTTTTTTGATTTTAATATTTCACAGATTTTTTTGTAAAAAAACTATATAATAGAAAAAGGTAACGTTATAATAGGAAGGGGCTATGAAAACGGGTGGATAAGCAGCAGTACGACACGATTAAATTGCAGATTAATCAAGAGAAAGAACATATCTTGAAAGAAGTGTACGAACTAACAGCTGAAAAAAGAAAAATAGAACAAAAAAAAGAATATGATCTATATGTTGTGAAATCACGCAATAAGGTTGTACAAACGGGACAACGTATTATGGCTGGTATGCTTTCATCACATACATTTTCACCTGAAAGAATAGAAGAATGGAATCGAAAAATTAAAAAAACAGAAGGTTTTATTCAAAAAAATGAAAGCTTTTTAGAGCAAATAAAAGAAAAAGAACGTGTCATTGATGAAATGTATGAAGAAGATTGTAAGAAGCTTGCGAAAGTAAAAGAAAAGCTGGAAGAAAAAATGCTTCTTGATTTAAAAATGTGTATGAACGGATGAGGTGGATGTAGTGATACAGTTTGTATTACCGGTGCAGCAAAGTTTACCTCCGCAAAAAGAAAAAGGGCTAGAAGTACAATCGAAAAATGAAAATTCTTCATTCGATAATACAATGAGAATTGAAAATAAAAAACAGCCGAAAACGGAGAAAACGAAACGAGAAGAAGCACCAGAAGAAGAGAAGAAAGAATATATTCTCGCAAAAAAAACGGTAACGAAAGAAGAGCCGATTGTAAAGAAAGAAGAAAAGAAAGAGACAGAACAGTTATTGTTAGCTGTATCTGAGCAGATGGTTGCAATTGAGCAATTGCGTGTGCAGCCAGAATTGTTATATCAATACATACAAAAAATACAGGCGTTATATAAAGAATACGGAAATATTAAACTGAACGAATTGCCCGCAGCTGAATTACAGCAATTACAAGAGCTTTTTTCTAACATGAATATTAAAAATGCCATATGTTTAGAAGACACAATGCAAATGGCGCTAGACAAGGTGACGATGCCAGAGCAGACGTTGCAAGTATTAAAAGTCGTAGAATCAGAAACTTGTAATATTGCAAAGAAACAAGAGGAGTCTAAGGAAGTAGAACTCCCGAAAGCAGAGAGCGATGATGTGAAGGTAGAGTTACCAAAAGTCGATCAGTTAAATGACTCAAGTTCGGCCGGAGCTGAGTTATTAAATAAAGCAACTGGGACTGATCAAATAGGAAAACAAAATAGTGGAGCTGAGAAGGTTACATTACCTGACTTAGGCAAGAAAATGGAAGCACAAGTAGAGGCTCTGCAAAAGTTTGTAGTGAAACAAGAACGTGTTTTATTCCAGCTAAATCCAGAGAAACTTGGTTCATTAACTGTATTTATGAAAAAGCATGGAGATCAAATTGAAGTCCATGTAGAAATGGAAAAACACGATGCGAAAAAGCGTGTTGAAATAATTTTTGACGAATTGAAGCTAAAGTTAAAAGAAAAAGAAATTAATATTCAAATTAGTTATTCAGAAAAAGATGAAAATCGTAAAGAACAGCGAGAGCAAGAGCAAAGACAAAAACAAAAATTAGCAAATACGAAACATGAGAAACAACAGTCAAAAGAATTTGCGGGATTATTGGAGGAATAAAGCGTGCCAACAGTTGGATTAAATACAACGAGTACAAATCATATTCCGTTACAAGCAGGAGCGCAAAAAAGTAATGTACCTGTTAACGGTGTACAATCGCCAGTTCAACAAACAAATGGAGTTTCAGCAGGAGAGCAAAAGACTCCTGGTGTAATGGGGAAAGATGATTTTCTAAAATTATTTTTATCAAGTTTCCAGCACCAAGATCCATTCAATGCGATGGATATGAATCAAATGATGAATCAGACAGCGCAGTTATCTCTTATGGAACAAGTGCAAAATATGACAAAAGCAGTTGATTCTTTAAGAACGACGATGTATTCGACAGCGCTTGATGGCGGAATGAAGTTTTTAGGGAAATACGTAAGAGGGATCGACGGTGACGGTAAAAAAGTAACTGGTCAAGTAGAGACAGTTCGCCTTGCGGAAAATAATGATGTACAGCTCGTTATTGATAATAAGATTGTATCTCTTCGCTTTGTTGAGAGGGTGTCTGATAAACCGATTGGAGAAACGAATCCAGAAGATGCAAAGAAAGACGATCAAAAAGTAACTGAAGAAGTAAAAACTACAAATTCATAAGGAGTGTACATACGTTATGATTAAAGCGTTATATACAAGTATTACAGGGATGAATGCAACACAAAATGCATTAAGTGTAACTTCAAATAATATTGCCAATGCACAAACAGTTGGTTATAAAAAACAAAAAGCAATGTTTGATGATTTACTATATAACAATTCAATTGGTGCAAAAGCCGACGATAAATATGCTGGAACAAATCCAAAAAGTATCGGTAACGGTGTAAAATTGAGCGGAACGGTTACAGATTATAGCGATGGTACAATTACTTTAACGGGTGGTAAAACGCAAGCAGCAATGGAAGGTAATGGTTTCTTCGTAGTAGGTGATTCAAAAGGCGGAAATATGGAATTTACGCGTAAAGGTACGTTTGCAATATCTTCAGATTACTATATTACGAATACAGAAGGACAATATGTATTTGCTTATCCTGCAAATGCCGCGACTGGTGAAGTTGATTTATCTGGTATTCCAGGACCGTTGCAAATTCCAATGGGAACGGCAATTGGTGGTATTCGAACATCAAAAGGTGTAGTTGGAGGGAATATTCCAGCTGATGCAAAAGCAATTGCACAAGAGATACCTGTATATGATAATGCTGGTAATACATGGACAATGCGTGTAGAGTTTACACAAACGAGCGAACATAATTATTCATATAAAGTACAGATGCGTAATGATTCGAAAAAAGCAACAACATTTGAAGATGTTCCAGGTGCAGGCGGTAATATGACATTTGATGCTGTTGGAAATCCAAGTCCGAAAGAGCAATCGGCTAATATTCCATTTAATGGCGGCAATATAAAACTAGACCTAAGTCAGTTAACGAATCATCCGACAGATAAAACATTATCAGTAACAGGTGTAGATGGTAGAGCAGCAGCAACTGTTAAAGATTGCTTTATTGCTGACGGTGGATACGTGATGGTAAAATATTCTGATGGAAGTATGAAAGCTGCTGGCCAATTAGCTGTTGCGATGTTCCCGAACGAAGGCGGCCTAATGAAAACGGGTAATGGTAACTATACGGCGACGAATACAACTGGTATTTTAGCACTTGGTGCATCTGGCCAAAACGGTGCAGGAAAAATACGTGGTGGTGCACAAGAAGGTGCAAACGTAGATTTATCTGTAGAATTCGTTGATTTAATGTTATACCAACGCGGATTCCAAGGAAATGCGAAAGTAATCAAAATTTCAGATGAAGTATTAAATGAAGTTGTGAACTTAATTCGATAATAAATCGTAAAGAAAAATTGTAACGTAGTAGAAAGGGTTTTATATTCGTATGACAAGACAAGAGCGAATTTTACAATTGCCTTTTTTCGAAAATAAACGTGAGCTTGCTGAGCAAGTGTTAAAAATAGAACGAGAAGAGCATATATATTTACCAGATCAATTTGAAATCAAACAAGTGCCTCCATATTCGTTTGGTGAAAAACAAGCAATCATTGGCTGTATACACGAGTTTTATTTCGTAAGTATTGGTAGCGATAGTGTTTGGAAGTATCAACTGTTTAAAGATGAGATGAAGTGCCGTGAGTTTTTCGTTATGTTGCCGGATATTACGGATCAGCAGCTTGCTTTTTGGTTCAATAACATTGAGCTGTTGAAAGGGGCTTAAAAGCTTTCTTTTAAGGTTTTGAGAGAGGGCCTAGCGATGAGTAGTAGCGGTTAGTGCTTATGAGTGGCTCGCGCATTGTGAGAACAGAGATATGGAGTGGTTCTAGGTTAGTTGAAGAGGGGCGAGGACCTAGCTGAGTGTAGTAGCGGTCAGTTGCCTATGAGCGGCTCGTACATTGTAAGACGAGAGGTATGGATTGGTTCTAAGGCAGTTGAAGAGGCCGAAAGCCAAGTGTTTAGGTGGTGCCTCTTCACTTTTGGGAGAGAGGATTTATCCGAGTCTAGAAGCATTGATTTGAAATAGATTTAGATTAATTAAGATATTGTACAATTAGACTAAGTTTATATAAAAGGAGAGGTGAGGAGGATGGCGCAGAATAAGTATCGCGTTACATTCATTTCGCCAAGTGAGGTTGAGCAACGTACTGTAATGGCGGCGAGTAGTTTACCTAATTTAATACGTCAAGTAGAGAGTATTATTGCAGATCCGAACGGTTATTTTGTAAATGATAAAAAAAATAATTGCTATTTTAAAGTGATTAAAGAAAATGTTACGTTTATTCAATATGAGTTACTATTTTCGGATAAGGAAATTCACATTGAAAAGTTAAAACATATAGCACCGGCGGTATTGAAACAATTATTTAAAAAAATAAACGATCCGGAATTATATGCACTTGCACTCCTTGATGTTGATATAGCGACGAAAGAATATGTGCTAGGAGAAATGGGTCCAGAGCTAAGAATGAGAGTGGAAACAGAGCTTTCAAAAAAATGGGAAGCGATGCCGACAGAAATTGTAGGAGCACAAGAAGTGTTACTAGAGGCACTTGCTTCGTTTATACAAGATTAAGTTTTACCGGTAGTATTTCTACTTTAAAACTGTGAGAATCATTCAACTATCTATATTTTTCATATAGGTAGTTGACTTTTCGGTTTTAATAAAGCTTAATAATTAAATATACGGAATTAATGGAAGGGGAGCGACACCTTTATGTCACAAGCACAAAGTATTTTATTAGAAAGCGGAACAAACGAATTAGAAATCGTAACGTACACTGTTGGTGAAAATTTATTTAGTATTAATGTAATGAAAGTGCGTGAAATTATTAATCCATTCCCTGTTACAACTGTGCCAGAATCTCATCATGCAGTTGAAGGTGTTGTTCAAGTACGTGGTGAAATTTTACCTGTTATTAACTTAGCAACGGCTCTTAATTTAAAATCTATAAAACCACTTGATCAAACGAAATTTATCATTTCAGAATTAAACCAAATGAAAGTTATTTTCCGTGTTGATGAAGTGCATCGTATTCAACGTATTTCATGGGAACAAATTGATGAACCAGCTTCATTATCTATGGGACTAGAAGAAACGACATCTGGAATTGTAAAGCTAGATGGGAAAATCATCTTATTATTAGATTATGAAAAAATTGTATGTGAAATTAGCGGTACTGGTTATGACAATAAATCACTTTCAGGGTTAGAACAAAAAACTGATCGAGCTGAAAAAGTTATTTATATTGCAGAAGATTCAGCGATGCTTCGTCAAATACTAGAAGAAACATTATCATCAGCTGGATATACGAAAATGAACTTCTTCAGCAATGGGGCGGAAGCGTTAGCGCAAATTGAAAAATTAGCAAAAGAGCAAGGTGAAAAAATGTATGAACATATTCACCTGCTTATTACAGATATTGAAATGCCGAAAATGGATGGACATCATTTAACGAAAGTAATTAAGGATAGTGAAGTAATGAATCAATTACCAGTCATTATTTTCTCTTCATTAATTACAAATGAATTATTCCATAAAGGTGAAGCAGTAGGAGCGAATGCTCAAGTAAGTAAGCCAGATATCCAAGAATTAATCGGGCTAGTTGATAAGTTAGTACTATAAAGCTTCTTTTAGTTGGAAGAGAGGAGCCAGCCATGTGTGTAAAGACAGAAAGGTTGAGTGTTTCTGAGATATTTTTGTTTTTCTGTAGCCACCGTGGTAATAATGGTCATTCTTTCGGTTAATTAGTTAGCGTTGTGTAAAACCCTCACCTTTACTATAAAGGTGAGGGTTTTCTTACATGATGTTCAATTATTTCATCTATAAGATTTCGTGGTGATGCAAGCTTTTTCGGTGAAAACATATTAGAAATACCATATAATATAATTAAGTAGAATTTTTCTGATATAATATTTTGCTTAGCTATTTTTATTTTTAAATATTTGTTAAAAATCATTTTTTATTTCGATACTTTTTATACCTTTTTGTATGTTAATTATTTGACAGATAATTTCGAAATGTTATAATATGGATATGTGGAAATTTCTATTTTCTTAAAAGACATGGGAGTCAGATGAGAATTGTGAAAAGATGAGGGGAGTGACACATATTATGTATCACCACACAGCAATCAATGTATTAAGTCTTTTACAAAACATGTCAAATAATAAAACGAACGATATGAAATTAGAGGCGGAATTTAAAAAAATAGAGAAACAATTCCAAATCAGGTATGAAGAGCTAATCGATTTATATAATAGAATGGTATTATTTCAAATAGATATAGAAAAAAATGGCGGTATGCGAGAATATGAAAAATCAGCGATTACTTGGTTGAAGTCTGAACTAGAATTATTGTATGAAGTGTATCAATTTTGTCAACGTCATGGCTTAAACATCGCAAATATTTCAAAATATGTTAGTAAAAATGAATTGAATCTTTTTCGAAAAACGGAAAGTCAATTGCAAAATACGTATTATAAATTAAAAAAACAAGAAATCCCGTTTGAAAATATTGAAAAACAAAAGCCGGGGCGAAAACGTAAATATGCACCTGTAAAAGAGACAATTGCTGAGACAAAACAAGAAAGTAAGCAGGAAGTAATTGAAGACGTTCGAAATGAAGATGATGAAAAAAGCCTCGTAACAGTTATATCTGGCATCGTGGATAACTTTGAAACAATTAGTCAATGTAGTGAAAAGAGAGAACACGAATTGCATCAGTTCATGGAGGGAATCTATAAGCTTTCCAGTATGGCAGCAGAGCGTTCAAAAGATGAAAAGAATGCACGTGGTCTTGAAGGTGAATTACATTCATTACGAGCTGAAAATGAAAGATTAAAACGAGAGAAGGAAGAACTCGTTCATGATATTAAAGAGATGACGCATCATTTAATTCATTTCATTACGAGCTCGGATATCGATCAAATTCGTACATTGCCTTACTTCGTAAAAGAATGCAAACAAGATCTACATAAGCTAGGGTTATATAACGCTCAAGACGGAAAAATGAAAATTATGGTTGACCGTAGTGGACAAGTTATGACCGTAACACAATAAAAAAATTGGGTACAAAATAAAAGGGAGATACATAGTGTATATGTATTTCCCTTTTGTTTTGTATGGAATTGTTTCGGACAGAGGAAAAGTTACAATTAATTTTAGTAAATCAAAAATTTTTACAAAAGGAAGGAGCTAGGTCTTACTTTGTAGTATTGTCATCAGAAAAATACTGGGAATATGCGTATTGTCACTGTGAAAGGACTTAATACATAATGATTTTAAAGATAAACCGACTCTTCCTCAATATTTAACTGATTTAATTGAGGTGAATAGGTTGTATAATCGTACAGTTGTTATTACATTTCATCAACAAACTTTTAATACGGAGAATTGAAGAGTAAAGTAGGATTCCAAAGCATAGCCAAAAAGGTGGCTGTTATAAGTTATTTGCCTACCAAGATAATTAATATTTGTTTAAAATATAAGATTACTATTTTATTATACCGAGTAATTATTCACATTATATAATAATTACTTACTACATAATTAACATGGTTATCTTACAAAAATGTAAGGTTTTTTTAATTGACACTCGTACATATGAGTAACTATACTGGTTACACGACGTTGGTGAATATATTTAATAGTTTCTATCTATAAGTGTATGTCTCAGGATTCTTTTCGGAATAATAGTTCGATTTGTATTTGATATCTTTAATATAGGGATAACGCGGATTTAATCTATTCTTTATTCTAGGTCGTATTATTTAAAGATTAACTATAAATGATATATTTACCAACTTGTAATAATTTTTTAGAGGTGCTAAATTTTGAAGAAAAAATTAATTGCTACAGGAATTCTTGCTGGAAGTCTACTATCCTACTCATCTAGTGCATTTGCAAATACTCATAAATTCCAAGATGTTCCTGCATGGGCTGACAAATCCGTTAATTATTTAGTTGATAAAAAAGTATTGAGTGGTTATCCAGATGGAACTTTTGGTTCAAGTGATACATTAGATAGGGCTTCTGCGGCAACAATTATGACAAAGGCCCTTGGTATACATATTGACTTAAATGCAAAACCATCTTTTACAGATTCACAAAACCACTGGGGAACGCCGTATATTGCTGCTGCTGAAAAAGCAGGAATAATTAAAGGTGAAGGAAATGGAATATTTAATCCTTCTGGAAAAGTTACTCGTGCTGCAATGGCAACAATGTTAGTAAATGCATATAAGCTACAAGATAGAACAAATAGTAATGGGCAAAGTAAATTTGATGATTTAAAAGGACATTGGGGTGAAAAATTTGCCAATATTTTAATTGATTTAAAGATTTCTGTTGGTACAGATAACGGTTGGCAACCAAATAAATTCATAACACGTGCAGAAGCCGCACAACTTACTGCCAAAACAGATACCCTTCAATACAGTCCGAAAAACCCTTTAGAAAGTAAAACAATCATTATTGATCCTGGACATGGTGGTGCAGATCCCGGAAAGTCCACAAAAGGATTGCCTGAAAGTAAAATCGTATTAGACACTTCCTTACGCCTACAACAATTGCTCGAAAAACATACACCATTTACAGTTTTACTAACTCGTGAATCTGATACTAGACCTGGACATGACCAAAAAAGCTCTTTACAGGAACGTGTTAAATTTGCTAAGCAAAATGAGGGGGATATCTTTATAAGCATTCATGCAAATGCTTTTAATGGTAATGCAAAAGGGACAGAAACATACTACTATAAATCTTCTGAATCCGAAAAAACAAATCCTCATGTGGAAGAAAGTCGTGTGTTAGCGGAAAAAATTCAAACACGTTTAGTAGAGGCTCTTCAAACACGTGATAGAGGCGTTAAACATGGAGATCTTCATGTTATAAGAGAAAACGACATGCCAGCTGTGTTAACGGAACTGGCTTTTATAGATAATGGTATCGATTACAGTAAACTATCTACGGCAAACGGCAGACAGATTGCAGCAGAAGCCATTTATGAAGGGGTTTTAGATTATTATGAATGGAAAGGAAATAATGTATCTGAATATAGATTGTAATAGGTAAAAGAAAGTTTAGTAATTCTAGGAATATGAAATTTATAAATTGCTAAAGTATAGTTTTGTTATTTGTAATGTGTTTTAGTTTTATAGTGTATACTGGTGCCGAGTTATTAAGGATTATAAATAAATCGGTGTTTAAGTTAGCGTACTTAATGAATACTATAGAAGTTATGAAGAAAAAAGATAAATAGATAGGGGCATACACCTACATTCATTATTTTTACGTGAAATTTTAATTTAAAAATAGTTAAGTTATATGATTCAGATGGGCAGTATACAATTAGTTCAAAGAAAACATTCTTTGAACTAATTAGCTATTAAATAAACTTGTTACATAAATAGTTCGTATAACAATAATTGATAGTGTTAAGGACATAGCTGTTCATATTTTTTTGTAATTCCTGTTATGGAATTATTAAATATTTGCAGGTGTAATGTAAGGCTGCTTTATTTTGAAAGAAATCTTTTGAAATGGTCATAATATGAATAATAATTAGAAACAAATTTTTAAAAAATGATGAAAGACTTAAGAAGGTGAATATATTGCTTAAACATTCACATTTGCAATTTATCTTATTAACAATAGCTCTAATATTCTATATAAGCTTTTGCTATATATTTTTATTTGTTTTTCCGAATCAATATTTCGTATCAGATTTTAATATCCGACTATCATCCTTAGTTGTTGAAACTACTGTATTTATCTCATTACTGTATTCTATATTATCCAGAAAAATTAAGTTAGGAGTATTCTGGGTTTGCATTACTATTGCAATAGGGTGTTTCTTGATAGGGAATTTTATATCCGCTTTTCAAGTACTTAATGTAGAATTGCCGATACAAAATTTTAATATCTCTGATGTGTTTTTGTTGTTTTTCTTATTCTTCTTTCTCTTTGCATTCTTTTATAAAATCATTATGGAATGTAACAAGTGGGAAAAGGCGTATTTACTTTGTGATTTATGTATTGTTGTTACTGCTATTTTTACATTAGAGTGGTACCTATTTAATAAACCTTCTGCAAATATCTTATTCTTATCAATTGGAGATGTTTTTCTTTCATTTATTTTTCCGATTATAGATTTATTGCTTCTTTTACTAGGAATTAGCCTGATCTTTCGACCAGCTATTTTTAATGCGAAAAGTAAATTATTTATTTTTATTCTCGTATTAACTGGATTGGCTATTACGGACTACTTGTATTTTTACTTACAAGATGATTTGTCAGATCGTTCACTTATATTATTAAGGTGTTTGTATAGAGTTTTCCTATTATTAATTGCTATTGCTGCTGCTATACCGAAGAATGCATCTTCTAGAAGGAATTATTTCATTATCGATCCCACATTTGGGAAGAAACTTCTTGTTATATTTCCTTATCTTGCAGTTGCGGTATTAATTGGTTTTACTCTTAAAGAGCAAACTTCCTCGGCTACACTTATTACTGGGAATTGTATTGCATTTGTATTTGTGCTGATTCGTCATACTATCGTACGAATGCAAAACAGCGATTTAACCGAAATGTTAAAAGTGTTTAATAATCAATTAGAACAAAAAGTATCTCAAAGAACAGAAGATTTAATAAACAAATCCAATGACTTGGTCAAAAATCAAGAGAGATTTAAGTCATTATATGAGTATCATCCAGATCCTATTTTAACGATTAATTCAAATGGTACTGTGTTAAATATAAACCAGGCTGGAAGTATGTTATTAGGAAAAAACAGTGATGAATTAATAGGTAAAGAGTGCTTCTCGATTTTTTTAGACGAAGATAGATCTGAATTGGAAGCAGCTCTACAGGAAGGGAAACGATGCAGTTCGGCTTCGTTACAATTACGTGTGAAAAATAATAATGAGAAGGACATTCATTTTTGGTACGTCACCATTGTTCCTATTATGATAGAAGGACAAACTTTTGGGAGTTATGTAATGGTAAAAGACATTACGAGAATGAAGAAACAACAAGATGAGATAAACTATCTAGCATTCCATGATACAGTGACGGAGATTGGAAATCGAATATTCTTCCAAAAAGAATTAGAAAAATCCATTGAGCGTGCACGAAAAACGCAGGGTGAATTTGGACTCTTGTATATAGATTTAAATCGTTTTAAGACTATTAATGATACACTGGGACATTCAATTGGTGACAGTGTTTTAAAAGAAGTTGCTAAACGTTTTAGGACATGTCTGTCACCGGCTATTCCTCTAGCGAGAATAGGGGGAGATGAGTTTGCAATCATAGTCCATAACCATACAGAGCAACAGCTATTGGATTTGTGTGAAACTCTATTTCGTATAACTGAAGAAGCATTTGTAGTAAATCAGCATAGCTTTTACTTATCTCTTAGTATAGGAATAGCAGTGTATCCATTTGGAGGAATAAATACTACTACACTTTTACAACATGCTGATATTGCTATGTATAGTGCAAAGGAAAAAGGTAATAATGCTGTTTGCATGTATGACGAGACATTATCAAAAAAAATAACAAGACGATTACGATTAGAACAGGATTTACCTAATGCATTAGAAAATAATGAGTTGTTTCTATTATATCAACCACAAGTTGATAGTAAGGCTGGTATGGTTATTGGTGCAGAGGCTTTAATACGTTGGCAACATCCAGAGCTGGGGCTGATTTCACCTTTTGAGTTTATACCTATCGCGGAAGAAACATCGCAGATTATTTCAATTGGGAAATGGACGTTACAGGAAGCGTGTCGACAACTGAAAGAATGGCATTCTGCGGGCTATTCAAATCTAAAAATGGGGATAAATTTATCAGCTATAGAGTTTGAACAGAAGGACTTTGTTCAAACAATCATATCTACTATAGAAGAAGTAGGGGTACCTGCTAGTTCGATCGATTTAGAATTAACTGAGCGGATAGCAATGGTAGATGAAAAAGAAACGTTAGCGAAGTTAAAAGCATTAAAATCATATGGTGTACATTTATCAATTGACGATTTTGGCACAGGGTATTCTTCATTAGCATATCTCCCTTTGTATCCAATTGATACCTTAAAAATTCCAAGAGAATTTGTTAATAGGATCGGAAATTCTACTGATGGAAATGAAATTATTCATACCATTATTTCACTAGCGCATACTTTAAACATGAAAGTGATCGCAGAAGGGGTAGAAACGAAGGAACAATTAACAGTGTTACAACGTAATGCATGTTATCTAATTCAGGGCTATTACTACAGTAAACCTGTAAGTGAAGATGAATTCATCAAGTTTTTAAGCACAATGTAGCGTCACCTTTTCTAAGAAAACCACAATCTAGATTTGTTTTTTGTTGAAATTATAACAAATAGAGGACAGCAAAGTAACTGTCAAAATGTTTTAGCATTTAATTTGGCTTAATAGGAAATTCTAATGAGCAAAGACCTTATCTGATTTTAGTTTTAGAAAGGAGAGAAGCAGATGGATTCAATATGGCTAGAGTACGCTTGGGCATTATTAATTCTAATTGGATTAGAAGGATTGTTATCGGCTGACAATGCCCTTGTCCTAGCAGTTATTGCGAAACACTTACCCGAAGAAGAGAAAAAAAGAGCTATAAATTACGGAATCATTATGGCCTTTGTTTTTCGATTTGCAGCTCTATTTGCGATTTCATTTATTGCAAATGTTTGGCAAATACAAGCAATAGGAGCAGCGTATCTTCTTTATTTAGGATTGAAGCATGTCATTCAGGTGCAATTCGGAAAAGACAATCAAAATATTCATAAGGACGATGAAAAGGAAGCGGCAGGTAAAAGCTACTGGTTCACAGTAGGAAAGATTGCATTAGCTGACCTTGCTTTCGCGATCGATTCAATATTAGCCGCAGTTGCTCTTGCCCTTGGTCTTCCAGATTCACCGCTAGAAGATTTCGGTGGTATGGATGGAGGCCAGTTCATAGTTGTACTTCTCGGAGGGATTGCCGGGCTTATTTTAATTAAATTTGCGGCAACTTGGTTTGTACAATTACTTGAGAAACGTCCAGCATTGGAAACAACAGCATACGCAATTGTTGCCTGGGTCGGTGTAAAACTCGCTGTAATTACACTTGCCCACGAGGATATTGGTATCTTAGACCATGATTTCCCGCACAGTACAACTTGGACTTTAATCTTCTACGGAGTATTAGTTGCTATTGCACTAATTGGTTGGTTTGCACCGGGAAGTAAGTCATCTCAGAATAATTCTAAAATGTAATACAAAGGTCAGAGCATTATGTGCTTTGTCCTTTTCAATAATAATTATATTGTGTATTTTTCGATTTAACGCTATAATTATAGTGTTAAAGATGGAATCGTGATATGACCTGTTATGAATCTATCATTTTATTTATGAATAAATGGACTGGTATTTTAGCAAGATGTGCTAATAAACTACTCCACCATGATGATAACGTGCCAAAAATGTGGTGCGTATATTTTCGTGGTGGAGTTTTTTTTATTCTCAAAAAGGGGGAGTAACCATGAACGACAGCATGGTTCATATTACAATTGACGGCAAAGAATATAGTGCTGAGCCTGGTTCAACGGTACTAGGCATCGTTAATGAGAACGGAATTGAACATCCACAAATTTGTTACGTGCCGGAAGTGGATCCGATTCAAACGTGTGATACTTGCATTGTAGAAGTGAATGGAAAGCTTGTGCGATCCTGTTCAACTGTAGTGACGAGCGGCATGAATATTGAGTTAGCCTCTATTAGTGCGAAGGCAGCACAACATGAGGCGATGGATCGCTTATTAGAAAATCATTTACTGTACTGTACGGTTTGTGACAACAATAACGGGAATTGTAAACTGCATAATACGGCAGAATTAATGGAAATTGAGCATCAAAAATATCCTTACGAGCCAAAAGTTGATGCAAGCGAAGTTGATATGTCTCATCCATTTTATCGCTATGACCCGAATCAATGTATCGCGTGTGGTCAATGTGTAGAAGTGTGTCAAAACTTACAAGTAAATGAAACGTTATCTATTGATTGGGAGGCAGAGCGTCCTCGTGTTATTTGGGATGAAGGAGTAGATATTAACGATTCTTCATGTGTAAGCTGCGGTCAATGTGTAACAATTTGTCCTTGTAATGCATTAATGGAGAAATCGATGCTTGGTGAAGCTGGATTTATGACTGGGCTGAAGCCGGATATTCTTGAGCCGATGGTCGATCTTATTAAAGAGGTTGAACCTGGATATAGCGGTATTTTCGCTGTGTCAGAAGTAGAAGCTGCAATGCGCGATACTCGTACGAAGAAGACGAAAACAGTATGTACGTTTTGTGGTGTAGGTTGTTCATTTGAAGTGTGGACGAAGGGCCGTGAAATTTTAAAAGTGCAACCATCTTCTGAAGCACCAGTTAATGCGATTTCTACTTGTGTAAAAGGAAAGTTTGGTTGGGATTTCGTGAATTCCGAAAAACGAATTACGAAACCTTTAATTCGTAAAAATGGAGTGTTCGTGGAATCAACTTGGGAAGAAGCGCTTAATGTAGTGGCAAATAAAATGGGCTCTATTAAAGAAGAGTACGGTAAAGGTTCTATCGGCTTTATTTCTTCTTCTAAAATTACGAATGAAGATAATTATGTTATTCAAAAATTAGCACGACAAGTGTTTGAAACGAACAATATTGATAACTGCTCACGTTATTGTCAATCACCAGCGACGGATGGATTGTTCCGTACAATTGGTATGGGTGGAGATGCAGGGACGATTAAAGATATCGCGCAATCGGGTCTTGTTATTATCGTCGGTTGTAATCCAACAGAAGGTCATCCTGTGTTAGCGACTCGTGTGAAACGTGCGCATAAACTTCACGGTCAAAAACTAATTGTCGCAGATCTTCGTAAAACTGAAATGGCAGAGCGTTCAGATATCTTTATTAGTCCAAAGCAAGGGACAGATCAAGTATGGTTAATGGCTGTTACAAAATATATGATCGATCAAGGTTGGCACGATCAGCAGTTCATCGACGAGAATGTAAACTTCTTTGAAGATTTCAAAGATAGTCTTAAAAAATATACGCTTGAATATGCAGAAGAGATTACAGGTATTTCAAAAGAAACTCTCGTTCAAATGGCCGAGATGATTCGTGATGCAAATGGTACGTGTATTCTTTGGGGTATGGGTGTAACGCAAAATACGGGTGGCTCAGATACTTCCGCTGCGATTTCAAACTTACTTCTTGCAACAGGAAATTATCGCCGTCCAGGTGCTGGTGCATATCCACTTCGAGGTCATAATAACGTACAAGGTGCTTGTGATATGGGAACTCTCCCAGGTTGGCTTCCGGGATATCAACACGTTACTGATGATGTAGAACGTGCGAAATTTGAAATAGCTTACGGAGTAAAAATTGATAATAAACCAGGTCTAAATAACATTGAAATGCTTCACGCAATTGATGAAGGGAAAATGAAAGCTATGTATCTTGTTGGAGAGGATATGGCTCTCGTAGACTCTAACGCAAATCACGTACATGAAGTGTTATCAAGTCTTGAATTCTTTGTCGTTCAAGATGTGTTCCTTTCTAAAACAGCTCAATACGCTGATGTAGTATTACCAGCAGCGCCATCTCTTGAGAAAGAAGGTACTTTTACAAATACTGAGCGTCGTGTACAAAGGTTATATCAAGTACTGCCGGCGCTAGAAGATGCGAAACCAGACTGGTGGATCGTGCAGGCAATTGCTAATAAGTTAGGCGCAAACTGGAATTATAATCATCCAAGTGAAATCTTTGCTGAAATGGCAAGCTTATCACCACTATTCGCACACGCAAACTATGAAGTGCTTGAAGGGTGGAACAGTTTCCACTGGGGAAGTTTTGATGGAACGAATACGCCGCTGCTATTTAAAGATGGATTTAACTTCCCGGACAAAAAAGCTCGTTTTGCGATAGCTGATTGGGTACGTCCTGCTGAATTTCCAGCAGAATACGATCTTCACATTAATAACGGTCGTATGCTTGAACATTTCCATGAAGGGAACATGACAAATAAATCAACTGGTATTCAATCGAAAGTACCAGGTGTTTTCGTTGAAGTTTCTCCAGAGTTAGCAAGGGAACGTGGAGTGAAAACTGGTTCGTTAGTACGCCTTGTTTCTCCATTCGGAGCACTTAAATTACGTGCACTTGTAACGGATCGTGTAAAAGCGAATGAACTGTATTTACCGATGAACTCGACAGATAATGAAACGGCGATTAATTTCTTAACAGGTCCTGCGGTCGATCAACGTACGAATACGCCTGCATATAAACAAACGAAAGTGCGTATGGAAGTGTTACAAGTAGAAGGTGAAAATCCGATGCCAAAAACGAACCCACGTAATAAAAAGCGTCATCCTCAAAACGGCATTGAGGTAAATCGCAAGTGGGCTCGTCCAGGATACGTACATTTAACGGATAAAGTGAAACTTTAATCAGGTGGGGGGTTCTTTATCCCTCACTGATTATTAGCCTTCACCAATCGGGCTTTTACGGGCAGCCCAACCCCCATCTAACTTCTTGGCTTTCATTGAATTTTGAGGTAGGGGTCTTACTGCCCGCAAATAGCGGGATAACTAGGGAGGAGAAAAGAATATGGCAGCACCTATTCAAGCGATCCAGAAGCAGGAGCTAACTGAGGAAGAACTTAAACAACAAAAACTCGAAGCTTTAAAAGAACTGCTAGCTAATAATGAAGATGCTTTAAATCAAATGTTTAATATAGTAGGTGAATTAAATGACATTGGGATGCTGGAAGCAGCAAATTCTATGCTGAAAGCGAAAGAACCAATCGCAAAAATCGTTCTAGGCCAAGTCACTCGTGAACCAGTTACAAATTTAATTAATAATATGATGGGCGCTGCAGGAGCTTTAACAGAACTTGATCCGGAACTTACGAAAAAGCTTATAGGTAGCGTATTGACAGGTATGGATGAAGGAAATCAGCATTTGCAAAGTAATAAAAAAGTAGGAATATTAGACCTTATGAAAGTACTGAAGGATCCAGATATTAATCGTGCTATCGGATTTGGTCTTCATTTCTTAAAAGGTATGGGTAAAGGGTTAAAAGAAGAATAGATAAGCAACAATAATAGTATTTCATATGTTGTTTGCGTACTTGAGATAATTGTAAAAGATGATCCATTTCGTCTCATTATTAAATAGTTTAGACGAAATGATCATTTTGTTAAAATAGTTGTGATGGAATAACTAGGAAGGAATGAGAGTATGTCAAAAATGGTGCATGAATTTAATGATATGATACGAAAGCTTCGAAAGGATTTATTCGGAAAAGGGCCGGAACGAATTCATACTGTATTTGCTGAAAATATGGCGATTGCTACACTTTATGGGAATTTGACACCTACAGAGAAATTCATTTCGGGAACTATGGAGGGCGCGGAAATGGTTCATATGGCTCGAACGAAAATGATTCAAGAAGTGTATGCTGCTAATTCTCGTGAACATTTAGAAGAACTTGTTGGGGCGAAATTAGTTCATCTGTTTTCTGATATGAAAGTAGATGAAGATATTGCAGTTTCGGTGTTTGTCTTTGATAAAAATATAACGTGAGAGAAGGATACTCATCGTGAAATCGATTCAGGTGGAACGGGAAATCTTCAAATATGAGCAAGGGGAATTTAAACATATAGAGGACAGCATTGTAACAGAGTTTCCTGTTACGGTTAAAATTAACGGCCAGGAATTTGTTACAATGGTTAGTACTCCAGAGTATATTGAAGATATGGTAATCGGCTTTTTAGCCTCTGAAGGCATTATCCGGAAGTATGAAGATGTTGATGAAATATGGGTGCAAGAAAAAGAAGGTTATGTACATGTGAAAACGACGAAAATCAATCCTTATTATCGTGACATGCAAAACAAACGTTATATCACTTCATGCTGTGGAATGAGTAGGCAAGGGTTTGTTTTCGCAAACGATGCGCTGACTGCGAAAAAAATGAATGATATTCGCGTAAAAATCTCTGCCGAGGATTGTTTTAGGTTAATGAATGATATGCAGCAATCTGCGTCTACGTTTCAACATACAGGCGGCGTTCATAATGCAGCTTTATGTGATGTGAATGGAATTATTTTAAGCCGGATGGATATAGGAAGACATAACGCTTTAGATAAAATTTACGGTTATTGTTTAAAAAATAACATTTCGATTGGTGATAAAATTATTGTTTTTAGCGGACGTATCTCTTCTGAAATTCTATTGAAAGTTGCGAAAATTGGCTGTGAAGTAATATTGTCAAAATCAGCTCCAACTGAGTTAGCATTAGAGCTAGCGGGGCAGTTAGGGATTACTACAATAGGCTTCATTCGTAATAAATCTTTAAATGTATATACGCATCCAGAGCGGATTGTAAATATAAATAAGTAGAAACGAGGCAATAAATATGAAATCTGTTACATTAGACAAATTGGATCGTCCTTTAAAGGACTTGCGTATTTCGGTTACTGATCGTTGTAATTTTCGCTGTCGATATTGTATGCCGGAGGAAATATTTGGTCGTGATTATTCTTTTTTGTCTAATGATAAAATTTTATCTTTTGATGAAATTGAAAGGATTACACGTATTTTCGTTTCTTTAGGTGTAAGAAAGTTACGCATTACTGGGGGAGAGCCTTTACTCCGAAAAGGCCTACCTGAACTCATACAACGGTTAAACGAAATTGAAGGAGTAGAGGATATTGGTTTAACGACAAATGGATCATTACTTAAAAAATTTGCTCCTGATTTATATAAGGCCGGTTTATCTCGTGTGACAGTTAGTTTGGATTCTTTGGACGAAGAGCGTTTCTCTTATTTAAATGGGAATAGAAGTAAAGTAAAAACGGTTCTGGCAGGAATACAGGCTGCAGCGGAAGTCGGAATGAAAATTAAAATGAACATGGTTGTTCAAAAAGGGAAAAATGAGCAAGACATCGTTCAGATGGCAGAGTACTTTAAAGAAAATAAGCATATTTTACGATTTATTGAATATATGGATGTCGGTAATTATAACGGCTGGGAATTAGGCGAAGTAGTTTCTAAGCAAGAAATAGTAGAGATGATTCATAAAGTGATGCCGCTTGAACGTATTGAAGCGAACTATCCTGGTGAGGTTGCGACACGTTATCGCTATATCGGTAGTGATGAAGAAATAGGAATTATTTCATCTGTAACAGATTCGTTCTGTTCATCATGTACAAGAGCACGTATTTCCGCAGAAGGAAAATTGTATACATGTTTGTTTGCTTCTAAAGGAAACGATCTTAAAGAATTACTTCGCTCTGGATATACGGATGAGGAGATTACTAATGGTATTCGTGACATTTGGAATAATCGTTCAGACCGTTATTCAGATGAACGATTAAGCGATACGAATAAAAAAACAATGCCGAAAATTGAAATGTCGCATATCGGTGGCTGAGAAACTACTATGAATATGGATTCTCTTTGTTAACGTAAATAGTGGGAAATGTGCAAGTTTTGTACACTTTCTATAAGTATAGTAAAAATGATGATTGATATTTCTGTAAGAGATATGCAGAGAGATTAAGCAGCATTCAAAAATCCTTACGATGTTAAGGGTTTTTGGTGCTGCTTTTTTTAGATGAAAAAAATGGAGGAATTGGTTATGGCATTTCACAAACCGGAACAAATCGCGGCGCTTGTGATTGAATCCGGTGTTCAAAAGGTAAGGCAACCGCTATCCGCAATGCTTATTCTTGGCTTTTTAGGAGGAGCATTCATTTCGTTAGGATTTTTACTTAATATTCGTGTTCTAGGTAATGTACCGGAGCAATGGGGAAGTTTAGTCAATTTTATAGGAGGAGCGGTTTTTCCAATCGGACTTATGCTCGTAGTTTTGGCGGGAGGAGAATTAATTACAGGAAATATGATGTCAATGGCCATGGCACTTTATGCACGGAAAATTTCATTGAAACATGTGTTAAACAATTGGGCGTGGATCACTTTAACTAACTTCGCAGGTGCACTTTTCGTAGCGTATTGTTTCGGTCATCTTGGCGGGCTTACAGAGGGTGCGTATTTAAATAAAACGATAGCGATAGCTCAAGATAAGTTACATGAATCTTTCGGGAGAACGTTAATTTTAGCAATTGGTTGTAACTGGCTCGTTTGCCTAGCAATTTGGTTAGCATATGGAACGAACGATTTAATTGGGAAGATTGTTGGAATATGGATTCCGATTATGGCATTTGTCGTCATTGGATTTCAGCAAGTAGTAGCAAATATGTTTGTCATTTCAGCAGTTATTTTTGCGGGGCACCTTACGTGGATGGATCTTGCGAAAAACTTTGTGCCAGTCTTTATCGGAAATGTAATTGGCGGAGCGGGATTTGTTGGATTCGCTTATTTTTCTTGTTATCAGAAACAAAGTGTTATCGAGAAAGATGTATTGAAAAAATAACAGTATATGAAGTTGATTTTCAGATGAAAGGAAGGTTATCTCATGATAGAGCGGTATTCACGACAACAGTTGTTCACTCCTATTGGAAAAGAAGGGCAAGAGAAGATTAGAAATAAGCATGTGTTAATAGTAGGGGCAGGTGCATTAGGAAGTGCCAGTGCAGAGTCATTTGTACGTGCAGGTATCGGAAAATTAACGATTATTGATCGCGATTACGTAGAATGGAGCAATTTACAGCGGCAACAACTTTACGCTGAACAAGATGCGATAGAAAAGTTGCCAAAAGCAATTGCAGCACAGAATCGTTTACAAAAAATTAATTCAGAAGTACAAATTCAAGCTCTTGTCATGGATGCAAGAGTAGATAATATGGAAGCTTTACTAGGTGGTGTCGATGTCATTATTGATGCCACAGATAATTTCGATATTCGATTTGTGATCAATGACACATCACAAAAACACAATATCCCTTGGATTTACGGTTCTTGTGTCGGAAGTTATGGCATGAGCTATACAATTATTCCGAAGAAAACACCGTGCTTACATTGTGTACTGAAAAGTGTTCCTGTCACAGGAGGGGCAACGTGTGACACAGTTGGAATTATTAGTCCAGCTGTTCAAATCGTCTCAGCGTACCAAGTGGCAGAAGCATTCAAAATTTTAGTAGAAGATTACGAAGCAGTTAGGAAAACATTTTTAATGTTTGATATATGGAGTAATCAATATCATTCTATCAAACTAGGAAAAATCAAAACGGAAGGCTGTCCTTCGTGCGGAACAAATAGAACTTATCCTTATTTATCATACGAAAATCAAACGAAGACAGCTGTTTTATGCGGAAGAAATACAGTTCAAATTAGACCGGCGCATAATAATCATTACAACTTTGACGATTTAGAAAAAGTATTAAAAAAACACGGGAAAGTAGATCGAAATCCGTATTTGCTCTCTTGCCAATTAGAAGAGTATCGGATCGTCATTTTTCATGATGGTCGTGTATTTATTCATGGCACGAATGAAATTCAAAAAGCGAAACAACTATACTATCGGTTATTAGGATAATAGAGAGGGATTGGTAATGATGGAAAGAAGAGTGCCAATTACAGTTGAAGAGGCTGTTCATAAAGTGATGGCATTTGCTAATTATGGTGTAAAAGAACTAGTACCACTGGAATTAGCATACGGACGTACATTAGCAGACGATTTAGTAGCTGATCACGATGTGCCTTCTTTCGACCGCTCACCATATGATGGATTTGCTATTAGGGTAGAAGATACTTCGCGAGCAAGTCGTGAGAATCCAATCGTATTTGAAGTCATCGGTGAAATTGGAGCAGGTTCCGTATTTCCTAAAGAAGTAGGAGCGTTTCAAGCAGTTCGAATTATGACAGGGGCACAAATTCCGAAAGGATGTAACGCGGTCGTCATGCTAGAACTGACTCGTCATCGTCAATATGAGAATATCGGAAAAAGCTATATGGAAGTGAGGCGCTCATTTAAAGAAGGGGATAATATATCCTTTCAAGGTGAAGATGCACGTAAAGGAACCGTTCTCGCAAAAAGGGGTTGTTACATTAATCCAGGTATTTCTGCTCTTCTTGCTACATTCGGTTATAGCGAAGTGCCCGTCGCGAAAAAGCCAGTCATAGGACTATTAGCGACTGGAAGTGAGCTTCTCGATGTAAATGAAGAACTACAACCTGGGAAAATTCGAAATAGTAATACGTATATGATATCGTCTCAAATTCGAAGAGCAGGTGGAAGAGTAAAGTATTTTGGACAGTTTAGCGATGATTTGAATACGTGCTACGAAGCAGTGAAAAGAGCGTTAAGCGAAGTTGATATGTTAATTACAACTGGTGGTGTTTCAGTAGGGGATTATGACTATTTGCCAGCTATATACGAAAAATTAGGCGCATCAGTTCTTTTCAACAAAGTTGCTATGCGGCCGGGTAGCGTCACGACCGTAGCACAATTAAAAGGAAAATTATTATTCGGATTATCAGGTAATCCATCTGCTTGTTACGTAGGCTTTGAATTATTTGTAAGACCTAGCATTCGTGCGTATATGTTTAGCGAAACACCACATGTAAAACGAGAAAAAGCAATGCTCGGAGAAGACTTTCTAAAACCTAATCCATTTACAAGATTTGTACGAGGTAAGCTGAAGTATAACGAAGGACAACTAATCGCTTATCCATCAGGATTTGATAAATCTAGTTCCGTCTCTTCATTAGTAGAATCAAACATTTTTATCGTATTACTAGGTGGTACGAGAGGATATAAGAAAGGGATGTTTGTAGACGTTCTTTTATTAGAAGATAACGAAGGTAGTGAATGGCCTTGGACATTCCGTAAAGTGGGGAGAGGTTTTGATGGGACAAGCACGATTTGAAATTGTAGATAATCCGATTGTAGCTCAAGAAGTAACGGATAAAGTAGCAAGACGCGAAGCGGGAGCAATTACAACTTTTATTGGAACGGTTAGAGAAGTAACGAAAGGAAAACGAACGTTACATCTTGAGTATGAAGCATATAAACCGATGGCGGTAAAAAAGCTTACTGCAATTGGAGAAGAAATTAAGAAACAGTGGCCGGATGCAAAAATAGCAATTACGCACCGAGTAGGACGACTAGAAATAATGGATATCGCCGTTGTCATTGCAGTATCGTCCCCACATCGTAAAGTAGCGTACGAAGCGAATGAATACGCAATTGAACGTATAAAGAGAATCGTCCCCATTTGGAAAAAAGAATTTTGGGAAGATGGAACGGAGTGGATTGGAGATCAACTTGAAAATACTCCATATCCAGAAGGAAAACCAAAGAAAGAAGAATGAGAGAATGATTACAATTTTACTGTTCGCAAATTTACGAGAAGAAGTCGGCTCAGAGAGATTAGAAATAATAGAAAAACGAGAGATGAATGTTCATCAATTGAAAAAATGGCTGAAAGATCACTATCAATTACAGACGCTAGATAAAGTTATGGCAGCAATCAATGAAGAATTTGTAACGGACGAAGATGTTGTAAAACCTGGAGATACCGTCGCGTTTATCCCGCCTGTAAGTGGAGGTTAATTTTTTCTATTCGAGCATTAAATCTTTCATACGTTAAGGAGGATCATTATGAGTGAATTTTCGCACTGGAATGAAGAGGGCAGAGCCAAAATGGTTGATATCTCTCAAAAAGATATTTCAACACGTACAGCTGTTGCGCAAAGTACAATTTCTTTATCAAATGAACTATTTCAAGCAATTCAAAGTGGTGGATTGAAAAAAGGTGATCCGCTTCAAGTGGCACAAGTGGCTGGCATAATTGGTGCTAAAAAAACATCGGATATAATCCCTATGTGTCACCCGATATTAATCCAAGGAACAGACTTTACGTTCCGTTATGAAAAGAAAACCGATGGGTATGAGTTGATCATACGAGCGACAGTAAAATGTAGTGGGAAAACAGGTGTAGAAATGGAAGCATTAACTGCCGTATCGATTGCCGCCCTTACTTTTTACGATATGTGCAAAGCTATTGATAAAACGATGGTTATAAAAGAAACATATTTAGTACAAAAAACGGGTGGGAAAAGCGGAGACTTTTTTCACGAGGTAAAATAATTACAATGGAAGGAATGTGAATGATGATTACTCACGAACAGATTATGAACGCTTTAAGCCATGTAGAAGATCCAGAGTTACACAAAAGTATTGTGGAATTAAACATGGTAAGGAATATACAAATTGATGGTGCAGAAGTTGGGCTAGAAGTAGTTTTAACAATTCAAGGTTGTCCGTTGAAAGCAAAAATTCAACAAGATATTGAAGAATCTCTTCGAAATATTGAGGCATCAAAAGTTTCCGTAACATTCGGTTCAATGACATCAGAAGAACGAGCAACATTAACAGCGTCTTTAAAGAAAGAGGCTAGAACAGAAACAGGCATGCCTAGTATGCTGCGACCCGATTCAGGGGTGCGTTTTATTACTATAACAAGCGGAAAAGGAGGCGTCGGAAAATCAACTGTGACGATTAATCTTGCTACTGCGTTAGCACGTATGGGGAAAAAGATTGGGATTTTAGATGCAGATATATACGGGTTCAGCATCCCGGCTATGATGGAAACGAATGAAAAGCCAACAATGATCGATCAAACCGCAATCCCGGTCGTAAGTCACGGTGTTAAAATTATGTCGATGGGATTCTTCACAGAAGGTAATAACCCCGTTATGTGGCGCGGCCCAATGTTAAACAAATGGATTCAAAACTTCCTTGCGAACACGCACTGGGGAGAGTTAGACTATCTCCTTCTAGATTTACCACCTGGAACAGGAGATGTTGCAATTGATGTCGCTGCGATGATTCCACAAGCGAAGGAAATTATCGTTACAACGCCTCATAACGTAGCGTCATTTGTTGCATCTAGAGTAGGAGTAATGGCAAAACATACGAAACACGATATTTTAGGTATCGTTGAAAATATGGCATATTACGAAGAACAAGATGGCTCAAGAAACTACCTCTTCGGAAAAGGTGGCGGCGAAATGTTAGCAGAACAACTGCAAACAGAAGTAATCGCCCAAATACCGTTTGCGAAGCGTGAAGAGAATAATGGCTCGTGTGTATATGATGAAGATTCACTCGTTGGGGAAATGTTTAATTCTTTAGCAGAGGATATTATTTATAAAGGATAGGTTAATATAAAAGTGGGATACATAGCACGTATGTATCCCACTTTTTATTTTTTATGGAGTTATTTCAATAGTTTTAAAGGTTATATTTAAGATTGTAGTAACTTCGAAACCATTTGTGGAATTTGATTTGCTTGTGAAACCATACTAAGCGCAACTTCAGTTAACAATTTAAACTTTAAAAAATCACTCATCTCTTGCGCCATATCCGCGTCTTCAATTCGAGAAGCAGCATCGGTTAACGCTGTACTTTGACTATTTAAATTCTCCATATTAAATTGCAAACGATTTATCATCGCACCGAGATCAGCACGATGAAGTGATACATTTTGTAAAGCTTCTTCAATTTTACGAATCGCCACTCTTGCTTCTTGTTCAGTTGAAATCTTGATGTCATGTTGTTTAGGGGAAGGGGGAATATGTTTCGTGATATCTACTGTATGACCGATATCGTCTAACGTAATAGGACGGCTTTGTCCATCGAATACAGATAAATCATTAAACTCAGTTGTCTCGCCAATATAGCCAATTTGCTCTGTTAAAGATTGAAACTCTTTATTCAGTGAATCACGGTTTTTATTTGAATTTGTACCGTTCGCAGATTGAACAGCTAAATCACGCATACGCTGCAAAATATTCGTCACAGTTTGAAGAGCAGCTTCCGCTGTGCGAAGCATCGATATCGCATCTTCATTATTACGAATCGCAACGCGCATACCACTCGCTCTCGCATGCATACGAATCACAATCGCAACGTTAGCTGGATTATCAGATGCATCATTTAACTTCTTACCAGTCGCTAAACGCTCCATCGCAACATTCATACGTTTCTCATTCTCATACAACGACTGCCTAGCATTCATACTCAAAACATTCGTACCAATACGCATAATAGACACTCCTTATAGATTGATATAGTTAGTGTTCTAAAGTTAATAAACGGTTATGAAAAGAAAAAGGGGCTTATGCTCACTTTATCTTTTTGTTTTCATACACGGAACGAGGATAAAATAGGCCCTGACCGCTACTAAATATGGCTAGAGCTTCTCTTTAAGCTAAAAAAAATCTTTTAATCTATCTATATAGAAAAAATAAACCTCTCCGCAAGCAGAGAGGTTTATTCAGGAAACTAAATCAAATGGCTTATTGTAATAATTTAGAAACCATTTGTGGCGTTTGGTTTGCTTGAGAAAGCATGCTGATACCAGCTTCGTTCAAGATTTTGAACTTAGTCATTTCAGACATTTCTTTCGCCATGTCAGCGTCTTCGATTTGAGAAGCAGCTGAAGCCATAGCAGAAGATTGGCTCTTAAGGTTGTTTACATTAAAGTCAAGACGGTTTAATGTAGCACCTAGAGTTGCTCGGTTAGAAGCAACCATTGTTAACGCATCATCAATTTGTTTAACAGCAGTTAGTGCGTCTGCACTAGTTGCTGCGCCTGCTGCAGGTAAAGTGGCAGCAGCAGCAAATTTAGTGTCAATAAGTGTAGCAGCAGCATCTTTACCTGCAGTATCTGCCGTAGCATAAGCTGCAAATGCATTTTCAACTTCTGTAACCTGAGTTTTGTCTGTGATAAATCCTTTGACCTTATCGAATGCTTCTTTAGCATCTTGAACGTCTTTATCCCTAACTGTAGCATTTGCATTTGGAGTTTTAACTCGTAACATTGCTGCTGTAACAATATCTAAATCTTTTTGTTCTAGTTTATCAGAACCAATGTTTACGTCATTAAGACCTAGTTTATTAAGGGTAACAGCATTTAAGTTAATATCAATTTGTTTGCTGGCTTTATCAGAATCAAGTGTTTGAATTTTAATAACGTTATCGCCTTTTAGTAAATCTTTATCATTAAATTGTGTGTTTTCTGCGATATAAGTGATTTGCTCTTTTAATTGAGAAAACTCTTTGTTTAAAGCAATTTTATTCGCATCTGTGTTTGTTTCATTTGCAGATTGGTTAGCAATATCACGCATACGAAGTAAGATGTTAGATACTGAATTCATTGCTGAATCTGCAGTACGGATTAGTGCCATACCGTCCTGTGTGTTGTTAGCAGCTACACTTAGCCCGCTTTCACGAGCACGCATACGAGTTGCGATTGCAAGACCTGCTGCATCGTCAGAAGCGTTGTTGATACGTTTACCGCTTGATAAACGGTCCATAGCGTTGCTCATTTTTGCTTGGTTTTGGCGCATGTACTCTTGAGTACGCATGCTATTAATGTTTGTATTAATTCTCATGTTAAGAACCCCCATTTTTTTATATTGACTTTTCTGCAAATTGAAAAACGGTAATATGCGAAAAAATCGATTTCGAGATTTATTGTAATCCTTGCTACAACGGGTGTCAACTAAAAATTCGAATTAATGAATATAAAAAAATAACAGTTTAACAATCTATTCATTTTTTTATTAAAATATTATTAAAAGGATTATTGCAAACTTTTTAAAAAAACTCTAATATTAGATTATCTTTGTTTACCGAAAAGGTGATATTATGGTAGTTGGAAATATAGTAAAAGAAGTTCTTGCATATAAAAAAGGACAAATTCAGCAAAAGTTAAGTAGTCCGCAGGCGTTCGTTAGTAGTCGTTTTCAAGATCAATTGCAGAGTGAACCTGCGAAGGAGTCGAAAGTTGCTAAAGAGCCGGCAAAAGTAGAGGATATGAGTCAGCCGGTACAATCTACGAAAATAGAAACGGTTGTTAATAAACCGGAAGAATCTATTAATAGAGTAGAGGAAGCGAGTAAGCCTGAGGAGACGGAGAAAGCTGAAACGAAGAAAGTAGATGAAGTGCAAGTCGCACAAAAAGAGTTTGAACGACGTTTCCCAGAAACGAAAAATGAGGCTGCTGATACGTGGGAATTAACGAAGAAGTATAATATTCAAAAAATACGTTCTTCCAATGAAGGTAAGTATGAGGATATTATTGATCGCGCTAGTCGTACATATGGAATTCCGAAAACGTTAATTCAAAAAATGATTGAAGTGGAGTCTAATTTTAATCCGAAGACGGTGTCACATGCAGGGGCGATGGGGCTTATGCAACTTATGCCAGCGAATGTGAAAGAGATGGGTATAAAAAATCCATTTTCACCAGCTGAAAGTATTGAAGGCGGCGTGAAAGAGTTAAGTGGTTATTTAAAGAAAAATAACGGTGACTTAGTATTGGCGCTTGCTTCTTATAATGCTGGTCCTGGTAATGTGAGAAAGTACGGAGGCGTACCGCCATTTAAAGAAACGCAAGGATATATTAAAAAAATATTAAATATCGACGTTTCAAAATAAGAAATTTCATATATAGAGAGAACATGAAATTTTCGTGAACATGATATGGGAGTTGGCTAGATTTGAAATTACAAGATGATATTCCGTTAACAATTTATTTTGAAATCGGAAATACGAAAAAGAAAATTGAAGATCTGCTTCATATTACGAAAGGTACATTGTATCGTCTTGAAAATTCAACGAAAAATACGGTGCGTCTTATGCTTGAAAATGAAGAGATTGGAACCGGAAAGATTTTGACGAAGAATGGGAAAATGTACGTTGAAATCGTTGAATTGAAAAGGTAGGGAAGGGGATTGTCATGAGTGGCGAAAAATTAAGCCAAGAGCAAATTGATGCCCTGCTGAAGGCGGTAAATGAAGGCGAGGAAATGCCAGCTTTCGCACAAGAAGCAGGGAAGCAAGATAAATTTCAAGAGTATGATTTTAATAGACCAGAGAAGTTTGGTGTTGAACATTTACGTAGTTTGCAGGCGATTGCGTCTACATTTGGAAAGCAGACGTCACAGACGTTGTCAGCTCGTATGCGTATTCCAATTGAACTAGAGCCTTCAACGGTTGAGCAAGTTCCATTTACGAGTGAGTATGTGGAGAAAATGCCGAAAGATTATTATTTATATTGCGTGATAGATCTCGGTTTACCAGAGCTTGGAGAAATTGTTATTGAGATTGATTTAGCGTTCGTTATATATATTCATGAATGCTGGCTTGGCGGAGATAGTAAGCGTAACTTTACGATGCGTAGACCGCTAACGGCGTTTGAATTTTTAACGCTTGATAATATATTCTTGCTTCTTTGTAAAAATTTAGAGCAATCATTTGAAAGCGTTGTTGCGATTGAACCGAAGTTTGTAACGACGGAGACAGATCCGAATGCGCTGAAGATTACAACGCCAAGCGATATTATTTCATTACTGAATGTAAATATGAAAACAGAGTTTTGGAATACGACAGTTCGTATCGGTATTCCGTTCTTATCTGTTGAAGAAATTATGGATAAGTTAACGTCTGAAAATATTGTCGAACATTCTTCGGATAAGCGTAAAAAGTATACGTCTGAAGTAGAAGTGAAAGTAAATCAAGTGTACAAACCTGTTCACGTTGCGATTGGTGAGCAAAAGATGACGATTGGTGAGATTGAGAAAATTGAAGAAGGCGATATTATTCCGCTTCATACAAAGGTTTCAGACCAACTACGTGGTTATGTAGATGGAAAGCATAAATTTAATTGTTTTATCGGGAAAGATGGAACGCGTAAGGCGCTCCTATTTAAAAGTTTTATAGAGTAGGAGGATCCATATGAAGCATGAAGTATCTCCTGTGTCATTAATGGGATTAGAAGAATTTGCAGGGAAGCGAAATGAAGCAGGTAAAGCGCATATTGATACCGTTTCGGATATTTCGATTGAACTTGGTGTAAAGCTTGGGAAGTCATCGATTCAGCTTGGCGATGTGAAACAATTAAAAGTTGGCGATGTTCTTGAAGTAGAGAAAAATTTAGGTCATAAAGTAGATGTATATTTAAGTGATATGAAGGTCGGTATTGGTGAAGCTATAGTAATGGACGAGAAGTTTGGCATTATTATTTCTGAAATTGAAGCTGACAAGAAACACGCGGCGCTTATGAAGGCGCAAAATCAAATGCAGGATAAAGAGTAGAGGAGGAGTCATATGTCGTATATGACGACCTTATTTCAAGTCGTTTTACTGTTTGGTGCGCTCGGCTATGGTGCATATTATATGACGAAAAAGACGCGCAAACAGCAGTTTTTTAAGCAAGGTGAAAACGGCCATATTCAAGTGAAAGACGGTGTTTATTTAAATCATCAAACGAGCGCCTTTTTATTTGAAGTGGACGGGAAGCAAGTGTTTACTGTTATAAGTAATAATGGTGTACAATCTGTGCAATTAACAGGAACAGGAAATCAGTTTCAACAAGCGCTAGAAGACGCGGTGAAGAGTGAAACGAAAAAAGTAGAGGATCCATCATGAGAATAAAGAAACAGTTATCGTTATTTGCCGTTATTTTCGCATTTTCTATTATTTTTTCATTTGTTTTTGTAAATCCAGCGTATGCAGCCCCGAACGGCTTTATTAATTTCGAAAATGGAAAAGAGTTTACGAGTAATTCAAGTGTACAACTATTCGCGCTCGTTACCCTTCTATCATTATCTTCTTCTATCGTTCTTTTATTTACGCATTTTACTTATTTTATGATTGTTCTTGGGATTACTCGTCAAGGGCTTGGGGTTATGAATTTACCACCGAACCAAGTGCTTGTTGGACTCGCATTATTTTTATCGCTGTTTACAATGCAGCCAGTGCTTGGTCAATTAAAGAGTGATGTGTGGGACCCGATGACGAAAGAAAAAATAACAGTAAGTCAAGCTGCGGAAACGACAGCTCCGATTATGAAAGATTATATGTCGAAGCATACGTATAAGCATGATTTGAAAATGATGCTAAAAGTGCGTGGAGAAGAGTTGCCGAAAGATTTAAAGGATCTTTCATTGTTTACGCTTGTGCCATCCTTTACGTTAACGCAAATTCAAAAAGGGTTACTTACAGGGATGTTCATTTATTTAGCGTTTGTCTTTATTGATTTAATTATTAGTACACTTTTAATGTACCTTGGGATGATGATGGTACCGCCGATGATTTTAAGTTTACCATTTAAAATACTCGTTTTCGTATATTTAGGTGGATATACAAAAATCGTCGATATTATGTTTAAGACGGTCGCCTGAAGCGTTTGATGCTATGTGATAGGAGTCATATAAATGAATACGTCACCAATTATAGATATTTTCCAAACCTTTTTTTATAAAGGGGTTATGATTTTAATGCCGATTGCCGTTGTAAGTATGATTGTCGTTATTATTATCGCGGTTATTATGGCGATGATGCAAATTCAAGAGCAAACGCTGACGTTTTTACCGAAAATGGCGAGTATTGTACTCGTTATTATCATTTTAGGTCCGTGGATGTTTCAAGAGTTAACGATGCTTATTTTAGATTTATTTGATAAAATCCCATCGCTATTGCGTTCGTACTAAGATAGGTGAACTGAAATGAATATGGAATTATGGGCGGCGACGTTTTTTGCGTTTTGTCGCATTACTTCATTTTTATATTTTCTACCGTTTTTCTCAGGTCGATCAATTCCGGCGATGGCAAAGGTTACATTTGGACTCGCTCTTTCGATTACAGTGGCAGATCAAGTGGATGTCTCTCATATAAAGACAGTTTGGGATGTAGCAGCTTATGCAGGAACGCAAATTGTAATTGGGTTATCACTTTCAAAAATTGTAGAGATGCTGTGGAACATTCCGAAAATGGCAGGGCATATTTTAGACTTTGATATCGGTTTATCACAGGCGAGTTTATTTGATGTAAATGCAGGGTCACAGTCCACTTTGCTATCAACAATTTTTGATATATTTTTTCTTATTATTTTTATTTCACTGGGCGGCATTAACTATTTCGTTGCCACGATTTTAAAGTCGTTTCAATATACAGAGGCGATTTCAAAATTGTTGACGACTAGTTTTTTAGATAGTCTACTTGCAACGTTATTATTTGCAATTACATCAGCGGTTGAAATTGCTTTGCCACTTATGGGCAGTCTATTCATTATTAATTTCGTCCTTATTTTAATCGCAAAAAATGCACCGCAATTAAACGTTTTTATGAATGCGTACGTAATTAAAATAACGTGTGGTATTTTGTTTATTGCGATGAGTGTACCGATGCTCGGTTATGTGTTTAAAAATATGACAGACGTATTACTGGAAGAGTATACGAAACTATTTAACTTTTTCTTAACGAAGTAGGGGGACACGCATGGCAAAGGATAATAAAACAGAAAAGGCCACCCCGCAGAAGCGTAAAAAATCGCGTGAAGAAGGGAATATCGCCCGGAGTAAAGATTTAAATAATTTGTTTTCCATTCTTGTATTAGCAGTTGTCGTTTACTTTTTCGGAGATTGGCTCGGCTATGAGATTGCACATTCCGTAGCGGTACTGTTTGATCAAATTGGAAAAAATACAGATTCGACAGAGTATTTTTATTTAATGGGCATATTACTTCTGAAAGTATCGGCTCCTATATTAATACTTGTATATGCTTTTCATTTGTTCAATTATATGATTCAAGTTGGTTTCTTATTTTCTTCTAAAGTACTTAAGCCGAAAGCATCACGTATTAATCCGAAAAACTATTTTACGAGATTGTTTAGTCGTAAAAGTTTAGTAGATATTTTGAAATCACTGTTTTATATGGGATTAATCGGTTACGTTTCGTACGTTCTCTTTAAAAAGAATTTAGAGAAGATTGTTAGTATGATTGGATTTAACTGGACAGCGTCACTTACTGAGATTATTAGCCAAATTAAATTTATCTTTTTAGCCATTTTAATTATTTTAATCGTTCTTTCTATTATTGATTTCATTTATCAAAAATGGGAGTACGAACAAGATATTAAGATGAAAAAAGAAGAAGTGAAAAGGGAGCATAAAGATAATGAAGGGGACCCACAAGTAAAGGGGAAACGAAAAAACTTTATGCATGCCATCTTGCAAGGGACAATTGCGAAGAAGATGGATGGTGCAACGTTTATTGTGAACAACCCGACGCACATTTCAGTTGTGCTTCGTTACAATAAACAAGTTGATGCAGCGCCTATTGTCGTTGCAAAAGGGGAAGATGAGCTCGCACTATATATACGAACGCTTGCCCGTGAACAAGAAATACCAATGGTGGAAAACCGTCCGCTTGCTCGTTCTTTATATTATCAAGTCGAGGAAGACGAGACGATTCCAGAAGATTTATACGTAGCTGTAATTGAAGTTATGCGCTATTTAATTCAAACGAACGAACTTGAAGTATAATAGCGCGTTTGGAGGGGATCTCTTTGTTTAAGATGGATTCTGCAAGAACCTATTTTTCTATCTTTTTAGCAGCGTCATTCGTTGTGGCGCTCTTAATTCCACTTCCACCATTTATACTTGATATCGTTATCGTTTTTCTACTAAGTATGTCAGTGCTTATTTATATGCGAGCTACAAGTATTAACGAGTGGGATGAATTAAAGTCATTTCCAACGATGTTGTTATTAATCGGGATTTTCCGCGTATCGATTAACGTTTCGACGACGCGAGCGATTTTAACAGACGGAAATGCGGGTCATGTTATTGAAGAGTTCGGTCAGTTCGTAATTGGCGGGAACTTATTAATTGGTATCGTTATTTTTATAGTTTTAATCATATTCCAGTTTATCGTTGCAAACGGTGCGTCTCGTACAGCTGAAGTAGCAGCTCGCTTTACACTTGATTCTTTACCAGGGAAACAAATGTCTATCGATGCTGACTTGAATCAGCGTCTTATTACAGAAAAAGATGCACAGGCGAAACGAAAAAAATTAAATATGGAAACAGAGTTTTACGGAGCGATGGATGGTGCCGGAAAGTTCATTAAAGGGGACGTTATTTTCGGGATTGTCATTTTATTTGTAAACATTATTTTCGGTTTAATTGTTGGTATGATGCAGCAAGGAATGAGCTTTGCAGATGCGGCTATTCACTATACACAGTTAACTGTCGGTGACGGAATTGTAAACCAAATCGGTTCGTTAATGCTTGCGATTTCAACAGGTATTATCGTAACGCGTGTATTTGACGGTTCAGCTGATACAGTAACTGAAGGAATCTTTAAAGAGTTATTAGCGCATGAAGTTGTTGTATATGCACTCGGTGGTTTATTTATCGCAATGGGTGTTTTTACACCGCTACCATTTTTACCATTTGCTCTCGTTGGAGGCACGATTATTTTCTTAGGAGTTCGTAATAAAAAGCGAATAAAGAAAGAAAAAGAAGACGAGCTTCAAAAAGAATTAGAAATGATTCAAGGTGATGAAGAGCAACTGCAACAAGTGGAAGATTCATTCGGAGTCTTTACAGATAAATATCCAATTATTGTAGAGCTCGGTTTAGATTTAGCGGCACTTGTAAAGCAGAAGATAAACGGGGAAACAGCTCGTGATAAAGTTGTTCTTATGAGGAAGTCGATTATTACTGATCTTGGTATTAACGTTCCTGGAATTAACTTTAAAGATAATACGAGTTTTAGACCGCGCGGACGTTACATTATTCGTATTAAAGGTGCGAAAGCTGCTGAAGGTGTTTTAAAATCAGGTTATTTACTAGCACTGAAAACGCCGAACGTAATGGCTGATTTAGATGCAGAACCAGCGAAAGATCCAATTTTTGGTGAAGATGGATATTGGATTTTGGAGCATATGGTACAAGATGCACAAATGAAGGGCTATCAAGTGTTAGAGCCGCTTAGCATTTTAATTACGCATTTAGATGTTGTCGTTAGACGTAACCTTCATGAGTTAATTCAGCGTCAACATGTGAAAGACTTGATTCACTCGCTTGAAAATGATAATGGCGTTTTATTAGAAGAAATTAAGAAGAAAGAAATCGATTTATCACTCGTTCAAAATGTTATTAAGCAGCTTCTGAAAGAAGGAATTTCAATCCGTGATTTACCGACAATTATTGAAGGTATTATTGACGGGAAAGAAATTTATCAAAACCATGTTGATGGTGTAACGGCGTTTGTTCGTGAATGTATTTCAAAAGTTATTTGTGAGAGTGCGAAAAATCCTGACGGGAAAATTTATGCAGCGCTTTTCGCTGATTCGCTTGAGTTGGATGCGGATGTTGTTAATAATTCATACCAAGGTTATTTATTAAACTGGGATTTAGATTTAGAAACGAGAGTAGTAGAGCAAGTACAGCGCGTTTTCAAACAAGCGCGTTTAATGGGAAGAGAGCCAGTATTATTAACACGCAGAAAAGATTTCAGATTTGCGATTGTGAGACTTCTTGAACGTTATCAAATAGAAGCTAAAGTATTATGTATTAGTGAATTGGCACCAGAAATTGTTGTAGATCAAATTGCTTATATTGAATAGTAGGAGGTGAAGTAATGGAAAGTACAGAAAAAAAAGAAGCGTTAATGCGAATAAAAGCAGCTTCGAAAAATGAATTGTATCGAAAATTATTTGACCAATATGGTACAGATTATTACTACGTTGTCGATGAAAGTGTAAAACGAAATATCCCGTTTTTTTGGAAAAAGAATTATGAAATGTTAGTCGCTTTTCCTGAAGGTAAACAGGATGAAAATAGCGAAGGAACAACTCAATTTCATGAACAATTAATGGATGTTGTAGGTGAACCTTCAGAAGAAATCGTGAAGGTGAATGGAATTCAATCTGTCTTGCACAATTTAGAAAACGTAACGACTTCTATGTCATACGCAGCGATGCAAACAGGGAATAGTGAAGAATGGGCAAGAAAAAAAGAGAAACTATTACAACTGTTTGAAAAAGGTATTGTCGTTGTGAAACGTACGGAGGAGACGAAAGTAGCCAAAAAACAGCCTGTTGTGAAACAAGCTATTCCTGTAAAGAAAGAAGAAGTAGTTATAAAAAAAGAAAAACAGGAATCTGTACCATTTATTATTCAAAAAGTAATTCGGATGTTAGAACAAAACGATGTGGAACAATATTTCATCCATGCATATGCTGAAAAATTAAAAGTGAAGTTTGAGAATGCAACGATGATTACAGAAGAAGAAGTCATCGGATACATATTGGAAGATATGAGATCTCATTTCAATACTGAAAACGTATTTGAAAAAGAGGTACAAACAATTGCATTAATCGGTCCAACTGGCGTTGGAAAAACGACGACACTTGCGAAAATGGCGTGGCAGTTTCACGGTAAGAAAAAAACGGTTGGTTTTATTACAACAGACCACTCTCGCATCGGAACGGTACAGCAACTGCAAGATTACGTGAAAACAATTGGATCAGAAGTTATCGCTGTGCGTGATGAACCCGCAATGGCAAGGGCACTTACTTATTTTAAAGAAGAAGCTCGCGTCGATTATATTTTAATAGATACGGCTGGAAAGAATTATCGTACGTCAGATACGGTTGAAGAAATGATTGAGACGATGGGGCAAGTAGAGCCAGATTATATTTGTTTAACGTTATCTGCTTCTATGAAAAGTAAAGATATGATTGAAATCATTACGAATTTTAAAGATATTCATATTGATGGAATCGTATTTACGAAATTTGATGAAACAGCGAGTAGTGGTGAATTGTTGAAAATTCCAGCAGTTTCATCGGCTCCAATTGTATTAATGACAGACGGACAAGACGTGAAGCAACATATACATATCGCTACAGCTGAACATTTAGCAAAACAAATGTTACAAACATCGTAAGAAAAGAGGTGAAGAATAAGGCGCTTGCCTTATTCAAACAAGTATGAACGGTCTTTATATAGGTTCTATGGGTATGATGAATTACATGCAGCATATTAATGTTCATTCGAATAACGTCGCAAATGCCCAAACCACAGGATTTAAAGCAGAAAATATGACTTCTAAAGTATTTGATGTACAAGACACATATCGCCGCGGTGACGGCGCGATGACAAATATCGGTTCGGTTGATTACGCTGTAGTACCAGCTGCGACGCATGTGAACTTAGTGCAAGGAAATATACAAATGACAAATAGTGCTACAGATTTCTTTTTAGACGACGGTGCGGCTGGCACATCATCATTTTTCGTTACATCTAAAAATGATGAAACATTTTTAACGAGAGACGGTAGTTTTACATTAAATAGTGATCGTTATTTACAAACAGCATCTGGTGCTTTCGTAATGGGTGAGAATAATGAACGTATTCGTATTCCAGAAGGAGCAAAGGTAGCTGTACAAGCAGACGGTACATTATACGATGAAGTAACACAAAATAATATTGGCCGCTTGCAAACGAAAACAGTAGATGCAGAAACGAATGCTCGCCTTGTGCAACGAGAAAATAAAAGTTTTACACTAGCAGAAGGTAACCTCGCTGATTTACCGAACGGAACAGGAATAGTAAAAAATCATATGCTAGAAAATTCAAATGTGGATATGACGAAAGAGATGGCAGATCTTATGTCGAGTCAAAAAATGATTCAAGCATCGCAACGTATTATGACTTCATTTGATAAAATTTATGAAAAAGAAGCAAATGAAATATTGAGATAAAGGACTCCCGATAGCGGGAGTCTTTTTTTGTTCTTGCTTTTGTTTCAGTTACATCATAAAATGATAATGATTATCAATATCATTATTAAGTTTAAAAATAATGGAATCTGTTATGTTAGCGGCACTTGTTTAACTAGGTGAATTAAAAACTAAGGGGAAGGTGTGTATATATGTCTACAAAAAAACAACTTTGCATTGGGTTATGTTTGATTTCTAGAAAGAAAGAACAAGAGAATAAGTTTGATTCAGGAATCGATGAACAAGTAGAGTTAGCACAACTGGCAGAGAAAGCTAAGTTAGATTTTGTTTTTAAAGCGGATTATTTAGTGGCACATCCAGATTTAATTGCACGTAATAAGGGGAATGTAATTTTAGATCCAACATTACTTTTTACTGCTATTGCGTATGCAACAGAAAAGATTGGAGTGGTTACGACCGCGTCAACATCATTTTATCCACCATATATACTAGCGAGGCAACTACAATCTTTAAATTGGATTAGTAACGGCCGAGTAGGATGGAACATTGTCACATCAATTGATGGTGCTGAAAACTTTGGTGAGACAGGGATGCCACCATCTGAGGAACGATACGCGAAAGCGGCAGAATGTACAGAGTTAGTAAGAAAACTTTGGAGGAGTCATCCTTATGAAGTTTTGAAAGAAGACAACGCAGATGTAATTAGAGAGATGGTACAGCCAATTGAGCATCGTGGTGAGCATTTTGAGGTGAAAGGTCCACTTAATATCCCACAACATATTTCTGGGGAAATGCCTTTATTTCAAGCAGGTGCTTCAGAGTCAGGCCGGAATTTCGCTGCTTCTGTTGCGGATGCGATTTTTGCCGCAATGCCAGATGTAGAATCAGGAATCGAACTTCGTCAAGATTTAAGAAGAAGAGCAGAAAAGCATGGCCGAAAGCAAGATGATATACGTGTATTACCTGGTTTATATTTCTTTATTGGTGATTCATATGAAGAAGCACTAGAAATGCACAGGCAAGCTCATCAACACCTTACAAAAGAGAAGAGGTACGCTTTACTCGAAATGGTTCTCGGATTAGATGTTAGAGGGATATCATTAGAAAGTAAGGTTACTGAACATATGCTACCAAGTAGAAATCAAGCTGTACGTAGTAAAACACATGCCGAATTATTACGGAATTTCATCATAAAAAATGAACCAACTGTTGAGCAAATACTAGAACGACCAGAAGTTGTTGGTTCTGCTCATTGGGTCGCTATTGGCACACCACAAGATGTTTGTAAGCAAATTATGGAAAGATTTGAAGCAGGGGCACTAGATGGATTTATTGCAATTCCAGGCGGTCCTCCAAAATCATTGGATTTATTCTTTAGTGAAGTGATTCCTTTATTCGTGAGAGCAGGTGTATTTAGAGAAGAGTATACAGGTTCAACCTTACGTGAGCATTTGGAGGGTAATATATCAAATGCTCTACAGTTGAAATAATTCATTATGTACAAAAAGCCTTTCAAAAGAAGGCTTTTTATTTCGGATGAAAATTCGGAATTGTCAGTTGACTTGTAGAGGCTTCTTTTTTATATTAGTAGGTATAACAATAACTACTAATGGAAAGTGAAATCGTCGTTTTGAAATTAGAGCTATATAAATTGTGAGGGGTTACCGATGGATGAAATAATAAAGGAGTTACAAAAGTTAGGTTTTTCCCAGTATGAATGTAAAGCGTATATTGGTTTATTAAAACATTCCCCAGTAACAGGTTATGAAGTTAGTAAACAAACAGGAGTACCCCGTTCAATGATTTATGAAGTACTTGGCAAGTTGATGGATAAAGGTGCAGTACATTTAGTTCCTTCTGAACCAGTGAAATATGTACCAGTGCCAGCTACGGAATTAATGGATCGAATGCGAAAAGATTTTGAAAAGTCCTTTGAATTTCTAGACCGAAAATTAAATTGTTTAGAACAAGAGCGACAAATTGATGTGATTTCGCATATTCGCTCAAATGATCGTGTTTTGAAAGAAATATGCAATATAATTAATAGAGCAAAAGAAGAGTTATGGATTTCTGTATGGGAAGATCAAGTGCAAGAGATTGAGCCATTGATTCATCAAAAGAAAGCGGAAGGCGTACATATTTTTTCAATTTTATTTGGTGCTCCAGAAACAAAAATAGGAGCGACATTTCACCATAATTATATGACGCCTCACGTCGTTGAAAAGAGAATGGGTGGTCATTTAACTGTTATCGCGCGTGATGGGGAAGAAGTATTAATTGCTAACTTTTCAAATGATAGCACTTCATGGGCCGTTACAACGTATGATCCAGCTTTAGTTCTCGTCGCTACAGAATATGTTCGGCACGACATTATGGTGGAAGAGATTACGAAGGAGTTTGGAGCTGATAAATTAGATACATTATGGCGTGAAAACATAGATTTAGTTCATGTCGTAACAGGAAAACGTACTATAGAAGAAATGGAGGGAGATAATGGTGAATAAAGCTCAAGCACATATGACACTGCAGAGCGATGATTCATTTCAGCAAGGTGTAAAGGATTGTTTACCAACTGTATTTGGATATTTGAGCATTGGTATAGCGGCTGGTGTAATTGCGAAAACAGCTGGTTTCTCCATCATTGAAATTGCTTTTATGTCCACTTTAATTTATGCAGGTTCTGCCCAATTTATATTAGCTGGTATGTATGCAGCTGGTGCTCCTGCTTCCGCAATTATTTTTACCGTGTTCTTTGTTAATTTACGCCATTTATTAATGAGTGCGGCACTCGCACCTTATTTCACAAAGATTCCTCTATTTAAAAACTTAATAATTGGTTCGCAAATTACAGATGAAACTTTCGGTGTTGCAGTGCAACAAGCAGCGCAAAAAGGCTATTTAGGCGAGAAATGGATGATGGGGCTTAATGTAACAGCATATTTAAATTGGATTATCGCTACGATTATCGGCGGGCTTTTTGGTGAATGGATACCAGATCCACATACGTACGGGATGGATTATGCATTACCAGCAATGTTTATCGGACTATTTGTTCTTCAGCTTATAAGTAGCAAACCGAAACTAGCAATTCATCTTACTGTTGCAATTGTAGCGATTATTATCGCATACGTTTCACACTTATTTATGCCAGATAGTATAGCAGTTATTATCGCAACACTTTTAGCTGCGACAATCGGGGTGGTGATTGAAAAATGGAAGTAAGATTGGACGTATTATTCCTTTTACTAGCAGCCGGAGCTGTCACACTCGTACCACGTATTTTACCTCTTCTCGTATTTAGTAAACTACAAATTCCAGACTGGGGTTTAAAATGGTTAAATTACATACCAATTGCGATATTAGCAGCACTTTTAGCACAAGTATTATTTATGCATGAGACAGTGCAGTGGGATTATATCATTGCGGCAATCCCGACATTCTTCGTAGCGATATATACTCGTAGTTTATTAGGAACAGTATTAACAGGAGTCATTGTAATTATTTTGTTACGTTTATTTTTCTAAAAAGGATTCAGCTCATATAATAGCGAAAGGTGTAATAACATGAAATATATAGGGGTGGTGTTATGATACTTTTAACGATAGGCGCTATTTTATTAACGGTATTCATTTTCTTTATTATCGGTTTTATTACGTTTATGATGGTGGTTGATAAGGCGACACCTCAAATTTACTACACACCTTGTGAATCAGTAACAGTGAAATCTAAAGATAAAAATAGAAGGAAGAAAAGTTGAATGTTGGCTTTTCTTTCTTCTATTTTTCTTGCTTTATAATGTTCTATAAAACGTTATAGAACATGCTAATGTAAAAGGGAAGTCATGTTGAGGAATTGTTCGTTTCATAAATATATCTTAAAAAGGAATTCAATTTAATATCAAGTTTGTGTATAAATGTTCTATACACAAGGGTAAAGCCTTTTGATATACCATACCCTAAAATGACACCCATACAATTAAAAATTACATCGTTTATATCGACATATCGAAAAGTGAATCCGGCATAAAGTGCTGATAAAAGTTGTAGATTTTCTAACAAGAACCCTAAGACAATTCCTGATAAAACAACTTGTTTGAAATTCGTCTTTTTTATGTAAGGAAAACCAAAGCCAAAAGGAATTGTTAGTAGTATATTAAGTAATGATGTTGTTATAGCGAAATGCTCCGTGTTGAATGGTATAAAATTAGCATCTCTCCAAACATTTTGTCCAATTTCTTTTTTCATATTTTCATCTATAATAATTGGGAATTGAGTATAATTAAGTACTACACAAAGGTACAAATAAAATATTGAAAAAAATAGTAAGTACATGTTCCTCTTTTTTAGGTGTAACTTAAAAAAGAGGAGTAAAAATAACCATATAATAAATGCTCCAATAAGAATAAAACCATCAAAGTCAATTAGCATGTTTAAAATCCCTCATAGTTTAGTAGCAATATTTTAATTAGATATTTTTCCGTTCCCTTTTACATTCTGTCCATCGTCATTTGTTTTCCAAATAAATAAGTAGTATTCATTTGAATTTGTATCAACATTGTATGCACCAGAGAAAGATTTATTTATGCCGCCATTAACTGTTCCATAACTAGGGTCCAGACCCCATGCAGATCTGTACAGAGTATATTTTACATCGTAAGGTCCCATCGCTCCTCCATCAGTAGAATATATATGCGCTCCCATTGATATATACACTTCCTTTAGACAGTGTGTGGAACTGTTTGTTTTTACTACCATCCACCACTCGATAGTCCATTTTAAAACTGTAACTACTAGATGCTGCTAATGTTGGTATAGCGAAACATGTCATTAAAGTTAAAGCTGTAATAATAGAAAAAATTTTTGTTTTCATGTTTTTCTCCCTGTTATTTTATTATTGAGAGGCCTTCTCAATAAAGAGAATAATCTATTTAACTGTACGTGTAAATAATAAGATATAAAGATTTATAATTTTTACAATGGTTTTACAATCATTAAGAAAATGCCATATAGTTTCAATTTGTTTAAGATAAGATAGTTCAATTGTTAAAAAGTGATTAATGAATTCATTAAAATTGGTATGATTATATGGGGATCATGAATATACGACTTCAAAAGTATATTGAGGAGAATGAAGCAGCTGAACAATTCCTTGATACTATGAATTTCTAAGTTTAAAAGACTGTGGAATGATTTCAAGAAGAGAGTGTAAAATAGATGAGATATAATAATTACATAAAAATTAAGGAGAAATTAATAGACCCGAACTTGGTATTATACCAAGTTCAGGTCAAAGCTGTTAATGAAATAAAGTGATTAGGTTTTTACTACCATTTCACAGTCACATTCCCGAAAGAACTAACAACAATAATCCAAATAGAAAACTAATAAAAGAAAGAAAACCGATAGATATGGAAAAAACACGATTGTTCTTCCATTCGCGTGCGAAAACGATAAATCCTAAAACGCAAAGGGAAAACCAAATAGGTAGAAATATAAATCGACTAACTTTCTCAGGTAGTAATGAATAAAAATTTATTAAATATAATATCCAATTCGTAAAAAATAGAGCACATACGATGAATGATTGTAAGTATGGTCGGTTTAGAAAAGTTCCTTTTTTAACCGTCATAAAAATGAGAGCTAATGCTGAAATGAAGGGAATTATTATGAATATGAGTAATAGTAATGTTAGTGGCATTTGAAACTCCTTTACAACATAGTTTTCATAAGAAATGAATCTTTTGTAGATTGCTTGTTATATTTTTCTGTGTATGGATTTAAAAATCCATGTTCGCCATGTAGTTGTTTTATTTCTAATAGCGGATTGCTTTGTTGCTGCAATGCTTTCATTAAGCAGGGGACTGAAAAACTAGCTTCTTGTTCAGGGAAAATAAGTAAGGTAGCACATGTAGGTTTAATATGAACATAGTCACGTATACGGGAACCGTAACACCCAATGATAAAATCTATTCTGGGATTGTTACTACAGAGCCAAGCAATTGTCGCTCCAACGCTAAAACCGATAAGTCCAATATGTGTGTAACTACTGGAAAGGCTAGTAATGAGTTCTTCAATTTGCTCTTTTCCATCATCAAATCCAATTTGATTCATAAAATACTGATATGCTTTTTCTTCATCACTATAATGAAATGCATTTTGTAATTGTAGAAGGTTAGGACAAAATACATCTATATTAGATGAAGTGAAGCGGTCTATAACGTGCTGCATATGATCATTCACACCGTATATTTCATGAACAACAACGAGAGCTAGTTTTTTCTTCATAGTTACAATGTACCTCTATGAAACTTATATTCTTTCTCAACAAGGCAGATGCGCAGGTGGAAGTTTTCATACCATTGCTCACGGCCTCTTTTTTTCGCTTCTTTATGTAAGGCGTTCTTTTTCCAATTTTCAATTGCTTCAAGTGACTCCCAATAAGAAATTGTAATGCCGAGTCCCGAATTATCACGTGCGCTTTCGACACCTAAAAATCCAGGTTGCTGTTTCGCAAGTTCCTCCATTTTTTCGGAAACGGTACTATAATCTGTTGTATCATTTGATAGATTTGAAGTGAATATAACTGCATAATAGGGCTTGTTTTTTTCTAAATCATATTTCACTATTTTTCCCCCTTAATGTATAGTGCGAATAATTAATTCATAGTTTGTATTTTAGCAGGTTAAAAACAGAAAAGAAGTAGAAGATTCTTATTTTTTTTAGGTGTTGTAAAACAGAGGATAGAAGGGATTTATATTAAGTAATCTAAAGTAAGAAAAATGCCACTTCAAAAAAAGAAGTGGCATTTTTTATATTTCCTCTAAGCTATTAACTGGAACTGTTAATTCGCGTCTTGGATTTGTTACTTCATATATGCGGGCGGTTTCGTTGTTTTCGTCAACGTGTTGAATCATAACAGGCATGCCTTGAAAACTGACATTGGCTTCTTCTGATGACTCTGAAAGCTCTTTTGCGCGTTGTATATTCATTTATATTCCTCCCATTATTATTATCTTTGCTAAAAAGGAGGAATAATATACCATTTCGAGACATTCTTAAAGTTTTTGTATTATTTGTAATGTTTCTTTAATAAAAGAAGAAAAGATGGAATCCGGATAAGGTTGTATCTTTTGAGCTGCTTCTGTTGCTTCTTCAAGAGCTCTTTGCTTATCGTTAAGTTTTACATAACAAAGGGCACGATATGCACCTGCCGTTGTAAGCCATGCTTGATCAAGTGGATGCATCATATAATCTGGTATTTTAGCATGTTGAAAAGCTTTCAGAGCTTCCTCGTATTTTTTTAATCCGTACAAAGCTTTTCCGGTTTCGAGGTAATACAATCCATCCTCTTGGAAAATCGGTTCGTCTTTTAGTTTTTCTCGAAATTGTTCTACATGTTCTAATGCAATTGTATATTCTTTAGTAATCGTGTTGTAGTAATACGCTTTTAATATATCTACGATCGCAACGGATAAAGTGTCTTCAGTAAAAATGGCGAATTGCTCAGATTTCTTAATGTAATGTAAATACTGTTCTTTATCAGCCGTCATGACTTTTTGATAAGATAATATGCGATAAAATTCATCTGTTTTATAATACACTTGATGTTTTTTTGAAAATGCTAATGCTTCTAATATGATTTTTTCACATTCCTCATATTTGCCACATGCGAGTAAAATAATGGCTTCTTTTAAGCACAATCTGATATGTATAATAAGATCCATTTCTAAATGGTTCGCTTCATAATCATCTCGAATACGAGCAATAAGTTGCAAACATTCCTCATACTTTTCACGTGAGAATAACGTATAAGAGAATGTTAATTTTGTTTCAGTACTGTCTCTGTATAAAGTATATTTTTCAAAAATAGAAGTTGCTTTTTCAACGAAAGATTCAATGTTGCAATCTTTCATTATAGCTGCTCCAGTAATAAATTGTTTATACAATCGGGCAGTATTTAAAGTGAGAGGGAGTTCCTTTTGAACGATAGGAAGTAAAGTTTCATACACCTTATCACATTTATTAGCTTTTATAAGTTGCTCCATTTTTTGAATAAGTTCTACGATTTCTGCATCATCTTCTTCTAGTAAAAAACTCGTTTCACATCCAAGTTTATTAGCGATATATTGTAATGTTTTCATAGAAGGTGTAGCTTTTCCATTTTCAATTTGACTAAGCATACTTTTTGTCAGTTCCGAACCTGCTAGCTCGGTTTGCGTAAGCTTTTTTTCTTTTCGTAACGCCTTAATTTTTTCGCCGAGAGTTGCCATAACATTGCTCCTTTATAATTAAAAAGTTAAATATAATTTAACTTTTTGTTGTGAAAATTGGAAAGTTGATTATATAATAAGTTTAACACAATTTAACTTTTAAGGGGAGAGTGTCATAATGGAAGATGTAAGTATAGGTCAAAATGATTGGAAAATGAAGATTGCAACGAGAAATATTATTTTAATGATGATTGGAAAGATGACGTCTTTGTTAGGGGCGGGTATTTATACGTTTGCAATGGGGCTATACGTATTAAAGACAACGGGCTCAGGAATGGGATTTGCGATTACGCTTATTTGCGGATCAATACCAAGAATGATTTGTGGACCGATTGCAGGTGCTGTAGCTGACCGCGTCAATCGAAAATGGCTTGTCATTGGCACTGATTTATTAAGTAGCTTAACGATGCTTATTATGTTTATTCTTACAATAATGCTTGGACCATCACTCCTTTTTATTTATGTATCAGCAGCATTATTATCAATTTGCGCAAGTTTTTATTCTGTTGCGTTTACTTCATCTATTCCTAATTTAGTTGATGAAGGGCGTATTCAAAAAGCGAGTGCTTTGAACCAGACGGCAGCTTCTTTATCAAATATTTTAGCGCCGATTATTGGCGGAGTTGTATTTGGTTTCTTTTCAATTAAGTCGTTCTTTCTGTTAAATAGCATTACATTCTTTTTAGCAGTTATTGTACAATTATTTATCGTATTTGATTTATATAAAAAAGAAGTGGCTGAAAATAAGGAGCATTTCTTGACGAGTATAAAAGAGGGTTTCTCATATGTAAAACAGCAGCATGAAATATATGGACTAATGAAAATTGCTTTATGGGTTAACTTTTTTGCGAGTGCACTTTTCGTTTCACTTCCATATATTGTTATTCAAAACTTGCATTTATCCTCGAAACAACTCGGAGTTGTAGAGGGAATGCTAGCAGTCGGGATGCTAATTGGTGCGATTGCTTTATCAGTGCGTAAAGAAGTGAATAATCCGTTTCGTTCTATTTATATTGGGCTGTTTTTATTTGCGGGTTTGAGTTTATGTACAGTCTTCCCGTTGTTAGTTACCATTCCGAAAGTAGCAAGTTTTATTTACTATATCGTTTTTATGATGTTAACTGGTATGTCAATGATGATCGTAAATATCCCGATGCAAGTACATATACAAAAGACGACAGATCCAAGCTATTTAGGGCGTGTATTCGGCCTACTTGAAACTATTGCTACTGCAATCGCGCCGCTCGGTATGATTGTATATGGATTATTATTAGATATGCTGCCAACTAGCATTGTTATGATGACATTAGGTGGAGGATTATTGTTAGTTGTATTAGTTGGAGTAAAGCAGCATATGGCGAAAAAACAAGTGGATGTATCGGCTTAAAAGAAAATTTTAACAATATAAAAATGACCAAATTAGTATTTTAGTTTTTGAAACTCCTTTTCATGTATGTTACAGTAAAGTGAGCAGGCAAAGAAAAGGAGAAAACATCATGAAAAAATTAAGTTTTGTTATGCTTTTTCTGTTAGTCGTAATGACTGGATGTAGTAATTATGACACGTATATTGAAACAGGTATGCAATCATTGAAAAATGAAAAATATAGTGATGCAATTATGTGGTTTGAAAAAGCGGAAAAAGAAAAATCAGGAAATGAAGCGAAGGCGTATAAAGAAGTCGCTCAGTTACTAGATCACGGTGCAACAGCATTAAAAGATGGTAAGTATTTAGAAACGAAAGACGATGCGAATGAAGTGTTGCAAAAGAAAAAAGATGATGCACTTGAAAAGGCTGTGAAATCAAATGCAGAAAATATGCTTCAAAAAGCAAAAGACGTTGAAGAAAAAGTAAATGAAAGAGTAGCGAAACGAAAAAAAGTAAATGAAGAAGGAATCGATAAACTAATTAAAGCTGTCGATAGTATAGATGAAGTAAAAGAAAAAGAGAAAAAAGTGTCAGAAGCATTAGATAAGGCTGAAGAGGCACAAGTGAAAATTGAGGAAAAGAAAAATAAATAGAGATATAGTTAAAAAGGCTGTCGTGTATAACGACAGCCTTTTAACTTTTTGCTGCAAAAGAAGTGATACTTTGTAGTAAAAAAGAAATTATTTTTGAATTCCACCTGTCCTCATGATGAATGGTATAAATATTACGCTGAAATTCAAATCCTGGGATCGGTATACAGCATAGCTCATTTCGTTGTACTTCTTGTTCAATAGCAAGTTTTGAAATAAAGGCAACCCCATTACCATATTTTAAAATTTGTTTCATCGTTTCTAATGAATCTAGTTCAATTTCTGATTGGAATGTAATGTTATGTGCTAACGTCCATTGTGTAAGTAAATCTCTCGTTGTAGATGGGTTACGATGCAATAATATACGTTCTTTTTCGATATCTTGTAATGATACATTTGTTCTTTTAGAAAGATGATGTTCTTTGGAAAAGGCAAGAACAAGTGTATCAGGCATTACATTCATTTGTTTTAGAAGTGGTTCGTCAAAAGGTGCCGCAGAAATTATCCCGAGATCAATTTCATGATTTTGTAGCATCGTTCGAATTTCAGGAGCTGTTTTTACTATGAGTGTTATTTTTATATTTGGAAATTCGCATTGAAATTGGTGAACAACTTCTGGTAAAAGATAAGTCGCTGGTACATAACTAGCACCAATTGTTATAGCGCCTTTATTAAAATCTTTAAATTCTTGTGTGACCCGCCTAGCTTCTTTCATAAGTGCATCTATTTTACAAGCATAATGATGCAACGCTTCACCAGCTTCTGTTAAGAAATACCTTCCGGAACGTAATTCAAATAAAGGCACACCAAGTTCCTCTTCTAAGCTTTTTATATGAAACGTAATAGTAGGTTGTTTAACGCCAAGTTTTTCTGCAACAATAGTAAGCTTTTTGTATTTCTTAATAAGCACTACAATTTCTAATTTTAAGAGATTCATGATAAGTTGGCCCCTTTTTCTTCTAACTATAGAAAAAATCTATAGAAATAAATAGTTTATTAGAGATTTTTTAATTTAATCTTTACAGTACATTAACATTCAGTATAAAACTTCCAGATAGAATGAAAGCAGGTTAAGAATGAGGGGAGAGAGGTGAAACGATGGATATTAAAATTCATGGATTAGAAAAGGCATTTGGGAAAACACAGGCGTTAAAGCCGTTACAGATTGTAATGAAAAAAGGGGAATTCACCACACTTTTAGGACCTTCAGGATGCGGGAAAACGACTTTACTTAGAATGATTGCAGGACTTGAAGAACCGGATAAAGGTGAAATATATTTTGGAGATAAGTGCATGTATTCTTCTGCTAAAAAGATAAAAACATCTCCTCATGAGCGGAATATCGGCATGGTATTTCAAGATTTTGCTTTATGGCCGCATATGACTGTATTTGAAAATGTTGCATTTGGTTTAAGGGCTACAAAGCAAACGAATCAATTAAGAGAAAAGGTAGAAGATGCGATAAAGCGAGTTCGTTTGCAAGGTATGGAGAAAAGATATCCGCATGAACTCTCAGGTGGACAGCAGCAACGTGTCGCATTTGCTAGAGCAATTGTAACGAAACCTCATTTTATTTTGTTCGATGAACCGTTAAGTGCGCTTGATGCAATTTTGCGAGAAGAAATGCGATTAGAACTTATGGACATCGTTCATTCAATTGGTTTAACGGCATTGTATGTAACACATGATCAAACAGAAGCTATGTCAATGTCAGACCAAATTATTGTCATGAAACAGGGTGAAGTATTACAAAAAGGAACACCAGAAGACATTTATGTGAAACCGTCTCATGAATTTGTTGCAAAATTTGTTGGTAAGGCAAATTGGCTTGTAGAGGGGAAAAAAATGATTCGTCCAGAGCATGTGAGCTGGACAAAAAATGACTTGTGCGAAATGTATACAGGTGAAGTTCAGCACGTTACATATGTAGGAGAACGTTATGAAGTGAAAGTAAACATGGGGACACTCGGTGTATGGACAGCTTATCACAATAGTAAGCTAAGCGTTGGTAAACCGGTATCGTTATATGTACCAAAAAAATGTATTCATCATATAGGGGGAGAATCGTATGAAGAAATTCAGTTCGCTTAAGTCTTTATTTGTATGTACTTTACTATTTTCTGCTGTAGTAACAGGTTGTAGCTCAAAGACAGGCAGTGTAGATGCAAAAAATAAAAACGCTAATGAAAAGAAAATTGTTGTATATAGTGCAGGACCAAAAGGATTAGCAGAAAAAATTCAAAAGGACTTTGAAAAGAAAACAGGGATAAAAGTAGAAATGTTTCAAGGAACAACAGGTAAGATTTTAGCAAGAATGGAGGCTGAAAAGAAAAATCCAGTCGTTGACGTTGTCGTACTTGCTTCTTTACCAGCGATGGAAGGATTAAAAAAAGATGGGCAAACGTTAGCTTATAAAGAAGCAAAACAAGCTGATAAGCTTCGTTCTGAATGGTCGGATGATAAAGGACATTATTTTGGATATAGTGCTTCAGCATTAGGAATTGTGTATAACACAAAAAATGTGAAGACAGCACCTGAAGATTGGAGCGATATAACGAAAGGAGAATGGAAAGGGAAAGTGAATCTTCCAGATCCAGCACTTTCAGGTTCAGCTTTAGACTTTGTAACAGGATATGTGAAAAAGAATGGACAAGATGGATGGAATTTATTTGAACAGCTTAAGAAAAATGAAGTTACAGTAGCTGGGGCAAACCAAGAAGCGTTAGACCCAGTTGTAACAGGTGCGAAAGATATGGTAATTGCGGGTGTTGACTATATGACGTACAGTGCAAAAGCAAAGGGTGAACCGGTTGATATCGTATATCCAAAAAGCGGAACAGTCATTAGTCCACGTGCAGCAGGCATTATGAAGGATAGTAAAAATGTAGAAGGTGCAAAAGAGTTTATTGATTATTTATTATCAGATGATGTGCAAAAACAAGTTTCTAAAGCGTATTTGTTGCCAGGTAGAAAAGATATAAAAGCTGAAAATAGACCGAATGTAGAAGAGATTCCAGTATTAAATATTGATTGGAAAACAGTTGAGAAAGAACAAGATGAAATAGCAAAACAATTTAAGAAAGTATTTCAATAAGATGGTGATTACATGGTAAATCGATTCGTATCAGTAAGACAAGTTGGAATGACAGTAGCGTTGTTACTTGTGGCGATGTTAATCGTCATTCCGCTTTTTCTCATTTTATTTTCTAGTGTATATGAAAATAGCAGTTGGAATTTTTTAAAGCCTTTTGAAGTCATGCAGAGTGGTGGATTAGCTGGGATTTTTCTAAATTCGATGCTTCTAGGTGTACTCGTTGTAATAGGAGCTACAATATTTGCGTTTCCATTGGCGTTCATTATGAGTAAAACAGATGTAGGAAAGTATAGTAAGTTAGATATTGTTTTTATGATACCATTTATGACCCCACCCTATATCGGATCGATGGGATGGATTTTGTTCATGCAACCTAACGGTTATTTTGAACAATTTTTTCCGGCTTTAAAGCCGATTTCATCATCGTTTTTTAGTTTAGGCGGTATGGTTTTAATTATGAGTCTGCACTTATTCCCATTCCTTTACTTCATGTTGAAAAACACGTTACTTCAGATTGGGAGTAGTAAAGAAGAAGCTGCAGCAGTTCATGGTGGAAGTTTTTTCTATCGTTTAAGAAAAATAATACTACCGTTATTGTTATCAAGTTATGTAATGGGTGCTTTACTCATTTTCGTAAAGACGATTGCTGAATTTGGAACACCAGCTACATTCGGACGTAGAATAGGATTCCATGTGTTAACATCTGAGATTCATAAATTTATCTCTAGTTGGCCGATTGATTTTGGCAGTGCCACAGCATTATCTTCTTTATTACTTAGTGCGTGTATGCTCATTTGGTATATGCAAAATGTATTGAATCGAAAGTATACATATGCAATGGTTAGTGGAAAAGGTGTGAAATCTAAAAGGTATACTTTGTCTATATTTGCGCGCGTTATAGCATGGGTTTATGTAATTGGCTTACTAATAGTAGCAATTGGAATCCCATACTTTTCTATACTTATTGCTTCTTTGTCGAAGTTAAGAGGCGGTGGCTTACATTTTAATAACTTTACAACAAGCCATTATGAAGCATTATTTACAATTGGTTCTCCGGGATTAGAAGCTTTATGGAACAGTTTTCTTTTTTCACTCGTAACGGCGATTGTTGCTGTAATTATTGGCGTATTTTTGGCGCTTATGATTCGAAAGGGGAAAAAGTCCTCTGAAAAATGGCTTGATATGTGCGGCATGTTACCGAATATGGTACCAGGAATAGTGATGGTTGTAGGGCTTATTTTATTTTGGAATTCACCCTATATGCCTATGTCAATTTACAATACACCAGTCATGGTTATCGTAACGTATGTTGTTCTCTTTTTACCTTATACGGTGCAGTATGTAAAAGCATCGCTCGGACAAATTGATGATTCTCTTGTACAGGCAGGAAGTATTTTTTCTGGGAATTATATTTATATTTTCAGAAAAATAATATTGCCGCTTATTATTCCAGGAATTCTTGCTGGATGGGCGATGACATTTACGATTTCGATAAGAGAGTTAGTAGCATCGCTTCTCGTACTACCTCCATCAGTAGAAACGTCAGCCACGTTTATTTTTGCTCAATTTGAACAAGGAGAAGTATCTATAGGAATGGCAATGGCTGTTGTTTCTGTTGGGCTTACAACAATGTGCTTATTACTTCTGCAACATATGGAGCAAAAACGAAAAGGGGTAGTATGATGAGGATGGAAGTATGGGGAGGAGCGGGAGAATACGGTCGTTCCTGCTATTTTGTAAAAAATAAAGAGACAAAAATAGTATTTGATTGTGGTATTAATCGATCATATGAGGATAGTTATCCTAAAATAGAAAGAGAAGTTGTTCCATTTTTGGATGCAGTATTTTTATCACATATTCATGAAGACCATACGATGGGTTTACCTTTATTGACGAAGTATGGATATAAGAAAAAAATTTGGACGACTCGTTATACGAAGGAGCAACTTCCAGCTTATTTTGAAAAATGGGGAAACTACAATTTTTCAAAAGGGTGGAATTTACCTTATAACGATCAAAATATTAAAGATCTAAATTATGTATGTATTGATGAGATTAGTAATCCAAATGAATGGATACAGATTACACCAACGTTGCGGTTTCAATGGGGGTATAGTGGGCATGTATTAGGAGCTGTTTGGTTTTTAGTGGATATGTGTAATACATACGTATTTTATTCTGGTGATTATTCAGCAGAATCTAATATACTACGAGCTAATTTACCTGAAGATTTGCGAAGCGATATAAAAATTGCAATTGTAGATGCCGCTTATCACACTGATGATGTTTCACAAAAGGAACGAGTAGACGAATTATGTGCAGAAATTGAACGAGTTGCTCAAAATAAAGGAACGGCATTACTACCACTGCCCTCACTTGGTAGGGCGCAAGATATAGTATTGTATTTATATGAACGATATAAAGAACTTCCAATTATAGTAGATAAAGAAATTTTTGCTGGATTTGAAGAGATGTTCATATATAAAGATTGGTTAAAAAATAATGAAAAACTTGAACGGGTTCTGGAGAGTTTAAAAAGAAACATAATAGTTATGGATAATGACATTTGTATGCAAAATAGTTACGGAATAGTTGTAATGAGTGATGCGAATATGCAAACGAAACGAGCACAGTTGTATTATGAACAACTTAGGCATGAAGAACGAAATTCCATTATCTTTACTGGACATATTGCTAAAGGAAGTTTTGCAGAAAAATTTTTGAAGGAACGTGTAGGTAAAGAATGTAGGGTGAAGCGAGTTCCATATAAAGTTCATCAAAGTATAAGTGACGTTAAGGAAATGTTAAATACACTATTACCAGAACATACGGTGTTAGTACATGCTTTGAAAGAGGATACGGATCGATTGCAGGAAAAGCTTAGCATAGCAGGATATGAAAATGTGTATTCACTTACTATGGAACGTATAGAAGTCATTTAAAATGTAAAGGAGATAGGTATATGAAAAAAGTATTTGTATTCGTAAGCATTTTCTTTTGTGGTTTCCTTTATAACGTTAAGGAAGGCTTTGCCGCCAGTCCGATGAAACCTAGTTTTGAAGTGAAATTATTATTAAAGCCAGAACAAGTATTAGGTTATAACAAAGAGGTGAATCAAGAGGTACTAGAATATTTTCAGGCTGGTACAAATTATGAAAGAATACAGGTGCAATTTTTAGATACGGCAAATAAAAATTTAAGTAATGAAGGTTGGTTTGCGAGAATTCGAAAGAAAGAATTTAGTAAAGATTTTGAGCTAACATATAAAAAAAGATATCCTATTCAAAATGGTGTAATTCAAGAAGCACTAGAAGTGGCTAAAAAGGATGGATTTGATAGTAAAACTGATAATTATGAGGCGGAAATAGATTGGGGATTTGAGAAAAAAACGTTAAGTATTTCAAATAAGAAAAGTTACAGCGCTAAAGGGTATGGAGTACTTGATTTACCAAACGAACGAGCCGCTCAAAACATGTTAATAGAAAAGTTGCCAGGGAAAATGAACAAATGGTTGTATACGAATTGGGGAGAAGAAATGCTCAAGAATTCTCGTATTTACGGTCCTGTATTAATGAAACGGTATACAGGGGAGTTTGAAAATATAAAAACGAATATTGAAGTTTGGCCACTAAGTAATACAGGGAAAATAGAAGATGATTTCGTAATAGAAGTGTCGTTTAAAACAAATGAGGAAAGTATTGCAACAAAACAAAGAGAATTATTAATGAAGAGTATAGAACAAAAAGGATGGTTGTTACCGAAAGATAGTTTGAAGACAGAGCTTATTTTTCAGTAAATAGGAAAGAAGGAATCCATGGCACGTGGATTCCTTCTTCTAATATATGAGTATTAAGCTAAATCAGCTGACACGAACATATCATTATTTTGAAGGTTTTTAGAGCGTAAACTATAAGCAACTACCTTCTTTTTATGTTGTTTTACTACATCAACATGCTCTTCATGACTATAAATATAAAATGTAAAATCTTTTTTGCCACGTTTTGCATTGATAATTAAAGGAGTGCCTTCATTGTGTGGTGGTGCATAATAGCGATCTAAAAATAATCCTTCGTTAAAATCATGAATAATTTTGGATTTCTTTTCGCCTTCTAAGTTATTTCCATTGATTGTAACAGTCACATTTTCTTCTTCAAGTTGTGGATGTGTTTCGTACCTGCTAATAATGGATTCAATAGCAGAGTTAGGAAGGCTAGAAACAATAATTTTAAATGCTCCAAATACAACTAACATTACAATAAACCAAGTCGTCATAGTATTTCATCCCCTTTATCCCACAGTAATGGTCCGTAAAATCCTGGTTGGTGCGGGCTAATAATCAGTGTGGATAGATACCCCGTACTGACTAAAATTTCACTTTCTCCTATTTAACAATATAACTCATGTGGTAATAGTACATATGGTGAAGTTTTGTATAATTTGTGAAAAATATGCCATTTTTATGAACGAAATATTAGAAAAATCAATTTTGTTACAAAAAGTTGAAATCGAAGTATTTTAAAAGAAAAAGGTTTATAATAAAAACATAACTAATTACAAGGAAGTGTAACTATGAGTACTGTAGCAATCGTGTATGGTATTATTCTTTCCACAATTATTATTTTATTTTTCGTTGGGGTTTCACGTTATATTCATAAATGGAAAGAAGGCGTTGCGAAATTAAATCACATTGAAGAAGAACTCAGTGATTTAATGTTACATCATGGTAAGTAAAAAGTTTATTTTTTAACTAAACAATGTGAAAAAAATCACAAAACATGCTCTCATCATGAAGGCATGTTTTTTTTGTTATGTGAATGATTAGGCACATACATACATTTTTTCCATACGATACAGTGTGCAGATGGAAATGTTCGGAGTGGAAAAGAGGGATAAAATGAGTAATTCAGGTTATGTTACAGATAATAAAAATTTAAAGAAAAGCTCAGGAACGCCAAATCTTTTCTTTGATTCGAGAAAAAATGTCTTTTTTAAAAGAGATGAGAAAAACGTTGCATATGAAGTTACCTCAACGCAGTTACCTGCGATGATAGGAGGGGCGTTTGTTGATTTATTTATGACGAAAGGGCATATGCGGGAACCACATTGGCATCCGAATGCGTGGGAATTAGATGTTGTTGTATCAGGAGAAGCAGTTACATCCATTTTAAATCCCGAAACGAATCAATTGCAAAATTATCATGTGAAAGCGGGGCAAACTGTCTTTATTCCAATGGGATGGTGGCATTGGATTACAGCGGTAACAGAAGAAGTACAATTACATTTGTTCTTCAATAACGATCAGTTTGAAACAGCAGAGGGATCAGACATACTTAGATTAACACCGCCAGAAGTATTTCAAGCTGCATACGGTGTAAGTGCAGAAAAATTAGGAAAGGACCTTTCGCCAATTAAGGAGTCAGTTGTAATTGGTCCTCCTAACTCAAATCGACTAAATAGCGTTAAAGAAAGTGACGACTCAAATATAATCGTTACGTTAAATGGACAAATAACATCATGTGAAATAGAGTAACTCTTTCTGTTTTAGGAAGAGTTACTCTATTTTGTATAATTTTGTAATTCGATTCGTTATAATTATTATATAGAAGGGGGCATATTGTGAACATATTAAAGATTATAGGAATTGTTGCAGGAGTGATTGTAGTAGCTGTTATAGTTTTCTTTGTTATTATGAAGTACTATTTGTCAAAAGAAGATCCTGATTACGTATTAAACTACATAAAAGAACATAAAGGTGATGAAACATGTTCATTACTTATTAGAAAAAACGGTGAAGTAGTAACATCTGTAAATGAAAATAAAAAATTACCATTAGCAAGTATGGCAAAAATCGTAATAGCAGTTGAATTTGCTAAGCAAGTGTCAGAAGGAAAAATAAGTCGAGATGAACAAATTTCATTGCAGGATTTAGAAAAATATTATGTTAAAAACACTGATGGTGGAGCGCATCCTGGTTGGTTAGAAGATGCTAAAGCGAGAGAATTAGTGAAAAGTGGGCAGATCGCTTTAGAAGAAGTTGCAAAAGGGTAACTAACTGTTACGATTTATTTAACCAATTATAACGAAAGTTAAGTAAATATATCAGTAAGCCCTGCTAGTCAAGTGATTGGCTAGTAGTGAGGGTTAACTGCGGGCAATCCCTAAAGCTGATTGAACTACAACGTGGCTAGAAATAGCGAGCGTGAATGTCGCGAAAGCAGAAAAAATCAATCAGATCGTGCAAGGTTAAATCCTAAACACTAGAACAATGGGGCTTCCGCCTCGAATCATCTAAGTCAAAATTGATAAGATGAACGTTCAACGACTATCTCGTATAACTGACGAGAGTACATCACAAGCCTATGGTGGTGGAAAAATCCTCTATCTTTAAGTAGATAAACATATAGTCTGCGCTCATGTGAAAACATGAGAAGTTCATAAGAGAACTGGCTAAGGAATTGCGCCCTTAGTTGAACAAGATAAATTTTATTGAATCTATCAAACTTTATTGAAGTTATCGAACATACGTGCTATGTTAGGTTCAATGAGGTGAGAATAATAATGAAATTTTCACGAGTCAGTCAAGTATCGGAATTAACAGGTTTGTATCCTAGTAGTCTTAGGAGAATGCTGGTGGAACACGCTACTATTCAGAAGAACCAATCTTTCATTAAAGGAGTTAAATTCTGATGATATTGGCGAAGAAAGTCAGGCTAATTCCAACGTCTGAACAAGAAAAAGTGCTTAGAAACCATGCTGGTGCTGCAAGATTCGCTTATAACTATTGTAAAAGAATGAGTGATAGATATTATAAGCTATTTGGAAAATCTGTTTCACAGTTAGCTTTACAGAAACGATTTACAAAGATCAAGAAGCGAAAGAGATATGAGTGGTTAAATGACATCAACGCACAAGTTCCCAAACAGGCTTCAAAAGATTTTGATAAGGCGAGAAAAAATTCGTTCAAAAAGTACAAAAATGGTTATCACACTTCTTATAAATCCAAAAAAGATTTAATCCAAGGATTTTATGCCAATTATGAAAGACTGATTATAGGAAAGAAAGTAGTTCATATTCAGTCCATTGGAGAAGTGAAAACAAGCCAACAACTACCAAGAAACAAAAAAACATCCAATCCAAGAGTTACATTTGACGGTCGTCACTGGTGGATTAGTGTAGGATTCCAAGAAGACTTTGCATTACAAGAACTAACCAATGAGTCGATTGGTGTGGATGTTGGTTTAAAAGAGCTTTTTGTAGCTTCTAATGGTCTGAAAGAACGAAATATAAACAAAGATGCTAAGGTTAAAAAGCTTTTGAAAAGGAAAAAGTCAGCACAAAGAGATATGTCTAGGAGATTTAAAAAAGGTGTAAAAATTCAATCTGCCGGATATGAAAAAGCTAAAACCGAGCACCTGCGGTTATCTAGGAAAATTACGAATATCCGAAATAACCATATCCATCAAGCAACAGCTAAATTGGTGAAAACCAAACCAATGAGGATTGTTGTGGAAGACTTATCTATCTCAAACCTGTTAAAAAACAAAAAACTATCGAAAGCATTTTCATTTCAAAAATTAAACTTCTTCTTTCAATGTTTATCATACAAGTGCGAGAAGTATGGCATTGAGTATGTAAAAGCTGATAAATGGTTCGCCTCAAGCAAGATTTGCTCATGTTGCGGAGTAAAATACGACCATTCAGTTCAACCAGAAGGACAGTGGAGTTTAAAAATACGTGAGTGGCGTTGTGTTTCATGCAATAGCCATCACGATAGGGATGTAAATGCGTCGATAAATTTATCAAGATGGGTAAAATAAATGCTTGATAATAGGAGGTAACGATACTGCCTCGTGTGGAGTGTTATACCCCTCGTCCCTTCGGGGTTGCGAGAACACGATGAAGCACTAACTTGTGTGAATTTGATTGAATTGTATAGATTTAGTTAAGTTTATCGTATCGGATGATTCATTATAGTTCTAATGCAAATACAACATATTTATTAGAGAAACTCGGGATAGAAAGAGTAAATGATAGTTTAAAAGAGTTAGAACTTACTAGTCATGACAAGTTCTCTTCGTATACTGCTTCACTATATATGAGAGGGTATGTAGAAAAAGAGCTTAATGAGCCAGAAAATCAATCGTTAGAAATGATACGTAACATGTCTAATGATGAATATAATAAACACGTGTTACAAATACATGAATGGATGAAAGATGAAAGTGAATGGAAGAAACGTGATATACCATTAAAAATAGATATGGAATTCCAGCGTATTTGGTCAGATCGATTAGTGAGTGCAAATGCTAAAGATTATTTGAGTTTAATGAAAAAGATAAATAGTAGAAATTATTTTCCAAAATCAATGCAAGATGAAATTGATAATGTTTTTAAAGGAACAGTTGAAAATAGTAAGTTGGAATATGCTGGTCAAAAAGGTGGTTCTACCGCATTCGTATTGACAAAAAGTTTGTATACTGCAGATAAGAAAGGGAATAAGGTAGAAGTTGTAATTATGTTTAACGATATAGAAGATCAAGTTGCATATCAAAAGCTGAGAAATAATATAGATTATTTTATTCAAGATGCTATAACAGATGAAGAATTCAGAAGAAAGTTATAATGGAATAATTTTATTATGTAAACAAAAGAGCGCTTTTTAAAAGGCGCTCTTTTCTATTCATGATACAGGATTTCCTATTTACTGCATGGAATATAGATTGAAACTAAGAAAGGAAGTTGAATAATGACTACAGTATATTTCGTTCGCCACGCTCACTCTACATATACAAAGGAAGAAAGGGAACGTCCCTTATCTGAAGAAGGAGAGATTGATGCAGGTAATGTAACAAGTTTGTTAAAGGACAAAAACATTGATGTTGTTATTTCTAGCCCGTATAAAAGGGCGATTCAAACCGTGCAAGGAATTGCGAATACATATAATTTATCAATACAACTGGAAGAAGATTTACGGGAAAGGTTATTAAGTAAAGAGCCAGTAACAGATTTTAACGATGCTATTCAGAAGGTATGGGAAGACTGGACTTTTGCATACGAAGGCGGAGAATCAAATGATGTAGCGCAAAGACGCGCTGTAATATGTATGCAAAGTATATTAAAAAAATATAAAGGTAAGAATATTGTAATAGGTACTCATGGGAATATTATGGTATTACTAATGAATTATTTTGATTCGAAATATGGTTTTCAGTTTTGGAAAACCCTTCATATGCCTGATGTGTATAAATTAACTTTTGATAATAATTGTTTCAGTTCTGCTGAAAGAATACAGTCTACAGATTATCAGATAAATAATTTGTAAAAGTTTATCAAAAAAAGAGGAAAGGGAGAAGGTATTGTAGAAGTATGACTTTGTAACATAAAAAATATTGGTTAAAGGAGGCTGTTTACATGTTTGAGAAAGAGAAAGAAGGGCTTATTGAAGTTCACAACGTATATGAAATCGCACCAGCAGATGGAGCAATTATAGGTATGGCAACGGAAGAAGAAATGGAGATTGCTGCTGAACTAGAGTTACAGTACTATGCCCATTCTCGTTTATTAGAAGCAAATATTCAGTTAGACGGTTCCTCCTATAAAGAGTTACTTCAGGAGTTCCAGGAGTACGAAAGAAAATCAATGAACTTTTGGAGAGCAATACATAAACGTTTAGCTGTGCCGTGGGCATGGGTACTACGTATTGATGTTGCGAACGGTCCTATATATGTAAGCAATGGGAGTTCGTATTATGAAGAAGTCGATGATGAAGAAGACTATGAATAGATAAGTAAGGAAGCAGCTTTAGTTGCTTCCTTTTTTTATTTACAATAAGTGAATGGCTTCAATGATAGCATCTGGACGATCGTTTTCTATCCCGTGACTAGCATGTTCAGCCAAAATGTATTGGCTGTTTATTGAGAGATTTAATTGTTCACGAATAAGTTCTTGCCACATATCTTCAAGTTGTGTAGCTTCTTCTTTTGGCATACCGCCCTCAATTAATTGAGCAATAGAATATTGAGGATCTCTACCGATAAAAATTAATGGTATTTCTAATGTTTTATGTTGTTTTTTTATTGAGCGAGCACAATTTTTCCACTCGGACAGTTCAGAAGCTGTCGCTTTATATAATGAAGGAGAGGTAGAAAATTTGATATGCTGTTTTGTTGTATTGACGAGCATAGATTTTAGTTCATTATAAAGTGCATCTGCATCCATGTTGGAGTAAGTATGATATTTTTGTAGCCACATATCATCAGAAACTGGTAAATGAAGCTCATCTAATCGGTGTAAGTTCATGGAAGTAGAATCAACTAAAAGAAGTGCTTGCAGCCTATCTTCATGTAACATTGCAAAATGTTGTGCACATAACCCTCCATAGGAATGGCCGATTAGAATGATTGGCTTGTGAATATGGAGTTTGTTTAGTAACATATGTAGTTCCTTTGTAACTTGCCTTGCTGTACGTGGAGTATTTCCTAGCTCACTTTTTCCGTAACCTGGGCGATGGTATGAAACAACTGTAAAGTGTTGTGAAAGCTCTTCTATAATAGGGAGCCAATCATAAAATGAGCAACTCATTCCTGTTTGAATGACTACAGTTTGTTTACTGTTACCTCTTATATATACTTCTACAGTTTGTCCAAATATCTCTACTGATCTATTAATAGTAATTCCCCCTAAGCTTGAAATATTTTTTGGCAAGTAAAGACGATACACCAGGCACATATGCCGAAGAGTATAGATGTACTAAGTGAAAAGGAGTTCTTTAAACCGATATAAACAATAAATAATAGTAGTGCGGATGCAGGAAATCCATATAATACGCCTAAAGCGAATTGACTTAATTCTTGTTTACTCCCACCTTCGAAAGAAATCCAAAATAGGCTTAGTAAACTAACGAGTGGAAGGGCAGCAATAAAGCCGCCTATCGTACTATAATGTTTAGCGACTTCAGTAATAACGCCGATAATAAGTGCCGAAACGATTACTTTAACGAGGAAATGCATATTTTGCCTCCTTCGCTAATAACGAAAAGGCTTTTTCTATTAGTTGTTGCTCTTCTTTTGATAACTGTGATTCTAATATTTTTATCTTTTCTTTATCTAGTAAAGTATGCTTTTCTAATACTTCAATGCCTTCTTTCGTTAAAGTAAGGTTTACAACCCTTTCATCGTGTTTGTTTCTTTCTTTTATAATAAATCCTTTTTGAATAAGGCGCTTTACGTGTTCAGATGCTGTGTTATGAGAGAGACTAAGCTCAGTAGCAACTTTTCCAATTGTTATATCTTTCTCACGAGAAACGATTTGTAAAATACGAATAGCTTGGTGAGAAAGGTTGTCTTCATATTCATATCGTAAGTGATAATAAATACTTTCCCAATGTTGATTAATGTCTTTCATAATGATAAATCCTCCTATTTTTATATCGTATAGTAAGATATATTCGTTGATTCAGAAGTAAAATCCTTGTATTTTCATTAAAAATGTTGAAAAAGTTTATTTTTATTGAAATATAAGGTAATCTATGTGTAAAGGTATACATTTAGCAAGAGAGAGGATGATAGCTGTGAATACATTTAAATGGATTAGTCATGAAAAGATGTATGTAGATCAAATACATGTTGAAAAATGTGGTCCTCTTTCAGTCGGCGTATATGGAGGAAATCAAGAGAGTGATGCATATGAAAGAGGAGATGCAGTGCTAGCTTGGTGGGATCCGAAATTAGCATTTGAATTTGTTATGATTTTTGATACACATCATAAAACGAAAAATATACATTATATAATAGAAGCGATTTCAGAAAGAGAAGAAAAACTAAAAGAGTTATTTTCATACCCAATCCATTTAGCTTTTCATCATACACATATGTATTTATTAGCGTTATTTACAGATGAGCTCTTTATCGAGAAATGTGACCAAGATGATGAGGAACTTGCATGTTTAATTTGTTTACGAAAAGGCGAGTTCTTATATTGGCTATCAGTTGGTGATTGCTTCGCGTATTTATTCCATTCAGAGCAAACGAAGAATGGAAAAGGTAGGCTAAATAAGCGTAAGAACTATGAGTATATAGGAAGAAAAAATATTTTTGCAGCGAATACACCTTGTTTTACATCAGGGATAAGGGGATTAGAAAAAGGAACGAATCACATTGTAATGGCAACGGATGGTATTTTAGAATGTGATAAACGAAAGTTTGATGATGATCAATCTTTAGTAGAAATATTACACGACGGATCTTGTTTACAGATTGAGCCTGTATTAACAAATGTACTTCAGTGGAAAGGTAGAGATTGTGCCACTATTATTGGATGGTCCATCGATACTGAAAATAGACAATGTGCCAATTAATAAATGAAAGAGAGTTCAAGGGTTTTTGTCCTTGAACTCTTTTTTGTTAAGCAATATGAATATGATACGTTTTTAACCATTCATTTACTTGTAGCATATACTCCATAGCACTTCTTGCTTCAAAATTGGTAATCTCTTTGTTACTTTGATCAGCAATTGCAAGTAATATGGAATGGTTAATGAGTGAGAAAACAGGATTGTTTTTATTGCTGCACATATCAAGCGTTAAATTGCGGATTGTTTGTAAATAGTGTGGATCCTGTGAAGTAGGGTAAGCGCTTTTTCTTCTATTTCGCACATCATCAGGTAAAGCCGGTTTCAGCGCTCTACGTAAAATTCCCTTTTCGATATTATCAATACTTTTAATATTGAAAGGAACATTCCATAAATATTCAACTAGTCTATAATCGCAAAACGGTACACGAACTTCAAATCCTACAGCCATACTCATACGGTCTTTACGGTCGAGTAAGAACGGAAGGAATCGTGTTAAAAATAAATAAAACATTTGACGTTGTTTCGCGGATTTTTTACTTTCACCTTCAAGAGTAGGTACTTCAAGAGCAGCTTCATGGAATCGTTTATTAATATACTGCTCAGGATTACATTGAGTTGTTACGTCGTTTAATAATAGAGAAGATGTGTTTTTCCAGTTTGTTAACCACGGAAACTTATCTACATATAATAGTTCTTCTTGATGAAACCAAGGATATCCCCCGAATACTTCATCAGCAGATTCTCCAGATAAAGCTACGGTTGCATCTTTTTTCATTTCGCAAAATAGTAAATAAAGTGAAGTTTCCATTTCGCCAGCACTCGGTAAATCTTTCGCGTGAAGGGGAACGAATAAGTGATTTGCTAACTCTTCAGCATTCACAATAATATCATGGTGCGATGTCCCTACATGTTCAGAAACGCGTTTTACCCAAGGAGCATCTAAACCAGTACGAGCAAATGTCAGCTCGAAATCTTTTGCGCTGTTTACAAAATCAATTGAATACGTGTGAAGTGTTTTGTTTTCCTCTGCAAATTCTTTACCTGCCAGTGCAGTAATACCGCTAGAGTCTAATCCGCCTGATAACATACAGACGAGAGGAACATCGGCAATTAATTGTCTTTTTACTGTATCTTGTAAAATAGATAAAATATGAGAAGATGTGTCTTGGGTAGAGTCTGTATGGATCTTACTTTCTAAATTCCAATACTTCTTAACTACTTTTTTATCACGTGTGAATGTTATAGAATGTCCAGCACGAACTTCTTGAATATGTTTAAAGACGCCACATCCTGGAGTTCGAAATAAGCCTAATCCAAATATTTCATTTATTCCATCCGCATCAATTTCAGCAGGAACAGATGGATGAGCTAATAACGCTTTTATTTCAGATCCGAAAATAATACTGTCATTTCTTTCCGAATAAAAAAGTGGTTTTACACCTAAATGATCGCGTGCTAAAAACAGTTGTTGCTTCTGATCATCCCATAAGGCGAAAGCGAAAATTCCGTTTAAATGTTGTACGCAGTCTTCTTTCCATTCTAAATAAGCATGTAGTAACACTTCTGTATCTGAGTGAGTTTCAAATGCATGCCCACGTTTTTGAAGCTGCTCTCTCAGCTCACGAAAATTATAAATTTCTCCATTATAAGTAAGAGTATACGTATAATCACCGGCACGGAATGTTTTTGGCTGCGTCCCGCCTTCTGGGTCAATAACAATTAAACGTCGGTGTGCAAAAGCCGCATGAGGTGAAAACCAAAATCCTTCAGCATCAGGACCGCGATGCTGAATACTATTCGCCATCTTTTCTAAAATAACATGTTCATTTGAAAGATCCTTTTTCCAATCTACCCAACCTGTAATTCCACACATACAAATCTCATCTCCTAATTTAAAATTATAAAAGTAGATTAATTAAATGAAATGTACACCAGGTTAAAGAGTGTCTGCATAAATAGTGTACTACACTAATTGAATTACAGACTTGAGAAAATTTTCTTCAAGCTTATATTTATATGAGACAATGGCTAAGGAAAAGTATTCCATTACATACAAAAAATAAAAAAGATGAGAGAAAATATTTTTTTAGACGTTATATAGGGTGTAAAAGCTTTTACAAAAAAATAAGGGGAATCGCTACATGAAATCAAATGAGAAAAATTTTATAAAAAGATTACAGCGGCAGAAGGAAGATGCGCTAGAATTTGTTGTCGATACATACTTACCGCTCATAAAGGGGATAACGCACAAAGTTCTTCTTCCGGTTCAAAATGATGGACTCATAGAGGAATGTGTTAACGATATATTTCTTTCCATTTGGAATAATGCAAATAAATTTCATGGAGAGCCGAATGATTTTAAAAAATGGATTGCAGCGATTGCAAAGTTTAAGGCGATTGATTATTACCGGAAAGCGACTAGAACAGTAGAAATTATTTCAGATGAGTTTCATATTAGTACAGAAAAATCGGCAGAAGATGAATTAATCGTTATGGAAGATAGGGAAGAGTTATTGAAGCTTATTAATCAATTGGAACCTTTAGATCAAAAGGTGTTCGTTATGAAATATCTCCTCGGTATGAAGACAGAGGAAATCGGTGACAAATTAGGATTAACCAGGGCAGCGATTGATAATCGTGTGTACCGGGGAAAAAAGAAACTACAACAAAATGCTACGAATATTAGTTTTGGAGGTAGTGCAATATGAAAGACATTTATGAATTATTAAATGACATTGATATAGATGAAAAAGAACTTGAGGAAATTGAGGCTTCTGAAATTGAAAAAGAAAAAGTAAAACGCAATGTAAAACAATCGATACGTACGAAGAAAAAGATGAAAAGTTGGAAAAAAGGTGTTGCTGCTGCATCTATTTTAGTAGGATTATCAGTTGCAACGCTTGGTATTGGGTTTCCTACATATGCCGGGGGATTGCCAATTGTAGGTGACATATTCCGATTTTTAGATAATGGTAGAACAGGGGTACATGAAAATTATAAAGAGTTTTCGACTGAATTGAATATGACGAAAGAGAGTAATGGGGTTAAAGTTACACTCAATGATGCTGTTTTTAACGGGAGAACTGTAACAATAACGTATTCTATTGAAAGTGATAGAGATTTAGGAGAAAATCCAAACATCCTTGAATCCTTACAGGTTGTAAGTTTTAATGGTATGACTGGTAGCTCTAAAATTACAAAAATAGGGGATAAAAAGTATGTGGGTATGAGTACAGCAAGTGATGTTGATGGTAAAAAAATGAATGTTGCAAATATCAAGTGGGAGATAGACAAAATAGAAACAATAGATGGAAAACAATCAATAAAAGGGGATTGGAATTTTGCGCTGTCTTTAAATGCTATGGAAAGTAAAGAAATGAAACTTAAAGGAAGTACTGAAAATGAATTAATAAAAGTAAACATAGACAAAATGGAAGTAACCCCGATGTCATTTATCGTTTTTTATAATCAAGAAGAATCTAAGGCATTAAGAAGTATATGGGATAGTGCGGATGTTGAGTTAGAAATAAAAGATGATTTAGGAAATAGATATGCAGGTGAAGGAAATGGCGGAAGTAGTACAGTAGCAGAACCGCATAAAAGTAGTTGGAGTGCTACATTCCAAAAGTTGAACGAAAATGCAACAAAGCTTATCGTTACACCTCATGTGAACTTACGAGTGCATACACCAGAAAACTTTGGTGGAGTGGAATTTATTAATGGAATCGAGAAGAAAATTGAAGTGCCGAAAAAAGAAGCGAAGAGTAAAGATATTGTTCTAGATGATATCGTAATTGATTTAAAGAAATAAAAGAGAGACTGCCTAAAAACATTAGGCAGTCTCTTTTTCGTTAAGAATTAGTAACGAGTAACGCATGCGGATGCTGCGTTTTATATTCATCTTTCCATGGAATATTTAGTTGTTCCCACGTTTCACCGCTATCAGTGGATTGAAAGATGCCATTGTTATTTAAAGTGTAAAACGTATGTGGTTCGGCCGGATTTGTAGCAAACATCGAAATGACTGTACCAATTGCAGAGGGTAGACCTTGCTGTACTTGCTGGAACGGAGTCTCTTTCGTTTTACGATAAATATAAGATTCATAAGGAATACGGTGATGAGCTAAATCAGCACTCGGTGCGGCAGAAACGAGAATTGTATCGCAATCAGCCGGATCGATAGCCATGCTGTATAAATAATGATGTTCAAGTCCTTCACTGTATGAGATCCAGCTGTTTCCGCTATTATAACTTTCAAGATATGCGCGATCAGGTCCGCCCATAAATCCGTCACCACATGATGCATAAAGGCGATTTGGGGCTTCAGGGTGCATGAGTAATTGATGAGCATCGATAGGAGCACCGAATTTTTTATCAATCCATGTATGCCCTTTATCATTACTTTGAATAACAGCACCAGCTTCGATTGAAACATGGAGTGTATTTGGATTGTTTGGATCAACTGTAATCCAGCGTACGTGATGGGTAAAAGGTCTAGGCGGAAAAGCCCACGTATAGGAAGATAATAATGATTTCATATTTTTAAGTTCAGTCCACGTTTCACCACCATTTTCTGAACGGAATAAAGCACTAGGTTCTGTACCTACATAAACGACGCCATATCCGTTAACTTGTTCATTAGGGCTTATCGTAATGGAAGTAATTGAAGAATGTAAAATACCATCCTCTTTCGGAAAATCAAAATAACGATAAGAATCACCAATCGGTCTCCAGGCATCTCCGCCATCGTCACTTAGCCATAAACCTCGTCCAAATGTCCCGCAATATACACGATTCGTTTGGAATGGATCCACGGCAATACAGGTAGGTTGCATATTTTGTAAAGGATATGTGGTTTCATAGTTACCATATTGTTCTTTTACTACAACAAGTTCACGCTCCATGCAGAGAAATAGTCGTTTCAATTTTGTAACCCCCTTAAAAATTCTTTCATTAGTAAACAATATGAAAATAAAAAAGAAGTAGTCTTGTTTTTAGTTGAGAAAAAGGACTTGTTTGAAAAGTAGCGAAGTTTGTATACAGAGGAAGCGGGATAAAGTGAAACTTTAATCAGTGGGGTATTGTTCATCTTCTACGGATTAGTAGCATTCACTATCGGGCGTTAATGGGGGATAAAGATAGGGAATGTGTTTCATACTAACATACAGATATTGCACTTAAAGGAGTATTTGTATGGGACACTCACATGATCACGGTCATTCAAAAAATAAAAAAGCGTTATTAATTGCCTTCTTATTAACAACAAGCTTTATGATTGCTGAAGTTATTGGCGGATTTGTAACAAATAGCTTAGCACTATTGTCTGACGCAGGGCATATGTTAAGTGATGCAGTATCCTTAGCTTTAAGTTTACTTGCGTTCAAGCTTGGGGAAAAAACGGCAACGGCCGCGAAAACATATGGGTATAAGCGAGTCGAAATGTTAGCGGCATTATGTAATGGTGTCGTTCTTATTGTCATTTCAGTATATATTTTTATTGAAGCAATTCGTCGTTTTAAGGAACCAGTTGAAATCGCTAGTAATGGAATGCTCATTATTGCTGTGCTTGGTCTGCTTATTAATATTGTATCAGCTTGGATATTAATGAGAGGCGGAGATGTGAAAGGTAATTTAAATTTAAGAAGTGCGTTCTTACATGTACTAGGCGATTTATTAGGTTCAGTTGGAGCGATTATTGCTGCGTTATTTATTAAATTTTTTGGATGGACTGCTGCAGATGCGGTTGCTAGTATTCTTGTGTCTATTTTAGTCATTATAAGTGGATGGCGTGTAACACGTGATACAGTTCATATATTAATGGAAGGTGCACCGCAGCACATAGATGCTGAAGAGGTGAAAAATACATTATTAAATATTACTATTGTAAAAGAAGTTCATGATTTACATATATGGTCTGTAACATCAGATTTTCAAGTATTAACTTGCCATCTTATTATCGAAGGTAATGAAACGCAAAGCGTATTGAAAGAAGCAACGGATGTATTAAAGGGGAAATTTCATGTAGAACATGTCACCATTCAAGTTGAAATAGAAGGTGAATTTAACCATAATGAGACAACTTGCAAAGTATGAAAGAAAAAGGGTATGAAAAAATGTCATAACATTTTTCGCGTGGCATACATATATATAATGTGGCCACAAATACTTTGTAAGGTAAATATTTCATAAGATTACTTTACTTATTAAGAATCATCTTTTATAATCAAAAGTGGTAATTGATAAAGATTATCATTTTCAATGATCGTAGAAAGGAGTTTTTTAAAAGATGAGTAGTCAACTCCGTTTTGCTGTTGAAAATCGTAAGAGACATTTAATTGATGAGTTAATTGGAGCAGGGGTGTTTAAGATTCGCGACCGACAATTATACGAGCTGTCTTTAGAGGAATTGGAAAAAGAGTACGAGCATATTGAAGATTACGCAAATATTCAGGCATAGCACATAGATTATTAAAGAAGGAGCTGGTTACACTTTTGTGTAACCAGCTTTATTATTTCATAGAAATTATTTTTTGTATTTCTTTCATTGGACGGAGCCAGTTTTGAGACATCATTTGTTCCATTCGTTTTTCATCCTGTTTTTGTAGTGCTTGAATTATAGAGTGATGTTCTTTAATAGATTGACTTGCAGGCACGAAGTTTTGGAAAAATAAATATTCAAGGCGTAAAATGTGAAGTTGCATATTTTCTAGAAAAGGTTCAATATATCGGTTTTTAGCAATAGAAGTAATTGTATTGTGAAATCGTATATCTAGTTCTAAAGCTTTTTTTGAATCTTTTTCATGTATAGATTGTTGAAAAGCATCATTTATCTCGGAAAGTAGTTTAATATCAGCGTCTATAACTTTTTGCAGTGCTTGCTTTCCTATAATTGAGTGAAGACCAGCTATCGTCTCATAAATGATAGATACGTCGTCTAACTTAATAGGCGCGATTTTCGTTTTTTGCCCAGGTACCATTTCAACTAATCCAGAAAGCTCTAAAATTTGTAAAGCTTCTCTAACAGGTGTTCTGCTTACTCCTAGTGCTTCTGCCAATTCCCCATCATTTATTTTTTCATCAGGTCGTAAAACACCTTCTATAATCCAATCTTGCAGTTGATTTAAAACGAGTGACTTTGCTGAAACTCTTCCTGGTTTTTTATAATTTTGAGGGACAGGCATAGTGAATTCAATCCTTTCATTGTATATGTTTCTTTTTCGTATTAACAAGCTTTAATTTTGGTTTTCCTTTATCCGGTTTTTGGCTTAATATGAGCACCATTACAATTACACAAAAAGCACCTAATAACTGAAAAGATTGAAACGGTACGTGCAAAATAAGCACAGAAGAAATAATAGCTGCGAGTGGTTCTGTACAGCCAAATAATGTTGTTTCTTTAGGCGTAAGGTATCTTATGCTATCTAAGTATAAATAAAATGCGATGAGTGTCCCGAAAATGACGACAAATGTAATGAGCGGGAGGGTACTTAGTTTTACATATTTCATAGTTGATAATAAAATGAATTCGTTTGTGGAAATAAAGTGTAAAATCGTTACGCCAATCCCCCCAATGATCATCCCCCATCCAACGATAATGGATGAAGACCACTTTTCTAACAATTCTTTTGAATACAAACTATAAAATGCAAGAGATAGTCCAGATAAAATGCCCCAAATGATAGCAGGTGTAGATACAGCTAAGTTATGAACAGAACCGTTTGTTAATAGGAGAAAAGTCCCTACTAATGAGAGGGTAATTGAAATATAATCAATTTTTGATGGACGAACGCTCCATTTGAAAAGTAAGTATACAGTGATAAATATAGGGGCTAAATATTGTAACAAAGTTGCAACAGCAGCGTTTCCTTCTTTAATAGAAGCGAAGTACGTGTACTGTACAGCAAGCATGCCTAAAAGACCGAACAAAATTATCTTATTTGCATCAGACTTTTGTTTCCAAATTCCAAATATTTCTTTTTTGTTCGCTCCGAATGATGACATAATGAGCAAAATAGCACCGGATATAAGCAAACGGATTGTAACTAACCATTCAGTAGAAACGTTTTCATATTGAAAAAGTTGTTGCGCAGCTGTTCCGGATAAGCCCCATAAACAAGCACCGATTACAACCATAATAATTCCTTTTAAACGATTTGAATCCATAAAATATATAAGTCCTCCTTTTTAAAAAAATATATTGGATACAATATGCAATATATCACAGAATGGAATATCAATAAACTGAAATTTCTAATTAAAAATAAAATTGTTTATCCCGCATTAACGGGCAGTAAGACTCCCACCTTGAAATTCGGCGAATGCGAGGAAGTTAGGTGGGAGTCGTGCTGCTCGTAAAAGTCCAATTGGTGAGGGCTAATAATCAGTGGAGGATGGAAAAACCCCCACTGATTAAAGTTTCATTTTATTAAGAACGATCATCTTTTTTTGTGTATAGTAAAATATCGTAGGGGGGGAGTTATATGCTAGCAGGATTTTTGGTTTGTTTATTTGTTGGATTACTTATCATTTTTTTAGGCTATCAAATACATGTGAAAAAGAGATTGTTTTTGTTGGCAGGCTATCAGGAAGAAACGTTTGTTGGAGATAAAAATAAATTAGCGAAGCTTTCAGGTGTGTTTTCCTATATAGTCGGAGTTGCTACTATACTATTACCGTTTGGCTTAGAAAAAATAGGTGATGTAGTTGGTATCGTATATGCTATCTTAATTGTTTTAGGTACAATTGTGTTTCTTATTAAAGCAAATATGTTAAATAAGAGTACTACAAAGTGAAAAAGGCTCCATGCTACGGAAGCTTTTTTATTATGAAGTGAAAGTAAAAGCGGGAATAGGATCAACAAATGTATTTCAATCTTGTTTCATTTCTTTTTCTGTTAATAGAACGATTCATATCGATGCCGATAAATACAAGTTCAGTTATTTGATCTCCATATCGTTCATCCAAGTTTTTCAATGCTTCTGGTTCTAAGGAATGCTATTTCCACTTGTGAAAATAAGTAAAGTAGAGAAGATTAAGAAGCCAGCAAATCCATATGTATATGATGCTTTACCCCAATAAGAATGGGGTAATTCTTCATCTTTTTATGAAATATAATCATAATCGCGACGCCAAAAAAATAAAGATAAGAGTAATTTGGTTTGTTAAAAATATGTGTATAAGGAGATACGTGATGAACTGGGTTACTCATAAACCATCGTTTGAATTTGAAAATTTTAGTCCTATTATTCGGTCACAATCTGCATGGAGTGGGCATTTAGATTTCGCATATGATTTAGTAAGATTTGAAGAACCAGCAACTTTAGTTGAGTTAGGTACGCATTTAGGTGCTTCCTTTTTTAGTTTTTGCCAGGGGGTAAAAGATGGTGGGTTAGCCACAAAATGTTTTGCTGTAGATACTTGGGCTGGAGATGGGCATACAGGTCCATATGGAGAAGGGGTTTTTCAAATAGTAGAAAAAGTGGTGAGGGATAACTACCTGAATATAGGGAATTTAATTCGGTCTACTTTTGATGATGCTCTGGATGAGTTTCAAGATGAAACGATAAATCTTTTGCATATTGATGGCTATCATACGTATGAAGCTGTTTCTCATGATTATAAAACATGGTTACCTAAAGTTGCGAAAAACGGTATTGTATTATTTCATGATATTGAAGTTAAAAACGGTGATTTCGGTGTGTATAAGTTTTGGGATGAGGTCAAGGTGAAATACCCTCATTTTCAGTTTGGGCATTCATATGGACTCGGAGTTTTATTTCCGAAAGGTTGTAGCGATAAGTTTTCGGAAATACTTAAAAATAAAGAAGAGATACAAAATATGTATAAATAAAAGAGGGGCATGCATCGATTAAATGATGTGTGCTCTTTTTTTATGTGGAAATATATTATTACATATGAGGTGAAAGCGGTAGTAAAAAGTTTTGTTGAGGCAAATATTAAAAAGGTTATTATGGGTTAATAATTAGTGGGGATGGATAAAACCCTCATTGATTAAATTTTTATTTCATTAGGTGTTTTTATCTAAATAAATAAAAATACAACATTTTTTATATTTTTCATTGCGAAAAGCGCAATCTACTTTTACAATAGAAAGGGTTGTGAATATATTATACTGAAAAAATAAATCGAAATAATATGAAAATTTTGTTTTGTCTTCGCTAATTGTATACTACATACACGTAAGACTACATACATCATGTTATCGACTTGTAAGGAGAGAAAAAAATGAAAAGTGTAAGATTACCATCGATGCTAGAAATTATTATTCTTTTATGCCTATTTCTTGCTGTCGTCTTTTCCTTCCAAACGATTTTTGATCTCCCAATTCAATTAGCGCTATTTATTTCATGGTTTTTAGTTATTGCGCTTGGATTAAGATTAGGATTTCGTTATCAAGAATTGCAAGATGCAATTACGAAAGGGATTTCTAATGGATTAGAAGCAATTCTTATTTTAGTTGCAGTTGGAGCTTTAATTGGAACATGGATTGCTGGTGGGGTTGTACCTACATTAATTTATTATGGATTAGAATTCATTCATCCTAGCATATTCTTATTGGCAACTTTAATTATTTGTTCAATAACTTCTATCGCGACAGGAACATCATGGGGAACAGTTGGAACAGCTGGTATTGCTATGATGGCAATTGGTGAAGGGCTTGGATTACCACTTCCGCTTGTTGCGGGGGCAGTTCTTTCAGGAGCTTATTTCGGAGACAAATTATCACCACTTTCTGATAGCACAGTTCTTGCAGCTTCTATGGCAAAAGTAGATGTTATTGCTCACGTTCGAGCTATGCTCGTATTAGACGTTCCAGCTTTTATTATTACCAGCATTATGTTTACTGTTGCTGGATGGATGTATGGCGGGGATAATGTAGATTTAAATAGAGTAGAGTTTTTAAAAGAAGCTTTATTAAAGCAATTTGATATTAAAATATGGATGCTTGTTCCTGCTGTAATCGTTATTGTGCTATTGGCGCTGAAGAAACCTTCTATGCCAACAATTGCTATGGGAGCTTTAATTGGTGCAATTTGGGCAACTCTTTTCCAAGGGATGCACTTTGGAGAGGCAATTGGAACAGCATATAACGGATTCTCAATTCAATCTGGTGTCGAGTTTGTCGATAAGTTATTAAACCGTGGTGGAATTAACGGTATGCTTAGTTCAGTAGCCGTTATTATTTTCGGCTTAGGTTTTGGTGGACTACTTGAAAAGCTAGGAGTTTTAAAAGTAATCGTATCAAAATTTGAGAAGAAATTAAATTCTGCAGGTAATGTAACGTTGTCTACGTTAATTGTGGCATTCTTAGCTAATATATTTGGTTGTGCGATGTACGTATCACTTATTTTAACACCGAAAATTATGGAAGATAGCTATGATAAATTAAAAATAGACCGCCGTGTATTAGCGCGTAACTCAGAAGTAGGTGGAACGTTAACTTCTGGTATGGTTCCGTGGTCGGATAATGGTATTTTTATGGCTGGTATTTTAGGTGTAGCAACGTTCTCATATGTTCCGTTTATGTGGTTAAGCTTTGTTTCATTAATTTTGGCAGTTATTTACGGATATACAGGAAAATTCATTTGGTATGTAGATGACGCTGAAAAAGGAAAGCAAGCATCATAAAAAAATACCTTCTGCGATGGCAGAAGGTATTTTTTTTATATATACGAGTGAGAATTCTTATCATTTGAAGGGAAGTCTGTTAAAATGAGAAATGTAGGTATTTTATTTTCAAGGGGATGAAAAAATGGAGTACAGAATTGAAAGAGATACATTAGGAGAAATGAAAGTTCCAGCTGATAAATTATGGGCAGCACAAACGCAGCGTAGTAAGGAAAATTTTCCGATTGGAACAGAGCATATGCCACTTGAAATTGTAAAAGCATTTGCGATTTTAAAGAAGAGTGCAGCGATTAGCAATCAAAAATTAGGGAAGTTATCAGAAGAAAAAGCACAAGCAATTGTGGAAGCTGCTGATGAAGTTATCGCAGAAAAATGGAATGAACATTTTCCACTTGTCGTATGGCAAACCGGTAGTGGTACACAATCGAATATGAATGTAAATGAAGTAATTGCAAACCGCGGTAATCAAATTTTGAAAGAAAAGGGATCTGACGTACATATTCATCCGAATGATGACGTGAACATGTCTCAAAGTTCAAATGATACGTTCCCAACGGCACTTCATGTAGCGTGTGTAATTGCGGTAGAAAATCATGTATTGCCAGCTATTACAAAATTAAAAGAAACATTAGCAGAAAAAGTAACTGCATTTGAACATATTATTAAAATCGGCCGTACGCATTTACAAGATGCAACACCTTTAACGTTAGGACAAGAAATTAGCGGATGGCACCGTATGCTTGAAAAAACAGAGCGTATGATTGCAGATAGCAATACATATATGAAAGAATTAGCAATTGGTGGTACTGCGGTTGGAACTGGAATTAATGCGCACCCTAAATTTGGTGAGATGGTAGCAGAAGAAATTAGTCTGTTTACAGGTAAACAATTTGTTTCTGCACCAAATAAATTCCATGCGTTAACGAGCCATGATGAAGTTGTATTTGCACATGGAGCATTAAAAGCATTAGCTGCTGATTTAATGAAGATAGCTAACGATGTGCGCTGGCTTGCAAGTGGTCCACGAAGTGGTCTTGGGGAAATTATTATCCCTGCAAATGAACCAGGAAGCTCTATTATGCCAGGTAAAGTAAATCCAACGCAAAGTGAAGCATTAACAATGGTTGTAGCACAAGTTATGGGGAATGACACAACAATCGGATTTGCTGCGAGCCAAGGTAATTTTGAGCTAAACGTATTCAAACCAGTTATTGCTTACAACTTCCTGCAATCTGCTCACTTATTAGCGGATGCAACCGTTTCGTTTAATGATAAATGTGCAGTTGGTATTGAAGCAGATGAAGAAGTAATTAATGAAAATGTAAATCGTTCATTAATGCTTGTAACAGCGCTAAACCCACATATCGGGTATGAAAATGCCGCGAAAATTGCAAAGCATGCCCATAAAGAAGGGTTAACTTTAAAAGAAGCAGCATTGCAATCTGGACTACTAACAGAAGAGCAATTTGATGAGATTGTAGATCCGAAAAAAATGATTGCTCCGAAAGAATAATAGAAGAGGCCAAGATTCTTAATTTAGAATCTTGGCTTTTTTTGATATTTATTTATGTTTCCGCCACTTGTACTACTGCAAGCTCCAAAAGATATTATTTGTTAGAAGACGTATTCATTACTTTCATATTCGGACAGTTCTCCTTTAAGAGTGAAATGAATTTTTCTTCTTCTTGTGGTACGAAAGTTGTCACAGAGTCAAATAAATTATAATCAATTTCTAATTGCTGCCTAGTCCATTTTTCTGAACGGAGTGTTTTGCCAGAGTATTTAATGTGACGGATATTTTCAAATGGAATTTCAGTACGTAATATGAAACCGTGTTTTACAATAAGAGAAGATTCCGTTATGTTGTAGTGAGAGAAATAGAATGAAGAGAGATTCACGATATTTAACAGCATCATAAGAGTGAAAAAAATAGAATTTTCGTTTTGGAAGAATAGCGAAATGAAAAAAATAATTATAAATAATGTAATAAAAATGACGTGAAATGGATTTTTTTTCGCTTTAAACTTCAAGTTAGTCACCTCGTTATACGTGTTCTTTAACTAAATTAAATCATAACATCGTAATAAAACGTGGGAATATGCAGAATTGCATATTCTTTCGGTTTATTATTCGTGTAAAATTTTTTGATAGGATAAATTTAAATGAAGTTTTTAATAGTGGAGTGGCATAAAGTGACTAACAAGAATAGAAGTGTAGTGCTAGTCATAATTAGTTGTATGATGATTATGAATGGCTGCTCAAATAGATTCGTTGAGGATGGAAAGCGAAAACATGTATTTGTACAAGCGAGTAAAGTTTTAGTGGAAGTTGTTTATAAAATATATAAAAGGTAAAAAGGGTGTTTCTATATGTGGAAACACCTTTTTTGTAGTTAAAATTGAATACTGAAGTTTTGGAATGAGTGAATGCCGGTTCCATGTTGAACGAGGTTGTTATCACTTAAATATTGAATATCGTATTTTACTTCTTTCAATATAGTAGGAGAAAGACCAAGTGTATGATGTGAACCGTAAATTTGTTTAATAGGAGAGAAGTTTGTAATTTTGTTTAGAGACTGAACTAAGTCTACAGGATTTGTCGATGGATAAAATGCAAAAATCGTGCCTTCATAAAGTAAATCTCCTGTAAATAAAAACGCAGTTTCATAAACGTATATGCAAATATGCCCCGGTGAGTGACCTGGAGTATGTATAATTTGAACTTTCCTATTTCCGATATCAATAATATCTCCATCTTTTAGTAATTTTGTTGGTGTTCCTTGAAATGGCTTGAATGTCTCAGGTTGAAATGTTTTAGGGGTAGGTAAAGTAATATCACGAGCGATGTCTTTCCGGATTTGAGCGATAGGAAGCCCTTTTATACCGTTAATGAGCCAATCTTCTTCTAAAGCATGTACATAGAGTTTTTCATATTGTGAGTGACTACCGATATAATCCCAATGAACGTGTGTTGTGACAACTGTAATTGGTAAGCTTGTTAGTTGGTCCGTTATACGTTTCATATTATCGATACCTAGTCCAGTATCAATAAGAAGTGCGGTAGTATCGCCTATAAGTAGGAAGGAATGTACTTTCTCTCAATGTCCATATTCACTAATCGCATATGTATTTCGAGCGATTTGTTTAACAGTAAACCAAGGGTCGTGCAGAATAGTCATGGTTTGTTTCACATTCTATAGTAATTCATTTATTAAATACATTCGCTTTTCGTTGCTTTAAGTCCTTTTTTAATTTATTTAATAGATTTTTTTATGAAAGTTTATAAAATGGGTAAACGGAACGTTGAAATGTTTGTTTGTGTTATGTTAAGATGGTGAAGTGGTAATAAACGTTATTGTGATTTGTTTAGTTTTTAAATAAACGTTTTGAAGGAGTGTTTAGTGTGAATGGTATTTCAGAGAAGTTTTGGGATGCATCGGTAGAGGAATTAAAGAAAGGGTATGTGTTTGACGAGGTAGCAGAAGAATATATTTGTTTAGCTTGTGGAGAAACGTTTATTAAAGGGGTTATTTATCAAGAAAATCAAGTTTTGTATGAAGCAGAGAAGTTTGTACAGTTGCATATTCAAAATGAGCATACATCTATGTTTGAATATTTATTAAATCTTGATAAAAAGTTTACAGGCTTAACTGATTTGCAAAAGAAAATGGTTCAGTTTTTCCATATGGGACTTAACGATAAAGAGATTGTAAAAGAAATGGATGGCGGGAGCACATCGACGATTCGCAATCATCGATTTACATTGCGCGAGAAAATGAAGCAAGCGAAAGTATTTTTAGCGTTAATGGAATTGTCAGAAGAAAAATCAAAAGTTCAAACTAAATTTGTACCGATTCATAGAACAGCTACGATGGTGGATGATAGATACAATATTACAGAGGAAGAAAATGCTGAAGTTTTAACAGCGCATTTTACAGAAGGTTTGGATGGACCGCTTTCTAAATTTCCGAAAAAGCAAAAGCGTAAATTGATTATATTACGTCATTTAGTGAAGAAATTCGATAGTAATAAAAAGTATACTGAAAAAGAAGTAAATACAGTTTTAGAAAATATATATCCGGATTTTGTAACTTTGAGAAGATATTTAATCGAATATGGTTTTTTAGATAGAACAGCTGATGGAAGCCAATATTGGGTGAAGTTATAAGAATGAAGAGAAGAAAGTGAATAGATGCACATAATAAAAACAACTATACAAAGAGATAGAGGATTACAGATACGAAAAATATGTTAAAGTTCTATGATGAATTTGAAAATAGTGAGTGGAAGAGGCAATTACTTTGACGAGCAAACAGTATAGAAATGGTTGGAGTAATTACAATTATTTGAGCACGGATTTAACCGTGCAGATTTTAAATAAAAGGAGAAATGAAATTTGAAACCACCTACAGATAACAATAAAGAAGGTGTAGAGTCACAGAAGTCAGAAACAGAACATAAGCCGATATGGAAATCGATGTCCATGTTTTTAGTGCCGTTACTTTTAAGTAATGTATTACAATCAGTTGGACAGTTATTTGGAATGGTAGTAGTAGGAAGATGGCTTGGCGTAAATGATCTAGCAGCTATATCGGCATTTTTCCCGTTATTTTTCCTACTCGTTTCATTTGTAATTGGAATTGGTTCTGGTAGTTCAATTTTAATTGGTCAGGCATTTGGTGCTAAAAATGAGGAGCGCTTAAAAGCTATCGTTGGTACGACGCTTACGTTTACTTTTATTATCGGAGTCGTGTTGGCGATAATAGGTAGTATTTTTGCGATGGATATTATGCGCCTTATGGGAACGCCAGAAAACATTATTGGAATAAGTGTGCATTACGCAAGAATTTTATTTATATCTATGCCAGTATTATTTTTATATTTTGCATATACAACATTTATGAGAGGTACAGGAGATTCTAAAACGCCATTTTACTTTTTAATCGTAAGTACAGCGCTAAATATGATTTTATTACCAATTCTGATTTTTGGCTGGTTAGGAGCTCCGAAATTAGATGTTTACGGAGCAGCCTATGCTTCAGTTATATCTACAGTTATTACGTTTATTGTCATGCTAGTGTATTTAAAGAAGAAAAATCATCCACTACAATTAGACGGGACAGTAAGAAAATATCTTCGTATGGACTGGGAGTTATTAAAATTATTGTTACGCCTCGGTATTCCAGCAAGTATTAATATGATATTAGTTTCATTATCAGAGATCGCGGTAATCGCATTTGTAAATCGGTACGGTTCAGATGCAACAGCGGCGTATGGCGTTGTGAACCAAGTTGCAAGTTATGTACAAATGCCAGCGGTTAGCCTCGGTATTACAGTATCAATTTTTGCAGCGCAATCAATTGGTGCGAACCAATTTGATCGATTGCAGAAAGTTGTTAAGGCCGGAATTATTATGAATTATATCATTGGTGGTGTATTAATATCTCTTATTTACTTGTTCTCAAGAGATATTTTAGCACTATTTTTAACAAGTCAAAATACAATTGACATTGCTCATAGTCTAATCATGATTACATTATGGAGCTACTTAATTTTCGGTCATGCACAAATTATTAGTGCGACAATGCGAGCAAGTGGTACTGTACTATGGCCAACTGTAATCAGTGTTGTATCAATTTGGCTTGTTGAAGTACCTGTGGCGTATTATCTTTCTTACCATACGAGCCTTGGAATAGAAGGGATATGGATTGGGTATCCAGCTGCATTCATCGTTAGCTTAATATTACAGTATGCATATTATAAGCTTTCATGGCAGAAGAAACGAATTACACGATTAGTGAGTTAAAAGATGAAAATGTCCCTAAGTCATTATACTTAGGGACATTTTTTTATGAATGCTTATAAATAACTTTTTAAAGTTATGTCAAAATGTTGTCTAATGAGTTCTCCATTATTCATATAAAACTCCCAAGCTGTATCTGGCTCACCGATAATTTCAAATGAACCTTCTGTAATATATAAAGCGCAATTATCTTCTAATGCAATACCTTCTATATTACCTTGGTGAGTTTGTAAAAACGTATGGAAGGCATTCATTCTATTTAATTGATTGTAATGGGGGCAAAATCTTTTGTTAACAATACCCCAGCCACTACTTTCTATATAACCGGAACCTTCATAATCTGAACGAATGCTAGATGTGAACCAGCACATAGCACCGGCACTATATCCTGCAATAAGTGTTCCACGTTTTAAAGCAAATAGTAACTTTTCATCTAGTTTATGTTCTTTCCATTGTTCAAGCATGTGAACGTAATTTCCACCGCCAAGGTAAATTAAATCGGCAGAATGAATCATCTCATCTATTTCATATTTAGTAGGTGTTTCGGTTGAAATGCGTAAAATTTGAACCTCACAATGTAATTGCTTTTCAAACGTTTCTAAAAATAACTTTATATATCCTTCATCATCACGACTAGCTGTAGGAATGAATAATACTTTTGGGTATTGTTTATTCGTTAATTCTATAAGTCGTTCATTAATATGCAAGTGATTTGGATCTTGTAAATCACCGCCACCAATGACAGCTAATTTCATAGTAAAGCACCACCTAATAATATTTGTTATGTAAAAATTCGATAGTGGGGAGTTACATTCCTTCTGTGATTTAATGAATAAGGGGAAATAAAGTGAACAATATATTGAAATAGCATAAGGAGTCGATAGCTGTGGATAGAAAGGAATTAGAAGCAGTTTATCCCGCTATTTGCGGGCAGTAAACTCCCGCCTCAAAATTCGATTGGAGCAAAGCAGTTAGGTGGGAGCCCTGCTGCCCGTAAACACCCGATTGGTGTGGGCTAATAATCAATGGGGGATGAACACCCCCCATTGATTAAAGTTTCACTTTATTGATATATAATACTGGAAAATATTGTTTCAAAATATGGGAACAATATGTTTAAATGAATATAACGACGTACTAATGAATGTTGAAAGAGTATTTATATTTAAAAAGTACAGGGAATACCAAAAGTTTTACAAAAGTGTTTTTTACTTTTTATAGGAACTTATTTTATAATATAGTTAAATTATATTAATATATTTATTGGCGTAGACTAAAAAGAGGGAGCGTGAAAGAGTGGATTTTCGATTTGAGTTCGCAGCGAAGGTGAAAGAATATTTAGATGATGAAAAAGATGAAAAAATAATAAAAGATGGACACAGAGATATAATTTATAAATATTTATATCCGTTAGAGAGTGAAATTGGAATTTTTAAAAACCCTAACTTTACTTTTTTTGCATCAGGAAGACGTTCACATATAGTATTAGAAAATATTGAATTTAAAACAGAAGTAAACGTAGAAAGTAATATAATTGAAATTACAAAAATAGTGGATAATGTGGTGATTCCATTAGATACTATCGTAGCTAAAGATCGGGAATTATTTGCACTTGGGCGTAATGAGAAATTTAGTGTGCAAATATTAGAATATTATCTCTATGATACATTTGGAGAGAAGTTAGGTTTACAATGAATCGAACGTGGTACAGATAACTAATTAGTGGAGATTAGAATGCATTTAAGTATCAGTTAATATCATTTATGTTTGACCTTCTATATATTTTATACTACAATCTGTAGTGTGAAAGGGGCCATACGATGTTTACTCAAAACTACAAGTTAAATGAGCAAGGGTTAAATCACTTTTTCGGACCGCTTGAAGCGAAAATAATGGAAATTGTTTGGGCTACTGAGGGTATTACCATTAAAGATGTGCAACAGAGATTAAGTGAAGAATCCCCGGTGAATTTTAATACTGTAATGACAGTTATGAACAGATTAGTAGAGAAAGCACATTTAGAAAAGCATATTGTGAAAAGAAGTGGTATGTATCGTACTACACAAACGAAGGAAGAATTTTTATCTAATCAAACGAAGAAAATGACACAGGAATTAATGGGTGAATTTGGAGATCTTGTTGTGAACCATATGATAGATGAGTTAGAACAAGCTGATCCATCTTTAATAAAAAAATTAGAAGAGAAATTAAGTCGGCTAAAAAAAGAGGACCGATAAAATGAAGTGGCAAATGCGTAAAATCGTTTTGTTAGCAGTGACTATTAGTGTGCTTTTTTTAAGCATGTTAGTATACTACGTTACATACCCATTTCTTTTTCAAAATAAAGCATTTTTCCTTTCTCAATTTTGTTTATTTGAATTACAAAAACATATGAGGGAACTATCAATACTTCGTATAACGATAGCCGGATTACTGTTATTTACTGTAATCATTATGAGTAAAAGAATTTGGAAGCAATTTTTTTATAGTAAAAGATTGAAAAGAAATCTCGTGTCTATTACTAGAAAAGGAAAGCAAGTGTACGTATTATCAACGTTACAGATTACGGCATTTACAATTGGATTATTTCGACCGAAAATTGTCATTTCAGAAGGAATGTTTCAGGCATTTTCTGAGGAAGAAATTGATGCGGTTGTATTACATGAGGAATATCATCAAAAAAATCGAGATCCATTAAAGTTATTTTTCTTTACATTGTTAGCTGAGGGAATGATGTATATTCCTATATTAAAAGGGATGTTGCAGCGTTATCATGTATATCAAGAGCTATCAGCAGATAAATATGCGATGCAAAAAATGAAATCTTCATTTGAGCTAGGTAGTGCATTATTAAAGTTAATTAAAATAAAGACGATGGAAAATCAATGTATTACAGCGTCGTTTGCGAAAACCGCAATTAATTTACGAATTGAGCAAGTGTTGAATGAGAAAGTTGTTAAGCTGAATATGCCATTACATACAAATTCAGTATATGTAACGTTAGGGCTATTTTGTATGTCGATTGTACTTATTGTCGGAGAGTGCATATAGCCTCTTTTTTTAATAATTAACACTACGCATTGTAGTGTATTTAGGAGGGATAAAATGAATGCGGCGGATTTAACAATTTGGCTAGTAGTAGGGGCTGGGATACTTTCATTTATATCACCATGTTCTTTACCGCTATATCCATCTTATTTATCATATATTACAGGTGTGTCTATTCAAGATTTAAAAGAAAATCGTGGGATTATGCAAAAGTCAGCGATTATACATACAGTATTTTTTATGATCGGTTTCTCGGTTATATTTTATGCGTTAGGTTTATCGGTGAGTTGGATTGGGATTACTTTTTCATCTAATCAAAGATTGATTCAGCAAATTGGTGGGATTTTTATTGTTTTGATGGGGTTATTTATGACTGGATTGTTTCAGCCTAAGTGGCTTATGGCAGAGAAAAAAGTGCAGTATAGAAGTAAATCGACAGGATATATTCGCTCAGTTTTGGTCGGCATGACATATGCAGCAGGATGGACACCGTGTGTTGGTCCGATATTTTCTGCAGTGCTTATGCTCGGGGCGACCAATCCTGAAAGTGCGCTTCTTTATATTACGGCATATACTCTTGGCTTTGCAGTTCCGTTTTTCGTGATGGCATTTTTTATTGGAAAGGTAAAATGGATTGTTACTTATGCCAATGTCATGATGAAAATCGGAGGTGGAATGATGATTTTAACAGGGGTTTTATTATATACAAATCAAATGACGAAAATTACAGCGTTCTTTATTCGTCTATTCGGCGGATTTACGGGATTTTAGAAATGAGGAGGAAGAAAAGTGAAGAAACTAATTGCTATTATACTAGCTGGGGCACTAATTTGGGCAGGAGTTAACTTTTATAATACTAAGAAAGAAGAAAAAGAAAGAAAAGCGAAACAAGCGGAGTTACAAGAGAAGGAAGTATTACCACAAGTGGGATTTAAAGCGCCGAACATAACATTAAAAGGATTAGATGGGAAGCTTTATTCGTTAAATGATGCAAAGGGAAAACCATATGTTATTAATTTTTGGGCATCATGGTGTGGTCCATGTGAAATGGAGGCTCCTGATCTAGTTCGTTTGTATGATAAATATAAGGAGGATGTTGAAATCTTTGCGGTAAATGCAACAATCGGGGATCCAGTACAAGAAGCGAGCGCATTTGCAGATCGTCACGGATTTAAATTTCCTGTTCTATTAGATATGGACGGAGTAGCTGGAATAGATTATAAAGTATTTTCTTTACCAACGACATTTTTTGTTAATAAAGATGGAATTATTGTAGATCATGCACGAGGTGTATTACCTCCAGATCAATTAGAAGAGAAGTTTAAGAAAATAATTGAGAATTAAGAGGGGATTTCATAGTGATGGAGTGGATGGTGAGGTTACAACCCGTTTCTCTTATAATAGGAAGTTTATTTGGATTTACTCTAATGAAACTAAGGATGAAAAAGCAAAATATTCAATATGAAAAAATGATGGATGCAGTAACGAATGGCTTTCTTATCATTGTATTAGTATGGAAATTCGCACCGGCAATTTTAAATCCGGTATGGGCCATTGGGGCGCCAATGCCAGCATTATTAGCTGTAGGAAGTATTCAGCATATTATAGTAGGGTGCGTAATTGCGAGTATATATATTGTTTGGAAAAGTAAAAAAGAGCAATTTTCTCTTCGGATTTTACTTGATACATTACCTTTTGGATTTTGCGTGAGTATAATCTTTTATTTTATATTCCATCAAGAAGTAGGTGCACAAACGACACTGCCGTGGGGGATGAAAATATATGAATCAAAATTTTTGTATCATCCTATTTTCATGTATGAGATTATACTCGCACTCGGTATAATTGGCTCGTTATGGATTAAAAATGAAAGATTAGGAAATGGAAAGAATATAAGCTTTTTTCTAATTTGCGAGGGAATTGCTCATATCATTATTTCACTTATTAGTGAACAAAATTCAGTTCTATTTGGTCTTTCAATACAGCAAATACTCAGTTTTTTTGTTATTATAGGGATTTTGTTAGTACCAAAAAAATAAAAGTAGCCATGCACGGAGAGCATGGCTATTTTTGTATCATCATATGAATTAAAAAATCGGCGGAGTAACAGAAAATAAAACAATCGCATTTTTCTCGAATTGATTTACCCATTTATGTTTTAAATAAGCTGGTATTTTTACGCTATCACCAGTTTCTAATGTGTATTCTTCTTCATTTAAGTGCAATGTGATTTTTCCGTCTAATACAAATGCTAATTCTTCACCTTTATGTTCTAGAACATTTTCTGATGAAGCAGTATTTGGTGGGATAGTCATAATTGCTGTTGCTAAATTTCCTGTGAAATCAGGTGATAACAATTCATATGATAAATTATCGATAATCATTTTTTTCTTTTATGAGAACGTACAATTAAATCGTCTGTATTATTTTCTTCAAGTAAAAAACTAAATGTTGGAACATCAAGAGCTTTTGCAAGTACCTTTAATGTTTGAATAGAAGGGTTAGCAGAACCACGTTCAATTTGACTAAGCATTGATGGTGTGATTTCGGCCATCTTTGCTAATTCTTTACTAGTTAATCCTTTTTCTTTTCTTTGTTTTTCAATCTTTTTACCAATATCTATATTTTCCATAATAAATGCTCCTTAATAATTATTAAATTATATTTAAATAAATTAAATTGAAATTAACTAAAATGAATTATTTATGTTAAACTATATTAAAATTAATTTAATTATAATTTATTATATGGCTAGCTACAAGGATATGAGGAGGAAGAGGAATGAAGGAGATAGAGGCATTAAAAGAGCAATATCCACTAGTAAATAACTTAATCGCAACAGAAGAAGTATTTTGGATAAACCCGAATATGGAAAAGTATGAAACAGCAATAAAAAATTCGCCACTTAATGAAGAACATGTAAAAGACGCGGAAGAGAGATTAAAGCGTTTTGCACCATATATTGCGAAAGTATTTCCTGAAACGAAAGAAACAGGCGGTATTATAGAATCACCTTTAGTGAAAATCTCTTCTATGAAACAATCTTTAGAGAAAAGTTATGGGCAACCTATTTTAGGGGAATTACTATTAAAATGTGATAGCGGGCTTCCGATATCAGGATCAATAAAAGCTAGAGGCGGAATATACGAAGTGCTGAAACATGCAGAGCAACTGGCACTTCAGCATGGAATGTTAACAGGGAAAGATGATTATTCAATTTTAGATAGTGATAGATTTAGAGGTTTTTTTGCGAAGTATTCAATTGCAGTAGGTTCTACTGGCAATTTAGGGCTTAGCATCGGTATTATGAGTGCGAAATTAGGTTTTAATGTGACTGTTCATATGTCGGCAGACGCAAAAGAATGGAAAAAAGATTTATTAAGAAGTAAAGGTGTAAACGTTATTGAATATGAAGCTGATTATAGTAAAGCAGTAGAAGAAGGAAGACTGCAAGCAGATGCAGATCCTAGCTGTTATTTTGTTGATGATGAAAACTCACATGATTTATTTTTAGGATACGCAGTAGCAGCGTCACGTTTACAAAAACAATTAGAAGAGTTAGAGATTGTAGTAGATGAAGAATACCCTTTATTCGTTTATCTTCCGTGCGGGGTAGGTGGTGGGCCTGGCGGAGTAGCATTCGGCTTAAAGTTATTGTACAAAGACAATGTGCATTGTTTCTTTGCTGAACCTACGCACTCTCCGTGTATGTTACTCGGTTTAATGACAGGGCTTCACGATAAAATTGCCGTTCAAGATATCGGGATTGACAATGTAACTGATGCGGATGGGCTTGCAGTAGGAAGACCATCTGGATTTGTCGGTAAAACGATGGAACCATTTTTGAGTGGAAATTACACAGTAAGTGATGAAGAGTTGTATAGATTATTAAAAGAACTGGCTGATACTGAAAATATTTATTTAGAGCCTTCTGCGTTAGCGGGTATGATAGGGCCGTTGAATGTATGTAAAGCTGAAAATGAGTATTTACAAAAACAACATTTAACAGAGAAGGTGAAGAAAGGTACTCATATTGTGTGGGGAACTGGCGGTAGTATGGTTCCGGAAGACGTGATGAGTGGTTATTATAAAAAAGGTTCGGAATTAACGAAAGCAGAGTAAGGAAGAATGAGGCGATTTAAAGCCTCATTTTTTCATGTACATAAAAATCTTTGTTATTTTCACATTAGTTCTTTATAGTATAGTTATAAAGGATTATTCATATCGATTAAATATAACAAAACAGCTTTATTTTACATAATAAGAGGATGTGTGTATAAGATGTCATTACAGACTAAATATATAGCGGGTATTTCGCTTGGGGTTATGGGTGTAGGTTTTGCGGCTTCAATCCCTTTTCAAGGAACGGTAGCAGGAGAAATTATACAAGGTGGATTTGAAGCTGGGTTAGTTGGTGGACTTGCGGATTGGTTTGCGGTTACAGCTTTATTCCGTCATCCGTTAGGAATTCCAATTCCACATACAGCATTATTACCTAAAAATCGGAAACGGGTAACAAAGGGTCTCGTTTCTACGTTAGAAAATGAATGGCTGACGAAAGAAAGTATTACAAGTAAAGTAAAAGAAATGCAGCTAGCGCAAATGGTACTGCAAATTGCTGAGAAAGAGTTACAGTCTGACGCTGTGAAAAAAGGAATTGTAACAATTGCTGAGAAAGCGATTCTTCAAATAGATACAGAAAAATTAGCTGTTATTATTGAAAAAGAATTAAAAACGTATTTGCATACAATTAACACAAGTAACATATTACAAGTTCTCGTGGATCAATTAGTAGTGCAAGAATATGATGAAAAAACACTTGATTACATATTAGTAAAAGTGAAAGATTGGACGGCTCAAGATGAAGCACGTTATCAGCTCGGAAGCTTAGGTATGAAGGCGATGGAAAACATAAAAGTAGATGGATTCCTGCAGTTTACTTTGAAATCATTTATGAATATTGTAGATGAAGATAAAATTGGCGGCATTTTGCAGAAGTTTATCATTAGCAATATTAACAGCTTACAAGATGCAGATAATAGCACAAGACAACTTATATTAGCGAAAATTCGTCAAGAAATTATAAATGTAAAAGAAAATGAATCTTTATTACAGGAGTTAGAGAAGTGGAAAGAAAAATGGATTGCAAATTGGGATGCTACTGACAAAATAAAAGAGATGCTAGAGCAAGTACAGAGTAGGGCAGTTACTTTTGTGAAGAATGAAGAATTTGTTGATAAATATGTTGTTCCATTCTTACAAACACAAATGAATAAAATAAAAGCAGACGAACTGATTGTTCAAAAAATAGAAGATTGGTTACAAAAACAAGTTGTTACTATTGTTGAAAAGAATCATTCAAAAATTGGAAAGCTTGTGCAAGAAAACCTTGATAAATTAGATGATAAAACATTAATCGAAATGATTGAAAATAATGTCGGTAAAGATTTGCAGTGGATTCGTGTGAACGGGGCTGTTTGTGGTTTTATGATTGGATTAGTTTTAGAAGGAATAAAAGCGATTATATGAGAAAAACCTTCCACAATTGTGGAAGGTTTCTTATTTTTCGATAACACTCATATTTATATTATAAGCTTTCTCGATATTTAATTTGTACGTCCCATTTCCTGTTTTTATCGAGTTTTTATACCAATGTTCTTGCCCGTTTAATTCTGGATTTTCTTCTGAAGAATTATTTTCTTTTTTCGTTAAATCTTCTACTTGTTCCCAAGGTGTGTTCCCGTGAGTTTCTTTTTTGTTTGTTATGGCGATTAAAGATACATCACTTTCTTTTACTAAATGAACAGATACATTTGAACTTTCTTGTACAAACCAATTATTTTGTAATTGACCTGGATAAAGAGATAGTTCGTTATTTGAAGCGCGGATCTCTACATTTTTATTTTGCGGAAGAACGAGTGTTTGTTTCACCTGTGGTGTTGAGTTAAATAACGTATGCTGAACCGGTAATGATTTTAAAGTTATATACATCGTTTCTCCAGCTGTTTGAACTGAAAGGAAATCCTCTTGTTTTAAATTGAGTTTTTCATTTGCTTTCGTCGTCATTTCATATGTTCCAAGAAGATGAACTTGATTTGTGTTGTTTCCTTCTATTGTTAGAGGGTGATGCCCCGCATCCACTACGATTTTTTTGATAGATTCAGGTATATCAAGTTGTCCGTCTGGAATATTACTCGTTTGCCTAGTTGTGTTAATAGAATGACGAACTTCTTCTAGTAATCCAGTTGATAATAAACAGTAAAAAGCAATTCCAACACTTCCTAAAACTCCGATAAAGAAAATACTAAAAATATCATATTTAATAAATGATTGTTCCTTCTTAGAAAATAGAAGGTATAGTAAAATTTCAGCGCCAAGTATGATAAGTAAAACAGGCCACCATGCTGTTAATGTATCCAATACTTGAGTGCCTTTCATAACTGAAAATAGTAAGAAACAACCTAATGTAATAATGGAAAGCCCCATTGAGAATGTTCCAACGCGCCATGTTCTCATTCGTTTGTACCACCTTTGTTTTCTTTATTTCCAAGTAACAATTTAAAGCCGCCACCAATTAAAAGGAGAGCAACGATAGATGTTTGGAAATAGCTATAATATAGTTCGCTAAGATGAATATTAAATATAGTTACAAAATAATCATTCAAAATAGGAAGGACTGTTTGATCTAATAAATAATAACCACCGAGTGTAATTAAACCAATACCGATCCATCTTTGATGATTGATAAAATAGTCAATGATAGGTTCGTCATTTACACGTTCTTTTCCGTATTTTGCAGTTTGCTGTAACGCATCAAAAAAGCTATAGAACCAAATGATTGGTACTAAAAATAAAAACGCAGAAAGTCTTAATAAGTCGAGCAAATAAATAGATAGTAAAAAGGCTGCCATAAGCTGAAGACCACGGCGCTGTAAGCCTAAATACATATGTCCTGCTCCAGGAAACATTGCTAAAATGGAAGCGAATGTTTTATTTTTCTTTCCTTGTTCTCGGTGCTCTTCAAACTCTTCGAAAATAGTACGGTCATCTAGTTGCTCTCCGCGTTCTTTTTTCTGTAGTTGTTGAACAACATCAAAGAAGTTATAAATCCATAAAACAGGTAGCGTAATAAGGAAGATAAGGAAACTTTCTTGAGATGTTAAGAGTGCAACGAATATAATCATACTTCCTATGCCTGTACAAGCTACTAAAAATGTAAGTCCTCGCTGCATAAGTCCTAATTGGAAATGGCCAAGTCCAGGGATAATTGATAGGAGAATGATATAAAATCGTTCGCTCTCTTTAGAGGACTCTGTAAATTCTCCGGCTGCTTGTTTTTTCGATTGATTAATAATAGTGATAACTAAATCTAATAAATTGATTGCCCATAACACGACTAGTAAAAATAGAGAAAGAAAAGTAATATCACGCGCTCCTAATGCTATTGTACAAAATGCTGCAAAGATAAATAGAAATAAAGCCCCTCCGCTATATAAAATAAATCGTCCAAATTTCTTTAAATATAAATGTCCAAGCCCAGGAATTAGCCCTAATACAAGTGCTAAAAAGGGATTTTTATTCATGCTTTGAACCTCCGTCCTTTTTTGATGTGTCTACCGATTTGTTTACAATTTGTTGTGAGATAGAAGACTCGTTATGTTTTGAGGATTTCTCGAAATTTGATGTCGCTGTGAAAATATACTGGAATAAACCACTTACCATAAAAATAATTGTAGCCGCAGTCGCAATTATGTAGTGAATAATCGTGCGCTTTAGTGAGTTTGTTTTTATATTTTCATTAGGCTGTAACGTTTCAAAATTAATTTGCGTCATAACTTCGTTCGTAAATGAATCATCATTTATCATTGGAAGGTTTTCATGTTGTTCATCAATACTTTCCATATAAAGTGCTAAACAATGATCACATTCATAAAGATGTTCTTCCATAGATTCACGTTCATTGTTTGATATAACATCTAATGTATAATTGCGCCAATCTTCTTTTGAATAATGCATCATAGAAACTCTTCCTCCTTCCAATGTTTTTTAATCCATTTTCTTGCCCGATACAGTTTCATTTCGACCGTTTTCACTTCGATGTTTTCCTGAAAAGCAATTTCTTGATAACTTTTTTCTTCTAAGTAATGTGCGAGAACGACGTCACGATAATTGTCGGGAAGTTCTCTCAGTTTTTGAGCAATGAGCAATTTTTGCTCTTTCGTCAATAATAAAGCCTCAATATTATGAGAGGATTTTATATTTTCCGCAGTTTCTTTACATAAGGAGAGTTCTTCGTTTTCTCTAGCTTTTTTTCTCTTATAATCAATAGCGTGATTGGTGGCAATACGTGCCATCCACGTTTTTAATCCGCGAAATTGATAATTTGGGAGAGAGGCGTGAATTTTTACGAATACTTCTTGTGTAACATCTTTAGCATCTTCTTCATGTCTTAAAATGGAAAAGATAACTTGAAAAATATAATGACGATATGTTTGTACAAGGATACGAAAAGCATGTTCGCTTCCTTGCTGTGCTTTTGCAACTAATTGTTTTTCCTCAATCGGTCTCTCCCTCCTTTTTGACGCATTCTATTATATAGACGTAAGAAATGATAAGTCACCCTACACATGTTATAAAAAAAGAATAATATATTTTTAGCAGGAGGGCTATATGAAAAAGGTGTGAAAAAATGGTAAAGAGAAGTATATAATGAGCAAAGAGGAAATGCTACATGGAGAAAGGATGTGAATGTTAGTAGGATAAGGTCCATACTAACAAACATGAAAATTAAAATATTAATAGCGGACGATAATTCTTTTATTAGAGAAGGTATGAAAATTATTTTAAATACATATGAAGAGTTTGAAGTATTAGATACTGTAAATGATGGAAAAGAAGCTGTAGCATATTGTAAAAAGTATGAAGTTGATATCGCGCTTTTAGATGTTCGTATGCCAAACATGAACGGGGTAGAGGCGACGAAGTTAATTTGTGAAGAGACAAAAACGAAGCCTCTCATTTTAACGACATTTGATGATGATGAATATATTTTGGACGCAGTAAAAAACGGAGCGAAAGGTTATTTATTAAAAAATAATGATCCGGAGCGTATTCGTGATGCGATAAAAGGAGTTTATAACGGTCAAACTGTTATGCAAGATGTAGTGCTTGATAAAATTAAGTCTAATTTAATGGAAAGTAAAGAGGAAGAATCTAAAATTGATAAGAGCCTTTTCACAGAAAGAGAGCTTAGTATTATCGCATTAATTGCGAAAGGTTTCTCAAATAAAGAAATTTCAAAGCAACTTTTCATATCTGAAGGAACAATTGCAAATTATATTACATCAGTTTTGGGGAAAACTGGACTAGAACATCGCACGCAAATTGCGATTTATTACTTAACAGGGAAAGTAGATTAATGTTATGGAATTTTGGTTAACTGTAAGTAAACTTATTGTCTTTTTATATATAGTGTTTAGCTACATTCATTTGAATGTTACGAACTTACCATGGATTATACTTACTTTGCTTTTATATCTTTCTGTCAATGTGTTGATCTCTATATTTAAAAAAGATACGTACAAAAACATATTAACTTGTGTGTCAATTGGCGTAGTTATGTTATTTACATGGAAGGTTCATCCGTTTTTTATTTTGTTTTTACCTTTGAACTTATATGAAATTGCAAATTATTACATAAAAAAGAAATGGTTAATCTTTTTCATTATGATTCTTCCTATTATTTTTATAGGTGAAGGTATTCAAATGACGTATGGACTTATTAGTGCATTTTGTTTTTTTCCTTAACGATAGCTCACCGCTATATAGCACGATTATTAAAACTAGAAATACAAAATGATAAAATGAGAAAAGACATACAAAGACTTACGAAAAGCTTAAATGAAAATAAAGATTACATAAGGCAATCTGAATACACATTTAAATTAGAGGAAAGAAATCGACTATCTCAAGAAATTCATGATAAAATCGGTCACTCAATGACAGGTGCACTAATTCAAATGGAAGCAGCGAAGAGATTAATGGAAATAGATAAAGTGAAATCTGCGGAATTATTACAAAATGCCATTCATATTTCAAAAGATGGAATTGAAAGCATTCGGATTACATTAAAAAATATGAAGCCACCAACTGAGCAAATTGGTATTCATCGTATGAAATTATTCATAGAGGAATTTGCTGGTAAGCATGATATAAATATCCCATTCGTATATAAAGGGAACTTAGATATGATTTCACCAATTCAGTGGAAGATTATCGGTGAAAATGTTATGGAGGCACTAACAAACGCGATGAAATACGCTGATGCGACAGTCATTTCAATCGATATTCATGTACTGAACAAGATGATCAAAGTACAAGTAAAGGATAATGGAAAAGGTGCAGCTCTTGTTAAGAAAGGCCTCGGTATTATGGGGATGGAGGAGCGAACAGCATCAGTAAACGGAAAAATTATTGTAGATGGAACAAGTGGTTTTTCAGTAACAATGTTATTGCCGATATAAGAGGATGAGACGAGGATGAATCATCTCATATGAAAAAAGTGAATAATCTCATGTGAAAAGAGTGAACTTCTGCACTGAGCAGGTTCATTCTTTTTGTTTATAATAAAAGCAGAGAAACCGAAATAGGGGTGAAATGATGAACACATTGGAAATTAAAAATTTAACGAAAAAATTTGGTGATTTCATCGCGGTAGATAATATGTCTTTATCTATTAAAGAAGGAGAAATATTTGGCTTTTTAGGTTCGAATGGTGCTGGTAAGAGTACAACGATTAATATGATTGCTGGTTTGTTAAGAAGTAATGAAGGTGAAATTAGCATATTAGGAAAAAATATAAAGAAACATAATCGATTTGCGAAAATGAATATTGGTATCGTTCCGCAAGATATTGCGATTTATGAAGAGTTAACTGCCTATGAAAATGTGAAATTCTTTGCTGGATTGTATGGATTACGAGGAGCCGAGCTAAAAGCGAGAGTAGAGGAAGCACTTCAATTTGTAGGCCTTAGTGATAAACATAAAAGTTACCCAAAAAACTTTTCTGGCGGGATGAAACGAAGACTGAATATCGCTTGTGCAATCGCACATAGACCGAAGTTAATTATTATGGATGAACCGACAGTTGGAATTGATCCGCAGTCAAGGAACTACATTCTTCAGTCTGTCCGAAAATTAAATGAAATGGGAAGTACGATTATTTATACGAGTCACTACATGGAAGAAGTAGAAGAGATTTGTACGAAAATAGCAATTGTCGATCACGGTAAAGTAATTGCAGAAGGAACGAAAGAACAGTTAAAAGCGATTATTACAGATACGAAAGATATTTGGATTGAAGTAAAGTCAGTAGAAAACTTAGATGTAGAAAATTTAAAAGAGATAAATGGTGTGAAAGCTGTTCAAATTGAAGAGAACGTAATCAAGGTAAACTCGGATGCAGGATTAAATAATTTAAATAAAATTATTCAGCATTTCATTAATCATGACATTGAAATTCGTTCGTTAGAGGAGCAGGCTCCAAACTTAGAAACAGTATTTCTTACGTTAACTGGAAGAAACTTACGAGATAAATAAAGGTAAATGAAGAAAAGGTAAATGAAGAAAAGGTAAATGAAGAAAAGGTAAAGGGAGGTTCATCAATTGAACATCTTTAACATTGCAGTGATGCACATTAAAAGAGATTTCAGGGACGTAAGAACTTTAGTTTTTATGTTAGCATTTCCGATTGTGCTTATGCTTGTATTAGGAACAGCGTTAAGTAACGCATTTAATAGCGATAGTCAAGCGATTAAGGATATACAAGTGCTATATAAAGATGAAGCGAGTAGCACGTTTTCTCAATCGTTTGAAGCGTTTACGAAAGAAGTCGATAAATCAGGTATTCATTTTAAAAAAGTTTCCGAAGGTATAGATGGGAAAGAAGAAGTGAAGCAAAATAAATATGCTGCTTATGTAGAGTTAAATAAAGATGGTGCAAAATTTTACGGAAGTGACAAAAGTAGTATTGAGGGAAGTATTGTGGAAGGCATGCTTACAACATTTGTTGATAAGTACAACGTAGCGGCCGAAGTTGCAAAAGTAGATCCGAGTAAGGTTAGCGCAGTTATTTCAAACGGAAATCATAATGATTATATTAAAGAAACATCTTTACAAGCTGCTAAAAAACCAGGTTCTATGGATTACTATGCGGTTGTAATGACGACGATGATTGCACTGTACGCTGCAATGGGTGCGAGTTTTTTAATTCGAGGAGAACGAGTACGTAAAACAGGAGATCGTTTAATTGCAGCACCTATAAGTAAGGCTGAAATTTTCATTGGGAAAGTGCTCGGTAGTCTTGTAGCAAATGCACTTTGTCTATTACTCGTCGTTATATTTAGTAAATTTGTTTTTCAAGCGAATTGGGGTGACCATCTTGGAATCATATTTATTATTTTACTAACAGAAGTCTTTCTAGCAATTAGCTTCGGTTTAGGAATCGGATTTATTACAAAAACAGGTGAGGCATCTAGAGCAATTATTATGGTTGTTGTGCAATTAGCTTCTATTTTTGGTGGTGCTTATTTCGTAGTGGAAGAAAATGTCGTTACGAATTTATCGCCATTAACGTGGGCCAACACAGCCATTATGAAAATTATTTATGCAAATGACATAGGAGCAGCACTGCCGGTTATTTCTTTAAATCTTGGAATTTCAGCAATCTTTTTATTAATTGCGATTATCGCATTACGTAGACGGGAGGGGCTGTAATATGAAAGATATTTTATGGCTCATACGAAAAACATTAGCTGCGCTTTTTAAAAATAAAAAAGGATTATTACTTATTGTAAGTTTGCCGATAATAGGAACACTCATTTCTTTTTCAATATATGGTAATGTAGGGCAAGGAACGTTAAATATTGGGGTTATAAATAAAGAAAATCAGCCTATCGCAAATGATACAGTGAAATTTTTAGAAGGACTCAATCATGTAAATGTTAGTAAAATTAAGGAATCCGAAGTGGAAGATAAACTCATTTCAAAAAAACTTGATGGTGTTATTACATTACAGTCTGGTTTTTCCGAAAGTGTTCGAGAAGGGAAACCGAGTCAAATTGAAGTTTCATCGATTAAAGGTGATCAAGTAACAGTATTTATAAAATCATATTTATATAACTATGTTGATAATATAGCTGCGATTAGTAAAGTGGCAGGGGCGGATCAAAGTACGTTTAATAGTATGTACGCTGGTTATCAAAAAAGTTCATTTAAAGTAAAAGCAGAGACACTTGAAGATACTTCGAAAAATAAGGATATGACAAATCAAACGATTGGTTATCTTATCATGTTTATGCTATTTTCGGCAGCGAATTTATCTGGAATTATTTTAAAAGAAAAAGAGAACAGAACGTATTTTAGATTATTATCGACACCGATAGATGGAAAGAAATTTATATTATCTAATGTCGCGGTGAATATGATTATACTAACAGTGCAGGTTGTAATTGCCGTATTATTTATGAAGTATGTTTTCCATACAAATATAAATATGCCTTTCACAGTGATGATTGGTGTACTCATGATATTTGCTTTAATAGCAATTGGTTTATCATTAGTCATTGTGTCTTTTTCAAAAAGTTCAACTGCTTCAAATGCGATGCAAAATGTTGTTATTGTACCGACATGTTTATTAGCGGGATGTTATTTTCCATATGATATTATGCCGAAAACAGTACAAAAAATAGCTGATTTTTTACCGCAACGCTGGCTAATGGACACGATTTCGAAATTACAGCAAGGAATTCCGTTTTCAGAGTTGTATTTAAACATTTTAATTTTATTCGCCTTTGCGATAGCGTTCTTCTTAATTGCGATTTATAAGTTTGGAAGAAATAATGATGCAAGGAACTTCATTTAATGAAAAGGTGTGGCGCAATGCCACACCTTTTTTGTATTCGTAATTTAAAGTATCTTTTGTAATATAGGAATGCTTTTGTAGAGCAATTCGTTATGTGAAGCATGCACAACATATTTATTTCCCTCTAGAAGAAAAACGCTATGTAGAACAGCGTTACCATCACCATGTTTTGTAAGTATATCACCGACGACTTTTTCGTCTGTCCATTCCAGTTTTGAATATGAAGGGACGACTTGTAAATATTGAATCGTTTCTACTCCATCTCCTGCAATGAGTGTAGTTTCGATGTTTCTTTTCTGTATAATGAATCTATTTTCATTTAATGTATCGAGGAAAGGGTTTTTCGCTTGCATATTACTATAAGGAAGAAATGTAATAGAAGAGCCGGATCTTATAAATAAATACTTTCCGTAATCTTTACAAGGAATAACATCTTGTAATCCCGGAAAGTAACGGTGTATCGCTTCAACTTTATCCATATTATAAAAGGTGCTTAAGTAATGAATATATTGTTCCATATAAAAATGGACAATATTTATTTTAGAAGAGGCATGAACAGGGAGAGTACCTCCAGTCCAATAACTATAATTGGGGGGAGATCCAGCGTTTGGTGTACAGAGTATAATAAGTTGCTCCACATCATTTTCATATTCTTCACTTTGAACGTAAGAACGTGCAAGAAGTCCGCCCATACTATGACAAACTAAATTTAGTTTGTCGCACCCTGTAAATTTTTTAACATAGGTAATTGTTTTTAATAAATATTTTTGAGTAGAAAAAGCAATACGCTGACGCCAGTCATAAAAACAGATAAACAAGTTTTGATTTCGTTCATAGCCTATACTTTCTAACATCATAATGAATGGTTCATAAATAAAAGCAGAAAGGCCAAAGTTCCAATTACCGGTACCAGGAATAATAATATTACTCATTGAACCGAAAAGACCTGGGATAAAAATAATAGGAGTTTTTCTTATTTTCATATTCTGCTCTCCTTTAACTTTGTAACATCCAAAAAGTAGGAAATGCATTTTGAATGAAAATTTATTTTAATGAAACACTACGAAATAGTAAGTAATATGAGTGGAAGGAAATCAAAATGATTAAAAAAATAGTGCGAGTCACTTCTATTATTATTGCTATTTTCGTTGTTATTTTAATTTGGATGCATATTGACGTTATGCTCGGAAGGAAAATGGAAGCCGGGAAAAATATGCCGACAGAGTATGCACCTCATTATAGTGACTTTCAATTATATGTAGAAGGGAAGTCGTTTTATAAACAGTTATTTACTGATATAAGTGAAGCGAAGCAATCTATTTACACTTATTTTTATATTTTATCGGATGATAAAAGTAGCCATACTTTTTTAAACTTATTAAAGGAGAAGGCGAAAGAAGGAGTAAACGTCTATTTATCAGTTGATCGCATTAATGATTTATCATTTGAAAGAAAGATGAAAAATGAATTGCGGGAAAGTGGTGTACATTTTACATATAGTAGAAAACCTGAATTGCCATTCGGATTTTATTCACTTCACCATCGTAATCATCGTCGTATTACGACGATTGATGGGGAGATTGGCTATACGGGTGGCTTTAATATGGGGGATGAGTACTTAGGGAAAGATAAGCGATTTGGATATTGGCGTGACTATCATGTGCGGCTTAGAGGAGAAGGAGCAAAAGATTTAGAAGAGCAATTCGCTTTAGATTGGAAACGAGATACGAAAGAACATATAAAAAGAAGTACGAATAAAGCGAGTAAAGGGAATACATTACATACGATGGTTAGCTACAATGGACATCACGTCGTTGAAAAATATATAAAGTTAATAAAACAAGCGAAACATTCAATTGTAATTACAACACCTTATTTTATAGCGAAAAATAAAGAATTAATGAATGCTTTAATTGGAGCGCAAAAACGTGGTGTTACAGTAAAAATACTATGGTCATATAAACCAGATATTCCTCTTATTAAAGAGGCAGCGTATCCTTATATTCGTCAAGCTGTTAATAACGGGATTACGGTATATGGTTATAAAAAAGGTATGTTTCATGGAAAGTTAATGCTGATTGACAATGAACTAACTGTTATCGGTACAACGAACATAACTGCACGAAGTTTCTATATAAATGATGAGATGAATTTGTATATTCATGGTGGATCTATCGTATCAGAAGTGAATGAGGCGTTAACACAAGATTTTCATGACTCGAAAGAAATGACGAAAGAGTTTTTTGAGAAGTTATCTTTTTGGGAGCGTTGTAAGGAGAAATTTGCGGGATTGGTTGATTTTTATTTGTGATGATTTAACTGGAATACTGGAAATGTAGAATATAGTAAATAGAAAGCTGTATTGTTTATTCAAAAAGTTGAGAAGTAAGAAAGAACCTTCAAAAACAGAAGGTTCTTTCTTATTTTATAATTTATTATTGGTAGTTAAAAAATAGTCTGGTCTGGCGGGTGCCCCTCCGTCTTCATTTGCGCTTCGGTAAAAAATTCAATATGTAATTAAAATAAAGTTAAGCTAATGTCTCTATTTTGATTAAGGGTTCTAAGTGAGTTCTAGTTGAATGCTTAAAAAACTGTAGTTTCATAATTGAAATTTTTGATAAATAAAAATAATTATCTATATGAATTTAACTATACGTCCAGTAATAACTACAACACAGCTCTTCAACTAGTGGCTAGTATTACTGCCGGCCTTGCTGAAGTCCAAGGCGGGAAAGGATTTAGTCCTGTAAGTGGTACGTTTAGTACACAAGGATTAAATATGGATTGGACCGTTTCGATCCAAGAAATTGCTGATGAAAGAAAACGTCAAGTTGATAATCTTTTAAAGAAAGGATCAATGGAAGAGGGAGCGGTGTGCAAGAAACCTCCTGAAAAATCTACTTCTGAAAAAATTATAGATGGTATTTTAGAAGGTACGGGTCAAGCAGTTGAAGATACAATAGATGGTGTTGTGGCACTTGGTAAATGGGAAACATGGGGTACGCTTTTACTCATTTAAATGAAACCTTACCTGCTATGTGGAACACATTATCAGATTCATTTATTAATGATGTAATAAATGGAGACGCTGAAAGTCGTGCTAAGTGGGGAAGTTATGCTTTTACACAAATTGGACTTATTGGTGATAAGGGGATAAGTAAAGTCACTACATTAGCAAAAGGTGCAAAATTCTCTACAGGAATGTCTTCTTTCGCAAATAAATTGCCACTGACGGATCGGTTGACATTTGCAGGTGCAAGTGGATTTGGAAGCAATCAAATAAAAATATTTGAAGTTTTACGCAAAGCTCGTGAAACATTTATGTTTTCAAAAACTGGTGGAAGAAGTAAAGTTAAAGATGTACAAGAAGTAATACAAGATTATGCAGATAAGGTTCTGGATAAAGTTGAAATAAAAAACGAATATCCTGATTCTTATAACGCATCTAAGGTACTGCGTGAAGAACTTAAAGCTGCAGGTATTGAGCCACCACCATATCCATATCCAAATGCAGCACATCATATTACTGCTTGGAATGACAAAAGGGCAATTGAAGCACAGGAATTACTTGAAGAGTTTGGGATACATCATAATTCAGCTGCTAATGGTGTGTTTTTACCTTATAAAGTAAATGACTATGTGACTACGGAAGTGTTACACGTAGGAAATCATAGTACCGAATATATGAAAGAAGTAACCAAGATATTAAAGGAAATCAAAGAATATGGTGGTACTCAGGAAGATGTTGCCGCAGCGTTACATGATATTAGAATACGTCTATTAGAAGGTAGTTTAAAATTAAATAATCCAAAATGATTTACACGCATATTTCTAATATTAAAGGAGAAAAACTATGAAGATATGGGAATTAAGAAGTTCTTCTGATAACTATGAGTCTTTTCAATTATTAAAGTATAAAGAAGATAAAAAGTTTTTTGAAGGGAAGTTTAACTCTACAATAAAACTAATAGATTCATGGAGAAAGTTACCTATTGAATGTTTAGAAGGAGGAAAGGCCAGTGATTTTCCACACTTCTGGGGAGAAATTGGTGCCCTAATGGTTAGTGAAAAAGCAAAAGCATTATTAGAACCTTCAATAGGCGATAATGTTGAATTCTTACCACTTTTACGCGATTCAACTAGTGAGGTATATTACTTGGTCCATGTGTTGAATGTACTAGATGCAATTGATAGTGATAAAGCAATTTTTAAAAAACTGATTACAGGTTTAATAATAGGATGCGAAAAATTCGCATTTGATAGTAATACTGTTCAAAGTGAAATGATTTTTAAGGTTTACATAAATGGAAAAATTCATCCTACGGCTGTTTTTATTTCGGATGAATTGAAGGTTTTAATTGAACAAAGTGATTTAAAAGGTTTTGAGTTTATTGAAGTGTGGGATTCAGAAGAGCTCTCATAAAGAAATTCTAAACTTATAAAGGGCCTTGATAAGTTTACGATAAAAACTTAAGTCCCCTTGTTATACAAAGTAGGGGACTATTTATCCTACATTAACGAGCGGTAAGATTCCCACCTCAAAATTCGGCTAAAGCAAAGACGTTAGGTGGGAGATCAACTGCTCGTAAAAGCCCGATTGGAGAAGGCTAATAATTAGTGGGGGGTGGACAAAACTTCCGATGAAAAATACTATTTTTCATGCACAAGCATCGAAACATCATCATTAATCAACGTCCCAACATGTTCACCTAAACAAATTCTTTTCATAACGCCAGGCTCATCAAAGTTAAAGACGTGTGCCGGTAAATTATAATCTCGAGCAAGCAATAAAGCTGCTTGATCCATTACTTGTATGTTTTGCCTAACAACATCGTTATAGTTCAGTTTTCGATACATTTTCGCTGATTTATTATATTTTGGATCACTTGTAAAGACACCGTCTACACCTTGCTTTGCGACCAAAATGGCGTCGCTATTCATTTCAATGGCTCTTTGTACACTTGGGTAATCTGTTGTAACGAATGGTTGCCCGTTACCACCACCGAATATGACAACATAACCGTTATCTAAATGATGTACTGCACGTAGGCGAATATATGGTTCAGCTACTGCATTAAAAGGGATGGAAGTCATAACGCGTACTTCTCTATCTGTTTTACTTGTTAAAACGCCGCGAAGCATTAAGCTGTTAATAATCGTACCTAGCGTACCGATATTATCAGCTTCTACACGATCAATTCCCCATTCTTCAGCTAGATGACCTCTGAAAATGTTACCGCCGCCGATGACAATGGATACTTCGATATCTAGGTCAATAATGGATATTATTTCGTTTGCGATATGTTCTAATCGTTTGGAGTTAAAGCTATTTCCAGATTGATCAGCAAGTGCGCCGCCACTTAGTTTAATTAAGACGCGTTTATATGGTTTCATAACAATTCCCCCTATATAGATTGCAATAAAAAAGGAACAAAGGCGAATGCCTTTGTTCCTTCGTAAGAAAATGAAATAGAAAAGAAATAGATATGATGAACTTCTTCGCGTGATTTTTCATAACATCCACTCCTTTTCATCCCCATTTATTTAGAATACGTATATCTTTTAGATTATACGAAATAATCTGATGTTTTATCAAGGTTATTTTATTTCTTTTTTATAAAAAAGTGTCAATGAATATTATAAGAAATAAATTTGAATTTTTTGTGACGAACTTGTAGGTTTTTGTATGATTTTGTAGGTTCGCCTATATGATGTGTGAGTAAGCTTTTATAAATACTAAATGAAAGCGTTCGCATAAAAGGGGATGAACATAAATGAAAAAATTCGGATTGGCAACACAAATTTTTGTCGCACTTGTTTTAGGGATTGTAGTAGGGGCAATCTTTTATGGCAATAAAACGGCGATTTCTTATATCACACCAGTTGGGGATATATTTATTCATTTAATTAAGATGATTGTAGTACCGATTGTTATTTCAGCATTAATTGTTGCGGTAGCTGGTGTAGGTGATATGAAAAAGCTTGGGAAACTGGGCGGTAAGACAATTCTTTATTTCGAAATTATTACGACGATTGCTATTTTAATGGGATTACTTGCAGCGAATATATTCCAACCAGGTACTGGCGTTGATATGAGTAATTTACAGCAAAGTGATATTTCTTCTTATAAACAAACAGCAGATGCAACAGAGAAGAAAGGCTTTGCAGAAACGATTGTTCATATTGTACCGAAAAATATATTTGAGTCTATTACACAAGGTGACTTATTACCGATTATATTCTTCTCAGTACTATTCGGTTTAGGAGTTGCAGCAATCGGAGAAAAAGGAAAGCCTGTTTTTAACTTTTTTGAAGGTGTGCTCGAAGCGATGTTCTGGGTTACAAATCAAGTGATGAAATTCGCACCATTTGGTGTATTCGCATTAATTGCTGTTACGGTTGCAAAATTTGGTGTAGCAACACTACTTCCTTTAGGAAAACTAGTGCTAGCTGTATACGTAACTGTTATACTATTCGTTGTGATTGTATTAGGTATTAATGCACGAATGGTTGGAGTAAACATTTTTACATTAATGAAAATTTTAAAAGAAGAACTTATTCTTTCATTTACGACAGCAAGTTCAGAAGCTGTTTTACCTAATATAATGAGAAAAATGGAAGAGTTCGGTTGTCCAAAGGCAGTTGCCTCTTTCGTAATTCCGACAGGTTATACATTTAACTTGACTGGGTCAGCTATTTATCAAGCGTTAGCGGCATTGTTTGTTGCACAAATGTACGGTATACACATGTCACTGACAGAGCAAATAACGTTATTATTCGTTCTCATGTTAACATCCAAAGGTATGGCGGGAGTTCCGGGTGCATCATTCGTTGTTGTATTAGCGACGTTAGGATCAATGGGATTACCGCTAGAAGGCATCGCATTAATTGCGGGAATTGACCGCATTTTAGATATGATTCGCTCAGCTGTCAATGTATTAGGAAATGCATTAGCTGCCATTGTTATGTCGAAGTGGGAAGGCGAATTCGATGATGAGAAAGCAAAACAATATGTAGAAACGGTCAAACAAACAAAAGCAGCGTAAGAGATTGTTAAGGAGTGAGTAATCATGGCAACATTAACTGAAGTTAAAAATGGAGTGCGAATTGAAAAAGATTTTTTAGGTGAAAAAGAAGTACCAAATTATGCGTACTACGGTGTACAAACAATGCGTGCAGTAGAGAATTTCCCGATTACAGGATACAAAGTCCATGAAGGTTTAATTAAAGCGTTAGCAATTGTAAAAAAAGCGGCAGCACTTGCTAATGCAGATGTAGGAAGATTGGAATTGAAAAAGGGTGGTGCTATCGCAGAAGCATCACAAGAAATCCTTGAGGGGAAATGGCATGATCATTTCATCGTTGATCCAATTCAAGGTGGTGCAGGAACTTCAATGAATATGAACGCAAATGAAGTCATTGCCAATCGTGCCCTTGAATTATTAGGAATGGAAAAGGGAGACTATGATTATATTAGTCCAAACAGTCATGTAAATATGGCACAATCAACAAACGATGCATTCCCAACAGCGATTCATATTGCAACATTAAATGCATTAGAAGGCTTATTACAAACAATGGGTTATATGCATGATGTATTTGAATTAAAAGCAGAACAGTTCGATCATGTTATTAAAATGGGTCGTACACATTTACAAGATGCTGTGCCAATTCGTCTTGGACAAGAATTTAAAGCATACTCCCGCGTACTTGAACGTGACATGAAACGTATCAAGCAATCACGTCAACATTTATATGAAGTAAATATGGGAGCAACTGCAGTTGGTACAGGCTTAAATGCGGATCCAGAATATATTGAAGCAGTTGTAAAACATTTAGCTACAATTAGTGAACTACCACTTGTTGGTGCAGAAGATTTAGTAGATGCAACTCAAAATACGGATGCGTACACTGAAGTATCTGCAGCACTTAAAGTATGTATGATGAACATGTCTAAAATTGCGAACGACCTTCGTCTAATGGCATCAGGTCCACGCGTTGGATTAGCGGAAATTATGCTACCAGCTCGTCAACCAGGTTCATCTATTATGCCAGGGAAAGTAAACCCTGTTATGCCAGAAGTAATTAATCAAATTGCGTTCCAAGTAATTGGTAACGACCATACAATTTGCCTTGCTTCAGAAGCAGGACAATTAGAATTAAATGTTATGGAACCAGTACTTGTTTTCAACTTACTTCAATCTATTAGCATTATGAATAACGGTTTCCGTGCCTTTACAGATAATTGCTTAAAAGGAATTGAAGCGAATGAAGATCGCTTAAAAGAGTACGTTGAGAAGAGTGTAGGAATTATTACAGCCGTGAATCCTCATATCGGCTATGAAGCAGCAGCTCGCGTTGCGAAAGAAGCAATTGCGACAGGGCAATCCGTTCGAGAACTATGTGTGAAAAATGGTGTATTGTCACAAGAAGAATTAGAGTTAATTCTAGATCCATTCGAAATGACACACCCAGGGATTGCAGGAGCAACTCTTTTAAAGAAAAATTAAAAGAAGAGGGGGACAATCCCCTCTTTTTTGTTTACAATATAGAAATGCTATATATGAATAGAGGTAGGGATGTTATGAGTAAGTTTACAGTGGCTTCTAATGGTGCATTAGAAACAACATTAAGAGGAGCAGAAGTATTATCAACACCACTTTTAAATAAAGGGGTAGCTTTCACACAAGAGGAAAGAGAAGAGTTAGGTTTAAAAGGGTTATTACCGCCAGCGGTTTTAACGTTAGAAGAACAAGCACGCCGAGCGTATGAACAATTTAGTTCTCAGCCGGATGATTTATTAAAGAATGTATACTTAACAGCGTTACATGATCGAAATGAAGTGTTATTTTATCGTATTTTAACAGAGCATTTACGTGAAATGTTACCAATCGTATATACACCTACTGTTGGTGTAGCAATTCAAAGATATAGTCATGAATACCGTAAACCACGTGGCATTTATTTATCAATTAACGATCCATCAGGTATTGAAGATGCATTTGAAAATATCGGTGCAACAGCTGAAAACATTGATTTAGTCGTTGTAACGGATGGAGAAGGTATATTAGGAATTGGTGATTGGGGTGTTGGTGGAATTAACATCGCAATCGGGAAATTAGCTGTATATACGGCCGCAGTTGGAATCGATCCTAGCCGTGTATTACCGGTAATTTTAGATGTAGGTACAAATCGTGAGGAATTATTAAACAATCCATTTTATATTGGAAATCGTCACCCTCGTATAACAGGTGAAGCTTACGATGAATTTATTGATACGTTTGTTCAAGCGGTAAATAAACAATTCCCGAAAGCGCTTCTACATTGGGAAGACTTCAGTTCTCGAAATGCACGAAAAATTTTAGATAAATATCGTCATGACGTTTGTACATTTAATGATGATATTCAAGGTACAGGGGCAGTTTCACTTGCTGCTGTATTATCGGCAGTAAAAGCTTCTGGTGTACCGTTAAGTGAACACCGCGTTGTTGTGTTTGGTGCTGGTACGGCTGGAATCGGTATCGCAGATCAAGTAAGAGATGCAATGGTTCGTGTCGGCTTATCAGACGAAGAATCACATAATCGTTTCTGGTGTATTGACCGTAATGGGTTGGTTACAGATAATATGGAAGATCTTCTTGATTTCCAAATTCCATATGCAAGAAAAGAAGCTGAAGTAAGTGATTGGAAACAAAATGATGCTATCGGACTTGCTGAAGTTGTGAAACATGTAAAACCGACAATTTTAATTGGTACATCTACTGTTGCAGGCGCATTTAAAGAGGAAATTATTAAAGAAATGGCTTCTCACGTAGAAAGACCAATCATTTTACCAATGTCGAATCCAACGCCACTTGCTGAAGCGAAACCAGCAGATTTAATCGAGTGGACAGAAGGAAAAGCATTAGTTGCAACAGGAAGTCCGTTTGAACCGGTTACATATAACGGTGTAACGTATGTGATTGGACAGTCAAATAACGCACTTATTTTCCCAGGACTAGGTCTTGGTACAATTGTTGTTCGTGCAAGCGTCATGACGGATGGAATGTTCGCAGCAGCAGCAGAAGCAGTTGCAAGTATGGTAGATACAAGTCAGCCAGGAGCGCCTATTTTGCCAGAAGTTGAAGAGTTACGTAATATCTCTGAACTGGTTGCGATTGAAGTAGCGAAAGTTGCAGTTGCAGAAGGTGTTGCTAGAGAGAACTTAAGTGATGACGATATTAAGATTGCAGTAAAAGAAGCAATATGGGAACCGGAGTATCGCCAAATAAAAGCGGTAGAAAAGGTTAGAATATAGAAATAAAGCCCGTTTATAATTATAAGCGGGCTTTCACTTTTACAATTGAAAAAAAGCATAGGAAGTGGCACCTTTGAATTGGAATCAATTATGGAAGAAAGATATGTATCTTTTAATTATATTAATGGTTGTTGTTCCGATTGCTGGAGAGCTGAATTTTCATCCTTTTAATGATATGTTTCGTGTTAGTTTCGGGACACCGCTTTTCTTCTTTTTATTACTATTTTTAAGAAGAGTGCCAGCAGCAGCTGCAGGTATTCTTGTAGGTATATCTGTAGTCTTATTTCGTGTATGTCTTGACTGGGTATTGCAAGGGTCATTTCATATGACAGAATCATTTTATTTGCGCTATCCCGTTTTCTTTTATTATTTTATATATGGAAGTCTTTTTTCGCTTTGTAGGGTGAATAAGTTTCATCAGAAGCCAATTGTGATAGGATGTCTTGGAATTACAATTGAAATTATCGCAAGTATGTCTGAACTTGCGTTTTATCATATGTTAGTGCTGGGGACAACGATAACAGTTTCTGAAGTGAATAAACTAATTATTATTGCTATTTTCCGTAGTTTCTTTGCACTTGGTTTTTTAAATATGATGAACTTATATGAAACGAAGTTAAAAGAATCACAAGTTCGAAAAGAAAATGAAAATATGTTAATGTACCTCTCTAATTTATATGTGGAATCTGTCCATTTGAAAAAAACGTTACAAAATGCTGAGTTAATTACACAAGAAGCATATCAACTATATCGAAACTTACAAGCGAACGATGATTTAAATAGCAAAACAGCATTAAAAATAGCAGGAGAAGTGCACGAAATCAAAAAGGATAATCAAAGAATTTTTGCAGGACTATCTAAACTGTTATTAGATAAAAATGTGGCTGAGTATGTAGAAGGACATGAATTAGCGGAAATGATTGTAAGAATTAATGAGAAGTATGCTGAAATGTTAGAAAAAGATATACGTTTTTCGGAACATATAGAAGGTGAGCATGCAGAATATCATGTGTATACGGTCTTATCCATTTTTAATAACTTAGTTGCAAATGCAGTTGAAGCAATTGAGGGTAGAGGTCTCATTATTATTAAGCTATATAAACGAGATAAACATATATTCTTTGAAGTAATTGACGATGGTCCTGGTATTGCACAGAAGTATAAGAAATTAGTATTTAAGCCAGGATTTACTTCAAAGTATGATCAAACGGGAACACCTTCAACAGGTATTGGACTTTCTTACATAAACGAAATGGTAACAGAGCTAGGTGGAGAAGTGAGATTAGAAGACCGAGAAACTGGCGGAGGGTGTAAGTTTATCGTTTGTTTACCAGAGTGCAGTTTAAAGCGGGAAGGAGAATAAAGTTGTTTTATTATATCGTAGATGATGATGAAGTTTTCCGCTCCATGCTTTCACAAATTATTGAAGATGGCGATCTTGGGGAAGTAATTGGAGAGTCGGAAGATGGAGCTTTTATTGAAGCGGATCAATTAAATTTTAAAAAAGTAGATATTTTATTTATTGATTTATTAATGCCAATGCGAGATGGGATTGAAACAGTTCGCCATATTGCATCCTCTTTTACAGGGAAAATCATTATGATTTCTCAAGTTGAATCGAAACAGCTTATTGGTGAGGCGTATACACTTGGTGTTGAATATTATATTACAAAACCATTGAATAAAATTGAGGTTGTATCTGTTGTACGTAAAGTAATGGAACGTATTCGTTTAGAGCGCTCTATACATGATATTCAAAAATCATTGAATAACGTTTTTAAGTGGGAACAGCCGCAAGTTCGAAATGAGCCAATGCAGGAAGGAAAAAGAATAGCAGATTCAGGGCGCTATTTATTATCAGAACTCGGTATTGCGGGAGAGAATGGAAGTAAAGATTTACTTAGTATGTTGGAATATTTATATGGACAAGAAAAAGAGCAAACGTTTGAATTTGGATTTCCTGCGCTAAAAGATATCTTTCACCATATAACTATAAGAAAATTAGAGAATATAGCTTCAGATGCAGATATAGATAAGGAGAGAAAAGCATCTGAACAAAGGGTACGTAGAGCGATTTATCAATCGTTAAATCACTTAGCTTCCCTTGGATTAACAGACTTTTCAAATCCGAAATTTGAAAGCTATGCTCCGAAATTTTTTGATTTCACTGTAGTTAGAAAACGAATGACAGAAATGACAAAGGATGAAGTAGCAACTTCTGGCCATATACGAATTAATACGAAGAAATTTATTCAAGTGTTGTATTTTGAGGCGAAACGGTTGATGGAGATAGAATGAAAAGAGATAAGTGTTTCAGATTGTAGACAAAGTCTTGTTCAAGTGACATTGAGTTTCTTGGTGCTTAACATGCTTTTGACTCTCTTTTTTAATTAGAGTTGGAATAGAAACAAAAAATAAATATAATATTGTTAATGCACCAACGGGGAGGAGGACAGGACATGAATAAAGAAGAAAAGGTCATAGTGGGTTTCAGGGACTTATATAATAAGATTGTTTGGCTTAATAAGGATAAGATGGAAGACAGTCTTAAGGGTTATAATTCTTCTGAAGTACATTGTATCGAATACATTGAAAAAAATGTAGATTCTAACGTGACAAAACTTGCGGAGTCCTTTTATATGACTCGCGGTGCCATAAGTAGAATAACTAAAAAACTTATAAAAAAAGGCCTTATCGAAAGTTATCAGAAGTCGGATAATAAGAAAGAAATCTATTTTAGGCTTACTGAACAAGGGAAAGTAATTTATAAAATACATGAGGATCTGCACAAAGAGTTTGAAGAACGGGATAAAGTTGTGTTTGATCAAGTAACCGAGGAAGAATTTGATAGTATACTTAGCTTCGTGGAAAAGTATAGTAGACATTTGGATACAGAAATAAAGAAACAAGGTGTACATATTAAGTCGTAATCTATTCAAAAAATAAAAATGAAACGGCAGGCAGTCCAAGGATGGACCGCCTTTTTTATTGTTGTAATTTTGTTGACAGGGAAACAAAATGGAGTTATTGTTTTGTTGATAAGGAAACAAAAATAACTGTTGGGGAGAGAATGTAAATGTCCAAATTCAGATCACATAATGAACATAATACGGAACGAGTCATAGATAAACACGCCTTACTATTCGGTCTCATCTCTGTGTTTCTTTGCGGAATAGGATTCAGCATTATAATACCTGTCGTTCCATTTTTAGTGCAGCCATATACAAGTAATTCGGCAGAACAAGCGGTCGTCGTTACGCTATTAACTTCTGTTTATGCAGTATGCGTATTTTTTGCGGCTCCCGCACTTGGAGCTTTGAGTGATAAATATGGTCGTCGTCCATTACTTTTAGTATGCCTTTTCGGTTCCGCAATCGGGTACTTAGTTTTTGGCATAGGAGGAGCTCTATGGATACTATTTGCTGGGCGCATAATAGAAGGTATAACAGGAGGGAGCATAAGCACTATCTTCGCATATTTTGCAGATATTATTCCTCCAGAACAAAGAACGAAATACTTCGGATGGGTAAGTGCGGTTGTAGGAGTAGGTACTGTAATTGGACCAACTATAGGTGGATATCTTGCCAAGTTTGGTTATTCTGTACCTATGTATTTTGGAGCAATAATAACTTTATTAAATGTTGTTTATGGAATCTTATATATGCCTGAGAGCCTTGACAAAAATAATAGATTGAAAGAGATTACCTTTGTAAGATTGAATCCATTTACACTGCTTGCAAATATACTTTCCATGAAAAATTTAAAATGGCTACTTGTCTCAGCATTCTTACTTTGGATACCAAATGGATCTTTACAGGCAATTTTTTCACAATTTACAATGGATACTTTTAGTTGGAAGCCTGCGTTAATCGGACTTATGTTTTCAATTATGGGATTCCAAGATATCATTTCACAAAGTTTCATAATGCCAAAACTTTTGACAAAACTTACTGATAAACAGATAGCAATTCTCGGAATGGTTTCGGAGATTATAGGTTATAGTCTTATTGCAGCATCAGCTTTGTTCTCATTTTATCCGTTTCTTATCGCTGGAATGTTTATATTTGGTTTTGGTGATTCCATCTTTGGACCTTCATTCAATGGGATGCTCTCGAAGTCTGTCGATTCTAGTGAACAAGGAAGGGTTCAAGGAGGTAGTCAATCTATTCAAGCTTTAGCAAGAATGATTGGGCCGATCATTGGAGGGCAAATTTATGTTTCACTTGGGCATGCCGCACCTGCTTGTATGGGGATCATCCTTATAGTAGCCGCAATAACAGTCTTATATAAGGGCACGCATGAAAATATGTAAATTACGTACTTTATCCCCCTATTATAGACAGTAAGACCCCTGCATCAAAATTTGCACATCCATCTCAACGGTGTGTGTGCAAGACTTTTATTACTCTTCTTCATAAAATTATATCTTTTAAATTATTGATGCGATGGCCGGTAAAACTTTTACATGAATAATGTAGAAGATATTTAAATACTACGCTGGAAGATTTCAGAATCGCCTGCATAATAGGCAGTTTTAACAAGTACTGAAACTCTATTTGCTTACAGTCTGAGGTGTTTATAAATAAGTATCTTTTTTGTTAAACCAACATTTTATATTTTCTCGTGAAGCATGTAAAATGTTAAGTAAGAGAAAATGGTTTTACAGTAAGGAAGTGTCAAAAAATGAGTTTTACATTAAATAAATCGATTATTAAAGAAGTATGCGGAGAGACCTCATATAAAAGAGGCGAAGCTTATTATAAATCAAATAAAGTAATAATAAATCATTATGATGAAAATAAAGAAATTTGCGAGGCGACGGTAAAAGGGAACGAAGATTTTCATGTTACAGTAGAAAAAGCTAAAAAAGGTGATGTTGTTGCGAAATGTAGTTGTCCTTCGTTAGCGTCTTTTCAAACATACTGTCAACATGTTGCGGCAGTATTGATACAAATAAATTATAATCAGCAAACCGGTGGAATGGTGCCTATTAGTAGCGGGAATATGAGTGGAAATGATCAATTAACAAGCGGGATGTTTCATTTATTTGCAGAAAAATCATTAAGACCAAAAAGTAAACAACACCGTTTTGATACACGTGAAATACTGCATGTTGAATTTATATGTACGCCAGTAGTTACGAAAAATGGTGGGGCACTGCTAGGTATTCAGTTTAAACTCGCCAAGATGTATTTTGTAAATCATATTAGAGAATTTCTTTCCAATGTGGAGAAAAGAGAGTCCTATAATTGTTCGAATGAATTTACATATACACCGGATGTACATAGCTTTAAGCAAGAAACGGATGCGATTATTCAGCAGCTCATTAAAATTTATCATAATGAAAAAATGTATGAGGATACACTGGAAGTACATGCAAAACAAGATGATAGTATGATTTTAATACCACCAGCTTCATGGAAGGATATGCTTTCTTTACTTTCTAAAGTTGAGTTTGTGGGACTTAATCAAGATGGAAAATCTTTTCACGGTTTACAAATTTCAAAAGGGCTACTTCCTTTACATTTTGAGTTTAATAAAGGGAGTAACGGTGGGTTTACACTTTATATTGACGGCTTACAACAAGTAGAAGTAATGGATACGTATAGTTATGCTCTATTTGGAGGGAAACTGTATCAGTTGAACGCTGAGGATTGTAAGCGGCTTATCGAATTACAAAAAATGATGAATCGTTCTAGTAGTAACCAATTGTATATTCCAGCAGATAAGATGGAACACTTTGTAGCAAAAGTTGTACCAGGGTTAATGAAGCTTGGTACTGTGCGAATTGATGAAGTAATATCAGATCGTGTTGAAACGCCTTCGCTAAAAGCAAAATTGTATTTAGATCGAGTGAAAAATCGTTTGTTAGCAGGTCTCGAATTTCATTATGGAAACGTCGTGATTAATCCGTTAGAAGAGGATGGGCAGCCATCTGTTTTTAATCGTGATGAGAAAAAGGAAAAAGAGATTTTAGACATTATGAGTGAAAGTGCCTTCGCGAAAACGGAAGGCGGTTATTTTATGCATAATGAAGAAGCTGAATATAACTTTTTATATCATGCTGTTCCAACGTTAAAAGGTTTAGTTGATATTTATGCGACGTCAGCAATCAAATTACGAATTCATAAGGGAGACACAGCTCCTCTTATAAGAGTTAGAAGGAAAGAGAGAATTGATTGGTTATCATTCCGCTTTGATATAAAAGGTATTCCAGAGGCAGAAATTAAAGGGGTATTAGTCGCTCTTGAGGAGAAACGAAAATATTATCGTTTAGCAAGTGGTGCTCTACTATCACTTGAGAGTAAAGAGTTTAATGATATTAATCAGTTTATAAAAGAATCTAGTATTCGAAAAGAATTTTTAAAGGGCGAAGAAATAGAGGTCCCTCTTATTCGTAGTGTGAAATGGATGAATTCACTGCAAGAAGGAAACGTATTAAGTTTAGATGAGTCCGTTCAAGAATTGGTAGAGAACATTCAAAACCCTAAAAAGCTGAAGTTTGTGGTGCCAAGTGGCTTAGATGCGATAATGAGAGAGTATCAAACATACGGATTCCAGTGGATGAAAACACTTGCCTATTATCGTTTTGGCGGCATTTTAGCTGATGATATGGGACTGGGGAAAACGTTGCAAAGTATTGCTTTTATAGACTCTGTTTTGCCGGAAATTCGAGAGAAGAAACTGCCTATATTAGTTGTTTCTCCGTCGTCCCTCGTTTACAACTGGCTTAGCGAGTTAAAAAAATTCGCTCCACATATTAGAGCAGTTATTGCCGATGGAAATCAAGCAGAGCGCCGAAAAATTTTAAAAGATATAACGAAATTTGATGTTGTCATTACGTCATATCCTTTACTACGAAGAGATATAAGATTATATGCAAGGCCATTTCATACGTTATTTCTTGATGAAGCACAAGCGTTTAAAAATCATACGACGCAAACTGCGAAGGCAGTAAAAACGATTCAAGCAGAGTACCGTTTTGGATTAACGGGAACACCTGTAGAGAATTCATTAGAAGAGCTATGGTCTATCTTCCACGTCGTCTTCCCAGAATTATTACCGGGAAGAAAAGAGTTCGGTGATTTAAGACGTGAAGATATTGCGAAGCGGGTAAAACCTTTCGTGTTAAGAAGGTTAAAGGGTGATGTATTACACGAACTCCCAGAAAAAATTGAGCACTTACAATCATCAGAACTTTTACCAGATCAAAAGAGGCTTTACGCAGCTTATTTAGCAAAGTTAAGAGAAGAAACGTTAAAACATTTGGATAAAGATACGTTACGTAAAAATAAAATTCGGGTTTTAGCTGGTTTAACGAGACTACGGCAAATTTGTTGTCATCCTGCTTTGTTTGTTGATGACTATAAAGGTAGTTCAGCTAAATTTGATCAGCTGCTAGAAATTTTGGAGGAATGCAGAAGTACAGGGAAGAGAATTCTTATCTTTTCCCAATTTACGAAGATGCTTTCGATAATCGGACGTGAATTAAATCGTCAAGCAGTTCCATACTTTTATTTAGACGGGAGTACACCAGCGCAAGAACGTGTAGAGCTATGCAATCGGTTTAACGAAGGAGAAGGGGATCTATTTCTTATTTCGTTAAAAGCTGGTGGCACAGGACTAAATTTAACAGGTGCAGATACAGTTATATTGTACGACTTGTGGTGGAATCCAGCTGTTGAACAACAAGCAGCGGATAGAGCGTATCGAATGGGACAAAAAAATACAGTGCAAGTGATTAAGTTAGTAGCACATGGAACAATTGAAGAAAAAATGCACGAGTTACAAGAGAGTAAGAAAAATTTAATCGCTGAAATTATCGAGCCGGGAGAAGAAAAGTTATCTTCTATTACAGAGGAAGAAATCCGCGATATTCTTATGATTTAATATGAAAAAAGCTATGCTTTCATAGAGATGAAAGCATAGCTTTTTTGTTGTAATAATTATATTTTGTTTTGTACAAAGTAAAGAGATAAAGTGAAACTTTAAATAGTGGGAGTTGTTCATCTCCCACTATTTATTTTATTTCTTTGTACCTTTACTTTTGTATGGTTTTGCAGCTTTCTTTTTCGCACTTGATTGCCAACGGTTCCATCCTTTACTTCCTGTACCTTGTCCTACACCTTTTTTCGGTTTTGCTTTCGTTTTACTCATATGATCACTCCGTTATATAAAAAATCTGATTTGATAATAGCCAATGTTTTAGAAAAATACTATCGATAAATGACTATGCTTGCTTTAAATAAAAACAAACTGCTTGAATGCTATAGTATATCATGAAATTGCGAGTAAACTGAAAGGAATTATAAAGAAAATGAAAATAATAAGAAATACTGCGGATTCTATATTTCGAACAATCACACTAGTTGTTGTATATATGTTAGTTTCAATTAGTGAAATGTTTTTTGGATTGAAGAGACAAAGGAAATAAAAATGTTATATTAAGAACAATTGGTAAAGGCATAAAATAAAGAATTGAAAAATTTTTTAAAACTTTTTGTTGACTTTATCTATTTTTTGTATAGAATAATCATTAATAAAATGTTTCAGAGATGTGACAATAAAACGACTATGAAAGGACGAGTAGTAGTAGGATGTAGTTTAAGCGAGTCAGGGGCGGTGTGAGCCTGATACGAAGCCTATTATGAAGAACCTCCTGGAGTCGCTAACCGAAATCCTTTATAGGAAAGTAGACTTAGCCGGGAACTTCGCCGTTACAAGAAGAACAGTATCGAGATTTTTTAATCTCCGTACTGTATAAGTGAGCAACCTCTGTTGCTAATTTGGGTGGTACCGCGGAACCAAAGTCTTTCGTCCCAGTTTTTTGGGAAAGAAGGGCTTTTTTTGTTGGCTTCTTTTCACAACATCCAAACATTTTAGGAGGAAACCACCATGTATCAATCATTAATGACAGTAAGAGAGACTCAAATCGCAATTAAGGAAGTTAAAACATTTTTCGAGGATCAATTAGCAAAACGTCTTGAACTATTCCGCGTATCTGCACCATTATTCGTAACGAAAAAATCAGGATTAAACGATCACTTAAACGGTGTAGAACGTCCAATTGAGTTTGATATGTTACATTCAGGTGAAGAATTAGAAATTGTACATTCACTAGCGAAGTGGAAAAGATTCGCATTACATGAATACGGATATGAAGCTGGTGAAGGTTTATATACAAACATGAACGCGATTCGTCGTGATGAAGAACTTGATGCAACGCATTCTATTTATGTTGACCAATGGGATTGGGAAAAAATCGTTCAAAAAGAATGGCGTACTGTCGATTACCTACAAAAAACAGTACAAACAATTTATGGAATATTCAAAGAATTGGAAGGTCACTTATTTGAAAAGTATCCGTTCCTTGGAAAGTATTTACCAGAAGAAATTGTTTTCGTTACTTCTCAAGAACTAGAAGATAAATATCCAGAATTAACACCGAAAGATCGCGAACATGCAATTGCGAAAGAACATGGTGCAGTCTTTATTATTGGAATTGGTGATGCACTCCGTTCAGGTGAAAAGCACGATGGGCGCGCGTCCGATTATGATGATTGGAAATTAAACGGTGACATTTTATTCTGGCACCCAGTACTACAAGCTTCATTCGAATTATCATCAATGGGAATTCGTGTTGATAGTAAATCCCTTGATGAGCAGTTAACTAAAACTGGCGAAGATTTCAAACGTGAGTACGATTTCCATAAAGGTATATTAGAAGATGTACTACCATTAACAATTGGTGGTGGTATCGGCCAATCAAGAATGTGTATGTACTTCTTACGTAAAGCACATATCGGTGAAGTTCAATCTTCTGTATGGCCTGACGATTTACGTGAAGCTTGCAAGAAAGAAAACATTCATCTGTTTTAATATAAGTGTGAGGGAGAGTAGCTTGAAAATAGAGTTACTCTCCCTTTTTTATTGTGTAAACTGGTGGTTTACAGTGAGTGTTACTAATAGTTTCTTTCTTTTTTATCTCCTTTTATGTAATAATTTGTTAAAGGAGGGGACGTTATGAACTTGGGAGAACAATTAAAAAAATTACGAGAATCAAAAGGATTTTCACAAGAGGATGTCGCTAAGAAAATTGGGGTGACGAGGCAAGCGGTGTATAAAGTGAAACTTTAATCAGTGGAGCGATTTATCCCACTGATTATTAGTTGAACCAATCGGGCTTTTATAGGCAGTTAATCCCATCTGGCTTCTTTGATGTATTTAAAAGCTATGATGGGATTTAATGCCTGTTAAAGCGGGGTAAGTGGGAAAATGATAAAAGTTACCCTGACATTGATAATTTAATTTTATTGAGCGAAATGTACAACGTTACGCTCGATGAATTAATAAAAGGGAATCAAAACTTTAAAGAGAAAATACATATTGATGAAGAAGATGAGGGTTTTGAGAAAGAGAATGAGTTTGGTTTTTATATTGGATTTGGTTTGCTAATTATGAGTGCTTTCATTGATTACGAAGGAATTCAAGAGATTTTATTAGGGGCTGCGCTATTCATGATGGTCTTTTATTCCGACGTGAAGAAAGTTATTTTGAATGAATTTCGCTCGTTATTTAAAGGAAAAGATATATATGATAAGAAGTGAGAAGAGTCCGTTATATTTCCTAGGAAAAGGTATTGTGAATAATCTAATTGTTTTATAACGATTTTTAGATATAAGTAATATGTTAAAAAGCTGTTTGTATAGAGTCTTGAAATCTATGTGTAAAATGATAATAAAGTTATTTAATGTAGTGTAGTGCTATCCTAAGGTAAAGTAAAAAATCCCTTTTAGTAATAGCACTATTTTTATACCGTAAACAGTTGTTTTCTATCTTTTAAAACACTTACAGGGGTCACTATACATGCTCATCAACTTAAGTAATTTGCGCACCAAAACGGATAAATTCGGCTTTTAATTGTTAGAAATTATATTTGGTCATTTTAAGATTTCCGATAGCCTAAAAAATATAAAAGATTAAATAATAGTAATCCTCCAGCAATGTACCATATGCGGTTGAAGAGACGTTAAGCAAGTAGAACCAAAATTTTATCATTTTTCTTTCCCGAACTTACATGAACATGTAAGAATTGACCACTAAGCAAATCTGTAATCTAATTGAATTTTCACACCAGCACTATGACCACTACCTCCTGAACCTTGATATGTAGAAGGGGTACCGCCACATCGCCATCAACTTAAGCATTTAGGCTATTTTTAAAGTTAAAAGCACGTTACTATTCTTTTATATTAACGAGAAAGAGTGACGTACTTTTTATGCATAATTTCAGTGTACACAATGACATTATTTTTTGCACCAGAACCAAAATAGGTTCTGGTGCAAAAACTCTAAAGCTCTTGCCAGTAATCTCCTAAACTTGGACATACTGATAGTATTACTCTAAAAAAGGTGTGTGATCGGTATGGAAAAGAGAAATTTGTTCAAATGGAAGCATTATCAGCCGGAACTAATCTTATTAACAGTAAGGTGGTACCTAAGGTACAATTTGAGCTTCCGTAACCTGGTGAAAATGATGGAGGAAAGAGGATTACCCATTGCTCACACAACGATTATGCGCTGGGTTCATCAATATGGACCTCAACTAGAAGAGAAAGTACGACATCATCTAAAATCAACAAATGATTCATGGAGAGTCGATGAAACCTATATTAAAGTAAAAGGGCAATGGATGTATTTATATCGTGCCGTTGATTCAGAAGGGAATACCATTGATTTTTATCTAAGTAAATCAAGAGATAAACAAGCCGCCAAGTGTTTTTTCAAGAAAGCCCTGACTTTTTCGTACGTTTCTAAACCTCGCGTGATAACAATAGATAAGAACCCTGCCTATCCTGTAGCAATTCAAGCGTTGAAAGAAGAAAAACATATGCCTGAAGGCATAAAGCTAAGACAAGTTAGATATCTCAATAATATAGTGGAACAAGATCATCGTTTTATTAAGAAACGTGTGCATCCTATGTTGGGGTTTAAGTCATTTAAAACTGCAACTTCTATATTGAGTGGTGTTGAAGCCATGCATATGATTAAAAAAGAACAGATTGATTTACGGGACCAGTCTGTCCAAAATCAGAAAGAATTCATCCATCAATTGTTTGGGCTAACAGCATAAAATACAATTCCGCTCGAAATATATGCGCTATATTCTCTTTTATTTTATCTTTGCACCAGAACCCAAAAAATAACCGTAGATAGTAGCACGAACACTGTTCTTGTTATAATTAATTTTTTCAGAACGTCTATAATCCTCTTTTAAAAAATATATGTAAATATAATAAAAAACGAATGATTAATAGAAATATTCTACGCCACTCGTTTTTTATCGGACTTCTTTTTACTGTACTTTTATTTTCTTTATGAGTTATTAGAAAAATAATTGTCTATATAAGTCTTTATTTTTTCAAAATCCTTTTCCATAAATAAGATTGCTGGTACTTCAATTATTGGAAGATTATTTTCATTATCAAAAGGTGGACACGGTTTGGGAACTACCAAATAGTCAACTGAGTTTTTATCCCTAATATAATTAATTGAAACATCATAATACTTAGAAAAATATTCCTTCAAATCATCCTGATTCCTTAAAAATGGTAGAGAAAATATTGAACCATAATTTATACCAGCGTCGACAATTAATACAAAGCATATTTTTTTCATGATACACCCTCCTCGTATAATAAGTTTTAAGTTAATAACTGTTCCTTGAAAATTAAATAGTTTTTATCTTCAAGAGCTACATCAAAAAAATGATGTATGGGTAAAATTTAGTCTTGGATACTGGGGGATTTCCCTAGATAATGGAAGTGTGGAAATGGATCCATCGGGAATATGCTTACTCCTCCTGTAGTTCGACCACGTTAAAAGACTGTGACCCAGACCAAAATGCACTGCATACGCACAAGCTGTATCGGTTTCCTTCACTTACCTCTCATAGTGGTGGGAGGGCAGCTTAGGTGAAGGCAATCATTGAATACTCATACGCGAGGTTGTGGCTATGTTTTGGACTCTAGGGAGATCCCACAGTATCCAAGCTCATTCCAAATACTATTCAAAGAAAGGAGGTCCTTTCCATGAGATTATTCGTAGCTATTGATGTAAGCTCTGAAAAACTTGATGTATGTTTTCTTGACAGTCATGACACTGTTTTGAAAGAAATTTGTCTTTCAAACGATGTGAATGGTGCCAACGCCATTAAGGAGGATGTTCTCCATTTTCACCAGTTGTACAACTATGAAAAAATTGTCATTGGCATGGAATCTACTTCCGTCTATAGTTTCCATCCTTCCATGTTCCTAACGGAAGATAAGGATTTGAGGGCTTTAGACGTGGAAGTGGTCGTACAAAATCCAAAAGCCATCCATCGGTATAAAAAACTCTTTGAAGAAGATAAGACCGATAAAATAGATGCTTTCCGTATTGCCGATTTTTTACGAATCGGGCGGTATAATAAGTTTCTTATCAAGGAGGAAAAATACGTTGCCCTTCAACGTTTAACACGATCTAGATATCAACTCGTTCACCAGCAAACAGAATGTAAGCAACACTTTCTGGAGAACCTTTACTACAAATGTAATACGTTATCGAAAGAGTTAAATACCTCTGTTTTTGGTGCGACGATGATGGAAATACTCTCAGATTCCCTTTCGTTGGATGAAATCGCAGAAATGGATCTAGAAGCACTCGCTACTCTTCTTCAGAAAAAGGGGAAAGGACGCTTTAGCGACCCGGAAGATTTAGCGAAAACCATCAAGAAAGCCATACGTGACTCCTACCGACTAGGTAAGGTCGTTCAAGACTCTGTGGACGTTGTATTAGCCACTTATGCACGATTGATTCAAACATTGAAAAAACAAATCAAAGAGATAGAAAAAAGCATTACTGCTTTATTCGAAGCCATTCCAGAAGCGAGATATTTAACAAGTGTTCCAGGCATTGGAGTCGTATACGCCGCGGGAATCATTGCGGAAGTTGGACAAATTGAACGCTTTGAGAACGAAGCACAATTGGCCAAATACACCGGTCTTTACTGGAAAAAATCGCAATCTGGAAACTTTGAATCGGAACGAACACCCATGACACGAACGGGAAACCAGTATCTTCGTTATTACATGGTTGAAGCTGCCAACTCTGTACAACTTCGTGAAGCTACTTACCGTGCTTATTATTTAAAGAAATATGATGAAGTTCCGAAATACAAACATAAAAGAGCCCTTGTCTTAACAGCGAGAAAACTAGTGCGTCTGGTGGATGTGCTACTACGCAACCACCAACTCTACATGCCATAAAGGAGCGTGTAAATCAAGAGCTAACTACTGCTTTTGATATCCTTTCAAGACGGCTTTAGGGATATGAACAAACATTCATGTTTCCCATCTAAAAATACGAACTAACGTTCTGTGTATTCCTAAGGTTTAGTTTCCTGCGCTCTTTTTTAGAAATTCTTCTCTAGCTTTTATCAATCATATACTTGACTTAATACCACAAGTCTTATTTAACTTTATGTAACCGTTACAATTTATATTGTAACAATAAATTTGCGAAAAAAACATTGAGTTTAAGATAATTTATTTAAAAAATATAGCTTATGGGGTAGCGTCACATATCCATCAACTTAAGAATTTTAGAACCTCCAAAACGAGAAAATGGTACGAATTTCTCGTTTTGAGGGTATTTACATTTGTTAACTTGATGGGCATGTATGGTGACTCCTAGTAAGTCATTTTTATCAAACTTTATTTTAAGTTATCAATCTTTTTTATAAATTATCGGACTTTATTTTAAATCAACATCGTCAGATGTTGAATCCCCTGCAAACTTTAATGCTTCTTGATAAAATTTCTCCGAGTTTTAATCCAATCTCCTTGAAGAAAGAGATTGCGTTATCAAGAGATTCTACAACGATGCTGACATTGTCCATTCTTAGTAATCTGTTGTTTGCCATAGTCTTTATCTCCTTATGTGTAAAAATTTATCCCGCTATTTGCGGGCAATAAGACTCCCACCTCAAAATTCGGCGAATGCGAGGAAGTTAGGTGGGAGATAACTGCCCGATTGTTGAATAGAATGACTTGATTCTATTTTTTAACAATTTTATTGTTCTTTAAACGACTTTATTTTAAACTAAATAACCTTTTTCTCACTTTCCACTATGCAAACAGCTTTCTATTTATATAGGAAGGAAATAGATTAATATAATTTATTGTAAGTTTTACCGGCGGAAATTAGCTCATTTGCACTAAAGGCTCAATTTTCGCCATAAATGATTGATGAAGTGCTTCAACACCCGTTACTAAATGAAGACGGTCAATAACGACAGATACTTTAATTTCTGATGTACTTACCATTTTAATATGAATATCTTCTTCTTTTAAAGTAGTGAACATATTCGCAGCAACTCCTGGGTTAGATACCATACCAGATCCTACAATTGATACTTTTGCTAAATGATTTTCATGTTCTACAGATTCATAGTGAAGTGCTTCTTGATTTTGTTCCAATACTTCTAATGTTTCTCTTAAATCATTAGAATGGATCGAGAAGGAGAGGTGAACAGTTCCTTCATTTGTAATACTTTGAATAATAATATCTACATTAATATGTGCTGCTGCTAATGTAGAGAAAACTGTTGAAAGTGCACCTTGTTCTAATCCTTTAATTGTGACGCGTGTAATATTATCCTCAAATGCAATACCTTTAACGATTGATTGTTGTTCCATGTTATATTCTCCCCTTACAATTGTTCCGTTTTCTTGTTCCATACTTGAGCGAACTTCTAAAATTACATTATGATTTTTAGCAAACTCAACAGCGCGTGGGTGTAATACGCCAGCACCGAGGTTGGCAAGTTCTAACATTTCGTCATAAGAAATTTCATCTAATTTATAAGCATCTTGTACAACTCGTGGATCAGTCGTATATACGCCGGTCACATCCGTATAAATATCACATTTTTTTGCTTTTAGTGCAGCAGCTAATGCGACAGCAGTCGTATCGGAGCCACCGCGACCAAGTGTGGTAATTTCATTTTCTTCACTTATTCCTTGGAAACCAGCTACTATAACAATCGTGCCTTCAGTAAGGTGAGACTGAATACGAGTGGTATTAATGTCAGTAATCCGTGCACTACTATGTACAGATTCTGTCGTAATACCAGCTTGCCATCCTGTTAATGAAATTGCGTTATAACCTTTTGTTTGTAGTGCCATTGTTAATAATGAAATGGTTACTTGTTCTCCTGTAGATAGGAGCATATCCATTTCACGTTTACTTGGATTTTCAGTAATAGCGTTAGCAAGTGCTACAAGTTTATCCGTACTTTTTCCCATTGCTGAAACGACAGAGACAATACTATGTCCTCGTTCATATTCTTCAATAATTAAATTTGCTACATGTTGAATGCGCTCGACGCTTCCGACAGAGGTACCGCCAAATTTTTGTACAATCGTTTCCATTACGAATTCCTTCTTTCGTCCATTTTTAAGAATAGGTTAGGACATATACAAATCCCAATATTCCTATAGTTACCAGAGAGAAAAACAAAAAACACCATCTCAAATAAGTGAGGATGGTGCTGTTACAGGAAAAGGGAAACAGAAAACGGAGCTAATAAAAAAACCGCCAAAAAAGGAATATCATAAAAATGATATCTCTTTTTTGTAGATAGCTCTTCATACGTACACGTCTGTACATATGACAGTTCTGTTTCTATTCGAAAACAGCCCCAATTGATAAATACAGAGAAATTTATCAATTTCGGCAACACTTCCTTTCCTCTAAGATCATAGACATCTCTGTGTCTCCTTTAGAATACTTATAAGCGTTGCAACCTCTATCTCACGTTTTAGGCGAGAGTGTATGATTTATGAAGTTGTTGGTAACATTTGTTTTATAATAATTTAAATTTTTCAGGGAATCAAGTGTTTTTTGTGTTTTTTTGAAATTCTATCTTTTTATTAAATTAGTTTGTGAAAAATGTAGCAAAATAAATTCGTTGCATGTACATTAAAAATATAGAGCATGGGAGGTGGAAGGATGGGGAAGAAAAAGCCTATTTATGTAGCAACAGAAATGAACACAACAATGGAGAAACTATGGGAATATACACAAGAGCCTGATATACATACAGAGTGGGATGCTCGTTTTACTGAGATTTCGTATTTAGAAAAAAAAGAGGGAGAACCACAGAAGTTTTTATATAAAACAAAGATCGGATTTGGACTTGAAATAGCCGGAGAAGGGGAATCGATAGGTGAAATAAGAAAAGAAACTGGAGAACGCATTTCCTCTTTAAAATTTTGGACAGACAATCAATTATCACTTATACAAATAGGGCGTGGTTATTGGAAGTATACACCGAATGAAGAACATATTCATTTTGAAACGCAATATGATTATGATACGAGATTTGGTCGTATAGGAAATGTGATAGATTTATATGTTTTTCGTCCACTATTAGGTTGGGCGACAGCATGGAGTTTTGATGCTTTAAAATTATGGTTAGAAAAGGGACTTCATCCTAAGTTGCTAATTAGAAGAACGATGACGTATTGGCTAGTTTGCTTTTTATTTGCTTTCGTATGGTTATATCAAGGGATTGTACCGAAATTGATGTTTACTCATTCAGAAGAAGTAAAGATGCTTTCTGCACTAATCGGATCGAATGAAAGTAGTATTTTTATGCTTAAAATAGTTGGATTTCTAGAAATAATATTGGGTGTGATATGGCTATTGCCACTTCCAAAACGAAAATTATTTATAGGGCATATTATATTGTTGATAGTTTTAACATTAGCGGCAGGATCGACGAATATCGCTAGTTTTACGCAACCGTTTAATCCGATTACATTAAATTTTCTTCTAATAGGGTTATCGATTGTCGGTTATATAAATAGCACTAATTTGCCAAGCGCAAAAAATTGCAAGAGGACGAGAAAGGGATAAGTATATGGTTAATATTTATGAAAGATTATTAGGGGATTCTTATAAAAGGCTTCATCCAAAATTGCAGGAACGATATGCGATAACAAAGGAAAATAGCTTTATTGGGGAAGGGGAAATGGATGAAATTTATGGAGGATCTTTTTTCGTTAAATTAATATTAAAAATTACATCGAAGTTTCGAATGTTTTTCTCTGAGCGAGGGCAAAAAGTTCCGTTTGTGATACATAATACCGCTGAGCGAGATGAGCATGGAAATGAGTTTGTACGGTGGAATCGTACTTTTTATTTTCATAATAAGAAAAGATATTTTAACGCTGTTATGCAGTTGGATGAAGAGAATAATGAAATTGTAGATTATTTTGGTGAGCCACATTTACTCGTTTCTACATTGAATTTTTATATTGATGAAAAAGGCGGGGTGCATATTTCTTCAAAGAAACAATGGTTTTTTATGTTTGGAAGAAAAATACCGTTACCTAGATTTTTATACGGAGAGGCAAAAATTGTAGAAAGTTATGATGAAACACTACAATGTTTTCGAATTCATGTACAAGTACGAAATCCGTTAATTGGTTCATTATTTTCATATAAGGGAACATTTGTGGAAAGGGAATAAACGAGATGAAAAATATAATATTTGGACTTGCTTGCTATATTATTTTTCTAATATGTGAGTGGTCAAATGTAAACCCAGTTGAAGCAATTATTTTATTATCTATTTTGTTATTTATACCGATGTCTTTTTGTATTATTGATAAGAAAACAAGAAATGGATCGTATGTATTATTTTATAAATTTGTATCGTTTTTATATCCAATCGCAGCAATCAGTGCAATGCTAGCTTTCGTAACAAATCACTATTTCTTTGCGCTACTTTGGTTTGCATATACAGGAATCGTTGCGTTATTTGGTGTAAGTAGATTGTTAGAAAGAGGATGGAAACCGATAGAAGAGACGGCTATTGATAGTGCGTTTATTTATTTGTTTTTAGGTGGTTTTTGGTTTTTTGCTTCAGTAGCAAAGGTTTCAATTATGCACTTTAGTTCTGACATTGTTTTACTTACAGCGGCACACTTTCATTATTCGGCATTTTTATTGCCGTTATCAGCTGGTTTACTTGGAAGAAAAAGAGAACGGGGAAGTAAGTTATATGACTCTATTATGTTTATCATCGTTATTTCTCCAATGACAGTTGCAATAGGAATTACGTATTCGAGGGTATTTGAATTTTTTGCAGTGTTCATATATTTATGTGCCATTTATGGATATGGGATTTACGTATGGAGAACGAAATCCAATGCTATAAGTGCTAAGATTCTCCTTACTCTTTCATCCAGTACACTTATGGTAACAATAATGTTTTCACTCATATATTCATACGGAAATTTCAAACAAGTAATGACGATTACAATTGCACAAATGGTCTGGATTCACGGTGTTGTAAATGGAATTGGAGTAGCGTTACCAGCTTTTCTTGGCTGGATGATTGAAAAGAGTACTCCGAATTATAAATATTACGGGAAAACAATGAGCAGGTTAAGAGGAAATGCGACAGTTGGTGAAGCATTTTTACATAACAGAAATTTAATAGATAGCAAGGAATACAAAGGTTTAGTTGATAAAATGAATGATTTTCATAGTGAGGCATTTGACATGACGAAGATTCCTTTAAGTATTATTCGTTTTTATGAAAATACAAAAGAGTATGAGTTACAATCGCATATTAAATGGACTCGTTGGTTCCGCCCGGTTGCATTTTGTTATGAGAAAATGAGTAAGCGTGTAGGACAAATACATTTAGGAATGGGCGGCAAGTGGGAAACGATGCATGGCTCTATCATTGGGATAATAGATGAGAAGGATGGAAGAGAGAATGTAAGGGCTTGGCTAAGAAAAAATGAAGCAGGGGAGACAATTTTTGTAGCTCTTTATTCAAAGCATACATACAAGAAAGATACATATATGAATATCGCATTACCTTTACCATATTCGAATATGACAGGTATTTTGAAGTTATGCAATGATGATAATGCTTTAATCATTACAAGTAAGTTAAGAGAGAATGGCAGGGGAGATGAGGGGATTTATTTATATACTCGTTTCTTTACAATACGTTTACCATTAGCAGAGACATTTATCATTAAAGAGAGCGCGGACCAAATGTTAACAGCTCACCATAGAATGTGGATATTCGGAGTCAAGTTTTTAGAAATTGATTATGAGATTAAGAAAATAGAGGAGAAGTAAGAGAAGCTTGGAGAGATTCCAAGCTTTTTATGTATGGGTAATTGTCATAGCAACTTGTTTATCCAAGTCTTGGTCCCAAACACGCTGAATTTCAAACGTACCTTTTTCAAAAAATAATGGGAATCTCTCTTTAAACCAATCTTGCATAGGAAGATTGAGTGCTGTATCAATTGGCACCCATAATAATTCGCCTTCAGGAGGATTCAAAAGGAGTTCACCTTCAAATGAATCTGTCCAATAGTTAAATACCATATATCGAACATTTTCTTTCGGATTTACGTATTCATCTAATCCCTTAAAAGTTAAATTTGAAACAAGTAATCCAGTTTCTTCTTTTACTTCTCGTTTAGCAGCTTGAACGATACTTTCTGGAAAATCTACTTTACCGCCAGGAGCGATGTAACCAGGGAAGCCTAGATGATCCGGCCGTTGTATTAGTAATACTTCGTTATTATGTTGAATCATACACATTGTATAAATGCGGTGTTCTATATTTTTCCAATTCTTGCTCATACGAAACTCTCCTCTTATATAATAAGAATCTTATAGTTTTTAACTATAGTTATTTGTTCCAAAAAATACAATAATAAGACAAAATTATACAAAATGCAATTGACTATTACTAATTTTCAGAACTATAATTAGTCTGTTACATAAAAACATTGTACTTGAGAGGGGAATATATTCTATGAAAAATAGAATAATTGCAGCAGGAATAATCGCAGCTAGTATATTATCTTATTCATCTAGTAGTTTCGCACAAACAAAAACATTTCCAGATGTCCCAGCAGGGGACTGGGCAGAAAATTCTATTAACTACTTAGCAGAAAAAGGCGCAGTTACAGGTAACGAGAAAGGAATGTTCGAGCCTGGAAAAGAGATCACTCGTGCAGAAGCAGCTACAATGATGGCTAAAATCTTAAACTTACCATTCGATAAAGATGCTAAACCATCTTTCGGTGACTCTCAAAACGGATGGTATACCCCATACATCGCAGCTGTAGAAAAAGCTGGTGTTGTTAAAGGGAAAGGCCCAGGCGTATTTGATCCAAATGGGAAAATTGACCGAGTTTCAATGGCATCGATGCTTGTTGAAGCATATAAATTAGATGCGAAAGTAAAACAACCATTACCAACAAAATTTGCAGATTTAAATCCTAGTTGGGGAAAAGATAAAGCGAACATTTTAGTAGAATTGAATATTTCACAAGGTGTAACTAGTACAGCTTGGCTACCTAATAAAACTGTAACGAAGGCAGAAGCAGCGCAATTTATTGCAAAATCAGATTCTCTTAAAATTCCAGATGCATTAGAAGGAAAAGTAATTATTATTGATCCAGGTCATGGTGGGAAAGATTCTGGGAAGCCGACACAAGGATTATATGAAAGTGATATTGTATTAGATACATCGAAAAGATTACAAAAATTACTAGATAAAAATACTCCATTCCATGTGTTGTTAACACGTGAAACGGATATCCGTCTTGGTGAAAATCAACCTGAGGACCTTAAAAACCGTGTAGAGTTCGCGAAAGAGCATAATGGAGATATTTTTGTAAGTATTCATGCAAATGGCTCTAACAATCATGACGGATATGGAACGGAGACTTTTTATTATAAAAGATCTGAAACGAAAGAATTAACTGAACGTGAAAAAGATAGTCGTATGTTAGCAGAGAAAATACAAAAACGAGTAGTTAAAGCTCTAGATACAAGAGATCGTGGTGCGAAACCAGAAGACTTTTATGTACTAAGAGAAAATGAGATGCCTGCAGCATTAACTGAACTAGCATTTTTAGATAATAGTGCAGATTATGAGAAGTTGGCTTCAGAATCAGGAAGACAAATTGCTGCTGAAGCAGTTTATGCTGGTATTTTAGATTATTATGAGTGGAAAGGTTTCAATGTTTCAAAATATCGTTTAGCTAAATAAAAACATCGTTTGCTAAGCCCATCTTCTATATAGAGATGGGCTTTTCATATGAGTTTATATAATTTTGTATCGAAATAACAAGATGTATCGTATTATGCTGATTATAAATAAAATAATGGTAGATTAGTTTATTTGTATCACGTATACTTTTACTGTTGACTAATTAAGAGTTTGTTAGTTTAATAGGGAAAATTTTATTGAAAAGGGAGGCAAGTTAACACGGGACAAGCATATACATAACGTGTTAAAAAAATATGAAAAAAGTTATTTCTAATGTATTAGCAGTGACAGTCGCACTTCAAGTAGTGATGGCTCCGGCAACTTCATTTGCAGCTGAAAAGGAATTTCCAGACGTTCCGAAAGATCATTGGTCGTATAAAGCAATTACTAATTTAACATCAAAAGAAATTATTGCAGGATATGATAATGGTAAGTTTGGATTCGGGGATGTTGTAAATCGTGAGCAAGTAGCCGCATTAATATATCGTGCATTAAAACCAGAAGCGAAAAGCGAATATAAAAATCCATACTCTGATATTAGCGAAGGAACGACAATGTTCCAAAATGAAATTTTAACTTTAACAGATATGGGGATTTTCGTAGGTGATGGTAAAGGAACATTTAGACCGAAAGAATCTTTAACTCGTGCTGAAATGGCTGTAATTTTACAGAAAGCCTTTAAACTAAAAGTAAAAGCTAATCATACATTTAATGATGTTCCGAAAGATCATTGGGCAAATGATGCGATTAGTGCATTAGAGTCTAACGGTGTTGCTGCAGGTAATGGAGCAGGTGCATTTAATCCAACTAGTGTTTTAACACGTGAAGAATATGCACAATTTTTATTTAATGCCATGGCATCATATATCGATTTAGATGTAACATTACCTTCTAATGTAACAGCTCAAGAGATTGATAATTATATTAAAAGATATCATCCCGATAGTCCGCTTGTTGGAGTTGGACAAGACTTTATTAAAGCGCAAAACGAGTATGGCGTGAACTCTTTATATTTAGCAGCACATGCAATCTTAGAGTCTGGATACGGGAAATCAGAAATTGCATATCGTAAACATAATTTATTTGGACTACGAGCGTATGATTGGGATCCATTCGCACATGCAAAATATTTACCATCTTATGGATTAAGTATTTCATACAATGCTGATTATGTGAGAAAGAATTACTTAGAACAAGGTGCTAAGTATTTCAAAGGTTACACATTACCTGCGATGAATGTAATGTATTCAACTGATAAAGAATGGGCTGGCAAAATTGCTAATATTATGGAGCGTATTAAGCCTTTCAATAACAAAGATTATCAAAATGTAAAACGATTACAGAAAAACCCTAATACATTAAATGTAGAGGCATTAGGCGAAACAATTCCATATAAAGATTATGCAAAAGATGCGAAAGCTACTGTTCAAACTGTAGGATCTTACTATCAAGTTCCATTCCCGTTTAACAATCCAATTAAGAGTGTACCAAACGTTACACAAAATGAAGTTGGAAAATTAGAAAATGGTACAAAAGTAAACGTATATCGTGAAGATCCAAATGGCTGGGTAGAATTCTCACTTGAAAATGCTCCAGAAAAATATTGGACATTGAAGAAGAACTTAAAATTATAAAGTGGAAAGGTGTTTTCATATATGAAAACACCTTTTTTATTTATATTCAACAAGTAATATGTATAGATTCATTATGATTTTCTTTTTTATATTTCCACCAATAATTTAACAGTTTCATATATAATTAAAGTTATTGAAGATTGAATTTTCTGTTTTTATTTCGGGTATTAACTTAATTTGAAAAGAGGAGAGAGATATGCAAGGAGAAATACCAACAGAGAAAAATTTAGGTTATGTCGGTAAATTGTTATTGCCAGTTAAAGTGTCACCGCACTTTAAGTTTTTATGGATTGGGCAATTACTTTCGACTTTAGGTAGTTCGATAACGATGGTTATTCTGCCAGTCGTTGTGTATTCATTAACTGGTTCAACAGTTGTAATGGGAATGACTATGGCAATATACATGCTTCCTAATATTCTTGCGTTACCGTTTGCTGGATTAGTCGTGGATCGAATTGACCGGGTGAAATTGATGTTATTTACAGATATAATCCGCTGCATATTAATGCTCTTATTTGCAACAATTATATTTATGGACGTTTTAACAATTCCACTTCTATATGTACTCGTAGCGTTATATGGACTTATGGAAGGGATATTTCAGCCGGCGTATTCAGCTGTAAGAGCGAAAGTATTTGTACCGGAAATTCGAAATGCAGCTAATGCATTAACGCAAATGAGTAATCAAGGAATACGACTAATTGGACCGGCTCTTGGAGGATTGATCGTTTCAGTTGCATCCGCCGGAATAGGATTTGGTTTGGATGCAGTAACATATTTGCTATCATTTTTATGTTTATTATTTTTAAGAGAACTAAAGTTTAATAAAGTACAGAAATTTGAAAGAAATAAAATCAATTACAAAAAAGATTTTATGGAAGGGATTCTTGTTCTAAAGAGTCATCCATGGTTGTGGATTACCATTCTAGTCTTTTCTTTCGTTAATATTTGTTATGCTGGCGTAATCGTTGTATTAATTCCATGGTTGTTTAATGTTCATCATCATTTTGAAGCTTACGTATATGGATTGGGTATGGCTTCTTCTGGCGCTGGAGCTGTAATTGCAGCACTAATTTTTGGTGGGAGGCAGCGGTGGCATAAGAGAGGATTACTTGCGTATGGTGGTGTTTTAATTAGTGGAATGGCGTTATTAATTATGCCTTTCGTTTCTTGGGCACCCGCCTTAATTGGATTAATGGCAATTGAAGGATTCGGTATTATGATATTTGGGCTTATTTGGGAAACAAGTTTACAAGAGCTTGTACCAGAAGAAGCTTTTGGAAGAGTGGCAAGTCTTGATATGTTAGGCTCATTTGCTTTATTACCATTAGGGTATGTGGTGGTAGGCTGGTTAGCTACTGTAATAGGTGGAAAGATAACAATTATAATGCTAGCTATTTTAGTACTCATAACAATTGGAATGGCATTGTCTGTACCAAGTATTCGGCGGTTCGATTGATTATGTAGGCAAAAAGGGGGGATGGTATATGACTATAGAAAATCTACATGATTTAGTAGTACATGAGTTGGGATGTAAATACGTTTTGGGAGAAAAGGTATTTGAAGCAAGGAATTTCACGGTGTATATTGCTACTCCTATAGAAAATAAAATGACATATAATCGATTCATCTTAATTAAGCATTTGTCTAATGAAGAGCCTTCCGTACATGTTTGGGACAAAAAAATCTGTGTAGACGCTACAAAAATACATATTGCAAAAGAAGTGACAGAAGCAATTCAATCGGGTTTTGTAAATAAAGAGTAAGCCCTAATCAAATTAGGGCTTACTCTTCATTAAACACAAATGTTTGCTTCATTTTTTTACTCTCATGTACTGGATGACCGTTGTAAGAGAAATTCTTTTCTTCCCAAGTAATGACAACTTTAAAATTATGGCTATTAAAGTCTAATGGGAATACCATGTAGTCAAAGCTTGTATGACTTTTTGAAACGTTGTTATTAGATAAAGTAGGATTAAAGGTAGCTTTAGATGTAGGTGTGTTATCAAGTATTTCCACCGATACATTTGCAACATCATTACCAATATTTTTTAAGAGTAAACTATACGTATCATATACACCTTGTTTTGGCTGCACGGCTTGCTTGTTTGAGCTATGAGATTTGTCAATTTCGATATACCACTGTTTAGACTTTGACGCAATTGGTAGTGATTGAAATGTGTATGCACTAGCTTGTATTGGTAGTGCTAAGCAGATTAGTGCAAAGAGAGAAAATATTTTTCGTTTCATCTTTAGAGAGCTCCCATTCTTTAAAGGATTTATTTGTTATTATCTTCTCTTTTTAAGATAATATACCATGTAGTTTAGGGGAGGGTATATTGAAAGAATTAGTAAGTATGGGAAGCAGCATGTTTCTACAACTGTTATTTTTGTATATATTTATTTCTGTTGTTTTATTGGAACTCAATCCATGGTATGCGGTAGTGGTTTATGTGGCTATTGCTATAATCAGTCTTCTGCTAGGAATATACTCGATTGCTTTCTCTATGAAGAGTAGCTTGAATACTATTTTTCTAACACTACCAGGTGGAATTATAATAACATTATTTTCAATATTAATTATTGGATTTACAGTGTTTGCTTACTTTTTACGAGAAGGAGATATTCCGCCTGTAATTCGTTTGTAGTATAAGTGAATCGATAGAGCTCCTATCTTTTCGTTATTAATCTTCCCAAGTATGTCACACGCACATTTAAAAAAACAAGGAAACTGTGTAAAGATTTTTCGGCATAGTTTCCTTATTTTGTTTTTTTGATTAATAATAAATGCTTGCTAAAGGATACGAAAAAGCATATCAGGGGGATTAATTTATTAATATAAAGTAGCGTCCAACTTATAAAAGATAGATATAGGTGGAGGGGTACGAGTATTAGTTAAAAGAGATATTAATATGAAAATATTACCAAAAAATATGTTAAAATAACATTGTCATATACCAAGGGGGATTCGTTTGATGGAAAAAGAGCATCTTGCTAAAGTAGATTTAACGAAAAGAATTGAATCAAAATCTAAGTACAATAAGAAACTTGAAAAATATCAAATGCGTTTATTGGCACTACAACAAATATTAAAAGAAGAGAAAATAGCCGTTATGATGGTTATGGAAGGCTGGGATGCGGCAGGTAAAGGCGGAGCAATTAAGCGAGTGACTGAACATCTTGATCCACGCGGATTCCAAGTAAATCCAATTGGAGCGCCTGCTCCTCATGAAAAACGGTATTATTATTTGCAACGTTTTTGGCGGAAACTTCCTCAGTACGGGCAAATTACTATATTCGACCGTTCATGGTACGGCCGTGTATTAGTTGAACGTGTAGAAGGTTTTGCAACAAACGAAGAGTGGACGAGAGCGTATGCTGAAATTAATGATTTCGAAAAACTATTAACAGATGATCATTACATAATAGGAAAGTTTTTCTATCATATTAGTAAAGAAGAACAGTTAAAGAGATTTAAAGAAAGAGAGAACAATCCTCTTAAAAGATGGAAAATTACAGATGAAGACTGGCGTAATCGGGAAAAATGGGATGAGTATGTCGAAGCAACGGAAGACATGTTTGAAAACACAGATAAACCGAATGCTAAATGGAATATTATTGCGAGTAATGATAAATTATACGCTCGTTTGAAAACATTGAAAGTGATTATTTCATTAATTGAGGATTACTTCTTAGAAAATAATATAGAATTACCTTCTTATTATAATGAAATAAAAGAAGGAAAGAAAAAGAAAATTGAATCTGTGCAAGATGTAGGGGTTAAATAGTAAGAAGGTTTGTATAGGAAATATGGAGGAAGCTGTCTTGTAATTTGGTAAACCCAAATTACAAGACAGCTTTTTTAGTTAGAAACATTTTACAATTTACAGAATAAGGTATATAATCAATAATCATATTAACAATGTTAATATGATTATTGATTATATACTGTGTGGGGGTCTTATTTTGAAGGGAAGAGATGTTGTTTTAGGTTTATTAATGGAAAAAGAATTGTCTGGTTATGACATTAAAATTGTGTTTGAGGATGTATTTACTTACTTTTTTGATGGAAGCTTTGGAATGATTTATCCAACGTTACGACAATTGGAAAAGGAGGGGAAAATTAAAAAAGAAATTGTCATGCAAGAAGGGAAACCGAATAAGAAAATGTACTTTATTACAGATGAAGGGCGTGAAGAGTTTTATAAATACATGCAAACGGATGTAGAGAAAGACGTTTTACGTTCAGATTTTTTAATGAGGATGTATTTTGGTAATTATAGTGATGATAGGGCGATAAAAAAATGGATTGAAGACGAAATTGAAAGGAAAGAAGCGTACATTGCGGATCTTCGTTTGAAATATGAAAAATGGAGAGAAGGTATTACTTTCGTTGAAGAAATTTCGCTCGATGTAGGTATTGCATCATATAGTGCACAAGTAGAGATGTTGAAGAGGAAGTTACAGCAATTAGAAGCAAAAGAAAACAATAAAACGGAAGAATAAAAAACACGTTCACAATAAATAAAGGGGTAGATTAACATGGAGCAGTCAAAGGGTATTAAGATTGTCTTTTTAATGTGCTTAGGTATTTTTCTTTGTATGATTGATACAACGATTATGAATATAGCTTTACCAGCAATACAATCGAGTGTAAATACTTCATTAGAGAAGATGTCTTGGGTATTAAATGTTTATACAATGACGATTGCAGTACTCGCAATACCGCTAGGACGGATAGCAGATATTTTTGGGAAAGCAAAGGTGTATATTCTCGGTTTAATTATTTTTGGTGGTGGATCAGTGCTTTGTGCTTTTGCTAATACAGGTGACTTCCTTATTTTTTCTCGTTTTATACAAAGTGTTGGAGCAGCAATTTTATTTCCGACAAGTATGGTAATTGGTGTATCAGCTATGCCGTTAGCAAAGAGGCATGTTGCACTTGCTATTTTAGGAGTAACGCAAGGATTGTCAGCTGCACTTGGTCCAGTAATAGGCGGAATTATTACGCAAAATGTAGGATGGAGATGGGTGTTCTTCGTCAATGTTCCGATTTGTATTCTGGGAATCATTTTATGCTGTATTATGTTACAAGTAAAAAATGAAGAACGTATTATTTCAAAAATTGATTGGATTGGACTTATATTAAGTAGTTTAGCGATTTTTTCTTTTACTCTCGTATTAGTGAAAGGCAATACGTGGGGATGGCAAAGTAATATCGCTTGGTCTTGTTATGCCATTAGCACTATTTCTCTTATTCTATTTGTTTTAGTGGAACGAAAGATTCATAATCCGATGGTGAATTTAAATTTATTTAAAGATCGAATGTTTGTAGGAGCGTCTATCGTTGTTGTATTAAGTAATTTATTTTTAATCGGAGTAACTGTGTTGCTTCCAACATTCTTGACAAAAATACAATACCGAACGGAAATTGAAGCTGCTTTTTTAGTGACACCTATTTCAGCTATGATATTTTTTATCTCACCTGTTGCAGCAACTTTAATTAAAAAACTTGGAAAAGTAACTATTATTTTGTCAGGGTTTCTTGTTATGGGCCTATCCTACTATTGGTTGCAAATGATTGACGTTAACTCAACAAATATAGAAATTATTATTCCATGTATGATATTAGGTGTTGGATATGGTTTAGTAGTGGGGCCAATTACAGTTTTAAGTGCATCTTCGTTTGAAGGAGAATTATTAACTGCTTCTCAAAGTGTTGTATCAATGTTGCGGCAAGTAGGGATTGTATTAGCGGTTGCAATATTTGTATCTAATTTAACTCACAACTTATCTTTAAATAAAGAGAATGTATATCGTTATGCAGAAGAAAAAGTGCGTAATATTCATGTGAATAGTGCTCAGCAAGCTGAGATATTACAGGTAACAAAAGAAAAAATAGAGAAACAAAGTATAGAAACAAATGTAGAAAAGAAACAAAATGAAACATTGGTGGGATTAAGTAAAGAGAAAAAAGACGAACTAATTCACCAAAAAGTGGATGAAGTATTAAGTGGCGTTCCAGTAGAATATAGAGATATAAAAAGAGAAGAAATTACGAATCAAGTAACAAAAGAAGTTGAAAAACAAGAGGAGAGTATAAAGAAAGAAGTACTTGCATTTTCAAAAGATGTAAGTCGGTATGCCAAAAATAAGATGGCTATGAGTTTTACTGATTTATATAAAGCGAGTGTTCCAGTTATTTTAATTTGTGCTTTAGTAAGTTTGTTATTTTGGGAAGGGAAAGCTTTAAGTAACAGAAGAGACAAACGAATAGCAGGGGAAGTGTAAAGAAAAACAGGCTATAATTAGCCTGTTTTTCTTTACACTAGTATGGAAGATCTGGGTTTAGTTCATTAAACTTATTACTACAATGTCTTTTATTATTAAAACCAGCAAAATCAATTCCGACGTAATTTAAAATTGAAGTGTTATTTTCAATTTCATCAATATGTTCTAAATTTCTTAAATAACTGGGAGATGACAATTGAAAAATAGTATGATTTGATATTAAGATTGTTAAAAAGAGAATGTGTAAAGGAGTTAATATGAGATTTCTAATTGAATATAAAGATTTGAAAAGTAAGGAGGAAAAAAATAAAACCTTAAATGTACTTGATACATTTTTAAACGAACACTTAATTGATAAATATCATGGACAAACCTTCGATACAATTCTGGTCAGATTTATTAATAATTCACCTGTAACACGGAAATTAAAAAATAAATCTCTTTATAAAATAATAGCTGAGATTGAATTAATAGAGGACTTTAAAAGTAGTAATAAATTAAATTTTGAGGAATTTCAAATAGCGTTATTAAAAATAGAAGAAGCAATAAAAAAGTTCGGCATATTAGGTTGAAAGAACCTTTAGATTATAAAGAGAATGAGCTTTTAAATGATTATTATAAAGCAATTGAAAAAGCACCGAAAAATTTGGAAGAGCTAAAGGATTATGCTCGAGAAGAAGAAAAAAGAAATTTTATAATAATGCAAAACGAAGCGATTGTTTAATCTATAAGTATAAAACTAATCCAACGGAATTGAACAGAAATATAGTTGGTATTCGGATATATGACCAACTTGAAAATGGAATATTAGCACCTTTTGATTATATCTATTCGGAGTTATTTAGTAATTTGCTGAGGCGTGCCGAGGTGAAACTTCCAAATTACAGTGAAATATACGTTAATATTGGCGAAACAATAGAAGATGCAAAACAAGAAATATCATTAGAAACATGGCATAAATACACATATGCTACATTGAATATATCTAAGTATACATGTAGCGACAAATATGAAAAATCTCAAATGCTTTTTGAGAGTGTATGTGATGGAATGAGACTAATTGCAGAGTTTGATCATTTAGAAAAAGAGAAAATAGAAAAAGTAATTAATTATATAAAAAATAATGGAGAAGATATTGATTTAGTTTATGCAGAAAAGGAGAATAAAAACTACAGGGTTGAAGTTATTTATAAAGTTCCTAAAGATTTTAGAGATAAAGCGGAATATAGACTTAAAGTAACAGATTTAAAATCAGGGAATATAGAAATTGTTCATATTGACTTTATTGATACATATTGGGCACCCTATAGCTTTGGGAAAATATTAATAAAAAAAGAAGAAATTATTATTAAAGGCAGAGAAAGTTTCAGAGCAGAAATCTCGAGAAAACGAGATAAATTACCTTCAGAATATAGTTTTAAAATTTCAGAGATTTTTTAAGTCTATTTATTTTAGAAATACCTTCATTTCTAAAATAAGGAATGAGGGCATATTTGTATTTAAATGAGACGAATCAAAGAGAAACAATAATTATAGTACATTAACAATGAGAATTCATTATATAAAGTAGGTGAAAAAAATGATAGATACAGCAGACGCTTCATTAAGTAATCACATATACACCGAAGAAGACCAACAAAAATTATATAAACGAACATTAATAATCGTAAGTATTTCACAAATGTTTGGCGGAGCGGGGTTAGCTGCTGGAATTACAGTGGGGGCACTTCTTGCGCAGCAAATGCTTGGGACAGATGCATATGCAGGATTACCGGCTGCTATGTTTACAATGGGATCTGCGGTAGCGGCTTTCTTTGTTGGGAAGTTATCGCAAAAATATGGTCGCCGAATAGGACTTGCAACAGGGTTTATAATAGGGGGACTAGGGGCTATTGGAGTTGTATTGGCTGCGTTAACAAATAGTATTATTCTTTTACTAGTTTCTTTACTCATATATGGTGCAGGTACAGCGACGAATCTACAAGCTCGTTATGCTGGTACCGATTTAGCAGATAAGAAGCAACGAGCAACTGCTGTTAGTATTACAATGGTCATGACGACTTTTGGTGCGGTAGCTGGTCCGAATTTAGTAGGTGTAATGGGGAATTTTGCTGATTCAATTGGAATTCCTAACCTTGCAGGTCCGTTCATATTATCAGCAGCGGCATTTATACTTGCGGGTCTTGTTCTTTTTATTATGCTTCGTCCAGATCCGTTAATTATTGCTAACATAATAGAAAGATATAAACAGGAACATACATATAAAGGACAATCGGTAACTAATGAAACGTTAGAAAATAAAAGGGGTATTACCATCGGAGCAATCGTAATGATACTTACTCAAATAGTGATGGTTGCGATTATGACGATGACTCCAGTTCACATGGGACACCACGGTCATGGATTAAGTGCAGTAGGTCTCGTGATTGGTTTTCATGTAGGTGCAATGTACCTTCCATCACTTGTTACAGGAATGTTAATTGATAAAATTGGCCGTACTGCGATGAGTATAGCTGGTGGGATGATTTTACTTGCAGCGGGTGTTATAGCTGCGATAGCACCAAGTGATTCTTTACTATTATTAATTGTTGCGCTTTCTTTACTTGGATTAGGATGGAATCTCGGATTAATTAGTGGTACAGCACAAATCGTTGATTCCACAACACCGTCTACACGTGCTAAAACACAAGGGAAAATAGATGTTTTTATTGCGCTAGCTGGAGCTTCTGGTGGAGCGATGTCAGGTATGATAGTAGCGAATTCCAGTTATGCGGCATTATCATTAGCGGGAGGATTGTTAGCATTATTGCTAATTCCTGTTGTGATGTGGTCTCGGTTAGGTAAAAAAAATTCATGAAATTAAAAAGAGGTTCTAGTTATTTCCTAGAACCTCTTTTTAATTCGTTTAACTTAAATCCCACTCCACAATAAGCCCTAAATGCGTAAGTCCACCGCCAAATCCGTATAGCAAAAGTGTGTCTCCGTTATTTAATCTTCCTTCTTTTCTAGCTAAATCTAAAGCGAGTGGAATAGAGACGGAAGATGTATTCCCCATATCTTCCACACTCGTTAATGCTTTTTGAATAGATATTTTTGATTTTTCGCAAATAGATTCAATCATTCTTAAGTTAGCACTATGTGGTATGAACCAGTCTATATCATCTATTTGCAAATTTGCAGTATGTAATAGTTCTTTTATGCCGTATGGTACTGTTCGTACAGCCCATTTATATACTTCTCTTCCATTTTGAACGATTTTTTCACTTGTTTGTAGTGGTGTGCCATTCATAGTAGTAGATAAGTTTGTTCTGTATAGATGAATGCCACCGTCACCGTTTGTTCCCATGTGAGCAGCGATAAAGCTTGGTTTGTTTTCATCTCTTTCTAATAAAATAGCTCCAGCGCCATCACCGAACAAAATACAGGTCGTTCTATCGGTGTAATCAGTAACTTTAGATAATGTCTCTGTCGCTATGACGAGTACTTTTTGATGTGATCCAGAAGTGATTAAGCTATTACCGACATGCAGTCCGTATGTGAAACCAGCGCAAGTTGCATTTAAATCAAAAGCTAGTGTATGAGGTATGTTGAAGTATTGTTGTATTTGGCACGCGACACTAGGAAAAACATAATCAGCAGTAGTTGTAGCGACGATGATACAGTCAATATCTTCTAAGTTTTTCTTATATGTTGTACATAAATTTTCGATGGCTTTAATGGCTAAGTGTGAGGAGTATTCGTCTTCGTTAGCAATTCTTCTTTCTTTCATGCCTGTTCTTTGTACAATCCATTCATCATTCGTATGGACCATCTTTTCTAAATCGTTATTAGACAATACTTGATCTGGAACATAAGTACCAATTGCGGTAATACGAGATTTAGAATTCATAGGGACATCTCCTAATTTTTATTTTTATAACCTGATACTAATATCAGGTTATAAAAATGTCAATAAATACTTTTATTCTATGGGAACGATAATGTTTAATTTACTCTGGAGGAATTTGGCGAGTAGCGTAAAAATAATATACGAGAAGCTTTTGAAATTGATAATGAAGGGAGTGGGGCTCCTTGAAAAGAATTTTGCACATGTTGCCTGTTGTCATTATTTGTAGCTTTATTCTTATTGTTTTTTCAGATAAATCTTATGCTTGTGACTGTATTAAAAAATCTCCAGAGGATGCATTTCAAAAAAATGATGTGGTGTTTGAGGGGAAAGTAATTGAAATTGGAAGGAAAGAGGGAGTTGGAACTGAAGTATTATTTGAAGTGAAGAACATTTGGAAAGGGACAAGTTCTTCGCAAATTATTATATATACAAGTGTTAGTAGCTGTGCATTTCCTTTTGCAAAGGGAGGAGAGTACCTAGTCTTTTCTTCTTACAGAGGAGAAGAAAAGTTAGAGACATCTATCTGCAGTGGAACGAAGAGATTAGATGAGGCAGAGATAGAAAAAACGGCTTTAAGTCATATTGCAAAAGAGTCTGTTCCGACGAAGAAAGTGGATTTAAAAGGGGGTATGGTTAACGGTTTTAGATGGGGACAGCTTGTTATCATTTCTATAGGTCTGTTATTGATAATTGCTGTTGTTATTTTTATTGTGAGAAGAATTCGCAAAAAATGACGATTAAAGTAAAAATACAAAGATTTTCTTTCTGTTTCTATAGGTGGTTTAATCTTGTGAAAGCGAATTACTTATGCTACACTTTATTTAACTTAAAATGAACGGAGGGGCTTCCTTTGATCTTAATCAGATTACGTCTCAATACTTTGTGCCGATAATTGAATAGCGCTCAAAGGCTCTGTCTGTGTACAGAGTGAACGGGATTGGTCTGCCTATTTTAAAGGAACCCTTTATTAAGCTTATATGTGAAAAAGAGGGAGGGACGAATACGCCCTCTTTTTGTTTTGCCTTTATAAATAGAATGGGATAGTATAGGTGAACACTTGTTGGATACGTATACTATCTTAGGACTTTTTGACCATGTATAGGACGAAAGCACTGCTTTCTTCTATTTCTTTGGTGAACCCTTATCCGTTTACGAAAACACAGGCAGTGACCTGTGTTTTTTATTTTGCGTAATCGAAATGGAGGAATAAATATATGGAAGAATTATTACAAAGAGCAATATTAGTTGGAGTAAATTTAGGTAAGGAAGCTGATTTTGCATATTCGATGGAAGAGTTAGCAAATCTTACGGAAGCTTGTGATGTGGAAGTAATCGGTCAAGTGACACAAAATTTACAACGAGTAAATCCGTCGCATTATATTGGAAAAGGGAAGATTGAAGAAGTAGCAGCGTATGTGAAAGAAGCAGATGCAAATATGGTCATCTTTAATGACGAATTATCTCCTTCACAAATTCGAAATTTAGAAGAGGATTTAGATTGTAAAGTAATTGATCGTACCATTTTAATTTTAGATATCTTTGCGCAACGTGCGAAAACGAAAGAAGCGCAGTTGCAAGTAGAAGTGGCCCATCTTCAGTACATGATGCCTCGTTTAATCGGTCTTCGTGAATCTTTAGGAAGACAAAGCGGGGGAGTTGGCACGAAAAATAAAGGTGTCGGTGAGAAGAAGTTGGAATTAGATCGTCGTAAAATTGAAGAACAAATTGCGGCTCTAAATAAAGAATTAGAAGCACTTGTTGCACAGCGCCAAACCCAGCGTAAACAACGTAAGAAAAATGAAATTCCAGTTGTGTCATTAGTAGGATATACGAATGCAGGTAAATCAACGATAATGAATACAATGCTTGAAATTTTTAATGGTACTGTAGAGAAACAAGTATTTGAAAAAGATATGTTATTTGCGACGTTAGAGACATCTGTACGAAATATTGATTTGCCGGATAATAAATCATTTTTATTAACGGATACTGTTGGATTTGTAAGTAAGTTACCGCATCATCTTGTGAAAGCATTCCGTTCAACGCTAGAGGAAGTGGCGGAAGCAGATTTACTTATTCACGTTGTAGATTACTCAAATCCCAATTATGAGCAATTAATTGATATTACAAATGAAACGTTAAAGAAAATTGGCGTGGAAAATATCCCGACGATTTATGCATACAACAAATCAGATTTGGTAGATGTTGAAATTCCGAAAGTGCAAGAAGATCGCGTTTATCTATCTGCGAAGAAACATGTTGGAATTGAAGAGCTTGTAGAAGTAGTTCGTTCACACATTTATAAAGAGTATACGAAGTGTGAAATGTTAATTCCGTATGATCAAGGACAGGTAGTTTCGTATTTCAACAATCATGCACACGTTTTATCTACGAGTTATGAAAACGAAGGTACGAAAATGGCACTAGAATGTAAGACGAGTGATTATGAGAAATATAAGCGTTTTTCTATTTAATAAAAAAAGGCGATCCTAATATGTTTTAGGATCGTCTTTTTCTTCATAGTTGCAAGCCTTCCTTTCATCCTGCCTTAGTATAAAAGAAAATACAAAGAGTTCATATAAATAAATCCGACAAAGCAGATGGAAAAAATATATTTTTTTAGAAGTTGAATTTCTGGAAAAAGAAATGAAACCAGTATAGAATAGAAATGTTTCAAAACTCAGAATTTATTCTGATTAAAGTCTAAATTTATTACACTAACTGTAATAAATATATATTTTGTACAGGAAGGAGAAATACACATATGCAGGCAGTTTCACAAAAAAATACAGTAGAAACACCGACGATATATCGAATATTATTTGCGATTAGTTTCGGACATTTTTTAAATGATTCGATGCAAGCGGTTGTACCCGCGTTGTTTCCTATTTTGGAAAAAACGATGAATTTATCCTATATGCAAGTAGGGTGGATAGCGTTCGCGTTAAATATGACGTCATCGATTATGCAACCGGTTTTTGGGATGTATTCAGATAAGAAGCCGTCACCATTTTTATTACCGCTCGGTATGTTTTCGAGTATGCTTGGGATGATTGGACTCGCATTTGCACCGAACTTTATAGTTGTTATTATTTCTGTTTTATTTATTGGATTAGGTTCCGCGGTCTTTCATCCGGAGGGCGCTCGTGTTGCTTACATGGCAGCCGGTGCAAAACGAGGTTTAGCACAAGCGATTTATCAAGTGGGAGGAAATACAGGGAATTCTCTAGCACCTATTTTTACAGCATTAATTTTCGTTCCGCTCGGTCAAATTGGTTCTTTAGGTTTTACAGCCTTTGCAGCAGTAGGAATTGTATTACTAATTTTCGTATCAAATTGGTATAAAAATGAATTAGCCACTGGTGCTGTAAGAAGGAAAAAGAGGGCTGCACTTGAGGCTGAAAATACGATTGTAAGTACGCACATTAAATTTGTTATTATACTTCTTGTTTTTCTAACATTCGTACGTTCTTGGTACGGTGCTGGTATCGGGAATTTCTATCAATTTTATTTAATAGAGCATTACGGTTTATCTATAAAAAATGCACAGTATTTCGTCTTCGCTTTTATGATTGCTGGTGTATTAGGTACTTTCTTTGGTGGTCCGTTAGCAGATAAATTCGGTAAGAAAAAGATAATTGTATTTTCAATGCTCGGTTCAGCGCCGCTTGCACTTTTACTACCTCACGTTTCGCTCGTGTGGGTTGTACCATTATTTTTATGTATTGGTTTTATTAGTTCTAGTAGTTTTAGTGTAATTGTTGTATATGCACAAGAACTTGTTCCAGGGAAAGTTGGAATGGTGTCAGGATTAATTGTTGGCCTTGCGTTTGGTCTTGGAGCATTAGGTGCTGTAGTCCTTGGGAAATTAGCTGATATGTATAGTCTTCAATTTATTATGCTATTATGTAGTTGTTTACCATTAATTGGACTGACTTCATTGTTACTGCCAAATGATAAGAAAACGATAGAATAGGAGATGTGCTATGAAAGTATGTGAAAACGTTACAGAATTAATAGGAGATACACCTGTCGTTCGATTATCTAAATTTATTCCAGAAGGCGCGGCGGATGTGTATGTAAAACTGGAAATGTTTAATCCGTCACGCAGTGTGAAAGATCGTGCTGCTTATAATTTAATTCATATTGCCGAGGAACACGGCCTCATTAGGCCGGGTGATACAATTATTGAACCGACGAGTGGCAATACAGGAATTGGTTTAGCGATGAATGCAGCAGCTAAAGGATATAAAGCTATTTTAATTATGCCAGACAATATGTCCAAAGAGCGTATTAATTTATTGAAAGCATACGGAGCAGAAGTAGTTTTAACACCAGCGGAACAAAGAATGCCAGGAGCAATTGCGAAGGCGATAGAGTTACAAAAAGAAATTCAAAATAGTTTTATTCCGCAGCAATTTGAAAACCCAGCAAATCCGAATATTCATCGTTATACGACTGCACTTGAAATTTATGAACAAATGGATGGAGATCTTGATGCATTTGTAGCAACGGCGGGAACGGGTGGAACAATTACAGGGACCGGTGAAACATTAAAAGAGAAACTACCAAACTTATATATTGCAGTAGTAGAACCGAAAGGATCACCAGTTTTATCTGGTGGTATTCCAGGCCCTCATAAACTAGTAGGAACAAGTCCTGGTTTTATTCCAAAAAACTTAAATACAGAAGTGTATAACGAAATTATTCAAATTGCGGATGAAGAAGCATTAACTACAATGAGAAACTTAGCAAGACAAGAAGGCTTATTAGTTGGACCATCTTCAGGAGCTTCTGTGTACGCTGCAATTATGATTGCAAAACGCTTAGGCGCTGGTAAAAAAGTTTTATGTATTGCACCTGATACAGGTGAGCGTTATTTGAGTATGGGATTATTTGAATGAAAATGATAGAAACCCCTTAATGGTGAAATAGAGCTATTAAGGGGTTTGTTCTAGGTTATTAAGAGAGGGGAAGCACAATGAAACTATTAAAACCAACAAATGAATATAATGAACAAATTATGGAATATCGGGAGGTATTTTTACATACTGATGAACAACCACACGGTAGTAGTTCTCTACAAAATTTTGCTTCTCTTGATAAATGGTTTGCAAAAGTGAGTATACAAGAAGTAGGAGAAAACTTACCATCTAATCGAGTGCCGTCTAGTCAGTTTTTAAGTATTGAAAAAGGAGAACTTATTGGTTTTGTGAATATTAGACATCGATTAAATCCAGAATTATTACTGGAAAGCGGTCATATCGGTTATAGTGTCCATCCGAATAAACGTCGCCTAGGTTACGCGACAAAACAATTGAAACTTGCATTAAGTGAAGCGCAAAAGTTAGGGTTGAAGAAGGTGTTAATAACTTGTGATAAAGCTAATATCGGTTCGGTTAAAACGATTCAAAAGGTTGGCGGTGTGCTAGAAAATGAAGTAGTTTCTTCTAATTCTGGCGAAATTGTTCAGCGTTATTGGGTAGAAATATGATTTAGTGGGAATTTGAAAAGGTAATATAATGTTTAATATCGAAATAGATAAATGAAAAGTAAGGGGAGTACTGCAGTTTTAGGGGGAAATGCAATGGGATTAAAAGAGAAAGCGATAGAGATGTCGGAGATTTATAGGCAAAACCAGAAAGTCGAAGCTATTATTTTAGCAGGATCTGTAGCGAGAAAGTTAGAAGATGAACATTCAGATATTGAATTACATATTTTATGGTCAGAACCACCAGAGGATGAAGAGCGTCTAGGTCCAATTAATAATATTGGTGGAACGATTTTGTCATATCATCCTTACGAGGACGAAGAATGGTCGGAAACGTATTTGACGAAAGAAGGAATTAAACTAGAGATTAGTAACTTTTTAACATTAACAGTAGAAAAAATTATTTCAGAAGTTATAGAGCAGTATGATACAAATTATGAGAAACAATGTATTGTATCATCGGTTCATGATGGTGTGAGTTTGTATGGAGAAGTAAAAGTACATGCTCTAAAAGATAGGATTGAAGTATATCCAGAAGAACTGGCGAAAAGGATGATTTCAGAAAACCTTTGGTTAAGCAATCGTTGGCATAATCGAGAGGCGCTTTTAAAACGGAAAGATTGGCTTATGCTTTATGATGTTATTTGTGAAGTACAAAGGGATTTATTCGGTGTTTTATTCGGTTTGAATAGAATGTATGTGCACCATCCTGCATTTAAATGGATGGCTTATAATGTAGAGCGTATGAATATTAAACCTGAAAATCTATATGAGCGTATGGCGAATACGCTGATAGGGGAACCAGAGTATAGTGTACAGGAGTTAGAAGCGTTGATCGAAGAGGTATTACATTTAGTAGAACAATATGCTCCAGAATTAAATATTGCTGAACAACAAAAGCGCATTCAATATGCGAAGTAAAAAAACAAGAGATGTAACAACGCGTTACATCTCTTGTTTTTTATTTTACTAACTTTCCTAATACAGGTAATCGTTGAATCCTATTACCGAGAATATGCGAAGCAAGTCCACTTGTTAATACGAATAAAAGATAAACAAGTCCTCCTGCTGCGGCGCATATAAACACAATGATCAGTGATTCTATATAAGATTGTCCAGGAATAATCCAGCTTATAATTGCTCTTAATGCAATTACAACAGCAGACATTGCTGCGGAGTAAATCGTAATAAGAAATACTGTTTTTGCTGTTTCGCCAATTTTAAATTTCGCAAACTTAACGATGCAGTACAACATAATAATATTTGAAACGAGATATCCAAGAATTGTTCCAAGTACAGCACCATGTCCACCGAATAAATGTAAGAGCGGTGTGTTCACCACAATTTTAACGAGAATACCGGCTGAGAATGCAATCATTGTTTTTCTTTGATAATCAATTCCTTGTAATATAGCGGCTGAAACTGTGAAAATTGCACTTAATACAGCAGAAGGTGCAAATGAAATTAAATATTGTGATCCACCAAGTGCAATTTCAGGATTTACATAAACCATGCGGAATGCATCGTAAGCGATACTTGCTAGACCGAATGCGGCTGGGATAGTGAAGAATAACAATACTTGGAATATCTTTGAAATTTGTTCTTGTAATTCTTCTAGTTTCCCGCTTGTAAATGATTTCGTTATAGCCGGAATAATTGTTAATGAGAATCCAGTTGCAAGTGAAGCCGGAATCATAATTAACTTTTGGGCATAGTTCGTTATATAAGCGAAAACTGCATTCGCGGTTTCTAAAGGTTCTCCCATCGCTCTAAGGACATCAGCTACGGTATATTGATCTACTAACGTATAGAGCGGGATTGCAATGCCTACAAATACAATTGGAATTGCATAACGTAGTAATTCCATATAAATACTTCTTAACGGAATGTTTGATGATCTCGTTTTCAGCTCACCTTCAGGAGGTTTTAATCCATTATATTTTTTCCAGTACATCATTAAAATAGAGACGCTTGCAAGTGCCCCGATAACAGCACCAAATGTAGCAACCGCAACAGAAGAAGCTACTGAACCACCTAATAGTTTTGAGACGATAAAACTACCAACTAAAATGAAAACGACACGTGCGATTTGTTCTACGACTTGAGAAACAGCACTTGGTTTCATATGTTGAAAACCTTGGAAATAACCACGTGTAACACTCATAGCTGGTACGATAATAAGCGCGAAGCTTAATGCTCGCATCGTAAGTGTTACGTCTGCGATAAATTGTGGATCTGGTGTTTTCGAGCGAATAATAAATTGTGATATGTACGGTGCTCCAATAAATAAAGTTGAAAATCCTAAAAAGCCCATAAACATCATTAATTTTACGCTCGAGTTATACAATTTTTTACTTGTACTATAATCACCAAGTGCATTATGTTTTGCAACAAATTTTGAGACGGCAATAGGAATACCAGCTGTTGAAAAGCTTAATAAAATACCGTACCAAGAGTATGCGTATCCATATAAAGCGACCCCTTGCGTTCCAACTAATAATTGAAAGGGGAAAAAGTATATAAAACCTAAAATTCGTGAAATCATTGTTGCACCACTTAATAAAGCGGTACCTTTTAAAACTTTTGAAGTAGACAAAATTCTTTCCTCCTACTCGTGCTGTCTTGCATTTATCGTATACTACTATAAACCTGCTAGAGAAGTTAATACAGTATAAACCATAAATGTTCTAATACTATTCATACAAAAGTCATATTTTGAATTTTTAAATAGAATGTAATGCATAAAATTTCAAAATATAAGTTGACACTATTTTTAATGTATGATAAAAATGATAGTAATCAATTCGGAAAATAATATTTGGGCAATGAAAGGGTATAGTAGTGAAAATCTCCCTATTTCAGAGAGCTGATGGTTGGTGTGAATCAGTATATAGATTATTCATGAAGTTCGTCCTGGAGCATCTTTCATAAATCTCATGTTTTGAGGAAATGAAAGACGGTAGTTTATACCGTTATCAAATAAAGTGGTGAAGATTGTTTCACAACTAGGGTGGTACCGCGATATATATCGTCCCTACGTATTTACGTAGGGACGTTTTTTATTTAGGTCCTAACTTTGGTGTGGCTTCATAACTAGGGTGGTACCGCGATATTTTATCGTCCCTACGTATTTGCGTAGGGACGTTTTTTATTTAGGTCCTAACTTTGGTGTATCTTCATAACTAGGGTGGTACCGCGATATTTTTGTCGTCCCTACGTATTTACGTAGGGGCGTTTTTTTATTATTAGGGAGGAAGTGAACGTATTAGAAAAGAGTATGGATAAAACAATATAAATACCGGATTGTAAAACAGAAAAAGATAAAGAGAGGAGATTAACAAATGAATTCACAGCAATGGACATCGAAATTAGGTTTCGTATTAGCTGCAGCAGGTTCAGCGATTGGTCTTGGAGCGATTTGGAAGTTCCCGTATATGGCCGGAATTGGAGGAGGCGGCGCGTTCTTCCTTATTTTCATCGGTTTCACATTATTAATTGGTTTACCGCTATTATTAGCTGAATTCGTTATCGGAAGAAGTACACAAAAAGAGGCTGTTGATGCGTATAGCGAAATCGCACCAAAAACACTATGGCCTTGGTTAGGTAAATTAGGGATTGTAACTTGTTTCATACTACTTTCTTTCTACAGTGTTGTAGGGGGATGGATTTTACTATATTTATGGAATGCAATTACAGGTAGACTATGGGAAGGAAATGGTGCATACGAAGCTACGTTTGGTGAAATCATTTCCAATCCGTATTTAGCAGTAGGATCACAGCTATTATTCATCCTTATTACTATTTTTATCGTAAGTAAAGGCGTGCAAAATGGTGTTGAAAAAGTAAATAAATATTTCATGCCAGCACTATTCGTTTTATTCTTTGTATTAATTGTTCGTGCACTTACATTAGACGGTGCTGGAGAAGGAGTTCGCTTCTTCTTACAACCTGATTTCTCAAACGTAACATCAGAAATCATTTTATATGCAATGGGGCAATCGTTCTTCTCACTATCTGTTGGTGTAGCCGTTATGGTAACGTATAGCTCGTACTTACCGAAAGAAGAAAGTTTACCGCGTTCAGCATTTTCTATCGTAGCTTTAACGCTTGTGATTACATTACTTGCAGGACTAGCAATTTTCCCAGTTGTATTCGCATTTGGAATGGAACCATCTCAAGGACCTGGACTATTATTTATCGTATTACCAGCTATTTTCAGTAAAATGGCGTTCGGAAAATTATTCTTCATTGTTTTCTTATTACTATTCTTCTTTGCTACTATTACATCAGCAATTTCGATGTTAGAAATTAGCGTTGCATCTTTAACTGCAAAAGGTAAAGGGAAACGTGAAAAAATGGCTTTAATCGTAGGATTATTAATCTTCGTTGTTGGGGTGCCATCAGCATTATCATTCGGTTTGTTAAGCGATGTGAAACCATTTGGAAAAACAATTTTTGATTTAGCAGACTATGCGGTTAGTAACATACTAATGCCACTTGGTGTTTTATTAGTTTCCATCTTTGTCCCTTTAAAAATGAAGAAAGATGTATTAATGAAAGAGCTTGGTGTAAGTAAAAATAAAGGCTATAAATTATTCGTATTATGGTTATTCTTACTTCGCTATATTGCACCAATTGCGATTATTATCGTATTCTTAAATGTATTAGGAATCATTTAGTCTAAAGCGCTAGTCTATCGTTTTAACGAAAGGCTAGCGCTTTTTCTTTAAAAGATTATGAAGATGCAAGGCGAGAAAAATTAGCATATAATAAAATACAAAAGGTATATTAGGAGGTGTTTATAATGGCGATTACAATTCAATTGCCAGACACTGCAACGTCTCATGCAAAGCCAAGTATGGAAATGGCGATACTTTGCGTGAGGTAGACAAGTAATTTACAATCGCTAAAATGAGCTCGTATCATTTCTATATTTGGCTTTGCACCTTATTGAATGAAAGTTAAAAAATAAGGGGCGAGCAGAAATGAAATACGTAAAGGCTACGGCTGTTTTACCAGAAAGCTTAATTGCTGAAATTCAAAAGTATATACAAGGTGAAACAATTTACATTCCAAAACAAGAAACGAAACATTATAAATGGGGTACACAATCTGGAGGAAGAGAGCAACTGGATGAAAGAAATAAAGCAATTAAAGAAGCATTTAAAAGCGGAAGTGCTATTCATCAACTTGCAGAAGAATATTTTCTTTCTGGAGAAACGATTAAAAAGATTGTGTATTCTAAATGAAAATAAAAGAGTCTGGTTCAAATATTATTTTGAATCAGACTCTTTTTGCTTTGCACCTATTGGATATATTGGGTGTGAATGGGCACGATAATAGCCAAAATGTGCCATTTGTTACTAAATAGGATATATAGTATTTGAGTGAAAAGCAGAAAGGTGGACGTATATGAATCATATTGGACAAATAACGATAGAGCTTTTAATTGGTTTTTTTGTTCTATTAATTGCTACAAAAATATTAGGGAAAACACAAATATCTCAGCTAACACCCTTTGATTTTATTTCTGCTATCGTCCTTGGTGAGCTTGTTGGAAATTCAATATACGATCCTAAAATTAAAGTGTGGTCTATTTTATATTCAGTATTTGTTTGGGTGATTTTAATTTATACTATAGAAGTGATAACACAAAAAATAAGAGGAACAAGAAGGTTTTTTGAAGGATACCCTTCTATTATTATTCGCAACGGGTATATTGACCGAGAACAATTAAGTGTAAATCATTTAGATATTAACCAATTACAACAAATACTTAGGCAACAAAAAGATATATTTTCAATCCGAGAAGTTGAGTATATGATATTGGAACCTAACGGAAATATAAGTGTATTGAAAAAAAGTAAATTTGAATCTCCTACTATAAATGATTTAAGTTTAAAACATAAGCCTGTATACTTACCGATTTCATTAATTAGTGATGGGAAAGTAGTTAAGGATAATTTGAGGACGTACTATATGCAGAATGGAAAACAGATGATGGATTCTTTTGTCAGGAGATGAATCGGTAGGAAATAATTGATGTAGTTATGTAATTTTCATTTCTAAGTTATCTTTTACATATCAAAAAGTTGAATCATTGTATACAATAAAACTAGATCAACAATTTGTATGGAGTGATAAAGATGGAAGCTTTTATTAGAAGTGATCAATATAATTTTATAAAATCACAAGCTTATATTTTAGCAAATGGACATGCGACGGCAAATGATAGAGGAGTAATTCAAGCGTTAAAATCACTTGCAATTGAAAAGATAATACATGTATTTGAGAATTTAACGGATGAACAAAAAGATTTAATTGATACGGTATTAACAGTTAAAAATAGAGAAGATGCAGAATCGTTTTTACTGAAAATAAATCCGTATGTAATTCCGTTTCAGGAAGTTACAGCACAAACGTTAAAAAAACTATTCCCTAAAGCAAAAAAATTAAAACTGCCTGATATGGAAGAACTGGATATGAAAGAATTATCTTATTTAAGCTGGATTGACAAGGGATCAAGCAGGAAATTTATTATAGCGAAAAATGATAAAAATAAGTTTGTTGGTCTGCAAGGAACATTTCAAAGTTTAAATAAAAAAAGTATTTGTTCATTATGTCATGGGCATGAAGAAGTAGGAATGTTTTTAGTTGAAATTAAAGGTGATGTACCAGGAACTTTCGTTAGAAAGGGAAACTATATTTGCAAAGATGGTGTAGCTTGTAATCATAATATGAAATCGCTTGATAAATTACAGGATTTTATCGAGAGATTAAAGAAATAAAATGGAAGACCTCTAGTACTTAAACTGGAGGTTTTTATTTTTTGAAGAAGTAATAATGGGCTTCTTTTGTAGCTGTAGATTTATAAAAAAAGTCAGGTCATTTATAATGAAATTTGATAAAAATATCTATTTGGATACAGTTACTTATATGCAAGGAGGTAAAACATGAATTACATTTCACTGAAAGAAGAGGTGTTAAAGGTGAAACGGTGGCCTAAAGATACGATAGCGGCTGGTCGTGGTCATACCGTTGGTCTTAAATCGGATGGCACGGCGGTAGCGGTGGGGCGAAATAAAGAAGGTGAATGCAATATAAGCGGCTGGCGTGATATTGAAGCGGTCACGGCGGGTAATGTTCATATGGCGACGAACACGGGTAATGCTCATACAATCGGTCTTAAATCAGACAGTACTGTGACAGCTGTGGGCTGGAATAAGCATGACCAATGTGATGTAAACGATTGGTATAATATTGTATCGGTTGCGGCGGGGTGGCGCCGTACCATTGGCCTGAAATCGGATGGCACGGTGATAGCAGTGGGCCGAAATAAAGAAGGTGAATGCAACGTAAGGGGCTGGTGTGATATTGTGGCGGTCGCGGTGGGTGACTGGCATACAGTCGGTCTTAGATTAGATGGAACGGTGACGACTGTGGGTAATAATCGATATGGCCAATGCAATGTAAGTAGCTGGCGTGAAATTGTGGCGATAGCGGCGGGATATCTTCATACAGTTGGTATTACATCTGACGGCATGGTAACGGCTGTGGGTAATAATAAACACGGCCAATGTGATGTCAGTGGCTGGCGTGAAATTGTGGCGATAGCGGCAGGGAGTAATCATACAATTGGTCTTAAATCAGACGGCATAGTGACGGCTGTGGGTAATAATAAACATGGTCAATGTGATGTAAGTGATTGGCGCGATATTGTAGCGATAGCGGCGGGTTGTGCCCATACAGTCGGTCTTAAATCAGACGGCACGGTGGTAGCAGTGGGTGATAACGAATATGGCCAATGTGATGTAGGCAGTTGGCGCGGCATCCGACTGCCTGGTAATTAGTTTTAACAGCAATTGTTTTTTTATTGTATGGTACTTTTTTCAAAGATAAAAACGCATCGCACTTTGAAAAGAAAGCACGATGCGTTTTTATTATTTTTTTTGCCAATTTTCTTTAATGAAATCTTCACGACCAGATTCTTTTTGCTCGGTAGCATATTTCTCTGGGTTCTTTTTATAAAAGTGTTGATGGTATTCTTCAGCCTCATAAAAAGGTGCAGCCGGACGAATGTCAGTCACGATTGGATCTTTAAACATACCGCTTTCTGCAAGAGTTTGCTTCGATTTTTCTGCAAGCTCTTTTTGCGCTTCATTATGATAGAAAATAGCGGTGCGGTAAGAGGGGCCACGATCGAAAAATTGTCCATCATCATCAGTCGGATCGATTTGTGGCCAATATAAATCTAATAATTTTTGATACGGGAAAATAGAAGGATCGAATGTAATTTGAACGATTTCTAAATGTCCAGATGTTCCAGCCTTTACTTGTTCATATGTTGGGTTTTCTACATGACCACCTGCATAGCCGGAAAGCACTTTATGAATACCAGGAAGTTCATCAAACGGCTTTACCATGCACCAAAAACAACCACCTGCGAAGGTTGCGAGTTCGTATGTTTTTTCTGACATTGCTGTAATCCTCCTAAATTTATATGTTTTATATAGTATTATATAAATTGTTTTATTGCGCAATAAAAAAGATTTGAAAATATATGTTTTTTATAAACAAGATCCTCCGCTAACATCAATCAATTGTCCAGTAACCCAGCGACTATCAGGAGAAGCGAGAAATGCAGCAGTGTCGGCAATGTCTTCTACTTCACCTAATCGATTGAAAGCTGAAATGTTAGTAGCGTACTGTTTCATCACTGGATCACTCAAGAGTTCCGCATTCATATCTGTTTTAATGAAGCCTGGAAGTATTGCATTTACAGTAATACCTCGTGCGCCAAGTTGTTTTGCTAGAGTGAAAGTCATTGTGTTAATTGCACCTTTCGTCATACTATATGCAACGAAATCAGGTAAAGAAATGCGAGTTGCGGCTGATGAGATATTAACAATCCGGCTATTGTCACGTAAACGCGGTAGAGCTTGTTGGATGATGAAGAATGGTGCTTTTGCATTTACTGCAACGATTCTATCAAAAAATTGTTCAGTCGTTTCTTCAATAAAAACACCAGGTCCAATTCCAGCGTTGTTTATTAAAATATCAAATTCCGTTCCACCAGTTCGCTTTTGCAATTCAGTATCTAAAGAATTATATAGGTTTTCTACACCGTGTAAAGATTCAAGATTTGCACCGATAGAAAAAGCTGATCCGCCATTTGATTGAATTTCATGAACAGTTTCTTCAGCATCTTCTTTTCGGTTACCATAATGAACAGCAACTAATGCACCGTCGTTTGCTAAACGCTTTGCGATAGCACGTCCAATTCCTCGGCTTGCTCCAGTAACTAATGCTATTTTACCTTTTAACATATTTCCCTCATCTCCTCATAATTTTTTTATATGTTTTAAGTTGTTTTTCTCTATGTAGAAAAGCAAACATACTTAAGTAATATATGAGTACGTGTAAGAAGTGCATTCCAATTTTGTTTTGAGAAAAAATAAATAACTGTTTAGTATGTGGATTGAGATTTCGAAAAATTCACAAAAAAATATATTGACAATGAAAAGAACAAAGCCCTATAATACGTTTAACAAATAAAAATGAATTAAGAATTTTCAGATTTTATATTATGTAATATGCAAAGAAGAGGAAAGTAGATGATTATGATCGTTTCAGAGAGCTACTCCAAGGCTGCGAGAGTAGTAAGCATCGAATCATTGAATATCACCTCGGAGCATCGCTTGCGAAAGGGAAACTGAGTAGAGGGCAGCGGTATCGTCTCCGGTAAAAGGACGGGGGTCTGGTTGGACCTACAAAGCTTATATTTCGTGAGAAGTGTAAGGAAGCTGAGTGGTAACGCGAAACTCTCGCCTCAGCAATCAAAGCTACTATTAAGTAGTAGTTGATTGCTGAGGTGAGAGTTTTTATTTTAAAAAATAGATTAAGTAAGAGAAAAAATGTGTAAGAAGGGATTTGACAAGATGAGAAGTGACATGATTAAAAAAGGTTTTGATAAAGCTCCGCATCGTAGTTTATTAAAAGCAACTGGTTTAAAAGATGAAGATTTTGATAAACCATTCATAGCAATTTGTAATTCTTTTATTGAAATTATTCCAGGTCATAAGCACTTAAATGAGTTTGGGAAACTTGTTAAAGAAGCAGTACGTGCAGCAGGCATGGTTCCATTTGAATTTAATACAATTGGAGTAGATGACGGTATTGCGATGGGTCATATCGGTATGCGTTATTCGCTTCCGAGTCGTGAAATCATTGCAGATTCAGTAGAAACGGTTGTAAATGCACACTGGTTTGACGGAATGATTTGTATTCCAAACTGTGACAAAATTACACCAGGTATGATGATGGCTGCACTTCGCATAAACATTCCAACTGTTTTTGTTTCAGGTGGTCCGATGGCAGCTGGGAAAACATCTAAAGGGGAAGTTGTCGATTTAAGTTCTGTTTTTGAAGGGGTAGGAGCCTATCAATCTGGGAAAATTTCAGAAGAAGAATTAAAGGACATTGAAGATCATGGCTGTCCATCTTGTGGTTCTTGTTCTGGGATGTTTACAGCGAACTCTATGAACTGTTTATGCGAAGTGTTAGGTTTAGCTCTTCCTGGTAACGGGAGTATTTTAGCAATTGATCCAAGACGTGAGGAGTTAATTAAACAAGCAGCAGAAAAATTAAAAATTTTAATTGAGAGAGATATTAAACCACGCGACATTGTAACAGAAGAAGCAATTGATGATGCGTTTGCACTTGATATGGCGATGGGTGGATCAACGAATACAGTATTACACACGTTAGCACTCGCACAAGAGGCGGGATTAGATTACGATATGAACCGCATTGATGCAGTTTCAAGGCGTGTACCGCATTTATGTAAAGTAAGTCCAGCTTCTAATTGGCATATGGAAGATATCGATCGCGCAGGCGGGATTAGTGCAATTTTGAAAGAGATGAGCCGAAAAGAAGGGGTACTTCACCTTGATCGTATAACTGCTACTGGGCAAACATTAAGAGAAAACATTGCTCATGCAGAGATTCAAGATAAGGAAGTTATTCATTCTCTAGAAAATCCTCATAGTGAAGAAGGAGGATTACGTATATTAAAAGGAAACCTTGCGAAAGACGGAGCGGTTATTAAAAGCGGGGCAACAGAAGTAAAACGATTTGAAGGATCTTGCGTTATTTTTAATTCACAAGATGAGGCGCTTGCCGGCATTATGCTTGGGAAAGTTAAGAAAGGGGATGTAGTTGTTATTCGCTATGAAGGACCAAGAGGCGGACCAGGTATGCCGGAAATGTTAGCACCAACATCAGCAATTGCTGGTATGGGATTAGGAGCAGATGTTGCACTTTTAACTGATGGTCGCTTCTCTGGTGCTTCACGTGGTATTTCAGTAGGGCATATTTCACCAGAAGCAGCTGCTGGCGGAACGATTGCACTTCTTGAACAAGGAGATATTGTATGTATTGATGTTGAGGAACGCTTGTTAGAAGTGAGAGTTAGTGATGAGGAATTAGAGAAGCGTAAAAAAGGATGGAAACGACCAGAACCAAAAGTGAAAACTGGGTGGCTTGGACGTTATGCACAAATGGTAACATCGGCGAATACAGGTGCAGTTCTGAAAATCCCGAATTTTGATTGAGCCAATATAAAAAGAGATAAGGATGATATAAAATGGTGCAAAATGTAAAGGAGAGAGTGAAAATTGAAGATATCTTAATGGCTCATAATTGCATGAAAGATATCGTTATTAAAACACCGTTACAACGAGATTCAGTTTTATCTGAGAAATATGAATGTGACGTATATGTTAAGCGAGAAGATTTACAAGTTATTCGTTCTTTCAAAATTCGTGGTGCGTATAATTTAATTCAAAGTTTACCGAAAGAAAAGTTACAAAATGGTGTTGTTTGTGCAAGTGCTGGTAATCATGCACAAGGAGTGGCTTATACATGCAATTTATTGAAGATTCCGTCAAAAATTTTCATGCCGACAACGACACCTAAGCAAAAAGTATCACAAGTTGAATTTTTCGGTGGTGATTTCGCAGACATTGTATTAGTTGGTGATACATTTGATAGTTCTTTCCAAGAGGCGCAGCGCTATTGTGTAGAAAATAGGATGACATTTGTACATCCGTTTGATGATCCGTATGTCGTTGCTGGTCAAGGAACAGTCGCTGTTGAAATTATGCATGATATGGAGAAACCAGTTGATTATATATTTACAGCAATTGGCGGTGGTGGATTAGCATCTGGTATTGGTACATATGTAAAGGGGGTTAGTCCTACTACAAAGGTAATCGGTGTAGAACCGATGGGAGCTGCATCTATGAAAGAAGCTTTTCTTCAAAATGAGAATGTTGCATTAGAAAAGATTGATAGTTTTGTTGATGGAGCAGCAGTTAAGAAGGTAGGAAAGTTAACATTTGAAACGTGTAAAGATGTAATTGATGACATTGTTTTAGTACCGGAGGGAAAGGTTTGTACAACGATTTTAGAACTGTATAAGAAAAATGCGATTGTAGCAGAGCCAGCTGGTGCGCTTTCTATTGCGGCACTTGATCTATACAGAGATGAAATAAAGGGAAAAACAGTTGTATGCACGTTAAGTGGTGGAAATAATGATATTGATAGAATGCAAGAAATGAAAGAACGATCCCTTATTCATGAAGGATTAAAGCACTATTTCATCATTGAATTTCCGCAACGTTCAGGAGCACTACGAGAGTTTCTTGATAAAGGATTAGGACCGGAAGATGATATTACTCGCTTTGAGTATATTAAGAAACATAATAAAGAAAATGGTCCAGCTTTAGTGGGGGTAGAATTAAAGCATAAGGAAGACTATGAAGCTTTAATTACTCGTTTTCAAGAAAATAACATTCAATTCGTGGAGCTTAATAAAAATCCTGTGCTGTTTGATTTACTTATTTAATAAAAGAAAAGAGTTAACATACAATTCTACTTGAAATAAAAAAGATAGATACAAGCGGAGGGAAATCCTGCTTGTTCTATCTTTTTTATTCTTTGAAAGTTAAACGAAATACGCTCCATATTCAAGAAGGATAAAGCTAGTTAACCAAAAAAGTATTGCAATACGAATGATTACATATATTGTGAATTCAAAGGGAGTAAGTTTTCTCTCTCGCTTTACTTTTCTTAGAAGTCTAACAGAAAAAAATGAACATAAAAGCAGGATCGCTATAGATATTTTATACACGTTTTCTAACAGACTTATATTTTCTAATAAGCTTTTCAGCATGTTCATCACCTATCCCGTAATGTATGTTACAGAGAAATGAATCTCGTACTGTTTAGTTGCGTTTGTTTATTATTTTCCCAGTATCATCAATTTCTACATCAGTTGAAACCGTTTGTAAATATTGCAGTGCTTTTTTCTTTTCTTCTTCATTTACAGGAGAAACTTGGTTGTTGCGAATGATGTAAGGATTGAATGACATTTGGACATCCTTACCTTTAAAGGTTAAAGTTAATACGCCAGTTTCGGCGCTTTTTCCATTTACATAACTTGGGAATAAGAAGTTTCCTAATGAGTAAGCGATAGGAACTTTATTGTAATACTCAAACCCTTGTAACCAATGTGGATGACTGCCGACAATAGCGTCAGCTCCGGCTTCAACCATTTTCGGAACATATTGTTTCTGGTATTCTATTGGGCGATTTGATTTTTCGACGCCCCAATGCATATAGACAATTACATAATCAGCATCTTTCTTTTGCTCTTGAATTGTTTTTGTTACAAGATCTAGATCATATCCGTTTGCAACGCCAGGTTTATTGTCACCAGCTACCCAATTAAAGTTAGGCATAAAGCGTACGAAGGAAAGAAATTTAAACTTTTTTCCTTTTACAGTTAGTTCACGAGCGTTATAAGCATCTTCAGCATTTTTTCCGGCTCCAGTGTAAGGTAGTTTTAATTTTTCGATGTGAGAAATGGTGTCTAGTAGTCCATCTTGTCCATAATCAAGCGTGTGGTTATTGCCAATGTTCACGACGTCATATCCGGTGTTTTTAATGGCTTGTAGAGTGGATGGATCACTTTTAATCCAAAATTGTTGCCCAGGTACTTTTTTTTCTCTCGTTGTAAATGCTGACTCTAAATTAACAAAAGAAATATCAGCTTTTGTTATTTCTTCTTTTACATGTTGGAATGGATAATCAGCCCCATTTTTTTCGATTACGGGACGTAATTGCCAATCGAACATTGTATCGCCAGAGAAGGTGAGTGTGATTTCAGGGTCTTCTATTTTCTTTTCACTTGTTGAAGCTGTTTTACTAGATTTGTTTTGCAAATCGGGTTTGTCTTTCGCTTTTGAAATAAAAGAGTAGTTGATTAATAAAACAATTGGTGTAATGAAAAAGGCTATTAACAGAAATCGTTTTAGTAAAGTTTTCATAAATACCTTCCCTTTTGAGTTTATCCCGCAATTAGATTAACAATGAATCTACTAAAGGCAATCGGTCTTTGTATAGTTACAAAAAAATAGCGGGTTATGTAGTGAAAAACATTTGTTAATATTCACAATATTACGTTAACATATAGGTAACCTGTAAATCAATGTATAAACCAAAATATAGAAATAAAGAATTCGAAGGGTGAAGAATGAGAAATGGTTATATTAGGAGCAGTTGTAAATGGGATTTGTATTATATTTGGTACTTTACTTGGTAAATTATTTAGTGCGATTCCAGAAAGTATGAAGGGAACAATTATGCATGCAATTGGTTTAGCGGTTACTGTACTTGGACTTCAAATGGCATTAAAAAGTGAAAATTTTCTTGTTGTCATTTTAAGTTTAGTTATTGGTACCGTCATCGGGGAATGGCTACAACTAGAGGAAAAGTTAAAGCTGTTAGGAGATTGGCTAGAAAATAAAGTTGGATCGAAAGGGAAAGGGAGCATATCAGAAGGGTTTGTAACAGCTACTTTAATTTTTGCAATTGGTGCGATGGGCATACTTGGTGCACTTGACAGTGGGATTCGCGGAAATCATGATATTTTATTTACAAAGGCGATTATCGATGGGTTTATTTCTATTATATTAACGACAACTTTAGGAATTGGCGTAGTATTTTCGGCGATTCCAGTTATTTTATATGAAGGAGGGATTGCGGTTTTTGCAACACAAATTAATAGTGTGGTCCCGAAAGAATTAATGAATCAATTTATAGTGGAAATGACAGCTACAGGTGGTATTATGATAGCCGCTATTGGATTGAACTTACTGGGTGTTATTAAAATCAAGGTGGCAAATTTACTGCCAGGTATATTGGTAGTTGGAATAATCGTTTCACTTATTTATGGTTACGGTTTAATAGTAAAGTAGTAGGGGATGGAGATATATATGGAGGAATTTCAATATACAAAACGTGTTCATAACATATTGAAGATTGCAGCAGAAGAGGCGGGAAATAATATTATTCAACCAACTCATCTGTTTATCGGAATGAGTAAAGAAGGCACTGGAGTTTGTAGCGAGTTGTATATGTATTTGTTTCGTAACTTGGGTACGGATTTTTTAGAAAAACTTTCAATACGAAAACAATACGATTCATCGTATCAAGAGTATAAAAAAATAGGACAATATAAGGTATCTTATAAGGTGCTAGAAATTTTACAAATAGCGAAGAAACGTATGGAACGTTTCCAGCAAGTAATAATAAATGAAGGGCATGTTATATATGCACTATTTCGTGTAGATACCTTTATTGGAAATGCACAAATAAAAAAAGATATATTACGTATTATAGCTGAGCCAAGAGATTTAGCGGTCGATCTAAAATGTTTTGTTCCTACTTATAATCATTTAATTTGTACTGTTAGAAAGGCTAACCCTTCTGATTTTGAAAAATTAGCAAGTTTTGTTAATGAGGAATTTGGTGAACGTTGGTTACATTCAATAGAGTATGGATTTCGTACATATAAAGAAAATTTACCTATTTATATAGCAGAACAAGAAGAAGTGATAGTAGGTTTCGCTTGTTATGATGTAGTGAGAGGAAAGAAGGGATTGTTTGGTCCAATGGGCACAGCGAAACAAAATCGCGTGAAAGGTGTAGGTAAGGAATTGTTACATCGTTGTTTACATAGTATGAAGCAAGAAGGATATGAATACGCAATTATTGGACAAGCAGGCCCGATTGAGTTTTATGAGCGAAATTGTGATGCGCGTTTAATACCATTAGAGAATAAGTAACCAACTCCATATATGGGAGTTGGTTTTTTTATGAAAATAATGTAGAGATGTAGTGATTTTTACTAGAAAATAGCGGGTTTTGTAGTAAATCTTACAAATAAATCAAATTACTAAACTTTTTCCAGGAAACGGTGTAGAATGGGTATCTAATGAAAGAAGGTGTGAAAATGGCCAGCTGGAAACGAAATTTAATGATTTGTTGGCTAGGTTGTTTTACCACTGCAGCCGGTATGAGTTTAGTAATTCCTTTTTTATCTTTTTATATTGAGGAATTAGGGGTGACCGGCACTGCTAGTATTGCACAGTGGTCGGGACTTGCATTTGGTGTAACATTTTTAATGGGTGCGATTGTATCACCAATATGGGGAAAGCTCGGTGATATACATGGACGGAAATTGATGCTTATACGTGCTAGCCTTGGTATGGCGATAATTATGACGCTTATGGGGTTTGTGACAGATGTGTATCAATTAGTCGCACTTCGGTTTTTAATGGGATCGGTATCAGGTTTCCTTTCTACAGCGATGACACTTATTGCTGCAGAAACTCCGCAAGAACATTCAGGTTGGGCAATTTCTACAATCTCAACTGGAGGCGTGAGCGGTTCATTACTTGGGCCGATACTCGGAGGTTATTTGTCAGAGTTAATCGGAATGCGCCATGTTTTTCTAGTTACAGGAGCTTTCTTATTCCTGTCCTTTCTTATCGTCTTTTTCTTCTTACATGAGGAGAAACATTCTGCTAAAGCAAAAAAAGCACAGCCGAAAAAAGTATGGACGATGGTCCCTGCAAAACATTTAATAATAAGTTTATTTGTAGCAACGTTTATTATTCAGCTTGCAAATATGTCGATTCAACCTATTATTACGTTGTACGTAAAGCATTTGGCAGGACCAGGAACAGATCATATTGAAATGATTGCAGGTGCAGTCATGTCTGCGACAGGATTAGCAGTAATTTTAGCAGCTCCTAAGCTAGGAAGATTATCAGATCATATTGGACCTCAAAAAACGTTAGTTGTAGCGTTGTTTGCTGCAGGAATTATTTTTATTCCGCAAGCATTTGTAACCTCAGCTTGGCAACTATTAATTCTTCGCTTTTTATTAGGTATTGCACAAGCAGGACTATTACCTTCCGTACAAACTCTACTAAAACAACATACGCCAACCCATGTAACGGGACGAATATTTGGATATAATCAATCGTTTCAGTTTTTAGGAAATATGATTGGGCCAGTACTTGGTGGACAAATTGCAGCTCATGCAGGCTTCCAATATGTTTTCTTCTCTACATCAGCACTATTATTTATTGCGTGCATTTGGGTTTATTTTCATAGTAAGAACGAAGAGGTATCAGAGAAACGACATTTGGAAGTTAGTTAACTATGTGAATGAAAAACAGAAAAAGGATGAAGCAATATTGCTTCATCCTTTTTCATTAAAATTGAAGGCAAAGATAACTTAATGTACCAAGCTCGTAGCTACGGTGAATGACCGTACCGTCGTTCTCACCACTACCCATCGCGATAAATAGAGGAACAAAATGTTCCGCTCTTGGTACAGCTAATTGTGCATGAGGAGCATTTCTTTCCCAGTTAAACAATGCATCTTTATCGCTAGTATGCATATGATTTATAATCCAATCATCAAATTCAATCGCCCATTGTTCCGGAGTTGTTTCATTCCATTTTAATGCTCGTAAATTATGAACAGTAACTCCGCTGCCGATTACTAAAATATCTTCTTGTCCAAGTCCTTTTAGTGCTTCTCCAATTTCAAATTGTTCTTTTGCAGGAAGGAATGGATTTACTGATATTTGTACGACAGGAATATTGGCTTCTGGGTACATACGATGCAGGAGTGTCCATGAGCCATGATCTAAACCTCTCGTCATATTATGATGGACTGGAATGCCTTTGTTTTTAAATTTTGTTTCTAGCATAGACGCAATGCTAGAAGAGCCTTTCGCATGATATTTGATTTCGTATAACTCAGGAGGAAAACCTCCAAAGTCATAAATTGTTTCATATACTTCATCTGAAGAGGAAATCGTTAATACTTCACTTTCCCAGTGAGCGGTAAAAATAACAATAGCTTTCGGTTTATATGTTTCTCCAAGTGTCTTTAAAAAGCGTGTATAGTCTGTATCTTGAATAGCAAGCATAGGTGATCCATGTGCTAAAAATAGTGAGGGCATCATGATTAAAACCTCCTAAAAATATATTAATTACTTTATGTAAGTAACTATATAATTTTATTTTAAATTCGTCAAGATAATAGTTTAATATGTAATCGGAAAAATAGATCATTTGTCATAATGAAAGCAATTGCATATAATATATAATAAGAATAATGAATGTTTATTCATTATAAAAAAAGATATACATAATAGATTTGGAGGCTGTCGGAATGAGCATACAGGAAAATTTCGTTACGGCATTGGATAAATCGGAAATTTACTTGCGTAAATGGTTACCAGAAGGAAATCCGCGGGGAATTGTTCAAATTGCACATGGTATGACAGAACATGCAGGTGTTTATACAGAATTTATTGATGCTTTATTAGAAGCAGGATATGGTGTTTATGCTCATGATCATAAAGGGCATGGAAAAACAGTAAAAAGAGAAGAGGACTATGGTCATTTTGAACCAAATGTAGGTTGGAATCAGGCTGTGTCTGATGTTATCTTTGTTTCGGAAATGATAAAAGAAGAGCAGACATGCCCGTTATTTTTACTTGGACATAGTATGGGTTCTTTTTTATCAAGACGTGCTGTACAACTTAAAGGTGAATTATATGATGGATTCCTTATTTCAGGAACTGGTGGAAATCCAGGGCTTTTAGGAAGTATCGGTCATAAAGTAGCGACAATTGAGATGAAACTTCGCGGAAAGAAAACGAAAAGTCCGATGCTGAACTTCTTATCTTTCGGAAACTTCAACTCACACTTTAAGCCAAATCGTACGAAATTTGATTGGTTATCTTCAGATATTCATCAAGTTGATAAGTATATTGCGGATCCGTTATGTGGATTCATTTGCACGACTAGTTTTTACCGAGAATTGTTTCATGGAGTTCTAGAAGTAAATAAAATAGAAGAATACAAGAAGACACCAAAAAATATTCCAATACATATATTCTCTGGTGATCGTGATCCTGTTGGGGATATGGGGAAAGGTGTAAAAGAAGTATACGAAAACTATAAAAAATGTGGTGTGAAAGATGTAACACTTCGTTTATATGAAAATGGTAGACATGAAATGTTCCATGAAGTGAATAGAGAAGATGTATTTCAAGATTTGATTTCATGGTTAGATGAGCATATTGTATAAGAAGAAACCTCACTTCATGCTGAAGTGAGGTTTTTTGAAAAATTGGAGGATTGATTATGAGTGAATTTGTAAATAAAGAATATGTAGAAATAGATTTTCAAGATGTCTGGATAAAAGACGAGGAATTGAAAAATTGTACCTTCATAAAATGCCGTTTTAGAGGGATAGATGCATCAGAAGTTTTTACTAAAAATTGTAATTTCATAGAATGTGATTTTACTGGTACTCTTTTTAATGCTTCTATCCATCAAGGAACTACGTTTGCTAATTGTAGGTTTTTTGGTGCGAATTTATTTGTATCTAAGTTTGAAGAATGTAAAATGACTGGTTCGGATTTCGAAGAGGCGAATTTAGACGGAATAACAATTATATCAGGCGATTGGTCATATACGAATTTAAGGTTTGCGAACTTAAGTAAACAAATGTTAAAGGGTATTCGTTTAATTGAAGCTGACCTATATGAATGTAATTTAGAAAAAGCAGATTTGCGTGAAGCGGATTTAACGGGCGCACAATTAGGTAAGGTGAAACTTAGTGGGGCGGATTTAAGAGGAGCTGTAGTTGATAGAGTTGATTTTAAAGCTTTTGATTTAAAAAACGTGAAATTAGATATAGCGCAGGCGGTTGCAGTTGCGAGATGTTATGGAGCAAAGGTGAATTAAATCAGTTGTAACACCGTTCAATATATTGAACGGTGCTACAACTATTAATAATTTTAATAGTTATTCTCTATATAAGAAGCTATGTCATTAGCAAGAGTCGATGTTAATAGTGTAGATACATTACTTAAAATGATGATTGTAGCCTCTTTGTCAATTAACCGTAAATAAGAGGATGTAAAGCCGTTAATGCCGCCGTGATGGAATACAAGTTTACTATTTTCGCCTGCCATAGCGATGTTCCAGCCGTAACCATATCCATAAGATCCTGCAGTAAACATGCGAGACGTCATACTATTTGAAAGCAAACGATTTTCTTTTATCGCTTGATCAAATATATATAAATCTTCGGCTGTAGAAAATAATCCACCAGCTGAATACGAGTTTGACATATGAATAAATGATGTGTTCTGTAAATCATGAATTGGATGTAACTCATACCCAGTTGCTTTATGTTTTTGAATGGTGTGATTCAGATCAACGTCTGTGTTCATCATAGAGAGTGGATATAAAATCTTCTTTTTAAGAAATTCTTCATAAGAAATCCCACTTATAACTTCAATGATGTGTCCTAATATAATATAACTTGAATTCGAATAATTGAATTTTTCACCAGGGCTAGATTCAAAAGGACATGTAATAATCCATTGTATTAATTCATCCGGTGTTCGAGGCTGGTAAGACTGTATTAAAAAGTTGTGTTGAGCAGTAATATTCCCAACACCAGCAGTATGACTTAATAGATGCTCAATCATAATTTGATTTCCTGTTGGGAAAGTTGGAATGAATTGATCCAATGTATCATGTAGCTGTAATTTTTTCTCTTCCACAAGCATTAAAATAGCAACTGCAGTGAAGATTTTAGTTATTGATCCGATACGAAACTTTGTTGTAGCTGTATTGGGTATGTCCCAATCGTAATTAGCTTTTCCAAATGACTGTTTATAAAGAGTTTGTTCTTTATGGGCTACTAAAATTGTACCATTGAATTTTTCGGTATTTTTATATAATAATAAATTGATATATGAGTTTAGCAAATTTCAGGCACTCCTTCAAATTTTGGAATATTAGTTACCTGAAATGTAATCCAACGGCATAAGCAATTCCCCCTAAATGAAATATTTTTTGGAATACTTTTCTATATTATAATGCAAGTTATAAAAGAAGCAAGTGGATTTCTAATCTATGAAAATTAAAGGTTTTTTGAATTACTTTCCGAATCACTTTAGTAGTTTACATATCGAAGGTGAGGAGAAAGAATCATGAAGGTAAGAGAAGCAGTAGTAAGTGAAGCAAATGAACTAAGTCAACTGGCACTACATTCAAAAGCTACTTGGGGTTATAGTGAAGAATTTATTTTAGCTTGTAAGGAAGAATTAACGATCTCAGAGGATTACATAAAAAATAATTTTGTATATGTTTTAGAAAATGATGATGCGAAGATTGGATTTTTCTCATTTTTACATAATGAAAATACTCTCGATTTCCTATACATTTATCCTAGTTATAAAGGAAAAGGATACGGGAAAATACTTTGGAGGTTTGTAGTAGAGCAAGCAAATGAACTAGGATTGAAAAGTTTTACGATTGATAGTGATCCAAATGCGAAAGGATTTTACGTGAAAATGGGGGCAAAACTAATCGGTGAGACACCATCAACGGTTTTTAAAAATCGCCTTTTACCTCTTTTGCAATATGATGTGTAAAACTACCAATGTCAGGGGAAACTGAGAATGGATAATAAAAAGATAAAACCAATATATGAAGCGTTAATAAAATCTTGGTCAATAGAAACGAGTTCTAAGTGGACGAGCGAAAACCCAACAAAGGGACAATGTGGTATAACGGCCCTTATTGTTCAAGAATTATGCGGGGGAGAGATAAAAAAGACGAAAGTAGGAGAAGTGTGGCATTTTTACAATACAGTAGATGGGAAAAGGCATGATTGTACTTGGACTCAATTTCATGAAAAATTAAACTATATGGACGTGAAGTCGAGCCGTGAAGAAGCATTTGCAGATACAAATGACAAACAATATGACATTTTAAAGGAAAAGATAATGAAAGAATTAAAATTATCTTTTGACTCTTAATCTTTAATAAGTTACTATAATGGTGGTAACTTATTAAAGGGAACTTCATAGAGTTGAAAGGGGAAATACTTTTGAAAACAACTTATGTAAACGCTACAATTGTAACGATGAATGAACAAAATGAAGTGATAGAAAATGGATATATCATTGTAGAAAATGATCAAATTATAGATATAAATAGCGGAGAATTCGCTAACGATTTTGAAGTAGATGAAGTAATTGACATGAAAGGAAAGTGGGTTTTACCAGGGCTTGTCAATACACATACACACGTTGTAATGAGTCTCTTAAGAGGTATTGGCGATGATATGTTATTGCAGCCATGGCTTGAGACGAGAATTTGGCCACTTGAAAGTCAGTTTACGCCAGAGCTTGCGGTCGCTAGCACGGAATTAGGATTACTTGAAATGGTGAAAAGTGGTACAACATCATTCTCTGATATGTTTAATCCTATTGGAGTAGATCAAGACGCAATTATGGAAACGGTATCAAGGAGTGGAATGCGAGCTGCTGTTTCAAGAACTTTATTTAGCTTCGGAACAAAAGAAGATGAAAAGAAAGCGATTGAAGAAGCCGAGAAATATGTGAAGCGTTATTATAACGAAAGTGGTATGTTAACTACGATGGTTGCACCGCATAGTCCATATACATGTTCCACAGAATTATTAGAAGAGTGCGCACGTATTGCAGTAGAAAATCAAACGATGGTTCATATTCATCTTTCTGAAACAGATCGTGAAGTACGTGATATTGAAGCGCAGTACGGAAAACGTCCAGTAGAATATGCTGCAAGTTGCGGATTGTTTAAACGCCCAACAGTTATTGCACATGGTGTAGTGTTAAATGAAAATGAGCGTACATTTTTAGCGGAACATGATGTTCGAGTAGCTCATAATCCGAATAGTAATTTAAAACTAGGTTCTGGTATAGCGAATGTAAAAGCGATGCTAGAAGCAGGAATGAAAGTAGGAATTGCAACGGATAGTGTTGCGTCTAATAATAATTTAGATATGTTTGAAGAAATGCGCATAGCAACATTATTACAAAAAGGTATTCATCAAGATGCAACAGCATTACCAGTTGAAACAACTCTTTCACTTGCGACAAAAGGAGCTGCGGAAGTAATTGGCATGAAACAAACGGGATCACTTGAGGTTGGAAAGTGCGCTGATTTTATTACGATTGATCCATCTAATAAGCCGCATTTACAACCGGCAGATGAAGTGTTATCACATCTTGTATATGCTGCTAGTGGGAAAGATATAAGCGATGTAATTATTAACGGTAAACGTGTTGTTTGGAATGGTGAATGTAAAACATTAGATGAAGAGCGTATTATATTCGAAGCAAGTCGTTATAAACGAGGTTTACAAAGATAGGTATTTATATACCAGTTGAGAAAGCTATCCTTTTTTTAAAAGGGTAGCTTTTTTTCTTGAACGAATAAATATTCAAAAGAACGTCGCATCTTTCTATTGGTATTTCTGCTGCAATATGGGCTGTATTAGGAGATAGTATTACATCACTAAATTATGCAGACATTCCTTATTGGAAAGTGATTAGTAATGCTAATAATATAATTACTATGGTATTTCGGGGTTTCGTATAGCAGTGTGGGAAGGACACGACCAGCCAATGTGTACAAGATATGCAAACATGACCGATGACGCAGATATCATTACTGTTTTCGGAGGTACAAATGATTACGGGAATACGGTTACACTGGGAACAATAAACATTGTAGATACAGGTACTTTTTACGGAGCATTGAACGTCCTGTGTGCAGGTTAAAAAGTAAAGTTGGCTTCAAAGGCATCGCCAAAAAGGTGGTGCTTTTTCTTTTGAGTGGAGTGGAAACCCAATTAGGTACAGCACTTGGAGGTAATAGTGCTATTCGTGAAGCGACAATTTTTTATCGGAAATGAGTTGCTTTCACTTTTAGAAAACGCTGGTCGTATGGGAATTCCGCTACCTTCAGCGCTAACGAATGCAGTTGAAATTTTAGGTGGCAAGAGCAATAAGACAAGTTCTGAATATGATAATAAGAAGGGAGATGTTGAATAATGACACGTTATAGTTTACACGGAGGGCACAACAGTATTGTACAAGGGGCTAATTCCGGAAATCGAAAAGAGCATATTATGGATCGTCAGGTGAAAGATGCGGTGGCAGCTAAGTTAAGAGCTTTAGGACACACAGTCTATGATGATACAGACGAAGTAGGAAGCACTCAAGCGCAAAATTTAAATAATATCGTTCGTAATAGTAATTCCCATAATGTGGATTTGGTTGTTTCTTTTCATCTTAATGCAAGTGATGGGAATGGGCAGGGTGTGGAAGTTCTGTATTATGATCAGAAAGACCTGGCGGCTAAAATCTCAGCTCAACTGGCAAAAGATATTGGATGGCGTGATCGTGGTGCGAAACAACGTACTGATTTAGCCGTATTGAATGGAACTAAAGCACCAGCTATTCTTATCGAATTAGGATTCATCGATAACGAATCCGACATGGCTAAATGGAATGTTGATAAAATCGCAAATTCTATCGTATATGCTCTAACGGGACAAACCGTTGGGGATGGTGGAGGAAACGGCGGTTCTAATGGTGGATATCAATATGTTAAGTCTGGTGAATTCGGTATAAACTATTTAAATGAAGCGATTCAAGCTATGGTTGAACGAGGAACAAAGGGAAAAGTTGTTGTTAATCCATTAACAGGTCTTGCTTATATCCAAACTGAAGTATTGCCTAATTCAGAACTAGATAAAATTACTTGGTGGATGGATACTCGACCAGGTGGTAAGTGGTGGTACGAATATATTAAAGTGAATTAATAATTTTTTAACAAAAAAATAGTTTGGTGCCAAAAAATAAAAGTCGTTAATTACGGCTTTTATTTATATTTTTGAGGATGAGCTATCTCCATTCTCTTTTATTCTTTTTTCGTGTTCTTTCTTTACTTCATCTGGAATGATGATTTCAATGTTACCACGTATTTTTTATATTCCCGATGTGATATTTCGTGACGAAGAAGGGATACTTCATGCACTTAAAGTAGATCGGTCACAGAAAAAGAAAATGAAAGTAAATGGAGAGAAGTTAAAAAAGTATGAAGAGTTCACACAAATATATAAGCAGAAATATAACGGGAAGATGCCAGTCATGAATTTCTTTACAGTCACAAAATACAGAGGGGAAAACTGGAAGAGTTAGCAGCTAAGTATGATGTGTTTGTGAAAGTGTATGTAATAGAAGAAATATAAAAAGCGTTAACAATTTTGCAAACGAACTTGCTAACACCTATACGAAATAGACATAAAATATCGCTGATATGTCGCTAAATAAAATGAGAATAATTAACCACTAATAATGAATAATAGTTTATTATAATGGGAGTAACAAAATATAACGTTTTATAATATTTTATACTTAAGGAGAACAACTCATGAAGCGAAAAAAGAGCCATTTAATGGTAATGGCACTTGTTACAACTTTATTATTAACAGCTTGTAATAATAAAGCGAATAAAAGTGAAACAGAGGCAAAAAAACAAGTATTAAATGTAACGGTATCAGAAGAAATTCCTTCTCTTGATACTGCGAAAACGATGGATGGTACATCAGCACACGTTATGCAAAACATATTTGAAGGATTGTATGTATTAGATGATCAAGATCAACCTATTCCAGCAGTAGCAAAATCGTTTAAAAGAAGTGAAGATGGTAAAAAATATACATTTGATTTGCGTAAAGATGCAAAATGGTCAAATGGAGACAGTGTGACAGCAAATGATTTTATGTTTGCATGGAAACGTGCAATTAATTCTGAAACAGCGTCTCAATATGCGTACATGCTCTTTTACGTGAAAAATGCGAAAGAGATAAATAAGGGAACAATGCCTCTTGATGAACTTGGGGTTAAAGTTATAAATGATTATAAGTTAGAAGTGGAACTCGAACAGCCAATTCCGTATTTTTTACAGTTGTTAGCACTACCTATTTACTTACCACAGCATGAATCATTTTTGAAAGAACAAGGAAAGAATTATGCATTGGAACCTAGTAATCTCATATATAATGGGCCATTTGTATTAGAGAAATGGAAGCATGAACAAGAGTTTCAATTAAAGAAGAATGCTACATATTGGGATCAAAAGAAAGTGAAATTAGACGAAATAAACTTTCAAATTGTAAAAGATACAATGACGGTTGTTAATTTATACGAAGCTGGTGATTTGGATCGAGTGCCTATTAATTCGCAATTTGTAGACAAGTATAAAGGGAATAAGGAATTACATATGTCAAGCGATCCTGGAATTGCTATGCTACGTTTTAATGAGAAAAATAATGCGTTAGCAAATAAGAAAGTACGTCAATCTATTTCATTAGCGTTAAATAAGAAGGATTTTGTTACGCACTTTATTAATAACGGGGCAAAACCTGCAAGTGGACTTGTACCAGTTGGTCATGTAAATGAAGAGACTGGTAAAGATTTTAGAAAAGAAAACGGAGATCTTTCTCCATATGATTTGCAAAATGCGAAAAAGATTTGGGAAGAAGCGAAGAAAGAACTGGGAGTAGACGAAGTAAAACTCGAATTTTTAACATATGAACAAGATAATGCAAAACGTATGGCAGAATATATAAAAGGTGACTTAGAAAAGCATTTGCAAGGATTAACGATACAAATTAAACAACAGCCATTTAAGCAAAAATTACAGTTAGAACAAATGGGAGATTACGATATATCTATGGCAAATTGGGGACCAGACTATAAAGACCCAATTAGTTATTTAGAACTATTTACGACGGGTAATCCGAATAACAAAATGAATTATTCTAACCTTCACTACGATGAATTAATAAAGAAAGCGAAAAGCGATCTAGTACTAGATCAGAAGAAAAGATGGGAAGCATTACAAGAGGCCGAGCGAATTCTGTTAGAGGACGCTGCGGTAGCACCGCTTTATCATATTGGTTCCGCTTATGTACAAAAGGATTATGTAAAAGGAATTGAAAAGCATCAATTTGGTGGCGTTTATACTTATAAGAATGCTTATATCGATAATAAGTAAAACTATTAATCAAAAAAGAAACCTTACTTTTAAAAGTGAGGTTTCTTTTTTGGAATTATATCTATTAAACGGATTTTAATAAAGAATAAAAATTCGTATCATATGGGATATCATCTTGATACATATAGTTTTTTAGAATCCCTTCTTTTTCAAATCCTAATTTTAATAGCACTTTATTTGAAGCTTCGTTTTCAAGAAATACAATTGCCCCGATACGTTTTAAATGAAGCGTATGGAAGCCATAAGATATAATTTCAGAAACTGCCTCAGTAGCATATCCATTTCCCCAGTGTTCAGGCAAAAAGGCATAACTTATATTTGCTCGTTTATGTTCAGAAGACCAATCATGAAAACCAATTGTTCCAATGAGCCCTTTCTTGTCTTTTAATTCGATTCCCCATTTAATGCCGCTTCTTGCGTTGTACCCCAACTTAAAATTAGTAAGGATTTGTTTTACTTGATCCAAATTTTGCAATGGTTTTTGGCCATAATGGCGCAGGACATCGGTATTAGAAAAGCACTGTAATATACTCGGTGCATCTTCGTCGGTAAGTTCTCGTAAAATGAGTCGGTTGGTTTTTAATATAGGAAACATGCTTTCACTCCATTTCTTCTGAAACTAGAATGTGTTGTTATTATATAATCTAATCTGAAAATAAAGATTATTCAAGAGGGAAGTATGGTTTTGATTTGTGATAAAATTGATTGTTGAATATATTTCAAAAAGAGGTTTAGATATGGAGAAAAACTCAATTTTAATTGTAGATGATGATCGAGATATTGTTCGATTTGTGAACGCAAATTTAATGCAAGAAGGTTTTAAAGTTTTTAGTGCTCATAACGGAGAAGAGGCTTTAGAAATAATAAATAATAACGGTATTCAACTTGCTATTCTGGATATTATGATGCCGCAAATGGATGGGATAGAATTGTGTAGAAGGATTAGAGAGAAACATAGTTTACCAATTATGTTTTTAAGCGCGAAATCATCGGACGTAGATAAAGTAATTGGCTTTAGTACTGGGGCAGATGATTATATTGTGAAGCCGTTCAGTACAATTGAATTTATAGCAAGAGTGAAAGCTCAATTAAGAAGGTATACATATTTCAATCAAAATGCTGTTCAAGTAATAAAAAAGGAAATAAACATTAGAGGTTTAGAAATAGATGAAATGTCGAGAACAGTAATGTTATATGGAGAAACAATCAATCTTACGAAAACTGAATATGATATTTTGTACTTAATGGCCGCTGCAATGAATCGTGTGTTTACTATTGAAGAAATATATGAAAGCGTGTGGAAAGAAAGGGCCTATGAAAGTAATAATACAGTAATGGTTCATATTGCAAGATTAAGAAATAAAATTGAAGAGAATCCAAAAGAGCCGAAGTTTATTCAAAATGTTTGGGGAGTCGGATATAAAATTGAAGATTAAATCATTACAAGGCATGAGAGCTAAGTTTTTTATCGCATTCATATGTAGCATTTTGTTAGCAACTGTAAGTATAATAGCGTTTCAAATTGCAATTGGAAATATATATAGTCATGTTACTGCGTTAGAGGAAAAATATTCATTTTTATATTTAATAGTTTTTTTAATTTTTACTACAATATACTTTGCATTCATGACAAAAACAATGATGAAAAGATTATCTGAAATTAACAAGAGTCTGAAGGAAATAAGTAATGGTAATTTGGAAATACATATACTTATTTCAAAAAATGACGAGATTGGTGAATTAGCAGCGAATGTTAATAGAATGGCCAAAAGTTTAAAAGAGTCTATAGAGAATGAAAAAAAATCGCAAGAAATGAAAAATGAAATGATTAGTAATATTTCTCATGACTTACGAACACCTGTAACATCCCTAATAGGTTACGCGGACCTGTTAGGAAATCAGCTTCATTCAAATAGAGAAGAATGTGAACAGTATGTAAGTATATTAAAGCGAAAAAGTTATGAATTGAAAAATCAAGTAGATGATTTATTAGAATATTGTCAAATAAATTATAGAGAGATCGAATTACATAAAAGTGTAGTAAATATGAAAGCGTTCATTGAACAAATCATGATTGATTTTGTACCACAACTAGATGATGCCGATATGAGCTTTTGTATTAAAGGTGATAAGGTGTTACATGTGGAAATGGATGTAGCGGTTATGGTGAGGCTATTCGAAAATGTAATTAGTAATAGTATTATGTACGGGAAAGACGGAAAGGAGCTTTTAATTCAAGTTTCTAAAAGAGATATGAATGTTGAAATAGAAATTAAAAATTTTGGACAATGCATTCCGAATGAGAACCTTCCTTACGTTTTTGAAAAGTTTTATCGTGGTGAAAAATCACGTAGCTCTCATACGGGTGGAAAAGGAATGGGGCTTGCAATTGCGAGAAGTATAGCGGAACTTCATAAAGGAGATATCACTGTACGTAGTAACGATAAAGAAACGGTTTTCACTATCGTTTTACCGCAGTATAAAGAAATGTAAGAAAGTCGTAAGTATTTCTTTCATATGTCGTAATTTTTACTTCGTATCATGGGGAACAAAGATAGGAGAGTAGGGATACAGCATGTGGAAGAGATTTTTATTAGCGATTATAGTTGCTTTTTTAATTATAAGCTGGAGTTTAGTTTATTTAGGTAATGGCGTTACATCAGTCTTTGTGTGGTGGATTATACAGGCTTTTAGTGTAATTTCAGTTTTTCTCTTAATAGGCTCAGCAGTAATGTTTGTTTGGAAAGGCATTTTTAGAAAGCGGATAGATGGAACGCTACTATTAATAGTTCTGTTTTCTACCATTGGAGCTTGGCCTGTGGGGTGGTTCGCTAACATTGGGAGAATTGCATACCCAGTAGATGTACAGTCTATGAGTCCTAAAGTAGTCGTTCGTTTTCCTTTGAATGAACGAGCATTGATAGGTTGGGGCGGCGATAAATTAGAAACGAACTATCACGTTATAAAACCAAATGAACGATGGGCATACGATATTCTCATTCCACCTGCTGAAGTGAAAAGTAGTAAGTTAGAGGATTATGGAATATATGGAGCGAAAGTAATGGCACCAGCTTCTGGGACAGTTGTATCAATTAAAAATGATGAAATAGATTTAGTTCCGGGATCGGATGATTTTCAATCGATGGCGGGAAATCATATTTATTTACGACTGGATGAAACAGGTACATTTTTGTTTCTTGCCCATTTAAAGAAAGGATCAATTAAAGTGAGGGAAGGCGAACATGTAAATGAAGGAGAATTTCTTGCCCAAGTCGGTAACTCAGGAAGTTCAAGTGAGCCGCATTTACATATTCATCATCAAAGGCAGGATCCATCTAAGGTGAGCATATTTCTTTCGGAAGGATTACCACTTTATTTTCGAACTGAAAAAGGTGTGATGATGCCGGAAAGAGGGACATACATAAGTGGTAAGTAGAAGGAAAGCATTTCATACAAAAAGGGTATTCCAAATCAAATTTGGAATACCCTTCTTCATTACCCTACAAATGTTTGATACAGTAAGAAAATATTTAAAACGATAATAAGTGCAGCGATTAACCACGCGATAAATGTTGTAATGCGATGGTTGACGAGTGCGCCCATAATCTTCTTATTACTTGTAAACATAATAAGTGGTACTAATGCAAAGGCAATACCGAACGATAAGACAACTTGACTCATAACGAGAGCGTAAGTTGGATTTACACCTAAAGCGATAATAACGAGAGGCGGAATCATTGTTATAAATCGGCGTAAGTATAACGGAATATGCATTCGAATGAATCCTTGCATAATAATATCACCAGACATCGTACCAACAGAAGAACTAGATAAACCTGCTGATAAAAGTCCAATTCCAAATAATGCAGCCGATACAGGACCGACTAAATTACTGAACTGGTTAAAAGCAACATCAAGGTCTTCAACGTGCAAGCCGTTTTTAAAGAATAGTGCAGCTGCTACAATTAACATACTTGCATTAATTGCTCCAGCGATAACCATTGCAATAATAATATCGATGAATTCGAAGCGGAAAATCTTTTTCTTTTGTTCATCATTTGTTCCGACTACACGGCGCTGCGTTAAGGCCGAATGTAAATATATCGCGTGCGGCATTACTGTCGCACCTAAAATTCCAGCTGCTAAAAGGATGCTATCTACACCTTGGAATTTTGGAGTGAAAAGTCCTGAGAGTAGAGGGCTTAATTCCGGTTTTGCGTAAAAGACTTGGATACCAAAAGCGATAACAACGATAAAAATCATACCTGTTATGATAGCTTCTAATGGACGAAAGCCTCTGCGTTGAAATTCAAGAATAATAAATGATCCAACTGCTGTAATTAAAGCAGCTGGTAACATCGGAATTCCAAATAGTAAGTATAAGCCAAGTGCTGCCCCGATAAATTCAGCTAAATCTGTAGCCATAATAACGAGTTCCCCTTGTATCCATAAACCGATGGAAACTGGTTTGGGGAAGTTTTCGCGAGCTACTTCAGGAAGATTTCTCCCAGTAGCGATTCCTAATTTAGCTGATAAAGTTTGAATTAATACAGCCATTAAATTGGAAGCGAGTATTACCCAAAGCAATAAATACCCATATTGTGATCCAGCTGCGATATTTGTAGCGAAGTTCCCAGGATCAATATAAGCAACTGATGCGATAAAAGCAGGTCCTAAGAATGGTAACAGTCTTTTAAAGCCTTTTGTTTGTCCACTTAACGCTAAATGGGCTGATTGAACTGTTGTACTTTGAGAAGGGACTTGTTCATCTTTTGTTATATCTTTATTCATAGTAGTATTCCCCTTTAAAATGTTAACTTGATGAAATTATTGTAAGTATTCTTATTGTTTATTTCAATACATTTAAATGTGTTAGGTGTTATTTTTATTTGAACATAAATGTTTCCTTAGTGCAAATTATATGCCTTTACACAATGAATGGTGTGGTGTTATAAAAAATTGGGAGTTTATGGTGTGATAACGTGGGGAAACATAATGAATTAAAGGGCTAATTTTGAAATTTATGTGAACATAAAGCCTATAATACAGCATATTAATTGATGGAAATGAAATTGTATGATATATAATATATTGGGATTACAACCTAACCGTAGTGTTTTGTTCTGTAATCTTGTTTTTATTTCTGTTAACTTATAGAAAAAATTGTAAATAGAAGAAAATAGGCTACGTATAATTTTGTATATATTTTCTTATTATATATGTTTTGATATGAACGTTAACTTATACATGATTTTAAAAATTAGATAGGTGGTAGAAATACATTGGCAACTACAAAACCATATAGAGTATTACTATATTACATGTACACAACAATTGAAAATCCAGAAGAATTTGCTGAACAGCATTTAGAATTTTGTAAATCACTTGAGTTAAAAGGAAGAATTCTTGTAGCGACAGAAGGAATTAATGGAACTTGTTCTGGAACTGTTGAGCAAACAGAAAAATATGTGGAAGCAATGAACAATGACCCGCGTTTTGCTGGAATCGTATTTAAAATTGATGAGGCTGATGAACATGCATTTAAGAAAATGCACGTACGCCCTCGTCCAGAGTTAGTTACACTTCGTCTAGAAGACGACATTAATCCAAAAGAAATAACTGGAAATTATTTAGAACCAAAAGATTTTTATGAAGCAATGAAACAAGAAGATACAGTTATCATTGATGCACGAAATGATTATGAGTTTGATCTAGGTCACTTTAAAGGTGCGATTAAACCGGATATTGAATCATTCCGTGAGTTGCCAGATTGGATTAGAGAAAACAAAGAAACACTTGAAGGTAAAAAGATTTTAACATACTGTACAGGCGGAATTCGTTGTGAGAAGTTTTCTGGTTGGTTAGTTCGTGAAGGTTACGAAGATGTAGGTCAGCTTCACGGCGGTATTGTAACGTACGGAAAAGACCCAGAAGTACAGGGTGAACTTTGGGATGGCCAATGTTACGTATTTGATGAGCGTATCGCTGTACCAGTAAACCAAAAAGAGCATGTTATCGTTGGTAAAGATCATTTTACAGGTGAACCTTGTGAGCGCTATGTAAACTGTGCAAACCCTGAATGTAACAAGAAAATTTTATGTTCTGAAGAAAGTGAAGCAAAACATTTACGTGCATGTTCTCATGAATGTCGTGTACACCCACGTAATCGTTATATCGTGCAACACGAATTAACAGAAGAGCAAGTAGCTGCTACATTAGAAAAAATCGAAGCAGGTAAGTAAGCAAAATTAGCTAAATAAAAAAACAGATGGTAGCATCGTGCTGCCATCTGTTTTTTATTTACTTTGTATCTTTTTTCTCTTTAACAGCAGATAATACAGTTTGTTTTACCCATGCTTTTCTTCTTTTATGCTGTATAGCCCATTGGTATAAACCTTGTGCACCTAAAATGAGGGAAATGACTATACCGCTAATCGCTATTAATAGAGCGAAAAATTCAAAAGGCGATGATATTTTGTTTGAATCGGTGTTTCTTAAAAGATCAATCATAGTAAACCCTAACATTTGGCCTACAACAGAATAGAGCGTTAAAATTAATAATAAGAGGCTATCTTTTTTTGAAGCAACATTTTCTTGATATTTAAATAAACTATCGAGATTTTGTTTCGCGTTCGTGTACAGTACTTCAATGTTAAAAAGTTTTCTTAGACGAAAGAAAATATCTTCACTTTGTGATTGGGATACTAATTCTAAAGAAAAATAATTAGCTGTAAACGAATTTATTGAATAAATTAATTTCTCTATCTCATTTGTATCTTGTTCAATATTTAATTCAGCATAGGCGTTTGCCATCTTTAATAAAACAACTTTATGAAATAAATTTAATAATAAAGCGTAATAAAACTCCCCGTACATTTGACTAGCAAGTTTAGTGACTGCTTGTTCACCTTCATTTGTAATACATGTGAAAATATGTTCTTCCATAATAAAGTAACGGTTAGGAGCCCATCTTTGATAAGAATGTTTTGTTAAATAATCGTGAATATAAGGAACATTATTTGCACTAATATATGGCTTACCATCATCTGATAATCCGGAAAGACTGGAAGCTCGATATACATCGATTATATGAAGGTCTGACTCTTTGTTTATGGATAATAGAGTTTGTACATACATTCGCTGGTCTTCAAAGAAAGGGAATGTTTGAAAGTAAGAACTCCGCAATCTCTTGTTCTCAAAGAAGTCTGTTAAACCATGAAATAAATCACCGAATATAAGTTTTTCTACTTGTGAATATTTTTTTCCATCACATTCAATACAAATAGTCTCAGTCGTATCGCTTTTAGTTTCAAGTACACGGAAGCGAGCCGCGAATTCAATCGCTTCTGATAATGTCATGTTAGGAGCGGTTTTTATTTCTGTCCGAATTGTTAAGAACCCAAGCTCATAAGGACAAAGTGTTACATCAATAGAATGTATCTTGAATGGAACGGAAATAAGGTTAGTTGTTAAATGTCCATTTAAATTAAGGTCTTTAGAATAGCGCTGTAATCCTTTTTGATGTTCTGAATGAGGAAAGAGAATTTTATTTGTAAAGGAAAGATAGTATGCTTCCATATTTTGATGTGAAACTTGAAATTTCCCGTAATATGTATTTTCATCTTCAAGATGATCGAGTCGAAAAGGCCGAAAATCATTTTTTTGTAAGAAAGGGAACATATTTTGTTCATATCCAGTTTTAAACGAAAACGGGAATATAAATTGAAATATAGCTGTTGTTACATCTTTTTCCTCGATTGTTTGTATTGCCTCCATTTACATTGTTTCCTTTCCATATAAGCTATAGAAACAACATGCCCAATTTCCCTTGAAAATAACCTCTCTTGTTCATTAGATTAAGAATGAAAATTCAGCTTATTTAACAAGGGACATGTATAATGTTATGTATACTAAAATTAGTATAATTGTGTTAGAAAAAGGGGGATGTTGTATGCGTATTTTAGTATTAGGAGCTGGGGGCGTGGGCGGATTTTTCGGTGGCCGATTAGTAGAAAAGGGAGAAGATGTTACATTTCTCGTTCGCAGCAAAAGAAAACAGCAATTAGAAGAAAAAGGCCTTGTTATTCGTAGTGTTAATGGAGATTTTTCATTTCAACCGAAATTGGTAACGAAAGAAGATAGAACGACTCCATTTGATGTGATTTTATTTTCAACAAAAGCGTATCATTTACACGAGGCGACCATAGATTTAAAGCCGTTTGTAGGTAAAAATACTGTAATAATCCCATTGTTAAATGGTATCGCTCATTTATCACTATTACAAAAGGAATTCGGTGAAGAGAAAGTAATTGGCGGTCTATGCTTTATCGAGACGACATTAAACGATCAGGGAGAAATTGTACAAACGAGTGCTGCCAACAGACTTGTATTTGGAGAAATTAAGTCTCAAGATTCAGAGAGAATCAATCATATTTCCAAAGCATTTGCAGGTACGAAATCTAGTTTTGTTTTAAGTGAAAATATTACGCAAGATATGTGGCATAAATATTTATTTATTACTGTAATGTCAGGTGTGACAACATTAATGCGTGCACCAATAGGACCGATTCGCGAAAGCGAAGGTGGACGCGATTTTATCCAAAACTTATTTGAAGAATCTGTGCAAATCATGAGGGCATTAGGAGCTCCGGTAAAGGAAAACATTGTTGAGGAACATATGAAAACAATTGATAAAATTTCGTATGATATGAAGTCATCGATGCAGCGTGATATGGAAAAAGGTTCGTCCATTGAAGCGAAGCACTTACAAGGATATTTACTGGATTTAGCAGAGCAATTTTCTAAAGAAGCACCATTATTAGGAGCAGTATATCAAAATTTAAAAGTGTATGAAGAAATGGTCTTTAACAAATCGGCAATAGAATTGGATGTATGAAAAAATAAAAAAGAAAGCAATATATAAATATATTGCTTTCTTTTTTATTTTTTATGACAAATTATTTATTTCTTTTAACTCTTTCTGTCAAGTTTATTTCTTGTTCGCGTTTCCCATACAACTGATTAATTTCATTTGCTAATGCATCTAAATAGGAATCGGAAAAAATAGGCTTCTTTTCTTTAGACATACGGGTCTCCTTTGTGGATTTTTAGTATTCATTATGTATATTTTTCGGTGGATTATGCGCAATCGTTTTAATTTTTTTCTTTTTTAAAATTTTTGTTTACTTTTTGAAAATAAAGGAGTATTATAATCCACAGTTTCAATTTTCTAAATCGCTGAAGCCGCATGGTGCGGGGGACCCGTTTTAATGAATTAGTGCATAATTCAATGGGGTGAATCCTTGAAAAAGGTAGGGCTACTCAAAGGCCCGAATCCGACAGCTAACCTCGTAAGCGTTATATTGAGAAGGAAGGTGGAGCTTGTGCGACAAAAAAAATAATGTCTACAAGTCTATTTCGTTATGGCTTGTAGACATTTTTTGTTTTCTGAAGAAATAGTTTATCCGCTGTAATTAGCAGAAAAATTCGTGCAAAATTATTGGAGAGTGGACAGCGTTGGTTTCATCTATCAAAAGGTTTTTAATTGGAAGGCCGTTAAAATCAACTGAGTTAGGAGAGCAAAAGCTTAATAAAACGAAGGCGCTAGCAATTTTATCTTCTGACGCATTGTCATCGGTTGCATACGGACCAGAGCAAATTTTAATTGCACTAGCAGGCCTTGGAGCGGTAGCTTATTGGTATTCTATTCCGATCGCTGTTGGGGTATTAGTATTATTGACAGCTCTTATTTTATCTTATCGACAAATTATTTTTGCTTATCCGCATGGCGGGGGTGCATACGTAGTATCAAAAGAAAATTTAGGGATGAATCCGGGATTAATAGCTGGAGGATCTTTATTAGTCGATTATATTTTAACGGTTGCAGTAAGTGTATCTGCAGGTACAGATGCGCTCACATCAGCTTTCCCTAGCTTACATGCACATAATGTAATCATTGCGATTATATTTGTCATATTGATTACCATCTTAAATTTAAGAGGCGTAACGGAATCAGCTTCCGTTTTAGCATATCCGGTTTATTTATTCGTTGTAGCATTATTTATATTAATTGGTGTAGGAATATATAATATTTTGACTGGTCACGTTTCACCCACGCTACATTCGCCAATTGGAACACCAGTTGCGGGAATTAGTTTATTTCTACTGTTAAGAGCGTTTGCATCAGGTAGCTCTGCATTAACGGGTGTTGAGGCGATATCTAACGCAATTCCAAACTTTAAAGATCCTGCACCTAACAATGCAGCGAAAACATTGCTTGCAATGGGTGCATTACTTGCAGTTTTATTTTCAGGAATTGTCTTTTTAGCTTATTATTACGGAATTAATCCAAGTAAGGAAGTAACAGTTGTTTCACAAATTGCTGAACAAACATTTGGACGTAATTTCATGTACTATTTCATTCAAGGTACAACAGCTTTAATATTAATTCTTGCTGCTAACACAGGTTATTCTGCATTTCCGCTATTAGCAGTTAACCTTGCAAAAGATAAGTTTATACCGAGAATGTTTACGATTAGAGGAGACCGCCTAGGTTATTCAAACGGTATTATTATACTTGGGATTTCTTCGATTATTTTAATTGTAGCTTTTCAGGGAAAAACAGAACACTTGATTCCGCTATATGCAGTAGGGGTATTTATTCCGTTTACACTTTCTCAAACTGGAATGGTACTAAAATGGCTTCGTGAAAAGCCTGAAGGATGGGCTTTAAGATTAACGGTCAATTTAATTGGTGCAGTCATTAGTTTTATCGTAATGAGTATGTTCTTTTTAACTAAATTCGCACAAGTTTGGTCGATCCTTATTTTCTTACCTGCCATTATCTTCTTGTTCCATCGAATAAAGAAGCATTATGATGCAGTGGGGGATCAATTAAGTTTAAAAACTTGTGAACCACTTGTTCCGATTGAAGGGAATGTAATTGTCGTTCCTGTAGCAGGTATGACTCATGTAGTAGAAAATTCACTGAACTATGCTAAAGCTCTTTCTGCAGATCAAGTTATCGCTGTGTATGTTGCTTTTGACAGAGAAGAGGAAAAGAAATTTGAAGAGAAATGGGAGAAGTGGCAACCTGAAGTAAGGCTTGTTACATTACATTCTCATTATAGAAGTATTATTCAGCCGCTAACAAAATTTATTGATACAGTACAATATAAGGCGAGTGAATCAAATTACCGAGTTACGGTCGTTATACCACAGTTTATTCCGAAAAAAGGTTGGCATAACATTCTTCATAATCAGTCTAGTTTACTCATTCGTGCGTATTTACTCTATAAAAGAAATGTTGTTATTACGACAGTACCGTATCATTTGAAAAAGTAAGGAAATTTTTTAAGGATAACTTCACGAAAGTGAAGTTATCCTTTTTGTGTATATGCTATGCATAATTGCATATGGATCTAAAAAAGTATATTAGTATAATTTTAATGATTATGAATATGTAGTGTTTTCTGTTGTGGTATATAGATAGTTTAATCGAGAAAGTGAATTGAATTTTATTTTGGGATAAGGACATGAGAGCTTGAAAATAAAGGGAATTAAAATACTTCTTTACGTTATATAAATAGCTGTGTTTAAATGACCTTACAGTACAAAACTTACATGAAAACAAAACGAAATTTCATACTTTCATACGTTAATTAGTTTAAAATGAATAATATTTTCATGTAATATATTCACTGTGTGAATGTGGAACTCGCAATAAAACAGAAAATTTATACAGTTTTATTCATACTAAGAACATATGAAAAGTTATGAATTGTTTTGTAACAATAAGTAAGTACTGTAGAAATAAAGTTTGAGAGAGGTGGTTCGTACATGACTCACGGTGAGAACGTTCTCTATTTTTAACCATCTCAAATCAATTGCAAGAAAATAGAATAATAAAATGCGATAGTAATAGTTGCTAATACATAGGAGGAGTTAAAGTGAAAAAGACTTTAATTACAGGGTTATTGGTTACAGCAGTATCTACGAGTTGTTTTGTTCCTGTAAGCGCTTACGCTAAGGAGGGGCAAACAGAAGTGAAAACAGTATATGCACAAAATGTAATTGCTCCAAATACATTATCAAATTCAATTAGAATGTTAGGGTCACAGTCACCACTTATACAAGCATACGGATTAGTTATTTTGCAACAACCAGACATTAAGGTAAACGCTATGAGTAGTTTGACGAATCATCAAAAGTTTGCAAAGGCGAATGTACGAGAGTGGATTGATGAATATAATCCGAAGTTAATCGACCTAAATCAAGAGATGATGAGATATAGCACTAGATTTAATAGCTATTATAGTAAGCTATATGAACTAGCAGGAAAAGTAAATGAAGATGAACAAGCAAAAGCAGATTTCACAAGCGCATATGGAAAATTGCAAGTGCAAGTACAAAGCATCCAAGAGAGTATGGAGCAAGATTTATTAGAGTTAAATCGATTTAAAACGGTATTAGACAAAGATAGTAATAACTTATCAATTAAAGCTGATGAAGCAATAAAAACACTGCAAGGATCAAGTGGAGATATTGTGAAATTAAGAGAAGATATTAAAAGAATTCAAGGGGAAATTCAAGCTGAACTAACTACTATTTTGAATAGACCACAAGAAATTATTAAAGGTTCTATTAATATCGGTAAACAAGTATTTACAATCACAAATCAAACTGCACAAACGAAAACAATCGATTTTGTTTCTATCGGTACTTTAAGTAATGAAATTGTAAATGCTGCAGATAGTCAAACGAGGGAAGCTGCTCTTCGTATTCAACAAAAGCAAAAAGAGTTATTACCACTTATTCAAAAGTTATCACAAACTGAATCAGAGGCAACACAAATTACATTCGTTGAAGATCAAGTAAGTAGCTTTACAGAACTAATTGATCGCCAAATTACAACTTTAGAGACGTTATTAACGGATTGGAAAGTTTTAAACAATAATATGATCCAAATTCAAACAAATATTGAAGAAGGCACGTATACAGACAGTAGTTTACTTCAAAAACATTTCAATCAACTTAAAAAAGTAAGTGATGAAATGAATAAGCAAACAAATCAATTTGAAGATTACGTTACAAACGTTGAAGTACATTAAACAGAAAAATAATTAGCGATATAGGGAGAGAAGAAAAATGACAAAAAAACCATATAAAGTAATGGCTCTATCAGCACTTATGGCAGTATTTGCAGCAGGGAATATTATGCCAGCCCATACGTATGCTGCTGAAAGTACAGTGAAACAAGCTCCAGTTCATGCTGTAGCAAAAGCATATAATGATTATGACGAATATTCATTAGGACCAGAAGGCCTTAAAGATGCGATGGAAAGAACAGGTTCTAACGCTTTAGTAATGGATCTGTACGCTTTAACAATTATTAAACAAGGTAATGTTAACTTTGGGAACGTAACGTCAGTTGATACATCTTTAAAAGGTAAAGTGATTCAGCATCAAGATACAGCTAGAGGGAATGCACAACAATGGCTAGATGTATTGAAGCCACAGCTTATTTCAACAAATCAAAATATCATTAATTACAATACGAAATTCCAAAACTATTATGATACTTTAGTTGCTGCGGTTGATGCAAAGGATAAAGCAACTCTTACGAAAGGTCTAACTAGATTATCAAGTAGTATTACTGAAAATAAAGCGCAAGTAGATAAGTTAGTAGAAGACTTAAAGAAATTCCGAAATAAAATGACGTCGGATACTCAAAATTTCAAGGGAGATGCAAATCAAATTACATCTATCTTGGCTAGTCAAGATGCTGGAATTCCGCTATTGCAAAATCAAATTACAACGTATAATGAAGCAATTAGTAAATATAATGCAATTATTATCGGTTCATCTGTTGCGACAGCTTTAGGCCCAATTGCAATTATCGGTGGTGCGGTTGTAATTGCTACGGGAGCAGGAACTCCGCTAGGAATCGCATTAATTGCAGGTGGTACAGCAGCTGTAGGTGGTGGTACAGCTGGAATCGTATTAGCGAAGAAAGAGCTTGATAATGCACAATCTGAAATTCAAAAAATAACTGGACAAGTTACAACTGCTCAACTAGAAGTAGCAGGATTAACAAACATTAAAACACAAACTGAGTATTTAACAAATACGATCGATACTGCAATTACAGCACTGCAAAACATTTCAAATCAATGGTACACAATGGGATCAAAATACAATTCTTTACTTCAAAATGTAGATTCAATTAGTCCAAATGACCTTGTTTTCATTAAAGAAGATTTAAACATTGCGAAAGATAGCTGGAAGAACATTAAAGACTATGCAGAAAAAATCTATGCTGAAGATATTAAAGTAGTAGATACGAAAAAAGCATAATCGAATACGAATCGTTAGAGCGTTAAGTATTGATGAATGAGTTGAAGCTCCTGTTCAGTTGTGAGCAGGAGCTTTTTTATATCCTTATAAAGAGAATGGGTGAAAAGTATGCAGAAAAGATTTTATAAAAAATGTCTTTTAACGATCATGATTGCTGGAGTGGCAACGAGTAATGTGCTTCCTTTACATCCTTTTGCAGCGGAACAAAACGTAAAAACATTGCAAGAGAGTGCAAAAAATTATTCTCTCGGACCAGCAGGGTTCCAAGATGTAATGGCGCAAACGACATCAAGTATATTTGCGATGGATTCATATGCAAAATTAATTCAAAATCAACAAGAGACTGATTTGAGTAAAATAAGTTCAATTAATGGTAATTTAAGAGGGAATATGATTCAGCATCAAAAAGATGCAAAAATTAATGCGGCATATTGGTTAAATAATATGAAGCCTCAAATTATGAAAACGGATCAAAATATTATTGATTACAACAATACTTTTCAAGCGTACTATAGTGACATGCTATTAGCGATTGATCAAAAAGATAGCGTAAAGTTAAAAGCGGATTTAGAAAAGTTGTATGCGGACATTTTAAAGAATCAAAATGAGGTAGATGTATTATTAGGGAATTTGAAAGCTTTTCGCGATAGAATGGCGAAAGACACAAATAGTTTTAAAGAGGATACAAATCAATTAACAGCGATTTTGGCAAGTACGAATGCGGGTATTCCAGCTCTAGAGCAACAAATAAATACATATAACGATTCGATCAAAAAGAGTAACGATATGGTGATTGCTGGTGGTGTACTTTGCGTAGCGCTAATAACATGTCTTGCTGGCGGACCGATGATTGCGATTGCGAAAAAAGATATTGCAAATGCAGAACGAGAAATAGCCAGTTTAAAGAATAGAATTTCTGGAGCACAAGCAGAAGTGGCAATTTTGACAGATGTGAAAAATAAAACAACAAATATGACAGAAACAATTGATGCAGCAATTACAGCACTGCAAAACATATCAAATCAGTGGTATACGGTAGGTGCGAAATATAATAATTTACTACAAAACGTAAAAGGAATCAGCCCTGAAGAATTTACCTTTATAAAAGAAGATTTAAATACAGCGAAAGATAGCTGGAAAGATGTAAAAGATTATACAGAAAAATTACATGAGGGTGTGACGAAATAAACAGTGGACTAGTTCCGCTGTTTATTTTTTTATCCCGTTTTTTGTGAGAGCCGAGTTTGTAATTTTACCCATAAGTTTGCCGTGTGTTTTATCAATGTAACTTTAGGATAATGTTTGGTCAAATTGATACTAATAACCTCGATAAACTCCTGATCACGCTTTTTATATTTAATATTTTAAGTAAAAAAGCTATACTATAGGCAAAACTAAAAATTGGAAAGGAAATACTAGAACATGGAAAATTATTTGTTATTTATCCTCACAGCAATCCTAATCATAATAATGCCTGGTCCCGGTTTTGCCTTAGTTACAAAAAACACTATCTCGCATGGTAAAAATGGTGGGATAAAGACCGTCTTAGGAACGGTATCTGGAATGATGATTCATACAATAATGGCTACACTAGGACTTTCTGCCATCCTAATGAAATTCTCTATGTTATTTACATTTATAAAATATGCTGGGGCTTTTTATTTAATTTACTTAGCTGTAAAGTCAATTAAAAGTGCCTTTTCTAAAAAAGGAGATATGTCAGGTTCAGTGGGAATGAGCTCTAAGGATATTGGAACGATTAAAAGTTTTAGACAAGGATTTACCACGGCAATCTTAAATCCAAAAACTGCTGTATTTTTCCTTAGTTTTCTACCCCAATTTATTGTGAGCAATCAAAGTCATCTCTTCCAATTTCTTTTGTTAGGACTCACATTTACGACTTTGACAGCAATATGGTATTTACTTTATATCTCACTAATACGTCAATTAAGAACTTTTTTAAGAAAAGAAAAAGTGAACCGTACAATAGAAGGTATTACTGGCGCAGTATTGTTAGTATTTGGAGTTAGGTTATTTTTCCAAAAATAAATATGTATATGAAAAGAGAAATAATCAATGGTGGTTATTTCTCTTATTCATTTATTCTAAAATTACCATTTTACAATTGACTTCACACCTTCATACTAATCTTATATACCTATCTAACATGGGCTTTTAAAATGAGGTCCTTAACAATCTGTCCCGTTTGCTTAATAAGAAAAAATCCTATATTAGGGGTTACTTCAAAATCTTAGCTTGATGGCGAGGGGGTCTCGCCATCAAAATGCGAATTTCGTATGCTAAGGAATTTCTATGTTAAAAAACTTGGTTTTACCGTACGCTAAGGAAGTTCCATAAACGATATTTAATGTTTGTTATTGAAGGGCTTTGTTATCGTTACTACAGAAAGAACAAAAAGAATGAATTGCATATGAGATTTATCCCGCTATTTGCGGGCAGTAAGACTTCCACCTCAAAATTCGGCGATTGCGAGGGAGTTAGGTGGGAGTCGGACTGCCCTTAAAAGCCCGATTGGTGAAGGCTAATAATCAGTGGAGGATGGACAAAACCCCCACTGATTAAAGTTTCACTTTATCTGATTCAAGATCATTTGTATCGAGTTTATGGAGCTACGCAATAAAGCTTCACTGTATATACTAATTGGAGTAGAAGTTTAGGCAGAGAAATTTAGGGAGTCGAAATTTCTTGCATAAAGCTGTATAATGCTTGTAACGAAAGGGAAATACAGGAAAGGGTTTGTAATGAGTTACTATGGATAAGGATAAACAACAATTAAGCGTTGAAGTTGCAAGATTATATTATCAATCAGATTATAGTCAGCAAGAAATTGCTAACAAATTAAATATCTCAAGACCGACAATCTCAAGATTATTAAAGTACGCGAAAGAAAAAGGATTTGTTCAAATTAGTATAGCTGATCCGTTTGCTGATTTAGATAACGTCGGGAACTTACTTAAAGAAAAGTACAACTTGTTAGAGGCGCATGTTGTATTTTCTCCAGTGCCAGAATATGCAACGATTACTGAGTATATTAGTAAATATGCAGCTGAGTATATGGAAAAGACAGTGAAAACTGGTGATATCGTTGGTGTAAGCTGGGGAATGACGATGTATGAAATCGCTAGGAAAATTGTACCGCAACATGTAAAAGGTGTAGAGGTTGTCCAGTTAAAAGGTGGAATTAGTCACTCAAGTGTAAATACATATGCGAATGAAACGATCGCGTTATTTGCAGATGCTTTTCAAACGACGCCAAGAAATCTACCTCTTCCAGTTATATTTGATAATGCGGTGACAAAAGAATTAGTGGAGCAGGATCGACATATTCATCACATTATTGAAATGGGAAAACAAGCGAATATTGCAATTTTCACTGTCGGAACAGTGCGTGATGAAGCGTTATTATTCCGATTAGGATATTTAGATAAGGATGAAACTAGCTTACTGAAAAAACAAGCAGTCGGTGACATTTGTTCACGTTTCTTTGACGGAGATGGAAATATTAGTAGCGAAGAAATTAATAAGCGCACAATTGGAATTGAGCTAGAAGAATTGAAGTTAAAGAAACGTTCTATTTTAGTTGCAGGTGGTAAGAGAAAAATAAAAGCAATTGATGGTGCGTTACGTGGCGGGTATGCAAATGTATTAATTATAGATCAGCATACGGCGAAAGAATTGTTACATTATCAAAAAGATTAGAAATAAAAGGCTTTCTCAAAATTAATATTTTGAGAAAGCCTTTTATTTTGTTATGTATAAATTATAAGAGTCCTTCTTGGAACACAAATTTCCTTTTTAAAAATAATTATGGATATTGAGATACATACTACCAGTGTTAACATAAAAATTTTGATTTCAACTTGTGATGTATATGAATTGTTTCTCAGTAGAATACGTTTCAGTTACTATAAGAAAATTCCTTTCGGAAAAGAGTGAACAAAATTTCAAAAGTGTATTTACATTTGTTCAACTAAGAGTTAGAATGAAGTTGTTAAAAGATATGAGGAGTGAAGATAATGAACATTGCAAAGTTAATTGACCATACAATTTTAAAACCAAATTCTACAAAAGAAGATGTTATGAAAGTAATCGAAGAGGCAAAGCAATACAAATTTGCTTCAGTTTGTATTAATCCTACATGGGTAAAGCTAGCTGCTGAAGAATTAGCTGGACATGATGTAGACGTTTGTACTGTAATCGGTTTCCCATTAGGAGCAAGCACTACTGAAACAAAAGCATTCGAAACAAAAGATGCTATCGCAAAAGGTGCAACTGAAGTTGATATGGTAATCAACGTAGGTGCTTTAAAAGATGGCGACAATGAGTTCGTTGAAAAAGACATTTATGAAGTAGTACAAGCAGCAAAAGGAAAAGCTCTTGTAAAAGTAATCATTGAAACTTGCCTTCTAACAGACGAAGAAAAAGTTCGTGCTTGTGAATTATCAGTAAAAGCTGGCGCTGATTTCGTAAAAACTTCAACTGGATTCTCAACTGGCGGAGCAACTGCTGAAGATATCGCATTAATGCGTAAAACAGTTGGACCAAATGTTGGCGTGAAAGCATCTGGCGGCGTTCGTACACGTGAAGATGCAGACAAAATGGTAGAGGCTGGAGCTTCTCGCGTTGGAGCAAGTGCTAGTGTTGCAATCGTATTAAATGATGCAAAAGGTGCTACAGATAACTACTAATCAATAAAGAGTGAAGAGCAATAGATACACAACGTATAGTGTATCTATTGCTCTAACAATTGAAAAAAATGTAAGCGGATACGAATGGGAGGAGACGGCTTATGAAATACTTAATCGGTGTTTTAGGCCTCGTATTGATTTTAGGTATCGCTTGGCTTGCTAGTAATGATAGAAAGAAAGTCAAATATCGCCCAATCATAACGATGGTTATATTACAATTCATTTTGGGGTTTTTATTATTAAATACAAGCGTAGGGAATATATTAATTAGCGGAATAGCAGATGGTTTTGGAGAATTATTAAAATATGCCGCTGATGGTGTGAATTTCGTATTTGGTGGATTAGTAAATCAAAAAGAGTTTTCATTCTTTTTAAGTGTATTAATGCCAATCGTATTTATATCAGCTTTAATAGGTATTTTGCAACACATTAAAGTATTACCTATTATTGTGAAATCTATCGGTCTAGTATTAAGTAAAGTAAATGGGATGGGGAAACTCGAATCATATAACGCGGTAGCTTCTGCGATTTTAGGACAATCTGAAGTGTTTATTTCAGTTAAGAAACAACTAGGATTATTGCCAGAGAAAAGAATGTATACATTATGTGCATCTGCAATGTCTACGGTATCTATGTCTATCGTTGGATCATATATGGTGTTATTAAAACCGCAATATGTTGTAACCGCTTTAGTGCTTAACTTATTCGGTGGCTTCATTATTGCTTCTATCATTAACCCGTATGAAGTTACTGAAGAAGAAGATATGTTAGAAGTACAAGAAGAAGAGAAAAAGACATTCTTTGAAGTATTAGGGGAATACATTATAGATGGATTTAAAGTTGCGATTACAGTAGCAGCTATGTTAATCGGTTTCGTTGCCCTTATCGCATTCATTAATGCAGTATTTAAAGGTGTAATCGGTATCTCATTCCAAGAAATTCTTGGTTATGTATTTGCACCATTTGCATTTATTATGGGTGTTCCATGGCATGAAGCAGTTAACGCAGGGAATATTATGGCGACAAAACTTGTATCAAATGAATTTGTTGCGATGACAGATTTAGCACAAGGAAACTTTAATTTCTCAGATAGAACGACAGCGATTATATCTGTATTCTTAGTTTCATTTGCAAACTTCTCTTCAATTGGAATTATTGCTGGGGCAGTTAAGAGCTTAAATGAAAAACAAGGAAATGTAGTCGCAAGATTTGGTTTGAAATTACTTTTCGGTGCAACATTAGTAAGTTTCTTATCAGCAACAATCGTTGGCTTATTATTTTAACAGATTCATATAATATAAAAAGGAATGGTGATTACAATGAGAATGGTAGATATTATTGCGAAAAAACGTGATGGAAAAGAATTAACGACTGAAGAAATCAAATTCTTTATTAATGGATATACAGATGGAAGTATTCCTGATTATCAAGCGAGTGCACTTGCAATGGCAATTTTCTTTAAAGATATGACGGATCGTGAACGTGCAGATTTAACGATGGCAATGGTTGAGTCTGGAGAAACAATCGACTTATCAGCAATTGAAGGCATTAAAGTAGATAAGCATTCAACTGGCGGTGTTGGTGATACAACAACATTAGTATTAGGACCATTAGTTGCTGCTTTAGATGTACCAGTAGCAAAAATGTCTGGTCGTGGTTTAGGACATACGGGCGGGACAATTGATAAATTAGAAGCGGTAGAAGGATTCCACGTTGAAATTACGAAAGAACAGTTCATTGATATTGTAAACCGTGACAAAGTGGCTGTTATCGGACAAACAGGAAACTTAACACCTGCTGATAAAAAGATTTATGCATTACGTGATGTAACAGGAACAGTAAATTCAATTCCTCTAATTGCAAGTTCAATTATGAGTAAAAAAATTGCAGCTGGTGCTGATGCAATCGTACTTGATGTAAAAACAGGTGCTGGTGCATTTATGAAAACCGAAGAAGATGCAAAAGAATTAGCTCATGCAATGGTACGTATCGGAAATAATGTTGGACGTCAAACGATGGCAGTAATTTCAGATATGTCACAACCTCTTGGTTTTGCGATTGGTAACGCTCTAGAAGTGAAGGAAGCAATTGATACTTTAAAAGGCGAAGGTCCAGAAGATTTAACAGAATTAGTACTTGTATTAGGTAGCCAAATGGTTGTACTTGCGAAAAAAGCAAATACATTAGAAGAAGCTCGTGAAATGCTAATTGAAGTGATGAAAAATGGAAAAGCAACTGAGAAATTTAAAGAGTTCTTAAGCAACCAAGGCGGAGACAGCTCGATTGTAGACAATCCAGAAAAAATGCCACAAGCGAAGTATGTAATTGATGTACCTGCAAAAACTTCAGGTGTGATTTCAAACATTGTTGCAGATGAAATCGGTATCGCAGCTATGTTACTTGGTGCAGGTCGTGCGACGAAGGAAGATGAAATTGATTTAGCTGTAGGTTTAATGTTACGTAAAAAAGTTGGCGATGCAGTAAAAGAAGGTGAGCCATTCGTAACGATTTACGCAAATCGTGAAAATGTAGAAGATGTAAAAGCTAAAATTTACGAAAACATTTCTATCTCTGAAACAGCAGTGGCTCCTAAATTAGTTCATACAGTTATTACTGATTAATCATAATTACATTTACTTTGAGGAGGAAATAATATGGATAAGAAAAAATATATTGAAGAAGCAAATAAGATGTTATCGAAAGCGTATATTCCGTATTCTAAATTTCCTGTTGGTGCAGCATTAGTTACGAAAGAAGGTAAAATCTATACTGGTTGTAATATAGAAAATGCTTCTTACGGTTTATGTAACTGTGCAGAAAGAACAGCAATATTTAAAGCAGTATCAGAAGGTGAGCGCGACTTTAGTTACTTAGTCATTACAGGAGAAACTGAGAGACCGATTTCACCATGTGGTGCTTGTAGACAAGTTATTGCTGAATTTTGTGATCCGAAAATGCCTGTATTACTAACGAATGTAAAAGGTGATGAAAAAGAAGTGACTGTGGAACAGTTACTGCCAGGTGCTTTCTCAATTGAAGATTTAAAATAAGTTAAAAGGCCATTCCGCAATGAATAGTTGTGGAATGGCTTTTTTATTTTTAAAAATAGAATGTAATATTCCGTTCATATTCCGTTCATAAACTTTGCGTAAAATGATTGCATCGAATATGGAAAGTTTACAGCAGGAGGAATATGATGAAGAAATTATATAATGCAGCATTCATTTACTTAATAATTGGTTTATTATCAGGAGTATTTGCAAGAGAATATACAAAAGCACAAGGAATTAAAGGATCCACTATGCTACAGCTAGTGCATACACACGTATTAGTATTAGGATTCATATTCTTTTTGGTGGCATTAGCTTTATTTAAAGTGTTTCAAGTACAAGAAACAAAAAGCTTTCGCGCGTGGTTTATTGTTTATAATGCAGGATTAATTTTTACAATCGTTACAATGGTATTTAGAGGTATTTTACAAGTAAATGGAACAGACTTTAATGGTTTAAGCCATATGGCTGGATTAGCTCATGTTATTATAAGTGTCGGGCTCGTTTGGTTTATGATTTTGCTCAAAAAGTCATTTAAATAGATAGGGGTGGAGAGTATGAGTTTAGCACTTTTATCAAGTATCGTAGCAGTATGTATGGCTGTTGGTGTAATGTTTCTTCGCTTTAAGTCAGCGAAAAAACCGATAGTGAAAAAGAAAATTATATTACCACCAATTTTTATGAGTACGGGTGCAATGATGTACTTCTTACCAGAGTTTCGATTAACATCTTTAGAAATAGTAGAGGCAATTAGTGTAGGACTTATTTTCTCTATATTTCTAATTAAAACAACTAAGTTCGAAATAAGAGGCGAACATATATATATGAAACCGTCTAAAGCATTTATATTTATTTTAGTTGGATTATTAGCAGTACGAGTAGCATTAAAATCATATTTAAGTCAATCGATTGATTTATCGCAGTTAAGCGGAATGTTTTTCTTACTCGCATTTGCGATGATTGTATCGTGGAGAGTTGCGATGTATCGCTCGTTTACTAAATTAGAAAAGACAATAAAAAGAGCTGGAATTTCTATATAGGAAATCCAGCTCTTTTTATGTTTTATACGATCGTTTTTTTAGCCTTGATTTCATTTGCTTAATTTCAAACGTATTTGAGCATCTTGTAATGCAACTGGTGTAACGTTAAGACCATTGTGATCAACAATTTTTGTGTTTAATAAAATGGAATCTAAGCTCCCGCGAAATGTTTTTGTATAGTTTTGACGCAACATTTGTTGTTCTTGTTTTTCATCAACTGTTAATCCAGATGTTCTTTCTTTTTTGATAATTCGTTAATACGGAATAAAATGTTTTTCATTTGTTTTCACCTCTAGTTAGATTTAATTACATTAGTTACTTACTAATTTATAGTTATTTTAACGTATCTTTTAATAAGTGTCAATGCCTATAAACATTCCTTGTTTTGTAAGTGTATGGGGTGATAAAGAATGAAAAAACTACAAATACTTGAAATAGAAAAGATGTTAATATACAATACCTTAGTAGGGTATATAAGGTATTGTTTTACTTTATGAGAGTAATAAGCAAAAAGGAGTATGTAATAATGAATTCAGTAATTTCAAGGAAAGAAACAATCATCTCATATACGATTGCTATTTTATTTATTGTAGCTATGGTAACAGCAGGTGTGTTATTAAATGATCCAGAAGTCATTTTGCCGGAAATAGCTGCGATGGCAATAGCTTTATGGGCATATCGTGAGCCGGGATGGCTAAGACAACCAGAAAAAATCTTTATTGCGCCGTCAATAACAGCTGTTATTGGTTTTGTAGTGAATCAAATGGACATTTCCTATATAGGAAAAGTTAGCTTAACACTTATATTAATGATGTTGTTTTTACGTGTTATTCAATCCAATTTAGCACCATCTATTGCGACAGGTTTATTACCATTAGTAACAAATGCGACGGAATGGTCATTTGTTATCTCAGTCTTCGTTTTGACATTTATTTTAATGATTGGTGTTCTTATATTTAAACTGAATAACGGTCTTGAGAGAAAAGTGAAGATACAATATAAATATATGGTTGTATTTTTAATACTAAATTTTGTATGGATAAGTATATGTTGGATCACTGGTTATGAACAATTAGCGGCTATTCCGCCAATATTAGTTGTTGTGTATGAATCGCTTCAAAAACCGATGTACAATGAAAAAATGGCATTTAAACAAATACTAGTATTAACTATATCGGCAACTGTTGGAACTTTATTGTACTTTGCAATCGATTCATGGATTCTAGTTACTTTATTAAATATGATTTTAATGCTTATTTTATTAAAAATCGTTGGAGTACGCATTCCAGCAACATATGCATTCCCATTATTACCGCTCGTATTTCCTGATGAAATGATAAAGATGTTACCAGTAGGCTCATTCATTGCGGGGGTATTTTTATTTGGGGCAGTACTACTGTATAAAAAGTGGGAGATGAAGCAAAAGGGAATGCAAATGTAGAGAAGAAAATACAATCCTTAGTTAGCATAATAAATAGACACCCGCGGGTGTCTATTTTCATTAAATGAAATTTAGCTTAATTCATTTAAGTAATTAACAAGTTCTGTAGCTTTAGAAAAGAATGGTGAATGATCAGCTTCCAAAGTAATTATTTTCGTGCAAGGAGTTTCTGTATTCATTCGGCGCTGAAAATCAATCGGAATCGCTCTATCTAGAGTTGTTTCGATATAAATACGATTTACAGTTCCAAAGTTCTCTTCTGATATTTTTAGCTCTTGTTGGAACGGTCCTAGCGGTTGAGGACGCATTTGATTAAAAGATGCTTCTTTAATAGAACCGTCTTCTGTAGCATTTAAAAATGTTTGTTCAATCAACTCTGGTATAAGTTCTGCAGTCAAGTCTTTCTCATTTATAGAGAATTGTGGTCCGTTTTCTCCATTTAATTTACTACCAAGACTTTCACCGTTTTGTGGTAAGAATGCGCAAAGATAAACTAATTTATCGATTTTATTTGGTATATATTCAGCTGTTTGTGTAATAACAATGCCGCCCATACTATGTCCAACGAGAATAACATTTTCATTTTGTTGATGTATCGCATCCGTTACTGCATTAACATAGGAATCTAACGTTACATTCTGAGAAGGAGTCGTATCTTTACCGCTTCCAGGTAAGTCTAGTGTAATAACTGTATGTCCGAAAGCCTCTAACTGAGGTTTTACAAATTCCCATGCCCATTCGCCTTGCCATGCTCCATGTACTAAAACGTAAGTACTCATTTAACCAACACTCCTCTAATGATTATAAGATTTATTCTTTCGTGATATTGATGATGTATAATTAGTGTATATGAAGTGGGTTGATAAATATAATGAAGCTTATTTATAGATGATATAAATAACTTTTATATAAGGAGAACAGAATGAACGTTTTTGATTTTAAAGTTTTTAAATACGTGGCTCGTTTGAACAGCATTAGTTTAGCAGCTAAGGAGTTACATATGACACAGCCGGCTATAACTCATATCGTAAACAAATTAGAGAAACGATATGCTATAACATTATTTGATCGCTCTAGACAAGGAACTGTTTTAACTGAAAATGGAAAAGAATTTTTAGTTTGTGTAGATCGACTTCTAATGGAGTATGAAAACCTTGAAGAAACAGCTTTACAATTAAAAAATAATAACTTGTATAAGATTGTATTAGCTACATATCCTTCAGTTACTGTATATTGTTTGGCGGAGTGTATCGAACTAGGTAATTTTGATCAAAGTCAGTATGTGCTTGCAGTTCGAGAAGGAAGCTATCAAGAAGTGTTAGATTGGCTGTCTTCTGGAAGTGCAGATTTTTCTATTTCTATAAAAGAAAATTTAATACCAGGATTTCATTATGATGTAATTGGTGAAGATCCGTATGTTATGGTTTCTTCTAAGTCAGTTCCATCTGGTCTTACAATGAAAGAGTTGAAAAATTATCCTTTTATAATGCCGCTCTCTGGTTGTAAAGAAGTACTTGAACCATATTTGATAAAAAATGAAATAGTAGTTAATAAAGTGATGGAATCAGAGACAATTAGTTCGGCGTTAGCACTGGCTTTACAAGTTAACGGTATAACAATCGTTCCGTTATCAGGACTTCATAAACAAATTATTCATGACTTCATCGTGCAACCGATTGAAATTAAAATTCCACGGCAACTTATTATGCAATGGTCACCTAAAAAAGAAAATGACCCATTGTTTCTGACGTTTGTTACGAATTTATTAAGCCAACTACAACAAAAGAAAAAATGAATAAAATGATACAAAAGGTAAGCTCATTTCACTGAAGCTTACCTTTTGTGTGTATTACCAATATAGGACAGTATCATAAAGCCCGATTAATATAAGGAGAACACCGGCTATATGCTGAATGTTTTTTCCTATTTTTCGGCTCTTTTTCAGTAAATTCCCATTTAATCCAAGGTAGGAGATGATGAACATTAATATAACGATAGGGAGAGCAGTCCCTATCGAAAAGAATGTAGGAAACAAATACCCATAATTAGATGATAAAGATAAAGGGATTAACGTTCCAAAAAACAGAACGAACATAGTTGGACAGAAAGCTAAAGAGAAGAAGAATCCAAGTAAAAATGAGCCAACCTCATTTTGTTTTCGTATAAATTTGATAGGGAAGATGGTAGAGAAGAAACTTCTTCCTTTTATAATACCTGATAAGTTCCATTTTTAGTAAGCTGTTTCCACGTTTTACCGTCATCTGTAGAGAGGAACACATTTGCTTTCATTGTAGCAAAAACTATTTCAGCTGAATTTTGAGGATTTTGTGATATGTACATAATTGTATCTTTAGAATCTAAAGATGGAATCTGTAAGTTCGTTTCTTCATTTGTAGCGATCGATTTCTTCGTTATCATTTGTTTGTTTTCCTTATTAATAGGGGCATAAATGACATCTTCATCGCTAAATGTAACTGCTGTCGATTCAAGAGATTTAGAGAATAATTTAAAAGTATTCCCGTAATCTGTAGACAAATATACACCGTCTTTAGCACTTACCGCGACTACACTAGATTGATCTGGATGTGCTGAAAAGGAATGGATTGTACTTGAAAGACCGTTTAACTTACTATTTTTCCATTCTTGTCCGTTGTCCGTACTGAAATAAAAACCTTGTTCTAATTTAGAATTAGGACGCTCATTGTATAAATAAATCGCTTCCGTATTATATCCGACAGCAAGGTTATGAAAATCAGATTCTCCATAGAATGCTAGCTTTTCAAGGTTATTGCCGCCATCAGAACTTTTCATTAATCCTAAAGGGTTTTTTAAATTTGCACCCAGTTCCGGATGCCCGCTGGCAAAGAATCCGTTCTTCGTTGCCTGAAATCCCATATAATCATGTAGCTCAGTCGTAGTTTCAAGCCATTTGCCATTTTGATAAACTTTTATACCACTATGAGTTGCGATAGAAATCCCTGGCATATTTCCTGCATAGCCAATTCCATGAATGTGCGCGATTTTTCCGGATGTAATTTCTTTATAGAAGTTTTGCGGAATCGTATTTGCTGTTTCTGTATTTTTGGGTTGAGATTGCACGGTTTCTTTTTTTACTGGTGCTGTTTCGACATTGCTAGAACATCCTGTAATTATTAATAAAGAAGTAATTGCTAACCCTGTTGCTACATAATGTTTCACTTTTGTAGACTCCTTTCTATATATATGAGATTTTAAGTATATGGAATAAATGTCAAGAAATTGTGGAGTGGTATGCATAATTTAGAGCGGAAGGGGCCCTAGTAATGAAAATTTTCTTTTCTCTATGAGTACTATTAATTGACGAAAAATTATAACAATAATAGAATGAATTATATTGGATAATCAGTTTCAAAATTATACATAGAACGCTAGGGGGATTATTATGAAATCAACATTTTTTGCTCAAAATAGAGAACGATTAGTAAACACATTATCGGATGAATCTATTACTATTTTATTTGCTGGACAAGCACCTCATATGTCAGCCGATGCACATTATAAATTTGTGCCGAATCGAAATTTTTACTATTTAACGGGAATCGATGAGCCAAATGTTATTTTCATGTTGAAAAAGTTTGGAAATAGTGTGGAAGAAACTCTTTTCATTGAAAAATCAGATCCAGTAATGGAAAAATGGGACGGTAAAACAGTTTCTAAAGAAGATGCAGAACAAATTTCAGGCATAAAAAAAGTTGTGTATATAGAAAGCTTTGAGAAGACAATGGCAAATACACTTTTCACAGAAAATGTGAAGCATCTGTATTTAGATTTAGAGCGTCGAGAGTGGAAGGGTACTGAGACGAAAACGTTAGCGTTTGCTAAACATGTAAGAGAACAGTATCCACACGTTTTAATTGGTAATGTATATCCGTATATTTGTGAATTACGAGTGTTTAAAACGGAAGAAGAAATTGAAATCATTAAAGAAGCGATTGCTGTAACTAAAGAGGGTATTTATAACGTGCTGAAGCATGCAAAAGCAGATGTGATGGAATATGAATTAGAAGCTCATTTTGATTTTACACTTAAATCATCTGGAATTAAACATCATGCGTTTAATACAATTTTAGCGAGCGGTAAAAATGCTACAGTCCTTCATTATGAAAATAATGATGCACAAATACAAAATGGTGATTTAGTACTGCTCGATTTAGGTGCTCAAAAAGATTACTACAACGCTGATATTAGTTACACATTCCCAGCTAGTGGAACATTCTCTAGTCGCCAAAAACAAATATATAATATCGTGTTAAAAGCATTGAAAGAAACAACGGAGCTTATTAAGCCAGGATTAAAGTTTGCTGCATTAAATGAGCATACAAAAAAAGTACTAGCAGAAGAGTGTAAAGCTATTGGTTTAATTCAAGAAGATGAGGAACTATCTAAATATTATTATCATGGTGTCAGTCACTTTCTTGGTTTAGATACTCACGATGTAGGAACATACAAAGATAGAGTGTTAGAAGAAGGTATGGTTATAACAATCGAACCTGGTCTTTATATTGAAGAAGAATCAATTGGAATTCGTATTGAAGATGATATCCTTGTAACAAAAGATGGGTATGAAAACTTGTCAAAAGATATCATTAGAGAAGTTGAAGAGATTGAAGAGTTTATGAGTGAAAATAATGTGAATGTAAAAGAAGATGAAGTTGTTACGAAATAATTATTAGAAGAGGCGCTCAATTTTGAGCGCCTTTTTATTTTGTTCATTTTAAATCTCCATATTTTCTTGAAAATCATCTTTTATAATGATTTTGAAAAAGAAAAGGGAGGGGTTTTCGATGAAGAGATTTGTATTAACAGCAGTTACAGTCTCCGTAATATCTTTAATTGCTGCATGTTCTGCGACCACAAATACAACAAATGATCATAAAAATATGAACGACAAAAAAACAACACAGACTGAAACGGCTACAAAACCATTGAAAGTTGTAAAAGGGCCAGAAGTTACTTTAGTAGCGAAAGAAGAAAAACAAAAGCTAAGTAGCGGTGTTATTGTTCCAGTCTGGACATTTAATGGTTCATCCCCGGGTCCAGAAATTAGGGTGGAAAAAGGTAAAAAGGTTAAAGTGACATTAAAAAATGAATTACCTGCACCAGTATCTATTCATTGGCATGGGTATCCTGTCCCAAATAACATGGATGGAATTCCAGGCGTGACACAAGATGCGGTGGAATCAGGAAAAAGTTTCACCTATGAATTTGAAGCGAACGTACCAGGAACGTATTGGTATCATTCACATCAAGATTCTGTAAATCAACTAGATAGAGGCTTGTATGGTGCTCTTATTGTAGAGGATACAAATGAAAAGTATGATAAAGATTACACATTAATGTTAGATGAATGGGTAACAGATAAAGAAGGAATTAATAAGCAGTTAAAAGAAATGACAAAAGGACAAACAGAAAAAGCAGACGGTAATAAATCTAGTAAGGATAATGAAAATACGAAAAAGAATGATGATATGAAAGGCATGAATCATTCCGGTATGGACAGTGATAAAAAAGACTCTAGTAATATGGCAGGAATGGACCATGGAAATATGAAGATGGAAGGTCATGATATGAGTATGTATGACTTATTCACAATCAATGGTAAAAGCGGAGATTTAGTAGAGCTGTTAAAAGTGAATAAGGGTGATAAAGTTCGTCTTCGACTCGTTAATGCGGGTTATCTATCACATGATATACACGTTCACGGTCATGATATAAAAGTAATTGCGACAGATGGTCAACCAATTAATGATCCAAAAGTTATAAAAGACAAAGTAATTTCAATTGCACCGGGTGAACGTTATGATGTTGAATTTACAGCTAACAATCCTGGGAAATGGTACGTTGAAGACCATTCAGAAAATAAGGGTGCAAAAGGAATGAAAGCTGTTATTGAATATGATGGAAGCAAAGAGATGAAAGACAAAGCAGATGAAAAAGAAAAATTACCGAAATTAGATATGACGAAATATGGCGCTAAAAAATTAGGTAGTTTCACGTTAGATCAACAGTATACTGCCACATATAATATGGACTTGAATACGCAAATGAATGGAAATGAAATGGTATATACAATTAACGGAAAGGTATTCCCAGATATTGACCCAATTTCAGTGAAAAAGGGTGACTTAGTAAAAGTAAAATTAGTAAATCGCTCTAAAGCGGACGATCATCCGATGCATTTACACGGTCATTTCTTCCAGGTGTTAAGTAAAGATGGAAAACCGGTAGAAGGTTCTCCAATTGTTAAAGACACTTTGAACTTAAAACCAGGAAAAGAATATGAAGTAGCCTTTGTAGCAGACAATCCGGGTGAATGGATGTTCCACTGTCATGATTTACACCATGCTTCAGCCGGGATGGTAACAGAAGTGAAATATACAGATTACAAATCTGATTATGTTCCAAACCCTAACATTCCTAATAAGCCAGAATAATATGAAGCAGTTATCCTATGGATAGCTGCTTATTCATTTTCGTTGCAAGTGTTAATGCATATGTTGATCGTGCCCGGATGAAGATGGGGGAGTATGATCGGGGAATGTCACGAATACAGTAAGAACAATTACTATGCTAATGGAAAGTAATAATAGAAACCGACGATGGATATAAGTAGAGAAGGTTTCTGATAAAAGCTGAATCATACATGACATAGTTATCGTTATAGTAAGTAAAAGACTAATAAACAGTATACTATGAGCTTGTTGAGCGTTTAACATTTCTGTAATCATTGCTCCCATCATACTTGCCATTAAACCAGAGAACATTCCTTCTAAGGCAGTATACAGGTGAAAACGTAGACCGACTAAAAAACCGATAAAACCACTAATCAAAATAGCAAGTAAAGTAGAATATAGTAATTCTCCTTTAAAGAGAATACCTAAATAAAAACCTATACTTAAACCGATACTCATACTAAAAGACATAATAAATACCATATACTCCATTAGGGTACCCTTACATTTAGAAATATATGATGTAATAATAATCGAGATACAACAAAGTGTTAAGGCAGTTAACGTATAAGCAAACATCATGATACCTCCCTGTCCTATCATTCACTTCATCATATGTTCAAATGGAGAGTATTTATGCTAATATATATCTGCAAATTATCTGCACAATTTAAAAAAGGTAAGTTCAATATAATTTTTAAATAATGATGGTTGTCTTAGTAGACGATGCTTCATAAGGAATTGTTGTATTTAAAATTTTATAGAATATATGAACGCAAATAGTAGTGAATGGAAAGGACGCTCGATTTTGGGGCGTCTTTTTTGTTTGTGAGCATGCGAAAGAAAGTGTTATATAATGAGTTTCTATTGTGAAGCTATAAAGAATAAGCGTATAATATTATAGGTCTCCCATTTGTGAGACAAACCGCGAATGATAAATAAGATTGTTGTATTATCATCGCCTCTAAACATATAGACAATAAAAGTAACACTGGAATACAGATAGGGAGTTATAAAATGAAATTAATTATTGCCGAGAAACCAGATCAAGGTTTGGCTCTTGTTTCACAGTTTAAATATCGCCGGAAAGATGGATATTTAGAAGTAGAAGCAAATGAGTTATTTCCAAATGGAGCGTACTGTACATGGGCAATTGGTCATTTGACGCAGTTATGTAATCCAGAACATTATCACGCTGAGTGGAAGAAATGGTCATTAAATACATTACCGATGATTCCAGAGCGTTTTCAGTTTGAGGTAACAAAGTCAAAGTATAAGCAATTTAACGTTGTGAAACAGCTGTTACATAATCCTCAGGTAACAGAAATTATTCACGCGGGCGATGCTGGGCGTGAAGGGGAATTGATCGTACGAAACATTATTAATCTTTGCAACGTGCAAAAGCCAATGAAGCGTCTTTGGATTTCATCTTTAACGAAACAAGCTATTTATCAAGGATTTAAAAACTTACTAGATGAAGCAGATACGATTAATACGTATTATGAAGCATATACAAGATCTTGCGCTGACTGGGTCGTTGGTATGAATGCATCGCGTGTCTTTAGCATTTTGCTAAAGAAAAAGGGAATGAATGATGTGTTTTCCGCTGGTCGTGTGCAAACACCAACATTAGCATTGATCGTAAAGCGTGAAAAAGAAATAGAGAACTTTAAGTCAGAGCCGTTTTGGGAAGTGTTCGCAACCTTTAATATAGAAGGAAAGAAGTATGAGGGGAAATGGGAGAAAGATAATGAGTCCCGCTTAAATGATCCTGATTTGGCAAATAAAATTGCAGCGTTTTGTCAAAACAAACCGGCTGTAGTAAAAGAAATGAAAACGGAGCGTAAAGAGTTTCAGCCGCCGTTTTTATTTAATTTATCAGCACTGCAAGCAACGGCGAATAAAGCTTTTAAATTTTCGCCGAAAAAGACGCTTGATATAACACAAGCACTATATCAAAAAGGGATAGTCTCTTATCCACGTTCGGATTCTAACTATGTTACACAAGGAGAAGCAGCGACGTTCCCTGATATTTTACAGAAGTTAAGTCAGTTTGATGAATATAAAGGTTTATTGCCAGCACCAATTGAATCGATTATGAATAATAAGCGTTATGTGAATGAAAAGAAAGTTACAGATCACTACGCAATTATACCGACAGAGCAAGTGACAAATCCAAGCAAACTATCAGGTGATGAAAAGAAAATTTACGATATGATCGTAAGAAGACTTATTGCGGCGCATTATGAAGTAGCAATCTTTGACTACACAACGATTACAACTCTTGTAGACGAACGTGCTGCGTTCATTTCGAAAGGAAAACAGCAAATTCAAGAAGGTTGGCGTAAAGTTATTTTCCAAGACGATAAAGATGACGAAACGATTCTTCCAATTGTAGCTGAAGGTGAACAAGGCAAAGTTGTAAAGGTGAAAGTGAAAGAAGGAAAAACACAGCCACCGAAACGCTATACAGAAGGACAACTTATTACGTTAATGAAAACGGCCGGTAAGTATTTAGAGAATGAAGAGCTTGAGAAAGTATTGAAGAAAACAGAAGGTTTAGGTACAGAGGCAACTCGTGCTGGTATTATTACAATGCTGAAAGACCGTAAATATATAGATGTACAGAAAAACCAAGTGTACGCGACAGATAAAGGGAAAGTATTAATTACAGCAATTGGTGATAAAATACTGGCTTCACCAGAAATGACAGCAAAATGGGAGCAACGCCTTGCGGAAATTGGAGAAGGTACAGCTTCACCAGCGACATTTATGGAGCAAACGAAAAAATTATCAGCTAAAATTATTGAAGACGCGGTAGAAATGTCGGAGAAATGGGATTTCACCGGATTACATGTTGAATCGATTGAACGAAAAGGATCGAAATTTACAACAGGTAAAAAGGTCGGGAACTGTAAAAAATGTGATGGCGATGTTATTGATAAGTCGACGTTTTACGGTTGTTCTAACTACAATACAACACAATGTGACTTTACCATCTCGAAGAAGATTTTAAGCAAAGCTATTTCGCAAAAAAACATGACGAAGCTATTAAAAGGTGAGAAGACCGATTTAATTAAAGGCTTTAAAAAAGGCGAGAAAACGTTTGATGCGAAGTTAGAGTGGAAAGATAATAAGATTAATTTTGTGTTTGAGAATTAAGTGGTTTCAACAAATGAAAAAGCTCTTTCCCGATTAAAATGTGCTGTATTAGGTTTGAAAATATAGATAGAAAAGAAAAAGCATGACAATTTTATGTCATGCTTTTTTATTTTATAATTACAGAATTTTGTATACTAGCACTAAAATTTATTTGAAATAATTGCTTGAAAAGGTGTCATTAAATTGGACGTTTATATCATTTTGATCATTTCTTTTATATAAAGGAAAAATAAGAAATTAGAAAATAAAAACAAGCAATGGAGAGAACAGCTGAAAGTAGCTTACACCGATGTTTATAAAAAGTGATAGAGCATTTCTTTGAATGAGGAATGCTTTTTGTTTTCGCTTGGAATGAAAAAATACAATAAAAACATTATCTAAAATAATAAAAATTTATTGCAAAACGATAACATTTATATTAAAATCAAAATCAGAATAAATAAGTGTGGTGCTTTTTATGGAAAAGGTAACAACGTTATTTTTAAAATTAGAGGAGGTATAAATATGGAGGTTAACAATGTGATAATTGAAAATATGGATAACCCTCATGAGTTGGAGAGAATGTATAGAAAAGACCCGAAAGCTTTTAAAAAGTCATTCTCACAAGCATGGGATGAAAACCCTGATTCTCAGGTTCTTGGTGCTTGGTATGAAAGATTGCATTTCAAGGAGACGGCAAATACAGAAAAACCTTCATTGTTTCAAAAAGGTTTCTTCTTCATGGGCATTTTAGCTATTCTGGCAGGGCTAAGCACCAGGGTAATCTTCCATTTTGTCGAACAGGGAGCAATTGCTCCAATTAACTTGGCTTTTGGTGTAATTCCCTTTATTGCTGCTTATTTTGTTTACAATAATACTCCGAAAAAAAGTATTATTTATTTCCTTGCGGCGTTGTTCCTAATTTCCGGGTTGTATCTTAATATGTTGCCATTAAATTATAAAGACAGCAGTATCCTTGCTTATTTACATCTTCCTATATTCTTATGGGTCTTAGTAGGGCTTGCGTTTACAGGAAATGAATATTCAAAAGGAAGTACGAGATTAGCTTATATTAAATTTAATTTGGAATATTGTATTCTCTACGCCAGCATGGCAGTGAGCGGAATGGTACTAGCAGCATTAACCATGCAGTTATTTAGGTTTGTTGACTTGAATATAGAAGACTTCTATTTTAGTAATGTTATTTTATTTGGTGCTGCCGCTCTCGCTATTGTGGCTGCATACTTGGCATCAATGAATCTTAAACTTGCTAAGAATATTACACCATACATATCTAAAATTTTTAGTCCTCTCGTACTGATCACATTGTTGATTTATCTTATAACGGTTATATGGGTCGGGAAAAATCCGTTCTTGGACCGCAATTTCCTAATGGCCTTCAACGGAATACTCCTTGGTGTATTGGCTGTTACCATATTTTCCATTGTTGAGAGTGATTCAGACGAGAGAAAGAACATTTCAGATTATATCAATTTTGCCTTAATTGTTCTTGCGCTTATTATTGACACTGTGGCTTTATCAGCTATCGTATTCAGACTTTCTTCTTACGGGATTACACCTAATAGACTTGCTGTTTTAGGCGTAAACATACTGATTTGGGCAAATCTCATTTGGATTATGTTATCCTATATGCGTTTTCTACAAAACAAATCAGGACCGACAGCTATCCAAGACGCCGTTACGAAGTATTTGCCAATCTACGGACTTTGGGCAGCTTTCGTTATATTTACTTTTCCTATAATGTTTAATTAGAAAGGCTTTGTTAATGTAACGACAAGCTAATTTTCTATAACGTATAAAATCCTTAGAGCCGATAAGTAGCGTTAATTCTATAATTTCTCGACAAAAAAAACGTCCCAAAGTAGGACGTTTTTTTATGTGTATTGCTGCTTTTTCTTGATAAGCAATAACACTTGTGAAACACAAGTCAGAACGGGCAACTCAATTAACGGCCCAATAACTAATGCAAGTGCAATAAGAGGCTCGTCTGGAAAAGCTGTTACAGCAATAGCGAGTGCAACAGGCGAGTTTCTCGCTAATGTTGTTAAGCTGAGGCTGACAGTGTCTTCATAGGATAAATGCATCATACGTCCTACAAACTGTCCTAGTATAAAGTTAATCATGAAGAACAGTAATACTGGTATAAGTAACAATAAAACAACATTCATATTTTGTAATAAGTACTTACCTTGTGAGGCAAACATCGCTACTATTGCTAAACTTAAAAATACAATTTGAGCAGAGCTGAAAAATGGAATGAGTTTATTCTCAAGTGTTTCAACTTTTTTCATTTTATGCATAATGAATTTTGTAGCGTGCGCAAGTAAAAATGGTAAGACGATTACGATAACAATACTTTCTACTAAAACAGAAACCGCTACAGTTTTCATTACACCAGCAAATAAAAACAAATAAATTGGCAGCAATAATACTTGTAAAATTAAATTTACTGGTAGAATTGATGTAGATAATGCGACGTTACCTTTTGCGATCTCTGTGAAAATTAAATACCAGTCTGTACACGGAGTAACCATTAACATAATAAAGCCAACCCAAAGTGCGGGGTGATCTGAAAGAAATAATGCGCCTAATCCCCAAGCGAGAAAAGGTGTCCATATAAAGTTAATACCTAGGCTTGTTCCAGCGAATTTTAAGTTACGGAAGCCATTTTTTATATCATTTAATGGGATGCTGAGGAATAATCCATAAAGCATGAAAAATAAGAAGGGAACAATAAATTTTTCCGAATACATATGTATCATATTAAATTGTCCTAATATAACCCCGAATATAACAGCTGCAAGAATGATAAAGGTTTGAATCTTTTCTAAAGTACTCATTAATAAATCCTCTCTATAGATGAATTTCTCTCTCTAGTTGTATTATACAAGGGATTTCACTTATGTGTTTTCGAATTTATCATTTTGAATGAGGAAATATATTTCTTTATTATTTTTAATCCAAGATATTTTTCTTTTTGAGAAGTTACTTGACTAAAGTAAGTTGATGTATTACAATCACTTACATAAGGTAATTAAATAACAAAAAGTTTCGAGTTACTTAGGTTAAGGTATCTATTGGAACTTTTTATTAGAATAAGAATTTTTATGATGATGAATAATGAATATGATAAGAAAGTTTAGGTGAAAAAAATGGGATTATTTAGCTCGTTATTTGGTAAAAAAGAAGAAAATACAAAAGTAGAGGAGAATAAAACTATGTCAAAAGTATTATTTGTAAAAGCGAACGATCGTCCAGCGGAGCAAGCAATTAGTTCAAAGATGTATGAAACATTTGCAAGTGCTTATAAGGAAGCAAATCCGAATACAGAAATTACGGAGTTAGATTTATTTGCATTAGACCTTCCATATTACGGAAATATTGCTATTTCAGGTGGGTATAAACGTAGTCAAGGAATGGAGCTAACAGCAGAAGAAGAAAAGGCTGTAGCAACAGTAGATCAATATTTAAATCAGTTTTTAGAAGCTGAAAAAGTAGTATTTGCGTTCCCATTATGGAACTTTACAGTACCAGCACCATTAATTACTTACATTTCATATCTTTCTCAAGCTGGAAAAACGTTTAAATATACAGCGAACGGTCCAGAAGGTTTAGTTGGTGATAAGAAAGTAGTTGTATTAGGTGCTCGCGGTTCAGATTACTCTTCGGAACAAATGGCTCCTATGGAAATGGCAGTTAATTATGTAACAACTGTACTTGGATTCTGGGGCATTACAAATCCAGAGACAGTTGTAATTGAAGGGCACAATCAATATCCAGATCGCTCACAACAAATTGTTGAAGAAGGTTTAGAAAACGTTAAAAAAGTAGCTGCGAAATTTTAATTAATGATAGTAAATGGAAAAACCAACATGGATGACCATGTTGGTTTTTTAGTCTATTTTCCGTGTAAAAAAATGTATATTTATAAAATAAATGAAAAGTTTGAAAATAGTATTGCAAAATATTATATAACAAATTATAATAAGTTCAAGAATAGTTGATACTTAAATTAAATATTCAGAAAATTCAATTAGTTAAAATTGGAAAATGAAATAAGGAAATTTGAATGGGGGTTATATTATGGCGAATAAAGTACCGTTTTCGTTCATAGTAGTTATCGGATTAATGTTATTTGCACTATTTTTTGGAGCAGGGAATTTAATATTCCCAGCTATGCTAGGTCAATCAGCAGGTGAGAATGTATGGATTGCTAACGCTGGATTTTTAGTAACAGGTGTTGGATTACCATTACTAGGTGTACTAGCATTTGGTTTTTCGGGTAAAGATGATTTACAGTCATTAGCAAGTCGTGCTCACCCGGTATTCGGGATTGTGTTTACAACAGTTTTATACTTAGCGATCGGTCCGTTATTTGCAATACCAAGAACAGGAAATGTATCTTATGAAATTGGTCTTAAGCCTTTTATGCCAGAAGGACTAGGTTCTACGCCTTTAATTCTTTTTACAATTATATTCTTTAGCATCACTTGTTTTTTTTCGCTAAATCCTGCGAAAATTGTCGATATTGTTGGGAAAATATTAACGCCAATTAAATTGACATTCATCGGTATTTTAGTAGTCGTTGCTTTTATTAATCCGATTGGAGAAATGCAAGCACCAGTTGAAGGGTATACATCACATGCATTTTTCAAAGGATTCCAAGAAGGATACTTAACAATGGATACGCTCGCATCATTCGTATTCGGAATCATCATCATTAATGCAATTAAAGAAAAAGGTGCGAAAACGAAAACGCAAATTATGGTCGTTTGTGCAAAAGCGACAATCATTGCAGCATCTATTTTAGCAATTATTTATACAGCACTTTCTTATATGGGAGCTTCAAGTGTTGCGAAGCTTGGACATTTAGAGAACGGCGGAGAAGTATTAGCGAAAGTTTCTAACTACTATTTCGGATCATATGGTGGAGTATTATTAGGGTTAATGATTACAGTTGCTTGTTTAACAACTAGTGTGGGACTTGTATCAGCATGTTCTTCATTCTTCCATAAGTTATTCCCAAATATTCCTTACAAAGCAATTGCAATCACGCTATGTGTATTTAGTGCAATTGTTGCAAACGTAGGATTAACACAATTAATCGCAGTTTCTGTTCCAGTATTAACAGCAATTTATCCGCTAGCAATTGTATTGATTTTCTTAACATTCTTCCATTCACTATTTAAAGGAAGAGCTGAAGTTTATCAAGTGAGTTTAATCGTAACATTTATCATCAGCTTATTCGATGGATTAAGTGCAGCTGGAGTTAACATTGAAGTAGTAAGCAAAGTGTTCACTAAATTCCTTCCGATGCAGGAAGTAGGATTAGGCTGGATCTTCCCAGCGATTATCGGTGGATTTATCGGCTATGGTATTAGCGTTGTAAAAACGAAAAATGGAGTGCAACCAGCAGCTGATGTAAATAAGAAAATAAGTTAAACAAAAAAAGTTATAGAATTTTAAAATGTACCCTATAGAATAGACACTGAAAAAAAGTCTATTCTATAGGGTATTTCTTGTATAATGAGAGAAAATTGGGATCGGAGAAAGTTCAAAATGACAAAAAAGCTATTTACAGAAAGAGACATTCAAATTCTATCAAATAACCCCTACATAAAATCTGTAAGTCAGAAAGGTATCACTTATACAGATGAATTTAAGCGTATTTTTATTGAGGAAAATGAGAAAGGAAAACTACCTCGAAATATTTTTGAAGAATGTGGTTTTGATATAGATATGATTGGAATGAAACGAATTATGTCATCAGGAAGTAGATGGCGTGCTGATTACAGAAAAAATGGTGTATTTGGTTTGCGAGATACGCGCCAAAACGCGGGAAGAACTCTTGAGAGAGAGCTTACGTTAGAAGAGAAGTATGCTCGTTTAGAAGCCGAACGGAACTTACTAAAGGCAGAAAATGAATTGTTAAAAAAGATCAAACTTATGGAAGGGAGGATGAGAAGGAAATAACTTTATCACCTAGTCAGAAATATATCCTGATTCGTTCTGTCATCATAAAATATAACTTAAGAAATATGGTGAGTTATTTGTGTAAAGTAGCTGGTGTATCCCGTTCGGGATACTATAATTATTTTTCCATTTCATCTCAAGAACAACGGAAACAAAAGAACAATCAAGATGAAATCGTGAAAGAAATCATATTAAAAGCACTTCGATTTAGAAATCGAAAGAAAGGGGCTCGTCAAATAAAAATGACATTGGTGGGTCATTTTCAAGTTGTCTACAATTTAAAGCGTATCCGTAGAATCATGAAAAAATATGAGATTGTCTGTCCGATTCGGAAAGCAAATCCTTATAAAAGAATGCTGAAAGCTTCAAAAGAACATCGAGTAGTGCCGAATCAATTAAATCGAGAATTTAAACAAAACACCCCAGGAAAAACGCTTCTTACAGATATCACTTATTTAGTTTACGGTAAGAATAAAAGAGCTTATTTATCTACAATTTTAGACGGCTCAACCAATGAAATTTTAGCTTACCATGTTTCAGAACAGATGACATTAGACCTCGTAACAACAACTCTTCATAAACTAAAACGGAATAAGAGGATTCGATTGACTGAAGGTGCATATATTCATTCAGATCAAGGAGCCCACTACACAAGCCCTACCTACCAAAAATTAGTCAAAAAGCTAAAGCTCGGACAATCTATGTCAAGAAGAGGGAACTGTTGGGATAACGCTCCACAAGAATCATTTTTTGGTCATCTGAAAGATGAAGCACATATAAAACCTTGCGAGTCTTTTACTGAGTTGAAACAAGAGATTAAGAAATATATGACGTACTATAATCACTATAGATATCAATGGAATTTAAAAAAGATGACTCCTGTTGGATACAGAAATCATCTTCTTGATGTTGCCTAACTTTTTTCAAAATGTCCTTTACAAAGGGTACAGATTATTTGATTCTATAACTTTTTTTGTTACTATTGATAAGAATAGAAAAAATAAAGTAGTAGGGGAAATAAGATGAAAAAAACAATTGATCATATCGGCATCGCAGTTCGTGATATAGATAGTACGATACGTTTTTATGAAACGGTTTTGTCAGGAACTTTAATCGACCGTTACGTAAGTGAAGCACCAGGTGTTGAAAGTGAAGTAGCCATTCTTGAAGTTGATGGTGATAGAATCGAATTACTTGCGCCAACGAATAATACAACTTCTCCAATAGCACGATTTATAAAGCAAAAAGGGAAAGGTGTCCATCACGTTGCGTATCGTGTAGATGATTTAGATGTAGCTTTAGAAGAATTAAAGGAACAAGGTATTCGAACGTTAGAACATACGCTTCGAATGAATAAACATGGTAGAAGGTTAATTTATCTTAACCCAGCGGATACGGAAGGGACAATTATTGAATATTGTGATTATCCGGAAGTGAAATAAAGGAAGTGTATTTTTGTGAAAGGTGTTACGTACTAATGTAACGCCTTTTTATTTGTATACTTTTCAATATTTCGATGAAAGTATTTCGGAATGTTGAATATATATTATGAGAAGCTATCCACTATCCTGTAGGAGTGGGCATGATTTTTTTAGTATTTGCGAGCAAATGGAGCTGACTATAGGGTAAGAAATCCTCATTTTGCACAGTAATATATGAAAGAAAAAGAGTGCTTTATAACCAACTATATATTTTATGTAATACATATAATATAAATTGTGAATTTCATGTATTGGAGAGTGGTTATCTGTGGAGATTTCAAATAGTGCTGAAAATTTTAACGTATTATTTGTTACATCTAGTGTTCCTGTCTATTTTCCGGTGCTAGAGGAATCTATATATAATAGTTTGAAAAAGGCAATTCGTAATGTAACGATGGTAACATACGAAAATTTGGTGAAAACGGCTTTAAAGATAAAACCGGCACTCATTATTGTATTTCATGGTTTTGAAGAAGGGATAATTAAGGGAATTCAAGATTTAAAACAATATGACTTTAAAACTGCACTCTGGCTTACAGATGACCCTTACTTTACAGATGTGACGAAAAACTTAGTGCTTGATTATGATTATGTGTTTACGCAAGATACAGGATGTATTGATTTTTATAAAGATTTAGGTTGTGATAATGTATATTATTTGCCTTTAGCAGCAGAACCTCCTGCATATACGCCGATACTTAGGGAAGAGGAATACATATTTGATATTAGTTTCATAGGGACTGCTTTTGATAATAGGCTCGCATTTATTGATTCAATTGCAGAGTACTTAGTGACTAAAAATACTCTAATTATAGGTTGTAATTGGGATAGACTAAAAAGTTATGAGTTATTGAAAGATAAAATTTTACTTTTACCATTTTTGGTTTACGAAAACAGTATAGGATATTACAAAAAAAGTAAAATCAACATGAATATACATCGCTCGATAGAGGATTTAACATTTAATAGAAATAGAGTAAAAGTAAATGCTTGTTCTATTAATAATCGTACATTCGAAATAGCTAGTACAGGTTCTTTTCAAATGACGGATATTCGTTCAGATTTAGAAAAGTGTTATATTCCAGGGGTACAAATTGAGACATTTACCTCAGCGGTTGATTTTATAGAGAAAGCTGAAAGATATTTATCGAACCCGGCACAAAGAAAGAAAATTGCGATGGAAGGGCTGAAGAGAACGCTAATCGAACATACATATGATAAAAGGGTACAACAGCTGTTAAAAATAATTGAAATGAACCCTAAAAAAGAAAATGAAATTTAAAAATAGGGAAAGAATGTGTTGAAACACAACATATTTAAAGAACAAGGTATTTGAATGGAAGAGCATACACTTCGAATGAATAAGCATGGTAGAAGATTAATTTATCTTAACCTAGCGGATACAGAGGGCACGATCATTAATTATTGTGATTATCCGGAAGAGAAGTAAAGGAAGTGTATTATGGAGAAAGGGTGTTGCGTAATAACGTAATACCTTTTTTATTTATCCCGCTATTTGTTGGCAATAAGATTCCCGCTTCAAAAGTCGGAGAATGCGAGAGAGTTAGGTGGGAGATCGAATGCTCGTAAAAGTCCCACTGATTAAAGTTTCACTTTATGTATTTCACATTTTCTTCACAAATGATTCACGATAACTTTTCTTCTTAGGGAACTTACATAAATATATTTTATGCTATAATGATAATCAACTTTAAAAATATTAGTAATATCTATGAAGGTAGCTACTATTATATTAGAAGTATAGAGGTGAGGAATAAATAGAGAGTGATACTAAATAAATTCTTATACTTAATCAGGTTAATATTTTATCAAGAAATAAAACTTGGGAAGTAAAAAGTGATGAAAGTGTAGTGACGAAAAAGAAAGAAGTGAAATGATTGTGAAAGTAATACGAAGGTTAGGGGCATGGCTATTAATTGCGTGCGTGTTTATTATATTCATACCAAAAAGCACATCCGCTCATGCGTACGTTGTGAAATCAAATCCTACTGAAAATGAAACGTTGAAGAAAGCACCATCTATTGTGAAAATTGAATTCGATGAGGACATACAAGTTTCAAGTTTTAATACATTGTTCGTAAGAGATACCTCAGGTCAAAGAGTAGATTTAAAAGATGCTCATATTGATACGAAAAACAAAAAATTATTAGAAGCTGGGTTAAAAGAGAATCTCAAAAATGGTCTTTACTCTATTCAGTGGAAAGCTATTTCAGCTGATGGACATCCAATTCAAGGAGTTATTCCATTCCGTATTGGATTAGCAGAAGCGGGAACAGATGATATAAAAGTAGAAGAGATGGGCTATGTTCCCCAAATCGATATGATTATGGAACGCGGAATTTTATATACAAGTTTTTCTCTATTTATCGGTGTTCTATTATTTAATCTTATCCTTTATAAAGGAAGTGCAAGTCAAGTTCAGTCGAGGAGTAAGAAAATAATATGGATATCATTATTTGGGATATTCATTAGTTTACTTTTCAATTTACCGTTGCAAGCGAAAATAAATGCTGATGTTTCATGGCTAGAAGCCTTCGATCCTTTATTATTAAAAGAAACATTACAGCTATCTGTTTTTGGGTATGTATGGATCACTCAAATGGCTCTTATTAGTACGCTTATGATTGTTACATATTTTGCAGTGAAGAGTGAGAGGCTTTCGTCGTTTAAAGTATGGAGCATTCCAATTGTATTATTTATTGGGTTACTTGTTATGAAAGCCTTCAATAGTCATGCATATGGATTAAAGTTTAAAGAAATTGCTGTCGTTATGGACTTTCTGCATTTATTCGCAGCTTCGTTATGGATGGGGGGGCTATCATCGATTGTTCTTCTGTTACGTAAAGAGGATGACAAGTGGACTATGTATTGGGATGCGATTAAGCGTTTTTCGCCATGGGCAACAGGTGCTGTCATTGTGATTTTATTAACGGGTCTTTTTAACAGTACATTTTTTATTCCCACGATCCATTCCCTATTTGATACGAAGTATGGATTGGCCTTATTAGCAAAGATACTTTTATTCGTGTGTATGGGGATATTGGGAATTATTCATTATGTGAAAGGGAGAATGCGAGCGCAGCAAAGGTTAGGAGCTACGGTGAAAGTAGAGTTTATCATTGGAATTATCGTTTTCGTAATCGTAGCTTTTATGACAAATGTACAAACGCCGCCGATGCCTCCTACGGGACCTTTTACAGAGAGTAAACAATTAGATAATGGATATGAACTTACTTTACATGTAAGTCCTAATAAGGTAGGACAGAATACATTTCATATTACTTTGAAGGATGAGAATGGACAGCCTGTTACTGATATGGAACAAATTGTATTGACGACTCAATCTTTAGATATGAATATGGGCAAAGGTTCATTTAAAGTTTCGGCAGTGTCACCGGGAGAATATGAAGCGGAAGGTATGTATATTAACATGACAGGAAACTGGAATATACAAGTTCACGGATTAACAAAATCTCTTGATAGTTTCGATACGGATTATAAATTTATTGTAGGTGGCAGATAAAAAAGACGTTATAAATGAAAAGGAGTTTATACAAAATGAAACGTATAAAAAAATTAGGAACAACAATGATCGCAACAATAATTGCAATGGGGATTTTTTCGTTACCTGTTAGTGCTCACGTAACTGTGAAACCAGCAACTTCTGACGTTAGCTCTTGGGAGACTTATACAATAAAGGTACCTGTTGAAAAGAATATGGCAACAACAAAAGTCACACTGAAAATACCGTCTGGAGTCGAGTTTCAACAGTACGAGCCAGTGCCAGGGTGGAAAGTGGAAGAACAAAAAGATGCAGCTGGAAAAGTTAAAACTGTAATATGGGAAGCAACAGGAGAAGGGATTTTACCTGGTCAGTTCCAACGATTTACTTTCGTTGCTAAAAATCCAGATAAAGAGCAACAAATAGCTTGGAATGCATATCAACAATATAAAGATGGAGAAATTGTTGAATGGACAGGCGATGAGAAAGCTGAGAAGCCCCATTCACTTACTACGATTGCAAAAGGTACATCATTAACAGGAGAACATGGTGAAGTATCTAGTGTGGAAAAAAATGAAGGTACAAGTAATATGCAAACAATAGCAATTGTCTTATCTATTTTAGCGATTGTATCTTCGGTGGGTACGTGTATTTTTGTAGTACGTCGTAAAAAGTAGGGAACATTGAAAGGTCTCATTGAAAGTAATGAGACCTTTGTTAATAAAATTTTGAGATTAAGCAGCTTCAAGGGGGGATTAGAGCCACAAATACAACATGGTTTATTAAGATAAGGAACTCAATTGACTGTCATTACTTCTTCTGGTAGGTTATCGTGCTTAAGCCAGTTTTCAATTAAAGTATTAAATAGTTTGGGATTCGCTAAAGAGATTCCATGACCGACTTTAGGAATAATAATACCTGTGCAATTAGGATTGCCTTCAAGGATTTCAGTCATCGAGTCTTTCATGATTCTTTTTTCGTGTTCTCCAACAGTCACTAATATATTGCTACTAGCATTCTCGAAGCTTTTTGGTATTGTAAACGACATATTTTCTTCTAATATCCTCACAAATGTATTTTTACTTATTTGACAACTGTCATGATAATAGTTATCAAATTGTATTTCATCTATGTACATTGATTTTGCTTGTATTTTGGAAAACGTCTTACTCTTTATAAGTGGGTAGGTTAAGCCAAGGGATCTTATTAATGTTTTAGCGAAAGGAATTGGTTTAACTAATGCGCTATTTATCATAGCGTATTGAATTAAGTTTGGTTTCATGCTGAGCATTGCAATTAATACTTGAGCACCTAACGAAAACCCGATTACTATAACAGTTTTACCTTTTCCTTTTTTTTCAACTAATTCAATGATTTTTTCAGCACTAAAGTGTATTGAAAAATGATCCTTACTACTATTTTCCCCTTGCTCGGGTAAATCAGGAACAAGGCAGTGAAAGTTAGTGAAATGTTTAATTTGTTTGTCCCACATCCATCCACTGACTCCGCCCCCATGAATAAAAACCATAAGTGGAGAGCTTGAATCTCCAAATTCTTTATACTGTAAAGCCATATAATTCCCCCTTATGATTAGAATTGTTAGTCCATCCATATGTATTAGAGATAATATTTTCTACTTAATTATCATCATACAATAAAAAAGAAAAATTTTCCTTTTGCTAAGATGTTAAGTGACTGTACTCATAAAATGGTAAAAAAGAAAGAGCCTACAAGTGGTAGACTCTTTCTCATATCTATTTATTTCACTTCAACTTGCTGCCTTACAGCAAGTGTTTTCGGCTTTATATTTACAAAACAAATACTTACGATAATAAATAAAAGTCCGATGAATAAGCTAATTGTAATGGCCTCATGTAAGAAAATAGAGCTTACAATAATAGCGATCAGTGGGATAAGGAACGTATAAGCCCCAACTTTACTGGCCTCACCAGCTCCTACAAGTGTAAAGTAAGCGAGCCATCCCATTGCAATAACAAAGAACGAGATGAATAGTAGTACACTTACAAATGGTATACTCCAAGCGATATTAGACCAGCTCTCAAATTCTGAACCAAATCCGATTAAGCAAAGTCCGCCAATAATAAGCTGAAGTGTTACCATCCAAATGGCATTAACGCGGTGTCCAGTTTTCTTAATAAATACTGTGCCGAGTGCCCAGCCGATAGCGCACCCTAAAGCAAGTAGTACACCGATAATAGAAATATGTCCAGTTAAACTACTAGAGCTAATAACCCCAACACCAATAAATCCAAGAATAAGTCCGAAAATTTTCAAGCCGTACATAGATTCTTCAAGCCAAATCCATGAGAAAATGCCGAGTAAGACAGGTTGGAGAAATACGATTGCGGAGAAGAGTCCGGCGGGCATATACTGAAGTCCGACAGTTTGTAGTCCATAAAACAAAATAATATTGAGTAAAGATGAAATAAAGTATAAATGCCAAGTTGCCTTTAAATTTAATTGTTTGTATTTCGGTAATGCGAAAGTAAGTAAGATAAATCCTCCTATTAATGTTCTAATCCCTGCAAAGAGTACGGGTGGTGTGTAATGCAGAGCGAATTTTGATAACGGCCAATTAATTCCCCACATAATAACGAGAAATGTAAGGATTATGGCCGTCTTAGTTCGAGAAAGCTGTGTCACTGTAATCCCTCCTTGTTGTATTCCATTTCACTATGATATGATATCGACTATGATAAATAAAATGAATCTTTTTTATAAGGAGTATAAGTGATTAGTTATGACCATTACACAACTTCAAGTTTTAATTAAAACGGTTGAATTAGGGAGTTTTACGAAGGCTGCCGGGATGTTAAATATGACACAGCCAGCTGTAAGTCATGCGATTTCAAGCATTGAGTCAGAGTTAGGAGTTACCATTCTTATACGCGATAAACGAAAAGGGCTAATCGTTACGGATGTTGGAAATAGAATTCTTGTACATATTAGAGAAATCTTAAACGGCGTTGAGAAGATTGAACAAGAAGTGGCGATGGAGAAAGGGCACGAAGTTGGGACGATTCGAATTGGGAGTTTTCCGAGTGCTTCTGCACATTTCTTACCCAAAATGATAAATCTTTTTAAGGAGAAGTATCCGAACTTAGAAGTCGTTCTTTGTGAAGGCACGATTAAAGAAGTTGAAGATTGGTTAGTATCGAGGGTTGTTGATATAGGAATTGTTATTTTGCCTAATAAAGATATGGAGATCGTGCCCTTAACGAAGGGGAAAATGGTTGTTGTCTTAAGAGAGGATCATCCTCTTTGTAAGAACGATTCTATTACAATAGGTGATTTAGAGAATGAACCGATCATATTATGTAAGGGTGGGTACGAACCACCCATTATCGATATGTTTAAACAAGCGAACGTACCACTTCGGGCTGAATATATAATTTCCACAGTTACAACAGCTTTAAATATGATTCAAGAAGGATTAGGAATCGCAATTTTGGCTGAGTTATCTTTAACGAGTTTACCAAAGAATATACAAACGAGAGAATTGGAACCACAAGTATGGAGAGAAATCGCTTTAGCTGTTCCTTCATTAAAGGATTCTTCACTCGCTGTACAGCTATTTATTGAAGAATTCCAAGACTTGTTTGCAGAATAAGAAGAGGTGTCTCATATATTGTAATGGGGCACTTTTTTATTTGCTTTAAAAAATTTGTAAAAAGGATTGACTTATTTTTATGTTGTAACTATAATGATTACATCGAGGTGGTGATCACGATGAAAATTAGTAGCCGCTTTTCTATAGCTGTTCATATTTTATCTATTTTGAAAAACAATCCATCTTCAGTTTGCACTTCAGACTATATGGCCGAGAGTGTAAATACAAATCCGGTAGTCATTCGTAAAATAATGTCTTACTTGAAACAATCTGGATTTGTTTACGTAAATCGCGGACCAGGTGGCGCGGGATTATTAAAGGATTTACATGAAATCACATTATTAGATGTGTATCATGCAGTGAATGTAGTGGAAGAAGACAAACTATTTCATTTTCACGAGCAACCAAATCCAGATTGTCCAATTGGAGCAAATATTCAAGCGGTGTTAGAAGTTATTTTAATTCAAGCACAATCCGCGATGGAAGAAGTTTTGAGAAATATTACGATGGGGCAGTTATTTGAATCTTTACAACAAAAAATGAATGCATAATATGATAATCGCAAGTCTCTAAAAGAGAATGCATATTTTTTTCTTAAAATTGTAACTACTTTAGTTACATCTAAAAATAAAAAGAAGGTAAGGTGTAAAAGATATGACTGTAAAAATGAAAGTATACTCAGATTTTATATGCCCGTTTTGCTTTTTAGCAAAAGGCCCATTAGATGAAGTAGCGAAAGAGAAAGATGTAGAAATCGAATGGATGCCATTTGAATTGCGTCCAAGTCCATATTCTAAAATAGATCCTTGGAACGAGCCAGATAAGTTAGGTTCATGGGATTCTTTCATTCTTCCTACTGCAAAAAAATTAGGGGTTGAAATGCGTCTGCCCCGCGTTTCTCCGCATCCATATACACATTTAGCTTTTGAAGGGTGCCAATTCGCGAAAGAGCGTGGACTTGGAAATGAGTATCATCACCGAGTATTTACTGCGTTTTTCCAAGAAGAGCAAAACATTGAAGATATTGATGTATTAACGAAATTAGCGGTAGAAGTAGGGCTTCCTGAAGCTGAATTTAAAGATGCTTTAGTAAATCGTAAATATAAAGAAAAACATCAAGAAGCAATTCAGCATGCATATGATGAAGCAAATATTATGGCTGTTCCAACTGTCATGATTGGAGATGAAGTCATTCAAGGACTTGCTAGTAAAGAAACGCTAGAAAGAGTAATTGATAAAGAAATCGAAAAGGATAAAACAAATTCATTTGAAGGTATGCAATGTAAGACGGATGGATATTGCTAATTCGTCTTGCATGAAAGAATCAAATCAATTTGTTTAAATAAATTATAAAACTTATACATTTGGAGGAATTAACATGTCAGCAACTACAACAAACTTAAAAGAAGCAATCGTGAACCGTCGTTCAATTCGTAAAGTAACAAAAAACGCTACAATTACAAAAGAAAGAATTGAAGAAGTTTTAAAAACAGCTTTACATGCACCAACTTCTTTCAATATGCAAAGTGGCCGTATGGTCGTATTAATGGATGGAGAGCATGAAAAGTTTTGGGATATCGTAAAAGAAACACTAAGAGCTCGCGTGCCGGCAGAAAATTTTGAAGCGACTGTAGAAAGACTAAAAGGCTTCCATGCAGGTGTAGGAACAGTACTATTCTTTGAAGATCAAGCAACAGTAGAAAAAATGCAAGAAAATGCACCATTATATAAAGATCAGTTCCCATTCTGGTCTCATCAAGGAAATGCAATGTTACAACATACTGTATGGATGCTATTATCTGCTGAAGGAATTGGAGCGTCATTACAACATTACAATCCAATCGTAGATGCTGAAGTGAAAGCAACTTGGAACATACCAGCAGAGTGGAGCTTAGTAGGACAAATGCCATTTGGTGAGCCAAATGAACAACCAGGGGAAAGAACATTCTTACCTACTGAAGATGTAGTGAAATTTTATTAAGAAATTCAATATGTAACAAGAAGGGATTTGTTACATACTTATCCAATTTAAAGGACAGCCCATATTATAATATGGGCTGTCCTTTAGCATAATAATGAAAAAGTTGTTATAGGAACAAATTTTTAAATATGGATTGATGACTTAAAATAAAAAATCTATTGTGTTTATCCCACTATTTGAATGCAGTCCCACTGATCAAAGTTTCACTGTATTATTTTGAAATGACAGTAAACATCCCAGTCATGTTTGGTGAGTAATCTTTAAAATCATATTTTTCATAGAACGATTCTTTACCTTGTGATGCAAACAAACCGACAAACGCCTTATCAGGGGCATTCTGATTTAAGTATTCAACCAAAATATGCATTATTTCTTTCCCAATACCATTTTTCTGATAATCTGGATGGACCACTATATCTTGAATATAGAAATAGATAGCCCCATCACCAACAATTCTCCCCATACCCACAATTTGTTCATTATCCTTGACTGTGATGCAGTGGATAGAATTCTTCAGTGATGTTTCCACCACTTCAAAATTCATAAAATTAGTCCATCCAACAGACTTGCACAAATACTTGTACTCTTCCAATGTTGGAATGTTATTTTTAAACTCATATTTCTTCAAAATGTATCCTCCAAGTTCTCAATTTCAACAAATAAATAAATTCGACATTTTTTTATCTATTCCTCTTATGCAACTAAACTCCCTTTAGCTATTGAACATAATACCCTCTGTTTAGTCTATTTAATTTAGTACAGCTTATTTGTGTTAATTTATAAGAGTTTAGGGAAGAAATATAAGAAATGATCTGGTGAAAAAGGGAGTGGAAATATGAGTGATGCGAAAAAATATACAGTGGTAGGTACTGATGTCGAGGAAGTAAAACGTTTAAACAGAAATTCAGGGTTAACGTATAACCAAGTGAAGGAATTGTTAGCGAAGCAATTGCAAAAAAGAAATGATTAGATTGAAATAATTAAGCTTTCATTTAGCATTTTTCTAGAGAGAGTTAAGTAATAGATAACTCTCTTTTTTCAATATGAAAAATCTACTAAGGAGCAACAGTTTAAAAATAGACGTTCTCCTAAAATATAGAGTGGAAAAATAGTTTTTAGAAAAGTATTAGATGAAAAATCCGACATTTAAAAAGAAAAAAGGATTCTTCCCAATTAGTAAGAAAGATTGTCTATAGAAGTTCATAAAATGTAATATATTCAATTTCCATCCATTGAAGGGGAGGTTAATTTTTAATGAATGAAGTGAAAAATTTCTTTCGAAGTAGAGGGTTTCAACGGTTTCTCGTTTTAATAATATTAGTGCTTGTATTATATGGATTAAAAAGTATGATTAATTTAATATTAATTACGTTTATTCTCACGTTTTTGATGGATCGATTTCAAAAGTTTATTTCAAAAAAATTGAAAGTAAATAGGAAAGTGGTTATTGCTTGTTTATATATTGTATTAGTGACGTTTATTGTAACTACATTATATAAATATTTACCTGTGCTAACGATACAAATTTCACAATTAATTTATCAATTTAAATTGTTTTTTCAACATCCACCTGATAATGAGATGATTAGATACGTACTTTCAGCAATTAATGAAATGGAAGTATCAAAATATATTGAACAAGGTGTGGATGTCATTTATCAATCAATAGCAAACATAGGAAAGGTAAGTTTGCAAATACTATTGTCTCTTATTCTAAGCTTATTTTTCTTATTGGAAAAAGAGCGAATTATTTCATTCACGTCTAAATTTAAAGATAGTAAATTAAAGATTTTTTATGAGGAGATTGCATATTTCGGTGAAAGATTTGCAAGATCGTTCGGAAAAGTGATTGAAGCACAGTTTTTAATTGCAGTTGTAAATTGTGTGCTCACTGTAATTGCACTTGTCATTTTAGGATTTCCACAGCTTCTTGTATTGGCTGTCATGGTCTTTCTACTCGGCTTGATTCCAGTTGCTGGTGTTATTATTTCCTTGTTTCCACTTTGTATCATTGCCTATAACGTCGGCGGGGTTATGTATGTTGTATACATACTAGTGTTCATTACAGTAATCCACGCTCTTGAAAGTTATTTTTTAAATCCAAAATTTATGTCTGCAAAAACGAATTTACCAGTATTTTATACATTTATGATTCTTATCTTTTCAGAGCATTTCCTCGGAATATGGGGGCTTATTATCGGAATACCAATCTTTATCTTTTTATTAGATGTACTTGACGTAAATAACGATGAACCGATTAAAGATAATAAATGATAGAAAATGACCGATGTTTTCTCTTGATGAAAACATCGGTCATTTATTATTTTTTCTTTGGAGGAGGTAGTTTAATGAATCTATTTGCAATTAAAGCTATAATAACAGCAGCAAAAATAAAGACTGCGATTACACCAACTCCTATACCTGCCCATCCTCCTATAAGGAAGATACTTATCGGTATTGCTAACAAGCTTAAAATAATTAGAATCAATCCGAGATTCTTATCATATTTTTTAGTTGGAAATAGCGTTCTGATGATTAAGAAGAGGAAAAGTATTAAGGATGCTACAGCTAGCAAGAGGATTGCAATCGTCCAAGAATCATTCATGAAATCACTCCTTTTTATAGATAATATTACAGTTTAAATTGAGGGGAACTATAAAAATATAAAAAAGCAATCCAATATAAATCGGATTGCTTTTTTGATTGAAAATATGATTAAAGAACAGGAGCCATTGTTTCTTTCAATACTTGAACAGAGTGATCGAATTTTAATTCTTCCTCTTCACTTAGTTCAACTTCTAAAATTTCACGAACACCGCCGCGGTTTAAAACAGCAGGTACGCCAATATAAACATCTTGTTGGCCGTATTGACCTTCAAGGTATGCTGATACAGTTAATACGCTGTTTTCGTTGTTTAAGATTGCTTTCGTGACACGTAAAAGTGACATGCCGATACCGTAGTATGTAGCACCTTTTCGTTCAATAATATGGTAAGCTGCATCACGCACGTTTATGAAAATATCATCTAAATCTTTTTGGTTATATGTGTTGTCTTTTTCAAGAAGCGTTTGTAGTTTTTGAATACCAATTGATACGTGACTCCAAACAGGAAGTTCTGTATCACCGTGCTCTCCGATAATATAAGCGTGAATGTTATGAGGTCCAATATCGAAGTACTCACCTAACATATAGCGGAAACGAGCAGAATCAAGAGTTGTACCAGAACCGATTACGCGTTCTTTCGGTAATCCAGATTCTTTCCAAGTTACGTAAGTTAAAATATCTACAGGGTTTGTTGCGATTAAGAAGATACCGTCAAAGCCGCTATCCATAATGCTACGAACAATTTGCTTGAAAATTTTAGCATTTTTCTCAACTAAATCTAAACGTGTTTCACCTGGCTTTTGTGGTAATCCAGCTGTAATTACAACAAGATCTGCGTCTTTACAATCTTCATAACTACCTTTCCAAACCTTTGTTGGAGCTGGTGCGAAAGGAACGGCATGGCTTAAGTCCATTGCTTCTCCTTCAGCTTTTGCTTCATTTACATCAACTAAAACAAATTCTTCAGCTACAGCTTGGTTAATCATACAGTAAGCATAACTACATCCAACTGCTCCTGTTCCTACTAATACAACACGGTTAATACCTTTTTTCATTTCAAAATTCCTCGCTATTTCATAAATTTTATTATGTAAGATAATACGTCTTACTTCTATAGTTTCATATCTATTTTATTACATTTTATAAAAGATATTCAAGTGATTGAAAATGTATCCACTCAATTACTTGAATGAAACATAGGAATTCTGCTAAACGAATATAATTCAGTAAAATCCTTCGTAAAAGGGGAATTGGCATGGGGAATCCATTATCGATGGAAAAAATGATTCAAATTATTCATGAAGGGCTTGCCAAAACGAATAACCCCAAACAAATTACAGTTGCCGGTGCAGGGATATCTGGATTAGTTGCAGCATCTTTATTAAAAGAGGCTGGGCACGAGGTAACGATTATAGAAGCAAATAACAGAATAGGTGGTAGGGTGTATACGATTCGTGAACCATTTAGCGCAGGATTATATTTTAACGCAGGTCCTATGCGTATTCCGGATACTCATGATTTAACTTTAGCCTATATTCGTAAATTTAAACTACCGTTAAATCTTTTTATTAATAAAACTTCTTCAGATATAATTTATACGAATAACATTAAAACGAGATTGAATGTGTTTGAAAATGATCCAAGTGTACTTGAATATCCGCTTTTGGATAAAGAAAGAGGAAAAACGGCAGAAGAGCTAATGCTTGAGGTATTAGAACCAATACTAAATTATATTAAGAAGGACCCTAATAAAAACTGGCTTATCGTTGAAAAAAAGTATAAAACGTATTCGCTCGGTGCATTTTTAACCGAGTATTATTCAGATGGAGCAATAGATATGATCGGAGTACTTCTTGATATGGAAGCATATATGGGAATGTCTTTAATTGAAGTATTACGAGAAATGATTTTTTTTACTTCAACGGCGAAATATTACGAGATAACGGGCGGGATGGATGCATTACCAAATTCATTTTTGCCGCAGCTAAAGGATAATATTTTTATGTCATATAAAGTAGAAAAAATTATACAGGAAGATAATAAAGTAATGTTGCAAGTAACCCATGAACATACGTTAGAGCAATTTATAGTAACGGGTGATATCGCTATTGTCACAATTCCATTTTCAGCTTTGCGATTTGTAGAAGTTCAGCCATATCATTTATTCTCTTATTATAAAAGGCGGGCAATTCGTGAATTAAATTATATTGCTTCAACTAAAATTGCGATAGAGTTTAAAAGTAGATTTTGGGAAAGAGCAGGACAATATGGCGGTAAGTCAATTACAGATTTACCTATCCGCTTTACATATTATCCGAGCTACGGCATTCATACACCAGGGGCGGCTATCGTTTTAGTGAGTTATACGTGGGCAGATGAGGCGTTAACGTGGGATAGTCTCTCGAATAGAGAACGTATTCGTTATGCGTTGAAAAATTTAGCGCAAATATATGGAAATGTGGTTTATAGTGAGTATGTTGCGGGAGAATCTTTTAGCTGGAGTCAAAATCCGTATTCTTGTGGAGCATTTACAGCTTTTGAACCAGGGCAAGAGCTTGAATTGTTTCCATATATTACGCCGCCAGCGGGTAGAGTGCACTTTGCAGGAGAACATACGACATTAACACATGGATGGATGCAAGGAGCAATAGAGTCTGGAATTAGAGTTGCTCATGAAGTGAATGGAAAATGAAACGATAATCTAGCAGTTTTGTTTACAAATAGGTATTCTTTTAATAAAATGATAAATATAAATCGTAATAATTACGCTTTGAAGAAATTTGAAGTAGAGAAATGGATGGTCGGTCGAATGAGTAAAGTAGAAATTCATATATTAGGTGGTTTTTTAGGTAGTGGAAAATCAACATTGCTGCAAAATTTATTATTAGCAGAAAAGAAGAAAAATCGAAAAGTTGCCGTGTTAATGAATGAAATCGGTGAATACTCGGTAGATACAGATATTATTGGAAAAGAGAATGTGTTAAGGGAACTTCTGAAAGGATGTATTTGTTGTACGTTGAAAGAAGAGCTTGAAATACAATTACATTCTTTATATCAACAAGAAAGACCAGATGTAATTTATATAGAAACAACAGGTGTCGCACATCCAATTGAAGTGTTAGATGCATGTGTATCACCAATTTTAGCTCCTTTCCTTGAAGTGAAATCCATAGTAGTCGTATTAGATGCAGTAAGATGGTTAAACCGAAGTATATTAAGTGCAAATGTACAACAGCTATTACATGAGCAAATGAAATATGGAAGTCATATTCTTATTAATAAATCAGATTTATTAACAGATTCGGATAAGAACAAAGTACTTGAAGACGTAAAAGCAATAAATAATCATGCGAAATTGTTTGAAACAAAGTATTGTAATATATCTTTAAAAGATATAGAAGAAGCTGAATTTGTGAGAGATGGAGAACATGAGACACTACATGTCAAACAGCATTTACATATACAAACGATGACGTATCAATTTACGAAATCGATTGATCAAGATAAATTATACGAATGGCTTTCGAATTTACCAGATAGCATTTATCGTGTAAAAGGATTTGTGAAATTCCATGGAGATAAATACCCTCACTTATTCCAATATTCGTTCGGGGTACCGACTTTACTGGAACAAGACTTCGGTTTCCCGACAAATTTGGTAGTAATAGGGGAAGGATTAGATAAGAAGCAATTGGTTGAGGGGTTAGAGAAAGTAGAACTTAATTCTAATTAAGATTAAAGGACTAACTTCAAAATAAGTTAGTCCTTTTTTGTATGTAGAAAAACGCTTGCGGATTTTGTCTAATGAAAATAATTGAAAAATTCAGAAATATATTTATAATCAAATCTAAGAGGTGATTCAGGTGTCAGAAAAAATAATAATGGATGTAAAAAACCTAACAACAAAAGGGTTAGAAACGAGAGAGAAATTATTGTGTGCTGCAGAAGAGGTATTTGGTAATAAAGGATATTACGAAGCTTCTATCGTGAATATTACACAAGAAGCAACGGTAGCACACGGAACTTTCTATAATTACTTTCCATCTAAAAAAGATATATTTGATGAATTGATTCGCAGATTGAACCGTGAGTTACGCTTAATTATTAAAGAAGAAATGAAGGGGATATCAAGTTATGAAGAGGCACAAAGAAGAGGTTTTCAGGCCTTTTTTCGATGGGTGAAAGATCGTCCTAATCTATATAACATTGTACAACAGGCGGTAGTTGTTGATGATAATTTATATAGATGGTATTATGCAAAGCTCGCAAATGGATTTTTAAAAAGTTTATCGGCTGGCATGGAAGCGGGAGAATTTAAACAACTTGATAAAGAAACAATTGCGTATTGTTTTATGTCAATTGGTCAATTTTTAGGAATGCGATGGGGCTATTGGGAAGAGAAAGATGTTCCGGAAGATGTATTTGAAGCAGCGATGTCATTAATATTTGAAGGATTGAGAAAGAGATAAGGGAGTGGGGAAAATATGCAAGGCATTGCTTATTGGATTGAAAAACGGGCCTATTTACATCCAGATCGCATTGCCATTATTACAGAAGAGGAGGAAATGACATATAAACAGTTACATGAGTATGTAAGTAAAGTGGCAGCATATTTAATTTACGACTTAAATGTGCAAAAAGGAGAGAGGATAGCTATTTTATCACAAAATAGCTTGGAATATATTGTACTTTTATTTGCTATAGCAAAGGTAGAATGTATTGCTGTTCCACTGAATATACGGTTAACAGAAAATGAACTTATATTTCAGTTAAAAGATAGTGGAGCTACAGTTTTATTTGTAGAGGAAACATTTCAAAATATGGCACTGTCAATGCAGAATGTAACATATGTACAAAGAGTTATTTCGATTAAAAGTTTAAAAGAAATAGAAGATAGAAAAATTGACAACTTTGAAGAGATAAATGAAAGCGCATCCTTTATTATATGTTATACCTCGGGGACAACAGGACAACCGAAAGGAGCTGTACTTACACAAGAGAATATGTTTTGGAATGCGCTTAATAATACATTTGCGATTGACCTAACTGTTCATGACCGCTCCATTGTGTTATTGCCTTTATTTCATATTGGTGGGATTGGTTTATTCGCATTTCCAACTTTATTTGCAGGTGGAATAATCATTGTTCCGAGAAAATTTGAGCCAACCATAGCTCTTTCTATGATAGAAAAATATAAGGTGACTGTTGTAATGGGAGTACCTACAATTCACCAAGCATTAATTAATTGCGCAAAGTTTGAAACTACAAATTTACAATCAGTTCGCTGGTTTTATAACGGTGGTGCACCATGTTCAGAAGAGTTGATGAGAGAATTTATAGATAGAGGATTTTTATTTGGTCAAGGCTTTGGTATGACTGAAACATCACCAACCGTATTTATGCTTTCAGAAGAAGATGCAAGACGTAAAGTAGGCTCAATTGGAAAACCTGTTCTGTTTTGTGATTATGTACTTATTGATGAAAACAAAAATAAAGTTGAGATTGGTAAAGTTGGAGAGTTACTAATAAGAGGGCCAAATGTAATGAAAGGGTATTGGAATCGGCCAGATGCAACAGAAGAAACGATTCAAGATGGTTGGTTATATACGGGAGATTTAGCTAGAGTTGATGAAGATGGTTTTGTATACATTGTCGGTAGAAAAAAAGAAATGATAATTTCCGGTGGTGAAAATATTTATCCCCTTGAAGTAGAGCAAGTTATTAATAAACTATCAGAAGTATGTGAGGTAGCAGTAATTGGTACACAACATGTAAAGTGGGGAGAGATTCCAATCGCCTTTATTGTGAAAAAGAGTTGCAGTGTATTAACTGAAAAGGAAGTCATTGATCATTGTCGTTTATTTCTAGCCAAATATAAAGTTCCAAAAGAAATTGTGTTTCTAGAGGAATTGCCTAAAAATGCAACTGGTAAAATTCAAAAAGCACAGTTAGCAAATCAACTGAAAAGTAGGTGAAAAGATGACGATGTATAGTTCCGGTCAACAGGCATCATGTAGTAAAACAATAACGGAAACAGATTTTGTACTATTTGCAGGTTTAAGTGGGGATTTTAATCCAATTCATATTGATCATGAGTATGCGAAACAAACTAGATTTAATCAAAGAATCGCACATGGTTTATTAACTTCTAGTTTATTATCACAATTGTTAGGCGTTCATTTACCAGGAAAGGGTTCCGTTTATATGGAACAAACTATTAAATTTACAGCGCCAGTTTTTATAGGAGATACGATTACAGCTACGGCAACAGTACAAGAATTTATGATAGAAAAGAGAGTTTTGAAATTGTTAACTGAGTGTCATAACCAAAAAGGAGATTTAGTGTTAACAGGTGTAGCGACTATGATGGTGCCAAAAGAAGGAGGAATTGTCTAATGAGAATTGGGATTGAAGCAACTGGTGTTTTCTTCCCAAAAGACGTAGAGACGGCCGCAGATTTATCTAAAAAAACAGGTATTCCTGAGAATATTATTATAGAAAAGTTTGGGTTATATGAAAAACATGTCGCAGACGAAACGATGCATGCATCAGATTTAGCTATTGCTGCTGCAAAGCCAATATTATTACAAGTAGATCCTCAATCTATTGATGTAGTCATTTATTTTGGCAGTCCACATAAAGATTACCACGTATGGTCTAGTGCCCCAAAAATTCAGCATGAACTTGGATTGAAAAATGCTTATGCTTTTGAAATTATGAATGTTAGTTCTTGCTTTCCCATTGCTCTTAAAGTCGCAAAAGATATGCTCTACTCCGATAACTCAATTGAAAATATATTATTAGTAGGTGGATGTAAAGAATCTCAAATTGTAGATTATGATAATCCACGCTCACGTTTTATGTTTAATTTTGCTGATGGCGGAAGTGCAGCTTTAGTAAAAAAGGGAGCTAGCAACGGTGAAATATTAGGCAGTGCGATTATAACGGATGGTTCATTTCATGACGATGTTCGTATTCCAGCTGGTGGATCGAAGCAGGTTGTGAGCTATGATACAGTTGAGAATCGACAACATTATATTGATGTAATAGATCCTATTAGTATGAAAGAACGTTTAGATCCAATTTCAACCCCTAATTTTGATAAGGTTATTCGGGAGGCGTTAAGAAAAAGTGGATTTACCCCTAAAGATATTAAAGTATTGTTACCACTGCATACAAAACGCTCTATGCTAATAGAATTGTTACAGGGGCTGGGCTTAGTAGAAGAGCAAGTAGTATATTTAGATCATTATGGGCATATGTCAGCACTTGACCCATGTATAGGTCTTCATTTTGCAAATGAGCAAGGGAAATTACAGCCTGGAGATATTGCAGTAGTGGTTAGTGCAGGTACTGGGTATACTTGGGCAGCTACTGTGATTAGATGGTAGTAAGCATGGATTTTATCAAAAAAATTATATGTTGTTTTTTCATTGTTACTGTGAGTCTAGGGATGTTTGCTTCTGTAGGAAGTGCCTCTGCTGTAAAATATGTGAAATCATGGGGGAGTGAGCTAGATACTTCTAAGTTATTAAGGACACCAGTGGCGATGGCAAGGGATGCAAAAGGATTTTTGTATGTTGTTGATATGGGGAATAATAGGATTTTGAAAATAGATAAGAATGGAGAAGTTGTTGATGCTATAGGAACTTTAGGTGAAGGTCCGGGACAGTTTAATATGCCATTTGGTATTGCTGTTGATAAAGAAGGTAATATTTTAGTTGCGGATACAGCGAATTATCGTATTCAAAAATTTAATGAGGAGTTTCAATTTATTAAAAGTTGGGGCACAAAAGGTAAAGGAAGTGAGCAGTTCTCGTTTCCTAGGGAAATTGCAGTAGATAGCGATAACAATTACTATATTACGGATGAATACAATCATCGTATTCAAAAATATAGCCCGGATGGGCAGTATATTCAAACAATAGGGAGTTATGGAAAGGCGAATGGAGAAATGGCTTTACCACAAGGAATCGCGATAAATAAACAAGACGAGGTCTATATTGCAGACACATATAACAATCGTATTCAAGTGTTTGATAAAAAAGGGGAGTTTCAGCGAGTAATCGGAACAGGAATTGCAGGTTTAGGCCCATATCAATTCTACCATCCAAGAGGAATAAATTTTGACTCAACATCTGGTTCGCTATATGTAGCAGATACATATAACAATCGAATAATGAAATTTACAAATAAAGATCAATTTTTATATACAGTAGGTAACTTTTTTCAGTTTGTTTATCCTAATCAAGTTCTTCCGGATGGTAAAGGGAATATCTATATAACGGATACGGGAAATAATCGTGTACTTTTATATAATGAGGTAGGCCTAACAGCGGTAATGAAGAAAACCATAGGTAATGAAAGGACTGGAAATATACAATATGCAGGACCTTATGATGTCGAAAGAGACACGAATGGAAATGTTTTTGTATCTGATTCTTTTAATCATCGAATTTTGAAATATGATATATCTGGGAAGATTGTTGCTAAGTGGGGAAGTTTATTTGGTACTGGTGGGCCACTTGGGTTCGGAAGTCTTCCAGGACAGTTTTTTGTTCCAAGACAGATTGCAACGGATCGTTACAATAATGTGTATGTATCTGATTCTGTAAATCATCGTATCCAAAAATTCACCAATTCAGGGATAGCGCTTGCTTCATATGGTTCATTTGGAGCATTACCAGGTTTTTTTCAATTTCCATCTGGAATAGCTATTGATAGTAAAGGAAACATATTTATAGCTGATTCAGAAAATCATCGTATTCAAAAATTTAATCCATTCTTTGTATATATGAAAGAATGGGGGAGAAAAGGAAGTGGAGAGGGAGAGTTTTTTCAACCTATGCAATTAGCAATTGATTCAAAAGATAATGTTTATGTTGTTGATCGGATTAATAATAGGGTTCAAAAATTTGATAATGAGGGTAATTTTCTTACAAAATGGGGTACAAATCATGGAGCTGGAAACTTAGATCCACTAGAAAATTGGAGAGAGGGTCCAGGGGATCTTTTTTTGCCAATAGGAATTGAAATCGATATAAATAATACGGTGTATGTCACAGATACTTCTAATAATCGTGTGAATATTTACAATGAAAATGGGGATTTTTTAAAGTCTTTTGGAAGTTTTAATGGTATGTCAGGGCAGTTTTTCTCACCACAAGGAATAGATGTGGATAGTCAAGGGAATATCATTATTACAGATGGTTTACTCCAAAGAATTCAATTTTTTAAGAAAGCTAATTAATATTGGAGACTCAAAATGCTTGTTAGAAAGGATAGAAGTTTAATAGTTTGGGAATGCGGTATAGGTAGGAATAAAATATTTATATGAAATTGTAAAGGTGTTTAATGGAAATCGGAGAAGATACATGTATACTAACAATCTCGTTTATATTATTCAAAGGAAAAGTCATAATTACGGATGGGTAACTTTGGCGTGTTTGATTCTATCAGAAAGTAAAGTATGGGGAGGATCACAATGTCGATGAAAAAACGTAAATGGCTAAAAATGGTGGCTGCTGGTTGTGTTTTAGGTTCGTTATTAATAACGGCAGCTTGTTCAGGAAAGAAAACAAGTACAGAGGATGAAAAGACGATTAAGGTAGGGGTTCTTGCTTCATTAACAGGTCCATTAGAATCATATGGAAAACAAACAGTGAACGGATTTGAATTAGGGTTAGACTATGCAACTGGTGGAACTGGGAAAGTGGAAGGGAAGAAGATTAAGTTTGTTGTAGAAGATACGGAAACGAAAGCTGATGTAGCGGTTAAAAAAGCTACGAAGTTATTAGAAGAAGAGAAAGTCGATTTTTTAGTCGGATCGTCTAGTTCAAGTGATACATTAGCGGTTTTACCACTAGCTGAAGAATATGAAAAAATAATGGTTGTAGAACCAGCAGTAGCTGATAGTATTACCGGGAAGAACTGGAATAAATATATTTTTAGAACAGGTAGAAATTCATCTCAAGATGCAGTCGCTGGTGCTGCGGCAATTGCTAAAAAAGATGTAAAAATAGCAACGTTAGCACAAGATAATGCTTACGGCCGTGAGGGAATTGCGGCATTTAAAGCTGGAGCGAAGAAATTAGGTGCGAATATTGTAAACGAGCAATATGCTGATACAAATTCGACTGACTTCACTGCAAATATTCAAAATATCATTAGCTCAAAGCCGGATTATTTATTTATCGTTTGGGCAGGGGCAAATTCACCTTGGAAACAGTTAAAAGATATGAATGTGGAAGCGCAGGGTATTAAAATTTCTACCGGTGCACCAGATATACCGGCATTAAAAACGATGGATGCGTTAGTAGGAATGCAAGGTTTTTCTGTTTATTATCACACACTTCCGAAAAATAAGGTGAATGATTGGTTAGTTGAAGAACATAAAAAACGATTTAATGGTGCGGTGCCAGATTTATTTACAGCAGGAGGAATGTCAGCGGCAATTTCAATTGTAGAAGCTTTAAAGAAAACAAAAGGTGATACAGATGTAGATACATTGATTAAGAAAATGGAAGGAATGGAATTTGATACACCGAAAGGAAAGATGAAGTTTAGAGAAAAAGATCACCAAGCGATGCAGACACTTTATTCTATCACATTGAAAAAGCAAGATGGTGTTGATTATCCGGTGCCAGTATTAGAGCGAGAATTAACGATGAAAGAGACAGAACCCCAAGTCCAGAATAAATAGACTGAATCTTCTGTTGTTTTTGTATAAAGAGGGAGTACACCCTCTTTATACGTATTTCTTTCATACTTAAAGCTTTAAAGGGAGGGATTTCGTGACACATTTGCTAGAAACGAAAAATCTTTGCGTATCTTTTGGCGAGCATCATGTTATTAAGGATGTGAATTTAACAGTACAAAAAGGAAAGCTCATTTCAATTATTGGACCAAATGGTGCAGGAAAGACAACGCTATTCAATTTACTAAGTGGACAAATTTCTCCAACAAAGGGTGAAGTATATTTTAAAGGACAAGAGATTACAAATTTATCAATTTCGGATCGTACTCGATTAGGAATTGGTCGTTCTTTTCAACTTACAAATATATTCCCAGAGTTAACGGTACTTGAAAATGTCCGTTTAAGTGTTCAATCATTTGTGCAAGATTACTATAGTTTTTTTCCGATTTCGGCAAAATTTAAGCAACAAGTTGGAGAGGCGAGACGTTTCTTAAAAACAGTATTACTTCACGAGAAAGAACATGTATTAGCGAAAGATCTAGCGCATGGGGAAAAACGAAAGTTAGAGCTTGCGATGTTATTAGCTTTAAAAACGGATGTGTTACTACTTGATGAGCCGACGGCAGGTATATCAGTTGAGGAGGTACCGGCTATTTTGCAAGTGATTGAAAATATTAAGAAACATCCAGAGAGTACAATTGTACTTATTGAACACAAAATGGATATGGTACTAGGTTTGTCAGACCATCTTATCGTTTTATTCCATGGAGAGTTATTGGCTGAAGGTTTGCCCGAAGAAATGATGAAAGATGAGCGTGTACAAAGTGCTTATTTAGGGGGATTATATAGTGGCACTATTACAAGTGAATAATATAGAGACGTATTTAGATCAGTTTCATATTTTACAAGGGGTATCTCTTACTGTTGAGAAAGGAACGATTACTGTACTTTTTGGAAGAAATGGGGCAGGGAAGACTACGACATTACGTTCGGTTATGGGATTTCACCATATCGCACATGGTGAAATTTATTATGATAGTACACAAGTAAATGGATTATCTACACATTTAATTTCAAGGAAAGGAATAGGGTATGTACCAGAAAATCAAGGTATTTTTCACGACCTGACAGTAGAAGAAACATTCGCTCTTGCTAGGGGGAAGGGAGAAGAAGCGGAAGAAAAAATAGACTGGATGCTTGAATTATTTCCAGATTTAAAGCAATTTTGGCACAAAAAAAGCGGACTCTTAAGCGGAGGGCAAAAGCAAATGCTAGCAATTTCAAGAGCATTTATTAATAGTGATGGATTATTGCTTATTGATGAGCCGAGTAAAGGGCTGTCTCCAATTATGATAGAAAAATTAATGGTAGCAATTTTGAAAATGAAGGAAAAAACGACTGTTTTACTTGTTGAACAAAACTTTATGATGGCTAGTCAAATTGGTGATTACTTTTATATTATGGATAACGGAAGAATTGTTCATAACGGTTTTATGCATGAATTAAAAGAGGATAAGGAAATGTGTCACAAATATTTAGGAATCTCTTAACATGAATCCGGGGTGAGAAGGATGGATGTGTTAATCAATTTATTTGTAAATGGGATTTCAACAGGGATGCTCATTTTTTTATTAGCGTCAGGTCTTTCACTTATTTTCGGTTTAATGAGCGTTCTAAACTTCGCACATGGTGGGTTATTTGCATGGGGAGCTTTTACAGGTGTATGGATATTTAATACAACTGGAAGCTATTTACTCGCTTTAATTGGAGCAATTGCTATGGGGATGTTTCTTGGATTCATTTTAGAAAGATTCCTTATTAGACCGGTATATGGAAATCATGTTCGCCAGCTTCTTGTGACGCTTGGAGGAATGCTTGTACTTAGTGAATGTATTAAAGTATTTTGGGGGCCAAATCCAATTGGTGCTAAATTACCGTTATGGTTACAAGGTAGTTATACATTTGAAGGCGTTATATTAATTAAATATCGTCTATTCGTTATTTTAGTTGGGATACTAATTTACATCGCTTTACTATTGCTGCTGAAAAAAACAAAGATAGGACTTATGATTCGCGCTGGTGTAATGGATAAAGAGATGGTTCAAGCTCTCGGAATTAACGTAAAAGCGATATTCTCGTTTGTTTTTTTATTAGGAGCAGGGATGGCGGCGTTAGGTGGTTTTCTACTAGCACCATATTCAGGAGTTATTTTCGCTGAGATGGGTATGCAGTATGCAATTTTAGCCTTTATAGTAGTTATCATTGGAGGATTAGGTAGCGTACAAGGTTCAGCGCTCGCTTCTTTAATTGTTGGATTAGCTGGTGCTTTTACAGCATATTTTATACCGGATTTATCACTTGCAATTAATATGTTAATGTTACTATTTTTCTTAATAGTGAAGCCAACGGGACTTGTTGGTGAAAAGGGGTGAAATGGTGAACAGCACATCGAATCGAATTAAAGTATACTTCGGAGTATTTATGCTCATTTGTTTAAGTGTATTTCCATTCGTAAATGATTCACGGAGCTTGTTAATTTTGTTCACTCAAATCTTCATCTTTGCTATTTTCGCTATGAGTTTTGATGTTCTCCTTGGATATACAGGTATTGTTTCATTCGGTCATTGTATGTTCTTTGGTATAGGGGCGTATGGGGTGGCACTCTTGTTTGATCGGCAAGGAGTATCCATAATGAACTTTTTCATAGGAATAGCAGCCGCAATTATTGTATCAGCCATCGTTAGTTATATAATTGGTATGCTTTCATTACGTTTGAAAAGTCATTTTTATGCAATGTTAACGCTCGCTATTTCCCAGCTGTTTTTTGTACTTGCTGAAAAATGGCGTTCACTGACTCACGGAGGAGATGGATTTACATTTCGTGTACCAGATATATTCCGTGATCGTTTTACATTTTATTATATAACATTTATATGTCTAATCAGTATTTTCATTTTGTTACGTCTTTTCACAAAATCTTCAATTGGGAAAGTGTTAAAGGCGATTTCACAAAATGAACAACGAGTTGAAGCACTTGGCTATAAAGTTCTTCATTATAAAATTATTGCTAGTGTTGTTGCGGGGGGAGTTGCTACGATTAGCGGTGGTTTATTTGTTATCACATTGCGCTTTGTTAATACGACTGTATTTTCAATTGAAATGACATTAAATGCATTATTGATGACAATGATTGGAGGCGTTGGAACGTTAATTGGAGCAATCGCGGGAGCCGGTATTATTGAATCACTAAAATATTATTTATCAGAACTAGCCACAGAATATCCGATTTTTGAAAGATGGACGATTATTCTAGGTTTATTATACATTATCGTGTTATTAGTTTTTCCAAAAGGATTAATTGGAACGGTTAAGAAGTTGAAGAATTTTAAAAGAAGTAAGAAGGAGAAGAGTACAGGGGTGGAACAGAACGTGTGAAATAAGTCTTCAAGATGAACAGGGATGTCCTAGTAGTTAAACATATTAACTAGGTAACATCCCTTTTTATTTTATTAAGCCGTACGATAGTATATGAAGTTATATTAGCGATCCGAAAAGGGATATCTATTTACCCGTAAAATACGACAAGTGTAGCCTCTTTATTAATTAAATAGTTCACCTGGAATCACTTTATCTAAGTCTCGAGTTGTAAAGAAGTTAATAGGTAGTTTTTCAACCGCGACATTTTCAACTGGAACTAATTTATCATTTCTAATCGGTAAAAAAGCTATCCCATTTCCCTCAACAATAAACTCTTCAATAAGCGAATAAGAATCTAACTGTTGAAGTTGATGCTGAGATAGATTGTTTTCTTTTAGAAATTGTATTGTCATATTTCTAAAAGGGCACTTTTTATCGTTACTAACAAAGAAAATTTCTTTTGAAAAGTCAATGTTACACTGTTCTTTCACTTTTAATAATCCTACAGAAATTGAAGTGGTGAATACTTTTTTAAACGCTGCGTCGGGATAATCCTCATAAGTTATGACCATATCAACTTTTTGTTGCTGTAGTAGTTTTTGTAAATGGCTACTACTTTCTATATATATTTGATAATTCCTGAAATTTTCTTTAATACGCATACTTAAATAATTAGTCAAAATAGATTGTGACGTCGCTATTACATAAGAAGAAGCACTGGTTTTAATTTCATCTTTCGCTTCTTCTAAAAGAGCTAATATTTTATTCGTGTAGTCTAATAAAATGTCACCAGAAGGTAACAGGGAAACACCTTTGTTATCTCTATGTAGTAAAGGTGTTTCTAATTCTTGTTCTAATTTTTTGATTCGCTCAGTTACATTTGGTTGTACATAGCCTAGCTCTTTAGCAGCTTTACTAATAGATCCTTCGTTAGCTACAGTTTTAAATATGATAAGATCATTTATTTCCATTCATTTCAGCCCCTTATACGGTATCATTATAAATGATATCAAACATAATTTATACCTATTTTACGTCAGCCGATCATCGGTTTATCATTATGTATATAAGATCGAAAGTGAGTGATAAACATGATTGGTATGCAATATAAGGTCATTTTGCCAAAAGATTATGATATGGGGACTATTAGAGCAAGGGTGAAAAAGAATGGTTATAAAACGGATGGTTTTCAAGGGTTGAATTTTAAGGCTTATTTAATTGCTGAGGCAGGTAAGGATGGGGATTTCCATAATTGTTATGCACCTTTATATATTTGGAATGGTCATGAAGGGATGAATAAATTTATCTTTGAAGGGTATTACGATAATATTTTGCAATCGTTTGGGTGGCAACAAATAAATATAGGTGTTCCATTAGTTGTTAATTTAAGTAATGATTTTAGAAAAAGTAGATATGCTGTTGAATATGCAGGGAGTATTTCTCAAAGTAAATCGCTGATTGGGACGCAATTAAATAAAGTAAATGAAAATGTGCAAAACATAGAAAAATGTTTAGGAAATGTAATAGTTTATAATCCGGATAAGTGGGGATATAGTCAATTCAGTTTTTATAAGGAAAAGCCTGAAATAGATGTAATGGACGATGTTACTATTTATGAGATTTTACATATTTCACGAGGATATGTTGTTGAATGCTAAATTAAGAAAAAGGAATGAAAATCTATGCCTTTTGTGAACGTTTATTATCATGAAGATATATTAAATAAAGAAGAGTTGAAAAAGATAGGTGAATGTATCCATCTTTCATTAATTGAACATTTTAACATCCCTGAAAATGATTATTTTCAAATATTTTTACCTTATCAACAAAATCAATTTTTGTATAATCCATATTATTTGTTGGAAAGAGGAGAAATGAGAACTGAGAATATGATTCATGTTTCTATTACATGTGGACCTGGAAGAACAGTGCAACAGAAAAAAGGTTTGTATCAATCTATATCCTTTGAAATTTCAGCATGTTCTAATGTGAAAGTTACTGACATTTTTATTACATTACATGAGACAGCTGCTGAAAACTGGTCATTTGGTCAAGGGATGGCACAATTGGTAAAAATGAAGGGAACAAAATGATGAATGAACCAATTGAATTCTATATTCCAAAGAAAATGAGAGAAGTAGCACCTGTATTTTCTCATTATAGTGAAGAGATATTATTTGAGGAAGTGTGGCGGGATGCCGCTTTAACATTAAGAGAAAGAAGCTTATGTACATTGTCGGCACTAATCAGTCTTGGTAATACAGAACAATTATCATTTCATCTGAAGCTAGCTAAACAAAATGGGATAATGGAGAATGAATTAGTTGCATTAATAACACATATGGCTTTTTACGTTGGTTGGCCAAAAGCTGTGGCAGCATTAAATATAGCAATGAATGAAATGGAAAGTTAAGAATAATGATTTTGGGAGGTATTTTTAACATATTTCTACTTGCATTACTATCACTTGAGTGGTAAAGTGATAGTAAGATCAACGCTAGGAAGTGATGAAACATGCGTGAAAATACGATAGGATCGTTAATATGGCTACGTTTAATACGATTTACGAACCAAAGTAATCAAATGTCAAATGAGTTTTTAAAACGTTTTGATTTAACAACAGCCCAATTTGATGTGCTTTTGCAAATACGGACTTATCAGCCATTAACACAAATGGAGTTAGCAGAAAAGGTTACCGTTACACAAGGCGGTATTTCTCGAATGTTAACACGTCTTGAAAAAGAAGGATATATTATACGAAAACAAGATTGGAAAACGAAAACAATTAGTCTTACAGAGCAAGGGGAAGCGGCTTTAGAAAGAGCATTGCCAGAGCAACTTGCATTTCAATCATCATTTTTTGATGATGTATTAAATGAAGAAGAGCAGAAAATACTATACGAGTTGATGTCAAAAGTTCATAAGCATAGTGAAAAAAAAGAATTACCGAATGAGTAATTTTTTTTTTTCAATCAATTGACTAATCAAGTGATAAAGAGGAGGAAGTTTTATGTATACAATTCCAGGACATCACCACATTTCTATGGTGACTAAAAATGCGAAAACAAATAATAATTTTTATCGAGATGTCTTAGGATTACGGCGGGTGAAAAAGACAGTCAATCAAGATAATCCATTTATGTATCATTTGTTTTATGGTGATTTAACAGGGAGTGCCGGAACTGAATTATCATTTTTTGAAATGCCGAATGTAGGTAGAACAATCCGTGGTACAAATGCAATAACACAAATAGGCTTGCTCGTACCTTCAATAGAAAGTCTTACATTTTGGAAGAGACGTTTTGAGTCACTCCAGGTGGTGCATGGGGAAATTACAACTTACGCCGGAAGAGACGCACTGCACTTTGAAGATCCAGATGGTCTACGGTTAGTGCTGTTAAATAATAAAGATGAAGAGGTGCCTGAATATTGGACTGCATGGGATGAATCTTCTGTAGAGCAGAATCATCGTATTTTAGGCATGGGAACAGTTGAAATGACAGTGCGCAGTTTAAATAAATTATCAAAAACATTAACAGGTTTGTTTAGTTATAAAGAAGTATCTCGTTCAGACGATGAGGGGATTTATCAATCTATTGATGGTCAATCTTTTGGAGAAATTTTGGTGAAACAGCAAGATGGAGAGAGTGAAAGACCAGGAAAAGGAAGTATTCATCATTTAGCTATTCGTGTGAAAAATGATGAAGAACTGAGTTATTGGAATGAAGCGGTGAAAGATAAAGGGTTCCAATCAACAGGGATTATCGATCGCTTTTATTTTAAAAGTTTATATTTCCGTGAGTCAAATGGCATTTTATTTGAGATTGCGACGGATGGCCCAGGATTTACAGTAGATTCAACAGTTGAAGAATTAGGAAAAGAGCTGGATTTACCACCATTTTTAGAAGAGAGAAGAAAAGAGATTGAAGAGAAATTAATACCGCTTTATTAAAAGGGAGAGAGCAACTATGGAAAAATACCGTATTGATACAAGTAAGGGAATTGAATTTGGATTATATTCAATTGGAGATCATATTTTAAATCCGCATGATGGTTCGAAAATAAGTGCAGAAAAAAGAATTCATGAACTAATTGAAACAGCTAAGTTAGCAGATGAAGCTGGAATTGATGTGTTTGCTGTCGGTGAAAGTCATCAAGCGCATTTTACAACGCAAGCTCATACTGTTATTTTAGGAGCTATTGCACAAGCTACGAAAAACATTAAAATCGCGAGTTCTGCAACAGTATTAAGTACGTCAGATCCGGTTCGTGTATATGAGGATTTCGCCACAATTGATTTAATTTCTAATGGTCGTGCTGAAATCGTTGCTGGTCGCGGCTCTCGTATTGGGGGATATAGTTTACTTGGTTACGATGTAAATTATTATGAAGAACTATTTGAAGAGAAGATGGATCTTTTATTAAAAATAAATAAAGAAGAAAGTGTAACATGGAAAGGGCAGTTTAGAACACCACTTGAACATGCGGCAATTATACCGAGAGCTAAAAATAACAATATGCCAATTTGGCGTGCTGTTGGAGGACCGCCTGCTAGTGCAATTAAGGCAGGACGCGCAGGTGTACCAATGATGCTTACGACACTTGGTGGCCCAGCTGTTAATTTTAAAGTTTCGGTTGATGCATATCGTGAAGCAGCTGAGCAAAGTGGTTTTGATCCAGCAACATTACCAATTGCGACAACAAGTTTATTTTATACAGCAGAAAATTCACAAGATGCACTTAGTGAATATTATCCTCATATTAATGCTGGTATGCTTGCGCTACGCGGTGGTGGGTATCCAAAACAACAATTTACTAACGCAGTAGATCACCGTGATGCGTTAATGATTGGTAGCCCGCAACAAATTATTGAAAAAATGCTTTATCAATATGAATTATTTGGACAGCAACGTTTTATGGCACAGATTGATTTTGGCGGTGTACCATTTGATAAGATTGAGAAAAACCTTGAATTAATTGCTACCGAAATTATGCCGGCTGTTAGAAAATATACAACGAAATAATGATTAAAGTACCGGGAATATAATTTATTCTCGGTACTTTTTTATTTAGTCTGTTTGAAAAATGACAAAAAAACGAATTTTATGTCTAGAGAAAGGGGAGTTTTTTTCTATTTGTGAATAACAATATTGTTGATTTGAATTTTGGAAATACATTTTTCTCTTGACAAAAATCTAGCATGCTTTCAGGTTTGATTCGAGGACATTTTTCGAGGGGAAAGTCAAGCGTATGAAGAGAAAAACATAATAACAATTGATATAAGAGTGTGTTGTATGTTTGAAAAGTACGTTTTTAAAATGTGAGAAATCTAATTCAAAAAAATTACAAAAGACATATTTCAGACAAAATCCTGTCAATAATACGTCAAAAATCACCTGAATTTATTATGTAAGTATATTATACAATTCGATTAACGAATAAAACACTACTGAAATAGTGAAAAGGTAAATCGTATGAAGAAAGTTCTTTTGTAATTATCTAAAAAACTGACAATCTATATTTTCAGAAAGTACATAAACGAATTTATCTTTTTGTATTTCCAAATGATTGAATTGTTCGTTATGAAGTGAATTCATACAATTCAATCGATATTACGATATAAAAAAATATGAAGGAAGTGACTTTAGCATGGAAACGCTCGAATTGGCACGAATACAATTTGCATCAACAACGATTTTTCATTACTTTTTCGTTCCGCTGTCTATAGGTTTAGCTTTTATCATTGCGTTAATGCAAACGTTGTATGTGGTAAAGGGACAAGAAATTTATAAGAAGATGACAAAGTTTTGGACACAAATATTCCTTGTTAACTTCGCGGTAGGTGTTGTAACAGGTATTTTACAAGAATTTCAGTTTGGTATGAACTGGTCAACGTATTCACGTTTTGTTGGTGATGTTTTCGGACCATCACTTGCAATTGAAGGTTTATTAGCATTTTTCATTGAGTCTACATTCCTAGGTTTATGGGTATTCGGTGAGGATAAACTTCCGAAGCGAGTTCACCTTTTATGTATTTGGCTCCTCTCAATAGGAACAATGTTATCAGCATTTTGGATTTTAACTGCAAGTGCATTTATGCATGCCCCAGTAGGATATGAAATGGCAGCAGATGGACGTGCGCAAATGAATGATTTTTGGGCGATTATTCAAAATCCACAATTATGGGTGCAATTCCCGCATACAATTACAGCGGCAATTGCAACTGGTGCATTCTTTATTGCAGGTGTAAGTGCATGGAAAATATCAAAAGGTCAAGAAACTGCGGTGTTTAAAAAATCGTTCCGAGTTTCTATCGTTGTTGGAACAATTACAACAGCATTGGTATTATTTTTCGGTCATGCACAAGCACAAAATTTAATTAAGACACATCCGATGAAAATGGCAGCAGCTGAAGCATTATGGAATACGAGTGAGGATCCAGCGCCATTTACAGTATTTGCAAAAATTGATACAGAGAAGAAAGAAAATTCGTTTGAAATTCAAATCCCTTATATGCTAAGTCTATTGTCATACGATAAATTTAGCGGTCAAGTTGAAGGGATGAACCAAATTCAAAAACAATATGAAGAAAAATATGGACCTGGAGATTATATTCCGCCAGTACATACTATGTTCTGGAGTTTTAGAGCGATGGTAATGAGTGGAACATTCATGCTTCTTTTAGGAATGTACGGCTGGTTCTTATCAAGAAAAGATCGCTTAACTGAAAACCCTTGGTATTTAAAAATAATGGTATATGCAATTGCACTACCGTTTATCGGTAATACAGTAGGATGGATCATGACTGAAATGGGACGTCAGCCTTGGGTTGTCTTCGGTGTTATGAAAACAGAAGATGCTGTATCTCCAAACGTTTCATTTGGAGAAGTATTATTCTCTCTTGTTTCATTCACATCACTATATTTAATTGTTGGAGGAATTACTGTTTACTTATTCGTTCGTATCATTAAAGGACATGCGAATAAGAAAACGAAAAAGGATTATCAAAGCCATGATCCATTTGATAAGGAGGAAGAGTATGTTATCTCTTAATGAGTTGTGGTTTCTAATTATCTCAACCTTATTCGTTGGCTTCTTTGTACTTGAAGGTTTCGATTTTGGTGTAGGAATTGTTTCAAGGTTTTTAGGGAAAAACGATTTGGAAAAACGTATATATTTAAATACAATTGGGCCGTTTTGGCACGCAAATGAAGTATGGCTTGTTTGTGCTGGTGGCGCTATGTTTGCGGCATTCCCGCACTGGTATGCAACTTTATTTAGTGGGTTTTATATTCCATTTGTGTTTATGCTTCTTGCATTAATTATAAGAGGTGTTTCCTTTAAATTCCGTGCGAAAATAGAAAATCATAAATGGAAGAGTTTCTGGGATTGGGGCATGTTTATTGGAAGTTTGCTACCTCCCATACTTTGGGGAGTTGCAATCGCAAACTTTATGACAGGTGTACCAATTGATGGAAGTAAAAATATGGTAGGCGGATTTATGAAATTACTTCACCCATTTGCGTTACTTGGGGGAGTTATGTTTCTTCTTCTATGTATTGTTCATGGTTTGCAATTCCTTACTATACGTACAACAGGAAAATTACGAGAACGCGCACGTATTGCCGCGACAAAGATTGCACCTTTTGCATTAATAACACTTCTTGTTTTTGCAGCTGTAGGGTTATGGAAAACAGATATTTTCACCGCACATGGTTCAGAGTGGCTAATGGTTCCAATTGGAGCTTTTGTAGCGCTATTTGTTTCTACTTTATTAAATAAAAGAAGAAGAGATGGTTGGGCTTTCTTTATGACGAGTTTAACAATCATTTTGTTAAGTGCAAGTGTGTTCATCGGTATGTTCCCGCGTGTCATGATTAGCTCATTAGGAGCGGTAAATGATTTGACAATTTATAATGCGGCATCAGGACCTTATGCATTAAAACTGATGAGCTATTTTTCTCTTGCTATTTTACCGTTTGTTATCGGTAGTCAAATATGGAGTTTCTATGTATTTAGACAACCTGTTAAGTCAGACAAAGATTTGGAGTACTAATGAAAAGAAAAAGAGGACTTCCGTCGTATCCTGGTAGCCGAGTTTTATATGTAACTTTAAGTCTTATTAGCATTTTAGAGGCGTGTAGTATCATTGCGCAGACAGTGTTTTTAGCACGAGCAATCACATTTTTATTTCATGGAGAAACAGTGCAAGCTGTGCTAAATGAAACTGTTTATTTTGGGATCACGTTTGCAGCACGCCAAATGTTAGTGCGAACATCGCAAATATTGGTTGAGCGTTTCGCTGAAAAAACAGGATTTGCATTACGTAAACAGTTAATAGAAGCATATTTTACGTTAGGGCCGAGATTTGTCCAAACGAATGGGACTGGTCATCTGGTTACTTTATCGATAGAAGGTATTGAGAAATTTAAAACATATATTGAATTGACAATTCCTAAAATGATTAGAAGTAGTATCGTTCCAGGGCTAATTGTTCTATATGTTTTTACACTAGACATTGAGTCGGGAATCATATTAGTTGTAACGATTCCAATTGTGATCATATTTATGATCCTTCTAGGATTAGCAGCGCAGAAAATGGCGGATAGCCAATATGAGACATATCGTGTACTTTCTAATCATTTTGTAGATACGTTAAAAGGATTAGAAACATTAAAGTATTTAGGGAAAAGTAAACAGCACGAAGGAAAGATTGAAAAAGTAAGTAAACGATATAGAAAAGCAACGATGCGTACTTTGCGAGTTGCTTTTCTTTCTTCTTTTGCATTAGATTTCTTTACGAGTTTATCAATTGCATTTGTAGCAGTTGGATTAGGGATACGGTTAATAGATGGGACAATTATACTGTTGCCAGCTCTTACGATTTTAATTTTAGCGCCGGAATATTTTCTGCCGATTAAGCAAGTTGGAGCGAATTATCATGCTACATTAGATGGACAACTGGCAATGGAGCAAATAGAAGAAATTTTACAGAAACAAAAAGAAATAGAAAAGAAAGATTCGAATGTAGATATAGTATGGAATTCTTCTAGTAGTTTGAAATTACAAGATGTAAAAGTAAATAATGATGAATCTGCAAAGGCTATATTAGAGGGAATTGATTTTACTTGGCAAGGTAACGGTGCTATAGGCATTATTGGTGAAAGTGGGGCAGGGAAATCAACGTTAATCGATGTGTTAGCAGGATTTCTACCTCCTTCGGGTGGGAAGATGTTAGTAAATGGTGTGGAAATTGGTGAATCTACTCGAGAAGATTGGCAAAAAAATATTGCTTATATTCCGCAACAACCTTATATTTTTCCGCTTTCATTAAAAGATAATATTTGTTTCTATGAAACGAATATAATTGATGAAGAAGTTGAGAGAGTTATTAATGAAGTTGGTCTTCGTTCGCTCGTTGCATCATTACCACATGGGATGTACGAAAGAATTGGAGAAGGTGGACGTATGCTTAGTGGCGGACAAGAACAACGTGTCGCTATGGCACGTGCACTTTTAAGTAAAAAGCCAATCATTTTATTAGATGAACCTACAGCACATCTTGATATTGAAACTGAATTTGAAATAAAGCAATCGATGTTACGTCTGTTTGAAGGTAAGTTAGTATTTCTTGCAACACATCGTCTGCATTGGATGAAGCAAATGGATCATATTCTTATTTTTAATAAAGGGAAAATTATAGAAAGCGGAACATATGAAGAACTTTTAACGAATGAGACATTACATTTTTATAGCGAAGAGAGGGGAGAGCGATGAGTAACTGGATTAAGCCTTATATACAGCAAAATAAAGGTAGAATGACTTTGACTATTTTCCTTGGGCTTCTTGGAGTTAGTTCGGGTGCGATGTTACTTTTCATTTCAGGTTATTTAATTTCTAAATCTGCTCTCAGACCGGAAAATGTAATGGCTGTATATGTTCCTATTGTCGCAACGCGTGCATTTAGTATAGGACAAGCGGTCTTTCATTATTTAGAGCGTTTAGTTGGGCATGATGTTGTATTACGTATATTAGAAAAAATGAGAACGAAACTATATAGAATTGTAGAACCACAGGCGTTATTTTTACGCTCTCGCTTTCAAACTGGTGATGTACTAGGTGTATTGTCTGAGGATATTGAACATTTACAGAATCTATATTTACGTACAATATTCCCTAGTATATTAGCGTTAGTTGTATATAGCATTTTCGTAATTGTTATCGGTGCATTTGACTTAGTATTTGCACTTATCGCAGCTTGTATGTTAGCTGTTATTGTTTTTCTTCTCCCATTAGTATCACTACTTTTGATGAAACGACATCATGTTGCTTTGAAGCGAGGAAGAAATCGTTTGTATCAACAATTGACAGATGCTGTATTTGGGTTATCTGATTGGCAGGCGAGTGGTAGAAAAGATGAATTTATTAATGAGTATGTAGCGCAAAATGTCCAGTTGTTAAAGACAGAAAAGAGAGTGAAACGCTGGTACCATATTCGAGACAGTCTCATTCACTTAACAGTAGGTATTGTAGTCATTTCAATGATTATATGGACTGGAAATGCAGCGGCAAGTGAACAGATTGCACCTACAGTTATCGCAGCTTTCGTATTAATGACATTATCTGTGACAAATGCGCTTATCCCTATATCAGATGCTATCGATCGAATTCCATCTTATGTAGAATCTGCTCATCGGCTTAATGGCGTAGAAAGTGAGAGCGCTTTGGATGGTGGTAAGGAGTTACCTGTAAATAAAGAATACGTTGTATCAAAACATGTAGATATCGAACTGAGTAATGTGTCGTATAATTATCCGGATAGTAATGAACCTGTATTAAAAGATGTATCATTGCAAATAAAGGCAGGAAAGAAAATTGCTATTTTAGGTAGAAGTGGAACAGGGAAATCTACTTTACTAAAATTGTTAACTGGTGCACTACGTCCGGTGAATGGCCAAATTATATTGAATGGTGAACAAGCTCGTACGGATTTTTTGTCAAAATATATTTCTGTATTAAACCAAAAACCACATTTATTCGATACGACAATTGGAAATAATGTGCGGATCGGTAAACCAGAGGCTAATGATGAAGAGATATGGAAAGCTTTAGAGAAAGCACAGCTAGCACCACACATTGCTTCTCTTCCTGATGGATTACAAACAAAAATGCATGAAATGGGAAAGAGGTTTTCTGGCGGAGAAAGGCAAAGGGTAGCATTTGCAAGAACTCTTATGCAAGAAACACCGATTATTGTACTTGATGAACCGACTATCGGTTTAGACCCTAAAACGGAATTAGCCTTAATAGAAACAATGTTTTCTGCAACAGAAGAAAAGACTGTTATTTGGATTACACATCATCTTGTAGGAATTGAACATGTAGATGAAGTTATTTTCCTTGATAGTGGCCAAATCGCTATGCAAGGTAGTCACGAACAGCTACTGAAAGAAAATGAGAAATATCGTAGGTTATATGAGCTTGATAAAGGTATATAGGAATGAAATGCAAAAAACCACAAATTCTTGGTAGTTCAAGGTTCGTGTTTTTTTGTATTTGTGGTGAAATCATATAAGCCGTATAAGCTATTTGATCATGAAATGGTTATATATTGTTAGAAAGGGTGTTTAAAACCTATCCTTTCAAGGCAATACTTGAGCCATAGTGAATGGATTGTTGGAAGGCGTGATTATATGTTTGAAGAGGATGGCATTGTTTTAATTCTGGAGCCTGCTGATGAGCGGAATATGAGGAAATTTATTTTTACAGTACCGAAGTCAGTTTATGAAAAAAAAGAAATTTTATTACATTACGGAACACCTTTAGGCCAAGGATATACGGACATTATAGAAGATATTATTAGTGTACATATAGACATAGATATTATAACAGTAATAGGGCATGTGAGAGGATAAAGAGAAACTTTAATTAGTGAGAGTTATACGTACCTGGAAAACAGACGTACTGAAAATAAGTATGTCTGTTTTATATTTAAATGAAGATAGTTTCGAGGTACATGTTGAACAGGATAATAATGATTTTTCTAGAATGTATAAGAGGAAGATTAAAAAAATAAGACATGATGTGATAAAGTGTATAAGAAGAAAATAAAGTGTTTATAAATGAATAAAAGTATGGAAATTATTTAGGAGGTAAAAATGAAGTTTACAAAAACAATGTTACTTTCAATTGTAGTTTCAATTGGTTTGATGGGATGTTCGCTAGTAGAGGAAGGGAAGAACTCCATAGATTACGCTCAAAAAGCGACAGACTATGTAAATGAAATAAGTGCATTTGCAAATGAAGCGCCAACATTAGCTGAAAAGGCTGTTAAGGATGGGGAAGCCCGGAAAGAACTAGAAACGAAACTTACTGAAATTAAACAAGATATACCAGCTTTTAATGAATTAACACCACCAGATGTAGCGAAGGATCTTCACCAGCAAATCGTCGGTTATAATGAAAAGTTAAATACATTAATTGATACATCTATGACAAAGATAGAGGAAGGAAAAATGAATGTAGAGCAGTTTAAAAACTCTGAGCTTATGCAGACGATAGAACAAGTTCGTGATTTGAAAGATAAGGTTCAAAATTTAGGGCAATAACAAAAAGATCCGTTTATCATAAACGGATCTTTTTGTTATTGAATACAATAGATGATTACACCAATGACAATAATAATGTTGCCAATGATTTTTCGTTTCGTGATTTTCTCCCCTAGGAAGTACCAACTGAAAATTAAAATGATGATATAGCTTAATGATTCTAATGCAGATGCTTGCTTTAATGCCATGCCCTTTAAGGCGATCACATTTAATCCGGCATTAATTACAAATAAAAAGTAGCCGATGATAACATAAGGATTCACATATTCTTTTATTCTAGAATCGTATTGTTGTAAAGTAGCCTTTTTTAATAATATTTGTGAGTAATTGGCTAAAATTATCCCAAATATCAATAATAACATATAACTATTCATCTTTTGTCACCACCACAATTCCGACGATAATAATAGCTGCGCCAAGTATGTGATTCCACTGTATCGTATCTCCAAACAGGAATACTGACCAAAGCATTGACCATAGTATGATAATCCCACGGTGTGAATATGCTCTAGAAATTTCAAAGTTCTTAATGACTTGTTGCCATAGAATTGCATATCCGAATAAAAGTACAACAAGTCCGAAGTAAGCAATAAAAAATGAAATTGATGCAATAGGGAATTGAGATGCCCATTTCATGTAAACCATAATGATAGAATATATCAAGAAGGCTACATGTAAAAATACATAGTTTTTAATAGTTGGTTTCATATATTCACTCTCTTTTACTTTATATACACGTATGTAAACTCGATGTATATAATCAATAGCTTCTTATTATATATAAAAGGCATATTGAAATGATTTTTGTTTATTTCTTCACATTCCAAAATATATAGTATCATGTCTTCTAATGTAAAACAATAGAAGGCAATGCGTAGCTTTAGAGCTGAAAATAATAGAGCTAGTAGAGTTAGATTTTCCACTGTTCTATTATTTGTATCGTTTTATTTGTTGCATCCATCTCTACTTGAATACCTATAGGTAAAGTAATCATTGGATGAGTATGACAACAATCAAAATCGGCTAGAAAAGGAAGTTTTTGATTTTGTAATACTTCTAATAATATTTCGTAAGGTTTTCTATTTGTACCACAATCATCAAATTGCTCATGTTTTCCAAGGATGATACCTGAAACTTTATCAAAAACGCCGTTAATTTTAAGTAATGAAAAACTTCTTTCGATAGTAGCTGCATCTTTTGAGCTATCTTCAATAAAGAGAATGTCACCATCTTGAATAAGTGGCATATAGGGGCTACCCCAAATACCTTGTATAGTATTTAAATTCCCACCAATAATACGTCCAGTAGCTTTCCCACCAATTACTGAAATCCAATTGTTCGGTCGAAGATCTTTTTCTTTCGTTTTTTCTTCCCAATTAATAAATTCATCTGACCAAAATAACGGCTGGTTTATGTTGTAAGGAAGGTGTTGATCAGTTAATAAAGTATCCGTAAAATATTTGTACGTGCAATCTACGAAAGGCTCAAATTCACCAAAAGAAGGAACAAGTGCTGGACCATAAAATGTAGGAATTCCTGTTTTTGCATAAATTCCTAGTAATAATGCTGTTGTGTCTGAATAGCCAATCATTATTTTAGGATTCTTTTGAAAAGTCTCATAATCAATATAAGGTAGTAATGAATTTGAATTCAGTCCCCCAATTGTCGACATGATACAAGAGACGTTAGGGTTTCTAATCAAGTCATTTAATTCATCAGCACGCTCTTTAATGCTCCCGGAGCGATAATAATCATATTGACCTGTTAGTGAACCTTCTAATATATGAAAACCTTTCTGTTCTAAGTATAATTTTGCTCGCTCAAATCTCTTTGGAGAAGTATAGGTTACTGGTGAAGAGGGAGAGTAGATGCCAATTGTATCGCCATATTTTAATGCTTTTGGAAGTATCATTTGTATAAATCCTTTCTATTATATAGTGTTTTTGTGGTTCGATGTTATTGAATATTCTTATATTTTGTTGTTTTTAGTGTAACATATATGAAAAAGAGAACGAGGTTGAAATTATAATTGCTGTAGATGAATAAATATACTTTTTACCTTGACGATATAAAGTAATTGTTGATATGGTTAAACATGAGTGTATAAAAGGTTTGCTAAAGGAGTTTTAGAATGAAGCGGTTAAAATGGGGAAGATTAACAATCCTATTAGTAGTAATTCTGGGTATATGTTGGTTCTTTTTCCAAGGGGTTCAAAAGAGTGAAACAAAAGTAGATACTCAGCCTTTACAAGTGGCAGAGCTACCTAAAACAGGGCTATCTGAAAAAGTAGTTCCACCAAAATATATACCACCAGAAATTGATGCAAAAGCAGCTATTATTATCGATGCGAGTAATGGAGAAGTTATTTATCAAAATAATGAAAATGAAGCTGTTGCCCCTGCTAGTATGTCAAAAATGATGACAGCATATCTCGTTTTAGAGAGTATACATAATGGGAAAGTCCACTGGGAAGATCCAGTGAAAATAAGTGAAAAGTCGGCACAAACAGAGGGTGCAAAAATCCCGATGCAAGCAAATGATACATTAACTGTTAAGGACTTATATCATGCGTTAATGATTGAATCGGCTAATAATTCGGCTGTCGCTTTAGCGGAACATGTAGCTAAGACAGAAAAAAACTTTGTTCAACTTATGAATGAAAAAGCAAAGCAGTTAGAAATGTCAGATAAAGCTAAATTCGCGAATGCTTCCGGATTGCAGGAGCCCGACGGAAGTGAAACAAAAATGACAGCAGCTGACGTATCGAAATTAGCGTATCATCTTATAAAAGATTACCCAGAGATATTAGAAGTGACTCACTTACGTCAAAGTCAGTTAGCATTTAATAATATTAATGTTACAAACACAAATGAGATGTTAAACAAAAATAATAAAGCTTTATATATAGAAGGAATAGACGGTTTAAAAACAGGGTTTACAGATAGCGC